>CP070679.1:1350844-1362083 GCA_020352535.1 Candidatus Bathyarchaeota archaeon | reverse complement strand
ACAAGTTTTGATTTTAATCGTTCCTCTTCGGGTATTGGGGCTTCGAATATATCGTAAGTTTCCAAATCCATTATCTGGACAGCCGATGGAAGCATCGCAACGACTTGACCACCTTTCTTTTCGATGAGAGGCACCTCAACTTGTGCGCTAACCGGTTTTACGAATGTCCTCTTGGATTCGTCAAACGCCCCAATGGCTACAATCCTCGCCTTTGCAGACCCATGTTTTCCTGGTTTTGACTTTGTTAGGCTTACGATACGACAAGGTTCTCCGTCGACAATCACATAACTTCCAATTCTTAGAGCCCCTACTTCAATTGGCTTACTCAAATCCTCTCACCTTGTCTCCCAAGACTAACACTCCGGTATTCCCCATCAAGCTATTACTATCTTGGTACGAATTAACATCGAATCTCCATTTAAATAGTTAGCTCTTAGCATTCTCTTATATTAAGCTAAGAAATAGATGTTAGCTATTACATTGGAGGAAAAGGAACTGTTCAACACTATAGGTCTGGTTGCACGTGTTGATCGTAAAGCTTCGCTTGAGTCCGCTGAAAGAGTGATAACTTACCTAGAAGCCGAGGGACTATCGATACTTCTTGAACCAAAACTAGCGCGAAGCATTGATAGAGTTGAATTCAGTTCTCCATTGAAGAAGATGATGTCCGACTTAATCATTACTATAGGCGGTGACGGTACAATCCTTAGAGCTTGTCTCCAGATACCTAAGCCCGAACCACCTATTCTAGCTATTAATATGGGTGTACGAGGCTTTCTGGCAGAGGTTGACCCTAAAGAGGATTTGAGGGCTGTGAAGAGATGTTTAGAGGGGAGATATACAGTTGAGCGGTACACGAAGCTTGCATCCGCCATAGGGGGGAAAAAACTACCTGATGCTTTGAATGAGGTCTTTGTTGCTTCGTCCATGCCTGCTAAATTATTATACATTAGAATATGGAAGGGGAGTGATGCAGTAGCAGAATGTCGAGCTGACGGCATCGTAGCCGCATCTCAAACAGGGTCTACTGGTTATTCTTTATCTGGAGGCGGTCCAGTATTGGACCCAGAAGTCGACGCATTTGTATTGACTCCTATCTGTCCGTTAACCGTGTTTCACCCAATAGTCTTCTCGGCGGAATCCACTATAAGCATCGAGCTTCTCAGACCAAAGACGGCGACTGTAGTGTTAGATGGTGAGCACCGAGTAGCCATGAAACCGAAGGATGAGTGCATCACTATCAGGAAGTCAGGGAATTTCTCTTCTTTCATTCGGTTTGAAGGGAGTTTTTATCATCGATTGAAAGGAAGACTGCTTTTTTCTAGAAGGGGGATGTCCTGAAGACTAGCAAGAAGAGAATCCTTATCCTGGATACCTCTGCATTCATAGCAGGTTTCAATCCTCTTTCATTCAGTGACGTTCAATACTCTGTTCCTTTGGTTGGTAGAGAGCTTTCTCTAGATACAATGCCTTCAATGCGCTTCAACACAGCCTTGAAAGAAAGCCGTTTGAGGGTGAAAGCGCCTGACGATTTATACATGGTTGAGGTTGGTAAAGCTTCAGGAACTCTTGGTGATATGCTCCTTTCCCAAGCAGACCAACAGGTTCTAGCTCTAGCTCTTGAATTGAGAGACATAGGATTCAATCCTCAGATTGTGACCGATGACTATTCTATTCAAAACGTAGCTGACCTGTTGGGGCTGGAGTTTACTTCTCTAATGACATACGGCATTCGCTATCGGTTATATTGGATCAGGTACTGCCCAGCTTGCCGTCGGAAATTTCAGTCGACTTGTCAAGATAAAAGGTGTGAAATCTGCGGTACTGAACTTAAGAGAAGACCAGTAGAGAAGAAGCGTATTGGAAAACAAGGAAAGCGAAAGGCAGGGTCTATTTTCCGCTAATATAATGAAAGGGATGTTCACTCATCTCTTGGCGCCGGGGAAGGGATTTGAACCCTTGAGACTCAAAGAGCCACTGGATCTCGACTCTGCCCCCCTCCAAGAATACTACGGTTGGAAGGGATGTCCAGCGCATTGCCACTCTGCCACCCCATGTTGAGACACAAGATGTCTTGGCAACGGATACCAGAGCCCCGGCAAATTCTTCTCAAACTCCAAAGTCGCTTAACATCTAAAAGCATTTTGTCTTGATTAGATATTACAATTAAAGGCAGAAAGGTAGATTGTGCACTCCGCATCAATAGAGAAAGCTCGAACCTCTACGTGCACGTTATTATGGAATCCATTTCAGAGAATTGATTTATAGTCGTCGCA
The DNA here is from genome assembly GCA_020352535.1 of Candidatus Bathyarchaeota archaeon. GTDB lineage: Archaea > Thermoproteota > Bathyarchaeia > Bathyarchaeales > Bathyarchaeaceae > SOJZ01. The sequence goes on along the minus strand of CP070679.1, from coordinate 1,359,807 downwards.
TAAAATTCGGTTCCCCCTTTTGGAAATCAGAAGAGTACCTAATATCAGGTGTATGGTGTTGCTGAGATGAGCTTCTTCTCGTATTCTAGATACGGCACAGCAGGAAGTCTCATGTCTTTGTTAAAGGGAAAGCGAAATTAGTAAGAGGTGCCAGAGATGGTCTGTAATCCTGAGTGGAATATGGAGAATCTCGAGGCTATGAGCGAAAGACTTCGGAGGGCAGTCTCTCTTTCAATAATATCAGGATATCAACTTGACAAGCATGCTTTCGACTTTCTAAGTACGATTTCACAAACGGAAGACCCAGTGAAACTGGTCGAAGAGGCAATCAGAAGGGTGAAAAGCACTCCGCAGAAAACGCTGTTCATTCAACGGAACCTACTAGAGGAGATTATCAAAGAAGCTTCCCCGGAGAGAGGGGGGGAAGAGCTTATTCAGCCCGAGTCTTCATCGTCAATTCTTGGAGCAAAAAGGGAGAAACATCATTCCGCTAGTGACATAGACGCTGAAATAGAAATTATCCAGGACCCCACAGAGGAAATCTGTGAAACAGGGTCTGTTGAAGAGTACCTGGAATACTTCCAAGACAGGTTTCGAAGAACTCGTAAACTTCTGAGGAAGAGAATAGACGCTAAGGACGCGATATCTATCTCTGAGGCCCTCAAGTCTTCGACAAACTCAAAAGTCAAAGTCATAGGTATGATTACAGAGAAACGTGAACATGAACAAAGGATATTTCTGACGATTGAAGACTTGGAAACTAACACGACAGTACTCGTATCACCTCGCATAAACAAAGAAGTTGTTAAGAAAGCCAGAATGTTACTACTGGACCAAGTTGTTTGCATCGATGCTATCAAGGGAAAGGGTGATCTGCTTATCGCAAAGAGCATTCTCTGGCCAGATATCCCTCAAAGACGGCCTAATAGTGCATCAGTACAGGTTTGTGCTGCGCTCATTTCAGACTTACATATCGGAAGCAAGACATTCATGCGTAAAGAGTTCAGTCGATTTCTGCTCTGGCTGAATGGTAAGCTTGGAGATAAGAACTCGAAGGATACCGCAAATAATGTCAAGTATCTAGTTATTGCAGGTGATCTCGTTGATGGTGTTGGAGTTTATCCAGGACAGCTGAAGGAGCTGGAGATAGCAGATATCTATGAACAATATTCGCTAGCTTCGAAGTTCTTCGAACAAATTCCGGATTCTATTGAGCTAATCTTGATTCCTGGAAACCATGATGCATCTCGGAAAGCCTTGCCACAACCTGCATTGTCAAAAGCCTATGCTGAACCCTTATGTGAAGCCAGAAGAGTCTACCTTCTAGGAAATCCAAGCACTATAAAACTTCATAATGTTGAACTGCTCCTCTACCATGGAAGAAGCCTTGATGATGTTGTTGCATCCACCCCAAATATCAGCTTTCAAATGCCTGACAAAGCTATGAAACTTCTTCTCCAAAGCCGACATTTAGCGCCTATCTATGGAGAAAGAACGCCCATCGCACCTGAAAATAAGGATTACTTAATTATAGATAGGCCTCCTGATATCTTCCATTCAGGACATGTCCATGTAACAAAAATCGACACATACAGAGGGACTCTTATCATAAATTCAGGGGCCTGGCAAAAAAGAACTGATTTCCAAAAGAAGATGGGTCTAATCCCTAATCCAGGGATAATACCAATCGTAAACCTTCAAACCCTCCAAACAGCCCAATTAGATTTCACAGGTCATTGGAATTAAGATCTAAGGTAATACTAATCAGCTGGTCTGCGAATGCGGCGAAGCTGAGTGCAAGTCAAGCTGCAGCCTCAATGGTTACGCTCTGTAAACGTAGTAGAAAACCGCATATTGGGACAAGTCATACCGCTGAGCCTATCATCCTTCATGAAAGCCCTTTTAACAATACTATGCGCGATACTGAGATGGATTCGCTTCGTGCGACCGTAACGACCCATACTGACAATTCGTGTGTTCAGAAGTCCCATTACATCCAATTCATTAATCAGGCTGCTTACTCGTCTTTGGGTTAGAGGAGTAAGTCCTATCTCATCGCACAGTCTACAATAAAGCTCATAAATGTTGCCAGTGATTATGCAATCGACCTTTGCCCGACTTAAGAAATAGACGCTGCATAGAGTAAGCTTTGAGTGGAGCGGAAGATTCTCTAGAACCTCATTAATTCGATCATGTTCGATTCTTCTTTCAGCCCGTCGTATGTGATTCTCCGTAATAGCTTCTGAGCCTTCGCGTTCACTTAGTTCACCAGCAACTCTAAGAAGGTCCAAGGCACGCCGCGCATCCCCATGCTCTGCAGCTGCTAGAGCAGCGCACAAACCGAGGGCACCATCAAACAATACACACTTATGAAATGCCAACCGTGCACGATCTAAAAGGATATCTCTGAGTTCCGAGGCATCATATGGCCTAAACACAACCTCCTCTTCGCTGAGAGAACTCATAACTCGCGGATCAAGAAGTTCCTTAAACCCGAGGTTGTTAGAAATCCCCACGACTGAAACTTTGCTATGATTAAGAGCCGCATTAATCCTGGTTAATTCGTAGAGTAACGTATCTCCGCGTATTTCTGCTAAAGCATCGACCTCATCCAGCACCACGACAAGGAGAGTCTTGCGTGAATCCAATGCCGTCTTAAATCGGTCGAAGACCTCTCCTACCGCCAGTCCGGTGAATGGAATTGCCACACCTAAACTAGTACATAGCTTTGATAGAATTCTGTACTCTGTGCTCAGAACTCGACAGTTCATATAGCAGATTTCTATTGGGGCTTTAATTTCAATAGCTCTTCTGCTTAGTTTACCTAGAACATATTTCACAACCGCTGTTTTTCCTGTCCCTGTCTTCCCGTAGACCAACAAATTGGAGCAACGAGCCCCTCTCAGAACAGGGGCACAGATTTGACCAATACACTGAATCTGCTTCTCTCGATGAGGTAATATATCAGGCACATAATCGTGCCGCAACACCTCTCGGTCCTGAAAAATGCTATTCCCGCTTAGGAAACGCTCGAAGACTTGATCAAGCAAATCAGCTTCATCCATGCGATATACCACCGTGGCTCATATACAGATTGACGCTACACCCAGGCCCCTGCATTTCCTTTGGAATAGCTCCAGTAGTTTTTGGGACTTCTGCTCCTTTTGCAAAAAGGAATAGCATCTGAGAATTAGCATGAAATTTTTTATTTAATGATTATTATAAAACAAATTAGAGCTCCACTGCAATTTTTTAGCAACCGATTTCCTACGATTCACCAAGTCTACACAAGGTCCAATGGAAACAAAGGGGTCGGCGTGAATCTGTTTTTACTGGCTTTTTAGGATCTATAAGAAGCCTATTCCTGTTATCGCTGCTTTAGAATTCGTCATGTTCTACTGATTCTATGCTATCACTTCGCTCTTCTAGGAAGATTTCACTTCACGTGAACTATTGTGAATCCTCTTTTATAACAATCAGTCTGCTTGTCCATACTTCGAAATCCCGCCTTCTTCTGCCTTGTATGGTGTTAATGAATGACCCCTCGGCTTCCACTGGAAAATGGGGATTACAGCGCCTTCCTATGATTTCTCTAATATTTCAGTACTTGTGAAACAAGTAAAATCAAAAAAGCTCAATTCTCCTTCCTTCTCAGTTTTTAGCGCTAAACCTTGCCTTTCGCAACCTCTTCGTTCACCGTAACTCCTATAACTTGTGATGCGTTAAATTACGCCGAGTCTTATATGGTGTTCAGGGATGCCGGCTAGAAAGATGCGGGTCGAGGTCTTCGATGAAAACGGAAATCGCTATGCAATAACTTTTCAAGGTAATGTTACTCGAGATAAAGCCCTCCGCTTACTAGATGTGGTCGAACTTCTCGGTGGCATGCCTGGACTTACCGCTGACTCATATGAAGCTCCATCGAATTTATCTAAATTTAGCGAAATTCAATTGCTTGTTGAAAGGAGTTTCCCTATAGTATGGTTTTCCTCCAAAGATGTGAAGTCTGTGTACGAGCAAGAATTCAAGAAGCCAATAAACTTGAGCACGGTTTCCACTTACCTATCACGGATGACTGAACGTGGCATCCTCTCGGACAGAAAGCTGTCTAATCATAAGGTCTATAGAAAGATGACAAACATTTCACGAAAGGCATTGAATGTTGTGAAACAAGACAGATCGAGCAGTCACAATAAAAACCCTAGACCACCAATATGATCTACATCTCTTCCTAGTTAGTTTGGATCCAGTCAATCCGTATAGATGGCTATTAGTGGGGGCTTCAAGCCCTCAACTCCTTTCCAAGGATTCTACGCATTTCATCCTTTATACGGTATGTATAAGGAATCTTATTCACATCGCGTTCCAGATATCCCGCGACATACAGCTTTTTCATCAACCGAGCTGTATGCTCTCGAGTAAGTCCCACTCTTTCCTTTATCTCGGGCGCAGTCTTCTCCTCTTCCGTTGCAAGCATCTCAAGCACACTCAGCTCTGTTCTTGTCAACGGAGCCAACGCGCTTTCCCTTACTATTGGAATGGCTGCCTCGATTTTCGCCTCTGTGGTTACTGGTAATCCACTCCTGTTCTTCTCTACCTTCTCAACCCTCTGCATAACCATCTTATATTGGGTAGACATCTCATCTACCTTCTTTCTGATATCGTCAAGTTGCCCTGAAATCTTTCGATTAGCTTCAAAACTGCTCTCTGTCTTTTCGATGACTTGTCCGATTTGATTTTGATATCCCTCAGCTTTCCTCAAGGCTTGTTCACTCTGAGAAACAGCATTGCTGTTTCTACGAACAAGGGCATCAAGCTTGCTCTCGTGTTCAGCCAATTCTCTATTAAAACTAAGTACAATATCACCCACAACCCCTTTCGCTTCCTCGTATTTTTCATATATTCCTTTAAGGTACCGATAATACAGGAGAGAGGCAACAGCAGTGACAAAGAACAAAAGAAAACCAACTGCTAGTAACAGATCGTACATCTAGGCGGCTTCCCTTCATGATTCAATGTACTTGGGCTCTAATTTCTGATGCGGTACGATGTTAGTCGAGGACCGTGATTCGAATGTGACATCTGTGATTTGCAATGACATCACAGGTCACAATACATGACCTAAGAACTTAAAGATTATGGTAGATAATGTAAGTATGCTCTAATCCATTATATGTGACATCACATAGGTCACAACACAATTGCCTGCCCAAGTATATTCTAACGCATTAATACGACTTGACCATGACAGCCATATAAATAGATTAGAATCTTCTCCATCATTTGACTACATTAACATATGATAATGTAGTATAGCAAGACTAGGAATTGCGAATACCAGGAAACATGAAAACAAGACCTAGTTTCAAAATAAATCTCCTTAACTGCTAGTAGGCTAGCGTGATGCGTGATGTCACGTCTTCCGCGAAGCCTTAGTCGAGCTTGATAAATGCTCAAGACTAGTTTCAAGATCCTTTCGAAGCATATCCATAATCAATATATGTTCGTTTGCTACCTTCCGGCCCCCCATAACCTCTCTATACGTATTCATATACGTTCGCAGTTTGGTTGCGACCTCAACGTAAGGATCCAGAAGCATGGTCTCGAGGATACCGAGGTAACCGAGAAGAAGTATTGTGTAGATTGACTGAATGATATTGTTCTTGGCTTGCCTTAGACTTCTATTAAAAGCGCCACGACTAACCCTTGAAATCCGTAGTTTAGCCTTTTCTTCATATTTTAGTGGTTCTTCAGCTAGATTTTCGGATAATGCGTCAATTAAAATCGTTTCAAGCTGTATTCTCGTCAAATGGCTGTTTCTAAGGAGTATTTTAACAATTGGGTCATTTAGAGAACCTTTAAGCCACTTTTGGGTCTTTTCCTGAAGTCGCAGTAATTCCACCAACGAGTTTGGTCCTAGGGATACAATTTTGTATACGAAATAAAAGAGATTTACGAGCCCATATATTATATCTTTGGGTTCTAAAAGCACGCACAAAGTAAGAAGGAGACGCAAAGATTTTATGGAAAGTATGGAAATCAGCAGTAAGTGGGATGCTAATGAAGAGAATCAATAAGCCGGAACGACTGCAGGGAATAATACCGTCTGATATCCGTCGCCTATTTTCTCTAGCACAGAGTATCCCGGGCGTTATTAGCTTAGGGATTGGTGAGCCCGATTCCCTACCTCCTCCACACATACGTGACGCGGCTAAACGGGCTTTGGATGAAGGTCAAACACACTATATGCCTACAGCAGGCACACTAGAGCTTCGGAACGCCTTAACGGAAAAAGCAAGACATGATTACCACCTGCAATACGACCCGACATCTGAAGTTTTAGTTACTATTGGTGGGACAGAAGCAATATTCCTTGCATTGCTAACATTGATAGAGCCTGGTGATGAAGTATTAATTCCGAATCCAGGTTTCGTATGTTATAGGCCAAGCGTTTTAATGGCAGGAGGCATACCCGTTTCGATGCCATTACTAGAAGAGAATAACTTCACGCTAAATGCTGAAACTGTGATGCCGCTAATCACAGACAAATCACGTGTGATACTCATCAATACCCCCAACAACCCGACAGGATCGGTTTTCCCCTACAACGATCTTGCTGGGTTGGCGAAACTTGCTGTAGAGCGTGATTTGGTAGTGATCTCCGATGAGGTGTATGAGAAAATCACATACGACAACTCCCGACACCACTGTCTAGCCACTTTCCCAAACATGCATGAGCGGACAGTGATCGTGAACTCATTCTCCAAGACTTATGCAATGACAGGCCTTCGCGTTGGTTACGCCCTAGGTCCCGAAAGTCTAATTACGCCAATGATATTAGCCCATCAGTTTATTACTGCCTGCGTAAGCGGACCAGCCCAATATGCAGCAGTCGCGGCTTTGAATGGGCCACAAGATTTCGTTAGAGATATGGTAAAGGAGTTTGAAAGGCGACGAAGGCTTCTCCACACTCGGCTGAATGAGATTGAAGGCTTCAAAGCTCTTCTTCCTAAGGGAGCATTCTATATTTTCGTAGACATCCGGGCATTCAGCCGGCCTTCTAGAGAATTCGCCAGCTACCTTCTTGACAAGGCAAGAGTTCTTACCGTAGCAGGGTCGGCTTTTGGCGAATATGGTGAAGGCTACCTTCGACTTTCGTATGCATCAGCCTACGAAAAGATTGAGGAAGCCTTAGACCGTGTAGAAGAAACAGTAAAAGGGTCGAAGCTCCAGGTCCTCCCCTCTCAGGAAGATTGCCAAGTTCTCTCCTGATTTCCTTTGTCCTCTTTCCTGTCTGAAGCAATGGGCAGGTAACAAAGTTAAACCTCGTGTTTGGATTCATTATCGCATCTCGCCCTTAGTTCCTGGCTTGAGCATTTAGGTGAATCTCACTCATAATGCACACTCGATTGATATTTGTTATGATAACTTCCAGGAAAATCCTCTCCTTTCTAAATCTAAGGCTTATATAGACTACAAGACGCTTATGTCTCCTGGCTATTCTAACAACACCGTTTTACATCTCTATTTCGAATGATCCAGATTCCTCCCATTAGGCGTTTCTTCAAAGATTCTTCGTTTCTTCTCTCAAGGATTCATAGAGCTCTGGTCTTAGATCACGAAGTGTTGGGACAAAGATTTCTGTTCGCTTCAAATCAGCGAGGTCAATACTCACTACTGCTAAATCCTCTTCATCATATCTCGCTTGTGCGAGGATTGTACCATTCGGGGCTATGAGTCTACTTCCACCCCAGAACTGTAGACCATCTTCCACACCAACAAGGTTGACATATGCCAGAAATGCCGTGTTCTCAATGGCTCTAGCCGTGGTTAATACCTCAAAGAATCTTCGTCGCCTAGATGGAGAAGCTGATATACAGATTATCAGTTGGGCGCCCTTCAGTCTTAATATGCGGGATACTTCCGGAAAGAAAATATCATAACAAACCAGCAATCCTACTTTACCAATACTAGTCTGGAAAACTGGAGTTCGATTCCCTGGTCTAAAGTACCTTTTTTCCTCAAAGATGCTATGAGTTGGCAGGTACATTTTCTGATATTTCCCTATATATCCCTCAGGTCCAAGTAGCATCGCAGTATTGTAGAGAACTGCCTGCGCTCTTCCGCTTCGCTCAGGCATCCCACATACCACATACATCCTTTCCTTCTTCGCAATCCCTACCAAGCGGTTGACCGAAGGTCCAGGGATAGGTTCAGCTAATTCATAAGCAAGGTCTCGTATTGAATAACCAGTCAGCGTAAGTTCCGGGAAGACCACAATATTAGCACCTTGCCTACCAGCATCTTTGACCTTCTGCTCTATATTGCCAATGTTATAGTCCTTGTCTCCGACTTTGCAGTCTATCTGGGCAAGAGCTATATTGATAGTATTCAGCGCATTCCCTCCTCTATAATCAAGGTGCAATAAAGGGCAATCTAAAATCAGCTCCAACAGTCCTAAACCCAAGCTTAGCTGACAAGGGTAATCGTCGCTTATGCTCTGCAGCTAACCATCGCTTCCTAAGTCTATCAACAAGTTCTAAAGGCAGACCTAATTGTCCTGCGATTTCTGCAGGTGTCATAAAGCGTTCTAAACCGTATAGAACCAAATCTAACATTTCATACTTAAGACCGAGTTCTTCTTCCGCTAGTTGATCAGGCCGAAGTCTTGGGGTTGATGGTTTCGAAATTATCTCCGGGGGGACATTAAGGTATGACGCGAGTTGTCTGACCTGAGTTTTATAGACATCCATTAGAGGCGAAATATCAGAAGCTACGTCCCCCCACTTAGCAAAATACCCCATCATAGTCTCAGATTTGTCCAAACTGCCACACACAATTCTCTCGAGTCTATTGGCATAATAATACATGAAAACCATTCTGATCCTCACCCGTACATTCTCATTGTTGATTTCATCCGACGCATCCCAGATTGGGAGAGCCCGAGAGCAAGCTTTCAAGGC
>CP070679.1:1301015-1350744 GCA_020352535.1 Candidatus Bathyarchaeota archaeon | reverse complement strand
AATGTCAGAGGCAGTGTCAACAATCATCTTTTGTTCTGCGTTCAACTCAAAATTCAAGACTATCCCACCGAGGTTTATGGGAAAGGTATTCCGACGTGAATATAAACCCTTTTTAAGTGAACCCTCTCTCGTTAATTAGCCATCGTGGGGCTGGAATCGAAGCTTTTACTTAGGAGCGCAGACGGTACCCTTCTGCTCCTTTCTCGCTGTTTTTAGGAATAGTCATGGTGAATTGAGCTCCTTTGCCCTCTTCGCCCGTTTCTTCGATAGTCCAGCCATATACTCCGCATACCTTCTTTATCAAATACAATCCGTAACCTGTCCCCTTTCCGTAGCCTTCAGCGAAGATTTTCTCCTTCTCGGTGTCGGCCACGCCGATACCATTATCTTCGTATATCAATTCTATCTCATCTGCTCTCTCCGCACAATACATCTGTATTTGACTAACCCTTTCTCCATACCTTATTGAATTGTCTATCAGGTTATAGAAAACCTGGCGAAGCAATGAATCTGCGAGAACTGTTAATTGAGGGCAATTCCTGATAACCTCGATGCCACTCAGATTCGGGAATAACGCTGCAGCTTCACTGAATGTTCTCTCAACGTTCATGTACGATGATTTTTCAACGCCCAGCCTTTCATACGCCCTAGCAAAATCAAAGATTCCTTCGATTTGCTGACAAGCGAATTCAATATCCTCTAGGTATCCCAAGGTCTCAGGGTTATCTACCTTATTCCTAGCTAAGAACGCATTCCCAGTAATCACTGATAGCTTGTTTCGGACATCATGCCTAGTCAATTTTCCAACGACACGCAGCTTCTCCTCCATCTTCTTTCTCTCCGAAACATCTCGGAACACAACTAGGTCTGCTGGTTTGCCTTTGTACTCTATCTTTAGTGCGTTCACTTCATAAGGCAATTTTCTTCCATCCTTTGTCAGCATCTCCACTTCGTAGGGGGCCATATGCATCCCCATCATTCGTTTTGCCAAATTCTTTACCAGGAGGGCTTTGCTCTTCGTAGTCGCTATCCTTGTCCTCAGAAAGTTCTTCCCAATGAGTTCTTCTTTCTTGAACCCGGTTGCCTCCACGGCACTCTTTGTAATGTCAAGGATTCTTCCTTTCTTGTCTACGATGGCTACTGGATCGACCATGAGATTGAAAAGAGTCTGGAAATGAGTTCTGGCTTCTTCCAGTTCTCTTTCAGCCTTCTTCTGAGCTGTAATGTCTTTGTATAATCCTACATGACCCACGAGCTGCCCTCCAATTGTAATTGGAGCAGCTGATATCGAAACATGGACAAGAGTTCCATCCTTTCTCCTCCTGACAGTATCGAAGTACACGTATCCTTCGCTGGCTCGACGCCCTAGCATCTTTCCTTCTTCTTCCTTGCCCTCAGGAACTACAACATCGTCGATTTCTTTTCCTCTGATCTCATTCAAGGAGTATCCGAAAAGGTCTGAGAAGCGTGGGTTGATGTCTGTGATTTTATAGTTCGAATCTACATAAACTGCCGCTTCAGGGCTATGTACAAACAGCTTCTGGAATTTCTCTTGGTTTTCGCGAACTGCCTTTTCGGTTTTCTTCCGTTCTGAAATATCTCTGACCACAGCTGTTATACCTGTAACTACGCCGTTCTCCCTCGAAACTCCAGTGCTGATTTCCGTGGGGATTCGCGAACCATCTTGCCCTATTAATGTTACTTCGAAGTGCTCTATTGGTTGCCCAGAGGTGATAACCTCCCTCATTGCATTAAGAACATGTGGGCGATCACTGGATTCGATTCTCCCAAGTTTGGTGAAGTCCCGACCAATTGTGTCTTCGATCTCATACCCTAGCATCTCCTCCACCAGCCTTTTATTTGCGGCAAGGATTTTCCCAGACGGGTCAACATAGGCTATGCCATCGACAGCTGCATTGAACAGTGACCTCATCAGCTCCTCTGAACGAATGACCTTTTCCTCAGCCCTTCTTCTTTTCACGGCTTGTCGTATACTATGTACTAACTCGCCATAGACTGCTTTGGGGCTGCCTGACTTACTCAGATACTGGTCGGCTCCAAGATTCAGAGCCTTGATTGCTACTTCCTCCCTGCCTTTGCCTGTGAGGACAATAAAAGGTGTTTCATTCCCATTTTCTCTTAGCTCCCGCAAGAATTCCAGCCCGTTTTTACTTGGCATCATATAATCTGAGACTATCACATCGAAATCTTGCTCTTTCATTCTCTCAAGAGCCTCCTCTACTGATGATGCGGAATACACAGAGAAGCCCTCTTCTAGTTCTAGGCATCGTTTTGCAGTCTGCAAGAACTCACGCTCATCGTCGATATGCAAAACTGTAACCTCTTCTCTCTCCTTGAGATTGAGAACCACTTCATCCCCACGTTCTAGAGCACACGTTTCCAACTGACTACGCCCCTACTGCTTCACCTTTGCCTTCACGACTCGGTTCAGAATCTCGCCAAGCTCAATTAAAGACATTATGAATCTGAAATCATTCCTAAGAATGAGGATTGCGCTTGTATGCGACATGAAAAAATCAGATTGCACGCTGGTGTGATTTCAGCGTGCAAGCAGATGCTTGTATCATGTCTACAGGAATTGTTAAAACCTCTTCATCCAAGAGTGGACCGAAATTATTATCTGAGGGCGGGTCATGTAGAGCCAGGTTGTGCCTAGCTTGGAAAAGAAGCACATAGCTCTGGTTGCAGCCTTGGCAGTTGTTGCATTGACCATAGGTATGATCGTTTTTGTCATATTACCAAGCCTGTTTGCTCCACCAGTTGACATCTCAGGGATTAGTCCAGCCGCGTATTCATCCAGTTATGAGCTTCTACCACAGATTGTAGCTGGCATGCCAATGATTGGTGGAAGTGATTTCACAGTACCTCTGACAGTTGACACCGGTACTAGAATCTTTGAAGTCGAGCGAACCAGAGCTACATATGATGGGATTTTTGTGCATATATTCAAAGCAGACTCTACATCTGAAGCATCAGACACACTCGTTGCCATACTCGAGGACGTTAATTGGTATGGTGAGGCCTCTTCTAAAGTCCAGACGAATGATTGGTTCACAGTCTACAAGGATAATAGAAGCGTATTTTTCTGGCGGTCAGGAGTACTGCTGTTCGGTATAGATGCAGACACGGAAACCACAAGGAACAATGCCGCAGAGGACTTTGTCTTGTATCTTAGGTCCCTCTCTGACTAGGCCTTACTCTGTTCACAACCAATCTCCATCAAGATTGAGCCCTAGCAGAAATCCAGAGATCATATCAGAATCCTCTGTCCTTTAGCAAGCTTGAGATTTGATACACGAACTCCAAGCAACCTAACCTTCTCCTTGCCCGAAAGGGCATCTTGCGCCAATTCCTCAGCTGTTTTCCGCAGATTCTGGCTGCTGTTCGTAAAAAAAGATAGAGTCCTGCTATGCGTGAACGTGTGAAAGTTCTTGTACCGAACCTTCACGGTTACTGTTTTAAAGAGCAAGTTCTTTTCGGTGGCTCTTTGATAGACTTTGCAGCAGATGTCAACTAGTCTTCTAGAGACAACATCGCGAGCATCGGTATCGACCGCAAATGTACACTCGTGTCCTATAGACTTCCTTATTCCCCTTCTTTCTCCAACATCTGATTCAGATAATCCAAGTGCATACTGATGATACCTCATTCCCATGGCGCCAAATTTCTGAGCAAGAATCGAGGCACTGAAAGCTGCAAGATCACCAATAGTCTTGATTCCCATGCCGTGTAGCTTGGCTGTGGTTTTTTCACCAATTCCCACAATTCTCTGTACTGGAAGAGGGGCTAGGAACCTCTCTACATCATCTTCTCTGACTACTGTCATTCCGTCAGGCTTTTCATGACCGCTGGCAATCTTGGCTATAAGTTTGTTAGGCCCTATGCCTATAGAGCAGGTGATTCCTTCATTCCATAGAATTTCATGTTTAATACTTTCAGCAAGCTTGGTGGCTTCTTCGAAGTCTTTGGTCATCAAGCTTACATCGAGGAAAGCCTCATCGAGCCCCCATCTCTGGAACCTTTCAGAATACTTCTTTAGAATTGCCATTATTCTTTCAGATACTTTCTTGTATAGCCTGTAGTTCCCCCGAACATAGATAGCGTTTGGGCAAAGCCTCCAAGCTGTTGATATCGGCATGCCAGACTGTATGCCAAACTCCCTGGCTTCATAATTACAGGTCTTAACAACACCTCTACCTCTTCCCTGCTTCGGTTCTGCACCTACCACAACCGGGTTGCCCTTTAATTCAGGATGCTCTCGTTCTTCACAGGCGGAGAAGAAGTGGTCCATATCGATGTGAAGAATTATTCGTGTGTTCCTGTTACAGGAACCTTTCATATTTATGTTCCTCCACGAGGTATCTGTTGAGGTCGAAGGAGACAATTCGGACTTTAATTATGCGTAAGGGAACCTCTTTTGCTATCAGGTTGTTGTAGGTTTCCTTCTGCCTAGTCATGAGTTTGGCCTGACGACCGCATTTGATTTCAACAATTTCTAGGTCACCCTCAACCGCAGGGAGCTCGTAGATGTTGCCTGGCTTTCTAGGCCTTTCAATGCGTACTCTTGAAAGGGGCGACCAAGAGCGTACTTTCAGTTTCTTTGTTTCCCCAGTTTCTCGCAGCTTCAGTAGCAATCCGTCAGGCGTGCAGTAGCTCTGGTTGAGGATGCCTATAGCCAATGTATACTTCGAGAGCAGCTTCATCGACGGATAGAAGCCATGAGCTACGAAATCCTCTCTGAAGTTGTCAAAGTCGAACAACTTAGTATTCCAAATCCATGCGTGATTTTTGTAATCATTGTTACTTAGCAGAACATGGCTCCACCCCTCGTTCTTGATAAGTTTCGGTGCAAGCTTGTTTCGTATGAAGCTTCGTGCAAGGCGTTCTCCAATCACGCCCTTTAAGCCATTGTACTCAAGTCGCTTGAATCGGTATTCCAGATTTAGTCCTCCCGATTCTGAGTAATGTGTTTCAGAGCAGGTCTGCGCCGCAATTCGGGCATCTCCAACTTGCTTCGATGGTACAGATTATGCAAGCTCTCTGCTTGCACTTTGAACATTCATAGCTGATGGTCACCATGTGACCACAGGATGAGCAGAGTCTAAGGGATACCTCTTTTTTCCGAAACACACCACCCTCTCCAAGGATACAAAGCGTAATTGCTCACAGAGTGCTTGCGGTTTCAGGTAAAAATACTGAGATGGGGGATCTTCAAGCCCCTAAATGCGGGGCGTAACTAGTCAAGATTTTGTGGTTTTCTCAATCTGGTTCTGTAATAGGCTGTATTTCAACTTGCGCTGGGATGCTAGACAACCTCTTGCCACAACTTGGGCATTTGCCGTCGAAGATGCTGATGATTTCGTAAGGCGGCTTCAGCTCTGCTCCTTCGTAGAGAATAGAACCACACTCTTGACAAGTAATCCGTAAGGGCAAAGCCATCACTCTCTACCATTCGAGATCTTTCTCTGCTATTTCTTGCCAGCAGATTCGGCATATTGGCTGGCGTTCACCTCTGTGGTATATGTAGACTTCTATGTCGGTGTTCCTGCATTTACCGTTCCAGGGGTTTCTGCAATGCTCAGCGTGCTGGGTCATTGATGCTCCTCAACCGGTTCTGATAATTCCTCCTACTTAAGGCGATTTGCTTGGCGTCAGCCGAACGAGTGGAGGGAGTCTAATGAAAGTAATGTCACAGGATGACTTGAGAAGGCTAAGTGTAGAGCCTTCTAAGCATCCAACCTCCACTAGCTGGCAACATTTTAAAGCTCCAGCAGAGCTCAAGGTTAGCGTTGAGCGGTGAAGTCGATTATGGCTTGGTTAAACCTAGGGGAGATTTTAAGCGTTCACGCCAAGAAGTATCCTGAGAAATTAGCTGTCAAGGATTGGTGCGAAACTACTAGGACATATTCGGAGCTGAATAACAGGGTAAATAAGCTGGCTAATGGCTTGCTTGGTTTAGGCTTATGTAAAGGTGATCGTGTTGCGGTCTTGCTGTACAACTGTGTCGAATTTGTCGAGATATATTGTGCAACTGCTAAAGCTGGATTGGTGATTGCTCCAGTCAGCTGGCGCTATGTTGGGAAGGAAATCCAGTACGTTGTTGCCAACTCTGATGCCAAAGCGATCATAGTTTTCGAAGAGTTTACGAATCAGATTGATGCGCTTCGGTCGACGTTCAGAAAGGTGGGACGAAGCAACTACATAGTTGTAGGCAAGACCAAGCCTAGCGGCTATATGAATCTTGAGGACTTGATTGCGGATTCCCCGAGTCATAAGCCCAATGTGGAAGTAACGGGCAAAGACACGTGGGCTCAAATTTACACTTCAGGGACAACAGGTTTTCCCAAGGGTGTTGTCAGGTCCCACGAATCATATGTTGCATTTTTCCTAGTTAACACTGTGGAATTTGGCCTCTCAGAGAAGGATTATGGAATGATTATCATGCCTCTCTTCCACGTGAACTCCACCTTTTATGGACTCCTCTTCCTTTACGTTGGTGGATCTCTGTTCATTGGTCGCGACAAAGGGTTCAATCCAGTTGAGCTGTTGAAGTCTGTCCATAGGGAGAAGATAACATTCACCTCATTAATTCCAACACATTACAGCCTGATTCTAAGTATTCCTGATGAGGAGCGCCGGCAATTCGATACAGGATCATTATCTAAGCTGTTGTGCTCATCTGCTCCAGCTAGAGGTAAGATAAAGCGTGAGATCATGGCATGCTTTCCAGGGGTTGAGCTTTATGAGGCATATGGCTCTACGGAAGCTGGTCTCGTTACAATACTCAAGCCAGAAGACCAATTGAGAAAGATTGGTTCAATCGGGAGGGAATGCTTGGGTATCGATGCGATTCGGCTTCTAGGGAAAGGCAGGTATGAAGTCGCTATTGATGAAGTTGGCGAACTATATTCTAGAGGTCCAATGATGTTTGATGAGTATTACAAGATGCCTGAGAAGACGGAGGCTGCTTTTATAGATGGCTTCTTCAGTGCAGGAGATCTAGTGAAGCGTGATGCAGAAGGCTACTACTACATTGTCGACCGGAAAGACAATATGATTATCACTGGAGGAGAGCATGTCTACCCATCAGAGGTTGGGGCGATAATCTCCTCAAACCCGAAAGTCCGCGACGTCGCAGTGATAGGCCTTCCGGATGATAGGTGGGGTGAGGCTGTAACCGCTGTTGTTGTATTACGAGATGGTGAAACCGCAACCAGCAATGACATCATTGAATGGTGTAGGGGAAAGATGGCTGGATACAAGAAGCCGAAGAGAGTGATTTTCATCGACTATGCGGAAATGCCTCGAGCAGCAACGGGAAAGATTTTACATAGAAAGCTTAAAGAACACTACTCTGACCTTCTCTGACTCTCCTGTTATTTCAATGTTTTGAGGTAGGTTTCAAGCTTGGTTTTGACTTGGTATTCATCATAGTTTCTCCAATCCGATGAATCTACGTCGAGTATGAGGCTAGGAATCCCAAGCTTCTTGAATATAGCTTCTTTCACGACTGTCTCTCCTATTGACATCATTCTGCATCCCCAATTTGTAGGGAGGATTATTGCGTTGGCTTGATAATCCTCTGCTAGTTGGAGAATGAGGTTGACTCTTCGGTCAAGGCTGCAGTTGGCGAAGTTTGGAAGGTATTTCTTGGCTAGGCTTTCCAGAGGTTCTGAAGGGTCTAAACTTCCTGTCCAGACATGAGAGAATGTTTCAGCCACGGTGACAGCGCCCAAGCTGTTTAGATAGTTAAAGAATCTCAGATTGAACCACATAGGCAAGTTGTCCCAGATCAACCTATACCGTTCGTTTTCGATTTTTCCAAGGCCTTTTCCTACTAAGTTTCTAACCTCGTCTCGTAGAGCTTGGTAGAAATTCACAGCCACTTTTGTAGCTGGGATGCTAAGCATGAAGAAGATGGCTGAGAAAGCATCTCTGGCTCCCATCGGCGACGGAGAGTTTTTCCTGTAACCTTGAATTTCCAGCCATAGATTACTCGTATTGTCTGAAAGAGCTAAACTCTCGCGCAGCTTGGATCGATCTAGCGTTGTTTCTGTCTGTTCTTCTAGAAATTTGATTAATCCCAGTAGCTGAAGTACGTATTGTTCTATTAAGCCAGCTTCAAGATGATCAGCGTCTGCACCCATTGTGTTGTAGGGTGAATCTAGGAGAAACAAGGGTCGCTTCAGATGGTGACTGAGGATCTGGAACCATTTAAGATGTGTATCACATGCTGCGGTTGACGCTACAAGGAAGTCAGGCTTTGGTAATCCCCCTTCAGGCAGATGCTGAGTATCCTCTTTTAGGATAGCGCCGATTACAGTTCTGGCATAGGAGCACAAATCCCTAGAGTAACCTTGATTCTCGGCGATTTCCGCGAGCTGCACAGAAATCTGTCTCGCTGCGCAAATTGAAGCATAGTTTTCAGGCCATATCGGCGTTATGTCCATGGCTTGAAGTATTTCGATAGGGAAGGTAGATGCTACCCAAGCAATAGGCTTGTGCTCTTCCTGGCTTTTATGGGCATCTCGATAGTACGGTTGAACATGCTTCTGATAGAAATCTTGGAGGGTCTGCAATCTTGTCATCGTCATGGCACTCCTTTGATAGTCTCTATGAAAGCTTCAATTCTTGTTTTCAAAGGTGCAATCCCGCTTCTGGTGTGCTCCCATTCAAGGTTCAAGACAGGTATTCCTTGGCTTCTCAGTTCTTCTGTCAAGAGCGGGGCATCGAACATATGGGTGTCGCAGAATTTCAGAAGAAAGTTGATGACAGCTTCAACATCGTACCGTCTGATCATGTTTTCTATGTGGGCGAATCGTCCATTTCGGTGATGATATCTGGATGGTGAGGGTATCTTGTCCAGGTATCTTTTCGATATTGCATCTATGGGGTCTTTGCTTGCGCTGACAAGGTTCCAAAAGTATCTTGTTCCCGTGCATAGGTCATCTGCTACTACAATTCCGCCAACAGCCTCGGTAATGCTTATCAGGTCTGTTGCGTCCATTACACTTCCTGTGATTAAGAGCCTTATACCTGGTTTAGGCGGGTTGGGTCGGTTCTCAATCTCCTTCAGGAGTTGTCTTAAGAGAGTACTATGTTGCTCCTTCGAGGTTAGCATACTGGATAGTACAATTTCAAGTGCTTCAACACCATTGATAGCAGGCGTGCTCTTTCTCCTCAGATCATAAACCTTCTTGAGGAGAACTCTATTTTCATTACAGCGCTGAATAGCTCTATTGATTGCCTTGCTGGGTATGGTGGTTCTGAAGGCGTCTTCCAGAGATTCTTTAAGCCTTCTAATCTCCCTGCAGAAGAAGCTGTGAGCCACAGAAGTATTCGTGTGGGGGGTATTGATGAAGTGGAAGTAAGGAATCTTCGCGTAGGACTTCCAGAGGTCGTATGTCTTGTTGAAGTTGTCGCAAGAGTTAGAAGTTACAAGTCCATCTAAGTAGGCGTAGTCACCTCTTAATGCCATATCAAGGGTGCTTCTGACGAACGAGCATGCATTACGAGGGAGACA
The DNA here is from genome assembly GCA_020352535.1 of Candidatus Bathyarchaeota archaeon. Lineage (GTDB taxonomy): Archaea > Thermoproteota > Bathyarchaeia > Bathyarchaeales > Bathyarchaeaceae > SOJZ01. The sequence continues at coordinate 1,341,200 of CP070679.1, read as the reverse complement.
TGCGTCTGCTAGGGTTGTAGGTCTAAGGCTTCCTAAAATCCTAATCGGTAGCGCATCAGCGGCAAGGATGATTTCTTCCGGTGTATAAGTGCTATTCCAGCCTATCACTGGTCTATGTTGAGCCTTCCATTTCTCTGCGATCACGTGTCTTTCATATAATATTCTTCCAAAGGACTCCAGAATCTTCATGTTGGGACACTCAAGCTTGAATTGGCTTCTAAGTAGGCTTGGCTCTTAAAGAATATGTATATACTCAGCTGAAAGGGCTCTGCTACGGGGAGTCTGGAATACTGATTGTCTATTCATAAATGTTTAATTTTGTCTGGACGAATTTGCAGGTGCTTGAGTTAGTTCCTAGTTGATATAGAACAAGTTAGGTTGAACCTCATTGAGGTGTCCTCATCCAGACTGTGGAAAGAAGTTCGATCAGCTAGTCACTAGGGTTGACCTTTCAGGGGTTATTAGGGAAACATGTTATGCTTGCCCTCACTGCAGGAACCGTATTGAATTATCTGATTTAGTAGAGCGAGACTTGAAGTTTCCAAGACGCTCTAAAGATGTTGCGCAAGAGACTCAACCAGGCTGCCCTCACTACTTCGGATATCTGAAGTTATTCTCTAACCGAACGGAGTTCCCAGACGAGTGCCTGACATGCGAAAAGTTGACACGGTGCACGAAAAAAGATGGATATGTATAACGTAGCACCGGTGTAGCTAGCGCTTTCGTATCATGAATGCAATCGTGTGCGCATTGTCCGTGCATGTTGGGCTCGACTCTTTCCTGATGCATCGTGAGTCATGAATACACAAAGGTTTATTTGCATGTGATACACCTCAGAAGAGGTGATGCAGATGAAAAGGACGATGAGGAAAATCCTTGTAGAGATGTTGAGGGATTCCAAGAGAAGCGACCGAGAGATTGCAAAGCTTGTAGGAGTGTCACAGCCGACTGTTACTAGGACAAGAAGCAAGCTTGTCAAGGAAGGTATGATAAAGGAATTCACAGTAATCCCGAATCTTTCAGAAATGGGATTTGAGATTATGGCAATCAATTGCTTCAGATCGCGGGTGAGAAAAGAGCTAGCAGATAAGGCTGAAGAAGTTACTATGAACAGCCCAAACATACTTTTCTCCGCTAGATGTCAAGGTGGAGGAAAGAATGGGCTGATCATATCACTGCATAAAAACTACACAGACTATTCTAGGTTTATCTCAAGCATAATTGCTGAAGGTGGGGATGACATTGAGGAGAATGAAACATATCTCATTAGCCTGAATGATTTCATTCCAAAGCCTTTCTCCTTCGAAGGCATCGCAAAGCTATTCGAGACTCTGTGATGTCGCACGAATATGATTTACTCGGCTATTAGTATCTTTTAAGAGTCGCTACGAGTCTAAATTAGACTCTTGACGTGTGGGCGCCGGTGCTTCCTCTCTAGACGCATCTCCTCTAAGGTCTTCAACAACTGAGTCACAGCCCAATTTGTAGGTGCGTCAGTTCCAAGTTTCTTTCCTTGGTTTACGATGGCTCCGCTCAAGAAATCAACTTCGGTCTTCCGCCTATTCTCTATGTCCACTAACATGGAAGGCTTGTGAGCGCCACCCTTCATCAGGTAGCTGGCGAATTTTTCGAGTGCGTCCTCTCCGTAAGCATACCCATCAGCTTCAGCTACCCGCAATCCCTCCTCAAGAATCCTTATGGCAACATTGCGACTGGATTTGAGTTCCATGGCTTCCTTCATAGTCTGACCGGTTAAGGCACAGACAGAACATAGGGCAGCGTTCAGAATCGTCTTCTTCCACACGTGTCGCTTGATATCTTGGGATTCCTCGGTCTCCAATCCTGAAGCGGTCATGATTTCCGCGATGTACTCTGTCGTATCATCTGTTGTGTACTGTCCATCTCTGAGAGCCCCAACGTAGTTAGGCGGTTGAAACCAATTCATCTTCGCACTACCTGGGCTTACCAGTTCTCCTGCATAGTTAATCACTACACGATATGCTGTGTCAACACCTAGAACTTGAGTAATAACTTGCTCATTGCCCAATCCATTCTGGAAGCTAACTACCTTCATTTTCACTTTGTATACTGATTTTAAGTTAGACAACACTGTCCTCAAGAAACAGGCTTTTGTCGCAATGAAGATAATATCAGGCTCTGACTCAGCCAACTCATCTAATGAACCCGTAATCCTATCAATGTCAGCAGTTAATTCATGGATTCCTGAAACTTTTAGACCATTCTTCCTGATTTGAGCTAGAAGTTCTTCAGCGATATCTTCGACAATTACATCCACTCCATAATCAGCTAGATGCGAGGCTAAAATGGACCCTACTGGTCCTAATCCGATGATTCCGACTGTGAGGCTTTTCAATGGTTCACTCCCCAAATCAGCCCTATCTGCCTTGTGACCCTAGAGTACATGTTAGTGCGTCCTAGTGCTACGCCACTCTCGCTATCTCTTCTAGGGCTTTTGGGTTCTCTAGAGCTGAGGTGTCACCTAGTTCTTTGCCAAGTAGAACAGCTCTCATCAGTCTACGCATAATCTTCCCAGACCTTGTTCTAGGTAGGTCACCGACGAAGCTGATATCTCGAGGCCGAAATGGCTTGCCCATAAGCCTAACAACCTCTCCTACGAGCTCATCCCTTAATTCCTGGTTGGTATCATAGCCTGGCTTAGGAACAACAAGGCACAGCACTTCTTCACCTTTAACTTCGTGAGGTACGCCTATACAAGCGGACTCATAGACAGCTGAGTGTTGGTTAAGGATTGACTCTATCTCAGCAGGTCCAATTCTTTTCCCAGCCACTTTGATTACATCGTCAGCTCGCCCATGGAGGAACCAGAAGTTATCCTCGTCGATTGAAGCCCAGTCTCCATGATACCAGATGTTGGGCCATTTGGACCAATAGGTCTCGATATACCTCTTAGGATCCCTCCAGAAGCCTCTAGTCATGGATGGCGCAGGTTTCTTACAGACCAGGTATCCGACCTTACCTCTGACTGGCTTCCCCTTATCATCAAAGACATCGATATCCATTCCTAGCCCTGGCCCTCCTAGCGTTGAAGGCTTTAAGGGCATAATCGGTAGTGGTAATAGGAAGCAACCAAATATCTCTGTTCCTCCCGAGAGATTTATTATCGGGCATCTCTCTTGTCCAACCGTCTTGTGAAGCCAAAGCCACGTATCAGGGTCTATAGCTTCTCCTGTGTTCCCGAAGATGCGAAGGCTGCGCAGGTCATGAGCTTCAACATACTCATTTCCATATTTCTTTAGCATTCTGAAGACAGTAGCAGAGCCTCCAAGGGCTGTGACGCTGAGCTTGGCTATCATCCTCCATAGTCTGTCAGGCTTAGGGTAGTCAGGTGCCCCCTCAAAAATTACGTGGGTTCCGCCTAGATGCTGGACACCTACAAGCTGCCAAGGACCCATCATCCATCCGATATCTGTAATCCAGAAGAAGACATCCTCATCTTTTAGGTCAAGGTTGAAATAGATTTCCTTAGAGCTCTGGAGGAGGGTACCAACCTGGGAAATTACTGTTCCTTTGGGCTTAGCAGTTGTGCCTGAAGTGTATAGTAGCAGCGCGGGAGCTTGTGAGTCCATCTTCTCACTTTCACATTCTGCCAGCTGATCAGCTAGAAGCTCATGCCACCATAGATCCCTTCCCTTCGTCAATGGAATGTCAATATCCATCCTCTTACAGATTACTACCGTTTTCACTTTCTGGGCAGCTTTGACTGCTTCATCAACCTTTTCTTTCAGCTTAACAGGTCTGCCTCTGCGGTAGTAGCCATCTGCTGTTATGAGAACCTTTGACCCTGCGTCTCTCAATCGTGTAGACACAGCTGCTGGGCTGTATCCAGAGAAAATCGGAACTACTACTGCGCCAATTCTCAGTATACCAAAGAGTGCCACGACTGTTTCTGGCAGCATAGGGATACAAAGAGCTACTGTGTCTCCCTTCTTGACACCCAAGCTTCTTAAGGCATTGGCGAATCTGTTCACCTCGAAGTATAGGTCCCAATAGGAGTATCTCCTCTCTTCGCCATTCTCGCCTGCCCATATGAAAGCTATCTTATTCTTTCTCCAGGATTTTACATGTTTGTCAATGCAATTGTGTGCGATGTTCAGTTTGCCTCCAATAAACCATTTAGCCCACTGTATTTCAGCTGCGTCTAGAACAGTCTCGTAACTGCTAAACCATTCTACCTTCAACTCCTTGACAGCTGTTTTCCAAAACCACTCGATATCTTCTGTGGATCGTCTGATCAAGTCTTGATATTTCTCTATGCCATGTTTGTTCATGAATGCCTTCACGTTACTTGTCTCAATAAGCTTCTCTGGAGGATACCAAATGCTACCCAATTCTTTCACCTTCTTGTCAGATGTCAACTCATATGTGTCTTAGCCCTTCGTCCTCTTAGTCTTCTCACGAGTCTAGGTAAAGGGTCATTGTAGCCAGCTTAATATATGCTTTATTCGATATGCAGCATGCACAATAGCTTAGACGCGCTGAATGCTCAATAAATAGGGGCGCAATTGCTGGTTGAATCTTCTGACTCTGCTCTGATGTCTAAATGACTAATGCTCAGGTTCTGTCTTCCCGAAATCCTCGAATACTCGTTTCAACTGCCGTTTCATGGTTCGTAGATCGTGGCTTAGACAAAAGTAATCAGCAAAGAACCCAGTAGTTCGTAGCAATCGGGTTCTGCCAACCCTTTCTCGGGAAATTAAGCCCATGTCTGCTAGTTGCCCCAGATGACCATATGCATGATGACCACGAACATCGATGACCTGAGATTGTAAGACAGGTTGTCGGTAAGCGATGTAAGATAGCGTTTTTAATGGACCCTTAGAAAGAAGCGGTCGAATAGCCAACTTCTGAACCTGGGGTGAGTACTCAGTTTTCAACTGCAACACAAATCGTTCATCTTCGAGTTCTAAGATTTCAAGGGCTGTTTCACGGTTCTTGTATTCGTGCTGCAGGATTCTCACCCACTTTTGAACCTTACTTTTAGAGCGAGTCTTAATGATGGACCCTAGAGTCTTTGAATCCAAAGGACGGCCAGCTACGTAGAGAGCTGCTTCCAATAAATCTAGTCTTCGTCTCAATCTCTCTTCGCTAGGGAGTTTAGACGATTCCAGCTCGATCTCTGCCAACCGCAGATCCCTCAGGTAAAGTTATACAGATTTCACTCGAGTCTTCTTCCTGCCACAGGCTAACCTCACCTGTTTGCGCCAGGAAGAGGAGTGTGATGAATGTCCTAACTGCTTCCAGCTTCTCCAACCCTGAGACCACTCTTGAGAAATATAACAATTCTCCACTCCCTGCAAGCTCTCGCAGAAGATTTTGCAGGATTCTCATCCTCTCTTCGATTTCCATCATATAGAGGTCGACTGGGGGAAGAAGGTCAGGAGGAGACGGTAGTATGGGCTCTGAACGTGGTTTCAACCTGAAAAGGCTTTCACCCTTGAGAACCTCATCTAGTACTGTCAACAGGTGCTGCATTGTTGTGGAAGTCAGCTCGTAGCGAAGGGGAAGAAACAAAGGTGGAGGCAGAAAGTCTGGCGGTGGTTTGGCAGGAGGCGGAGGCTCCTCAAGCTTCATTAGAAGTTTGGTCTTCATAAGGTATATTGTAGCTGAAGAGTCAAGCGCTACTCCTGATGCTCTAAAGTCAATCTCGCCGCGATTTTTCATTTCGTCTAGAAAGGAGTTGAGAAGAAATGAGATACTGATATCCCAAGGCATTATCTTGTGAAGTTTATCGAGTTCAAAAAGGAGGTTTAGTGGGGGCTGAAAGTAGAAAGGCTTCTCAGTGGACGCTGACACTAGGCCGCCCCCTTGAACGTGGTGGAAACCACGTGCGAAACTCCTTTGCGTTCGTACACACCATAAATCCTTCGCGCCTTGCTGACCATTTCAGGTTTTAGAGTGACAATCAGAGATTGTGAATTACTTGTCTCCTCAGATAGAAGTGCCCCCAGCTTCTCCACGTGAAGTGCATCCAGATGGGCATCAACTTCATCGAATAAGTAAAAGGTGGCAGGTAGAAAATCTTGTATAGCGAATATGAAGGCAACTGCTGCGACCGATCTCTCTCCGCTACTGGCTCCACTCACAAGAATGGGTGGTTTCGCCGGAAACTGCACAACCATATCTATTCCACCAGCCAGCGGTTCTTCTGCCTTTTCAAGTCTAAGCGCTGCCTCACCACCTCCTGTAAGTTTAGAGAAGAACCGACCAATATTCTCGTTTACCTGGTTGAAAGCCTTCAGGAAGACCTTGCGTTTCTTTTGTTCAATCTCATCCATAAACTCAAGTATGGCCTGTTTTTCCCGTTCTAACTCGTTCATGCGAACAGAAAGTTCCTTGTAACGAGATGCTTGGTCGGCATAGTGAGATAAAGCCAGCTGGTTCACAGCTCCAAGTCTTTCCAGCTCAAATCGCATTAGTTTTACTGTCGATTCAGCCAGCTCAAGCTGCTCTGGTGGCACATTCAGAGGTTTCTCGTAGCCTGATTCCCCTAGTCGATTTGTATATTGTTCTAGCTGTAGTTGCAGCGTCTTAAGTTTCAGCTGAAGCTTGTTGAAAAGTTGGTCAGCGCGGTCATGCTCTTCTTCGTGTTGACGCAGTTTCTTGTCAATGGAATCAATCTGAGATGCGAATTTATTTGACTCCTCTCTGGCAGTCAGAACTGATCGAGATAAATCATCTTTTGATTTCTCTAGTTCAGTCAGCCGCTTCTCGAGTGTCTCCTTCTGCTCTAATACCCCTACAATCTCCTTGTTCACAACAGAGAATTGATGTTTTGCCTTTCGAAGGTGGACTCTTATGTTGTCGGCACTAATCTTGAGAACCTTATCTAGCTTGGACTGGAGCGTTGATAGCTCCGTTTCGGTAGTGCCAAGATTTTGCCGCCACTTGATGATCTCCTCTTCTAGCCCTTCCTTCTGGATTTCCATCTCCTGTATCTTGGATAAATCTACCTTCCGCCGCAAATCAGCCAATTCATTACGTAGTTTCTGTATCTCCTTCTGGGTAATGCTGCGTTCTGCTCTCTGAAGGTCTCTCTGAGCTTTCTCTCTCTCCAGGCGCTTCTGTACGTTTTGGATATATTTATCGATGCGTCTCACGTTACGCTTAGTAGATTTGATGCTCTTCTGTATTCTATGAATTTCGTTCTCAAGCGTGTGTATGGCTCCGGTTAGTCGAGTTGACTCCAGTTGGTTCCTGTCGATTTCGTCCTCAAAGTCGGTTACATCGCTTTCTCTACGTGTGAGGTGGTCTTTAAGGGCACTTACTGCTTGATTCAGGTTCTCGATAGCTGACTCGCTCGGGATGATTGCGGAGAAATCGATTGGAGCCCTATAGTAGCCGCTTTCAATCCCTCCGCCGGTTTCATACACGTTTCCACTGAGAGTAGCGGTTCGGTTCCCGCTGCGGGAAATTGAGAGAGCGACCTTGTCATCCCTCGTAATTAGCGTATCACCAAACACAAAGAGAATCGCAGGTTCATATTGTCTTGTGCTCTTAACAAACCTGAACGCTGCTCCATCGATATCTCGGCTGTTCTGCGCTTTTACGGGTTTAATGTCTGAAGACTCTTGAATTGGGATTATCTTAATTCTGCCCAACTTCAGGCGTGTAAGGGTCTCAGTGCACGTGAATGCGACATTAAGATTTTCGACAACTATAGAGTCTAACCAACCAGCTGCAGCTGCTTCTATCGCATGTTCATACCCGCGATCTATCTTAATCAGGTTTCTAAGTCGTCCATGTATACCGGGTATAACACCTAGCTCTCCTAGCTCCTCAATGCTCCTTAGTGCTTTCTCCTCTCTTGCAATACGCTCGGCTAATTTGCGCTGCGTCGCAAACTCGACTACTGCTTCTCTAGCAGTCTCTGCAATCTTGCCAGCCTCGATGATTTCCTTTTCCATAGACTCTTTCTGCATTCTTTTCCGATCTAGAGTTCGCTGTAAAGTCTTGAGTTGCTTCTCTTGTTTGCTTCTTACATCCTTGAGGTCTCCGAAAGATGTTTTAAGCTCCTCAAGGCTGGATGCAAACTTCTCTTTACGGGTATGGAGATCGCCTAGTCGTCTGGCAAGGGCTTTGGCCACGGCTTGATTCTTGGCACTACTGCTTCGGAGGGCTACCATATTTCGATAGAGCTTATCCAGTTGTTGTTCAGCTTTTCTGATTCTCCTGCTATTATCGCCAAGGTTTGCCCTAAGCTTTGCTGCTTCATCTGAGATAGCTTTATGTTGAAGCTGTTTCGATGTGAGCTCTTTTAATAGCCGGTCATGCAACCGTTTTAACTGTTTAATTCTCTTTCGGCCCTCAGAAATTTCCTTTCTGACGGGTTCTAAACGCTCAAGGCTATTTTCCTCTATCTTCTTGAACCCTTCAAGACTCACCGTTCCAGCGTTGATTTTGGCTGTTAGTTCAGAGAGCTTCGACTTGATTTCACCTATCTCAATCTGAGCTTCAAGAACTCGTGTCCCACCTTTATCCACACCCTCTGAACTAAGGGTTCTCCACTCAGTCGCGATTTCATAACGTCGAGTTCTAAGCTGGTCTCTCAAATCCCTAAGCTTCTCAACTCTGGAACCGGCCTCTTCAATACTAGATGATATATCTTCAATTTGTATGTTAGTCTGTGAAATTCCATAGGAGAGCTTCATCGCTTCAAATCGTTTGATTTCATGCTGGATAAAATTGCATCGCCGTAATTCATTACGTTCTCTTTCTAAATCGTCAACTCTTTTCTGAACTTCATCTATGCGCCCCATAGCCGTCCGAATGGAGATTTCAGCAGTTCGAAGCTTCTCTTCTGCTTCAGCCTTCTCAGAATCATACTGAGCAATGCCCACTAAATCCTCTATCATCTTTCTTCGGTCATGCGGGGACACTTCAGCTATTCGCGTGATTGTTCCTTGGACAATGATATTATGACCAGTCGGGCTAATTCCCGCCATTGACAGCATTTCCACTATTCGAGATCTCGAGATTCTCCTTCCATTCAATCTGTAGATGCTTTGACCATTCCTATGGACTTCACGAGAAATCGTAACTGTGCTCGTGTCGACAGGTATTCGGTGGTCTTGATTATCAAATTGGATGACAACCTTCGCAGCTTTCGCCTTTTCTACGCCAGCTTTGGGGGAGCCATGAAAAATGAGTTTCGCGAAACTCTCAGCACGCAGTCTTCTAGCACTCAGCTCCCCGAGTCCGAATAGAACCGCATCCACGATGTTAGTCTTTCCACTTCCATTTGGTCCAGTAAGCGCTGTAAAGCCTTTGTCTAGTACTAGGCTAGCGGTTCTGGGGCCAAAAGATTTGAAGCCTTTCAGCTCAATTTTCTTGATGTATGGCATTTCTCTTCTAGCCCGCCTCCAAAGATCTCAGGTCAGCGGGGATCAACGTAACCCTTGTCCTCCTTTCTATAAAATTCTTCTATAATAAAATTTGTTCTACTCTACTATCAAATGACCTTAAGTGTTTGACATGAATGTGTCAAAACACGGCAATGAGCTTTCAATACAAAGGAGATGCAGAAACCGCGATGACCTCTATATTACAGCATTAATCTCGCGATTAACATGAAGCATTGACCAGATCCTCATCACCAAAGCAGCGGTCTGTAGCACGTGTAGCTAATTCCCTTGCTGTATGAAGCTTGAAAACCTTTCCTTGAGCAGCTGACGATTCATTCTACACGCCCTCGGAAATCTTATATTCTATTGCTTTAATGTTGATGGACAGATGAGGGCTCAGCAGACAATAGGGGAGAAGATTCCGATTTGATTGAGGATTTAACAGCGTTCTACTCTAAAGCTGCCCTTAACATGAAACGTTCTGAAATCAGAGAGCTCCTCAAGCTGGCTAGGCGACCAGGCATTATTTCTTTTGCGGGTGGACTTCCCGATCCTCAGACATTTCCTGTAAATGAATTGGAGGACATCGCGTGCCACCTTCTGCAAGAAAAAGGTGCCACCTCCTTACAGTACGGACCTACAGAAGGTGAAACCCCATTACGAGCGGAGATAGCCAAGTGGATGAGCCGGGAGAAAGCTGCTATCAAGCCTGAGAACATCCTAATCACAGTTGGGTCGCAGCAGGGTCTTGACATTGTATCCAAGGTGTTCCTGGACCCAGGGGACTCTATCATAGTAGGATTGCCCACCTACGTTGGTGGCTTGCAGGCCTTCAACGCCTATAGAGCCAGAATGATTGGGGTTCCTCAGGATGATGCAGGAATGAAAGTAGATCTGCTGGAGAAGGCACTAGCCAATTCAGTTAGCGAAGGCAGAAAGCTGAAGTTCATCTATGTCGTACCTGACTTCCAGAATCCCTCTGGAGTCACAATGTCACTGCAAAGACGGAAGAAGCTTCTGGAACTAGCGTATCAATATGAAGTTCCAGTTCTTGAAGACAGCCCTTATAGAGACCTGCGATATGCGGGGAAGAGTGTTCCCGCCATTTACAGCTTGGACAATCAAGACCAAGTTATAGTACTTGGGACTTTCTCCAAGCTGCTATGCCCCGGGTTGAGGATAGCTTGGATAATGGCTCCCGCTGAATGGATGGATCGAATGGTCGTAGCCAAGCAAGGTATGGATCTCTGTTCTCCTTCCTTTACGCAGCTCTTGGTTGCCGAATACTTGAGACGGGGCTTGTTGCCTAGGCAAATCGAGAAAATCCGAAAGTTATACGGAAGGAAACTAGATGTTATGTTGAAGGCCTTAGACAGATATATGCCTAAGGGTGTAAAATGGTCCAAGCCGAAGGGAGGGCTATTCCTGTGGGTTGAATTGCCGAAGAATATGAGCGCCAATACTTTGTTCCCTATAGCCATTCAAAACAAAGTCGCTTATGTCATTGGCTCAGCTTTTCACTGCAACGGGGAAGGACAGAATACCATGAGGGTGAATTTCTCGTATGCATCCGAACGACAGATTGACGTAGGAATCCAAAGGCTCGCTACGGTGTTCAAGAAGAATATGCAGCAGCTGACGGAGACAACCATCTCTAGTCCATAACTAGTTAGTTGGTCTGCCTTTTTGCTTCCTTTTTCTTAGCTGTTTCTGCTGCATCCTTAGTTTATCCATGAAGGTTTTTACATTCTCTTCTTTACCATAGGTGAGTACAAATCCATTACTTTGTGTCTTGTGCGAAAGTCTGTTTTCCTCAGCAAATTTCTGAATTGTTTCTTTGGGAAAATCCTGGGAGGGTTTTATTCGTACCCAACACTTGCCTCGGGGAATCCCTGGGACAAACCTTGAGACGCCTTTAATTTCTTTTCCTTCCATTATCTTTTCCTTGGCCTTCCCTAGCTTTTTCATCCATTGCTCAACAAATGCTGCGCCAAACCTCTCTTGCGTTGTAGAGATGGCATAGAATTCAACATTTCCCAAGTATGTTTCGATTCTCTCAACGTTCTCGAGATGTGATTGATTGGCTTGGAGAATATGTACCATTGTCTTGGCTGAACGCAGGTCATTCATAATGTTCTCAGGGATTGGTTCACCTTTTCTTCGTAGCTCAGCAATCAGATCCGCTAAAACTTTCCAAGAATCTTCGTAACGCATGCTTTCTAGACCTCTACTCGTTCTCATGGTTATCCTCAAAACCTTCAGTATTTTAACTATTTGCTGTTTCATAAATCTGAAGTTTGGTGCTTCTACTCCTGTGCATCCTAGCCTCTACGAGTTTCCAACCCTCTCACCTCTAGACATTCTTACCTTTGACGAAAAGCCTTTTTAGGTCCATCTCTACAACACAACAGGCAAAATGCGTTTCAGAACATGAGGTGATGTGATTTGTCTATGTTTGCAGCACCAGGAGCCTATGATCGTGCCATCACCGTGTTTTCCCCAGATGGACGCCTTTTTCAGGTTGAGTATGCGGTAGAGACAGTGAACAGAGGGGCAACCATTTTAGGGATTATCTGCTCTGAAGGTGTGGTTTTAGGAGCAGAGGAGACAATCGAGACCAAGTTGGAAGACCCAAATTTCTCGTGGAAACTCTACAAGGTGGACGATCATGTTGGAGCAGCAATTGTTGGCTTGAGCTCTGATGCCCGCATTCTTATCGACCAAGCAAGGGTATACGCGCAAAGCAATCGATTGATGTATGATGAGCCGATTGATATTGAGATAATCACTAAAAGAGTCGGAGACATGAAACAGCTGTATACTCAACACGCCGGAGTAAGACCTTTTGGAGTATCGATTCTTTTTGGTGGCGTGGATAGAAATGGAAGCAGATTGTTTTCCACCCATCCAAGCGGCTCCTATAGAGGCTACAAGGCTGTTGCAGTAGGTGTTGGTCGCGAGACTGTGGTTAACATATTGAAGACTGAGTATCATGAAAACATGAAACTTGATGATGCAGTCAAGCTCGCCATAAATTGTCTGGTTAAAGCCCTTGAAGCAAGAGAACAGCCAACTAGAGTGAAGATACTTGTGGTACCCTCTAAAACGAAGAAACTTAGAGAGCTGACTGACGAAGAAATTGAGGCTTATCGGAGGGGTCCCAAGGGCAGTGGGGCTCCATGAGCGAACGCCACACAGTTGCTCGCATGACCAGAGAAGGAGAACACTTCGAGATTCTGGTTGATCCTCAACACGCGCTTTCTTATAGACTCGGTAAGACTACTTCAATCTCTAAGGTGCTGATTGCTGACACCATTTTCACAGATGCCAATAAGGGCCTTCGTGCCTCTGAAGATATCTTACAGCGGGTTTTCCAGACATTAGACTCCTCTGCAATTGCCGATGTAATCCTGAAGAAAGGCACATTGCAGTTAACGACAGAGCAGCGACGACAAATGACCCAGGATAAGCGCAGACAAATCATCTCCTTTATATCACGTCAAAGCGTCGATCCTAGGACGAACCTCCCACACCCGCCTTTACGCATAGAACAGGCGATGGAACAGATTCATTATCCAATTGACCCATTCAAAGAGGCCGAAGAGCAGGCCAAAGAAATCATAAGGCTTCTCCGACCAGTCCTACCTCTCAAGATGGAGAAGATCTCAGTATCAGTTCATATCCCACCTGAGTATGCGAGCAAAGCCTACGGAACAGTCAAAGGCTTTGGTCAGATAAGGCGGGAGGAGTGGCGGGCAGATGGATCTTGGTTCGCAATCGTGGAATTGCCAGCAGGGCTTTATGGCCCATTCTTGGATAAGGTTGGAGAAATCACTCGGGGTGCTCTCGAAGTAAAACAGATTAAATGAGGTAGACGCATGCCCACATTTTTCGAGGATAAACAACTCGTTATGCCTGGCGACCTGCTTGCTGAAGGCGGTTACGCAGCTGGTGAGAATGCCTATAAGGAGGACGAAAAGGTCTTTTCGGCTCAACTCGGACTTGTCGACTTTGAAGAAAAGACTATTCACGTTGTTGCCTTGCGGTCATTCTATATACCCTATGTAGGTGACATTGTCATAGGAAAGGTAGTGGATGTAGGCTTCAATGGATGGACCTTGGACATAAACGCCCCATACGCTGCAATGCTCAAAGCCTCAGACGTATTTGACCGCCCATTCAAGCCACAAAGAGATGACCTATCCTCTATTTTCAATATAGGTGATCTCATCGTGGCTAAGGTTGTATCCTATAGCAGAACACGCGACCCTCTCCTTACCATTAGTGAACCGAGTCTCGGGAAGATATCAAAAGGTCAGATTGTTGAAGTTACTCCTTCGAAAATCCCTCGACTTATAGGCAGACAAGGTTCAATGATCAGTATGCTGAAAAGGGAAACAGGCTGTCACATAACGCTTGGTCAGAATGGGTTGGTTCTTGTCAGTGGAAAGACGCTTGAAGATGAGCAACTCGCAATTAGAGCCATCCGCAAGGTTGATGCAGAAGCCCACACAAGCGGCTTAACTGATCGAATAACTAAAATGATTCAAAAGGAAAAAGGAGGTAATGAAAGTGCCCAGAAAGACAACTAAGAAACTAATTGATAAAAAAGGAGTTCGAGTTGATGGCAGAAAGCCAAATGAGCTAAGGTCAATAATGATTAAAGCTGGTGTAATAGAGAATGCTGATGGTTCTGCCTACATCGAACAGGGCAGAAACAAAATTCTAGTGGGTGTATATGGTCCTAGGGAGGTTCACCCGCGACATCTAACTCAGCTAGACCGCGCATTGCTCCGTTGCCGCTATCACATGGCACCTTTTTCCGTCGACGAGCGAAAGTCACCGGCTCCTTCTCGACGGGAACAGGAACTATCCAAAGTAATCACATGGGCGATTGAACCATCAGTCTTTACTGACCGTTTTCCGCGAACTTCCCTCGATGTATTCATTGAGGTTCTAGAAGCAAATGGAGGAACTAGATGTGCCGCTATTACCGCTGCGTCCGTCGCCTTAGCAGATGCTGGAATCCCTATGAGAGACCTGGTTGCAGCTTGTGCTGCTGGAAAAGTGGGTGGCCAATTGGTTCTTGACTTGATGGATGTTGAGGATAAAATGGGCGACGCAGACTTGCCTGTTGCACTATTACCAAGCTTAAATGTCATTACACTGCTTCAAATGGACGGAGAGCTATCAGCTGATGAATTCGAGAAAGCGCTGAACCTTGCCATCAATGGATGTCAGCAGATACACATGATTCAGAGAGAAGCCTTAAAGACAAGGCATATCGCTGTTAAGCAGGCGGTAGAAGAATAATGACCTCGACAATAATTCCACTTGTCAAAAGGAAGAAGATAGCTGAAACGCTGCCCAGCGGAAAGCGACTTGACGGTAGAGGCCTAGCTGACTACCGTGAAATCAAGCTGGAGACAGGAGTAATTGGAAGCGCTGAGGGCTCAGCTCGAATATATTTGGGTAAAACGGAAGTACTTGTAGGAATAAAGATTGACATTGGTGAACCTTTCTCTGACACTCCCAATGAGGGAGTACTTACAGTAAATGCTGAGTTAGCGCCAATAGCCTCTCCGGATTTTGAACCAGGGCCTCCAAGCAAAGAAGCCATAGAACTCGCCAGAGTTGTTGACCGTGGCATACGCGAGTCAAAGGCAATTGCTGTAGAGAAACTCTGTGCAGTCCCTGGAGAGAAGGTCTTCATCGTCTTCATCGATGTATATGTTCTGAACCATGATGGAAACCTCATCGATGCCTCAGCCATGGCAGCGCTTGCCGCGTTGCTCAACACAAAGATGTTTAAGTATGTTGTGAAAGATGGCGAGATTGAGAAAAAGCCCGGTTACACCCAACTTCCGATAAGAAATCAACCAATAGCCGTCACAATTGGTAAAATCGACGACAATCTCATTGTGGATCCTGAACTTGATGAAGAACATGTCATAGACGCCCGACTCACAATAACAACAAAGAAAGAGGAGAACATCTGTGCAATACAAAAAGGTGGCGTCGGGTACTTCACAGCCGAAGAAATTCTTGAGGCTGCAAAGATCGCCAGTGAGAAAGGCAGAGAACTCCGAAAGCTCGTGGTGAAAGCCTGATGAGCCCTCGACGACGCACCAAGAAGGTTGGACCAACAAGAGGGCTAGGTGCCCGCTATGGTTCCACAGTTAGAAAGAAGTACATTAAAGTGCTTTCACAGATGAAGAAGAAGCACAGATGCCCTAAGTGTGCTTCAGAATCCGTTCGACGAAAGAGTGTTGGGATCTGGAATTGCCGGAAGTGTGGTTCAACATTTTCCGGAGGGGCTTACCTTCCATCCACAGAGCTTGGCATTGTAGCTGAACGATCTGCAAAGGGTCAGACGCCGCCAGAAACTGCAGCAGCTCTATCTCCCAGCAAAAACTCTTAATCCTGGAAACAGCTCTTCTTCCGTAAGAACAAGATTACAGGCGAATAAACAAAAAGACCTAATGTTGTATCTCGGCAGAATTGAAATATGTCCTCATCAACAATATCGTGGATGAGGCCTCTAGAATGCGCGCAGAAGCAACTATCTGCCTTAGCTTTCCTTCTGAGAGATGGCTGAGGGTCGTGTGTGAAACCTTAAAACCAGAAACTAGATTATCCACACAACGCTCAAAGGTGCAGGTTGAACGCGATGGGAGAACGCTAATAATGGAGCTCAAGGCGGATGATACCTCTGCATTAAGGGCGGCTGCAAATTCTTACCTGCGATGGGTTCTCTTGGCCAGAAGCATAATTGATTGTGTTGATGAATTGACATCTGCTAAGGTGGAAACGGCTTCTTGAGGATCAGTTCTTCCCTGGCCTGAAAATCATTCTACGGAACAAGGGATGCACAACTTCATCCGGGCTGAAGGTTTCAGTCCGGATACTGCTATGAAAGACAAGGCTTGCTTCATTTGTGAAAACGCTTAATTAATGCCCTGCTATATTGCAGACAGAATCTGAAAATGACTGCTTGAGGAATTGTGATGAGCGAAGATATCTCCCAGCTTCCTCCTCAGGTTCAACAGCGCCTACTGAGGCTTCAGCAAGTACAACAGACCTTGCAGGCTGTGTTGACGCAGAAACAGCAGCTTGAGCTAGAGTCGACTGAGGTTGATCAGGCACTTGGCGAATTGGAGAACCTGACAGAGTCTGCGACAATCTACAAGTCAATTGGCTCGCTTTTAGTGAAGTCGAAGAAGGATAAAGTGACCGTTGACCTGAATGAACGAAAGGATCTACTCAAAATGAGAATTAACGTCTTGGGCAAGCAGGAGGAGCGACTACGGACGCAAGCCAAGGATTTGCAGACAAAATTGCAGCACGATTTACGCCCGATCTCACCACCCGTTCCGTAAGGTGAGAGCCTTTTGGAGGAAATGGGTCTACCAGAACTTACTTCTGAGCAGATGGAGAAGCTTTGTGAAATCGCAGAGCAGGCAGCGCGAGAACATATTTTATCAAAGTTAACTTCAAATAGGATTTCTAGCCTTGATGTGACGATTGACACCGAGGGCACACACCCTATCACAGTGAGTGTAGATGTAAGGGTCAATCTGGTAAGGAATGAAAGATCTTCTGATGTCGATAAGCTAGTCAACGAGGCAACGAAAAAAGCTTTCATGGCTGTTGAAGAATATCTGAGGACTATTGCATGCGAGTCCAGAAAATAAAGGCTCTTCTAGATCAACATAAGGCCAAACATATCGTCCTTCTATGTCATCATAACGCTGACCCTGATGCAACATATGCTGCGTTTGCTTTTTCCAGGCTGCTGAAGCGCTTGAACCCTAGTCTCGAGGTTAAGATCGCAGCAGCTCAAGGACCGAGTAAGCTGACGAAATCTATCATGCAATCACTGCCTGTTGAACTAACGGCAGAGCCACGTTTAGACGAAGCAGATGTCATTATCCTGCTAGACACCAACACTATTCAGCAGCTTGGTGAGTGGGGTGAATGTATCGAGGCAGCTGGTGCTCCGCTTGTCGTAGTCGATCACCATGCAAGGCATCCGGAAACAGAGCGCCTAGCAACGATATACGTGGGTGATGACACCGCTTCATCTACTTGCGAGATCGTGTATGATCTTTTTAAAGAGGCGAGTATCGAAATTGGCCAATCAGAAGCTACGGCTCTCTTCATTGGAATCGCGTTTGACACGCGCCACTTCATTCTAGCCACCTCCGCCACATTGAAGGCGGTGGCAGATCTTGTTGATTCTGATGTGAATGCCCAAGAGGTTCTACCTTTAATTTCGTTGGTTATGGACGAGTCAGAACGGGTTGCCAGACTTAAGGCCTCTCAACGCGCAAAGCTTCTGAATCTAGGAAAGTGGCTGGTCCTACTATCACATGTCAACGCATACCAAGCTTCCGCTGCAAGAGCCCTGATTAGAACCGGGGCAGATGTTGCTATCGTTGCAGGACGAAAAGGAGGAGAGATTCAAACGAGTTTGCGGTCAAGTCGAGACTTCTATGAGAAAACTGGGGTGCACCTCGGCCGCGACATAGCCAAGCCTTTAGGTGAGTTCCTTCACGGCATGGGTGGAGGGCACGCAGTCTCAGCAGGTGCTAATGGGAAAGGCAGTCTAGAAGCTGTCCTCAATAGGTGTGCAAGACTTCTGAAGAAGAGGCTGGATTGACCCTTTTCTGAGTAGCTACTCTTAAGTGGAACAGCCCTCGGCAAGTAGATAGGCGAGCGAATGCATGGCAATCATCGAGACCGCAAATCTCACATACACCTATCCTGGGAGCACAAGGTCTTCTCTTCAAGACGTAACTATAGAGATTAAAAAAGGAGAGTTTGTGGTCCTCACCGGTCCGAGTGGCTGCGGAAAGACAACACTGTGCCGATGCTTCAATGGATTGGTTCCTCACTTCTACGGTGGAGAGCTGCAAGGGGATGTAACAGTCACTGGTCTCAATGTGACACAGCAAGCAATCTGCGACCTCGCTCAACACGTTGGTCTTGTCTTCCAGAGCCCGGAAAATCAGCTCTTTGCATTATCAGTGGAAAAGGACGTAGCCTTCGGACTTGAAAACCTCGGGATACCCAGAGACGAGATTCAAAAACGAGTTGACTGGGCCCTTCGAATGACTGGCATAACAAACATCCGAGAGAGGGCGCCTCATGAACTTTCTGGAGGTCAACAGCAGCGTGTGGCAATTGCCTGCGTACTCGCGATGCAGCCTGACGTGATGATTCTCGACGAACCAACATCATTTCTTGACCCAGTAGGAGCCCAGAAAATCTTCGATGTGATAAGTAGACTGAACAAGGATCTAGGCATCACAACAATCCTCGTTGAACATAGACTGGACTTGGCTGGAAAATTCGCAAATCATGTCATAGTAATGGATGAAGGAAAGGTAATGCTCGACGGCGAACCTCGAGGAATATTCACCTCTGAAGATGCCCGTCTAATTGGAGTTGGAATTCCTAAGGCAACCCGGCTATACCAGGTTCTCAGAGAGAAAGGCGTATCATTAAAGAGGATTCCAATGAACCCTGAAGAAGCAGCGAGATCCCTCCGAGAGGTCTTAACGCTTGATTGAAGCTAGGAACATCCATTTCACCTATCCAAACGGTGTCGAAGCCCTTAGCGGTGTCTCTGTAGAAGTCAAGACCGGAGAGTTCATGGCCATTATGGGTCAAAACGGAGCAGGAAAAACAACCTTGGTAAAACACATCAACGGATTGCTAAAGCCAACAAAAGGTGAAGTGCTGGTGAATGGAACCAGCACAAAGAAAGTAAGCGTAGCCAAACTCTCAAGAGAAGTTGGATTCGTGTTTCAGAATCCAGACCATCAGCTCTTCTGCGAGACCGTTGAAGAGGAGGTAGCCTTTGCCCTCCGTAACTTTAACTTTTCAAAGCAACTCATAAAGAAGCGCGTAACTTGGGCTCTGAACCTGTTGAGCCTAACGCAATACCGACAGACCTCTCCCTTCATGCTTAGTGGTGGAGAGCGGAAGCGAGTTGCACTCGCCTCAGTTCTTGCTTGGAATCCTGACATTGTGATTCTTGATGAACCAACAATCGGTCAAGACCACCAGCAAAAGGAGAAGCTTCGACAGTTTATCGTTCAGCTGAACACGCAGGGAAAAACCGTGATAATTGTCACCCATGACGTCGAGTTTGTCGCAGAATGCAACCCTCGCGTTGCCTTGATGGTTCAGGGGAAGATTTTAGCTGATGGCCCCGCTAATAAAATTCTGACAAACCGTGACTTGGTTGCTCAGGCATCCATAGTCCCCCCACAGATTTCTCAGATATTCTTTGAGCTCTCTGACCAAGATTTGCCACAAGATATCATTAATGTCTACGATGCGAGAGATGTCATTATCAAGCGCCTTGAGGCTTCAACATGAGTGTCTTCGAAGGCTTCAAGTTTAGGCGGGTCTACTCCCCAATTCACCAGTTAGACCCACGAGTCAAGTTCTTCTACGTCTTGGCCATATTTGTGATAGCAATAATGTTCAATCAATTACTACCTCTTATTCTGCTATTTCTGATTCAACTCCCCTTCGTGTTCATTGCCGGAGTTCAACGCGAGTGGATTCGGTCTTTAAGAGGCGCTCTGCTCTTCGCAACTATGATTTTTGTCTTTAATTTCGTGTTCACCTATTTCTGGACAGAGTACCCCCTCCTACCCTCTCCATCCCTATTGGAACACTCTATCGCGATGACCTTACGCTTCATAGTGCTAGTTGAATCATTCTCCGTGTTTTTCCTCACGACCTCCCCTGACCACTTAGGCTTGGCGTTGGAGCAGAGCCACGTACCTTATGAATTCTGCTTCGCCTTCACCACAGCCGTTCGTTTTGTGCCCGTTCTGGCTGAAGAGGCACAGACCATCATGGATGCTCAAAAGGCTAGAGGGTTAGAGCTTGAGCGAGGGAACTTCATCAAGAAGGTCAAGAACTACATTCCAGTTCTCATTCCACTCATCGTAAGCGCTATCCGAAGAAGCTTGGAGCTTGCTGAAGCAATGGAATCTCGAGCTTGGGGCGCGACCAAGAAACGCACGAATCTTTATGTCCTTCGGATGAAACGGGGAGACTATGTCCTAATACTCATCTCTGCTACCATACTTATTCTTGCAGCCTACTTTTGGATTTTCTATCGAGAACAGATTCCACTGCTTTCTAGCCTACTTATACCTCTACGTCTAGCTGCAGCCTGAACATATAACAACCCAAAAAATCGTTTTTTCAAAGAACAGCAAAGACAGAACGACGCTTTTTTTAGCAGTCTGTCGTCTTACTTTTTTCTGCGCCTTCGAGCTCGACCGACCCGGCGCTGCTTCTTTTTCTTGGTTTTGCCAGTCATACCGTGGTGCCTTTTACTTCCCATTACACACAAATCCTTTGCTGTAAGCGCTTTTCTCTCGCAAACATATTCCTTCCGCTAATCCGATATATTTAAAGTTCCCCCCTCACTGGGCAAAATGCGCACGCGCAGGAATGCAGGACTGCAAAAGCGGAACATCGTTTTGACATAAGAGGTATAAACCTGCAGATCTAACATCTGAAGACAACTCTCCGAGCGTCTCTATGGAGCTGGTGAAAATCCGAGGTAGAATCTGTGAAATTGGTTATGTCAACAAGATTCGAGATAACATCTTCGATTTGAGAGACAGCAGCCTTACCCCTTTGTATGACATCTTGAAGTCAGCAGATTGTGTGGTCTGTGGTGGTTCGGGTCGGTCGTTATATTCTTTGAACGCGGCGATGAGTCAAATGGCCATGATGAAAGACTCGAAGATTGTACTCACTCCTGACGATCCAGGGTTCCCTGGGAAGGATATGTATGATGCTGCAGCCAAGCTTGAGAAGCGATATGAACGGGTACTCTTGCTCATTAATTCTGGAAGTGGGGAATCTAAGGATCCAAAGGCGCTTGTAGAAGAACTTGCCCAGTACATTGAGGATACAGGTAGCAAGAGCTTTTCTATGGGGTTGATAACCTCTTCCCCATCGTCTTCTATTGCAGACGTCGTTGGCGGTTATGGTGAGGTAGTCACGATTAAGGGGAGAGCGGAAGAAGAGCAGCCGACCGAGAAGTATAGTGAAACTGGAATAATGGGCGACGTGTTTGAACTTGAAAGTCTCTTTATTCTCCACATGTTGGCTGATGCCCTATTTCGCAATCGCACTGTAGGGGAGGAATTCAACCGTTCTGAACGAGAATTCCGACTTCTTGGAAGAATGATTGACCAAAATGTTAGCTCACAAGCCTACGACTCGCTGATTGACATACTAGAGAGAAGAAGCGACGTGTTCCTAGGTGGAAAGGGTACAGCAGATGAAATGTTGAAGATGACTGTGATCCGACTCGCCCATATCAAGAAATTCCTCGGAGACAATGTTTACATTGTGCAAGGTGTAAACACGCCTCGCCCGAGAGCGGGAGACCTTGAAATCTTAGTATCCTACTCAGGAGAAACAAAGTCTGTTATCAATTGGTGCGACATCTTCAAAGCGCTGAAGGGGAGTGTCTTCTCAGTAACCGGTACTAGAAACTCATCGCTAGACAGGAAATCAGATTACAGCGTAGTATTAGAGGAGGAAGTCGAGTCTGGACAGCCCAGAAGGTTCTATATGCGAGCTGCATTTGTGCTGAGTCCGCTGCCAGTCAAGCTAGTGGAAAGGTTGAGAGAAAAAGGGCTAATCCTACCGGAATACATCATAAAGTGGTATCACTCCCTATTCGGATAGATGAGCTAGTTCGTTGTCTGCCACTGGCGGATTTGCTAGCTCGTACGCTAAAGCATAAAAAAAGGGGAAAGGATTGGAAGGTTCCTCTCCTTCGCGGACTTGAAGGCGGGACTAGTTCGACTTGTCGCTTGCGACGAACAGCGCTGTATCAGCTTGGAGGAAGCCGCTTCCCCAGTCCTTGCCGTACCACCAGAAGTAATACAGCCAGCCTGGGACATCGAGTGCCAGAGAGCCATCTGATGCCATAGGTAGACCCGCTGCTGCGGTTTTGAGTATCTGTTCCATGTCTTCTTGGCGTGTCTTTGGATGATTCTGAAGAACTAGTGCCGCGATTCCGGATGTGTGAGGTGCGGCCATGCTGGTACCCCAGAGATAGTAGTAACCGGCGGCGTAGCTGAAGTAGGGCTTGTAGGGTCCTACGATGGCAGCGCCTGGAGTTGTAACGTCCAAGTGCCAAGCTTTCTGTCCAAGGTCTTTGTTTGGTCGTGAGCTGAGGTAATCAAGGAAGAGCTGCCAGTTGTTTCCCCAGTAGTCCGGTGTGTTAAGGTTCTCTGCTACGTCGTTCAGCCACCATCTCGCAGGATAGCCAATCCATTGTTCTGTCCATCCTGCCATGGCGCAGGATATGACTTGAGGATATGCTCCTGGCCACCCCATACCGTCGTAGCCTTCATTGCCTGCTGAGGCCACTACGATAACATCGTTGCGGATGGCATATTTGATTGCATTTTCGATCAGCCTAGATGGATATGGACCACCAAGACTCATGCTTATAATTACTGGACCATCTAGAGTCTCGGCTAAATCAGCGATGTAGTTGATGCCAGCAGCAACCATCTCGTTAGTACCTCCGGCGAATAGGGCGGTTCCTCCTGGGTAAGGAACCATCCATGCATCCAATACAAGCACAGGGATTATCGTGGCCTTCGGTGCGACTCCTCTAACCCAGAAGAGGTCGTTGTAGTTGTAGCCGATAATTGTGCTTACCACGTGAGTACCGTGACCAGAGCCCATGAAATCATCTGTCAGGAATCCCCGGTCATCGCGTAGGTCACCCCACCAGAAGTCTTGTAAATCATCGTCCCACCAGACATCATGAGTGAAACCTTTGCCTAGCTCCCAAGCTACGTTGGCTTCTGAGAAAAGCCAAGGCCACATACTCAGTAGCCCAGTGTCCAGAACAGCCACGTAAACGCCTTCGCCATCTTCAGCTACTTCAGCATCTACCATGTCAACCCAGAATGGTATTTCCTCAGTAAGACCATTCTCAGTTGTCATGGTGTCTTCAAAGTTTGCTGCAAGCTGTTCTCTGTATATCATCACGTCCATTGGAAGGTTAAAGTTAGGTGCATCAGTTGTCCTTGCCATCGGAACTATCGCGAACGTAAGTACAGCTAAGAGTAGCAAAACTGTAGTTTTTTTCATCATTCTCTTCTCCTTTCATCTTCTTTAATAAGCCTGTAAAACAGCGGCATACATGAATTTTAGTCTTGTGCAAGCTGTGTCTGCTATAAATCTGCAGCTAGAACATATCTCCACAAGCTTCTTATCACTTACTCCGCCAATATACCTGAAGCTAAACTCGAAAGAGAGGAAGGAATGGACAAACATGAAGAGAAAGCTATTCACCCCCATCGCAATCGCACTACTACTGATGAGCATCTTCACCGCCTTGCCCCTAGTAACCGCACATACACCAGTGATATTCTCGGTTGGAGACATTCGTGCTGCCCCTGTCAGTATACGAGCTGAGGGTCAATTTGGTATTGATGCAGCGTATCCACCGGGCAAATGGTTCACCGACTATGCAGGTGGTATAGTAGCATTTGATATGGACATGATCGATCTAGAACAGCTCACACACCCACAGGACAAATGGTACGGTAGAGGGATATACGTTGCTGTACTGGACACAGGAATGTTACCAAACTGGAACTACTTCTTCCCCAAGTCACGGATAGCAAGCGACTTGGGCATCGGATTTGTACAGAATCTCGAACCACCCTACGAAATCACAACTGTCCCATGGGACGATGCTGTAAGCGGTCATGGAACCCACGTGGCTAGCACAATCATTGGCTACAACTACCATGGATTTCCAATAACAGGTGTCGCTCCCTTAGCCAAAATCATTCCAGTCAAGGTACTATCATTCTATGACTATGATGAATGGGCTGCTTGGGGCACATCCGGAATGGTTGCTGCAGGCATCGACTATATCACATCACTAGTCTTGGATGGAACACTTGAACCTGGAAAGATCATCATCAACATGAGCTTGGGCTCATCCGTACCAAGCTCAGACATCGAAGACGCCATTAACCAAGCAATTGAAGCCGGAGTTATCATTGTCGCATCTGCAGGTAACAACGGCATGGCTGGTATGGGCTACCCAGGTGGCTATCCACAGGTCATATCCGCAGCTGCCGCAGGCTGGACTGGCCAATGGCATCCTGGTGGATATGGTGGTTTCTGGCTCGAAGACGTCCCTGAAGACCTGATGACCCCTGCACCTGCATCTGTCTACTTCGGAGCCTACGCTGGTACACAGACCTATATTACGTACTACAGCGCTTGGGAGCTTGAAGGCCAAGATCTTGACGTTGCTGCACCCGGAAGCTGGTGTGTTGGCCCCTATTGGGATCCCTACTATGGGCCATTACCCGAAGATCCTGAGGATTGCTACTGGTTCGTTGGAGGAACCAGCATGGCGGCTCCACACGTAGCTGGAACAGCTGCCCTCATGGCTGAGAAGAACGGACGAAAACTAGTGCAAAGCGAAGTAGAAGCAATCCTTGAAAGCACCGCAGACATCGCGCCGCTGACATACGAAAACGGCTACTGGCTAGGCCCACTTCCATATATGGCGATTTACGAACTCTACGACGGCAATTTCTACTGGACAGAATGGGATGACCCCGCAGTAGGCTCAGGCCTTCTTCAGACAGACGCAGCTGTTGCTGCAGTCGCAGCACTCGGACCACACTGACAGCCGAATCCTACATAAGGGATAGCCAACCCCATCTCCTTTTTTATTTTTTAAGACCAATCAGCTGACTGTAGGTGAACGGACTTAAGGTGAAATCACAGCGTTCCAGTTCCAAAGCCCTGTGTGCCCTCCTGATCGTATTGGTGTTTCATCTGTTCACAGCTGGAGTGCAGCTTAGCTCCGGTCAAGTCATGGGAACAGCGAACGGGCGAGTAGTAGACCTGAACACTGGGCTGGGAATCGCTGGAGCAATTGTTTCTGCAGCCGGCCCCTCCCATCAGACTAACACAACAGATACCAATGGATACTACACAATCTCTGAGATAGCCCCAGGACCATACGCAATTTCAACCCTCGCCTCTGGCTATCTCAGCCAAACATACGAGTTATTTATTCGTGAAACTGCTAATCCACCTCTTCCAGATTTCAGACTACACCTACTGTCGATAAGAGGACGAGTGTATGACTCGTCTATACCCGGTGTAGGAATAGCTGAAGCGAATGTAACAATAAATGGTCATTTCGTCTTCACAAACTCCACGGGATACTATGAAGCACTAGATTTATCTGATGGACAACTCACGATTGCTGCCACAGCCCCAGGCTGCACCAATGAAACCCAACAGGTCACTGTGTCTGCCGGTGCAACAGCAATAGCGGACTTCGGGCTAGACCAAGTTGCACCTGGCACAATCTCTGGAACGGTCACAGACTCTTCGACTACGCAGGCTCTTAGCCAAGCCATTGTAAGAGTAAGTAGAGGTTCATTCGAAAAATCAGCGGTAGCAGACCCAAATGGAGAGTATTCAATCGAGAGTGTGCCAGCGTGGCCATATTGGACAGTCGATGCATATGAAATAGGATATGTGTCTCAATCCACAACCGCTGAAGTGGAACCAAGTAGCTCGCTAACCCTTGACTTTGAGTTAACTCCATTTGGAATAATCAATGGGACAGTCAAAGACCAAGACACGGACCAGCCAATTGCTGGAGCACTAGTCAAAGCGGACTCTGCATTTCAAGGCACTACAGACTCTACTGGTCACTACACCATGTTTGCCTTGGCTGATAGATACACAGTCGCAGCCTCAGCCCCAGGCTATGCTAGCGAGTCACAATCAAATGTCAGAGTCACTGAAGGGGACACAACAACTCTTGATTTCATTATTTCCACAATCCCAACCGGAAGTATAGTTGGAAACGTGACAGACACCGAAACCGGTACCGGAATAGCTGGAGCCAGTGTCACCGTGAACGGCCACACCAACACCACAGACACAAATGGAGACTACATCCTCTCCAATCTGCCATCATGGACCTACAATGTAACCGCTGCAGCAGCAGGATATTCAAGTGATACCACTACTAGGACTGTGCCTTCCGGTGGATCAGTAACTGCCAATTTTGCGCTACCCCCGTACACCCGCATCCATTTAGGACCATACTCAAACACCGGAGACCCCGGTGAATCCTTTAGCCTGAACATAGATATCTCAGAGGCTAGATTCGTAGATGCTTGGGAGGTCTACCTCTGGTGGAATCCTGCGATTCTCGAAGCCTCCGATGTTTCTGAAGGCGATTTTCTGAAAGGCTCTTATGGAAACCGAACGACTGCACTTAGTTGTGAAACATACCCCGGTGAAGGAGTAATCCATATAGAAGAACTGTCAACACTAGGCACGCCAGATAGCGGTGTCAGCGGAAATGGGACACTAGCCATTATAGTTTTCCAAATCAAAGCAAAAGGGGCCAGTAACATAGACCTTACTAGCGGCTTACTCTTTAACCCAACCGGATTTCCCATTTTTCCAAGGGCTATTGAAGGAGCGGTCTTTGTGGTTGTGCATGGCAATGTTAACCGTGGCGGCGGCATGCAAGAATTCAAGTATGAGCACCCAATCTAGAACAGGGAACCAAATGCAGGAACCCTAGCAGAGCCAAGTCTGCAATCAAGCAGGATCGAGATCTAAGTAGTGCCCCGCACGAAATCGTATTCCTTTTAAAAGTGAAGGCATCTCTATATCGGACAAACGGAGAGCCCACCTAGGTGCTGATTCGCGAAGTTATCCTCGAAAATTTCATGTCCTACGAATATGCCAGGATGCCCTTCAAACCAGGCGTCAACGTCGTCTGTGGACCCAATGGTTCAGGCAAGTCATCTATGTTGCACGGAATCTCTGTTGCATTGGGCCAGTCTTATACTGAACGATCCCGGAAGCTGAGCGATCTTATTCGATGGGGCAAAGACCAAGCTCGAGTCACACTGGCCTTGGATAACTCTCCAAGGAGCGGACGACGCCCAGTACCCAGAATCAAGAAGGACTACATCTTCCTTACGAGAATGCTCAGACGTGACGGAAAATACTGGTTTGAACTAGAAAATAGAGCAGCCACAAGAAAAGAGGTCGAGAGACTCCTCTCAAAGCTAGGAGTCGATCCTGACAACATGCTTATTATTATGCACCAAAACATGGTGGGGCAATTCACAGTTCTCTCTCCTCAGGAAAAGCTTAGAATGGTTGAAGCTGCGGTTGGGCTCGAATCCTACCGCAAGAACGTAGCTAAGGCTCAGCGTAAACTAAGCCGAATCATGAGCCAGGAGGAATCGGTAGATCAGCTTCTTGAATCCGCTGTCCAAACACTCAACTATTGGAGGGAACAGTATGATCGGTACCAACAGAAGAAACAGCTCAGAATTAAAAGAA
The DNA here is from genome assembly GCA_020352535.1 of Candidatus Bathyarchaeota archaeon. Classification (GTDB taxonomy): domain Archaea; phylum Thermoproteota; class Bathyarchaeia; order Bathyarchaeales; family Bathyarchaeaceae; genus SOJZ01. Next base: position 1,313,385 of record CP070679.1, on the reverse strand, counting down.
ACTTGCTTGAACGAGAACTAGCATGGGCCGAAGTCTCAAAGCGCGAGGATAAGGTAAATGAACTAAGAAACCAAGTTCAAGCACAACAAATCGAAGCCCTGCAGATCCAAACTGAAGCGAAGACAACTCAAGAACAGCTAAGCAGTCAAGAAGCAAAGCTCAGCAAGACGAAAGCAGAGTTTCGTAGTATCCTCCAAGAGCAGCTAGTTCTCGAATACGAACAGGCGAAACATGAAGTAACCACTCAAATGGCCAGCCAAGCTCTGAATGAAACCGCATTGTGGTCCGAGATACAGCAGAAGGGAAAGATAGAATATGCGAACAGGGTTGCCCGGTTGGAAGCAGCATTTCAAGCAGTCACAAACCCGCTAGATGTCAAGGCTCTGCTTACAGAACTGAAGGAAACATACGAGATATCGGAGAGCATACAGGCTGAACAGCTTGATTCTAGAAGCAGAGACCTAAAAGCTTCTATCGAGAACTCAGACATGCAACTTGAAAGGTTACACATTCAGGTCTCGGATGCAAAACAAGAGAATGAACGCTTGTTCAACGAAATGGAAACAATGAACACAAGCATCTCCGATTTGAAGGCTAATCTAGTTTTACTTCAATACCGAAGCGAAGTTGCTGCAAAGGCTCTACAGGATCTTAACCGGCAGCTCAATGCCTCCCTTGCTGGGCTAAACTCCGAAGTGAAAAAGGCCGAAGAGTCAGGCCTCCGCGTTATAACCACGAAAACCCCTTTAGAACTTCTTGATGAGATTCGAGTGACTGACGGGCATCTCGCAGCTCTCGCCGACGTTTCTGAAGATATCGAACGTATGTACGAGTCTTACTCCACATTATATCTTGAACTGAAGGAGAAGGCTCAACTAGTCTCGGAAAACCGTCAGAAGGCTCTCTCCGAGGTTAAGACTCGCGTAGCAGCGTGGAAAACAATCATTCAGACCCTTTTCAAGCAGGTCAACCTTCGATATAAAAAAATACTCTCCCAAGCTCAAGCCATCGGAGAGGTCAAGCTTGCTAATGAACATGATATCGAAGATGCTGGTCTTGAAATATTCGTGGGCTTCAAAGGGGGAACGCCGGTACACCTCGACTCTTACACGCAGAGTGGTGGCGAACGAAGCATTGCCACAATCAGTTTTCTCCTAGCCCTCCAACAACATGTGCGATCTCCATTCAGAGCAGTCGATGAATATGACATTCATATGGACCCTAAGAATAGGGAGATCATAGCTAACCTGCTAGTGGCCTCTGTCAAGGGATTGGATGCCCAATACTTGGCAATCACTCCTAGCCAGGTGACCTATGTAGGAAAGGACGTCCACCTTATCACGGTCCAGAACGTTGAGGGAACTTCATTCGTCAAGGAGGTCATCTAGCTGCCCTCGGTCAAACAGAAGAAGATAGGTAGCGATAGACTGCAGAGAGTTGTCAGCTTGTGCCAATCCGTTGAAGAAAGAAACCTCGATCCTTTCATCGTAGACGTCGATGACATTCTAGAAGTTGTTCGAGAATACTTCCCTGAGTGGGAGTCACCTGACGAGCTCTGTTTGGATGCTGAGGCTATCGAGAGATTAGCCTCGGTCATTGGGCTTCAAAGTAGCTGGGTTAAACATCAATCGACTTCTCTCTACACAGACCCCTTCTTGCTAGAAGACAAGATTCGAAGGCTGGGCAAGGAAGAGCTGGCAGCTCTCTTTCTTAAAGCATGGCGCCCTATTGTTGAGCTGGAGCAGCTATCCCCTCATAGCTTGGCTGGAGCGGTAAGCTACTGGCGAAACCTTCTCCCAACTAATGAAAGATGGCTGAAGCGGGCCTCCCAGAAAACCGACCTTGGAGCTACAACCCGCAAAGAGCTGGTGAAGCAGAGAATACTTGCTGAGAAAGCTTTCTCCGAAGAACTGCAAACATTCTGGGAAGAACTGAAGCAAAGTGTCAAAGGGGGCGAGAAGATTCGCTATTGGGACTTTATAGGAGCTGAAACGTTTGCTGAAACGATGAAACGGGCGTATATGACAAGCTTTCTCATAACATATGGATATGCAACTCTGGAAATCCATCGACTAGAAGAAGAGGTCTTCATCAAACCCTTCAAGAAACCGCGCAATATAGTTGGGTCGAAGCAACTTGTCTCAATTCCCGTTTCCATCAGTATTGAAGAATGGATGAAATGGAAACGAGGTGAGCTTGATTGAAGAGAAAGGCTTACTATGCTAGAAAGATTAAGGGAGCTACCCACCTCCTATTCTATAGGCATCATAGGAAGCCTGGCGTTAAGGGCTGGGAGCTTCGGCGAAAGCTGGGCTCTGATTACCCCAAGGTGCTCAAGATACTGGATAGTTACCTTGAAAAGCTAGATTTGCAGGTGAACACAATCTTTGAAGAGCCCGTACCAACAGATAAACCAACTCCATCGCAATTGGATAAGGCTCGATTCTACGTCACTCTTCGAGGAGACATTACCTCCGAGGAGGTAAAGATGATGGGGTGGCGCATCGATGACATCGCGGGGCTGGCTACAGCTATCTCCTGTATACTGTCAAAGAAGGGTAAAGCTTCAAGAACTGACGTGGAGGGTCTTCTCCGCAACAAGCTACCAGGCTGGAGAGTAGATATGAACATGAATCGCTACATCAGCTCTGGATATTTAGCTGAAGATGAGAACAATCAGCTGTACCTTGACTGGAGAACTCGTGCTGAGATTGACCGAAAGACACTTGTAGACTTGCTTCTAGGAGCTGAAGGTTAAGACAGGCAATTGTATGCAAGAGAGATTAAAATCTCCTACTTTCGAATCCTACGGTAGATGACTGCAATCACATTTACCAATACTATTGCTATAAGAATCGAGAATGGGCTATTGAGAAGAGACTCGCCAAGGGATGGTGGAAGCTCGAAAATGATTGTATCCCAGTCCTCAGCAACACGGGGATTAATTGCATTATTTGGTAATGTAAAACTGCAAATTGCGTCAAATTCAAGCGAATCTGTGCGGTTGAAGTAAAAGGAGGCCGGTGATGTTTGGTTGTGGAATTCCCACTCTCTTAGAGGAATCCCAAAGTATTCAGTGAAGTCCAATACGTATTCGCTTGTCAGGTTAACCTGAAACCTCCGCCAATCTGTTCTAATCGTAGAGACTTTATTTCTGGTTGTATTATCAACTACTACTTGAATGATGTCCAGACCAATTAAGGCAAACTCAATATGTATCGACTTTGTTGAGTCCTCAAAAATCTCCTGAGTGGGGTCATATACGCAATCCACATTCTCAAGATTACGTTCTTCTAGGTCCGCCTTAATAGTCTCTGGAATCGTCGAAACGCCAAATATGTCCTGTTGTTTGGTTTGATTATACAATGCGGAGTCGATGTCTTCAAAGTCGAAGACAACTTGAATGTTTTGCCCTATTGTCGCGTGCAGGGTTAAAGAAGCAAAGCTTGGTGTGGTCAGCGTTGCTGAAAGAACGAGCAGGACAGTAACTATGGCGGGACTCTTCATTCAGGAGCTCCTCCGGTTCTGTAACTTGCGCTTAAATCCTTTATAAATCATCTTCAGACTGAAGGCTTGAGATTTCTTTCAAAGTATTGTGTGTTAGGTATTAATTTCATAGATGTAGGCAGGGCGATTCGAATGCCTTCAGATTAAGAACAGTCGCACAGGCCCCAAAATTATCTCAATTATCAGAAGGAATATAATGCCTAGAAATAGTGACCCAAGAGCCCCAAACCATCCAGAGTCATGGTCTCCAATTAAGGAGTATTTTATTGAGACCAGCAAGACAGCGAGAGTAATGCAGAGGGCCACAAACTGCTGCAAGAATAGAAAGCACAAGTCAGAGACAACAACCGCAAGAAAGGATATTACAAAGACATTCAAAAGCTTCTTGAGTTCTCTTCCAACGACAATGGAGCCAGCTATATACACTGCAGCAGTCATTGCTAAGACATTTATGACGAAAATTTCGTTATAGGCGATAAATCCAAAGACTATCATTACTAGAATACCGAAGACATAAGGAATCGCCCTTAGGCTTTCACTTTTCAGGTTTTTGCTTGTTTGCATCTCATGGTAGACACCGCTAAAAAGGTTTAATAACCTTTGGCTCCTTTGGTAGAAAACGAGAGAGAAGGCGTGATCTTGTGAAGCAGTGGCTCAAAGATCTACTGACGATTTACACTTGGAAAGAATTATGGATGGTGGTCGCTGCACCTGCTGCAGTGATGGGTGTCTGGTTCTTATTCTGTTTCCTGCTTACAATTCCTAACGCTATTGTACGTGCCACTGGCATCTGGTCTCTCATACTGACCTTGGCTCTAGGCAGCTCCACAGTTGATGCGCTAAGGAAGCAACAACACTAACATCTCGCATTTCTTCTATCATCTTTACCTTGCAGCAGTCAGCGTTTCTAAGGGCTACACTGTTCAAGGTTTCCTAAAGCCAAGACATGAAGAACTAGTATGCCCTAGCATTGCCCTTATCATTGGAAGCTGCTAAGAGCCTTCTAGGTGATTGCAGCCGTGCATGCTCACTTTTTTGGGACATCAGTCCTGATGTAAAGGACGTTGTTTCCTCTCACCAAGACACGACCGTAATTGGCGACCAACTCATCTCTAAACCGTTCGGCTGCACCCTCGAGTAAGACATTCATATAGCCATCACAACGAATTACTGTTCCTCGATACTCAACGCCACTTTTCAGAACAATAGCTACATGGGAATTCAGCAACTTTGCTAAAACATTGAGGGGTTTCATACTAGGCTCCATAACGGACACCATCATTAGACACAAACTCAAACGTATAAAAGCTTTATGAAGGGCACGCATCAGAAGCTCTCCTCAGAAAACTTCTGCGAAACCGCTGAATTTTCACAGAAGTCTTTTCCCTGAAGCCCAACCCTCAATTGGTTAGCTTCAGGATTTCTCGGTCCAGCTTCTGCAACATATCAGACTTTCTACTCAACTCAGCCTTTGTCTCATCGATGGTCTTCACAGGCGTCGGATCTAGGCCTCGAAGAATCGCCAGATAGACGCTTGCAAAGTCCCCTTTCAACATCACGGAGAACATCTTCGCAAGTCTTTGTTTGCCATTCGCGGGGATTTCCAAGACCTTTTGAGCTCTCTGGGCCGCAAACCGTTTAATGATTTCGATTCTATGTTTGATTTCAAGAGGTTCATCAGGATCTCGGATGAGCACAACTGCAAATCCCTTAGTAGCGATCTCAGGGCTCTCCCATGCGACTATTTCATTGTGATTGAGTTCGGGGAAGACATTGTATGTACTAAATTGTTTACTATTCTCATTAAACTGTGTCTTCAATCTATGGGCTATAGCTCTGAACTGCCTAAACCCATAGACTACAGGTATTGACTCTCTCAGTTCCAGAGCCAGGGTCTTTGACGGGTTCTCCCTTGTAGCAATGAGGGGCGAATTCTCTTTGCTTACTGACTCAACAACCTGTATAGTCTCATTCAACTCTCTATCCAAGCCTGCAATTACATCCATCTTCTCCAAGAGGATTGGCAAGGGAAAGAACAAGTGAGGAATAGCGGCTCTGGGCGGTCGTCCATTCGGTATCACTACATGAGGTAATTTCATTCCCTTTGAGGCGGAGAGCAAGCGTCCTCCCGAGCTTATAGTGATGACCATACACCTTCTGCCAATGGCATCTACGAATGCACTAAGTGTTTCTTCAGTTTCCCCTGAGAAGCTGACTGCAATAACGAGCGTGCTTCTATCAGCATATGCTGGAAGAACATAATCTCTGCAAATCTCGACTGGAACAGTCAGTCTATCTCGAAGCCAGTCTTGAAGTATCTCTCCTCCGATAGCAGAGCCACCCATGCCTGTGACTATGATGTTTCTTGGTTTCCCGTATTTTATCGTAATCTGCTTGGATACTTTGACCTCTTTGGGAATCTCAGTTTCCTCTGTTCTTCGTATCGCGTCCCGGCAGCTCTCAGGAATTTTCATGCAGAAACCCAGCAGATCGCTCTTGTCGATTCGGGCCAAGTTTTTCAGTGCGTCGAGAATCATATCCACCTGCATTCTATCACCTCGAAGGTTTCATGAAACAGGTATGCTTGAGTGTGATGCTGGGGATAAATAGTTATGCAAGGTTGATTACGTTTCTCCTGGAAACTTCTCCTAACCCATGCGCCTTTATTTGTCCCTTGTCCCCTTTTCTCACAACAGCTCATCCCCTAGAGAAGCTAAAGGGAGACCAACATAGATGGAATGTTGGAAAGAGGGATTCCTAATGTCCCCCTATCCCCCTTGCCCCCATAGGGGGCCAAAGGGGGCAGTCCGGGGGCAGCCCCATGGGACAAAAAAGGGACAAAAGGGGATAAAATGGGAATCAAGGGGACAGCCCCCCTGGACAAACCTCATGTAATTATGTGATACGTGGCGCAAAGTCAAGGAATCCAGGGATAAAATGGAACAACTGGGGTAGAATTGAATCACCTTATGGGGCGAGTAAGAATTACTAGGAGAGGACGCAGAGGGATAACAAGGCGCTATTCCGACTCCAAAGGGATTAGAAAGGAGTAAAGGGGGACAATCCCTTAGATTAGAACTGGGTTGTACTCGTCTAATTATGCGTCGCGCAAATCATTGTCAAGTATTCCGCAGGGCCTCGTAGGATTATCTCAGACCTTCGTAGGATATGCGCGTGTGATTATTCCAAGGCGAATACACAATAGCCTGAATTCCCCTAACAGCATAAATAGGAAGACCTTGGGTTGAATGGCTAAATACCATCATGATGCACATTGATATGACGGAGTAAAACCTGAGCTCAAATGGGGAAACCCTATGAAATATCATCCTAAGCTATCTATCGCCTTGCCTGCCTCGTTAGCGTCAGATATCCCTCATCTTCGAGAGAAGACCTTCAAGATTGGCCTTGTCGGCAGAGCAGCAGCAATATTCCGTATAGATGAAATCGTGATTTTTCATGATACTCCAAACTCAAATCAAAGCCATGATTCGCATCTGATTGCTTCCATTTTATCCTATATTGAAACCCCTCAGTATCTCCGCAAACGGCTGTTCGGACTTCGGCCTGAGTTGCGGTATGCTGGTATCCTTCCACCATTGCGCACACCACACCACCCTATATGCAGCAGGATTAGAGACTTGAAGATCGGAGAGTATCGTGAAGGTGTAGTCATCTCCCAAACTGACGCTGGTTCCTATGTTGACATTGGTGTAAAGCGATCTGTCCTTGTTTCTGATGTGAAGCTTCCGACTAATAACAGAGTCACAGTGAAGCTTGCTGAACTAGGAAGGCATCTTAAGGGCTCATTGGTTCGTCGTGATGATGTTGAGCCGTATTGGGGCTACCAAACACGAGTTTCAGCTGCTGGACTGAGGCAGTTGGTGAAAACGGGATGTTTCGACCTAGTAGTTGCCACTTCACGTCGAGGAGTTCCATTCATGAAGGTTGTCGATGAGATGACTGAACAATGGAATAATGCTAGTAGGATACTAATTGCCTTTGGCTCCCCGACTGCAGGATTACACGAGATTCTGAGACGTGAGGGCGCAAAACTGTCGGAAGTCACGGACTTTGTGGTGAACCTGGTTCCAGGTCAGGGAACTGAGACTGTAAGGACGGTGGAGGCGGTCCTCACATGCTTGGCAGTCTTGAATATTTCCGTTGGAACCCTATAGTCTGGTTTGTATCTGTAATGCTACCGCTGTATCTTGAAATTCCTTCTGGACCATTCGTCTTACGCCAGTCTAGATACGGTGGAAACTTTAAGCTTGCTTTTGCTTCCAGCGCTTTGAACGATTAAAATTAGGTGATATACCTGAGAGGCTGCAACTTCCTTGAAGCTGGCGACTTCATCTCTCCTCGAGCTGGAGCCTCTTCGTCGCCTTCGCACTCTTCCTCATCCACGTACATATCCTCGACAATCTTCTGGATTATACTTGCCATCTCATTAACCTTATCTCGAAGCACGTTTAGCTTCTCGTCTAATGTCAAGTTCTCCCAGTCTTCCTCAGTTGCCTTCTTTGCCATTCTCCAGACCTCTTGGAAACAGATAACGTGAAATGATGGCAGCACTAGAAAAGCGTTTCGATAAAGCTGACCTTCTAGCCTATATGTTGTCAGAGTGATGGATTCCTCGACTAGGCAGCCAATTGTATGGAAATCCGTAGCGTTGATGTTGACCTACTGCCCTTTCAGGTTCTTCCAAGCACTAAAAAGCCTTTGAATTTTGGTTTCCAGGACAGCTTTCAAAAGACGCAAAATATCCTTAATGTTTACCGGTCGAAAAGCTACTTGCCACTCGCAGACTACATGATTTGAGGGTGTGCTCATAGTCAATCACCAATTCCAGAGGTCGGACTCTATCCGATATATTACGATATACGATTATTTAAAGCATTTTGCAGGAAAACTGTAAAATATATTTCATATCCCATCTCCCCGCGTTCGACCTTAGCCGTGACTCGGTCATATGTCTAGAGCACCTTAAAAGCAATGTTTATAACTCGAAGCTCTTATTGAAACAAAGACGACCTAGAATAATGTATTGAAAAGAAGGACAGCAACGCATGGGTCATCGAAAGAAGAGCGCTCCACGACGTGGTTCACTAGCCTATTTGCCTAGAGGGCGTGCCGCAAGTGAAACCGGGCGAATCCGCTACTGGCCAAAAGCAGAGGAGGGTCCGATCCTATTAGGATTCATGGGATACAAAGCAGGAATGACTCATGTGTTCTTGGTCGAAGATGACGAACGTTCACCAAACTTTGGTAAGGAGACAGCTCACCCCGCTACTGTAATAGATGCTCCGCCAATCACCCTATTTGCCCTCCGAGCCTATACAAGAGACCCATATGGTCTGCACTCGTTTACTGAAGCTTGGATGAAAGACCCGCCAAAGCTTCTCAACCGCTCTATGACTTTACCCGAGCACTTCGATCCTACTCAAGCCTTAGAGAAGATGAAGAGTCAAATTGATAGCATCACCGAGTTCAGATTCCTAGCTGCCACACAACCTAGAGAAGCTAGTGTCCCTAAGAAGAAGCCTGAAATCACCGAAATCAAGATTGATGGAGGCACAACTGAACAGCAATTTGAACACGCGAAGAAGCTGTTAGGAAAAACGGTCTCCGTTATGGAGGTGTTCAAGGAAGGCCAGTATGTTGACATTGTGGGCGTGACCAAAGGAAAGGGTTTTCAGGGACCTGTGAAACGCTGGGGCATTAAGATTCTACCTCGTAAATCCCGCAAAACCAAACGAGGCGTCGCAGTCATAGGACCGTGGCACCCAACTAGGGTTTTATATACTGTGCCAAGAGCAGGGCAAATGGGCTATCACCAAAGAACTGAATACAACAAACGCATACTAAAGATAGGTACAGATGGAGCAGAAGTAACTCCAAAAGGCGGATTCATACGCTACGGTCTGGTACGAGGAACGTACATACTGCTAGATGGGAGCATTCCTGGTTCGACAAAGCGGCTTATACGATTACGGGCTCCAGCTCGCTCACCGAAAGCGGTTCCAGAAGCTGCACCGAAGGTCACTTACATATCCCTCGAGTCCCCGCAAGGGTAAGGAGCAAGTGGGAAACATGGGAAAGCGCTCTGCTAAAATTTTTAACCTCAAAGGAAAATCCACAGGAAATATTATTATTCCCCCAATCTTCAAAACGCCATCAAGACCAGACGTCATAAAACGGGCAGTAATCGCGATCCAGTCCCATAGGTTCCAACCCCAAGGTCGAGACCCTCTCGCTGGAAAGCGAACGACGGCAGAATCTCGGGGAACCGGTTTGGGAATCGCCCGAGTCTCAAGAATAAAGGGCGGACAACGGGCAGCCTTTATCTCATCTGCGGTTGGAGGCAGGGCTACGCATCCACCAAGAGCGGAGAAGAAGATTAGGAAGAGGATTCCACGAAAGGAAAAGCAACTGGCTCTTCGCTCAGCAATCGCAGCCACTGCTTCCAAGGAGATGGTATCCTCTAGAGGGCACGTCGTAGAAGATATCCCTGACTTCCCCTTGGTGGTGGTAGATGACATCGAAGCCTTGAGAACAACCAAGGAAGTTGAAGAGGTGTTCATTCAGCTGGGAGTGTGGCCAGACGTCTATCGGGTCAAAGAGAGCCGAAAGGTGCGAGCCGGGAAAGGTAAGGGCCGCGGTCGGAGGATAAAACAAAGCGTAGGACCACTATTAGTTGTAGCCAAGAATGCAGGAGCCGTTGAGGCAGCTCGCAACATCCCAGGAGTGGATGCAGTTGAAGTCGACAACATAAATGCTGAGCTTCTAGCGCCTGGCACTCACTCTGGCAGACTGGTCATTTGGACGCACTCAGCGTTTGAGAAAGTAGATGCGCTATTCGGGAGAAGATGAATTTGGACGCCTATGACATCATTATATACCCAGTTATGACAGAGGTTACGAGCCGTTTACTGGAGACTGAGAATAAACTCGTCTTTGTGGTTAACCTTAAAGGCACGAAGGGTGACATCAAGCGAGCTGTTGAGGAGCTCTACGAAGTCGAAGTCCAAAGCGTTAATACTTCAATCACGCCTACCGGCGAGAAGAAGGCCTTTGTTAAGCTTCAACCGGACTATAAGGCAGTTGATGTAGCGATTAAGCTTGGCATCTTATAATGAGAGTGGACACATGGGTAAAAGGATTCGAGTTCAAAGACGTGGTCGAGGTTCGCCAACTTTCGTAGCCTCCACTCATAAGAGAATAGCCCCGGTTCGCTACCCTCATCTCCCCAAAGCGGCGCAAGAAGACATTCTTGAGGGCAAGATCGTTGGAATACTCCATGAACCCGGTCGAGGTTCACCGATTGCTTCTGTGAGGCTAGAGACTAGTGAAACCTATTACACAGTAATTCCTGAGGGAATTCATGAAGGACAGTCAATCCAAATTGGGGCTAAAGCTCAAGTGAGCATTGGTAATGTCCTCCCGCTGAGCAGTATTCCTGCTGGCACCATGATTTGCAACATCGAGCTCTCGCCAAACGATGGAGGAAAACTCTCACGCTCATCAGGTTCTTATGCAACAGTCGTTGCTCATACGCCTGAAGGGACTATGCTGAAGCTCCCATCCGGAAAAACTCGGTATGTCAATGATCTCTGCAGGGCAACGATTGGTGTAATATCCGGGGCAGGACGTCTTGAGAAACCCTTCTTAAAGGCTGGTGCAAAACGCTATTGGATGCGGGCAAAGGGTCACCTGTATCCTCGAACACGTGGTGTAGCAATGATAGCTGCTGTGCACCCATATGGAAGTGGTAGACGAGGGGCACGCAAGGTTACTACTGTGTCTAGACGTGCACCTCCCGGCAAGAAGGTGGGTCTGATTGCTGCGAGAAGCACTGGCAAGAGGAAGAGAAGAAGGCGATGACTATGAGCGTTTCTGAAGAGCTAGAAACGTTTAATAAATCCAAGAAACCAGAAGCAATCAGGAGTTGACCAATTGCCCAAAGAGTTCGCCTACCAAGGTCATACACTTGATGGACTTCAAGGTATGTCGATGGATGAGTTCATTCGTCTCCTGCCGTCACGGCAACGACGAAGCCTCCAACGAGGGCTCACACGAGAACAACGAATTCTCCTTGAGAGCATTCGAGCAATCAAAGAAACACCTGGGGCGGCTCCAGAGAAAACTGTCAAGACACATGCACGAGACATGATTATTCTTCCAGAGATGGTTGGAGTCACTGTTTTGGTCCACGATGGGAAGGAGTTCGTAGCAGTAGAAATAAGACCTGAGATGATTGGTCACTATTTAGGTGAATTCGCTATAACAAACAAGATGGTCAGACATGGGTCACCAGGTATCGGGGCTTCTAGATCATCAATGTATGTTCCACTGAAGTAAAGACAGCTGTGCCTAATACCTGCATTCAGAGGACGCGCACGAAGAGATAGGCAAAAGGACTATGCGTTCTGTGTGCTTTGTATACTAATCCGTTGAAGGCTGTAAGGTTTTATCTGCATTACTTGCTGCTTCATTATGCTTGTATTGTGTGAAACCACAGTGGCCGCAGGTGAAACGATTTTTGTGGTCTGCCATGAAATACCCAGATCCACATCTTTCGCAGAATGGGCGTAACCTCTCAAGTCCTGTTTCGTCAATCTTGTAGTAGGAGAAGACGCCTTTTCTCTCCTTCTTTGCCTTTTGAGGCTTCTCCTCCCTAGGCTTCGCCACGGCTTTCTTTTCTGGCTTGACTTTTGGTTCTTCTTGTTTCTCTTCAGCTTCTCTAGGCTCTTCAGCATCACTCTTCTTTTCCTCAGCCATTCAGTCAACCTTCCTTCTTATCGTCTTCTGCATTAACAGCTTCTACATTCTCTTTCTTGTTCTCGGTCTCAGCTTCTTCCTG
>CP070679.1:1282599-1300915 GCA_020352535.1 Candidatus Bathyarchaeota archaeon | reverse complement strand
CCGCGTCTTTCAATTTCATGAGGAACTCCAAGCCATCCTGTTCTGGCATCACATAGTCAGAAATAACAACATCAAACGCCTTCTTTTCTAGCCTTTTCATCGCATCATCAACAGAAGATGAAGTTTCCACCGAGAAGGAACCCTGCATCTCCAAACATTGCTTTGAAATCTTCAAGAATCCTGCTTCGTCATCTACATGCAGAACTCGAATCGGCTTCTCACTAGATATCACAGGAAGAATTTCTGTAGGTGGCTCGACTGCCGACTTTGCCATCAACGCAACCTTCTGCTTCGCCTTAGGGTAGCTACGTCTGCATCTGGCTCTAGAGTCTCAAAACAACCGCATTAAGCGTTTATGAACACCTAATCAGTATTCACAAATGTACACTCTCTCTTGGCTACAGTGCGGCCCACTGTACCGGAATATTACATTTGTTATGGAGTGTTGCCTATCTCGTTTCAAACCAGTCTGATATCATCTTATCCCGTTTAGCGCTAAATTCAATGTTCATCGGGTCAAATGTCTGACCTAAGGCTGTCCTAAGATTCCTAACATAGTCTTCCACATTTATGTCCAGCAAGCTCTTCATATGTCCCTTAGGTTTTACAGTGAATCTTCTTCCTTTGTAGTTGAAAGGGTTGACTTTTACAAATGAGACCGTTTCTCTCTTGCCAAGGCTTTCCCCTGCGTCAATGAGCTGGACTGCACATTGATACGGCTGGTGTAGTGCCTCTTCAGACCTGATTTTTTCCTTTGGATCTGAATAGAGCTTCACAGAATATGCCAGATCTTCAAGCTTGACTCTCCTCTCTCTCAAATCCCTGACTGCTCTATTCACAATTCTTGTGATTCCTGCTTTTGCTTGCTCATATTCTTCTAGGTTCCTTACGTGGGCTAGCTCTTTGACGCAGCTTTGAAACACCTTCAGGAAGAATCTAGGTGAATTTGATTTGATTACCGTTAAGCCTTTGATGTCAGGTGTTCCATCTCTCGAGATGCCGAAGTAGGCCTTCTTTGCACCGGATAGGACGCAGAGTGAGTATCGCTTGTCGACCGCCAAGTCTAGTTGCAGCTTTGTCTTCACCTCTTCAACCAGCCATTTCACGTCTTCCTCAGATGGATTGTCTAGGAATATGGAGTCGGTGTCTCCGTATGTGGGATGCATGCCGTGTTCTTCAGCCATGTTCCATGTTGTTTGAAGAGCGTAGCGTCCACAACCGGTAATGGATTCAGCGAGGGGCGTGGATGCGAGTCCATGGATTCGGATGGTGACACCATAGCTTGATACTAGCAGAAGTTTCAGCAATCTAGCTAAAGCCTTTGCTAACAGGCGCTCGTGTTTCGACGCAGAGGTGCTTTTCGATAAAGGCTTGAAGTAATGGATTCGTAGGTCCTTTAATGCACCAATAATTGCGGAATAGAAGCCCCTATTCTTTGTGCAAGAATAATGGTCAAGCTCAGGGGTCCTCTTACTTTTGCACTCTCGGTGGCCACAGTCAACAGTCTCATAGGATAAGTTGTAGCGGTCAATACAGCTTGGATAGAGGCTTTCGAAATCTGTTACAACGGTGTTGAAGTAGACACCACTTTTTGGCGTGATTGTGAGGGCACCTGGAACTGAGCCTTTCAGTTCTTCTCCTCTTCTCAGTTCCTTCGATGTAGGAATCAGATATGCGTTCCTTCGAAGGTGTGTGTATAGTACAGATTTTATCCATTCACTTACCCGTTTGTTCGAGAATGCCTTTGGCACAGGTAGATTGGCTATTCGTGATAGCATGAAGGTAAGGTAGTACTGTTCCGGATCTGTCTTCTTGGGCATCCCAAGTGTCTCTGGGTCAATCTGTGGTATCGGTTGGTAGCACAAATCGAAGAATTCTTTCAGATGGACATATTTGGATGGGTCTGTCTTCTCTACACTACCAAAGATTTTTTGAAACTTTTCTCTGGCCTCAATGGATTGTAGTGGGGAAAAAAGGTTCTTTTCATTGATGATGTACTGTGAACCAAAGACCAAGCCATTATCGTAGGCATATCCATGACTAAATTCTAATTCGCTTTCCCAAATGCTCTCGAACATCTTTCCAAGTTTCTGTGCCTCGACTGGATTCCTAGTTTCCACCTTCGCCATTGTTCTTAGATTGTTAGAAAACAAGTCTCGCCTTTCGACAATTGAAACCTTCCCTAGGATTCGCTCGATAGAGTATTCATCTTTCTTGGTTAGTGGAAATGAAAGGAGAAAATATGGCTTGTAGGTAGTATCCCTGACCTTAATCATCTCTTCAGCTGAGTTATCATAGAACCTTAGGACTATCTCATGATTGCGGTCTACTATGCTATCTATCAAAGACCAAGCTTTCATCTTATGATCCTTTTTGCACCTTACATTAACGGTATTAGTGAGAATTAAACCTTAGACTGTGGCAGCGAAAAAGGGTGGATGCTGGCTTGGGATTGGTCTAGTATGATTTCAGCGCGGTTTTCATGTGTTGTATTGCTTCTTTCTCCAAAGGCATAACCTTTCTAAGTAGGTTTGAGGCTTTTCTTCGGTCTTCTAGTTTCATCTCTCCTTGAAACTTGAAGGGAAAGATCTTCATGAAATCTCCCATAAGCTTCATTCCTTTTGCATAGCATTCGTGGGCTGCTAGTAGATGCGCTGAAGATTCGTTTGAATGTGTCTCTGCAATCTTCTTTAGGAATTCTGCAGCTATTGCTCGTCCTTCCCAGACGCATGCTGCGACATAGCTATTGCCCTGATAATTCTGCTCTTTCTCGGGGAGCCTCTCGAGGACATTAGCCCACTCTTCTAATGCTTCTGGTCCTGCCACATAGTTGTTGTGAATTGGAATACTCGCTTCTGCAAAGCGCGTTGCTCTTTCTAAGGTTTCTTTGACAAGTTTGGTAGGATCTGATTCGGCTTTATCTCTGAAGAAGAAGGCCTCAAGGCATCCTGGTGCTTTCAGGTCATAGAAGATAATGGGGTCATCTGGTTGATTGGCAAGGCGTCTAAAGGTGCTTACTAGGTAGGATTCTCCTTCATATCCATTGACAATGCCATACTCAGGTACAACAAGTCCCCACAGGACTACAGGTCTATCCTTCTCGTCTACTTCACGTTTAATCTTTGAGAATAGCTTTCTCGCAATCTCAATTTCCCTTGGAGTGTGTTTACCCTCCACCTCTGGAAACGAGTGTGGGTAGACGTAGTCCTCAATAGTCCACCCAAGATTCTCAGTAGCGTTATGGATTTCCTTCCATGTTTCAGGCGGTAAAGCAGTAGGTCCTGAGGGGCAGGTAACACCTTTGGAGACGTTGATTATGAAAGTATAGCCTGAATAACCTCCAACATCTACTATGCTGCACTTACTGCCTAGGGCTGTCAGTACCCCCGCCATTGCTCCTGTGTAGGATAGCCAGCACGGTTGATATACGGCTTTTTCACTTATCATTTTCTTGCTCAAGGTTTTTCCCTCTACCAAGCTCTTGGTGTAGCGGCTGCGTAGAGCGTTTCTTCGCTTCACCTTTCTATGTATAGAATTTCGATAAACTACAGTTACTGCTTTCAGCAGCTCATCGCCGTCTTTGGTTAGCATGTATTTCCCTCTAGTGTGTCTTTCGACAAGATTCATTCTTGCAAGGCGGTTCAGATGATTAGACAGTGCTGTCTTGGAGAGGGCAGTCTGATCTATCAGCTCAGAAAACTCGCCTCTCCCTTGCGATAGAAGCTTCAGGACGTGAATTCGCGCGGGGTGGGCAACAGACTTGAGGAGTTCAGAAATTTCCTTTGGGGCGTCTGAGAGCTTGTTCTGTCTGCTGTTCATCAGCTACACCGGTTGGTGGCTGTTTCTAGTGTGTTACCAAGCACATAAATATTTCTATTTTCTGTGAACTAAAGTACTATTTTTTGTGAACAATTTCGGTTTGCAATATTCACGAGCAACCTGATTCGAGCCTGTCTTTCGACTGGAGTTTGGCACACTTAAATTCAAGGCTGTAATGTAGAATCTAGCTACAGGTGGTTTGTGTGGTTTCTAAAGTTGCAGTAGTCAAGACCACAAAGAATTTACAGGCATCTCTTCACCATGCATTCAAGCTCATAGGCGGCATAGATGACTTAAACACCCCGGAAAGGCAGGTTGTCATTAAGCCAGGGATTTTCGATCATAGAAAGAACACGCACCCAACAGTTGGTCTAGTAGGAGCGATTGCGTCCTGCTTCAACAGAGCCCCTAAAACTCTTTTGGCGGAATCAGACAACTACCGTGGATTAGCTTCAGAGCGACTCGACATCTACAAGGAAATCTTCAACCAACAAGTGCTGCCTTTCAATCTCTCAGAAGATTCCAATACTCGGGGAATTCTGATTGGTAACGAGAAAATTGGCTTGTCGCATATACTCTTCAAGCCTAGTGTCTTTGTGAGTACCCACCTCCTCCGTAAATATAGTAAAGGCACGATTCTGAAGAACCTACTAGGTCTAATCCCCGATAGAAAGAAAGTAAGATTCCATAAGAATCTTGTAACAGTCCTTCTTGATGCTTACAAGGTCATTGGCGGGATAGACCTAGCTGTATTGGATGCTACTCATATACGCTCAGGGCGCCACACGGTTGACGCCAATATAATTGTGGTTGGCAGAGACGCTGTTGCTGTTGAAGCGGTTGGGGCTACTCTTGTCGGGATGAAGCCAAAGAAGATGCCAATAATAAAGGAGGCTATGAACCGGGGCTACGGTGAGGGGCGAATTGATGAGATTGATGTTTGTGGAATCCCAATTGAAGGTCTCGCCGAAGAAATCCACCAGCAAGTTGTGCAGTTAAGGTCCTCTAGCTGATAAGGATGGAATGCACGCTCATATTATATCAAGAGCTTTCCATCTTTATAGAACAGCTCACCGTCAGCATAGATCCTTCCATCTTTCTTCATATCTTTTAAAATGTCCCAGTGAATCCCAGATTTGTTTAATCCACCTGTTTCAGGGTAGGAGTTACCGAGGGCAATATGAATTGTTCCACCCATCTTTTCGTCGAATAGCATGTTCTTCGTAAACCTAGTTATCCTATAATTGGTTCCTATCGCTGCTTCTCCAATGCGATTTGCCCCCTCAATGGTCAGCAATTGTTGCAACAACTCGTCGCCTTTAGCAGCTGAAGCCTTCGTTACTTTGCCATCTTTGAAAGTGAGCTTGATGTCTTCGACCTCTCTTCCAGCATAGATTCCTGGATAGGTGAATCTGACTGTACCGTTCACTGAATTCTCAATTGGAGCGGTGAAAACCTCGCCACTGGGCATATTTCTCTTGCCATCGGAGTTAATCCATTTTCGTCCTCTAACATTGAAGGTGATGTCTGTATCCTCCCCTGTCATATGGATTTGGCCAACCTTATCCAAGTATGCGCAGATTCTTGCTTGTTGCTGACTTATCTTCTTCCATTCAGCGATTGGATCCCTCTTATGAACCAGACAGCTAGTATAGACAAAATCTTCGTATTCAGCAAGTGACATAGCTGCTTCTTGGGCTTGTGCAGTGATCGGGTAAGGTAGCCCAGTCCATTTCAACTGTTTATCAGCAGCTCGTTTGTTGAAGATTTCGGAGATTTCTCTTCTTGAAGCCCCGAACATTTTGATTCTTGCGGGATCTATATTGGTTAGTTCCTTAGGGTTTGGTCGACACCAAACTCCTATCGAAACGTCCATTGTCTCAACCAGAAAACGTGAGAAAGGTGAAATATACTTCAGTTGATGATTCTTTGCATGTTTGAAGAAAGTGTAGTTAAGATCGAAGCTTGGTCTTACTAGCGGATAGCCATCGCTTAGCAGGCATTCTCGGTATATTTCTTTGATTAGGGGAAAGGTCTGCACATGTCCTGTAATGATTACCTTCTCTTTTGGCTGTAAATCTACGCTATAATGAACACAAAGCTTTGCGAGCTTCTCAATCCTTTGGTCAACCATCTGATTCGCTACCATAAGGGCATAATGGACACTCGTTGTGTCTCAGCTCCGATTTATATGACTTGTGGGGGATTGCTGGGCTCATATTTCTACAGGAGCTTCATATGCAGGATTAAATGATGAGTCAAGAAGTAAGTTCTGTGCTGCAAGAATCTTAACTACTCACAATCTCAACTAATACTACCAAGCTTAATTTCAAATAATTAATGAAAAGCAGCGGTCACAATCGTTAAGGAATCTTCAGAGGGTGAATTCACAATCTATAATATGCGACGAGATCCAGAATCTACTGACGGGACATGAAGAATACAAAGCCGAGATGGTTGATGCTCTTTCACAGCTTAGGGTTGGGTTGTATCAGCAGCTCAATATTCCTTCAAGTCCTCGTTTTCAAGGATTTGATTCAACAAGGCTACTTCATGGCTAAAGAGCAAAACCAGCTCATCCTTTTAATTGAGGTCTTCCTCTCAATCTTTGCTGTAATCTATTTTGTATATCTATATCAACAACACGTCCGTTCATTGAGATGATTCTATACAACTAAATTCTCGGTTCATCCCTCAAGGGAGCAGTAGCACATTGGAAACTCGACAGAAATGTTAAATATTTTCTGTAAAACAACCTATGACAGTACATCGGCTTCTAGAGGTGGAAATGTGAGCTTCAGAAAGAGTTTACAATCTTTCCTTTTCATAGTGATATTGGCTTTGCCTGTTTTTCCTTGCGTTCTTGGACTATCTATTGATGAAGAGCTGTGGATTGTCTACCATCATGGAGTGGATCATGGAGGGCTTGAGGTCATAGTCGAAGCCACACCTTACATCTATCCTGGTGAGACGATGAGCCTGAATGTAACGGTTAGAGCTGGTCTTATGCCGGTTCACATTTCCCAGATGAATCTAAACATCTCAGGATTGGCTGATGAGCGAAACGTAACACTTCTAAGCAGCTCGATCCTGTTTGAGGGGCTTGTCTTGGGTACCAACGAAACGGGGCAACACAACTATGAATTAACAGTACCTGACAACATCTCTCCAGGCGCAACCCTTGGAAGCATATCCTACGAATGGACTGTAATGGGTCTCCCCGCAGATGTGCCTACAACCGCCTTCATAGGCACATATGTTCGCAACAAGGAATTTGCAGAGCTTCGCGATAGTTATCAAGAACTCAATCAAATCTACACTTCACTACAAGAGAACTACACGAAATCAGAAATACAGTTCTCAGAAGAGTTGGTAGGCACTAGAAACATGATGTATGTATTGATCGTCGTAGCCCTAGTCTCAGTGGCTTCGCTCTTCTTCCTGATAAGACGACCTAAGAATTGGTGGTAGCTCCAGTTGCTGCGCACAGCTAAGTGAGGATCTGCTTCTCAATCTCTGCAATCTCGTCTGATGATGGCTGCCGAGGATAGTTGTATATCGCTCCACCGGGTCTCTCGTTGTAGAATGGCCTGTTGCAGCTAGGGCAGCCTGAGGTCATAAACGGGCTACCGGTTTCAATGGCTATTCGAATCTCGTCTTCAGAGAGGCCAAAATCAGCTATGAGCCCTTCACTACTGAATTTCATATCCTCAAATCGTGTCTTTCTCTGGGTAATAAGATAGTGGGCTAGCTGAACTCTTCGGTAGCTCTGGAGAGATCCTTTCGGATGGTTCCCTAGAGCGGTTCCTGGAATAGGCGTGAAAGAAAACAGTCCTGGATACACGCCCAAGTCCACACACCATTGAATCATCTGAACTATTTCTTGTTCTCTTTCTCCAAGGCCTGCAATCAGATGGGTGCTAACTCTACCTCTTCCAAGAACCTGCACCGCAGTCTTCAACGCCTTACGCTGTGTATTCCATGTGTAAGGTCCACCAGCCAGTCTTCCCTTGACTCGATTGAATATCTCTTTGGTTGCAGCATCTAAAGGGATACTGACTCGATTAACTCCTGCTTCACAGAGTCTCTCCATTTGCTGCTGATCCAAAGGTTGGCAAGAGATAGAAATAGGCACGTCTACCAGCGACCTTATCTTCTTTATAATACTCAAGGCATCATCGATGCACGCTGGATAATTCAGGGTCTGGATGCAAACTCGTCTGGTTGAGCCAGTTTTCACAGCAGAAGATATTGAGGAGACCACTTGCTCCGTCAGGAAAATGGGCCAAGTTACCCTGGAAAGCATATCAGCTCTACCCTCACTTGATCTAGCTTGAGGGCAGAAGCCACAGTTGGCTGCACACTTCTCAGGTCGATAAGTGAGTAAATACACGGTTGTAGGTTCAGCATCCAGAGTACCATTTATTAGGCCCAGCACAATTGCAGACCCGACCGAAACACGGATTTTTTCTGGCAAGCTTTCACCAGGCATTACTTGGCCTCAACAATCTCAAGCCTACAACTGATTAAAAGGTCTCTTATTACTATCTCTCAATAACGAAGTTTAAAGGGAGCACCATCACCTTAACTGAACCGAGTCATAGAGGAAGCCTAGGTGCCGTCACAGAAAGTTGAGGACGCTGCTGCACTGGTTCATTTAAGTTATGAGAAAGTCTGGCGAATGCCCAAAATGGAACTAGTATCGAATATTGAAGATGGTCTCTTCCATAACAGCGAAGGAAAGATTAAATTCTATGCTCCAAGCTTCGCACACTACAAGACCAACTACTTTGAATCCAAGCCGATTGAGTTCCCAACGATTTCAATTACCGGTTCTTCCTGTGCTTTGAAGTGCAAGCACTGTGGAGGGAGGTTTCTAAACACAATGATTTCAGCTCCTACCCCAAACGAGTTGACTGCTGTATGCATTGACCTTAAGGAAAGGGGGTGCCAGGGAATCCTCATAAGCGGCGGATGCCTTCCAGATGGCTCCATTCCTCTTGGGAAGTTCGCAGAAGCCATAGCCAGAGTCAAGCAAAATACAAAGCTGACGGTCATAGTCCATACTGGTATCATCGATTACCCTACAGCAGAAGCACTCTCAGCTTCTGGCGTGGACGCAGCGCTTATTGACGTAATCGGCTCAGATGAGACTATACGTGAAATATACAATCTCAACGTCAAGGCTGATGACTACGGACACTCATTGAGTGCTCTGACCAACGCTGGTGTTCCAATAATCCCACATGTTCTTGTCGGCCTTCACTATGGCAGAATTAAGGGTGAACTTCAAGCACTTCGAATGATTTCCGAACATTCCCCATCTGCTGTTATCGTTATTGCCTTGATGCCCACACAGGGCACCGCTATGGAAAAGGTGAATCCTCCGACACCTGATGATATCGCAAGAGTAATGGTGACAGCACGGGTGATGATGCCCGATACTCCTGTAGCCCTAGGCTGCATGAGACCTAAGGGTCAACATAGGATTAAAACCGATATGCTTGCGGTAGAATCTGGTGTCAACGCGATTGCGTTTCCATCTGAGGAAGCTATTAGACTAGCTGAATCGCTTGGGCTAGATATCTCGTTTTCCTCTATGTGTTGCTCCCAAATTTTCCTAGATACCCATCAAGTGCATTAAGAAAAAACCGGAAACCTGTAAAACAGAATATTGAGGGGACTATGAGTAGCGTTTTTCCTATGTTCTAATCGAGTTCACCAAGGTACTGGTGAGCTGATTCTTCAAAGTTTTGTATTGAGCACTGATTCTTCTGGCATCTTCCTTTGACATTCCTTGTTTGACTAGTTCTTTCTCAAAGGCTTTTCGAGTTCTCCGCACCTTCCAATCAAAGGTTGCCCAAAGCGCAAAAAGACTTCCCAGTATCCTCACGATTGAAGTAGTAATGCTCAGTATCGTTCGAATTCTCACCAAGTCTTCCTTTCTCCATGAAAAAAGAGCTGAAGAGGATTGTTTATTTCCATCCTCTATTCTTCCTCCTCGGTTTCAGCCATTTTCTCCTTGATCTTCTGGGCCATATCTGCTCCGGTTCCCTCCTCGCTCTCTTTCCGAAGTTTTGAGATTTTCACATGCTTTCCTTTTCCACCCACAGCTTGCTTGAGTACATCTCCGAGACTAGTGAACATTCCAATGTAGTTCTCTGTCATCTCAACAGCTACGTCGTCTGGTATCCCGCTCTCCTTCAACTCTTTATAGAACGCCCCAGCCGCTTTCCCCATATCTCTGCCTGCTTCCTCAGAGAAAACCGAGCCAATGATTCCTTTTATCAATGCTGGAACTTGAGCCGAGACCGCGCCAAGGATTTCTTTTACCTCTTCAGCTTCGGAGCCTTTCTTGCCTTCGCCTTTCTTCTCAACTTCAATCATGCTTCCACCTCCTTTGCTCATGATTTAGATCTTGGTTGCCCGTTTCGATGTGTCCCTACACATAGTAGTTCCGGCGTACCAGTGTGATGGCTTGAGCCTTGTAGAATTCTGCCATCAGTCTTGAACGTAACTCCCGTTTTCTTGCTTCATGGTTGAAGGAAGTCGGAAGGGTTGCTCGATGGTTCATCAAGTGATGTGCTGAATGGTTCTCCTTCATTATGCCAAGTAGCTTGACTGGCTTCGGTTCGTGTTTTGCGTTTTCTGATGAATCTCTTTTCAATCCCATCTTTCTCACAGTCATACCCTTAGTCTGGGTAGTCTAGTTTAGGGTTCTGGGAAAAAGTGACCATCCTTCTGGTCATTCGACCAGCTCGTAGGTTCTGCCGAATCCCTTCATTTGGCGGACGATTCCTTCTTCCTCCAAATGCTTCAACCGTGCTCTAACAATCCTCCTGGAGGCTTTTCCCCTCATTGCTTCAACCTGACGGGTTATGGCAGAAATGTTCAGCGGACCCTTGATCGCAAGTGCTTGGATGATACAGCGGGATATTTCATCCTGCGAAATCGAGAGTCGCTTCACGTAATTCTGTGCAGCTTTCAGGCGAGGTAGTATCTTCAGGGGCTCCCCGTACAATCCTATGCCTGCTTTTGTGAGCCTCAGAGAAGGAGCCAAGTCAGCGTACTCAGGCTTTGTTGCAATAAGAGCCTCCAGATTATCCAACCTTTTCATGATCAAATCGAGCTTCTTGCCTAGCTCGTCAAGGTGTTTGGAAGCGCTATGCTCGCTCATTCCTGCATGCCTTCATTTGTGAAGGGATACCTGCAGAGAATTATTAAGATTGGTGTGCTGGTCAAATCATACAGTTAATCTTTTAAAATGGGCAAGTGCAAGAGTATGCTACACGAGCGAGGTGAAAAGACTTGGTTAAAGTGGACGACTTTGAGGTGGTTGAAGGACTACACTACTCAAAGGAATATGAATGGGTTCGTGTTGAAGACGGAAAAGTACGGATAGGAGTCACTGAATACGCTCAGAAACAGCTGCGCGAGATAGTATTCGCTGAATTACCTAGCGCTGGTGACGAGATTAAAAAGAACGATGCCTATGGGACCGTGGAATCTGTGAAAGCTGTCTCCGACTTGATCGCTCCAATAAGCGGGAAAGTCGATAAGGTCAACGATGCAGTACTAGATCAACCAGAATTGATCAATGAAGATCCCTTCAATAAGGGCTGGCTGTTACTTATCTCCCCAACCAATCTCAAAGCAGAACTGAATCAACTGATGGACTTCAAGAAAGCTGTGGAGTGGCATAAGGAACTCATCAAGGAAGGCTAAGAATGCCGCGGCGAATAGTGATAATCGGAGCCCACGCCGCAGGTATTGATGCAGCTTCTGCCGCAAGAAAAACCGATAGGACAGCAGAGATTACCCTCATTACAAAACAGGCAAAGGCAGGGTACTCTCCCTGTGGAATTCCATTCGTGCTTGGTAGACACATACCCAGTTTTGACAATTTGGTGGTCTTCCCGCCTGCATATTACCGTATGATGAAACTGGATTTGAGGCTTGAGACAACCGCTACAAACGTCGACACAGAAGCCAAGACCGTCAAGATAGAGGATAAAACTGGAAAACAAGAGACACTTCACTACGATAGCTTAATCATAGCCACAGGCGCCTACCCCTTTGTGCCCCCAATAAAGGGTAGAGAGAAGAAAGGCGTCTACGTTCTTCGTACAATCAAAGATGGAGAAATCATCGATAAGGCCATTGGAGAAGCAAAAAACGCCACCGTCATTGGTGCAGGGCTAATAGGACTTGAGACTGCAGTGGCATTCACTGAACGCGGTCTTAAGACGACTGTCGTAGAACTCCTTCCTTATGTTCTACCCCTAATGCTAGATGAAGACATGGCTAGAATCGTCCAGAAGATGCTCGAAGAGAAAGGTGTGACAGTAATCACCAAGAATGCAGCCAATGAAATCCTGGGGGCAGACAAGATCACAGGGGTTTCTGTAGGAGGAGAACGAATTCCTGCTGACATAGTCGTCGTGGCTACTGGCATCAGAGCAAACACTGAACTAGCCAAGAATGCAGGCATTATAATCGGTGATACCAGAGGAATCAAGACCAACATGCGAATGGAGACAAACATCAAGGATGTCTACGCCGTTGGGGACTGTGCGGAATCCACAAGCCTTGTAACTCATCGACCAATTCTCAGCCAACTTGGAACCACTGCTGTTAGGCAAGCAAAGGTCGCCGGCATAAACGCTGCTGGAGGATACGCGGCTTTCCTTGGATGCTTGGGCTCAGCAGTGACAAAGCTCTTCGACACCGAAATAGGCGCTACTGGTGTAACAGAGTTCATGGCCGGTCGAGCAGGAATGAAAACAGTTTCTGCAACCTTAACGAGTAAAACAAGACCAGAATACTATCCAGGAGCGCTGCCAATAAAGATTAAGTTGGTAGTGGAAAAGAACACGGAACTACTTGTTGGCGCACAGATTATTGGTGGAGAAGAAGTACCTCAACGCATCAACGCATTATCATTTGCCATTCAGAAACAGATGACCATACGCGAACTGGCCAAAGCTGATACATGTTACGCTCCCCCACTAAATGAGACTTGGGAGCCTATGGTTTTGGCTGCAGAGCTGGTCATGCGGAAACTTTGACAGCTGGAAGGCGACTGAAGAACCAAGCTCTAACAGAAAACACCTTTTCCTTTTTTAATTTCATATATCATTTCCATTCATCATTGACCATCCATCTAATCTCGGAATCCGATTTAAAAGCAAGCCAAGGCTTGCGCTCAACCTCTCTAGCATGAACAGGATGAGATAGAGCTGAGTAGGAATCGCTTTTTCACCGCTTTATGCATCATGGGCTCCTTTGCTATCCTGAGCTCAACGATGTCCAAAAGCCCAACCCTACCCTTATTTGCTGATAACCTTGGCGTTCCGCAATACCTGATGGGTTTTGTAGCAGCTGCTTCCACAATTCCAGGAATCTTGATAAGCTTACCTGCTGGATCGCTCTCAGACACTTACGGAAGAAGGAGAATACTTATCCTATCTGCATTCATCTTTGCCTCTGCTCCATTTCTCTACATCTTTGTGACGTTTCCTTGGCAGCTTGTCTTAGTCAGATTCTATCACGGCTTTGCTACAGCCATGTTCGTTCCGGTCGCAAGCGCTGCCGTTCTGGACAGCTTCCCAGATAAAAAAGGAGAAAAGGTATCAACCTTCTCTTCAGCGACCCTAATTGGCAGGGGAATAGCGCCTTTCCTTGCAGGCTACCTATTATCAATCACTAGCTCAAGCTTCAGTTCTGTCTACACATCCATTGGAATAGTTGGCATTGCAGCTTTTGGGACTAGTCTAGCTCTCTACCGAATCAATACAACAGAAGCAGCCGCTTTTGAACGCCCCAGTCAATGGAAAGGTCTTCAAAACCTTTTTCGCGACTGGGCAAGAGTGGCCACAACTCGAGGAATAATCGCCACAAGCATGGTCGAAGCAGCCATGTACTTCACCTTCGGCGCCTTCGAATTCTTCCTAGCACTATATGCGAAATCTCTAGGATTTGATAGCCTCTCGATAGGAGTTATCATGGGAGCACAAATAGTTACAGTCATGGTTTCAAAGCCCTTCTTGGGTAGAGTCTCAGACAGACACGGTCGAAGAATGCCAATACTAGTAGGATTGATTATTGGGAGTCTACCTCTAATCGCCACTCCATTTGCCACTCATCTCTTAGAGCTTGCTGCAATCTCAATCGTTTATGGGCTAGGTCTTTCAACAGTCACGTCTTCAACAATTGCGCTTGTCTCAGACTTGACCCGCCAGGAGTCATATGGTGCATCCATCGGCTTCCTGCGGACTATTATGGACATTGGCCAGGCTTTGGGTCCGATATCCACTGGGATAATTCTTGAAATGACAACTGGATACTTTATTGCCTTCTTTACCCTTGGCGGAATTCTGCTAGCTTTCTTCCTATTCTTCTATGCACTCATAGGGCGTAAGACAGAAAATCCATAAAAGGCTTGGATGCAAGTTGTCAACTAGAGGTGGAAACAACATGGAGAATAAACCAAAATGGGCTGCAAAGGCTTCCCTAGCCTGCTACTTGGCGTTAATATGCGGGATTCTTCTGGGCTCTCTAATAGTTTGGTTTGTCTTGATAGGTATAGATGTTGAGAACCTACCATTTCCCATCGCATTCATCTCTCTCCCAGTCAACGAAGCCATAGTAGTAGGAATCACGCTGCTATTTGCTGTATACAAAGGTGCAAGCCTTAGAGACTTAGGACTGAAAAAGGTGCCCATCAAGTTCCTAATGCTAGCCCTCATTGTGGCAGTTCCGCTCCTTCTGCTTGCAGGAGGGATATCATTCGCCGAAGAAGTCGCCTTAGGTCCGGATCCAATGGCAAATCTTGTTGAAGAATCTCTAATGCCCCGAGACCAATACCAGCTATTCATCCTGATTGCCCTTTTTCTAATGGTTGTCGGACCTTGCGAAGAGTTGGCTATGAGAGGTTTTGTCCAGAAAGGATTCGAACACTCATTTGGAAAGGGCTGGGGATTACTCATAAGCTCAACATTATTCGGTCTTCTACACGGGCTTAACAGCCCCTACGCAATTGCTCCTACACTTGTTGTCGGTCTAGTAATAGGCTTTGTATGGCAACGTACTGATGGGAACACAGTTGCCACAGCACTGCTTCATGGAGTGTATGACTCAATAGCAATAGCTGCAGCATACTATCTCACTGCCTAGGAGTCAACTGTTGCGTATGCGGAATGTGCTGACACAATAAGTCTTATTTTATTGATCCTCCTGTTGTGTGATAGCGAGACTTGAAGTCGATGCGGAAGATCTTCTATCCTATTGGTGGTCCTCGTAGACCACGGTCCAAAGATGAATGCAGTCTATGTGGGCGAGTAATGCCTTATTACTCCCTCAAGCGCTGCTTCCGCTGCAAGAAATCAGTCTGCAAGAGCTGTATAACCGAAGACTTGAGGGAACGACAATACCTCATCTGCCTAAACTGTGCAAGGAGATACGTGTCACCCAAGTCCCACGCTGGTAAGTACACTGCTCTCACTCTCTATCTAACCCGGAAAGCACAATGGACCCCCCAAGTCAGGCTCCAGTTCTCACGAATAGAAGGAATAATCAACAACAACCTACCAACCTCGGCTCAAAACAAAGAGTGGTGGGATAACACTAGAGACACATCTCAGGGCAAGGCATGGCTTAACATAGGCTGGGAAGTCAAAGCCGTAGACCTTAAGAGAAAAACAGTCCTTTTCGCCCGTCATACCATTCCTGAACAGGAGTGGAAACATCGTACCAAGAAACCCCCCGCTAAAGCTGTACTTCCAGAATATAAGCCACGAATCCTCAAGCAGCCCTCTCTGACTAGAATAGCCAAAGCTCAAGCAAGATTACAGAACATAGCACGCAAGAGGGCATCAATGAAGCAGTATCGAGGTAAGTTCAAACCGAAGTCAGCTCATGAGAAACGACTCTACAAACCAGACGAGAAACCTTAGTGGACCATACTATGATCAAGTCCGCCTTCTTCTTGCCTATCTTTGGAACCCTCTGTAGCTCCTCAACCGAGGCGCAAGCCGCACCAGATATTGTTTCGAAATGGGATAGTAGATTCTGAGCCAACTGGTTGCCAATATAAGGCAGAGCCGATAAGATGTACCTCTTCCAATCTTTCCTAGGCAAATCTGCCTTTACAGGCTTCATATACCATCTACTCTCAGGGTTTTTATTATTCTTGCCTGCACATTCTCTCTGTCCAAGTATTCGGAAAAACGCTTTCAAAGCGGTGTCATTTTCCGCAAGGAAAATTGGCGTGCTATAGACATAGACTATCTCAAGGAAGGCTCCCATAGGTTGAGACCAACACTTCAGCATTTCCTCTTTAAGTACACCAGCTCTTTGCCGGTAGCCTTGAAAGCTTCCCTGAAGCAAAAGAATTCTCCTCTTCACTTCATATCCCAAAAGATTCTCCACTTTGATCGTCCGAAGCAGCTGATCCCACAGCCTATTGGACCTGATAGAAGATAGAAAATCACCTGCAATCTTCCTCTCGACTAGCACTGCAGAACCAGAGACAACCAAGTAGTTGCCCATTGGCAACTGAGCGAATGCGACATTATCACATATATCATTAGCAAAGTCAGGATGTGTCGTTCACGATGATCGATAATAAGCTTCAACTCAGAAAACCTTCTAGAACAATTTCTTGCTGTGAACAGCGTCTTTCTATTCGTAAATGCTACCCTTAGGACTTATGTTGTATTTTTAGCGAGTACTCCCAGAATCATTGCGAAAAGTAAAATAGGTCAGCTGCCTGATTGTATATCGGAGCTTAGAAAAAATGAAGAAGAAAATAATCTTCGTACTACTAATCAGCTTAGTAGCTCTGTCAATCGCCTTCAGCTGCAGCAGCTTCGCAATAACCCGCCAACTAACGCCTCCCACAAACGCAAGACGATTAGAACCAGGCGAATTTGCTGAAGAGCCACGCCAAATCTCAAAACTATCAAAGCCTGAGCTAGACTTCAAACCTCTAGGCGACCCCGTCGACGACCCAACCCCCCACGGAAGAAAGCATTGACCTAGGCTTTCGTCGACTCGATAAATCGACAGGTTTCTGCCGGGAGGTAATCCCACGAGCAAGCTTGAAGACTACGAATGGATGCTTCGATACATACGAATGCTAGACTCTACCAACGCAAAGATACTAGAAGGGCTTGGTAAATATGGACCAAGGAATGTTCTAGCATTAGCTAAATCGATAGGATTACCTCCAACAACAGTGGCCTTCCGCCTAAGAAAACTGATGAAAGACGGCCTTCTTCAAATCAGGGCAAACCTCGACCATTCAAAACTAGGATTGATGAAAGCAATTCTGTTTGTGGAATCTCCAGCTCGACAAAAGGCGAAATGCCGCCAGGTAATCGAGAATCTTGATTACTGGACCTATATGACCCAATGTCACGGAAAGTATGAAGGGTATTACACCATCTTTGCCTTTCCAGCAGTATTCGAGAAACAACTTCAACAATACCTAGAAAAGGCAGCAGCACTTGGTG
This sequence comes from Candidatus Bathyarchaeota archaeon, assembly GCA_020352535.1. GTDB lineage: Archaea > Thermoproteota > Bathyarchaeia > Bathyarchaeales > Bathyarchaeaceae > SOJZ01. The sequence goes on along the minus strand of CP070679.1, from coordinate 1,283,582 downwards.
TGTTCTCCAGCTACACCCTCCATCGTATAGGAAATCTCACTGAAATCGGACCCAACTTCCACTGGTTTGACTTCAATACAAAATCTTGGAACTTCCAGTGGGAACACTGGATAGACGAGGTTAATAGCCAAGCAGAGAACTCGCCTTTGGATCTTAATGAGCCGAAGACCTACTCAATTAGAGGGGATGTTATCGACATACTGATTTTGAAGGAATTAGAGAAGGATGGAGCAGCCAAGTTCACTGAGTTGGCGAAAGTCGCCAACATAACTCCACAAGGTGTCAGGTACAGATACAATCGCCATATTATTGGACGTAACCTGCTCAATGAATATCAGGTTGCTACACTCCCCTATCCACTACCATCATCTGATATGTGCAGCTTCATAATCAGTTTTAAGGACAAGAAGACGCTGACCAGATTCTCCAACAGCTTACACAGGAAACCCTTTGTCTTTACTTACGGAAAGGCGATTAGACAGCTCTCTCTCATCTTGCATACCTACACCCCGAAGACTGAGTTTCGGAATCTAATCGACTCGATGAATCGCCTAGCTGAGAAGAACTTGATAGAAGATTTCTTATATGTAATACTGGACGTAGAGTCTTTTAAACGCCAGACAATCTCGTACGAGTTTTTTGAAGAAGGCAGATGGACCTACAACCACAAGAAGAAGCTTGAGAAGCTAAGCGAGATGGCCCAGTAGCAGATAATTCAAACTACGCCACTGTATGTTTTCTTTTTGGCAAGAGCTAACATACTGATAAAGAAAAAGAAAAAAGCTTTTAAGATGGGACCCATTACTTCATATGGGTCTTAGAAGGGGGGAAATGGGCAAAGAGGATAGAGAATGGAAGCTAGAAATAAGAGTTTTTCTCCTTTCTAAACTCCTTTCTCTTTCAGCGTACTAGCTTCCATTCGTCCAAACATGCGAAGCTCTCTACAGAGTGTCATGATAAGGATTTTGATTTTTCCAGGATTG
>CP070679.1:1268671-1282499 GCA_020352535.1 Candidatus Bathyarchaeota archaeon | reverse complement strand
CTATGCCTAGTCCTTGCAGTCTTCTATCAAGACCTTACTATCATCGCGGTAGATGCGTTGCAGAGTGACTTCATGAGTTACATGTTGACAATACCGTTCATCTTCGCTTACCTTGTTTACCGAAGAAGAAAGATGATTCGGGCAACCATCATCTTCGAGTCACCTACGGTTCCCAACAACAGGCTCTATCGTTCGGAGATTATTGGGGCACTTATGCTTCTCGCAGGCTTCCTCCTCTACACAGGCGGCTCTTACACCTTATGGTCCCTTGAGTTCCATATGGCTGTATTACCGATTTTCGCAGCCGCCTACATCACAGTGTTCTTCAATCTACGGACGCTTCGGCAGCTGGCATTCCCGATTCTGTTCCTATTGTTTCTTGTTCCTCCCCCATCCGATGTTACGAACGCTCTAGGGCAAATTCTATCTCAGGCAAGTTCGGATTATGCAAGTGTTATCCTGAACGCTCTCGGGTTCTCCACGACTATCTCAACGGACGCTGGGTTCCCGACAATCACCGTCTTGTCAGAGGGTGCTCCTCTGACTTTCATGGTTGATCCCGTCTGTTCCGGTCTGTACTCGTTGTTCGGCTTCCTTGTCTTTGCCACTTTCATCGTCTATATCGCTACAGGAAAGAGCTGGAAGAGAGCGACAGCATTCTTGATTGGTTTTCCCTTAATCTACCTCCTAAACGTCTTGCGAATAACTACGATTGTGATTCTAGGCTACTACTACGGCGTCGGCCTCGCAATGACCGTCTTTCACTTTGCCGGAGGATGGGTGCTAATACTTGCAGGCACAATGCTTGTGCTGTTGGTCTCTGAAAAGCTCTTGAAAATCCAATTATTCCGAAGGGTCAGTGCGATCTCCTGTTCTGAGTGCAAAGGAACCATAAGCACTCAATCCAGCTTCTGTGGGTCATGTGGTCGATTGCTCAGATATCTCCCAGAATTCTTCAGGAAAGGCGACTTGGCCAAGTTCCTAGCGATGTCAACCTGTGTTATACTCCTGATCTCGGTTCAGACACCAGTATTCGCGCTCACGAAGGGTCCAGCAGACATACTAACCGTGATTGAGAGCTATCCAGACCCACTCGCAGCGGAAGTTGAAGCTGTAGCAATCGAGATGCTACCTCAGAGTGTAGAACTTGACTTCATGAACTACACATTGAGATATGAGGGGCACAATCCAGAGTGGGCTGCCTACGCGAAGCAAGATGCCGCTCTAGATTACATCTATATGCCAACTAACGGATCCTACTCAGACGCTATTTTCGTGGGAATCGAAATCGCTTCTGCTCGATCAAACCTCCACCGCTTGCATGTGTGTACCTATCTGCCTCCTGGCACAAAGGAAATCTTACTGCTTGAAAATCCCCCTATCTTCGCAGCATACTATCCCTTTGAACTTCGGGGAATGTGGATTCCTACGGTTGAATGGTTTGAACGAGCCACGTTTTCCACAAACACAACTTTCCAGCAGAAGCACGTGAAGTTTGATGTATACACATATCCTAGTCCAACAGATGATCTTGAGGAAGTAGAAGAGACGCTTCGAGGGCTGGCTATCGCCATCGCAGAGTACTGGCAACCACTCAAGTCTTGGTCACCCTCAGCGCTGTTCATCTCCCAGAACGGAACTCGACTTTCGGCAATTCCATTAGTAGCACTTGGACTGCTCGCATGCTTAAGCCTAGTCTCATGGAAACAATCTCAGAATGCCAATAGGAAGGCCTACTCAAAGTTGTCCTCTCTCGATCAACAAATAATTGATGCTCTTCGACAGACGCCACAGGATATACTCCCCACTGTGAAGAGCATCCAATTGACATTCGAGAAGCTGAGCGGAAAGAACATTGAAACGGAGGAACTTACGAATCGATTGAACTCAATAAAGGAACTTGGCCTCGCTAAACAAGAAATCGTCGGGAAGCAGGACGAACCAATTCTGGCTTGGACGGTTCAAATGTAACCAATCTCTATCTTGATGTGGCGTCTTCAGCAGAAAAATCTTATAGACAATCTTTTCCCATGTTCCACAAGGCATTTAAGCGGCTGACGCTCTAAAATACAGTGACATAAAAGGATCGGTGTACAGAGTGAAACGAAGGGCAATAAAGCTCGTACTAGTAGCCATGCTAGTATGTGTTGGCATTGTCACAATGGTTACTCAATCTTATGCTGATGTTGACCCAGACACAAGTGTATGGACATATGACATCTATGACAATCCAACTGATGTCTTCAACATAGGCGAGACTGTAAGAATCAAGGCAAACTCGAAATACTATCCATATGAGATATGGGTAGAGGATCCATACGGCACGGAGATTTGGTCAGACACTTCATACGCAGAGCTCTATACGATGGATGTGAATGGAATTACCACGTCGCCTGGATGGTGGACTGTGAAGGCTTCATCAACGGAAGCAAGAATCGCAGTAGCGTGGTATCACGTAATCCCTGAAATGCCTTTAGGGGTCATTGGGGTGCTCTTCGCATGCTTTGCAGGGCTGGGCATTCATAAGATCCGCAGAGTAAAAGCATCAGAATAGCTATTCAAGCATAATTCATATTTAAAAAGAGAACTCGATTCGAGGGTTTTCTTTTCTAGAAAACTGACTAGGGTTTTCCATATGTATTTAAATTACTAGATGAAAATTGTATTGGTGTGGACTTGAGAATGAGAAAGCTAGTGCTAGTTATCGTAGCCTTGGCAGTGATACTGATATTGCCAAACATTGCATTGGCATCAGACACCATAGTTGGTACGCAGGATGACTCGTTTGGAGTTTGGCTATTTAATGCAGGCAAGGACTTCCCGGCTGAAGAGCCCACTGACGACATCATTGAACGAGCGGTCTTCTACGACTTGCTCGAGTACATCGGTGACTCTGCAGACGAAGTCTATGACTTTGGATGGGGCCCAGTCGAACCAGTCTCTGGGCAAGAAGATATGACCCTTGCAGAAGTCCTTGAAGGCTGTGCTGCTATCGACGACTTCGGCTATCTAGCAAATGGTGATGACGATCAAGCCAACTTTGACGCTGGATCTGGAGGCTACTTCTTCGGAGGTTTTGCCCGGGATGATCCCTTTGTAATTGTTGCAGACGGCATCATTGCAGGTGGAACTTTGGGGCCTTCAGGAGCGACCAGTCCAGCTGAGGCAGAGGCAGCCATTGAAGGATACGAGATCTTCATCTTCGAAGATGCTGAGCTGAGCGGTATGATAGTAACCCTGAGCAACGACTTGGGCTGGGAATTCACGTTTTCACTTGCCGATTTGCAGGTGGATCCGCCGACACAGAATGCAGCTGATGATACCTTAGTAGCAATTGACTTGGATAACCTCACCGGATTCTGTGGCAGCTATGTCAGCGCAATCCGAATAGAGGATGATGGCATCGCCCAGTCAAGGACAGACACTGGAGACACAACCTTGGAAATAGATGCAATAGTCGTGAAAAAATCCGCTAAGAACCCAGTCATTACAAGCTGGGTCGTAACCTACGACCTCTTGGATGTACCAACAGATGTTTTCGACCTCGGTGACACTGTTCGAATCAAAGCCTACTCAGACTTGACGCCATACAACATCATTGTGATGGACCCAAGTAATGTCACGATATGGTCGGATGTATCACTCACACCAAACTACACCAAAGATGTTACCGGAATAACGACAACACTTGGTTGGTGGCACATCAAAATCGGGTGTGAAACAATACCTTTTGCCGTAGCTTGGTATCACGTCATCCCAGAAATACCTCTAGGAGTGCTTGGCGCACTAATCGCTTCCTTCGCTGGCTTGTCAATCAAGAAGATTCGACATAAGCAGTAGTCCAAGGCCGACGACGTTCAAACACGTAAGCGCATGCCTGCCCCTTCATCAGACATGCGCACAACACATCTTGTATTATTTCTACTTGTATGTTAAGCGTACTCAGATCTTTTTCTAATGAAAGGACCATCGAGTGCACACACCTTAAATTACTTAGACTTTGTTATTATGACGACCTAGACTTCAAGGCTAGTTTGGAGAATGTACGGTGGAGCGGCAGAATCACCACTTCTTGCGGAGAGTCAGGAGTCTTCCAGGCCTAGCTAGCCTGCTTCTTCTTGTCACAGGGGTGCTTGCCCTTATCTGCTCAGTAATCTTCACATCATCCGTTTTGGCTTTCATTGGCCTTGGTCTTACTTTTTGGGGCGTCCTGCTCTTATACCTGACACGCGAGAGATATGTAAGGTCCAAGCTGTTTGATTCCACTGTTCAGCCTTCACTGGAAGTGCTTTGTGAGGTTGTATCTAATCTGGACTACAGAGGCAAAGCTGTTTATCTCCCTCCGCGATATCTTAAGGACTTTAAGTCTGGGATTGTATACATTCCAAAGCAGCAAGATGCTAAGATGCCAATTGTCGGAGAGGTATCTACTGAAAAGGCATTTTCGAAGAATGAGAATGGTCTGAGTCTTACCCCGTCAGGATTGAATCTTGCGAATTTGTACGAGCAAGAGTTGGGAATTGACTTTGTGAGAGTTGATCTGAAACGCCTGCAGAATGACTTGCCAGGCCTTCTCATCGAGAACTTGGAAATCGCCCGAGACGTGGAAATCCATGTGAAAGGCAGTTTGGTCACAGCTCGCTTTCTCAACTCGATTTATGAAGGCTTTTGCCAAGGAACAAGCAAGCGCTCAGGTTTCTGCACTACTATTGGGTGCCCGCTATGCAGCTCCATCGCGTGTGTACTATCCCGAACCACTGGTAAACCAATCGTTGTTGAGAAGAACAAATGCTCAGAGACAGATGGCGTGATTGAGGTTCAGTATCGAATTCTTGAGGACTAATGATGCAGTTCCCATTGATGCTTCAAGATCTCAGCCTTTGGCTCGCAGTCATAGCTATAATCCTCCTAGTAACTTCACAGCTGCTCTCACCATTCTACGGTGTAATGGGTCTTCCAGTCAATAAGCGGAAGCTGAGGAACACCGCAATTGCCGTTGCCTCCCTATTCTTGGTGACGGTGCTCTTACGCATTGTCCAGATACTGGCTTAGCTTTCAGATGCCTTGTCTATATGGAGATTACATCCAGACTGCAGAACTGGAAGATATGGATGAGATTTCCATACAGGTTTATATAACCAAGTGATTACACTTCCATGGGAGAATAACTCGTTGAATAAGGGAAAGAAGGCAGTTCTTACTAGTCTGCTAGCAGTAGTGATGCTATCCGTTTTCATCTCGGTCGGCTACTGCGAGATAGGGACTGGGATACTGTTTGTCTACGAGGATACTTGGGGTGGCGTTGAAGCACAGAAGGCTGGTCCCCAAGGTACATATGAGGTTATTCGTGGACTAACCTACTATATCCGATTAGTAGGTATCACCGAATTTGGCGTAGGTGAGCTGCTTACCATAAAGATAGGTTGGACTGACATAAATTGGACCTCGAGAACCACATTCTTCTTTGATGTCCCTGTGCTTGAGATGCCTAATGGAACAAGGTATGTGGATGTTCCCGCTTGGGATGTTCCTCGTGACGGGAAGGTCTGTACGACCTGCACTGTGCACTATACCATGGAGGGCTTCCCCGACTATGTGGCTCAGGGGCAAGCCAGCACGACTGGTCACATGCATATTATCCCTGAAACCCTCTTCGGAACGCTGAGTATGGTCCTAACTTGCTTCGCTGGCTTAGGCATAGCTTTCAAGCGGAAGAAGCTGCCCTAGCTTACCATTCTTGATTCTGAGAGAAACATAGAGATGTTTTCTAGAACATTCACTTGAATTTCCCATAAAACTCAATAAAGTCACTGACTACATTGATTTCCAACCTGCGTATGTTAGTGAGAGAGGGAGGTGAGAATTATCTTGAAAAGACTAGGGAATTCGCTCTATCTTTGTCTGATTTTCATGTTTCTTGCAGCTGGCTTACCTGCAGCTGCAGGTGCAGCGTCAACGCCGGATGCGCTGGAATTTGTGCCTGGCGAGGTGATAGTAGGCTTTGAAGCAATACCAGCGAATATTGCTCAGGCCATTGAGGCCAGAGGTGGCCATGTGGCTAGGGAAATTCCAGCGTTGAAAGCATTTGTAGTCACAGTCCCAGCTGGAAAAGAGGAGGATTTCATCCAGAGAATCCAAAATATTCCAGGATTCAAGTACGCTGAGCAGAACGGAATCGTACGTGCAACACATATACCTAACGATCCTAAATGGGCTCAACTGTGGAACATGCGCATAATCCAAGCTGATGACGCATGGGACATTCACATGGGCTCGACTAGTGTTGTGATTGCGATAGTTGATACAGGCATCGACTATAATCATGAAGACTTGGCAACGCGCTATGTACCTGGTGGATATGACTGGGTGAACAGCGATAATGATCCGTGGGATGACCATTATCATGGAACACATTGTGCTGGAATTGCAGCCGCGGTGATGGATAATAACAAAGGCGTTGTTGGCGTAGCCCAGTCAAGTCTCTGGGCTGAGAAAGTCCTTGACCACAATGGGAATGGTGAATGGGATGATCTTGCCAACGCGATAACGCATGCCACAGACAATGGTGCTGACATAATAAGCATGAGTCTAGGTGGCTATGGCTACTCCTTCACCGTGGACAGCGCTTGCTCATACGCATGGACAAATGGCGTTCTGCTTGTAGGCGCAGCGGGAAATGACAACTTGAACATCGACGTGTATGCTCACTACCCCGCAGCCTACGATACGGTGATGGCCATCGCAGCAACGACAAGCAGTGATGCCAGGTGGGGTCTCAGTAACTATGGCAACAGGATAGAAGTCTCAGCTCCTGGAGCCAGTGTTTACTCGACAATGCCAAACAACAACTATGGTAGCTTAAGTGGTACCTCAATGGCCACACCACACGTGGCAGGCGTTGCAGCCTTGCTTTGGAGTTACACACCATCCCTCTCGAACACGCAGATGAGGTCTCGTCTTCACCAAGCCGTTGATGACTTGGGTGCACCAGGAAAGGATATCTACTTTGGCTATGGCAGAATCAATGCTTACAAAGCGTTAACAGGGGGCGAAGAGTTCCAGTACAGCTTCCAACTTGATCCCTACAGTAACATAATCCATGTGAACACCAATCCAGGCGGTTGGCTCAACGGGTATATGACTGGCGGTCCTAACGACTGGAACCCGGTCCTAGGTAAGTACGAGGCTGGTCGATTCTACATGGCGATAGACGCCCACCCAGACGCTACTCCAGGATACTCTGACCTGATGTTCCTGGTTGGAACCGTGGCTACCAGAACTGGGCAATACATTACAACGACTGATGGATTAAGCTGGGATGGACCCTTCGACGTTACTCTCGTACCAGTCGCTCAAACCGAAGGATCGGATGGATCGGATATCACTCTATCTGCTGGTTCACAGGTGACTCCTGATGCTTGGTACACCTTCCAGGTCAACCCATTCATCGACATTGTTGATCTAAACACCAATCCTGGTGGGTGGCTTAACGGCTTCGATATGACTCTTGACCCTGACGGCCCAATTCTAGGCTTCGCTGAGATGGGACGCTTCTACTTCGCTGTTGATGCAATCTGCGATGGATGCTACACGTTGATATTCATTGCTGGCTCTACCTCCACACGCGACGGTGAAATAATCCGAACAGCCGATGGAATAAGCTTTGACGGCCCCACCTATGTCTGGCTGACTCCTGCATAGCGTACAGGTCCCCACCCATCCCACTTTCTCTTTTTCTTGAAACTTCACTAGCTATGACTCTCTACACATGCTACTGGTGAGTGTGGAGTAGGATACGCCGATATGTTAGGGCTCACTCAATTTCCAATGATACAAGCTCTCGCTGAGAATGTACTCTGTCGCTGGGTCAACTACAACTGCATGCCAAGAATAGTTGCCTGCAGGCAATAGTGGTAGTGAAAAGGTTCTCCATATCGGATTGCTATATTCGACGCCAGCTGGTATGGTGATTTGAGGTTCCTGCAAGATCCAATATTTGCTTTGATTTGGGCGGTCGACCCAGACATAGACGCCAACTTCAACCTCGTCTTGGGGGTTCGTCAGATTCAAGCCAACCTCCATGCTGTCACCTGGCGAGTAATCGGATTTGTCTGCATAGATGTTAATGGCGGGATAGATTTGGCAGGGGTCATCAGCAATCTCGAGTAAGTATAGCGCCGGCTCTCTATTGTTCAGCCATATCTGCTCAATCTGGCTTTCAGGCGGTACAAACATGGTGCCCAGCTCGAAGGTGTAGGCCAATGTCCCTCTCTCACCGTATAGCCAATCATCAGCGTCACCGTTAGTATTGTATATTACATCATCCTTCGCATTTCCAAATGTATACCCATTAAACCTAGCCATCTCTGCAGCGATATCGGTGTACAGCTTATGATCCGGTGTATCCGCATCAATATATCCCCAAGGATACAGCATCAATTGTCCGTAGCTGTGGTATGAGACGGCAAACACAAAGTCTCGATGAAGCACAAGGTTCCGTATTGCTTGGTTCTCCGGTTCCGAAAATGCGTACGCCCCACGATACATTTCCGACCAGGTGTAGGGGCTGGAGCCCTCGTTATCGTAGCCCCACATGTATCCGTAGTTTCGGTTATTATCTACACCATCTACGGAGGGGTCGAAGTGTCCATTCCTGTTATTGTCTCTTTTGTTCTTTCTCCACATCTGATACACTTGTTGCGAGTATTCTACTCCATCAGGGTTGACCATAGGGACAATCCAGACTTCTCGTTCATCTACAAGATTGGTGATTCGAGGGTCGTGACCATAGCTATTCACCAGATAGTGTGCCAAGTTCATTGGAACCTCAACCGATATCCACTCCCTGGCATGATGTGCCCCCATATAGAGCACCGCTGCTTCGCCATTCTCTTCAATCGATGGGTTATCTGAGATTTTAATGGCCCAAATCTCTCTTCCCTCTATGCTATTGCCAATATCGAAGACCTTAGCGATACTACCATGTGTCAGCTCGATTTGATGTAACTCCAGCTCCACCTCATTATAGGTGTGGTAGAGCCCTGCACCTGCCACACCGAAGACAGAGGGGTCAAAGAGTTCCGTTAAATCCAATTGCTCAACCTGAAGTCCATTTTCAGTCAGCCAGGATTTCTGTTCCTTGGTGACCAACGCTTTCAGAACGCCCGATTCAGAATAGATGATATCGATGTCCATCATTAACATCTGTTTATACAAAAGTGTGCTCTCTACATCTGCCCCGTAAACCCTCACGAGTTGATGATCTCTGTTGGATAACTCTTTGCTCTGAGGGGACGCTATGAAGGACAGCCAAACCAGAGAGGCCAGACAGACCAGAACATGGGTCCTCTTCATCGACTCCTTCCTCTACCCCAAGATATTCCTAGACAGAGATTAGTCTTACGATGAAGACCCATAGATTGAGCAACTGGTGGATAACCATAGAAAAAGAACTAGGGTTTTTCATACCATTTTATTAGCTAAGAAGACGTATATTTCCTGTTTTAATAGTGGAGAGAAGGAGGTGAGAAATGAATATGCGAAAACTAGTGCTCCTATGTTTAAGCATCATTATTGCAGTCAGCGCAGTAAGTCCTGCTGTAGCCTTTGGACCTGAACCTGACGCTTGGTACGCATTTCAACTTGCTCCCTATGTAGATATTGTCCATATAAACACCAATCCTGGTGGGTGGCTCAATGGATACGATGACGCGCCTGGATTTTACATTGCACCAGTTTTGGGCTTTGTACAGTTTGGCTTTGCCTATATCGCCATTGATTTCCCTGTAGACATCTACTGGGATATGGCTTTCCTCGTCATCAACATCGCTAGGCGGGATGCTTGGATGATGCGGATAAAAGAGGATCTTGAACTCGCTCCTCCAGAGTATATAGAGCTTATACCCGTAGCTGAAGCATCGACGGAAGGACCATCACTTGCGGAAGCTGGTGGGCGAGAAGTAACTCCGCAGGCTTGGTATGACTTTATGGTCAATCCCTTCATTGACGTAGTCAGCTTGAACACTGACATGGCCCCGTGGCTCTGGGGCGTGGCAACAGTTGAGGGAAGCCCCTGTTACCCCGCACCCGTGCTTGGCTACACGCAATTCGGCAAGTTCTACTTCGCCATGGATTATACTGACGGTGACCCTGGCTGCTACGAGATGTCATTCTTCCAAGGTACAATCAAGACTCGTGATGGTCACTTCATACGTACAATGGATGGAATGAGCTACGATGGACCAATATACTACTGGCTTACACCGGTCTAAGCACAGGTTGAAACCAGATAACCAGATGCACAAACGCTTCACCAACCCCTTTTTTAGACGCCTTTTTGGCGTGAAGGATCTTGCATTAGGTTCTTGATACCCTTCGAAGCATTAAACGTGAGCGAGAAGCGCTCGAGGCTCACAGCTCCAGCCTTCCAACCATACCGCCGATGCCTTACGCATTCACTTGTAGCATAGGAAAGCATATATTGGATTCTAGCAGTGGAGGAGTCTCCCTTAAAACAGCATCAGCCGGAAACCATAGACGTAAAGATACTCATTTTTCAGGCGCGGAAGCAAGAAAAACCTCAAACCGTCGGGCAGCTCATCAAACTCGTGCAACGGAAAGCTCCACTTCATCATAGGTGTTTTGGAGCCCTGCACCTGCTACGCCAAAGACAGACGTGTCAATGAGTTCTGACAAATCTAGATGCTCAACCAGGAGTCCCCCTCTCATTTAGTCAGGAAGGCTTCTTCCCCGTGACTGAAGCTTCGAGATAAACCCGATTCGCAATCGATGATGTCGATATCCATCATCACCATCTGATTACGCAAGCGCATTTACTCAACCTCTGAAGTGTGGGCTTTCACTAGTTGACAGTCAGTTTTGGGAACCTCTTTACTCTAAGGCGATGCTGTGAAAGACAGCCAAATCATGGAACTTACGCTTGTCAAGACTATAGTCTTCTTCATTCGCTCCCTTCTCCGCATCAAGATATTCTTAGAGACCGGTTAGTCTTGCGCAATTCCTGGGTTATGCTGATGATAGACAATCCTAGAAAAACGATTGAAATTTTTCATATTATTTTATTAGCTGAGACTGGCTACCACTTAATGTTTTGATGTTGGAGAGAAGGAGGTGAGATTGCAATTTGCGAAAACTACTGTTGTTATGCTTGGGACTCATGGTTATCGTTAGTGCAATTAGTCCTGCATTAGCTCTGAAACGACCTGGGTTGTTTGATGGACCCAGTGTGGACGCTTGGTACGCCTTCCAATGGAATCCCTTTAGCGATATCCTGTACGTGAACACAGATATGCAGCCATGGCTATATGGATATGATTCCCAATATACCCCCAACACAGCAGTTCTGGGCTATATTCAACATGGCTGGGCGTATATCGCCGTTGATTTGCCTAAGGGCGGGATTGAGATGGGTTTCATCGTCGTAAACGTAGCCACTAGAAGCGGTTGGTGCTATAGGATTATGGACGATTTGACCCTCATTGGTCCAGATGATGTGGTGTTGACACCAGTCGTTGGGGAATCCGTAGAAGGACGCAGGACCGCAGATGAATACATGTCGTCAGAGGTAGCGCCCACAGGCTGGTACGATTTCGTGATCAACCCCTACGTCGACGTGGTCAGCTTGAACACCGATTTGTCTCCGTGGCTGTGGGGCGTGTGTAACGTTGCTGGGAATCCATGTTACCCAGCACCCGTACTTGGTTACACGCAGTTCGCCAAGTTCTACTTTGCATGTGACTATATCGATGGCGAGGGATGCTTCCCCACGCTTTCACTGTTTGCTGGAAAGATCAGCAGCAGAGATGGCTACTTCATGGCAATAGGCGACGATTTATCATTAATGGGTCCAGAGTACTTCTGGCTCACACTACCTTAGACGCGGTCGAAATCAGTAGGCATGCACTCATCACCAACTTCTTTCCTTTTTTTTCACTATATATCGTTGGATAGAACCTCAAGTACCCGCTTCTAACGAAAATCAAAGGATGTACTGCTAGGTAGCTAGTCACGTTCTACCTTGACTTACGACCACTCTGATGGTTTGAGCATTCGACTTATATGTATAGGTTTGCTTGCATAGACCTTTAGAAAGCTGGGATACTCTTCTTGAGGAACAATCAACCGGAGACTATGAAGGTTCGGGGCCTAATATTGCAGTTGTTAGAAGAAGAAAGGCCTAAGACTATCCGACAGCTCGTTAAGCTGGTCCGAGAGAAAGTTCCGTTGCAGGAAGAGAAGATTCTTGACATCATTCTGGATTTGCAGAAGGAGGGGAAAGTGCGATTGAAGGAGAATGTTATAGCAGCCCGGTCACTGTTCTCCTATCTGCGTACGAATAGGGCGTACTGGTATTGGATCACGATAATTCTTGCTGCAACTACTGCAATATTTGTCTTCACTGTACCAGAAGACGCCTACCCTCTTGTCTACGTGAGATATATTTTAGGCTCATTCTTCGTCTTATGGATGCCAGGGTACACCTTCGTCAAAGCATTGTACCCAACAGATGTTCCGATTCGAACATCGTCACCTGAGTTTGATACTGTGGAACGCGTGGCGTTGAGCATCGGAATGAGTTTAGCTTTGGTTCCCCTTATGGGGCTCCTGCTGAATTATGCTCCTTGGGGAATTCAACCAACATCAGTCACAGCAAGCCTACTTACATTCGCCTTAATCTTCGCTACAGCTGCTGTAATCCGAGAATTTCAGATTAAGACCAGTCTCTCGTAGAACAGACAGATTCTCCGCCTTTCGTAGGGTATCTGCCTTTGATGCCGTCAGGATTAAGGATAACCTGACAATCGGCGATACCTATCCTAGATGATGCCCATCCTTTCTGTCAAAAATACCGGGTTGGCGACGGAGACTATTCTGCTGCTGGGGGTGCCTAGTTGCTCCCGATTATGACGATATCAAAACTGAACCCCGTGATACCCTCAATCACTTGAGAGACGGATAAAGATAGGACCACTTGCACCACCTCACCAATCGCAACTGGTTGCCCGGCATAATCCCAGCTGAGACTCATATATGTTGACGTACTCGGGGGACTCCAGTTCTCAGTCGTTGCGGAGAGCGTCGCGACCGTGTTTCCTTCATTCTTGACATAGACTGCAACGTCGTTTATTGATCCTGGAGCTACGGCCCCCCAATCAATTGAAGTCACTTGGTTACTGCAACCACTATCCCAATACACCCCGACACCCATCGTCTTGACAATTCCTTGGTTTGGGAGGGTCACTCTTCCTAGTAATGTTCCCATCACTGTGCTATTCAGCAGAACTATAATGACTAGGAGTCCCGCAACTATGAATGTCATTGTCAGTGCTACGTTTTGACGAGTCACCAACATACCTCCTATCGCAAGACTCAATAAACAATAGATTTGGAATCTGTATTTAAGCATTACTTCCGAACAGTCCAACACAAATACACAGAACATCTATGGGTCAAACGAAGGACTTTACAGCCGAAACATCAGCTTCTAGACTCTTTACATTCATCTGGTTGCCACGAGAATCTGGATGAAGCAGACTTCAAGTGTCGCTGCCAAAAGGAATAGCAAGTATACTGTAACCAAGCCCTTCTTCGACACGTTTTTCTCCAGAGTCTTTCGAATAGCGAGGTATATTCCGTAGCCCTCCAGGATTCCTTGGGGCACCGACAAGAGTAATATTGTGGCTAGAGCACCGCCCAGGAGCTCAATTCGAAGCAGAGTGCTAGCTCTTAACACGCTAATTGATAAGATCATTATGGCAAATATGAAGGCGAACAAGCGTGGATGTTGAAGCAGAATATACCCGTATTT
>CP070679.1:1261808-1268571 GCA_020352535.1 Candidatus Bathyarchaeota archaeon | reverse complement strand
GGCAAAAATCGCTTCTGACAAGTCGCTCCCAACTTTTCTGGCCTCAACATCGAATGCAGATACAAATTTGATGTCTCTTGGGTGATAGCCTTTGAGGAACAGGTTCCGCAGCCCTACAGCATTATCCACTCGCTCTATATTGGCGTAGAATTCAACTCCCTGTACTAACGATGAGGCGCAATTTCCGACCCCAATCAATGCAGCATTGATTCTCGACATAAGCACTCTCCAGTTGCAGCAACGTACGTTTAGCCATGCTGGAGATATATGTGTTCACTATCACCCGCCAGAAGAGCTTGCATCGGGAATATGGGGCTGGTCGATCAGGAGTGTGGGATTTTGGCAAGGGAGAGACATCCAAAGTCTTGATGCGCGCGCGTGAAGGATGAAGCTTCTAGAGAACCAACTAGATTCGTCCTTCAATCCTCTAGGCAACCAGCAGATAAAGCAAGAACGCTTTATTATTATCAGCACCGTAATGATTCGTGCAATCACGTATGAATGGACGGGAAGATACATGCAAACTCATGACAAGTACGAGAGAATCAGCGAGATTGCGAAGCGAAGAGGCTTCTTCTGGCCCTCTTACGAAATCTATGGAGGAGTAAGTGGCTTCATGACACTGGGTCCGCTGGGTTCTATACTGAAGAGAAAAATCGAGGATGAGTTTCGAAGCTTTTTCATCCGCCCACTTGGCCTCTACGAGATTGAAACATCAGTGATAATGCCTGGCAAGGTGTTTGAAGCTTCTGGACATGTGAGCCATTTCAAGGAACCTATGATAGAGTGCCGCAAGTGCAAGCGAAGATTTCGGGCTGACCACCTACTCCAAGAGTTTGCCAAGATGAGCGATACGGAAACAGAAAAGATGAACCTCTCAGAGCTGTCACAAGAGATAAAGACTCGGAAAGTTACATGCCCAGAGTGCAGCAGCGACTTGGGAGAGTCTAAGCAGTTTTTAACAATGTTCACCACAACCATTGGTCCTTACTCCGAATCAATTGGCTACGGTCGTCCAGAAGCTGCTCAAGGCATCTTCGTAGAATTCAGGCGTCTCAATGAGTGTGCTCGAGGAAGACTACCGTTCGGGGTCGTTCAGATAGGTCACGCATTGAGAAATGAGATCTCGCCGAGACAGGGGCCGATAAGGTTGAGGGAGTTCACGATAATAGATGTCGAATTCTTTTTTGATCCCGAGAATGCACACTGCAAACCACTAAAGGGGCTAGAAAATGAAACACTGCGGTTGATATTGGCGGAAAACAAGCTGAAAGGCAAAGAAGAGCCAGTTGAAGCTACTGTCAAGGAGGCTTTAGAAAAGGGGTTTGTGAAGGCCGAGTGGCAAGCCTTTTTCATGGTTCGCTCCAAGCACTTCCTAATGAAACTGGGCGTTTCCGAAGATAAACAACGATTTATTGAAAAACTGGAGTGGGAGCGAGCGCATTACTCTGTACAAGGGTTTGACCAAGAAATTCTCCTGGACCGATGGGGTTGGGTGGAAGTTTCTGGTCATAACTATCGCACAGACTATGACTTGAAGCAGCACATGAGGTTCAGTGGTGTCGACATGCGAGTCTTCAAAGAGCATGATAGACGGGCTGAGAGAGAAGAGATTTTTATCAGTCCCATTATGTCGAGAATCGGACCGACCTTCAAAGATAGCGCTTCACAAGTCGTTGAACTGATTTCCAGCGTAAACCCGATAGCTTTGCAGGCTAGGTTCAAGGAAGATGGCTTCTTCATGGCAGGGCGCTTCAAAATCTTACCCGAGCATGTTCAAGTTAAGCGCAGAGGGATTGAGGAAAGAGGGAAGCATTTCATTCCCCATGTAGTTGAGCCAAGTTTCGGGTCGGACCGAATGGTCTATATTGCCCTAGAGTACGCCTACCGAACGAAAGAGAATCGAACCGTACTTAGTTTGCCACGAAAGTTGGCGCCAAATGAGATTGGTGTCTTTCCACTCGTGAGTAAAGATGGCTTACCTGAGAAGGCAAAACAGGTTCATGAGATGCTAATCAACGAACACTTTAATGCGGAGTATGACGAATCGGGATCTATTGGGCGACGATACGCAAGAGCAGATGAGGTGGGTACTCCGCTGCAAATAACCATTGATTATCAAACGCTGCTAGATGACACCGTCACTATTCGTGATCGCGACTCATGGAAACAAGTTAGAGGAAGAATAGAGGATCTTCCCGCGTCGTTCAAGGCTTTTTTCCGTCACGAGATCGAATTCGAGAGCCTTGGCAGCAGACCCTGATAGAGCTCTTCATTCATTCGCTACATTTTTTAAGGCTTCCACACATCATATGTCAAGTGCTTATGAAGGTTCTGAGAGGAGGAAGTAGTGGTTTTCCCTGTGGAAACAGAAGAGCGGGTGAAGCGAAGAGCCCTTAATGTTTGTCGCGATCATCTGAGAAAGGTCACGGACGTAGCTCGAAAAGTTTCACAAATGGTCGATTGCTTCGCGAAAGAAGACAAGAAGACAGCTCGAACGTTATATGCGGAAATCAAGAGGTCTCGAGAAGAAGCTGACAGCGCAAGACGAGTAGTTTCGCGAGAACTCGCTGAGATTGGAGCCATTCTGATGAGCCGAGAGGACTTCCTCCGCTTCACCAACCTGACAAGTGAAATCGCAGATTTTTCTGAGGGTATTGCATTTCGATTACTGGAAATCATGGAAAAGGAGTGGAAAGTACCGCCGAAAGTCAGGAAGGGGTTAACGGAGCTCGCAGGTGGAGTATTTGAGACGGTGTCAAAGCTTCGAGAAACTGCTATGACACTCAGCTATGGCTCAACGAAGACTCTTGAAAAGGCAAGAGAAGTCGAAATCGCTGAGCAGGTTGTTGACGACCTCTATCGCGCACTTGAGTTGGATTTGATTAATAGCGAAATCGAAATCCCCGTGCTTCTCCTTTTAAGAGTAGTAACTGAGCTGCTCGAAGATTCAGCGGACAAAGCAGAAGATGCCTCCGACGTCGCTCGGATTTTGTCTTTCACCATCTAAAAGGGCGTTTGACCTGAGTTGGGAAGCATGAAAGTCGAAACGGAGTTTGTAGAGAACTTCTTGGTCGTGTGGAGCCCAGAGAAAGGATCTGAGCTGTACCGTAGTGGCTTCTATGGAAAACCCTTAGGGATTCCAAAGCCAAAAACTGCGGATTTTGATGTCCCACTAATCCTCGATCTCATGGAAGGAGTCTACCTGATGGAAAAGGGAGTAATCACTGTCTCTGAAGGAATAGAAGAAGGCAAGGTTGGTCTCAGGAGGTTGCGAACTAGAGCCAAAGCCCTCTATGAGGAATTCGACATGAAGTACTCCGTGTATCGAGACATGCGCGACAGAGGGCTCTTCGTTACGCCAGGCATCAAATACGGATGCGACTTTGCCGTGTACAAACAGGGACCAGGTGTCGACCATGCTCCCTATATGGTTTCAGTTAAGAAAAGCAAAGATGAGGTCACGGCGACTGACATCGTCAAAGCTGGAAGGCTCGCTACAACCGTAAGAAAGCGGTTTATTATAGCCGTTCCAGATTTGGGAACTGAGCAGATAAGATACTTGATCTTCAAGTGGTTCAAAGCATAGCTATCAACAGTGTGGCTTCTACTCGCCCTCACATTGGTTGCGCTAGGAGAATCGTTTATTTTGGGGGATTTCACGATATTACAGCTTGCCAGCCGAGGTGACAGAGTCCGGTAATGTGATGGCCTGCAGAGCCATTTGATAGGGGTTCAAATCCCCTCCTCGGCTCCACTACTGAACTAATCAAATCCCATAGCCTGAGAGCTGTGGATAAATCATTTATTTAGATTCTCTAATGTCTTAGTGGGTGGACACAATTAAATTTAGGCAAAAGCCTTGGAATATGAAAGACGTCCTTAAGTCGCACTCTGGACCCGCCTTCGATGCGGATTTGCAGGAACTCAAGAGCGACCTGAAGCAATTCGAGCGTATGAGAAAGCAGCTTTCCCCTCAGATTCCCAAGAACAATTTTATAGAAGGGTTGAAACTGTACGAGCAGATTCAGAAGAACAACTCCCGTTTCGGATGCTATGCATACATGCTCTTCTCGCAAGATACTACTTCTCAAGAAGCGCGAGCCTTCAAAAGCCGCATAGATGAACTCGATGCGGATGTCTCAAACAAAACTGTTTTCTTCAACCTATGGCTCACCAAGCTAGACGACAAGACAGCAAATCGCTTGAAAACAAGCATTGACAAAGACTATATCTACTACATGACAAGACTGAGGAAGCTGAAGCCCTACGTTCTAGATGAACCAGTCGAGAAGCTAATTAAAACCAAAGATACTACCGGTCGATTAGCGTTAATCCAATTGTACGAGCAAATCACTAATGCCTTTGAATACACCGTGTGGGTTGATGGCAAGACACTCAAGGATGAAAAGGGAAAGACCAAGAAGCATGCCTATGGCGAACTCGTAAGATTAGTGTTCGGACCAGATGCAAAGCATCGGAAAGCAGCATACAAAGCAATGTACAGAAAGTTCGTCCCGCAGAAGGATGTCTTGGGTGAAATCTACCAAGCATTAGTAAGAGACTGGAGAAATGAATTCATTAATACACGGCACTATTCGTCACCCATTTCCGTCTTTAACTTAGCGAATGACGTACCAGACGAAGCTGTTGATACGCTCCTATCAACTTGTAGAAGCAATCCCGGTGTTTTCCAGAAGTTCTTCTCGCTCAAAGCGCGGCTTCTCGATATGAAACGAATGAGTAGATACCATATCTATGCGCCCTTACAAGAATCCCAAAAGAAGATTCCATATTCAGACGCTGTTGATATGGTGCTTGACGCCTACAACTCATATCATCCACGACTCGGAAAGCTCGTGGAAAGAGTGTTTACCCAAGATCATATTGATTCTGAAATCCGCAAGGGAAAAATGTCTGGAGCCTACTGCATGAGCGTTACGCCGAAGATTGTGCCCTATGTCTTCATAAATTATGCTGGCAGCATCAGCCAAGTCATGTCAATCGGTCATGAAGCAGGACACGCCCTCCATACAATGTTAGCGTCAAATCACTCTCAACTAACATTTCATTCACACACGCCCCTTGCTGAGATAGCGTCCATCTTTGGAGAACTTCTCCTCTCAGAAAAGCTGATGAAAGAGGAGAAAGACCCGCAAATCAAACAAGATTTGCTGGTGTTAGTCCTAAGCGAACTGTATGCGACAATCCCACGGCAAGCTTACTTCACAACATTCGAAAAGGAAGCACACCGTGCTGTTGACAAAGGGGCTACTGTGGATAAACTAGCTAGTCTGTATTTTTCAGGTTTGAAGGAGCAGTTCGGCGATGCAGTTCAAGTCCCTAGAGAGTTCAAATGGGAATGGCTAGCAATACCGCATATTTACCGATACCCCTTCTACTGCTGGACATACAGCTTCGGGAATTTAGTGACATTAGGGCTCTACAACATGTTCAAGGAAGAAGGAGAGTCATTCAAACCAAAGTACATAAGACTGCTTTCATACGGTGGCTCGGAAAGCCCAGAAGAGGTCCTCAACGAAGTTGGAGTAGACATACGCTCAGAGGAGTTCTGGCAGGGCGGCTTTAACATCATCAAAGAAATGGTAGAAAATCTGAAGAGACTACGCTGATTCAAGCATTCCTAAGGTTACGATTTCCATATCTCGATACCCATAGCAAATCAAGGGAACAACGGAAGATAAGATATGATATCTGGCAATCCTCTAATAGTTGACAAATGTGTGGAAGACCGATGGCGCTGAAACTCACTAACACAATGAGCGGGAAAAAAGAAGTCTTCAAACCGCTAGAGAAAGGACGAGTGAAGATCTTTGTCTGTGGAATGACAGACTACGATTATATGCACTTAGGTCACGGTCGAACCTATGCCTTCTATGACTCGTTGATAAGACTCCTGAAGTTCTCTGGATACAGAGTCTACTACATCCAGAATATTACTGATGTTGGCCATCTAAGAGAAGATACAGGTGAAGATAGGATAACCCGAAAAGCTGCTGAAGAGGAAAAAGACCCTATGGAAGTTGTTGACTTCTACATGAGGAAGCATTTGGAAGCAGCGGACAAGCTAAAACTGGAGCGACCCAACATACTGGCTCGAGCGACAAGCCATCTGATAGACATCATAGAGCAAATCAAGGTCTTGTTGAAGAAGGGGTATGCATACGAAGCCAATGACTCAGTTTACTTTGATGTCTCCAAGTTCAGGGATTACGGCAAACTCTCCAAGAGAGTGCTGAAGGAGCTGAAAACAGGGGCTAGAGTCGGAGTCAACCCCGAAAAACGAGATCCTAGGGATTTTGCACTCTGGATTAAGGCTCCTCAGGCACATTTACTTAAGTGGCCTTCGCCATGGGGATTAGGGTATCCCGGATGGCACATCGAAGACACAGCGATAGCGATGAGATATTTTGGTCCTCAATATGATATCCACGGGGGAGCCATCGAACTTGCCTTTCCACACCATGAAGCCGAAATCGCTCAGGCTGAAGGGATAAGCGGTGTTAAGCCATACGTTCGATACTGGGTCCATACAGGCATGCTCACAATAAACTCAGAGCCTATGAGCAAATCCCGAGGTAACTACATCAAGCTCTCAGACGCGTTGAAGGAACACTCACCAGAAGCTCTGAGATTGTGGATGGCATCTGCGAACTATCGGAAGCCCCTTGACTACAGCAAGAAGGATATAGAAGATGCCAAGAAGAACGTCCAAAAAATCTCTCAAGCCTTGAGCTTAATC
>CP070679.1:1250244-1261708 GCA_020352535.1 Candidatus Bathyarchaeota archaeon | reverse complement strand
TCTCATTCCACACTTCAGTCCACACATGATCTGACATATCGAGAATCAGCCTAGCCCGATAATGGTGCACTAAACAAAGCGCAGTGAACAATATCCCAAATTCCCCACATTTGCCCTTACCATACTCTAGAATCTTAATTGGGTCTCTGTAACGAGTTATGTTTCCCTTGCTCCACTTCACCTTTCGATGCAACCATTCCAACAACTCCGGAAGCGTGTACATCTTCTTGAACTGCACTCCGAGCTCAGCAAGAACTGCAGGTTCCGCAAGTCTTTGGCTATAGCGCCGATACTCTCCGATCCATTTTCTCTGGATAGCAGGCATCAGCCTTCATCCTCAATTCCTAGAACAGCCCAAACAGAGATTTGGTTTATGACTCGCTGGTACACATCCTGAATCAACATTCCCCGTACAATTCTAGAAGAGTGCTGCAGACTCAATCCCTTTAACCCGGTAGTCATGGGCTCACAGAAGTAGCATCAACACTAGCCCAGCAGCAATAGGAGTCGTCAGATTATCATCAATCGGCAAGGGTAAACATCCAACGAGCATTCCCGTTGACGCAGCAATCACCGCCTGGACAGGCCCTACGAAGAAAACAGCGCCAGCAAAAGCAAAGAACAGACCGAAGATCAAGCCCTCTACGTGCTTTCCCTTATTAAATGGAAATACTGTTCGTCCCAGCAGTTTTCCAGAGATGGTGGCCATGCTATCACCAAGGGTTAGAATGGCAATGGACACGTAACCTACTGGTTCAGGAAACAAGACCAGTGAAAGCACTATCCCTAAGGCAAACAAGGCTGGCGCGGTAGCAATCTCGAAGAATTCAGATCTCCGTGCAGCCCTCCACGTGATTGAGGAGAGCACCGGGAAGCTGATTCCCTGCAGTCTAAGAAGCTCAGATATCGCGAAAACCAAAGCAACGATAAATATCAAAAGAGAACTCAAAGGTATTCCCAAGAAGTAGATGCACACAAAAGGCACCAAGAACCCGCTCATATGAATCGCAGCACGAATTGCATCATTTCGAGAGAAGATTGACTTGGAAACCTGGTCCATTTCCAAACCTAGGATTGGGAGGATACGAGACAGGTCGTCGTTGACAACATAATCCGATTTGAAGGCGAGAATATAATCCGGGTTGTAGCCAATCCGTAACCTGCTCTGCGGAAACATCTGTTGATTATTCCGGTCATCTGCGACGACGACACAGTCTCCCGGTGATATTCCCTCTTTCTGACGAATGGTTTTCAGAACCGATGCCTTCCCATCAGGCTCTAAGACCTCGCCTTCAATCTTGCCTGTCAAACGCTTGTCAACAGTCTCTACTTCGATTCCAAAAGCGTAATCCGCGTCCAGCCTACCTGCTAGGTTCTCAACCAGAAACGTTGGAATCCCTGAGCTTATGAGCGCCGTCTTGTACCCAGCTCCGTGCAAGGCTTGAAAAACATGCTTTGCCCCGGGCATCAGAGGAACAGTCATGAAGGCTTCGTAGAGATCCTTGATCTCAAAATCCTTGTAAACTGCAAAAATCCTTCTAAGGGCTGACCCAACAGAGAGCAAGCCAGCTTCATACAGAAAGCCTACTGCGAGAATCCTCAGGAAATCCCAGAAACTCAGCTTCCCTGCAACATCGAAGAGCAGATAGCGCCTCTTAGGTAGGAGGACACCCTCAACATCAAAAACAGCCAGCCGGTGGCTTTCAGCCTCCTCGGTTTTGGTGGTCATCACAGCGCCTCCCCGTCTGAATCTGAGCACACTATTTCAAATGGCCCTTCTGAAAGGAAACAAAAGCGTACTTAAGCGTTGATAAAACTTTATACTTTCGGAAATCATGGTTTTCTTGGCGGCGGGTCTAGGCGGGGGGCTAGGGGTCCTCTGAACCGTAAACCCTCTACATGACGGGCTGACTACTAGGGTAAGGCGTCAAAGATCATCAAGTATTTCAGCCTTTCAGCCATGAGTACCCGTCCCTCTAGGCTAGCGGTCGTGGGGTAGCTTTCGTAGGGAAGCTGTCAAATACGTTCACCAGGTGAACCTGGCCAGGCCCGGGAGGGAGCAACCTAAGCTTGGACGTATAGCGCTTGAGGGGTCGCGGGTATGAGTGAAGAGGCTGAGGTCTTGATGGAAACTGGGCGTCGAGCCTTAGTGACCTGCCGCTACTACCATGTTGTGCTAGCCCATACTCAGCCTCTCTTACTCCTTACCACTCCTTTGCTATCTTGATATGCTCCATCATATCCTCTCATCGCAGGCTGCCCGAGTCTGTGAAAAACGATCTGGACTATGCGCTCTCCCGCACGAATCGTAACAGCGTCTTGTCCTTCATTTCGAAGGTTAAGCGTAAGTTGCCCCCGGAATCCAGGGTCTACAGCTGCGAAGCTCCCAATCACGCCTTCCCGTGCAAGAGAAGAGCGGATGTGAAGAGAAGCGAGCAATCCCAAACCCACGTGTATGCATTCTACAGTTGCTACTAGCCGAAACTGTCCTGGCTTGATGGTTACCGTGTCGTTAGACCTCAAGTCGTAACCCGCGGGGTTCAGGCAGGAGGGTTCAAACGATATGATATTCAGTTTGCCCTCCTCGATGTGGTCACAAATTTCCTTGTCGGAGAGAATCGTCATAATCAAAACCCTTGCATAGATAGGGAAAACTTCAGAAAAGGTTATTGCACTCCTTCAGGAGATGCCCAGTTCTCGGAGCATCTGACACGATCGGCAAGTCTGCGCCACTGTCGGTTCTCCACAGAACCGGCAGTTCTGCAATGCCCCGTCCTTCGCTAATGATTCTAATCCGGGTCTTATCCGTTCTATCGACCGATAGATCGCAAATTTCGTGCCAGGATGTTTCTGCTCCATCCGATTAAGCATGCTCCGAACATCATTTCTCAAAGCTGTTCCCGCGTAAGGACAAGGTGTATCATGAAACCGGAGCTTCTTCAGATACGCGTACAATACAATCTCTCGCTCAAGCACCTCACAGACCGGCTTGATCCGCTGAACAAGCTTGGGATGGGCTACTGGAAGGACTGGAGCAACTCGTGCAATTCGAAGAGCGTCCCCATGAATAATGTTTAGCAGCATCGTCTGCGTCTCATCATCAAGGCTATGACCTGTGGCCAGCTTGTCAGCTCCTGCTTCACGAGCTGCCACATTCAGCGCCTGCCTTCGCAGGACACCGCAATAGGCGCAGGGAGTCAGCCCTTTCATCCCTTTCTCTCGGATAAGAGTAACAAGCCTGTCCAACTCGTATCCAAACATCCCTTTAAACGAGACTACAGTATGTTCCACACCGAGCTCCTGACAGTTCTTCACCGCAATCTCTAACGCCTCATCACGATATCCTCTCACCCCTTCATCAATAGTGACCGCCCGTAGCGTAGTTTTTGGGAAGGCTTCTTCCATTCTCGCAAGCAGGCGAAGGAGAACCACGCTATCCTTTCCACCTGAGACGGCAACCATGATCTTGTCATCAGGCTGGAGCATCTCATATTTCGACGCGGTTGCCTGGACCTTCTGTTCGATGGACCTGCAGAAACAGCGTGCACAAAGCTGCTGCCCAGAATACACCCGCTTGAAGATTGCGCCTCTTCTGTCGCAGACTGTGCACATAGGCATCTTGCCGGTCTCCTCGAGAAGAGACTACTAAATAGCGCGTTGTTATACTTTCTGTAGAGCCAGACACACGTACCTATCGAAGATGTCTGGATTTTTCTCTACAACGGAGGGCTACGGATAAGCGTAAGACCGGTAAGACATGCAGAACGTGTGGAGGTCATCTACGATAAGAAACACGTCCATCAGCTGAGCGAATTGCGATTAAAAGCCCTTCGAATAATGAACAGCCTCCACAGGTTCCATCTACGCTCCATTACCCATGGAAGCGTTGCGCGAGGGGATACCTCCAGAAAGAGCGATATTGATGTGTTCCTGCCCAATCCTCCATCCTCGTTCATCATTGAAAGCGCCCTCCAACAGGCCAAGATTCCAATCAACCGCCGTACAATCATACAGGCCACGCCGCTATATGCAGCCAAGGGGTACATTGAACTCGGTTCCCAAGAAGGTGTTTCCTTTCCGCTAGTGAAACTCCGCCCTGTAGAGAAGGGCTTCTATAGATTTGGCGGTGAAGCATCACGAACTGCACTCAAAGAAGAAAGGCGTGTCCCAGGCGTCGACAAGCGACTGATGTTAATTGAGCCTACCGCAAGTGGTCACATTGAAAGCTCAATCGTTGGACGAGAAGAGGAGACTGCTGGTCTGCTAGGCATTTCTGTAACTACTGTCTTCGATCGCGTTCACGCCCTTCTCCGGCGTGAAAAGACTGGGAGAACAGGAGTCTTCATTGAAAGAGAGTTGTTACCGGGTGAATCATTCGAGATGGTCCTGAAGAAGCTTGCTGACCAGAACCCTGCAATCCGTAGACGTCTCAACTTCTAATGAGCATAGATTGCTCCTGATGTGAAGAATCTAGAGGTTCAACGGACCAGACTAAAGCATTGTCAGCTACTCTTAGCCTATCTGGTACCGGAGAAGAGCAGCGATGCCCCCCAACCCCAGCAGTTTTTCCCCAGCTTCATGTTCGGTGCTGATGACGTTGACTTGACCCCCTTTCTGCTCGACTTCTCTCATGAGTTTTTCTAAGGCGATTCTCTCTTCGTCCGCAGCTTCTCTCAAAGCCGTATCAGCCAAGAGAATCCTCTCAATAGCGCCTATCAAACATGCTTGTTCTACGTTGGTGACCCCGTAGGTCACATCCGATCGTCCTTTCCCAAGACGTTCAAGCACAGCCTCCATGATTTTAGTTTCTTCAGCTACTTGCACCCGTCGTAGTGTCTTGGTGAAGACCCCTGAGCGTAAGGCCTCTTTAATCCCGGCTAGACCTCCGCTATTCACTCCCTTTACATCGACAACAGCCCGGGCAATCTCGGTGGCTTCAGCGTTGGCGTGTTTGACGAAATTGTTCTTCATGAACCCTGGACCAATTACAACTATTGGGCTACGAAGGGGCGTCCACACTTGTCTCAGTGACTTGAGTGTAGACTTGAAGAATCGACGTGTTGCTTCTACTCTCTTGTCGACTTCCAGCTTTCCTGGAAGGTTTGCCTTTTCCTCAGCTTTGACATCGACGCCGTACTGTCTTAGAACCGCTATGCAGTATTCTTCATCATCGATTGAAACTACGATTATCGGTGCTTCCTTAGCTTTGCTAGCCCTATGGAGTCGGTCGATATGATGCTTCGACCATTTGGCCTTGACGATGGTCACAGGCTTGTTTATGGTCACGTTCAGAGTGTGGTGCTCACCCTTCACATTCAGCTTTTCTGGTGCCTTGCAGACGATTCCATGGATTCGTAGGCGGTTCAGAGTTTTATCCCAGAAGACCCGTTCAACCCTTACTCCGAGGAAGACGGAGACTCGTTTTCCCCTTTTTGGGCGAGCGTAATCCTCATCAAGCTTTTTTTCACGAGTTGTACGTGCTTGCACCTCGTCATCTTTATGGATTATGTTGTACAGGTGCCAGAGGTCGTCTAGGTTGTCAGGTGAAACCTGCGCCAAGCCCTTTTTGAGATTCATCTTCAATGTTTTCAAAATTATGTTTCCTCCTAGGATCTGTGGTTGTCAGGTCCCTGCGAGAGCATAGCTGATGGGTGGTATGAGCATTTTCTTTTGTCACTAAGATCTGCGGCAGCTCTTTGATCTGTGGAGAATCAGCCGTTTACGTCTTTGAAGGTTAGGAGGTGGACGCCTAAGGGTTGCTGTATCGCGTCTGAAAGTCGAGCGGCAATGAGGTATTTGACGCTTTTCTCATTCGCCATGTCGACAAGCCTTTGTGTGATTACGCCGTCAAAGACGACGGTATCCACATCTTTGGTCTGCTGGAGCTTTTCTGCAAGTTCGCTTACTGGCAGTTGTTCCAGCTTCTTCATCTTCGCGTCGAACAAGACGGCTTCTAGTGTGCCATCGAGCTTCTTGGCTACTTCCATAATCTTCTTCGGGACCATTATCCTTTGGCGTTCTCGCGTCCGTTTAGCCATGGGCTTTCTGGTCGGGGGTTTCTTGGTTCTTGGTTTTCTAACAGTGACTTTACGTTGAAGGGCGCTTGAAATCTGCTTCGCTGTCAGCTCCTCTACTTCTCGTCCTGAAGGGGCTCGAGCCACGTATTTTATAGTGGCAACCTGCAATAACTCCTTGAGTATCAGGTCGCCTCCTCTGTCGCCATCCAGGAATGCTGTGACATCTTTCTCTTTTGAGAGCTTGATGATTGTTGCCGGTATCTTGGCGCCTTCAACCGCTATGACATTGTGGATGCCGCACCGCAGCAAATTGATTACATCCGCTCTTCCTTCGACGACTATTATCTCTTTAGAGATATCGATGTCAGGGCCAGCTGTGAGTTTCTCGGGTCCATAAGCTTCAACCCTAGCCACCCTTAGGGTTTCGGAGACTTCTCTGAAGATTTCTTCTGTGCCAGGGAGAGCTTCAATCGTCCATTTGTGGAGAATCTCTTTTGCTCTTTTAATGATTGCGTGTCGCCGTACGTTACGGATGTCCTCGATTTTTTCAAGTGTAACTTTGGCAGCGCAGGGTCCTACACGATCGATGCTCTCGAGGCTTGCTGCTAGAATGACTGTGGAGACTCGGTCTAGACTGGTTGGGATGAGCAATGTACCCGTGGTTTTGTCTTTTGCTGATTCGAGTTTTATCTCGATTCGGCCAATTCGTCCGGACTTTTGCAGCTCGCGCAGGTCTAGTTCAGGTCCAAATAGCCCTTCCGTCTGACCAAAGACCGCTCCGATTGCATCCGACTTTTCAACAACTCCCTCTACTTCGAACTTCGCGCGAATAACATACTTCACAGTAATCGATTGTGACGTTCCCATCAACTTTCACCTCAATCAAGAGAATTAACCTCATTTAGTAAGATGCGCCTTACCTCTAACCGGCTTGCACCTCTTATACTTTCCGAATCTTCCCTTCACCTTCAGTCTGATGTCAAAGGCAGGGCTTTAGATTCGTTCACCGCATTTCTTCTTCAGATTCTCTAGATACGTTGCCAATCCTTCGATATCCTTTACCTCCCGCCCTGCCAAGCCGCGAAGGCGACTCCAGAAGAAACGATTAGGTTTGATTCTTGCTTCCTCGAAATGCTGGGTCAGGCGTTTAGTAAGTTCTCTTCCACGCCTGTCAAAGTCCATCATGAGTACAACCTCCTGCAATCCTCGACTCTCTACATCTGCAAGAACATCAACAATTGATCTTCCTGAGGTCTTTACCGAGATAATCTCACCGTCTATCGATAGTTCTCGTAGAGTGTTCACATCTTTTCGTCCTTCTACGAGTATTGGTACTCCTTTGGCAGACTCCTTTCCTAGCCTGTCAAGGAGTTGCAGGACAAGTTCTACTCGATTCTTCAGGCTGGTTGACAATACGTCTACCTTGTGATGCCCATTTCCATCATTTTCTGCAGAGTCTGCGGATGGCACTGGAAGTACTCTCTAGCTGGCTTCAGAATCGCCACGAGAGATTCCGCCACGCCATTCTTAAGGTCCAAGGGATGAAGCTTCCCTGTGACATATGCTTCTTCGATTGCCCCATAGGTCTCAAAGGTCTCTGACCCACCATACTTAGTTGGACGCGTGACCTGCAGAGTGTCTCGGTTTGGAAAAATTGTGTACCTAGCTAGTTCAAGCACAGGGTTTCCAAGGACCTGTTTTGGCGGGCAATAGGCGGCTCTAATCTTCCGATTTATCTCATTTTCTGTGTCATGTATGAATATGCAACTCCCAGGTTTGCTCTTCGACATTTTTGAGCTAATCTGCAGGTTGATGTTTGTGTTTTCGTCAAATTCGCCTTCGGTCTTCTCAGGCTCCTGAAGCCCCATAATCAGATGGCTATGGACGCATATCGGCTTCTTCCTGTTGAGTTTCCCCGAGGCTTCTCTTGCCACCATATGAGCCTTTCTCTGATCTAAGCCTGCACAGGCTACATCCAGATCTAGATGGAAGATGTCTGCTGCTTGCATACACGGGTAGTACATCCACGCTGTTTCTACATCTTTGAAGCCCATTTCGCGACCCATAATAGGTAGTGCTCGCCAAGTTCTTTGAAGAGAGATGCCCTTTGCGATTCGGATGACTTTCTCCCAGTACTCAAGGTTTTTCGCTATGTCTGATGCCCAGATGTATTTCACGCTGCGTGGTTTTATTCCTAGTGCAGTGAAGCCTTGCTTGAAGTATTCACCGCAGGTTCGGATGTTCGTCATATTTCCGTCTAACTTGTTGTTTATCCATGAATGCCAATCAGCCAGGAAAATGACAAAGTCGAAGCCTGCATCGATCATGTCTCTAATTTTTGATCCACAGACCAAGCCAAAGCCAATGTGCATTAGACCGCTTAACTCAAAGCCCCAGTAAGCTTTCGGCTTGGGAGTGGTCTCCAGCAGTATACGGAGTTCATCAGGAGTCACGATTTCATCCGTGTTTCTGACCACAAGGTGGATTCTCTCTTCAATGTCCACGTTTCTTCGCCTGGTTCATATTTACTGCTAGTGCATCAATCTTGAATAACTTAAAAGTTCTTATCGCGGGCGCTGTCTCCCACGTAACCTAACACTCAGCCTCACAGCAGAGCCTTTTCGCTCCTCTCGGCTGGGCTCTCTCTGACGTGGGGTTTAGATGGCACCCGCGCCCACCTGTCCCATGCCTGGGTAAACCCTACATCACAGGTAGATGAAACATCTGCCTCCTTCGGGTCCGTCTGCATGAGCCTTAGGGGGATATCGGTGGGATTAATGAGGCTCGTGTCATCGCCAACGTTATGAAGCGTACAATAGGAGATAAAGCTTCCTAGCTGGCGATAGCATGCCCAAGTTGACCTATTTGGGAGAATGCGCACTCCTCTAGATAGCTTTCTCAAGATTGATTTCAAACGCGCCTGCAGGGTTTTCAAGTTCAAAGTTGTTTAGAACTTCTGGATGAAGCTCCCCCAAAACACCTATCATGCTACCATCCGCCTGGATTCCCGCGGTCCTTCCATCCAAGAAGCTCGCATGCTTCACCGCTATAATCTCACGTTTCTGCAGGTCAAGGTTGGTCATCAAGGCTTCCGCATAAGATTTGATTTCTGTGAAGTTTGCTTTTGAATGGATTGAGACTGCTGCAACGTGGAGTTTGCGTTTGCTGCGTGTTTCGGTCCGCTTGTCCACATCGATAATGTCTGAAACTTCAAAGATACGTTGAGGATAGGTTTCATGCTTGTTGTCAGCGAGGTTTCTCATCAAGCTTGGCAGTAAATTTTCACGGGCGATGCAGTATTCACTTGAAACAGGATTTGCCAGCCTGACGACCCTACCGACTCTCTTCCGCATCTTCACGTATTCATTAGCTTCGTTTGTGAGGATGAAATTCATTACCTCTGTGAAGCCTAGCCCAATCATGACTTGACGAACATGATTCGCCAGCTGCTGAATTCTATGCTGCTTGCTTCGCGTTAAAGCTGCAGATCTTGTTGGTTTCAGCTGATAGTAGCCATAGCCAATAGCTACTTCCTCAACTAGATCTACCTCATGGAGGATATCCGTCCGGTAAGGAGGGATCGAAACGTTGAGCACGCCTCTTCCTAATCTGGTTGCACGCAGTCGACACTTGCTGAGAGCTTGCATGATCTGCGTCTCGGAGAGTTTGAGTCCAAGCAATCTGTTGGCGTAGCGGATCCGTAGTTTCATCTGTTCAGCCTTTAAATCCGGTGAAGTAATCGTTTGCGTTGGATATTTTACCTGCACGCTCTCAACCGAACCGCCCATGTCTGCTAGTGCCGTAACGAGAATGTTCATACTTTTAGCTATGGCATTCAGGTCGGGGCCTGTCACATCGATGAACAGGTTCCGCGTCGTGGGTTCGACTCGTGTTAATTCTCCATTGATAATCGGTGGCATGGAAAGGACTTGTCCTTTCCCATCTACAAGTAAAGGGCATTTGGGGGCCCAATCCACCAAGTGTCGATATGCAGCGCCCTTATCGTGAGCCTCCAGTATCTCCTTCAGATTCATCTCTGTCGTTCTGCCTAACGGAATGAACCTGGAGGTTTCT
The DNA here is from genome assembly GCA_020352535.1 of Candidatus Bathyarchaeota archaeon. GTDB lineage: Archaea > Thermoproteota > Bathyarchaeia > Bathyarchaeales > Bathyarchaeaceae > SOJZ01. Next base: position 1,251,617 of record CP070679.1, on the reverse strand, counting down.
GGGTCACGCGCAGTATAGGTAAATGGAGCTTCAACAGGGTCTAGGTTATGAACTCCGATTGAAGCTTTTCTTCGATCTCTGCCAATGCCCCAGTGGAGGTCTTCCTGCATCTCCATAAGCTCGGCTATCGAGTCCGCGTCGATTTTAATGTTGTATATGGCAGCCCCTAGAATGTAGGGTCGGACGTCCGATACGGCTTCATCCACGTTTATGACGATTGAGCCTCTCTTCACCACGTACTCGGGCAAGCCTGTTTTCCACCCCATGAGCCCACAAAACGCTCGTGCCACGCCAGTGTAACTCGAGAAGTCCAGGCGGTTGGGATTAAATTCGATCTTCACAAAGTCTGGTCCAGTTTCCTCTATGCTGGCTCCAAGCCACGGAAGCCATTTGGCCATTTCTTCAACGGTGATGGGGCGATCTATGAATTGGGAGAAACGATCCTTGTCCAAGGTAATTACTGGCATATCGGATGCCTCCGTATCCAGCTAAGGTTATTCCTGTACAGGAGCCGAATGTCATCTACACCCAATTTGAGCATAACTAGCCGCTCGAGCCCTCCGCCCCACGCCAAGACTGGATGTTTGATGCCGAAGGGGGCTAGAACCTCTGGACGAAAGATGCCCATCCCGCATAATTCAATCCAAGTATTGAGCTCCGGAACGTAGGCTGTCGCCTGTGCCGACGGTTCCGTATAGGGGAAGTAGCTGGGCCAAAATTCAACCTTTTCCAGACCGAGTTTCAGGTAGAAATCCCTCATGGTACCAATCAAATCGCGGAGGGTTACATTCTTATCCATAATTATGCCTTCAATCTGAAAGAGCTCTGCAAGGTGCTTGTAGTCCAGTTTCTCGTTGCGGTATATGCGATCCACTGAGAACGCCTTTACAGGTGGCGTCTTGTGCTCAGCAAGATAGTGAATTGTAACCGACGTCGTGTGTGTTCGTAGAACAAGTCTCTTAGCTTCTTGAGGACTCCATTTGTATTGCCAGCCTTTTGATCCCGTAGTCCAACCGTTCTCATGAGTCTTTGCTGTCGCCTCTACGAAGCTTCTTCTAGGTAATCTCCCCTTCTTGGGGTGGGCTAGATAGAATGTATCCATCATCTCTCGGGCCGGATGGTCTTGAGGCTGGAATAACGCGTCGAAGTTCCAGAAAGCCGTTTGAACAATGGAACCTCTAATCTCAGTAAACCCCATCTCGAGGAAAGCCTCTCGGACCAGTTGGATTACTGCTTGAACAGGATGAACCTTGCCAGGGTGAATAATGGGACCTGGCGCCGTGACATTGAACTTCCGAAGCTTCACCTTCCGCCACTCCCTAGAGACGATGAGCTCAGGAGTCAGTTGACTGACTTCTTTAACCGACTTTATT
>CP070679.1:1242057-1250144 GCA_020352535.1 Candidatus Bathyarchaeota archaeon | reverse complement strand
CGAAGGCATTTCAAATACTCAACGAAAACGAATCCGCTTACATATTAGCATGTGAGTGGATTCCAGACGGGTTTGATGCACAAGTATCTGGCAACGGAAGGCTCTGTTCTATTAGATTCAAAAAACTAGCTGTAGCATCCAACCCAACAATCAGATTACTTGAAGATTCGCAATTCACGTACTACATTTCCATGAGTGGACCAGACTACGAAACAGAGATGCTGAAGCCAATACCTGCAGCTCTAAGCTTGATAGAGCCCTGAAGAATGGGTTTGAATACTCTAGCTGATAGTGTTTCTTTAATCCTTAAAAGAAAGCGGGGATGGTGACGAATCCCAAGATGCAATCCAATACAGGCTAGCCGGACACTGTTATGGTACTGGAAGCGCCATAGCAGTCAATGTGCGGAAGCTCATATCGCCTTGTCCGCCACTGATTATCCATTGAATCTTGATGGTGTATGTTCCGGGATCAACTGGGGTTTGGTGGAAGTTGTAGGTGTAGGAGCCCCACCACAGTGTGTAGATGTCGGTTTCGCTGAAGTCCCAGACGGTTGGCACGAGGTAGACTTGTCCAGGGCTTGCTATAGTATCACCTACCATTGCGCGGATAACGATGGTCGCATCGTAGTCTGGCCAAGCTTCACAGCTGAAGAAGATTAGTATGTGGCTTGTGTCGTTCAGGGTTAGGGTCAATGACATTCCTTCGACATCGATGAACTGCATTGTCTCGGTTGTAGAAATCGTGTCATTAGATGCTGCTGAGCCGAACACGCCTGCTGGTCCTGCGGGTCCGATGGCTCCTTGCGGTCCTTGTGGTCCTGTGTCCCCTTTGGGACCTTGGACTAATCCTATCTGAGGGGCAACCAGGGTTGAGACCAGAACGGATGCGATGATTGCTATGAGGATTCCGGCTATGAACATGGTCATCGATACGCCCGTAGATTTTTCTTCTGGAGACATGAAATCACCTTTTTCCCTGCTCTATCTTTTAAAAGTGTATAAAAACCTTGGGTTGCTGGTGGTTGCCAGCAGGCTTTGTCTTGAAGGCGTGCACATAATCCAAATCATAGCTTAGGCGTCGTAACGGGTTCGCTCAATAAATTAATATAGCACCCTTCAGTGTAACCCCACAGCAAACGTATCGATCTAACACAGTTTTTCACTGTGCACAGCGAGTCGGTGTATGAGCGATTTCACCCGATTTTATGGAACGATTAACGTTTACAGATAAGGAGGAAAAGATATGAAAATTAGTTTCCTCGGAGGAATCCGAGAAGTAGGCGGCTCATGCATTGCCGTCGAAAGTAGTGGCGACAAGGTCGCATTAGATTATGGAACCAGGGTTGGAGAGAAAGCTCCCGACCGGCTACCTACGGATTTTGATGCAGTCATAATCAGTCACGCTCATTTGGATCATTCAGGTCGCCTTCTAGACCTGTCCAATCGGAACCCAGTGATTGTGGGGTCCAAGATAACTCGCGATATCACTACTGAACTGCTACTTGATACAATCAAGATTCAAAGTTTGAATGGGAATAGCTTCTACTACACTGAACAAGACGCCAATAAAATCGAGAGAGCGTGGTGGGTCAGAGACAAAATTGCCCTGCCAAAAATGTCAATCCGGTTGCTTCCAGCGGGACACGTAGCTGGGGCAAAAATGATTAGCATCCAAACGGAGGGCAAAGAGATTCTGTATACAGGAGATTTCTGCCTTCACGACACTGAGATTCTGGTCGGAAGTAGAGTAGAAAACCTGCCAGAGAAGCCAGATGTGCTGATTGTCGAATCAACCTATGGAGGGACCGTTAGGCGTCCAAGAAGGGAATTGACCGATCAGCTTTTCAAACAGATTTTAAAGACAATCGAAAGAGAGGGGAATGTCTTAATCCCAGCATTCGCCTTTCATCGCAGCCAAGAGATGGCAAAGAGAATTGACCAAGCAATAGAGAGCGGAGTTCTCCCGAAGTACAATGTCTACACGATATCTCCCCTTGCCGACAGAATCACAGAATACTTCAACAGCTACAAGCACCTATTCACTGACGAAGTTCGAAAACAGAAACGACCTTTTGACTATCGACATGTGAGACATCTCTATCGAACCCAGCAGATTAGAGAACCTGCTATAGTCATCTGCACGTCAGGATTTGGACATGCAGGCGCAAGCCTTCACCTACTCAAACAATGGGTAGATAATGCAGACAACTCGGTAATCATCAACTCAGGATATCTCCCGCCAGATAGCCCGCTGAATATCGCTAGGGAAAAAGGCGAGCTCACAGATAATGGACGTGTAATCTCAGCTAAAGCTGAGATAGAACAGATTGAGCTTTCCGGCCACGCGGACCAAACAGAACTCATAGAATTAGTAAAGGGTTTGAAGCCTAAGAAGACCTTCCTCGTCCATGGGGAACTGGACCAAGCTGAAGCCCTATCTCATAAAATCTCAGGAATATCTGAAGTTTACATACCTAAGAAGAAAGAGACAGTAGAAATCTAGAGCGCGGCTTAATCTATACGCTTCCTAGTGATTCATATGATTAGGCTGAAATTGAAAGGAAGCTACTATGAGATTGGATTATCCATTGGCAGGAAGTGCAGGAAACAGGTTCCTTCCCACTACTCCAAGGAGTGCACAAAGGAAAAACTCGACTTCGCATATGACTGCCAAGATATAGTGAAGAAGTATTGCCCTGAGTTGCTTGAAGAGCTACAGGGAATCGCTGACGCAGGGAACTTCAACTACGAAAACTTGCTCTCCTCAGAGCTTGCGGCAGGACTCTACTCTAACTGCACACTGTTAGCAATTTCTGGTGAACATACAAAAAGTGGGCATCCAATCTTCGCTCGAAGCATGGATTGGCTTCAGTATGCCATGAAGTTCGCATCAATCTCTATGACAAGACCAAAAGGCAAGCTAGCGAGTCTAGGTTTCTCGGAGACTTTTCTGGGAAGAGCGGGCGGCATAAACGAAGCAGGTTTAGCCATTGGCGAATCAAGCACCTGCTGGGAAAACCTGCAGCCAGGCATCATCAGTGGAGTCGCAATTCGGTGGATATTAGACAACTGTAAGACAAGCCACGATGCAGTTGAGTTCCTCACGAGAATTCGCTTCATCATGGGCAACAACTACCTGATTGCCGATAAGCAAGGCGACTTTGGATTTGTGCAAGCGCACCCATCCAAAGCGATTGGCACAATTGAGCGACCCGACTTCCTTTTTGCCACAAACCATTACTTCTCTCCCGAGTTCGACAAAATCACTCCTAAGAAGCCAAAACACAGTACAGACCGAATAGAATACCTGAACTCATGGTTCAGCAAGCGAACAGAGCCAGTTAGTCTGGAAGATGTGATGATCCTTCAACGAACTCATGATGTGGAACTCTGCCCACACGTTCAAGAAGAGTATGAAGGAAAGCCTAGAGACCTCACCACGTGCTGGGCATGGACAGCTGCTCTAGGAACCAATGAGGTCTACCTGTGCGAAGGCTCACCCTGCAAGAATCAACATCAGAGACTCGTACTATCCTAAGATAGGCGCTGATGGCGTTAGCTATCTTGTGGCTGTTACAAACGGGACAATAGTGCTAGTGTCTCGAATCCCTTCAATCTGCCTAATTTCTCTGATGACATGTAGAGAAAGCTCTTGAATCGTCGAGAAAATGGGCTTTCCTCGCAGGTCTACCTCCACTACGGCGAGGATGTCGTATTCACCATTTATAATGTGAACGCTCTTAACTTCATCAACTTCCAGCAGCCTCTCCATAAGCTCATCTTCATCAGAGTCAAGCTCCGTATCAATCAGGACGAAGATGCTGCGTTTTCCGCTCTGTAGTTTCATGCTCGCACCTTCTGTTCTTATCTGACTTGGATTAGGAGGTTCTTGGCTTTAAATCCTTATACGCTGACGTGCAGTCGACCTAGCCTACAGCCATAAGGATATAAATCGGTCTCAGGCAGGTTACTGGAAGATGGTGTTTCAGATGAATGCGGATGAAGCATTTGAGAAGCTTGCGCAAGAAGGTTTGAAGCAATTCCTAGAAAAGAATCCAGAGTGGGCAACCTTTCTCGGTTTCCATGAGCCCTATGATAAGCTGCTCTCAAACGGCAGCATAGAAACAGACTATGAGAATCTGAAGCTGATGGAAGATTGGCTAACCAAGATGAAGAAGACAATAAACTTTGACGAGCTCAACGACGATAATAAAATGGACTGGCGAATCTTCGAGCAAGCCTACGAGAGCCAGAAATTTTCATATTATAAACAACGGACCCATGAGAAAAACCCTGAAGCTCTAGGAACCATTGGAATGATTATTTTCATAGCCCTGACCCGGGACTATGCCCCTTTCGAACAGAGAATCGAGGGTATCGTGTCCCGCTTGGAAAAGCTGCCTGTTCAGCTTGAACAGTTCAGGACAAGCTTTGAGAAATGTGTTCCTGTAAAATTATGGACTGAGATTGCGATTGAACAAGGGCAACAGATGCCAGGCTACTTCCAATTTCTTATCGGCGCAACCAAAGGGAACGTCTCCGAAGCGCTTCATCAACGTCTTCAGAAGGCTGTCGCAGCGTTGGGCAAACCGATTAAGAGGCATCTCGAATGGCTCAACTCATTACTGCCAAAGGCAAAGGCAGATTGGGTTCTAGGCAAGGCGAAATTTGAGAAGCTACTTGAGCTCCGAGAATTAGGGATGAGCGCTGACGAGATCTATGAATTAGGTGTTGAATACCTCAAGGAGTTGAAGAAGCGGAAAGCAGAGTTGGCTGACAAAATCGCTCCTGGCAAGAAAGTTGAAACGGTGATGAAGGAGATTCGAGCTGACGCTCCCAAGACCTTTGAGGAAACCCTAGACTTCACACGGAAAGAGATGGAACGAGCAAAAAAGTTTGTGATTGATCATAACTTGGCTACTATTGATGAGGGAGGCAAGCTTTACGTCAGAGAGACACCAGCATTCTTAGCGCCATTGATACCCTTTGCAGCTTTGGTCGTCCCAGGCAAGTTCGAAAAGACCCAAGAGGGCATCTACATTGTCACAAAGCCAAGGAAGGTCGAAGATATGGGGAAATTTGCCAATTATGCAAGCATTCCGAATACTGCAGTACATGAAGCCTATCCAGGGCACTTCTTGGCAACCTCACGCTCAAATCGCTTGAGCTCTTTCATGCGAGACTTGGCTCAAGGTGCCGAAACATCTGAGGGTTGGGCGCATTACTGTGAAGAGATGATGATGCAACACGGCTTCCAAGGAGGCTTGAAATCGGAGCTCATGCAGGTGAACGCCATGATAACCCGTGCGGTTAGAATAATTGTGGATGTCAAGCTGTCCTGCGGAGAAATGAGCGTCGATGAGGCAGTAGACCTGCTGATGAAGGAGACGGGGATGGCTAAGGAAGGAGCAATAGCTGAGGCTCGCAGATATACACAGAATCCAGGATACCCACTCTCATATCTTCTGGGTAAGCATTTAATCTTAAAGCTACGGGAAAATGTAAAGGCGAGAATGGGCGATAAGTATAGCGAGAAGTTCTTCCATGATGTCATAACAGCGAACCAGAGCGTCTCCGTGCGAAAGCTGAAAGAAATCTTCGACCTGAAACTGGGAAAATCGTAGTTCGTGTGCGTGTCAGGAGAACAGGTAGAGTCTTAGGGCAGCAGTTTCTTTCCGTGTTTACTTCGCCATAGCAGGTACATCATTACTGGTATGAAGAGTAGCTCTAACGTTAGCCCTAATGGAAACTCTGGTACCCCCGGTGGAGGAGAAGAGGTGAAGACGGGGGTCAAGGTGTAGTTTTCACTCATTGTGAGGGATATTGGGTTATTGGTGCTGGTGTGCCCATCATATACCCAATAGCTGAAGGAGTAGTACGTGTTTGGAGTAGCTGTCACCGTAGCAATCTCATTCTCGTCATAGGTGTAGGTTCCAGCAGGTGGGTTCGTTGATCCTCCGATTGCAGAATTTATAGTTAGCAAGTAGGTAGGCGGAGGCGATTGGGTTCGTAGGAGTGAACTGCAGATGGTCCATGAATCTTGAGCTGCATCTCCGCTTTCAGAACCACCCAAGAATTGAATGGTAAAGGTTGATTCCGTCAAGTAGGATGTTACGGAGACGTTGTTCCATTGATTTGCAGCGAGAGTCATAATTGGATTCCATGAGCTATCGGTAGTATTCCAGATTCTCACATGAAGGGCTTCGGAGCCGCTAAAAGCGCCAGTTTTGATGCATAGTGTTTCACTTGAGCGTGTGTAGTTAGCGTTCGTCCACTGTATCTCCAAGTCTAGCTCGTAATTAATTGAAGGTGAGGGTTCTTCGCTGCCAACCGAGAGGAAGACTTCGAGGTTAGCTATGTTCTGGTAGGTCAAGTTTAGCCACTCAGGACTTCGGACGCCGCTTGACAAGCGCATCTCATCGAGTTTGCCATCTAGTGTTCTGAAGGGACTGCCAGAGCCTTGGGCTCCAAAGTAGACAAATTGGGAGCCTGATCCCCCACCAGCTTGCACATCACCTGTAACATCGGTGTATTCTCGGTCTAAGGTGCCGTTTACGTATATCCGTAGGGATCCCGATGTATACGTGAAAGCTATGTGATGCCATTTGCCTACATCGAGCGCTGTATCTGCTAGTTTCCAATCGCTTGTACCTGAAGTGTACAGGTAAACCTTCGGTTTGCCCCTGTTTGTAGCGTCCTTACATATCATGAAGTAGTATGTGTAGTATCTTTGAACGAATGTCGCCTCGTTCCAGGTTTCTGTGTTTGAGAACGTGTCACCGTTGACCCATCCTTCGACAGTTATGCTTGCAGCTGTATGGTTAGGATCTTCAGCGGTTTGAGTTCCATCTCCAATGTCAAAGTCTTTTCCTTTCCCAATCTGCGCATCAGTCTGAGTAGGCGTATTAAACCACACTGCACCCTGATTATTCACACTGGAGTCTTGGTCTGGGCTTGAGGATGCATCGAGGTGCCAGACTCCTTGATAGTTGTTTTCCCATACGCCTATTGAGTTCTGCTGGCTCTCGCATGTAGCGTTTCCATAAATCATACAGATTGTGGTGTCAGATGCGCCTGTCAGGTTTGTCTTAACCCAAGCTATTAGGTGCGCATGGGTGCCATTGTAGCTCTTGTCGAAGTATTCTATTTCATGGTCAAGATTGTTTCCAAAGCTATCTGTGAAGTCAATATCGTCACCATCGCTTTGAACATCATCGTGCAAGTCAGCATCGTAGATGTCGATTAAAACTGGGAAGTAGTTTTGGTCGCCGTCAACGTAGGCGTGGTTTATGGTGATGTTCTTTCTGAAGCTCATTATTCCAAAGGCTCCGGCTGTCTGCTCAGTTAAAGTGTCACAGCCAGCTGCTGCTTTCTCCGCATCAAAGTCTGAGTGGGTTCCCTTGTCTGCATTGGCGTCCACGTTGCTGGTGTCCAAGTCAACGTAGTCGTATTCTGGGGCTGCTGTTTTGACCCTGAAGTAATGTGTATCAGTAGCGTTTTCGTTCCCTGAGGTATCACTGTAGTATATTCGCCAGTCGATTCGAGTGTTGTCTGTGATGCTGGCATTGCACCAAGTGAAGTTACTCCAAGTCCAAGTATCAACAACGCTGTTTGTGTTCAGGGGCGATCCGTATGTCCCTTCGGAACTGGAAAATAAATCAAAGTATTGCCAATTTCCGGCATATGAGTTGATGAATAAGTAGAGTGTTGGTTCTTCGTAGTACCATCCGGGATTCGCGGTTTCTGTTCCGGAGCCCTCATCGCCAGCTATAACAGGGTTATCTGGGTTTTTAGCAAACGTTACGTTCAGGATTCCATCAGTAATTCTCCCGGAATACAATCCGACTTGCCACTTTGGAGGGACTTTCGCTTCATAGGCCCCATAGATTGTGTCCCCGACTTTGATCATATCTTTCACTATGGGTCCAAGGTTTTCCCACGTACCTGCATCTCTCTGGATGATCGGATTGTCGGGATGACGCGTGAAAGGACCGTAAGGACTACCGCTATAACATACTCCAGTAGAATAGTATCCCCCGCCTAAAGCTCCATAGTGTCCATACCACTCGTTTCCTGGAGGTCCTA
>CP070679.1:1237229-1241957 GCA_020352535.1 Candidatus Bathyarchaeota archaeon | reverse complement strand
ACGCACGATTAGCTTTTACCCTTCCATTTTTCATGTCAAGTTCAACGAGTTTTTGGTGAGCCAGAAATTCCAGAACCAGCTTGGCTTCAGGTTGTGGAATTTCTGCTCTGTACGTAACATCGTCGAGGAGGTGCCAATGCCCATCCTTGATTAGGTCAGCCACCCTATCTATTTCATGCAAAAGCTTTGACTCCTCAGAAACCGGTATTTTTTGCATAGATATAAAGGGTTTATGAAATGTTGTTTTGTATAACTCTCAATCTTTTCTAGAACATTCGAGACTTTGACTAGAACTTAAGCCTAGAAGATTTCGATAGAAATTCCTTCCTTAGTTCTTTAAGTAGAGGTTTGAGGACTGTTTTCTAGAACATTTACGAAATATTCGATTTCGTAGGGATTGGGAGAAAAGAGAGAGAATGGATGGCGGCTTACCGTCTCTAAGTTTATGCAGGTGATGTGAAGTCGGGTGAAGTGGTGAAGACTGATGGTTTCTTCTTATCTGCTCCTTTCATGGAGGGATTGAGTAGTGGATAGTAGTGAATGGGATGAACTCCTGAAAGGACTTAAAGAGCGTTGGAAGTCGTTGTGGCAGGATAGGATTGACGATAAAGTACGGGCTGAAGGAGTGGCCAGCGACGACTATGATTTGCTGTTCATTGATCAGGGAACGGTAATAGTGGCTACACGGAACTATAAGCCTCCAAGCTTTGGAGACATATTAGAGCAGCACGTAATCAGTAGACAGCTTGGGCGGGTAATAGTCACAAGCCCAGCAGTAGGAGGTTGGGGAAAGTTCATTCGAGATGTCCTTCGCAGGCAGACGAAGTCCACTAAACGTGGTCGACCTATTCCCTCTACTCCAAAGAAAAGGAAGCAGCAGCTGAAAAAAGGTGGAAGAGGTTGGCTTCACGCTAATTGAGATGAAGCGTCAAAGTCACTGATTTCTTCGAGTATTGTTTGAATTGATGTAAGCTAGTATCCGTATTTACTACCTTGATTTTCTGATGAGTTGAGAGTGGAGTCTCCGATGGCAAAGTATAGAAGCAAGCTTCAGATAATCGCCGATGTCACAGGTGTAGTTAACGGCGGCGCTAAGAAGACCGAAATAATGTACCAAGCCAATCTGAGCTACAAGCTTCTAACTCGTTACTTGAAAGCGGTTATTGACATGGGTTTGGTGCAGATGCGGGATGGAAACACATATGATCTAACCGAGAAAGGAATGAACTTTCTTCGAGAATTCAAAGGCTACTATGAGCGTCGTATGGAAGCGGAGAAAAAGTTGAGTGGAGTAAAAGATGAAAGAGCGATGTTAGTAGATAGGTTTCTCAACTCAGAGCACATGAAAGCCACTTTCTCGAATAATTGCATCGGCAAAAAAGATGAGAAAGAGAAGGTGTCAAAGTGAAGGTTACGCAGAGCCTAAGACTTGTTGCTGCTGTATCCGCTTTCCTCATAGTTGCATCCAGTGTTCTTATGTCCTCCGTCAAGGCCTCGGAAGCTGAAGACCTCGCGATTCTAGCAATCGATAACGCTAAGTCTAGCGTTGAAACAGCATTTGTTGCTGTATCAGCAGCCGAAGCAGCAGGCGCCTATGTTACGTTGCTCGTGGACCGGTTGAATGTTAGCGTTGAGTATCTAGCGTTAGCGAACATGTATTTGAGAACGAACGACTTCTATAGGGCGGCACAGTATGCTGATTTCTGTGTTGATGCTTTGGCGGGAGTCTCCGAGGATGCAGAAGCCCTGGGCAGCAGCGCTAAGACCGAGTCAAACGCACGCTCTTCGATGATGGCAATGCTATCGATAGCGTCCGCAGCAGGTGTTGCATGCGCCAGCCTGCTATGCTGGAGGTTCTTTAAAAAGCAGTACTACAAGCACATCTTGACCAAGGAGGTAGAAGTCTCTCCCAATGAATCTTGAAGGTTATCGCGACTTGTTTCTCGTTGGAGGTCTTACTGCCGTTCTGATAGTGGCGCTTCCGGGTCTGAGCGTAGTCGTCCCCATTCAAAGGAGCCAAGAGCGGTATTCCGAACTTTGGCTGCTAGGTCCTGAGCGTATTCCACCGAATTCTCCTCTGAATGTGACGGCTGAGGTGGCACAAGGACCGATTCACATCAGCGTAGGCAACTACATGGGCAGCTCAATGCTGTACACTGTTCATGTGAAGCTCAGCAATCACACTCAGCCTACTCCAAACACGGCTAACGCAGAGGTTGACTCGGCATCTCCAATGTATGAGTTCCAGTTCCTCTTAGCTGATCGAGAAACCTGGGAAACATCTTTAACCTTCATCATCGAGGATGCGAGCTTCGAAGAAGATTATAGTTCTGTAAGTCGGATCTCGATTAACGATTATAGTTTTTCTGTTGACCTTGATTCCAGCTGGGATACTCAACACAAAGGATTCTATTATCATCTACTCGTTGAGCTCGGGACATACAGCGAGAATCTACACAACTTTCAGCACCATACCCTCTTTGCTGGAATCTGGCTGAATGTGACTGGTTAACCTGACTATCGAAAGGCTAGGGATGATATTGATGCCAACACCCAAGGATGCTGTCACTATCGTACTGCCCACCCTGAATGAGGAGCTGGCTATTGGACAAGTAATCAAAGAATTGAAGCAGATGGGGTATCGACATATACTGGTTGTCGATGGCTATTCTACAGATAGAACTACAAAAGTTGCTAAATCTAATGGCTGCCAAGTTCTATACCAACATAGCCAAGGCAAAAGCGGAGCCATTGAAACCGCGATTGAACACGTTAAGACTCCCTACCTTCTCGTTATGGATGGTGACTGTACATACGATCCAAAGGACATCGAAAGCTTCCTTGCTCACGCTGATAAGTATGACCAGATCATCGGCGTCCGAGCCAACGGGCGGAAAAACATTCCGAGGCTGAATCGATTCGGCAACTTCCTTATTACGAAGACATTCAATCTGCTTATGGGCACTAAACTGAGAGATGTCTGCTCCGGAATGTACTTGGTCAACACGGCTGCAGCACGTCAACTTGAGCTGAATGCCAACGGCTTTGATGTAGAAGTCGAGATTGCAGCTCAGACTGCTACAAAAGGTAGGGTCACCGAGGTTCCGATTGTCTACAAAAAACGTGTGGGGCAACAGAAGTTGAAGAGCTGGAAACATGGCTTCCAGATAATCCTCTCTGTTTTCCGACTTGCGCGAACGTACAATCCAGCTCTACTGTTCTCGGGGCTTGTCGCCTTAGCAATTGTGCCAGCCTCCTTCATACTGGGGTGGGTAGCACTTGAGGTTCTACTACATGGCATCTGGCACAGTGGCTACGCACTTACAGGTCTCATGTTGCTGGTTTTAGCCTCACAAGGTTTGACTGTTGCCACCATATCGCTTCTGCTAAGACGTATGGAGCGGCGCATAGTGCGGCAGACAAGAAGGAAATAGCCGGACAGGAAACTACCTAGTTTCGACCATTGGAGACGGCCAAGAGCAAGTGAATTCAAACTCTGGCTAGAACACTCATATACGCGTCTCCATGCTGAATTCGCTGAGTGCCAAAAAACCATATCGGGCGCATAAGCTTGATTGTTGAAACAACTGCTGCAATCGCTTCAATTCTCTTCCTCTTCTACTCCGGGTACTTTCTCGCGATGTGGCAACTGTCGAAAAGGGCAAAACCTGCGCTGAACTTCGTAGGAGGGGACTATCGCCCTCTTGTCTCCGTGGTTGTCCCAACCTACAACGAAGAAGATACGATTGTGCGTAAGTTGAAGAACGTAGCCGGGCAGAGTTACTCTAACATCGAGATAATCATCGTGGACAGCGCATCTCAGGACAGAACAATCGATTTGATTGAGCAATGGATGGCTACAATAAGGGATACGGATTTTCGGGTCAAATTGATACGCGAGAGCGAGCGTAAGGGGAAAGCTTCTGCTCTGAATACGGCATTCAAATGCTGTTCGGGCGAAATCGTAGTGATGACCGATGCTGACGCCATATGGCGAAACGACACCCTAGGAACAGCGATTTCAAACTTTGCTGATCCCAATGTCGGAGCTGTGACTGGTAGACAGGTCTTGCTGAATCCGAACCAAAGCCTGGCAACAAGGGTGGAAAGAACATACAGGAGCATCTATGAGGTCTTAAGGATAGGTGAGAGCGTGGCAGATTCAACTCCAATCTTTCATGGCGAGATTTCCTGTTTCAGAAGAAGCTTGCTAGAAAGCGTCCGTGAGGATAGCATGGCCGACGACTCCGAGCTGGCTGTGAAAGTGAGAAAGCAGGGTTTCAAAAGCATATATGATCCCAATGCTATCTTTTATGAGCACGCCCCCCCAACTTTCGGATCACGGCTCACCCAGAAGCTAAGGCGCGGGCAAGGATTGATACAGCTCTTTCTGAGAGAACGTAAAATCCTATTCAATCGGAAATATCAAAAATATGGAGTACTCGTGTTTCCCGCGGAGTTTTTCATGCACCTAATTTCCCCCCTACTAGTACTTACTTTTCTCGCTTTCTTCTTCTATACACTCTTCTTGATTGATTCACGCTTAGCATTAGCTCTATGTGTGATTTTCCTCGCCTTGCCCGCGATCTCGACCCTGACGAAGATGAGTTTGGTGAGTTTGCCCTTGAGCTTCTTGAACTCCCAATTGATTCTGCTCCTCTCTCTAGTCTATCAGATGCTTGGACGATCTCAGCACAAGTGGGCAAAAATCACTGCTGTAAGAGAGCT
>CP070679.1:1231532-1237129 GCA_020352535.1 Candidatus Bathyarchaeota archaeon | reverse complement strand
TACGTAACATGATGAATCATGGGTAAGACTTGGGTAGGTAGGAAAGGCTGCGGTGAAAAAGGCTGTTTCATCACCGTTCGTTGCAAATACCTCTGAGGATACAAGGTTTGAGAATACAAATACAACTGTGAAATTATATGACCCACCTTCGCTTAAATCGACTCCTGCCCCAGGGAAAATCACGTTAACTCCATAAAAGCCAACAGTGCCTAATCCAGCGTCATGGACTACTTCCATCATTTCTGCAGGATTTGATTCTTCAAAGGCAAAGCAGTAGTCAAGGTTAGACTTGTACTCGAAAGGAAATCCCGCTGAAAAGTCCTGTAATGATTCTACGCTTTGCCCCTGCATTGCAGAAAGTCTGAAAGTATCATTGATGACAACAAGACCACCATCCCTAATCTGCACTGTGTGGTCCACCTGAATGTCTATTGACGACCAGTTGTTATTTCCAGCAATAGCTATTGGTACGGCCAGACTCATTGCGATTGAAGAAAAAACAAGAAGAGTGCTTATAAACAGGAGCAGCAATGGGGCGGTCCGTTTCATATTTCACACCAAAGGCTAAGTGGAGCATTTTCCATTTTGGCTTTCCGTACATATTATGAATCACCTTTATTTACTTTTATTTGGACTTGAGTAACTTTTAAAGCATCACATATGCTAGTTTAGCGTCCAGCCACCCGTCGCCCTGTTTGCGCACGGTAGCATTCTTTACCACTAGATATTCTGAGAGTACGGGATAGCTCTCCTAACAAGAAATTTTAGATGGAATAGGTAGAAGCTTGCAGACCTTGGTTTCTACCATTTCCTAGGTGCATGCGCGAATGTGAAGACATGGAAAACTTTCCTGTTTAACATTCTAAAAGGTAAAATGAGAGGTACGTTTCCAGAAAAACGCAAGAACGTGGACCATGCGAACAGCCTTTCATCTATGTTTCAAGCTCTTTGAACCGTCTGATGGCGTAGCTGACGATCTTTCTAGCGTCTTGAGCGCTTTTCCATTCTTTGAATTTTACCCATTTATGAGGCTCTAGCCGCTTGTAGGTTTCGAAGAACTCTTGGATCTCTCGAAGTCTGTGGGCCTGAACATCGGAGATATCACGGATCCCGTGAAACCTAGCGTCGTTCGCCAGAACGGACAGTATTTTGGGATCTTCGCCTTTCTCATCTTCAATCACCAATGCCCCTATCACTATTGTTTTTACAGCACAACCCACCTCAAGGGGCTCGTAACTCAGGACCATCATGTCTAGCGGATCGTCATCATCAAACCATGTTTGTGGCACAAAGCCATAATCAACAGGAAACACGACGGATGACGGTATAATGCGATCAAGCACAAATGTTTCCCATTCGGACTTATACTCATATTTATCCCTGGAGCCGCTGATAACCTCAATCACTGTATTCAACAGCTTCGGTGGATCATCACCTGGTGGAATATCCTTCCAAACATTCATGCAAAACAGCCGCCAAAGTTCACAAGTGTCAATGTCCTTTCTTGTCTATCGACCCTCATCTTTTCTTCTTACCACTAGTCTGCGCGTAAGATTTCAGTATAAAATCATCAAGCCGGTTCACATGCTCATCAAACCGGATTAAATGCTCGTCCAGCTGAATGATATACTCATTCACTTTGCCCATGTGTTCATCAAACCGGGTCATGTGTTCACTGAGTCCTGCTAAATGGTCGTCCAGAGCTTTCACTAGCTCTTCAGACTTGACCAAACGCTCATCAACTCGGTCAATATGCTCATCCATACGGTTTTCCAGCTTAACATGCTTATAGAGCGCAAAAACCTCTACTCCTATAGCCACCAGGACAAGCATCTCAACGATCACTATGAGATCCAACTACTTCACCTCCCATCATGAACCTACGCTCAATGATGTACTTCAGGCTCCTTCTCGTGACGTAAAGACCTCACGGAAAATCCCCCAAAATCGTTCTTTTGACCCTTTGTATGCACATCCATCTTCCGTGCACCACTATAGATGTCAGGATTCATTGTGAAAGCCAGAAGCTCTCGCACCTTGCCTTTTGACCTTTCGAACCAGACAATCATTGCATCTTGGTCATAGAGTATTTCTGGATGGCTCTTCTGCGCCTTGGCAATCTCAATGAAATGATGGAGCGTGTTTGAAAGCACTATATCGTCCACGTCATCTTTCATGGAAGCATCATTCCATATGTTCCGACGTAGACTATATCCTTTATCCCTAAACAATGTTAGTGCATCTACATACAGAAATAGCGCCCTCGCAACCGTGCGCTCGTGTGCCTCAAATCTCGCAGCATCCGTTGCCGCTTCGAAGCCTCCAAGTAGCTCTCGATAGAAACCGAGCTTCCTCCTAAAAGGTTTTCGGAATATATGCTGACATAGGCGTGCCTTGGCTAAATGCTTAGGGCTGTTGGGGGGAGCTTTAACGCTTTTCTATTACAAAAGCTTGGTTTCATGGGGTTAATATGGTTCTTGGCATTGCTTCGTGGTAAAATTTTGATTCGCACGCGCAAGGTGAATCAGCGGATTTGCAAACAACCTCACAAAAATCCTTTTACATGTACTTCTCATAATACGTGATTAGCTTCAAATTGCATCTATTGAATGGTGATTTTGAATGGCTCAAGAGCTGTCGATTGACAGATTGAGAAGAAAGTCAGACCCGGCATCAATCCGCTGCAAGACTACGGAAGAGATAGCCCCGCTAGAGGGCATTATAGGTCAAGATCGAGCGGTCAGAGCCCTCAGATTTGGCTTAGAAATCAAAGACCGTGGCTTCAACATCTATATTGCTGGCGTTCCTGGTTCAGGACGAACCACAGCAGCCAAAGATTTCTTGGAGGTAATAGCCAAAGACAAACCTATACCTCCAGATTGGTGCTACGTCAATAACTTCAACGACCACTTCAGCCCCAAAGCGATAAGACTGCCGCCTGGACAAGGCAAGGAACTTCAGAAGGACATGAAGACCGTCATCGCTGAAGTCAGGAGCGCACTACCTAAAGCATTCGAGAGCGAGGATTACGCCACAAAGCGCGAAGATGCAACCAGAGCCGTCGAAGAGGAAAGAAAAGAACTGCTCACCCGACTAAACACCAGAGCTCAAAAAGAAGGATTCGCGCTCCAAAGCTCTCCAATAGGCGTCCTCATCATCCCAGTAGTCAATGGGCGACCCCTAACCGACCCAGAGGTAATGGCTCTACCCAAGAAAATTGGCGAGGAGATTGAAAAGAAAAGAGAAGCGCTCAAAGCTGAACTGAGAACAGCTATGCGGCAACTCCGAGGCTTGGAGAAGAAAGTCCGTGAAGCAATCCAGAAACTGAATCGAGAAGTCGCCATATTCGCCTTTGGTCACTTGGTCGATGGGCTTGTAGAAAAGTATGAGAAGTTTCCAGACGTGAAGGTCTATCTAGAAGATGTGCGAGATGACATCCTCGAGAACCTCGCCCAATTTATTGAGAAGCCGCAAGCTCCCCAGATTCCTTTCCCAGTTCCATGGGCTAAGGAGTTGCCTTTCCGAAAATACGATGTAAATGTAATTGTAGACAACTCCACCTTGAAAGGAGCTCCAGTGATCATTGAGCGTAACCCCACAAACCAGAATCTCTTTGGACGAATGGAGAAAGAAGCCCAATTCGGAGTCCTTACTACCGACTTTACGATGATTCGTGGCGGCTCATTGCATCAAGCCAACGGGGGATACCTTGTGCTTCCGGTGGAAGACCTACTTCGAAACATCTTCTCTTATGACTCATTAAAGAGAGCATTGACAAATGAATGCATAGCGATTGAAGAGCCTAGCGAACGCATGGGCTTTGTCACAACTAAGGGAATGCGACCTACTCCGATCCCCCTCGATGTCAAAGTGGTCTTAATTGGGAACCCCCTACTCTACCATCAACTCTACAACCTAGACACGGACTTTAAGGAACTCTTCAAAGTCAAAGCCGACTTCGATACAACCATGCATCGATCAGCAAGAAATGAGGAGGTCTACGGAGCATTCGTCTGCTCTCTCTGCCAAAAAGAGAAGTTAAGACACCTAGACGCTTCAGGCGTAGCACGCATCATCGAATTTGGCTCTAGACTAGCACAAGACCAACAAAAACTCTCTACCCGATTCGGTGAGGTCGCCGACATCATTCGAGAAGCCAACTTCTACGCTATGCGAGATAAAGTCCAATTCATAACCGCCAGCCACGTTAAAAAGGCTATTGAAGAGAAAATCTATCGCTCTAACCTCATGCAAAAAAGGATACAAGAAATGATCGAGCGTAATATCCTTCTCATCAACACCGAAGGCGAAGCACTTGGACAAGTCAATGGTCTCTCTGTTATGAGTCTCGGCGACTTCGCCTTCGGAGCGCCATCCCGCGTAACAGCAAGTATTGGTGTCGGACGCGAAGGCATCATTGACATCCAACGTGAAGCGAAACTTGCAGGACCGATCCACACCAAAGGTGTCATGATTCTAAGCGGCTACCTCGCTGAAACATTCACCCACGACAAGCCACTAAGCCTCTCCGCCAGACTCGTCTTCGAACAGAGCTACGGGATGGTAGAAGGCGACAGTGCCTCCAGCACCGAACTATATGGTCTCCTCTCCGCCCTATCTGGAATCCCAATTAAACAAGGTTTTGCAGTTACCGGGTCAGTTAATCAGAAAGGTGAGGTTCAAGCCATCGGTGGTGTGAATGCGAAGATTGAAGGCTTCTTCGAGGTCTGCAAAGCTAAAGGCTTGACTGGGAAACAAGGCGTCCTCATCCCTGAAAGCAACGTCCAAAACCTCATGCTCAAAGAGGAAATCCTTGAAGCCGTCAAGGAGCATAGGTTCCATATCTATCCTGTCAAGACAATCGGTGAGGGTATTGAAATCCTTACAGGCGTCAAGGCGGGAGAAAGGCAACGCGACGGAACCTTCGAGAAAGACACCATCAACTTCAGAATCGAAAGAAAACTCAAAACTATGGCAGAGAAGCTTAAGGAATATCCTGAGTTTAAAGCACCAAAGAAAGACCGATAGAAACGTACAAGGAAGACACTGGGCTCGACCTGCGGAACACTCCTGTCCATTAAGGATTCCTAATAGGCATCCGATTTGGAAAAATGTTAAAATCTCGGATGAGTGATAGGAAACCAGCTTGGAGACCGATAGATGCCGACAGTCAAGGTTGACTGGACCAAATGCAGTGGAGATG
This sequence comes from Candidatus Bathyarchaeota archaeon, assembly GCA_020352535.1. Taxonomy (GTDB): domain Archaea; phylum Thermoproteota; class Bathyarchaeia; order Bathyarchaeales; family Bathyarchaeaceae; genus SOJZ01. The sequence continues at coordinate 1,231,926 of CP070679.1, read as the reverse complement.
AGGTGTGCATTGGAGTATGTCCAGTCGAAGTGTTTGAACTTCAGGATCTCCCAGAACACCCAGATAGTAAAAAATCAGTTCCCATTAGAAGCGAGGAATGTATCCTCTGCATGGCTTGCGTGGCTTCGTGCCCAACAGAAGCCATCGTCGTCGAGGAAGAATAGATTCAGAAAAAATAATCACTCAATCGACAAACTAGATTGCCTTATTCCACTAATTTGTCTACGATGCATCCTTACAGAATCTTTCTTATGATTCAGGCTAGATTTTCAGTCTAGCAGGCGCAATCGTCGTAGGGTTTGCCACAACCATCGCAGACTCTGTTCACTATCGGACGACCGCATTTACATGGTCTGCATCCGCAAGTCTTGCACATATTTCTCACATCATTATT
>CP070679.1:1227176-1231432 GCA_020352535.1 Candidatus Bathyarchaeota archaeon | reverse complement strand
CAATATCCCTCATGTAGGTCATTGCCACCCTAGAGTCGTTCAGGCAGGGCAACAACAGATGGCCCATTTGAACACAAACACTCGCTACCTCTATGACCAAATAGTTGAGTATGCTGAGCAACTACTTGCGAAGTTCCCCAAGTCGCTGAACAAGATATTCTTCGTGAACTCAGGCAGTGCAGCAAGCGATCTTGCTATCCGTCTCGCCCACACACATACTGGTTCCCGAGACGTCATGGTTGTAGAGCATGGATACCATGGGAATACAAAGATAGGCATAGACATTAGCCCATACAAATTCAATGGCAGAGGAGGAAAAGGACCTGCTCCTTATATACTTAAGGCGCCCATTCCTGACACATTTAGAGGACCTTATAGGAGTGATAATGGAAAAGCTGGAAGATTTTATGCAAATGAAGCAATCAAGCTTCTTAACCAGCACGTTGGAAAAATTGCAGCTTTCATTTGCGAGCCTGTGATTGGCTGTGGCGGTCAAATACCTCTGCCCAAAGACTACTTGAAGCTAATCTATTCTGCCATCAGATCCCAAGATGGCGTATGCATATCAGACGAGGTACAAGTAGGATTTGGACGTTTGGGAGAAGCCTTTTGGGGATTTCAGCAGCATGGTGTTGTGCCTGACATTGTTGTGCTTGGCAAACCGATGGGCAATGGTCATCCCATTGCTGCTGTAGTAACCACCAATGAGATAGCACGATCTTTTGAAAGCGGAATGGAATTCTTTAGCTCATATGGTGGGAACCCAGTCTCCTGTGCTATTGGTCTTGCAGTTCTCGAAGTAATAAAGGAAGAGAAACTCCAAAGAAATGCTGTAGAAACTGGAAGCCATCTGAAGCAGAAGTTGCAGAGGCTTATGGCAAGTTTTCCAGAAGTAGGAGATGTTCGAGGTCAAGGGTTCTTCCTGGGCGTCGAGTTTGTTAAAGATGAAGACACATTAGGGCCACACACAGCCTTGGCACTCAATCTAAAGAATCAGTTGAGAGAAAATGGGATTCTTGTTGGAACTGACGGACCCTTCGAGAATGTAATCAAGATAAAGCCTCCGATGTGTTTTGACGAAAGGAATGCGCAACAACTCGTTGATGAGATAAAGGCGATTATTAATAATAATCAACACAACTAATTGGACAAGAAACTGCTAAATCTGAAGCTATCTACTCTCGGCTTGCAGCCTTCCTCTTCTTCGCCTTTAGTTTTCGGTTTGGCTCCTCCACAAAGGCGAGGAGTAGAAACAGTGAGAAAAGACCTATAGCGCTGCTAACGAAGAATGGGATACCTGCTCCTCTGATAACCAAGCCACCAAGCCAGGGGATCGGGAAAGATGAGAATCGGTATAGTTCATAAATCCAAGTTGATAAAGCGGGTCCAAGAATAGCACCCAAGCTGAAGAAAGCAGCGAATCTTCCAAAGAGTTTCCCTCTCACCTTTTCTGGTACTAAATCGGCTCTTAAAGCTCTCGAAGCAGGCATCGCTATATTGTGACCAAAAGCTCGGAATATCGTTACTCCTGCCGCAGACGTGAGTTCTGGTGCAAAAGGGAAGACTATCGTTGCTAATCTAGAAGGAAGGCTACCGAGAGCGATAATAGGTTTTCTACCGATTCGGTCTGAGAGTCGTCCAGCGTAGAGGTTGCAGGTAAGCCCAACGAAACCAGATCCAGAGAGAATCATGCCGATTTGTAGCGGTGACGCAGCAAAGATGTCTCCAAAATATAAAACGCTGATTGGAATGATAAAGCCAACTGAGAAGCCAATCGCGAGTGAAGAAATATATAGAATTCTAATGGAAAACCTGACTTTCTCGCTCAATGTGGTATCCTCGTCTGTGACGGTTTCACTCGTTACATCATGCCCTCTCGTTTCCTCGACACCCCACCACACCAAGAAGAAAGCGATGAATGCAAGGATGGAGTCGATGAAGAAAGGCACTCTATAGCTCCATTCTAGACTAAGGCCAAATATGTCGCTACCGATAAACTGGGTGACCCCTCCTAAGACTGGTCCCATGTTGAACCCAATCATACTCATTGTTAAATAGAAGCCTAAAGCTTCCCCTCGCCTATGTTTTGGAACTTGGTCAACCAGAGAAGCCTCAGACGGAGCAGCCACTGCAGCAACGGCAACTCCATTAAGAACTCTAATTAATAACAACGGTCCCCAGTTCCAGACGATACCAGTCAGAACGCCTAAAGCAACATCCACCAGCAAACCCACTTCAATCAGCCTTTTTCTGCCGACTCTATCGGATAGACTGCCAAACCTTTGAGAAAGGGTTGCGTTTGCAGCTGTGAAGGCTGCAGTAAATAAGCCGATATATGCTACTGATGCTCCTAGGAATTGGACGAAACTTGGAAAATAGGACATTGGCAGAGCATACGCAAGATTCTCCACCATCGCAGCTAGAGAGAGAACAACCACACTAGAAGTGTATAACTTCGCAGCTTTCAAAGCCGGTCATACCCTGACTCTTCAATGCTACTACCAAGCAATCTGAATATATTATTTGACCTCAGAACATTATCCTCTTCCCTGAATCAAACAGGAAGAATCCAGTAGAAACAACTTTTTAAGACGATGAATAATATGCTACCCAAATCTTCGAAGGTAGAAAAACAATGTTTGACAAGCAAAGACTAGATGAAATCCAAAAGAAAGCCAAGAACTGGGAGGAAAAAACTCTTCCAGAATGGATTAGCAGATACCCCGAAAGAAAAGCCAGCTTCTCCACCACATCAAACATTCCAATCAAGCGGTTATACACTCCTGGAGACAATAAGAACACAGACTATGCAAAGGACTTGGGTTTCCCAGGTGAGCACCCCTTTACTCGAGGTGTACATGCAACAATGTACCGAGGACGCTTATGGACTATGAGGCAATTCTCAGGATTTGGCACTGCAAAGCAAACGAATAGACGCTTCAAATACCTTCTTAAGGAAGGCGAAACTGGACTGAGCATCGCATTCGACTATCCAACTATATTGGGCCTTGACTCGGATAAACCTATGTCGCGTGGTGAAGTTGGTAAATGCGGTGTCGCAGTCTCATCGCTCCAAGATATGGAAGTGCTATTCGACGGAATCCCGCTGGATGAAGTCACTACATCCATGACAATCAATGGACCAGCAAGTATGCTGCTAGCAATGTATGTCGCGATTAGTGATATGCAAGGAGTACCTAAAGGTCAGCTGAGAGGAACAACCCAGAATGATATGCTAAAAGAGTTCCATGCACAGAAACTTTGCATATTCCCGCCATAGCCATCAGTCAGACTTGTTACAGATATCGTGGAGTATTGCGCGAAACACCTACCTAAGTGGAACCCCATCAGCATAAGTGGATATCACATTCGAGAAGCAGGTTCAAATGCAGTGCAGGAGCTTGCCTTCACATTAGCAGATGGAATTGCCTATGTAGAGTCTGCAATCAAGCGTGGACTTAAGATAGATGCTTTTGCCCCAAGACTCTCCTTCTTCTTTGCTGCACACAATAACCTACTAGAAGAAGTAGCTAAGTTTAGAGCAGCACGAAGGCTGTGGGCTAAAATTATGAAAGAACGATTTAAGACCAAGGATCCACGATCGCTTTGGATGAGAATGCATATCCAGACATCTGGATGTACCTTGACGGCTGTGCAACCGATTAACAACGTAATCCGAGTCACCCTTCAATCTCTCGCAGCGGTGCTTGGGGGTACACAATCTTTGCATACGAACTCGTTTGACGAAGCGTTGGCTCTGCCGTCGGAAGATGCAGTGCGGGTAGCTCTTCGAACTCAGCAAATCATCGCGCATGAGAGTGGAGTCACCGACACCATAGACCCGTTCGCAGGATCCTACTGTATGGAAGCCCTAACCAACGAAATGGAAGAACGCGCAATGGAATATATCGAGAAGATCGACTCAATGGGCGGTGTCATCGCAGGGATCGAGAAAGGATTTTTCCAGAGAGAAATCGCAGACAGTGCGTACAGATATCAAAGGCAACTAGAGAATGAAGAAAGAATCCTAATAGGAGTTAACAAATACGCCATCGACAAGGATTGGGTTCCGATTGAGCTTCTGAGAATTAAACATCAAGCAGAAAAGGAGCAGGTAGACGGACTGCAGAAGATGAGAAGAAGGCGAGATAAAGAGAAATCGAGAAACATGTTGGTGAAGCTTCGGAAAGCTGCTGAGCAAGGCGAGAATTTAATGCCTACTATAATAAAAGCTGTTAAAGCCTATGCTACCCTCG
>CP070679.1:1220196-1227076 GCA_020352535.1 Candidatus Bathyarchaeota archaeon | reverse complement strand
GGCTGTTGTCACAAAGGATGTTCCCCCCTACACATTTGTCGGCGGTGTTCCAGCAAAGCCCCTTAGGAAAGTACCCCCTGTGAACGCTAGGAAACCTTAGGACGGACACCATTCTGAGAATATTACGAGTTCACCCATTCTACCCTTCTGCCGCTTATGCGAAAAATAGAGGCTCGATGAGATTTGAGCAGGACAAGAACATTGTTAAGAACGGGCATGAAATCCACGTGATTTCCTGTAGAACTTTCGGAGCTCCAGCCTATGAAAAAGCGGAGGGGATTGAGACCTACAGGATTCCCGCGATTACGCTGCCTGTACTTGAATACCCCTTCTTCAACCTACTGCTTCTCTATTCGTGGGCTGCAAAACTTGTGGAGAGACACGATATCGATGTTGTTCACGTAGAGGACGGTGCCTACCTCACGTCACTCTTGGTTTTGATGGTTAAGAAGTTGCTTAGAAAGCCGGTTGTTCTTAGTATGCAAGGCTTTCCAGGGATTTCATGGTTCTATGGCAACGCCCTAGTGGATTTGGTGGGGAAACTCTACACGCTAACATTGGGACGAGCGGTTCTGAAAACAGCTGATATGGTAGTGTTGTCTACGACGGCTTATGTAGATGATGCCCTACGATTGGGTGTCCCAAAGAACAGATTGAAAGTAATTCCTAGAGGAGTCGACCCCAAGAGATTCTTCCCGCACCAAAAAACCCGGCAGTTGACCAGAAAGCGATTGAATGCCAAAGATGATGAGATAATCATCTTGTTTGCGGGACGCCTTGTCCCGGTGAAGGGACTCGATTATTTCATAGATGCTGCCAAGATTCTGGTCAGAAAAAATAGGAAGCTCCTGTTTATCATCGCAGGAGATGGAATCCTCCGCGGAAAATTCGAGGCAGAAACACGAAACCTACGGTCGAACATCCGATTCATCGGTCATCGCCAGGACATGCCTGATGTCATGAACGCCGCTGATATCTTCGTACTATCCTCAGTCTCAGAAGGATTTCCAAATACAGTTCTCGAAGCTTCTGCTTGCGCTAAACCTGTAATATCTACGAAAGTTGGTGGTGCCAATGATATCATTCTGGATGGTGAAACAGGATTCTTAATTGAACGCTGCGATGTTGCTGACCTCTGCAACGCCTTGGAGCAGGTTCTCTCAGATATGCCTCAGGCAGCAAAGATGGGCTTGAAAGCATTACCACGCATGCTAGAACACTTCACATGGGACTCCGTCGTCTCAAGATGGGAAAACGTATATTCTGAGATTGCGAATTCATCTCAGCAAAGAGGCAAGAACTGAGCAGAGACCCAGAACTGATAAGATAGTTTTCGAAAGGGCTTGGATATGTGGCTTAGAAGGATATGGAATCTCTACCAGCTTAGGAGGAACCTGTGGAAAACCCCAGCTGAGCTTCAGAAGATTCAGCAGAAGAAACTCCGGGCAATTCTACGCCACGCTTATGACAAAGTTGAGTTCTATCACAAGCGATTCAGAGATGCGGGTATCAAACCTGATGACATCAAGTCAATCGAGGATTTGCCAAAGCTTCCCATCACGACCAAATCTGACATCAAAGCGAATTTCCGGAATCGAAAGATTGTGAACCCTGAGGTGGACCTATCCCGATGCCATCTGGTGAAAACGGCTGGGACAAGCGGCGAGCCAATGACGATAGCCTACGATGAAAGGGCTGAGGATTTCCAGAAGGCAGTTGCAGTCAGGTGTTTCAGAGAAATCGGAGTAGGCCTTCGTGATAAATGGGCAATCATAACCTCTCCGACTCGGGCGTTAGCCCGTAAAGATTGGTTCCGGAAATTAAATGTGCTTTCCCCGACCTTTCTATCAGTGTTCGATCCTCCGTCCAAATACCTACCCCTCCTCAGAAAGCTCAAACCCGACATCATTGGGGGGCCTTCCTACAGCGTCTGGCTTCTTGCCAAGGCGGTGCGAGAGAACAAGGCCTTTGAGATTAAGCCAAAAGTGGTTTATGGCACCTCGGAACCGCTGAACGATAAGGTCCGCGAGTTCATCAACTCCTCTTTTGGAGTCGAGATGTTTGATGTGTTTGGATGTGTCGAAGTCGGTCGAACCGCGTGGGAATGCGAAGCGCACAAGGACTACCACATGGACGTCGATGCAGTGGCAATCGAAGTTGTTGACATGAAAGGCAACGAGCAAGTTGCCTCTGAAGAGAAAGGACGTATCCTCTACACGAGTCTCTACAACTATGCGATGCCCCTGATCCGATATGACGTCCATGACATGTGCACGCTCTCCAATGATCCCTGCCCTTGCGGTCGAGGATTACCAATGATGAAAGAAATCATTGGACGAACGGATGACCTCCTCATTTCACCGAATGGCGTTGTTCTGCCTCCTGGAATATGGAGCATCAGTATGCGAGCTTTACAGGGGATAATGCAGTACAGGATCATCCAGAAGACAAAGCGAAAATTCGTGATGGAATTTGTGGCAGATCAAGACTTCACATCAGAGACTCCTTCAGAGGCTAGAAAGGAGCTGGAGCGAATTCTCGGAGCTGATGCCGAAGTCGAGGTGAAGGTGGTAGAGGAGATGCCGAAGGACAAATCCGGAAAGCTCCGCTCTATCATTTCAGAGGTTAAGAACAAGGTGGCGACATAGCAGTAGGGTTTATGGAGAAACTTACTCACCAGATGCGATGTGCATGAAAAGAGGAGACTCTACTTCAAAAATCCTAGTTCTGGCACCCATCTATTCCCCTTGCCCTCATTCTCCCGCGCAGAGATTCTCCTCGTTCGTCGATGCATTGCAAGACGAAGGGTCAGAGGTTTTGGTAGTCACATGCAACCGATGTTTGAGACATGCCAAAACGTCGCCCCTGAAGGATAAAACACTCATCTATAATTTTCGGATCCCAAGGTTTCTGCTGTCTTCTTCCTTCGTTGTCTTGAATCCTATAATCCTGATGCTATACCTCTTCATGGGACTTGCAGCATCAATGAGAAGGCGATTCGACATCGTCTTTGCATCTGTCCCAGCTGGGGAAACAGCGGTCATTGGCCTATTGATTTCGCGCCTTTTCAGGAGCCGACTGATGATAGATATTCGGGATATGTACCCTCCACCTCCAGACGGACTAGCCTTTCTAAGAACTCCGTTGAGACTGAACAACCTTCTCATCCGCTTCTTCTGGATGATATACCGAAATTCGGACATGCTGGTCTGCGTGGATGCGGACATCAAAAGCAGGCTTCTTAGTTCAGGGATTTCCAGTAGTGCCACCACTATAATCCCTAACGGAGCAGACTCCAGGATTTACCGCCCGTCCAGTCGTAGCAGTCGTCAAGAGATAAGAGCAAGATATGGGTTATCCCCGGAAAAACTTATCTTCGTGTATGCTGGCGCCCTCGCTTGGTACTACCCGATACTTGAAGTGGCAAAAGGGCTGAAGGAAGCCCTCCCCAAGAGCAAGAATATCGAACTGCTTATTGTAAGCCACACTGACTACACTCGAGAGAAAAAACTGGTTAAAGAGCTGGGTATTGAAGACTATATCAAGTTCATGGGACCTCTTCCATCTACTAAGGCTGCAGAGGTAACTTCTGCTTGTGATGTTGGCCTTGTTGTGTATCGTGGAGAGGAGTATTGGAAGGGCATGTATGGCAGCAAGATATTTTCCTATATGGCTTGTGGACTACCGATCCTCGCCTCCGGTCCCACAGAGAGTGTTATTCACAAGCTTCTTGAAAACCACAGAATAGGCTTCTTCGTTGGTTCGCCAGACCCCGTAAATTTCCGTACTGGTCTTATTCGCTTCGCACAGAGCAGAGATGACATTGGAAGTATGGGAAAGAGGGCACGCACAGTAGTAGAGAAATCGTATGACCGACGAAAGTTGGCACTGGATGTAGCATCCTTGGTTGAGAAGCTTCAAAATTAGGCCGTATATGCTCAGCATGCAGGTTATACACTGCTCTTGTCTTCGACACCTTGATTAATCCAGACATTTAATCTGGTATGTTTTATAACCGAAAGTAGAACTGTAATTGTACCAAGGATACCGAGTACAGTTTTCATATCCAGTCTGACTGGTAACAGGCTAGATGATATAATTACCGCAGCACCTCCCAGAGCGGTCAACATCAGTAGGGCTAGAAGACCAAAAACCATTCTGAACTGCAGAGGTTCTTCTCGGAAGAGGATGCTGCCACAAAAGATTGTATTTATGACGAAATATACAAGGACCATCGGGATTTCCACAGCGAATGAGAAGAGAGTAATAGAGTTGATGAGCATTCCAAGAACTGCGAGCAAAGCAATGATTGTGAAGTAGCCTCTCCTGTCTCCTGCAACCAGGTCTTCAAGCCTTTCAAAGTTCAAGATTTTTCCTACTTTTTCCATGTCGTTAACCTCCACCGAACATGACATAATCCCAATAGATGATTGATGGAATCCCACTGACTGTGTATGAACACAGCCAAATCTGATGGAAATCGATGTTGGCTGGCAGCACGAATGTGTAGGTTTGGAACTCAGTGGCTGCTTGTTTGGTGCGGCTGTTGAACACAATTGACTTCAGGCCTGGTGTAGTGTCCCAAAGTAGAACGTAAAAGTAGGAACCTGTCTCACCTCTTAGTCGCACTTGTAGAGTCCGAGAGTCATTCAGGGCTGGCAAATCCTTCCTGTAATATGCATAACCTCTTTCAACACCCATGATTGTCTCGGTAGCAATGTCGCCATCGCTTGAGAAGGTATAGTTACCCTTCGCGCTGTTGAACTCCCAACCTTCTAGAAATGCGTCATCCTTCCATGCGACATCGGTATAAAAGTTATTCGCGTTCCATTCAATCGTGTAGGTTGTGTTGAGCTGACCTGTGAAATTTACCCATTTATTAGCGTTTATGAAGGCGCTGTCAGGGTCAGGCGTAATCCGTTCATAGGACCAGTGTTCAGGCCAGTCGGTGATGCTATAGCTTGTAGCGTCAGCAACAGTAAGCGAGTAGGTGACATTTTCTAAGGTCCAATAGGAATATGTTGTGTTCTGTTGTGTTTCCATCAGGTCTTTGTATATGAGGACACTTGGTCCTGTGCCTTCATTAAGGACAGCTCTGAACCTATAAACATAGACCTGTCGGTCACCTTCGCCCACAACAGCAAATCTCGTGAGTAATGTATCCAGGCTGTCCACAACTTCATTAAAGTCAGCATTGGGTCCTAGATACCGTGCTACCGAATACTTTGAGACAACGTAGTAAATCTGGGTTGCATTATTGTATTGTGTGGCTTCTAATAGCGGTTCAATAGACATATCTTTCAGCACCGTTGTAAAGACTGGTAAGTTGTCATATCTGTAGAGATAGAATTCATTAGGGTTGTATCTCCCAACTGTTGCCATTCCTGCTACTTCGCTTACGAAGTCGCTGACAACTGCATATTTCTCTCCAGTCTCAACATATTCTTCGTGGATAAGTCTAGCAGCCTCGTACGAGTAGATCGAGGTTATTCCATAGGGTTCACGTAGAAAGCCAAGGCCCCTAATGTTAACCAGACTCCCCTCTACGATTAATGCTGATAACCCAATGCAGATGAGAGAGACCACCAAAGTCTTCTTGAGTGGCAGCCTAGTCTTCAGCCACATTAGATACTTGTGGGGGTTTGGGCTAGGCAAAATGAATGGTGAGGGCTTCAGCAATGAGACGAGATATCCGATTGTGACAGCGACGAATGGTGCCGTGACAAATGGTTCAAATGTGAGAATTCGATGTAATCCAAATAGTGGTTTTGTTGAGAAGTAGACATTAATCCTATACTCAGCGAGGATATAGATGAAGGCTAAGATCATGAATAGGTTCAGTTTTTTGACATCGTCTCTTTGGCTATGTAGTATCATACCAATGATGGCTAGAACCACTGTCGTCCCGTAGATTAGATTCTCCGTTGTTGAGTAACCCGCGTAGTTGGCGAGGATGATATTGTAGATATCGTAGGTGAAGATATGCTGCAAGCTATAGCTGGATGATGTTGGATAGACCAAGTACATGAAAACTGAGGCGGCTGGGACTAGTAGAACGCCTGTGAGAAAGCTGCTGATCATGAAGACTAGCGCACTTGTCTGGTGAGTTTGCTTTAGTGAATAGTATCTTTGTATGCTGAAGGCGAGCATGACTAGAACGAGCGTCGCTATTCCAGTGAGTGCGTGGGTAAGTAAGGACACTACCGTAGCGAACAGCGTTAGTAGCAGGTATTTGCGTGTGTGTTGGGCTGATAGCCACTTCACTATGAAATAGATTGTTACAAAAAAGAAGAAGAATCCAAGGCTGTTCGGGACGCTTTGGGAACTCCACCCAATTAGAACTGGTACATTTGCAGCCAGCACTCCAGCTAGAAGTGCTACACGATTGCTCATTCCTAGTGTTCTGCTTATCTTAAAGGCGATTATGGGGACAAAGAGGCTCCATAGTACGCCTACAATCATGATATGTATCCAGAAAACATCGACAAGGAGGGCCTTCGACAACGCCGTGACAAGTCCATATTGTATTGATCCCCTCTGAAACACGAAGAGTCTGCCAAAGAGACTCTGAATTTCGGGAGGTGGGATCGGCGCTAATGCCATATAATACTGCCCAAAGATGTAGAGCGTTCTTTCATGAGCGAGGTGATAGGTGTTGTCGCCTGAGGTGCCTGGGAAAAAGAAAATAAAGTTGATTATTCGCGTTAGGAACGCATGTATGAGGACTACAACAAGTTTGTCGCTCGTTGAGAGCAATAGTCCATCTGTCACGACGATGAAGAAAATGAGGGTTGTGATGACGAAATATAATGGCATCAGGAACGGATCGAGAACAAGTGCTTCCGCTGACCAAGATGTGACAACTCGGTAGACAATAATG
>CP070679.1:1214251-1220096 GCA_020352535.1 Candidatus Bathyarchaeota archaeon | reverse complement strand
CTTGATTTCGATAACCTTCTTGCTAAGTAGGAACAAGCCTTCATAGAAGGTGAGTATCAACATAGCGTTTTCGGCAATGCCATATCCCCGCCTAGATAATTCTTCTACGTCTTCAGGTGAAGAGACGAGGATGCCATCCTCCTTCATCGAAGCATTGATCTTCGATTCTAGACCTGTATTCGCTTCGGTTGCAGGGTTTATGTGCTCCAAGGCTGACACCCCATCCGCCCTCTTTCCAGTTGTCACCGTCGATTAGGACTCAGGTCTTCTTAACAATTTCTCCTATTAGCAGAAAACATCAACGCATAGTCAGTATGCTTGGACAAGGCTTATGCTGAGGCTGCTTGCAGGAATTCAGCAGGAGATAGAACCCCTGTCTCGCATATGATGGCACTCACATACTTCATCGGAGTAATGTCAAATGCGGGGTTCAGCACATCTACTTCTGCTGGGGTAACTCTCTCAGAACCAATGTAAGAGACTTCATCCCTGCTTCTTTCTTCAATTACCACGTCCTGCGAGGCTTGGGCTAAGTCAAATGTGGAGGTCGGAGCAGCGACGTAGAATGGGATTCCATGCTCATGAGCCAGCACAGCAATAGTGTAGGTGCCAATCTTGTTTACTACAGCATCTCGTACTATTCTATCAGCGCCTACCACTACTTTGTTTATCAAGCGTTGGGACATGGCATATCCCACCATGTTGTCGGTAATCAAGGTGACTGGGATACCATCCCGTTTCAGCTCGTAGGCTGTCAGTCTAGCCCCTTGCAGTCTTGGTCTGGTTTCAGTAGCTATCACTCGAATCTTCCGGCCCGCCTCCCACGCAGTGCGAATAACGCCCAACGCTGTGCCATAGTCGACAGTGGCGAGGCTGCCTGCGTTGCAGTGGGTAAGAAGAACATCTCCATCGCAAATCAGTTTGGACCCATTGGCACCAATCTTGCGGTTGATTTCGACATCCTCATCAGCCATTCCTCGAGCCTCATCAACCACGACTCTTGCCACAGTTTTAGCGCTACCTATGGTCCCACGCGCCTTGCTAAGGACTCGGTCAATTGCCCAGAAGAGATTCACCGCTGTAGGCCTAGTCCCCTTCAATGTTTTTGCTGAAGTCTCCATCTGCCTCATCAGCGCCGCTCGGGTCTTAGCCTTCGAATGGTAGGCTGTGAGAGCAAGGCCATAAGCCGCGGCAACACCGATAAGCGGGGCACCTCTCACCTTCATCTCTTGAATCGCAGATGCCACCTCGTCACATTTTGTCATGCTCAAGTAGAAGGTTTCGTCTGGGAGTTTTGTCTGATCCACAATCGTAACCGTGCCCTCATCCCACTCAATCGTTCTCATAGCTCTTACCCTCTAATCATGTACTGTGAATTCTGTATTCTTAAAACGCTTTGGAGGGCTAATTCTGTATGTTGAGAAAGCGTTACTATTGAGAAGGAGCAGAAGAGACAATCATAGCTATGGGCTTGGTAGGCTGTTAGCAACTGCTTCCCGAATTCCGGATGATTGGGGAAGAAGTTGTCTTGAATGTAGCCTGTAGGTGTCTTGGTGGCTATTTCTTCTTAGGTTTAACCTTTGTAACGACCTCAACGGGGCATCGTTTTGGGAGCTTCAATCGCTCCTTCCATTCATCTCCGATGGCGATGAGGGAGTAGATTCCAGAGACCTCGGCTTTCGCCTTTTGAATGAGGTTGACGAGGGCTGCTTGGGTTTCTCCAGTCTTAATCATATCATCGACTATGAGGACGCTGTCTCTTCTTTTGATGGCGTTCTTCGGCAGATAATGTGTGATTGTGACGCCGGAGTCTCTCAGGACGTAAGTTTCTTCGAGAAAAGCTTGAACCCCAACCTCCTTGTTTCTCTTCGCGACTGCTAGGTCGACGCCGAGTGCATTAGCAACCATGGTCGCAAGGGGGATTCCATCAACTGCGGGGGTTAGGACCTTGGTGACGCGCTTTCCCGCGAATGCTGCCAACGCGTGGTGTGCAGCCTGCTTGAGGATGTTATAGTCACCAACGATGCCGGTGTTGTCGAAGTACCCATCCTCGTTGAATTGGATGATTCTGTGAAGTTCAGGCTCTAAGCCGACGAGTCTTGTGAGGACGAGCCAGAGTTGTCTGGCCCTCGCTGCATTCGGGAGGACATGGCCCTTAGCGTATCGGCTTAGAACGGTTACTGGCAGATTTGTCTTTGCCGATAATTCCCGGTAGGTGTATTGGGTTTTCGCTGTTCTAAGCAGTTCGATGGTCATTAACCGGAGTTTTAGGTTCTCTGCATGGGTGCTACTCATCTTACATCCCTTTTTGACATCGACAAGTCAAACGGTGGAAGCGTGCTTTACTAGTTTTGAGTTGACCAGATATATAGTTTCCGTATGCCGTGAAGATCAGCTTAAACTCCAGAAATGGTTCTACACACGTTCTGATGCGGAGTCAATCTGGGGAACTAACTGCTATCTAAAGATGGATGTTAAGGGCTTCCTCCCTTAGTCGAGCCCCAGCTTCAGATGCAGGATACGCTGGCGACTGTACGAAAGGTATAAAGGATTTGCTCATCGCTTAGAATCCGATGGAGGGGCTCGTGGCCTAGTCTGGATAAGGCGTCGGCCTTCTAACTTAGGGGAAAGCCGAAGATCCGGGGTTCAATTCCCCGCGGGCCCGCCAATAGCCTGAGCACCTACTTTTCCAGGGGGGCGTACGCTCTGAAATTTGGCTGGAACGCTTGGTTTTGCGGTTGAAGAAAAAAGAGGGGAGTTGGGTTATGAGAGCTCTATATCGTTGATCTCGTGCAACGTTGCCAAGTCGTTCATCTTGATTCTCTTGGGGGATATCGTGTACAGGGTGTTTTCGATGTAGAGTGACCTTTTGACCGAATAGTTGCTGTCCCATCCATTCGTCTCGCTTTCTTGATGAGTGATAGTACCGCTTAAGACGAAACCGTTGCTTAAGGTTAAGTCGAAAACGTATGCACCCTGCCAGGCTTGTAGGTCCGGCACATAGGGTTCCAGGTTGTACCAGTTCTTTGATATTGGAATGACCAGGAGTTGCCTTGTCTTGTCGAATAGAAACGCTTTGTGATCCGTCAGGACCGGCGAGTCTGACCATTCAGCAAATATGATATGCTTTGCAGCTTCTGTTGGATGGGCGACGTCAGTGACATTGAAGAGCGACAGCTTAACGTTGCTGTTTTGTTTGCCTATGCCGATTACATGGTCTTCGTCGTAGGGGTGAAGGTAGCTTGAATATCCTGGGATCTTCAAGTAGCCTAAGACCTTGGGCTCAGCCGTGTTGCTGAGGTCGATTACGAAGAAGGGATCTATCTGCCGGAACGTGACTAGGTAGCATCGATCACCCATGAATCGGGCGGAGTATATCTGTTCTCCAGGAGCAAGGTCTTCTAGCTGTCCTACAAGGTCAAGGTTTGAATCTAGGATGTAAAGGTTGTTCTTTGAGTTGCCATCAGCCCAAGTGGTAGTAGCTATTCTGAACGATCCATTGTATTCGTCCATGCTGAACTGGTTGAGGACGTAACCTAGAACTGCTCCTTCAGCCTCGCAGGTGACTTCAGCTTCATCTAGTTTGACTCGATAGATGAGTGTTTCATCACGGTTTCTGCTTGGGCCTATTGATAGAATCCACACGTTTGTGTTGGGAACCGTCAAGTACATGTTATTCTGCGAAACATATAAGGAGGCAGTTGATCCTGTGAGAAAGGTTTCGTGTGTTGGTTCTTGCGTATCATCCAGAAGGTTGACTGCGATTACCGTAGTGAAGTAGTAAAGAGTGTCCGGGGTCTTGACATACCGAATCTGCGTCGCCGGAATCTCCTTAGACACGTTGTTAACGTAAATTCGAGGCAAGGTTACCGCTAGGTCTACTGTGTAATCGGTTGATTGCATGGCTAGCTGGTTTACTGTGAGATAAACATAATTGTTAATCATTCTTGACCCGGAGAGAGTGCCATTTACTCGCAATGTTCGTGCAAGATGCGGATGGATTTTATCTGAGATGTCGTAGATGTTCACGAAGGCCTCTCCTACGTATTGGTAGAACCTGTATGTGGATGCAGAATTACCTCCCAGGACAACGAGCTTGTCCTCGTTCACGTATATCTTCACATTGTATGATGCGTTGAGAGTTATCTTTGAGAGTACCTGAGCCTGTTCAGGTGGATAGGCCTCTATGATGTAGATGTCGTTGTCTGAAACGACGTATAGATATTCTCCATCAGTCTTCACAATGTCCGCTTCATCAACCCCTGCAACTTGAATGTTGGTCGTTGAGTGGTCGTGTGTAGACTTTGAGTCAAGGCTGAATACTTCTAGTGGTTCCCCGCCTCGAAGTAGGGGGGCCCAGTATTGGAGCCCAATGTTCTCTGCTTGTTCCATGCTAGTCCGTAGGAAGTTTTCTAGTTCGTCGTAGCTTGCGAACGTGTTTAATGGTAGCGGAGTTGGGGGAATGTATAGTTGCAGGCCAAAGTTCAAGCATATGGTCGTAAAGAGGAGGGCTATCAGCACCGCTGAAATCCCGTAAGTAATCGTCTTTTGATTGATCTCTCGCTGCAGCTTCAACACCTATCTAACTATGGGGGACTCCTGCCGTATTTTATCCTAGTTCTTGGTACATTCCATACAGAAACTGGTACAAGGTATTCAGTAGGGCTTGAGACGCCATACTCGAAGCGCTTCGTACCAGAATATTGCTGAGACCACAGCACCAAAGATTGAGATGAATAGGTTCTCCCTCGTGAAGCTTTGGACTAGCAAGGCGAGGTATGCAATGTAGAATGTTGACGAGAAGATGGCATAGAAGAAGTATCGTGGAAACATTAGCCTACCAAGCCTAACAAAGTGTCTGAGCACTCCAATCTTGACCTCACTGGTCAAGAGATAGCTTCCGCCTGTCCTCTGCTTCTTGACCAAGCCTAACTCGCATAGACGGTCAAGATGGTGTTGTGCGATGCTTGGGCTACTGAAGTGCAGTATCTTTTGGACTTCCCTAACGCTGAGAGGGCAGCCTTCTTTCAGAAGAAGCCAGTAGACCTTCCAAGCTTTACCGCGGAGCTGTAACTCGAGCTCCTTCTCATTATCTGCTGGCAATACGGCCACCTGTGATAAGTTTTCAGCTTGGCCTTATAAGTCCACTTTCTAGTACACTAGTCTATCGAGTCTGCGTAGTTTAGGAGCTACTCAGCCGGTTCACTTCTTTCACTGCTTCTAGTGCAACTTCGAGCATAGCATCATCTGGCTCTCTTGTTGTTAAGCGCTGAAATGCAAGGCCAGGTATTGTTAGAACTCGCATAATCACCGAGTCCTTGTGCTTGTCGCTGAGTTTGAGCAGTTCGTAGGATATAGCACCAATTACAGGGATTAGGAGTATTCTGTACGCAAGTCTTACGGTAAATCCGATATCAGGCATGATCGAGAAGAGGAGGATACTTACGAATACTACGATAAAGATGAAGGATGTGCCGCATCGAGGATGTAGTCTCGAGAACTCTCGAATATTCGAAACGGTCAAGCTTACTCCAGATTCGTATGCGTTTATAGTCTTGTGTTCTGCGCCATGATACTGGAGGATTCGTCTAAACTCGCTCCACATGGTGATTAGAACCAAGTACAGGATGAAAATCGTAAGGCGTAGTATGGCTTCAACCACGTTGAAGACTATACCGGTGAGGTTGAATAAGGTCGTGAGGAGGAAGGGTACTATGAAGAAGAGGGAGGTTAACATCAGCGCGAAGGTGATGGCGACTGCAAATTCTCTGACGGTGAGCTTCTCTTCTTCGTCTAGAGAAGCATTTGCAGAGTAGTAGATTCCTTTGACTCCTAGATAGAAGCT
>CP070679.1:1190221-1214151 GCA_020352535.1 Candidatus Bathyarchaeota archaeon | reverse complement strand
AAGCTTCTTCCTAGGACCTCGATGGCTAGCTGAACCAACGAGATCTCCAATTTGCGTCTGCGTGTGTCTCCAGAAGTCGTTTTCTAGCGCATCTAGGGTTTCACGCCTCTGGGCTTCCCTTGAGACGAGGTATCCTCCTCCAAACATCGTAGTCAAGTATCCTGCTATCATTGAGGGTGAGAAATATCCTCCTTTGCTCCCTGTAGAGAAATCGACCATGAAATCGTTAGGCTGACCATAGACTCTCACATTCACCCTTAGTCTTAGGTTAGGAATTCTACTCACGGCTTGAATCAAGTATTCGCCCTGAACCCCTTCTGAGATGGTTTCAAAATCAATCTCCTCAAAGAATGGGCGAATGCGCTCCATAAGCACTCTCAAATCAATGTTCTTGTCAACCCATTGCTTCCTCATCTGTCAACCTCATTTAGTTCATGTAGTAAATCTCATTATCTATTTCTACGCTTTGGTTTCAAGCGGGGAACAAATTAGCCTAGGAGTTAGCTACCCAGCTTCTTCAGTCGGCTCCTATACATTCCGACTATCTGTTCTGCCGATGTCGCGTCTTCAGCTGCTTTGTCCAAGCGATAGTTCCCGGTGAATCGGGGGAACCTGATGGCTAACCCGCTTCCCGCTCTAATAATGTCTTCTGCGCACAGGTGAATCGGGCTCAAAGTTATTTCAGCGCCCCTGATTTCAATAACGACTTCTGGCTTGAACCAGACATCTGCCTTAAGCTTCGAATGGACACGAGGGTGTCTATGAGGGATATGGTGAGCCTTCATCTTCTCTGGAAGGTCTCTAAGGTCTTCATCAGTGAACCCGGTTCCACACTTGGTCACTGTCTGGAAGATATCCTGCTCAGGCGCGTAAGCTGCCAAGAGCAGAGCTCCGTAGGTTCCAGCTCTCTTCCCCCTTCCATGAAAGGCCCCAACCACCACCAAGTCTACAGAGTCTGTTAAGTCGCTCTTGTAGTCACGTTTGTATTTTATCCAGAGCCATCCTCTTGTGCCTGCGTGATATACTGCATCTTTAGCAACCGATTTGCATACTAGGCCCTCGCATCCTGTTTCTACTGCGTTCTCGAAGAACTGCTCCAATTCCTCTGGATCAGATGTTAGGATGCTCTGTGCTATTCTGACTCGTCCGTCCTGCTCGATGACTTTTTCAAGGCGTCCACGTCGAACCAGGTATGGTTTAAGCGTCAAGTCGCTTCCATCAATGTACAAAGCATCAAACAAGAATAGAGCGATAGGATATTCTTCCATGGCTTCCTTGATACCGTACTTCCGTCTTCTGTGCATAAGTTCTTGGAATGGTCTCATCTCTTCTGTATCCGCATCAACCGCCACACATTCTGCTTCTACTATCACCTCTTCAGCTTGAACGCTCCTCACAAGCATTCTGCAAGCGTCTGGGTACTGATCGGTGATGTTCTCAAGTCGCCTGGAGAATAACGTTATCTGCCCTTTCCTTTTGTGGGCTTGTATTCTTTCTCCATCATACTTGAACTCAGCCATACATCTTCCGCCAAGTTTCTCTAGGATCTCAGCGGGAGAGCTGAGTCGTTCAGCCTGCATGGGTCTAAGTGGCTCCCCGACTGAAACTTCAAACATCTTAGCTGCTTCAATTCCTTGCTTCGCGACAGCTGTGGCCACTCTACCTAGATCAGATGAAATATTGTAGGCACGCTCTAGATATCTCCGAGCATCCTTTCCGCCTCCAAACGCTACAGCCAAAGCGTCCAGGACAGTCATGTCGGCCATTCCGAGTCTGAGACTCCCTGTGACCGTCCGAATTATGTACTTTCCTTCCTGAGGAGATGCCCTTGCCAATAAGCCTGCCAAGAGGCGAGTCTTAAGCTCGATGGATCCAGAGCCTGTAGCTTTCGCCATGCTGTCAAGATCTGAATACAAACCAGCCACATCCAGTGGTTCGGGGAAAAACGCTTTCTGCGTTTTTTTCTTTAGAAACCTCTCAGTAGATACTCCAAGATCACCAGTCAATGCCACGTCAGCTTTAATCTCCCTTTCGTTATATCCCGTCGCCCTAGAGACTGCACGTATAGCCAGCTTTTCTGCAATCCCAATCTCTATTCCGACAAAATCTGGATACAGCTTTCCTTGCGTCAGGTAGACGACTTTTCCAATCAACTCCTCAGAAGTCTGCCTAAGGAGGTCAACCAAGAGACTTGTCATCTCCAACCTCTTGGTTGTAGCTTCAATCTTCTCGTACGCATTAGCAATGTGCGAGTACCGCAAGCCATGTCCCGACCTAATAAGGAGCAGAGGAATATTAAAACTGAAAGCCTAGCCAATATAGCGGTTCAAAGCTATTCCTTTGCCAGAAGCAGCAACCCGCCAAGAACGTTCATCGCTCCGACAGAACCTAGGATTATGAGAAGTGGCGGTTCCGAGCTGAAAAAGGAGAAAGGTGCTTCGGTGAGAAGTATGAATGAAGACAGGATGAGAAATAAGACACCTATCGCAGCTAGCACCCGACCTACGAGTCGCCCAAAACGCCTGGAGATTCTGAAGACATTGAAGCTTTCTGATGCTGTCGTGTCCTTTAGAATCTTTTCTTCTCTACGTTTCAGAACAGAAGTATCAACCAAGACCTCTTTCTTTCGTCTTTTCACGGGCATCTGGGTCAGAATATATTTTTCATGACTCCAATTAAGGCTTGCTTAAGGCAAGCTAGATCTTAGACATGATGTTTAGAGCACCTGCAAGGATAGATACTGTACTGGCGACGACCAAGACATAGATAACAGCGATTCTAAACTGTTGATGGATGGACAGTGGAAGCAGGAAGCCTATTTCTATTAAGTAGGTCAACAAAGCAATTGAGAAGCCTATTCCCAAACTCATTCCACCAAATGCAATACGAATACGTTGATGCCCAACCATTCTAAGATAATATGCCAGAACGCCCAAACCGATGAACGCTATGCCAAGAGAAAACGCACTCGGGTCAATAAATAGGAGAAGAATGAACGATAAAGCAATCCCAGCGATAGGCGTATAGGGATACAAAGGCACCCTGAAGGGACGCTGCATGTATGGCTTCTTCATTCTGAGTCTGAGAAGTGAGAAATTAACCAGCGCGAACCCCAGCAGTGACGCAAAGACAGCCACAGAGCCTATGAACTCTACAACCCCAGTTGCAGCAAACAAAATATAGAAAACTGAGCCAAATATGATTGCCAGATGCGCAGTTCCAAAACGTTTATGAGTAGACAGAAGAAACTTCGGGAAATACCCATCTCTACTCAATCCTCTAGCAATGCTTGATTGTACCATCATTGAGGTGCTCAGCGAAGACAATGCTGCGACAACTCCGGCAACCGTCAACACATATCCTCCTACTTTTCCTAGGGCTTTCTCCGCTGCGAGGGTGAGCGGCAACACGTCTGGATTAGCAAGTTCTTCGAGTGACACAGTGCTGATAGTCACATACGCAATCCCGGAGTAGAGCACAATCAACATGATTGCAGACAAAACTATGGCTCGTGGAATGTTCTTCCCTGGATTCTTTAGCGTTGCGCTGCCAGATGCGATTGCCCTCATCCCAAGAAACATGAGGAAGCTGTAGGTAATTGCTGTAATAAAACCCGATGACTGCTTTAGGTCAGTTGGAAGGAATGGCCTTGGCTCCAACCCACGCCAGATTCCAGCTGCAATGAACACCAAGAATACAGCAATGAATGCCACCACTATTGTTGTGCCTATCTGCTTTGTGCCTCGAATGCTTAACGCTGCAAGAGCAGCGATTACTGAAACTGATAAAAAGGCAACGAGTAGAGACTGGTCTAGTGGAGAGAGGCTAGTCTGTGCGAGAAGCAAAACATGAAGGCTGAAGCCAATGGCAGCTAGCGCTGCGCCAAAAACATTGCTTATCCATCTGAGCCAGCCTGTTAAGAATGCCAGGAATCCTCCGAATGCCGCCTTCGCATAAGAATACTCTCCACCAACCTCTGGGACTGCTGCTCCAAGCTCAGAGAAGCTGAGCATAGTCAGCAAATTAACTAAGCCGCATACAAGGAGCACCAAGACTATTGTATATCCAGCTTGGCGGATTGCCACATTCAGGAGTACGAAGACTTCGATTCCTATCGCCCCACCAAGGCCGATAATCAAAGCCTGAAAAAGACCAAGTTCTCTTCTCTTCTTCAAGCTATTCAAGAAACACTGCTTCCCCCATTCTCGAGGCGTTGATAAAAGAGAAATAGACCGTTGATAAAAGACACAAAACCGAATACAAAAAGAAGAAGAAGGTAGATCGAAACATTTTCTGGAAGTAACCCTAAATTAGCGCGGACTTCAAGAACATTGTAGTACAGGATGTATGCAAACACGACAGCTAGGACACCCATTATCTCTTGCACGATACCAAAGAACGTAACTGCGATTCTCTTGAACTTCATAGCTACATCACCTGAAGAACAGGAGGAGTCCTGCTACAATATCACAAAGGCTGATCGCTAGTAATATCCATGTAAACAACATGTCATACACCGATCCCTCGGGAATGCTAAGTGAGCTAAAAATAGATGCAGCCCCTACTAAGAGCACCCCAATCATGATTAGAATCCCACCTAAAGCTACAGCCACTCTGCTGGGATTCTCCGTTCGCATTATCTGGTGAAGATGTATACACATATTTCTCTCATCTCAAAAGGACTCAGAGTGAACCAGACTCCCCTTGGGTCGTCTTGATGGGGGTCGTGGTGTTTCAGCAGAGTGTCCAATCGGAATGATTGCGATTGGTCTCACACCAAGAGGCGTCTTCAGTATCTTTCCAACCTCCCTTTCGTGAAAAGCCCCAATCCAACAGGAACCAAGCTCCAGGGCATGCGCAGCGAGCAGAATATTCTGTGTTGCAGCTGCACTATCTTGTAGGCAGTAAAGGCTGCGTCCCCGCTGACCATAACGCTGACTAGATCGAGATTCATTAGCACAGACGACAATGACCACCGGGGCTTCCATGATGAACTTCTGGTCCAGCGCAGCTGCTGCCAGCCTCCGCTTGATCTGAACATCTCTTATAATGATGAACTCCCAGGACTGAGTGTTTCCAGCTGACGGTGCCCATGTTGCTGCGTCGATTATTTTCTTGATATCCTTCTCTGAGACTGCTTCGCTCGTATACCCTCTGACGCTTCTTCGACCCTTAATCGCATCAAATACATCCAAGACTTGAACCTCTAACTCGAACTATCTTGACAGTCGTCTCCACGCCTATCTCTGCTCCTGTCATTTTGAAAGGGATAGGTTTCATTGAATGAGCGGGTCTTTTCATGTCTTTATCCGCATGTGTTCTCCTAGTGCTTCACCCAACTGTCTCATATGGGTTTTTGAGAATCACCATTCGAAGCTTCAGCCCATCATGAGTTGTTGTGTTCAAGCAATATATTTTTTCCAGCTTGTCACGAGTGTCTGCCCGAGATTGCTATGATTTAGTGCCAGAATAGACTGGCGACTTCCGTGTCATGGCGCTTGAGACACCTAACGTTGGACACGCATGTTATGATATGTTCAAAGCAAAAAGAGTTATAATCATGAATACATTTTTAACAAAAGTGTTCATAACGACTGGAGATGTAGATTATGCCCTGTACAGTAGTGGTCTGTGGGTTCTTCGGAGACACTGGCAAAGGGAAAGTTATTTCATATCTTTCGATAAAGGACAAGGTTGCAGTAACTGCCAGAGCTGGGGTTGGTCCTAACGCTGGTCACACAGTGGTCCATAAAGGAAAAGAGTATAAGCTTCGAATGCTCCCAAGTGCCTTCGTATCTGACAAGTGCAGATTATTAATAGGTCCTGGTGTCCTGGTAAACCCAGAAACCCTCCTCTATGAAGTTCAGCTAACCAAATCTGAAGACAGGGTTCGAGTTGACCCGCAGTGTGCTATTATCGAACCAAGGCATGTGAAAACTGACAAAATGGGAGCTCTTGCGGAGAAAATCAGAACCACCGGCTCCGGATCAGGTCCATGTAATGCCGAACGAGCGTTGAGAACTGCTCGGTTGGCTCGCGACTTCCCTAAGCTTGAGAAATTCTTGACCGATGTTCCCTTAGAGGTCAATGAAGCCATAGAGGAAGGAAAGAACGTGCTGATTGAAGGTACCCAAGGAACATACCTCTCTCTCTTCCATGGAACTTACCCATACTGCACGTCAAAGGACGTAACCGCTTCAGCCGCGTGCTCAGATGTTGGTATTGGACCAACAAAAGTTGATGATGTGATTCTAGTACTCAAGGCATATACAACCCGCGTTGGCGCCGGTCCCCTTGATGGCGAGTTGTCATGGGAAGAAGCCGAGAAACGAGGCTGGGCTGAGATTGCCACGGTAACGGGGAGACGGCGACGAGCTGCACCGTTCAACTATAACTTGGCGAAAAGAGCTGTGATGTTAAACGGAGCAACAGAGGTTGCCTTGACAAAAATCGATATATTGTTCCCAGAGTCTAAAGGAGCCAAAACCTTTGAGGCACTTTCTCAGCCTGCACGAGAGTTCATTAGAAATGTCGAAAGTAAGATCAAGGTGCCAGTTACGCTTGTAGGATCTGGACCTGGGGTCTGGGAAATTGTTGATAGACGAGACTAGAGCAGTTGCACTGCCTTATCATATAAGCGAGCACAGAAAGGTAATTAGCAACGTTTAAAATAAGGAAAGACGAAAGTCTGGTCAATCCCGCGTCTAGCGAGTTGTCGAGGTGAAGATACGTTGATACTGGTGATTGCGGTTCATGAGCTTCGCGATAGAGGAAACGGCGAAATAGTAAAAGACTTGATGAATTTCCTGAAGAATCGGTTTGGTGAAGAAGTAAAGTCTACCGGTCGTGAGATAACCATACCTGAAGCAAACGCTCCTACGAAGGCCAGACTGCGCGTACTCATCAAGAGGTTTCTCCACAAGATGGAGTTGAAGGAAGACTTCCGAGTGATTTCTAGCGGGGAAAACACTTTCACCATCAAAGAAAGAAAAGAAGCAAGAGAAGCATAGATTCAAGTGCATCAATTCGGTTCAGAGCTTCATCTCGTCTCTTAGTGTTTCCTAAGTCTCTTCTCGAGAGCTTAATGGATTCACAGGAGGTTTCCACAAGCAGTTAAAATCATCTTTTGACCTCAATCAAAAGCGCACATATTTACGTACTTGGAAAGTTTTAAGTGTCACACGTTTTAAGCTCTTAATCCTAGAGGATTGAGCTCATGCGTGATAAAACCCTAGGGGGACTTATGTGCATCCTCAGCGTACTCATCATGATTGGATACTTCTATTGGCTTTTCCTTGTACCTGAAGAGATGACGTTTATGGGGAGACGATTTAGTGAATGGGCAGTAATTATTCCAGTAGCCATCCTTGTCTACGCGATTCTATTTATCATAGCGTGGATTGGCTGGACTATGGCTTCCACTCCCCCGCCGTTACCAGTTTCCCCCAAGCGCTCTGAAGAGAAAGGCGAAACCAGCACCTGAGTGCCCAGCAATCAGCGCTTACAGGCGCTCCTTCCCCATCTTTTGTGCTCAGGGTTCCACATGTTCTGATTTGGTTTGTTGCGCTTAAGTATTAGAAGGCGAGACAATGTTGCTGTTGGAGGCTCGGGTTTGAAGCGTGAATATCCAAACCAACCAATTGTTGGGATTGGCGCTGTGATTCTAGAGAAAGGGCGAATTGTGCTTGTCAAGAGAGGCGTAGAACCTGGAAAGAACAGGTGGAGTATACCCGGAGGTGCAGTAAAGCTTGGAGAGACGATTCGGGATGCTGTGCTTCGAGAAGCTGAGGAGGAAAGTGGATTAATAATCCGGATACTAGTTGATAGGCCCTTGGATGCCATTGACAATATCATGGCAGATGAGAATGCCCAGCTCCAATACCACTATGCTCTGCTACAGTTCTTGGCTTGTCCTAAAAGTGGGACCTTGCGCCCCGGAGGTGACGTGCTAGACGCTATCTGGGTCTCTCTAGGTGATGTCGAAGGATTTAACCTTACAGACTCCTTCCGCTCATTCTTCAGAAAACATCGGAAAGAGTTGGAGCAATTTTAATTTTGATCTGTGAAAAACAGCCTTGTCTGCCCCATAGTTTGCACATCTAGCGCTCTCACTTTCACGACTACAGGATAGTCTCTCACAACCCTTCCAAGAACAAGGCAGTGATGAGGGTGCAAGTCATGTGCAATTGACTTTACGGTTTCGGCATCAACTCTGGCAGCTCTTGACACAGCCTCAAGGTCATGTTCGTTTGTGAAGTTAAAGAGGAATATATTGTCTGCTTGGCGGTAAATATTCTCCCTAATGGTACTCGGTTGATTGGTTACGAAGGTTGTGAAAACACCGAAGTGGCGCATCCTCGTGACAATATCATCCCAATAGGTTTCTCGGAGGTAGAGATGTGCCTCTTCGGCAAATAAGAAGACTGCTCTCAACCTCCATTGGGTCAACAGCTCAATGAGCTTGCTGAGTATAAACTCAACAACTATCTGCCGATCTATCGTTGACGTGTTGCGCAAGTTGATGATTAAAGCGCCGCCATCCTGCAATGCCTTAAAGCTTTCCTTAAGACTGATGGCTTCTTCTTGGTTATCGGTGAAAAACCCCGAATTCACAAGGCTGTAGTAACGAGAATTGAGCGCATCACGCACGTGCAGATTACACTGTCGGTTCCTGATGGATTCGCCAAGCCTACGCATTGTGAGGGCATCTTGTTCTTTCAGCGACTTCCAGATTCGTCGAAACTCACGTGCCGATGTACCCGGCAGGTCCAAAGCATGGAAGAGAATATTCAGTACTACCCGTAGGTTTGTCTGTGCCAAGGTCACTTTGAAGTTTTCACCCGGGCAGAGGATGCAGACTTTCTTATAATATTCAGTCTTCTCGCCAGTTCTCGATAAGCCAAGGTTAGTATATTCTCCATTCAGGTCGAGTACGACCACCGGTGCTCCATAATCTATAAGGCTGAGAACGAGGAGCTTAGAAATGTGCGACTTTCCAGTTTCTTTTTTCCCTGTGACTATGTTGAGCTTCCCGTCAAGCAGGTGAGCATCGATTGTGATTGAAGACGAGTCTCTTGCTTCGCCTAGGTTGATGGGGCGGCTGCTATTGACCTTTGCGTTTGCGAGCAGAGAAGTAGTGGAGAGTTTTCTGATATGTGATTGAGAACGTGATGGCAGCCACGCAGAGCTTAGGCTTGGCTCCCCGTTCTGGAGAGTCCCTCTGATTTTGCAGACAAGCATTCGTGCGTCTTGGATATAAGTAATGTGTGGTGCAACTTCTATCGGGTCGAAGTTCTCGCCATAGATATTGCGGTCATCTGTTGAGTTCCTCAAGAGCTCCTCCAATATACCAGGGATATTGGCGAATTGGATGTCGATTACTTGCAGAACTAGACTCCTGCAGCGTTTGGGATCTTCTACGAGAAGGTATTCCCCCTTTTCAATCTCTTCTGTTGGAAAGCCAAGGACTTGGACGGTATTGCCTTCCTTCTTGTAGAGTTTCATCTTCTAAGCGTCTACCCCCTTGCCGAACGGTCCAAAGAGCAACCTTCTTAGATTAGGTCGCATGATGATTCTTAGTCCATGTGTCTGTGCTATGAATCGCTGTATCCCTATGACCTCACTGGCTGTAAACGTGGAATATATATGAGCCAAGCGTAGAGTTTCAGGGTAGCCTTGGTAGAGCATGTCGTTTCCAAGGAGCTGCTCCACAGCTGCTATCCCTTCCTCAATAGGGAGGTTTTTGTCTATGTCTAGTCGAAATGAGCAATTACTTCGAGCGAACCGAGTGACATAGATGTTGCCGAGGAATCGGAGCGGCGTGGATGGGTTAAGAGGAATTGATTTGACTTGAATTAGGCATGGAGATGGAGTTTCTGTGGTTAAATCAGTCAGAACTTGGTTCCCAATTCTCAGAGTGGTTGTCTTAGCAAACGCTAATATCCTATTGAGACGATTTCTTGCCGTTTCCAAGAGTTTTGAAAGGAATTGCATCGGATTGTCTGGGGTTCCTGCTGTGAGTGACCCATCCCACAGGACAATGCTGTCCTGTGATCTGGTGGATATATTCATCTGTAGCCAACATTCGAGTAGGTTGCTTATTCGGTTGTGCGTATCGGTGAGCTTGGGTGTGATTTGGCTATTAGGTGATGTTTGAAAATTGTGGGCACGGAATAAATGACATATCTTCTGTTTGTTTTGCTCGGTTATGTGGAACGGAAATGGTCCAAGGCGGAGATATCGATATTGACGGTTTCGCATCCAGACGACTGCGGCTCTTATGGCTATAAGCAATCCCGAATCCGTCTCACCAAGTTTTATATTGGAAACGTCGATAGCAATGATTGTTGCGGGCTGTTGACTTGGTTTTAATGGGATGGATCTTAGCGACTGTGATTCGTAGTTACTCGGGCTTGGTGCATACAGGCTTGGATGTGACTCTACCGAATCACTCAGGCTGATTGCTGCAGGTACTAGGCACTCACCATCGAGTTTTCTCATTGATCTAAGGCTTAGCTCGATGAAGTTGTGTGGGAGTTGCAGGTTTTGGTATTCGGTGGGAAAATTATATCTTGGTGTTGCTGTAAATGGTAATTGCCCAATCAACAAGATTCACCAACAGCAATTGTTAGGTATGGAAAGTGTATTTAAATATTGCGCATGTGCATAATGTTCAATACAACAAACAATAAGTGAAAGGGATGAGTGCACCGGAAAAACCTCCTATTCGCATAAAGATGACGGTTGGAAACGTGGAGTTTGAAATCGAGTGTCAAGAGGACCAGCTGCAGAGTGCTGTCGCGAAGATTCTTTCAACTGTGACTGAGCATACGAGGGAGACATCGGTCATCCCAGCGCGGTTCCTTCCACGAGCTGAGACCTGCAAAGGTATTATTCACAATCTATGGAGTGAGGGATGGTTTGCCTCAACGCGGAGTCTAAGCGACGTACATAGCGAGATGGCTCGTAGAGGATTCCACTACGATCGTACAGCTGTGGCGCATGCGTTGATTGACCTTGTTAAGGATAATGTATTGACAAGGGATGGTAAGCCCCGACGTTACCGATATGCACAGAAGAGACCCCCCAAGTCATAGGTAGCCCTAATGTCCATAGTGTGTCATGGTTACGACCTCTGGCATCTGGAACAGATGTATGATGCAGTCTGCCCAGTTCTGATTTTTTCTATGGGATTAGAGCAAGCTGGGCAGGGTTTTCCGGTTTTGTATCCCACCTGAAAGTCCTCAGATTTGAAGTTACCCTTCTGCCCATAGAAGTCCATTTCGTACGCTAGCCCGCCCTTTTCGATGCTACGCTGAAGAACAGTCTTCGTTGCTTCGTGAAGCTTACCAACCTCTCTCTCTGAAAGCGTGGACGCCACTCGGTTTGGGTGGATTCTCGCGTTAAAAAGGATATCCTGAATATACACATTGCCTATTCCCGCAATGTTCTTCTGGTCCAGGAGAAGAGGTTTGATTCGCCCTCTTCTTCCTGCCAATAACCTTTGTAGGAACCCCTTCGTGAACTCTCCGTCTAAGGGAGCTACGCCTAAATTCGCCGTTAACCGGTGGTTCCCTAACTCCTTTTGGTGTACGAGATGAATATAACCAAACCAGAAGAAGCGTATGGTGAAGCCAGAGCTATCGGTAAAAGTCAGCTTGAACTGGAACTTTTCTGGTACCCAACCGTCAGGCTTGAAGTAGAGGAGGTTGGCACCCATCCCTAGATTCATCAATAAGTAGTAATTGGAGTCAAGCTTCAAGAACAGCCATTTACCTTTACTGGATACTCTCCTGGTTCTGCTGCCAACAATGATTTTGGCAAATGCCTTAACTGGCATATTCAAGCATTTAGGCTGATTAACTCTAATCTCATATACCTGTTTTCCAAGAATCTCTTTATTCATCTGCCTGCAAATAACAGTGATTTCTGGCAGCTCTGGCATTTTCATATCCTCACTCGAGTGGATAGTGGGCTCTGGTGTGTACAAGGATTTGGTGGGAGCGACGGTCTAGCCTCTCGACTTGACTGCTGGTAGAGCTTCCTTCTGTAACTTCACGATGCCGAAGGTCGTTAGTTTATAGTGTTCGTTATCAACTCTTACAACGAGTTCTTTTCGACATAGCTCTCCTAATTGCGTGTTTGTGATTTTTGCTGTCTTCCTGAGGATAACCTTCAACCTTTCTTTAGAACCCCTTCACTGTTCTGGAAGCCAAGTCTATACCCTATATGAGACGCTAGGAGGTCCCTACCTAGAACCTCACTATCAGTTAGATTCCCTCGTGGAGTCATCAGAACTGCCCCTTCTGGAGTTATGGCAATGATATCTCTGCAATCCTCTATAAGACTCTAAAAATCGACCGTCAGCACGACTCTTTCCGCTACTCTGAATGCCGGAATCATCTGGCCAAACAGTCGATTCACACTAATCCAAACATCCTCCACACTACCAGTAAATGCCTGTTCAACCTGGTTGTATTTGACATGAGCTGTAACTCCTCCGTTGTTCAGCTTTTTACCCCCTGCAGCTTTGCCAAAACCTCATCTTCAATCCAACGCTCAGCTTGAGCTGTCAACCTATACTCAGGCCTACTAGGATTTGGCTTGAACACTAATCCCCGCTTTGTCATCTCATTTAACCGAGCTGGAACCATTGATTTGATTCCACCAGAAGCCAGTAACCTGGAGATTCGAGTAGCGGTGTTGGATCTTTCCTCAGACGCATAAAGCGTTAGTCCAATTGCCTCGTAGTGCGTGAGCTTCTGTCGAGTGGCGACAATTGGGCCTTCAGTTGTTAATTCAACTATTCCTTGCAGCTTGGTCTTCAATGGAGAGACCATTTTGGCTGAAGCTAATCTACTAACCTCACCTATAAGCTCAGGCGAGATTGATGCTAATAAACCTAAGACTTCTTTTTCGTTTGCTCCTTCAAAAACCACCTCGCCGAAGGTAGTCTGCACCTTCACCTGAATCTTACCCATACTGATTCCTTCAGGATGTAGACAACCTACACATACCGCCTTTTCCTTTTAGGATTTGCCACGGAACTGACGCAATACTCCGATAGCGGGATGTACACTATTAGTAGTCCATCATATCTGCACTCGGAAAATCATGATTAAGGTCTGGAGTTCTTTAGCCTGTTTATCATCCTACGAGTTTTTTCAGTTGCTTTTTCACAAGTTCTCCGACTTGCTTAGCCTCTACCCGCCCCCTCAATCTCTTCATAGCCAACCCCATCAGAATACCTGCTGCTCCCATCCTCCTATCTTCAACAAGTTTCGTGTTCTCTCTGACTATCTCTTCTACTGCGATTTCTAATTCCTTACGAGAAAGCATTGCTAATCCTAAGGCCTCTATTGCTTCTTCGCCTTCATCGTCTTCATGTTCGGCCAACCATGTCAGGACTTCCGGAATAGCCTCTTTAGCTAGGCGACCAGAGCCAATAAGGATAAACAAGTCCCTGAGTTGAGTATCGCTGATTCGTTCTACATCCACTCCATCCCTCTTCAAGGCCTTGATCGTTTCAGTCAACGCCACAGCCACAACCGTTGCGGAAACCGCACTCTCCTTGACAATCATCGGAAATAGACTGGCATACTCTGAATCAACCATCTGCTTCGCGAGTTTTGTATTGAGACCGTAGTCTTCCACTAGCCGACTTATTCTTACCTTAGGCAATTCAGGGATGCAGCCAGAGAGCTTTTCTACGCGGTCAGCTGATAGTCGAAATGAAGGCACATCGGTTTCTGGATACATTCTGGCAGCACCAGGCCTTGGTCGCAGATATCGAGTTGTCCCATCTACGCGGGCTCCGCGGGTTTCCTCGGGCACAGTCTTGAGAGCTTCCCGTGCTCTCCTTATCACAGCTTTTAGGGCATCTTTCGCATTCCTCAGATTGTCTGCAACGAACACGATCGCATCGAGTGATTCTGCTTCCAGGTGCTGCCTGATTTTGTTGATTTCTTCATTTGTTATTCCATAGGCTGGCAGCTCATCTGTGTGAAAGAGTCCACCAACTCTTCCCCAGAAATGAGCTATATCTGCCATTTCAGAACCAAGCCTAGTCCGTGAGACAAGCTCTCGCCCAAGGAGGTCAGCAAACTTAGGCAGCCTTACAGCAAAGACCCGTTTGTCTTGATCTAAGGCTTCTCTAATTATCTTACATTCTGTGTGCTGGAATATTGCGGAGACATCACGGAAATCGTCCTTGAAATCCTTTTCTTTAGCGCGTCGCCTTTCTAACTCTTCTCGTATTTCCAGTAGGCCTAATTGGCGTTGAGCTTCCAGCTCGATGATTTTTGATACTAGCTCTAGCTCTTGAACACCCTTGATTTCGACTAGCGCTCCGTCTCGGATTGAAATGTTTATGTCTTGGCGTATAGTGCCTAAGCCTCGCTTGGCTTTTCCTGTTGCCCTGAGAACTTGGCCGATGGCCAAGGCTGTTTCTTGGGCTTCTTGAGGAGAATGAATGACAGGAGCTGTCGCAACTTCTAACAGTGGTATTCCTAGACGGTCGATACGATAGCGAACAATCGAATCAGCCTCTTCCATCTTCCTGGCTGCATCTTCCTCTAGGCTTATATGTTGGATTGGGACTATCTTTCCCTTCAGGTCTATTTCACCATCTGTTGCTACCACACAGGTTCTCTGAAATCCTGTCGTGTTTGACCCGTCTAAGACGGCCTTCCGCATTATGTGAAGTTCATCAACGAGCTTTGCCTTCATCATAAGCGCAACTGTCAGGGCGATTTCTGTCGCTTCTCGGTTGAGAGGATGTGGTGGTTCTTCATCCATTTCCACGAGGCAAGAAGATTCATCGTTAGCTTCATAGATTATCCTCACACCTTTTCTGAACTCGAAGAGGGCGGCTGGGTCTACTTGGCCCAGCTCACTCTGAGTAGGTCTCAACTGTCTCATGAAGGTGATGATAGGGTCACCGCTGAAGAGCTTCGACCTACATCTGCAGAACAGCTTTGTCCTGCTGTCCAATTGCTGATGAACCTCTAACCCGGCTTTCAATCCGATTTCAGAGTAGATACTGGTCAAGCTGTTTCCCCTATCCTCGTCCTCCGGGAGAATTCATCTGCTAGATTCATGGAGAGGAGGCTTTTCGCTTCTTCAACATCATCGGTTTGACCTAAAATCCACATGAGCTTCACTAGGGCTGTTTCTGGCAACATGTCGTCGAGGGGGATTACTCCGAGAGCGAGTAGGTCGCGACCTTGATTATACACGTTCATGCTTATGCGTCCCCAAAGGCACTGCGAGGTCATCCCTACCACAATACTATTCTTGATAGCATCTCTAATCTTTGAGAAACAATACCTACCCACATGTCCCAATCCAGTTCCCTCCAAGATGATGCCTTTGTAGCTTTCGCTAACATACCACTCAATGATGTTTGGGTCTATGCTTGGATGGAACTTGATGAGCGCTACCTTCTCGTTAAAGTTTGGCTTTAAGATGAGTTTCGAATAAGCCCCTCTTTTGCGGTAGCTTTCAAGCAACATTTCTATCTGCCCGTTTTTCATTCGGGCGAGTGGTGAGGTGTTG
This sequence comes from Candidatus Bathyarchaeota archaeon, assembly GCA_020352535.1. GTDB lineage: Archaea > Thermoproteota > Bathyarchaeia > Bathyarchaeales > Bathyarchaeaceae > SOJZ01. The sequence goes on along the minus strand of CP070679.1, from coordinate 1,198,596 downwards.
ATTGACCTAAAGGCGTCTCTACGGCTTGTGTGACACTTTCTCGTTTTAGTCCCCCGATGGAATATGATGGTTTCGTCTGAAGCGGTTTCATGCATGGCGACTGCCACTTCTGCAAATGGAGCGTATGCAGCTGCCCTGACTGCTCCTATCAGGTTGGTTGCTGCATCTGAGCTTGGGCGGTCGGCGGACCTTTGAGAACCTACAACAATTACTGGGACTGGAAGATTCTGAAGTGCAAAGCTCAATGCCGCAGCTGAATAGCCCATTGTATCGGTCCCATGCGCGACTACGATTCCAGCTAATCCCTTCTTAATATGCTTGGCTATGACAGCTGCCATTTTTCTCCAGTGTTTAACGGTAACGTTCTCGCTGAACAGGTTAGAGATTACATCTGTATCTACTACTGCGATTTCCGAGAGTTCAGGGACAACACTATAGAGGTCATTTGCTGTGAGTGCTGGTCGTACTCCTCCTGTTCGGTAGTCCACTCTGCTGGAAATAGTTCCCCCTGTGCTTACTATCACTACTTTAGGCAAATCCATGCTCTGCTTAGGAAGAGGTGGTCGAGTGAATGCAGGTTTTGGCCCGGTTCCTACCTTCTTGATCTTGGTCTTGGGCGTGATTCGCACGCCAATGTTGTAGCCATTGCTCAGCTTAACTGTGACGTGTTTAGCGTCGTTGGATCCTGATCTGGGAATGAGAATGCCTTCGATGACATCGTTCTCCCTTGTTATTTGAATGACATCGCCGATTTCTGCTCCTGCCTTTTCCAGGATTCGTGCCACTCTGCGCTTATATCCAGAGAACGCGGTGCTCAAGCTCTCTACTCCTTTATGTAGTCAACGTAGCGTATTTTCTGTCTAGTATTCGTGTTTGCGGCATCGTGTATTTAAGATTGAATCTTCATGTTTCGTGCGCGTAGATCTGTAACTTAGACTATCCTGAGCGACGCGTTTTCACTTGGTAGAGCACACAGGTTTGAAGGATTGCTAGGTTGTTTCTACACATCCGAAGATGGTGTGGTAACTTTTGTTTGCGCTCCGGGTGGTCGTTACTATGCAAATCTTCTTTTAACAGCTTCAACCAGGCCCATCGTGCCAGTCATCATCACATCACCCGCTGGAGCTGCGAAGTGAGCTCCAAGATTTGTATCTGTAAGGATATTCCTGTTAGGCCCGGTTGCTACAACGACTTCTGTTTCCTGAGCGCTAAGGGCATCCGCTAAGTAGAAAGAGCCATGTCCTCCGCTTTGGAAGACTTGTTCGTCTGTAAGTTCTCCCTCGGTGAATCTGCCTAATAACTGCTGCATCATACTTGGGGATAGGCGACGAGTATGGTGCTCCATCAACGCGGAAATCTTGCCCTCCGATATCAGGGTAGCCATTGTGTGGCAATTCCCAACATTAAGGACCAAGGCAGATTTTATCTTCTGGATAGTGGGATCTTTTAGACAGCCTAGTATAGCTGCTGGAGCTGTGTCCATCACTAGAACCTTTGCATGCGGAAGTTGATTTTTCACAGCTTGAGCTGCGGAGTTCATTCTGCGAAACCACTTCGGAATCCTGCTTCCTTCAAAGGACAGATACTCAGGGTAGGGGTTCTTCCGTAAGAGTTTCTCCATGTTCTGAATACGAAACCGTCTGTTACTAATTCCTGGGGGCGAAGCACCGTGGTCTTGAACTGCGACAGCTACAACATCTGTGTTGGAAAGAGACTCGCCAAATTCTGCTAGAAGCCGTTCCAGCGCTTCAATGTTAATCTCCTTTATCCTGATTGTTTCTAGAGGGATTCTCTCAAGGCTACTTTCTCCTTGCACAATTTTAAAACCGAGTTCTCTTACCTCTTTCAGGCTATTCCTAATTGTGTAGGCTGAGCGTTCAGTCATATAAACGTCTAGCCCAGCTTCAATGTGTTTCTTCAAGGCATGAGCAAAGGCGCCTCCGCCAATGGGGCTCCCCTCAACAAGAACGCTCCTGCAGCGATTTGTAGCTGCTTCCACCTTCTTCGCAAAGACCAATGAAGGTGAAGGTAAAACCATTTTGACGCAGTTTTCAATACTACGTTTCTCTTCATCGTATAGGAGGACATCTTCAGTACCAGCTCCAATGTCCAATGCTAGAATCTTCATTGCTTGCATCTCTAGATTGAGTTTCTTCCTCAAGCATAAAAGGATGGATGCTGAAGCCTTCTGCTTAGTTGCATATTAAGGCTGAGGTAGATTAACCATGTACAAATTGCTAATAACCAGGAAGCTGTAGACATCTGGGGTAAAAATGTACTTCTGGTTCATTTTCTGCATCGCAGCTGCGGTTGCAGTAGTGCCCCTTCACTTCGTGTCAGTAGAACATCTAACGCTCCGTGAAAGGTTCGGGATGAAAAGAGGAAGAGGAATTGGAGAGATTTTAGGTTATGTGTCAGGATGGGGCTTCTTCATCTCTTGGATTGGAATTTGGTTTTCTCCCCAACCTCGCTTTGTTACTCCGCTTCTCCATCAATCCCTTGTAGCAGTGCCAGTAGTCATGCTACCCATTCCTTTGCTCCACATTCTAGTTTCCGCTCCTTTCCTCACACTAGGTGCTTGGTTTGGAATCAACGGTGTCAAGGAAGTTACTCTAAGAGTTGCCGAGACCCATAGAACTGAACGAATTATATCAACAGGGACCTATTCAATCATCAGACATCCCCAATACCTTGGTGCCTTGTTAGCTCATTTTGGGATGTCATTCCTGCTATCTGCATGGTTTTCTCTCATCTCTACTCCATTGTTGATGATTCTTGTCTACATGATTTCTAAAAAAGAAGAGAAGGAATTGGTAAGAGAGTTTGGCTGTGAATATGAAGCCTACCAAAAAAACGTACCGATGTTAACCCCAAGACTATGTTGAGTGAAAATAGTGAATTGAGGAGTCAGAGCCCTTGATTGAGGAGAAATTTGTGTCTCTTATATCTGGAGGAATAGACTCGCCAGTAGCAGCGTGGATGATTTTCAGCAAAGGATATACCCCAATCTTTGTGTTTTTCGATAACTACCCCTTTACTGGTGAGACTACAAAACAGAGAGTCGTGAATTCAGTTGAGAAACTAAAGGAGTGTATGCCCTCGGCACAAGCCAAGCTTTACATCATTCCGCATGGAGAGGATCTTGCGGACATCTTGAGGAATTGTCCTAGAAACTTGACATGCATTCTTTGCAGAAGAATGATGTATCGCCTGGCAAGAGAAATCGCAGAAATGGAGAATGCTGATGTGCTTGTAACAGGAGAGATAATTGGAGAACATGCTAGCCAAACACTGAGGAATCTCTGTGTTGCCGGCACTGCAGTTGAAGATGTCGGCATCCTACGGCCGCTTCTCTGTTTTGACAAGTACGAAGTTGAGAATCTTGGGCGAAAAATCGGGACTTTCAGCACCTCAACGAGTTCCGCTCTTTGCTGTAGTGCTCCACCAAAGGAACCAAGAACACAAGCAAGAATGGATGAAGTAATCAAGGCTGAACAACGGTTAGACCTAGCATACATGGTTCAGCGAAACTTGGCAAAGACTGAATCAATCAGTATTTGATGCTCTGGGGCTACTGAGAGGCTGACATCTCGCTAGCTTCGGCTTTTGGGCTCAATGCAACTTTCAGGACATTCTCTACTATTATCTCAGCTTGGCGTTTACTTGAGGCATCCTTAATCAACATTCTCCCGTCTCTGGAGACTGTTATTTCTGATTTCCCAACCATTCTGATAATAATCAGGTGAGGAGTAGACAGGACTACTTCAAAGCGATTAGAAGTCTTAAATGCCTCTTCGATACTAGACATATCTAGATGAAGGCTCCTGCTAAATCGGGCTTCGTATGCAGCTTTACCCGCACAAAGTTTCACGAAGTAAGACGGGTGCTTTTCCCCTTGCTCCTTCATCACTTGGGCCTCCACGGCTCTTTCTGACTTCTGAGCAACTCTACTTTTCCGTAATAGCGAAACTATAAAGGCTGTTGTCTTCCTGCGTCTTCTTCAGATTGCCACTAAAGATTTCTTTGAATACTGTCTTCTTCACAACTCGATATGCTGGTCTGTATCGTCTTCTGTAGTTAGCGGAATGATGGTATGCCGGGTATTTTTCCCTCTTAGCTCTATCATCGAGATCTTTCAAGTCTGACATGTTGAAGCTGAGCTTTCCAGCTTCAACCAGGTTCTTAAATTGCTTCCACAGTTTCAAGAAAATCTTTTGGGATCCAACTATTTCATTGGATGAAGTAGCCATTGCTATGAACAGCTTGTCAACGGGGAGCTTGTTTACTTTAAATGCTCTCAGATTGACCCTAACAATCGAATCGTCGACTGATATGCTCTCGACTAAGGGTTCCTCCGCCAACAAGGACACATCAACCTGAGATAATTCCTCATCAAGGCACCTTCGAGCTTCACTCTGCAGAAAATGCTTAATCCCGTAAACGCTTTGATAAAGCATCTTGTAGACATCAACTACTTCCAGCCCAGGTCTCAACCTAGTATGCCATCTTATTAGCTTTCCCAAGCCAGCCAAGTCCTTCACTCCAATGCTGCTAAAGTATAGAAGTTCTTTACTGCTCCTACTTAGTCGAAATTAATATCTAAACGTCATAAGGCTTTTGCATAGGAAACAACGGTTTATATCGCATGCCTCGCAAGAAGCCAACTCCAAAGCTCTATGTGGAGTACATGAGAGACAAAGTAGGCGAGTATCGACATAGAGAGGTCCTTGCATATTTGACCATCAACATGGGAATCATCTTTCTAGTTGGGGGTCTGCTAATATCTATCACCCTAGCAGAGAACCTCAGCTGGCTTCTAATATTCCCCTATGAGCCAAACAGCCATACAACCAGCTTCGTCGGAACAATTCTATGTGTTTTCGGCTTCGTGCTTACATCCGGTGGGTTTATCCTCGCTTTCCACTACGACCGAGAAAAGTTGTGGTTCTCAAGAAAGATAAAGCAATCAAATATCCTAATCGAAGAGCTACTGCGGCAAGGCAAGAAGAAGTATTAACGCCAAGATAGCCTCCTCCAGATAGAAAATCAACTGGAACCTACCAGTGAATGTTGGTTGTTTGCTCCTCCCCATTACAGGGGATGTAGCAAATGCAGCTATATTGGGTCATACTAGCGCATTGGCTTCTCTTTCTTTCCTAACACCAATTCCTTCAAGGATACACCATTAACCATGACAACTCTCCAACGAACCCCTGGAATGTCACCCATACTCCTACCTCGTGAGCCACCTATTCCCTCAACGACTACTTCATCATGCTCATCCACCACGTTCAACGCGCCATCTCCTGGAAGAAAAGCCGTAATCAACCTACCATTCTTAATGAGTTGGGTTCTCACACACTTCCGTATGGCGCTATTTGGCTGTTTACTTTCAACGCCAACTTTCTCCAGCACAATCCCTCGCCCCATAGGTGCCCCATGCAGCGGGTCAGTCTTCACATCCAATCTAAGCATGCGGCGCTTGAAGTAGATATCGCTCCACCTGAACCGTTTTCGTTTCGCAAGCAATTTTCTTGCTGCAAACTCGCCTTTAGGTGACTTGGATCCCATGCTTCTTTCTTCCGTCTATGTGATGCTCACATTCTGTATTTGAAAATATCGCTTAGCTAGGAATCGGATTCGTTCTGCATTTCTACCATTCTTGCCGATGGCGACCCCCTTGTCCCTTGGGCTTACTGACACCACAGCAATCGTCGTCCCATCGGGTCGTTCAGTTATGCGGATCTCATTCACTCGAGCAGGCTTGAGAGCGTTCTTTATGAATTGTGCTGGGCTTTCAGAGTGTTCGATTATTTCATGTTTTTTCCCAGTCATTTTTTCCAGGAGGTGAATATTCTTTCCACTCTTACCTATGGCTGCGCCCACATCTCCTTCCTTCACCACGAATATTATGCGGTTAAGCCCATCATCAACCACGCAATCCTTTGCGGTTGCACCAGTAATGCTTTCGAAAAGAGCAATGTATCGCATCTCTCGACCAGTGAATCGTATTCCGCTAGACATTCCCTGCCTCCGCTAGTTTGAGTATGTCTGAATCACCTGAATCTTTGATGGTTAAGGCTGAAACAGGGAAAGGTTTTCCACAAGCTGCCCCTAGATCAATGTTGATGCCGCTATACGCGATCACAGGAATGCCAGAGAGTCTACAGTGATACTCAATTCTCATTCGAATATGGGGCGAGCAGTTGGCAGCTAGGATGCATAGCTTCGCCTTTCCCGTCTTAGCACTCTTGACAGCGTCACTAGCGCCATACAAAACCTTTCCGGTTCTCACGGTTGTAGCAATGGCTTTGTTAACATCAATCATTTCTTCTCGCCACGTCTGATTGGAGACATATATAGCTCAACGAGCCCTGTACCAATAGGTATAGATTGGCCTACAATCACGTTTTCAGTTACTCCTCTAAGCGGGTCCATCTCTCCTTTGATAGCCGCATCAACAATGTTTGGGACGGTGATTTCAAAGGCTGCTCTTGCAAGAACACTAGCTTTTTCACCACTGATTCCGTGCCTCCCTATCTGCCGCACGTCACCAGTCTCGGTCATTATGTCTGCCACCAACATAACATGTCTAACATCAACGTCGAGGCCTTGTTCTTCGAGTACTCCTATGGCTTCCTTTATCACTAGGCTTCTTGCTGCCTCAATTCCAAGTGTTTTAGCTGTTTCATGAATATGATTTGTCACTGTCTTTTCTGGGTCTACACCATGAACTTCAAGGACGCTAGAGAGGTTGGAACCATCTGTTCGTACAACCCAGTTTCTCTCTTCTTCAGTAACGAGAACCCGGTGGATGTCGGCTACGCCTTTAACGAGGTGTTTGGAGACTCTGCTAAGAAGTTTCCTTAAATCTACAGGCTTCTTTGGTTTGAAGTGAAGCTGGACTCCCTTTCGCCTAAGTGAGCAATTCGGTATCTCAAAAACATCATCCAATTTGTCTAAGGAGACATCTCGCTCATCCATAATAGCGGTGTCAAGACGGACCACAACTTCATCCTGCGCTGCATCTATGTACATCTCATCTGTTATGTCTTCCACGGTGGTGCAAATAACCCTTCGAGCGACTTCTGTAGCTTTCTCCTTGCTTTTTCTATGCTCCTTATCTAGGTGGATTGTCATAATTGGTGTAGACGGCGTTCTTCTCGCATCAACTATCTCGATTAATCGTGGTAATCCGAGAGTCACATTCTGTTCTCTTACTCCTGCATAATGGAAGGTTCGAAGCGTCATCTGGGTGCCTGGTTCACCTATGGATTGGGCGGATACGATTCCAACTGCTTCACCTGGCTCAACGAGAGCCCGGTGATAGCTGCCCAAGGTCAGATTCACTGTTTGGTCCACCCCTTCTCGGGTTAGCTTGGCTTTTGTCAGTCCATTCCTTAGTTTTTCTAGAAGAATGGGGGTGAGCTGTTTTTCGACTTTGCTTAGACTCTGCTCGATGAATTGGGGCGGTGCAGGCTTCCCCTTTTCGTCGAGTATTCTAATCTGCTCGATTAATCTACTCACATTCACAGCCTTTCCATGGTCACTTTTAGCTGGATCTACGCCATCCTCACCATATCTGAACTGGACAATGTCGCCGATTGAGTTCCGAACCGTTCCGTCATATTCAATGCGTAAATGTTCAAGGGCGTTGATAAGCCGTCTCTGCATATACCCGCTTTGCTGTGTTCTTACAGCGGTATCTACAAGTCCTTCTCGTCCTCCCATGGCGTGGAAGAAGAACTCGATGGGATCTAGTCCGCTTCGATAGCATGAATATACAAATCCGCGAGCTTTTGGAGCTGGGTCACCTTTCTTGAAGTGCGGTAAAGCTCGCTCGACATACCCTCGCATGATTCGCTTTCCCCTTACTGATTGTTGACCAACACATGCAGTTATCTGACCAACGTTTAGGCTTGATCCTCGAGCCCCAGTCCTTGTCATAATCATGCCTGAGTTCTCCTCATCGAAAGCTCTGTCCGCTGTTCTTCCTGCCCTATCTCTCGCTTTCGCCAATTCGTTCATTACATAGATTTCGAAGGATTCAGTTGGAGTTTGACCTGGAAGTCTTGGAAGTGTTCCACCTTGGAAGTCCTTGATCAGCTCTTGCACTCTTTCCTCAGATGTTTGTATTATCTGATTGATTTTGCGTTGAACAGGATTTGATAGCTCAAGCTCGTCAAATGAGTAGGTAAAGCCGCGCATAGACATGAAGAGTTTAAGAAGCTGACAAATACGATTCAGGAATTGTCGCCCGTGTTGAGCGCCATAGTCCTTTATTATTCGATGCAGAAGGCTCTCAGATTGCTCAGCTCCGATAGAGCTTCTGTCAATCACACCTTGCTCCAAGATGCCATTTTTGATCACCACGT
>CP070679.1:1183342-1190121 GCA_020352535.1 Candidatus Bathyarchaeota archaeon | reverse complement strand
ATGGATTTACATCCTGAACGCACTATGCCACAGAAAGCAATATAACTACCCCTAACGATTTGGAGGAATACTCTGAGGTGGAAAACGGCTTGACAGAGAATTCCGAAAGGAGCCTCAAATGGATTCTGATTATTTCCCTAGTTATGTTCTTCTGGCAGACATGGATGACACTCCTGATGACACCAGGCTACTACTTTACGCCAGACTTTTGGTACTACATACGAAATGTGACAACCCTCTCCTTCATTATACCAGTCCTTTCCGCAACGCTGCACACTGCAGATTTCTGGGATAAAGAATATCTGTATAAAATCTCAATAGGAACGTTCATCGTTTCAATGTCATTACTTTTCGTAACTAGTCTTTCATGGATATCCGTCATACTCGGAGCATCACCATTCTGAAAGTGATACTCAATTCAAGACGAGAGTAACCCTAGTCTCTACACCCATACACTTAGGGCTCTTCTATTGAAACTATTATGTGCTTGAACAAGAATAGGTCACAGTAACTCCCATGTGATCCCAATGAGTGAATCCCGAGACTCCATTGTACTAACCGGTTTTGAGCCCTTTGCCACCTTCAAAGCAAACCCTTCTTGGGAGGCAGCAAGGACCTTCCACGACCGAGAGATAGATTCCTTCACTATAAGGTCCTTCCAAATCCCCCTCATATTCAATGAGATTAAGCCTAGAATCATAGAGATAATAGACACCCAGAAACCAGCTGCAATGATCAATTTAGGTCAATCAGCCCGTCCAGTAATCTCCCTTGAACAAGTAGCAGTGAACCTCGTCGACCTAACAGAATCTACTGTGCTGTACAACTGCGGAACCCGACCAAGAGACCAAACCCTCGAAGTAGGAGCGCCAAAAGCCTACTTCTCAACACTTCCCCTTCGAGAAATCTTCAATGAACTGCAAGCGAGCAACATACCAGCGGAAATCTCCTACACTGCAGGCACATTTGGATGCAACCAACTGTTCTATCAATCTATGCATAAAATCGCCAAGGATAGACTGAACATTCCAGCCGGGTTCATCCATGTTCCGTGCTTACCATCCCAAGCAGCGCAACTCCATAAAGAGAAGGGGCGCCTAATCCCAAGCATGGATTTAAACACAACAATTGAAGCCTTGGAAATCACGATCAAGACAACGTTGAGACGAGTCCGCAAATAGCAAAACCCGTCAACGACTGTTAGAGGATCAAGTCTCTCTTTATTCCGCACTTTAACAACTTTTACTGCTGTCACCTGCCTTTGCATTCCAGTTACAAGCTCAGCTCTACCATGCCAGTTCATGAGGAATACCCCGGAGAATCCATCTGGCAACTGTGCGCAATTCTCCTCCTCAGGAAATCGTTTAACAAGAAAGCATATAAAGAACGCAACCCCAGTTGATTCAGCACATCAATAATAAGAAAGGAAAAATCGACAAAACATGCCAAACTGGGGGTATTCCAAGACAGACATAGACCCTGAAAGAACAGCGAAAGCCAGCGCACGCGAAATCAGAATATCCCCTAAGCACGCCACGGAGATCTGCACCACAATAAAAGGAATGAAGCTTGATCAAGCAAAGGCCTACCTGCAAGAAGTGATAAAAATAGAACGGCCTGTCCCACTCCGAAAACATAAGAAGAAACAACCTCACCGACGAGGACTGCAGAAAATAGCAGCGGGTAAATACCCTCAGAAAGCCGCACGGAAAATCCTGATGAAACTACAGGAGGCAGAAACAAACGCTGAGTTCAAGGGATTAGACACCGAGAACTTGCGAATAACGCACGCTTCAGCTTATCCAGGAATGAAGGTGAAAAGATACATACCACGTGCCTTCGGACGAATGTCACCTCGATTCGACACCCTGTGCCATGTCGAGCTGATTTTAGAACAGGTGAAGGAGGAAACATAACTGTCAACAATCAAGCACTTCATAGGCGAATCAATAAAGAAGACCGAGATCGACGAGTTTCTACAGAAAGAGTTCGAAAGAGCTGGATATGGCGGCGTGGATATCACGAAGACTCCTCTAGGCACACACATTGTAGTCTACACTATGCGCCCAGGTCTTGTCATCGGGAGAGGCGGAGAAACCATAAAAGCCCTCGCAAGAACGCTGGAGGAGAGATTCGGAATGCCTAACCCGCAAATCTCCGTTGCAGAAGTTGAGATTCCTGAACTCAATGCAAATATCGTGGCATCTCGCATCACATCAGCTCTGAAACGTGGCGTACACTATCGTAGAGCGGGATTCTGGGCATTGAATCAGGTCATGGAAGCTGGAGCACTTGGCGCTGAAATTATCATCAGCGGAAAGCTGCGGACAGACCGCTCCCGATATGAGAAGTTTCGCACAGACTACTTGCCTAAAAGTGGAGATGCTGCAGCAAGGTTTGCGCGAAAAGCATCGTTGCACGTTCAGCTAAAGCCAGGCATCCTCGGAATCAAAGTATACATTATGCCTCCTGACGCAGAGTTCCCTGATCAAGTACACATTATCGAGAGACCCATCGACGATACACCTGAGGAGACTGAACCAGTTACCGAGGAGACGAAGGCTGAGCTGGCTTCGACTGAAGAGAGCAAGAAGCCACCTGAACCAGACTTGACTGGGGAAGGGGCTCAGAAGCAGAAGGAGAAGCTCCCATCCGAAGAAGCGGAAGAGAAAAAGCCTGAAGAGGAGAAGCAGGCTAAGCCCGAGGAGACTGAACCAGTTACCGAGGAGGCTAAGGAATAGGTGCCAATCCTGAGAAAGAAAGACATTCGAACAATGTCTTCTGAGAATCGCAGAAAGAAGGTCGATGAACTGCGGACCGAGCTTGTCCGGCTTCGAACAATGGCAAAGGCTGGTGGCTCCCTAGACAATCCTTCGCGAATATGGGAGCTCCGTAAAACGATTGCCCGCCTTCTGACAGTTGAAAACGAAGAACCTTCGGTGGCTAAGAAGAAATGAGAATCACACCCACCATCCTTCAGCACGAGTTTATCGGCCTTGACGCAGAGATTGCAGATAACTTAAACCCTAGCTGCGTGGGTCTACATGGCCGAGTCCTCAACGAAACTCGAAACATGCTAGTCATACTTCACAAAGGCAAGAAGCGACTAATTGCGAAGAATGTAGCGGTATTTCACTTCACCATGCCAGACGGAACCGTGGTGGAGATAGATGGAAAGAAGATTATTGGACGACCTGAACACCGTATCAAGAAACGAGTAAAGAGGCGTTGGTAGATGGCAAACCATTCCTCCAAGAAGCCGAGAAAAAGCTGCGACGATTCAAACTGCCCGTTTCACGGAACCCTTTCGATTCGAGGACACACATTGGAAGGCACCGTCATTAGCGCCAAGATGGACAAAACCGTCGTCGTCCGACGTGACTACCTAAACTATGTCCCAAAGTTCAAACGTTATGAACGAAGGCGGAGCCAAGTTTCCGCTCATAATCCTCCATGTGTAAATGTAGAAGAAGGCGATTCGGTGAAGATTGCTGAGTGTCGCTCCATAAGCAAAACCGTATCGTTCGTAGTGGTCGAAAGACTGGGGGGCAGATGAGGTGGCAGCCAGAGCCAAATCACGGGCCTTTGTAGCTCGGGGAATGATCGGTCAGAGACCCAAAATCTCAACGGGTTTGCTGGCTGGTTCTATCGTCAAATGCGCTGACAACAGTGGGGCTAGACAGCTCAGATTGATTCAAGTAATGGGATACAAAGGGCGATTGAGGCGCATTCCTCCAGCAGCTGTTGGCGACAGGGTGGTGGTCTCTGTGCGAAAGGGAACACCTGATTTGCGGAAGAAGATATTTCAAGCTGTGATAGTTCGTCAGAAAAAGCCATTTCGACGCACTGATGGAGTCTGGCTCCAGTTTGAGGAAAATGCAGCTGTTGTGATAACCCCTGAAGGAGAAATGCGTGGGTCAGAGATTCGTGGTCCAGTTGCAAAGGAGGCAGCTGAGCGGTGGCCAAGAATAGCGAGTGCCGCCAGCATTATCATATAGGAGTTGAAAGCGGTGAAAACCACCAAGCCTAACAAGCAACATAAAAGGTTGTACCAAGCCCCCTTGCATAAGCGGTACAAGCAGTTCTCTGCTTCTCTTTCTACGAAGCTGAAAGAATCCCATAACGCTAACTCGATTCCCGTAAGGCTAGGAGACACCGTTCAAATCATGAGGGGTGATCGTAAGGGATTTGAAGGAAAGATTACCAAAGTTGACCGAGCAGCATATAGAATATCGGTTGAAGGGGTGACCCGAGAAAAGGTGGATGGAACAACCACGCCAATATCCATTCATCCATCCAAAGTACGAATCACTCAACTCAATCTCGATGATAAAAGGCGCAGAGAGGCTCTGAAACGAAAGGGCATAGGCGAGAAAGCCGAATTGTTGGAAATGAGAGTCACTGAAGAGACGGAGACTAAGCCTGCGAGAAAGACAAGGAAGCGCAAGAAGAAAACGAGCCAACAAACTAAGGCGGATACGAAGAAACGCAGTCCAAAGAAAAAGGTGGAGAAGAGCACTTGAAACGAAACCCTGCTCCTCGATTCTGGCCGATTCATCGAAAAGAACTCGTTTGGACAACCGAGCCCAAACCAGGTCCACACCCAATCTTTCGCTGTTTACCCCTTCTACTCATTATCCGTGACATATTGGGAATAGCAAAGACGCGAAAAGAGGCTAAAACCATAATCTCGCAAGGAATGATAAATATAGACGGGAAAGCACAGCACGAGGAGCATTTCCCAACAGGCTTGATGGACGTCATTTCCATACCTGAGATGAAGAAAACATATCGCATCTTACCTTCCAGAAAGGGCTTGATTCTCCATCCGATTGGAAAAAACGAGACCGCATTCAAGCTCTGTCGAATCATGGGTAAGAATACCCTCAAAGGTGGCTACATCCAACTTAACCTCCATGATGGACGAAACATACAGATTCAGGTTGAAGACCCAAGAAAGACTAAGGAAGACGTCTTTGAAGCACTAGATGTCCTAAAGATCCATATCCCCAAACAAGAGATTGCTGGACACTTGAAGATGGCAAAGAACATGCATGCGATCATCATCGGGGGAAAGAACGTGGGCAAGTCTGGGAAGATTATTGCAATCGAGAAGCGACCAAACCAGAAACGTCAAGAGTTGCTGGGGACCATTGAAGATAAGAACGGAAACCAATTTCAAACAACCCTTGCCCTCATCATGGTTGTCGGCGACACCAAACCATGGATTTCTCTGCCAGGAGACAACTGATTTGACGGAAAAAGCATCTCGTGAGAGCAAGCAGCGAAACCCAATGCTCATATCGAAAATCGAGAAGGTAACCGTCAACATCTCCGTCGGAAAATCTGGAGAGCCTCTCGAAAAGGCATCAAGAGTCCTTAAGGAACTGACCGGTCAGACCCCCTGTAAACGAAAAGCCAAGAAGACGATACGAGAATTCGGCATCAGAAAAGGCGAGCCCATCGCCTGCCTCGTGAGTCTTCGAAAAGAGAAGGCTACAAGTTTCCTGCAAAAGGCTTTTCATGCAGTCGAGAACAAGCTCTCGAAGAGCTGCTTTGATCAACGTGGAAGCTTCTCCTTTGGCATTAAAGAACATATCGAGATGCCTGGAACCAAGTATTCGCCGGAACTCGGCATATTCGGCATGGATGTTTCAGTCACTCTGGGCAGGCCCGGCTACCGTGTGAATCGTAGGCATCGTGCCAAGGCCAAAGTTGGACGTGACCACCTGTTGACGCCGAAGGAAGCGATGCTCTACATCAAGGATGAATTTGGAGTTGAAATAGTATAAGGCGAGGGTGACTCGTTTGGGAAAGCTACAACTAAAGAAAGAACGGAAATATGGTAAGGGTAGCCGAGCCTGCAGACGGTGTGGATCCTATGGATCTGTAATCCGTCGACATGGACTATACTTGTGTCGTCAGTGCTTTAGAGAAGTTGCTAGGAGACTAGGTTTTAGGAAGTATGAATAGGAGGCCCCTTGACTATGACCCCGGTAGACACTCTTGCCAACGGATTGACAACCATCATGAACAATGAAATGCGCAACAAGCGTGAGTGCATAATCAGCCCCGCTTCCAAGCTTTTAGGTCGAGTTCTAAGGGTTGCGCAGCTGAATGGTTACATTGGCGAATTTGAGTTTATAGAGGATGGGCGGTCTGGGAAGTTCAAGATCCAACTTCTCGGTCGCATAAACAAATGCGGTGCTATAAAGCCTCGTTTTCCCGTAGGAGCTAACGAGTTTGAGACTTGGGAAAAACGTTTCCTTCCATCCAAGGACATCGGAGTCCTCGTGATTTCCAGCTCCATGGGCGTTCTCTCTCATCGCGAGGTTAAAAAGGAAAGTATCGGTGGGCGACTCCTCGCCTTCATCTATTAGGTGAACCTTTAATGCGCGCCATTGAAGTTTCCAAATCAGTCAAAGTTCCTGAGAATGTAGATGTTGCTATAGATGAGAGAGTCATCACAGTCAAAGGCGAGAAGGGGACCATTACACGAGACTTTTCTCATGCCGCAATCTCCATTCAGCTAGAAGGAGATACAATCAGAATACAAACAGACTGGCCTCACAAGAGAGAAGCAGCCCTCGTCGGAACAATCAGTTCTCACATTCAAAACATGATCGTTGGCGTGACAAAAGGGTTCACCTACAAACTCAAAATCGTATTCTCTCACTTCCCGATATCCGTCAAGGTTAGGGAGAAGACAGTGACAATCGAGAACTTCACAGGGGAGCGAAGCCCTCGCAAAGCGAAGATAGTCGGTGATACAAAGGTAG
>CP070679.1:1179014-1183242 GCA_020352535.1 Candidatus Bathyarchaeota archaeon | reverse complement strand
TAGTAGGTAACATTGCCTTGGGTGAATATGTAGCCTTTGCAGGAGTTGTCGGAACCGACATATACGATGCCGTCTTCCTAACCCTCTTCTGCGTGTCTTGCATGTTGCTGGCGCTAGAAAGAAAGGAAATCTACGATAGAGCTGCAGTCAAACATTCACTGGGAACTGTGGTCGGGCTTGGCGCCATTGCCACACTACTCTCAGGCTACTGCCTATTCACATTCGTGAAAGAATCTGTCGGCTTCATCTTCTCGCCTGCTAGCATCGCAGATTTGGCAAGCTGCTTTGGCTTCTGGGGCTGCATCGCTGTAGGAGTCCTGCTGTATATCTACCACATGTACCGAAACACGACAAAAGGCATAGACATGAGAACTCTATACTTGAGCATCCCGCCCGAGTAGCAAAAACCCTCACCCCCTTTTTCTTTTTACCTTACAGAATCTAGTATTCGGTGGCCCCTATGTCGCAAGAATTGGATTTCATCGTCGACATGATGGAAGAGCAGCTTATCAAAGGAACCCTCAGGTGGCTCGCGAGCTTTAAAGAAGTCTACAGAGACTACGCGCTCGGTTCCTTCAGCATCCCAATCTATGCGGTAGGAAGCTTAACCGAAAAAGGTTTTTTCCTCTCACGGATATTCTCAGCCTTCGTAACGCCGAAGTATAAGATTCACTTTCTACTCTATACTTCAGATGTACTCAGCGCCAAGTCCATGCGAGAACTCATTCTATCATGTAAGCGAAAGTTTGGATCCGAGGACTGGATTTTCATCACCGTAGTTCAGACTAACCGGATTGAAAAAGCAGTGAGAAGCGCCGTTAAGAGCCTTGCAGACAAGCAAGTAGGCTTAGCCGTCTATAGCCTTGCCGCGAAGGATGAAGTCTCATCCAACAACGTCCTTGGGAGAGCTCTCAAACAACGTCTCAGACTGACTGAAGCAAGATTCGAGCCATTGAATGTACCAGACTACTTGAAGAGCATCACAGTCATGTTTACATCGGGAGTTCTTCTTCTAGTTCTGCTAATAATCATGGGAACAAGCCTCAACGTTCCCCTCTCGCTTCTTGTTATACTCGCCTTTTCAATCATAGCAGCGTACCCGCTCTACCGGAGATGGTTTCACACAGCCTTCTTGGTGAACAGCAAAGGATTCATACTCTGGAAAGGCCAAGACGTTGCTGAGGGAAAATGGGCGGATTTCACAGACATCTCGCTTCATATTACGCCACAGCATGATGTTCATATCCGATTGCACGCCCAGAAAGCGGTTTTTGACATCCCGCTTTCGAGGGTCGGGCTATCCAGAAGGGAAACCTACGCCGCAATCAAGCAAAGATTGAAGAAGAGAACAGACTAACCCTAGGGATAAGACTTGATGAGGAAGAAGAGATGGCTCTGCTTTCGCCTAGCTTGAAGATCACCATCGGCATTCTACTCCTGCTGGGGTTACCGATTAACATGCTCCGCAACATCACTGAAAACGGTTTAGAAGGTTTAATAGTCGTGGCAGAAATCGCCGCGCTCACCATCATCCTCGCCATACTCCTATGGAAGCGGAGTAAATGGGGGCTCATCGGCAGTGTAGGCCTGGTCACACTGGGGATCATGCTGTTCTCAATTCTGAACATCATTGACATCCTAAGTGGGGCGTCAGGGTTCCCACAGATCCTGTTGTTCACGGAACCTGTTGCCCTCGGCTTGAGCACCCTGTTCCTGCTATTTGTGTTTCAAGTGTACAGAGAGAAACCGTAGGTTCATGGCTCAAGCCCGCGTAGACTCACGCTCTCAAGGTTAGTTATGGGTTATCGTGGTCAAGTTTTCGAAATTGCGTACCGTAATCAGTCTAGTCGAGAACGCTGGGAGTCTCAACCTGCGTGTTCCACCAGGGCTTACTCCACTTGGCATCAACTACGGGAATTGCCTTCAGCAAGGCGTCAATTCCATCTCTGATTGTGGATTTCTGCCCTTCCGTTAAGCTGAAACGCGTTAGGACTTCACGGTTGTCGACCACATTCTGCAGGTTCAATCGGCAGGTCAGAGTGAACTTCTTGTCCTTTCTGAGAGCTTTCACCAATCGCTTAGGGTCAACCTCCTCCTGACCGGATCCGATGGGATGATCCAAGAGGATTGCACATACATCGTTCGTGTCCTTCTGTTCCATGCCAATAATAAGGCGTTCAGGAATATGGGCGTACTCCAAGATTCTGAACGCTTGACCTGCGTGTTCAAGCTTTGAACGGTTGCTCATGGGAAAATCCATTATGAACTGGCATTTTGAGAGAATCATGTTCTCCAATCCGATAGTGTAGAGCGTCTCCTTAGGATCCTTGACCTCCTCTTTCAGCTTTATTTTATGCCTTAGGTCAATTTCATCGCAGAAAAGGTCCATGACTCCCACTTCGGGGATTCCATTTGCATCCACCGAGTCAACAGTTCTGACACGGTATCTCGTCCCATGACGTTGGAAGATGAACATCCGATCGCCACCAGTTTCAAAGTGTATATGCTCTGAGCCGAAGAGGTCGCCCAGCTTGAGGAGGAGCTTATAGAATTCGGCGCCTTGCTTCTTGCTGACGATGAAGTCTACATCATGGAGGGGTCTACAGCAAGGTTTCTCCGACAGATTTGCACAGGGGCAGTGAATCTTGATAGCGCCTCCACCGAAGAGCAAGGCGCTGATGGGCTGCCTGGAAATCCGTTTCGGAATCTTGTCTGGAAACATTTCATGAAGCTGAGGGGCTTTAAGACCTGCCCACAGAGCAATTATGGCACGTCTCATTGGGAGGTAGCTCTTATCCACATATGTTGGTATACCGAGGTCCTCAGCCACCTCGTCCACGTCGACCGTGGAGGTGAGAGGAAGATCTACCTCAACCTTCTTCTTGCCATAGATGTCCTCATACAACACAAACCTGTCCACTGGCTCCTGCTCCTTCAACGTTTTCTCAACGAAGATTCCAGATGCGCTATGCTTACGATACTATTTGTCTTAAGCTTTCTGGGCAGAACCTACAGTTTGGGAGCTATAACCAGCAGTCTGAATTTACACACCGATTATGGACAGTTTTAGGCTACGGAGAGGCTGTCTTGGCTTCCTGCGTTGACTGTCGGATTTAGAGAGGAACGCTTAACATCAACGTGATATGATGTCGGATTCTCGGAGTAATACACAGCATTTCCGACAAATCTTATATACTTCCTCAGGGTAGTAGGTCTTGAGGTTAACCTAGTGTCGGAATTCGACGGCAAGAAACCGAGAACGAAGAGAGAATTCGTTAGATTATTGGCTATAGCGAAGGAAAAGGAGAGAGACATGAAGGAAACACGGAGGAACCGGTCGTTGAAGCCGACGGTTTCCGGCACAGCGAAGATACTTGGGATTCATCGAGACACTCTGTACGAATGGATGAAAGAGTTTGACATAGATTTCGAGGCCCTTAGAGAAGAAGAACCGACATATGTGGGAACCAGAGAGAGCCCGGAACGAGCCACCTATTTGATTGGTGAAGCGTTGATGGGGGAGGGTACAGAGGTAGCGCATGTGGATCTTATGATTGGGGATAAGGATGGCCCTGTAGGGAAAGCTTTTGCCAACGGCTTATCGAACCTATCCGCTGGGCATACGCCGCTTCTAGCGGTGATTCGACCGAATCTTCCACCTAAGCCCCACACACTTCTGGTTCCGAAGGTCACCGTCAAAGATTTTGAGCAGACTGAGAAGATCTTCGGTCCAGCTCAAGCAGCAATAGCCAAAGCAGTAGCCGACTCAGTGGAAGAGGGCGTCATACCAAAGGAAAAGGTTGATGATTGGGTAATCGTTAGCAGCGTGTTCGTTCACCCAAAAGCTGAGGACTATCGGAGAATCTACCAATACAACTACGGTGCAACCAGACTGGCTCTGAAACGGGCGCTTGTCAGATATCCCCCATTGAAGAAGATCATGTATGACAAAGACCGGGCGAAGCATCCTATAATGGGATTCAAGGTGCCCCGTCTATGGAGACCGCCGTATCTCCAAATCGCCCTTGACATCCCTAGCTTGGAGAGGACAAAGAAGATCGTCCAGAAGGTGCCGAAGAGCGATCGGATTATCTTGGAAGTGGGCACGCCATTACTGAAGAAGTATGGCGTGAAGGTGATTCGCGACCTCAGAGAGAACGCTCGCGACACCTTCATCGTCGCTGACTTGAAGACCTTAGATGTTGGAAAAGTGGAGGTTGATCTAGCG
>CP070679.1:1174330-1178914 GCA_020352535.1 Candidatus Bathyarchaeota archaeon | reverse complement strand
GTGTGTTGTGATTCTTACATCGTCGTAGTATCCCGAAGTAAAGGGATGCTCAGTTTCATCGATTCTTCCTCCAGCCTCCTTAGAATCCACATCATATTTAGTGAACTTGACGAGTGAGTTAGCAATCTCACGTTGAACTTCTATGGGAACCTTGCGTTTGAGAATGGACGCGTTTGGTTGCTTAGGTGCAGATTTGCACTTTTTCATTATTCTGACAAGCCCTTCTTTTAATTCCTCGAAGATTCGGGATATTTCATCTGAGGACATCTTTGGTTCGAAAATGTCAATGAGCGCATCGTAGGGAGTTGCTGTCCCTTTGACCTTCATCAGGATTTTTGCAGCTTTCCTTCTGAGGTCGACAAGTTTCTCGAGTTCAGGCTTAAACATAGAAAAATCTTTTGCAGCTTTGGCCTTCTTCCAGATATTCCCGGAGATGGCTCGTTGCTTTTCTGTCTCTGTCACGAGCTTCTCTGGCAGTTTCGTCATTTCATCATATTTCTTCTTGATTAGATAGACATTCCGTTTTTGCAGGTGGCTAAGGGTAGCATAGCCCGGATGCTTTCGAATCTCTTCGAGTAGCATTCCAATCTCTGGGTCTGTGCACATCTTATGGTCAGTTTGTCCGAGTAATGCTAGCTGTTGACTCCGCAATCTGATTCCTTTGGGAGGCATTTTTGTGTCTGTGTCCCAAAGGATTACACTTCTTATTGATTCGAGAACCAGTATGTTCTTAGCCTTCTCCAGCAGCAAGTCGTACTGTGAGCTCAATGTTTGGGCTTGTTTGACCATAGTGATCACGGGAGATTCATTTAGAATCTCCATTAGTATTTATGACTTGTGTGAGGCTTTGACAGCTAGTACAGGCTTTAGGTAGTAGCTAGATTCTAGTTAGGCTAGAATGGAAACAAGTATACCATTCCTAGGATGATTTCGATTATCATTAGGAGTATCATGCCGATGAATTGGGCGCCGAGTGCTCCAAACCAGCCTGAGTCGTGATCCCGAATCACTGAGTATTTGATAGCTATTAGTAGAATGAAGAATGTGAAGCAGAAAGCTATGAAGGGCTCCAGAGTAGCGAAACATATGTCAGATATGATGCTCGTAAGGATTGAGATAGTCAGTATGGCTAAGAAGCTTTTCATTCCACCTCCAACTACAATTGAACTCGCTGCGTATAATGCAATGGTCATTGCGACCACGTTCACAATTGGTATGACACTTGAGGAGACAAGACCGTAGATGGCTAGTGAAATGATACCAAGCACATATGCAGCGGAAGTCTTGCTACGTCGGAAAGGAAAAGACATCGTTTTTTTCAATACCAACACTCCATCAGAGTTGGTTGTGCAGTGAGAGGAATAAAAGGAGAACTCACGTGATGTGGTCACAACTTGTGACTATGGTGATGTCTCCCGCACACCCCCTCTTTTTTCTGCGCACACATATTCACCATGAAGTGTTATACCGAAAATCCATAATATACGCCTTCATGAACCAAGCTTAAAATCCCGTAAAAAACTGCAGGGATATACCTGACCATCCTTTGGCTGGTTATTGGTGTCGGATTAAATGCAGCAGGATTGATATTACCACCTTACGATTTTCCGAGAACAGCCAACCTAATACTCATGGTAATAGAAGTAGTTGCCATTATTGGTCTATGGGACCTGAAAAAGTGGGGATTTGTTCTCACACTACTTGTCTTCGGTATAGGGATAGGTTCTTCCCTGACTAGCCTTGGGACTTGCTTCTTCACTTAGTGGATGTTAACCGACCCTGTATTCTTGCTGCTTGGAAGGTCCTCAGTCATTTATCTCATCCTAGATACAGTTTTCGCAGTGTACATATCCAAATCAATATTTGGTAAATAGAGCTAAGGCTTGCGCGTGTTTGAGGAAATCTATGAGAGGGCGAACCTCAAGGTGCTAGGTTAGAGCAAGAGTGTCTCTCCAAGGTATCTTGAAACATCACTAGGGCTTTTCAAGCGGGCCCGCGTCACTCTGTCAACCGCTAATCTCAAGGGGCTGCTTTATCACTAGGACAGGACAATGTGCGTGTGTTGTCACGCCTTGGCTCACGCTTCCCAAGAGAATGCGTTTCACCCTACTCAAGCCTCTAGCACCTATTACAATTAGATCAAACCCGCCGTCCTCGGCTGTTCGGAGTATTTCTTCAACTGCGTGTCCCTCTCTTAGTAACACGTCCACTTGAATCCCTTCGGCGTTGGCTCTTCTCTTGCCATCGGACAGAATTCCCTTGCCAGCCTTTCGGACTTCCTCATTCACCTCAGAAACTAGTACAGAAGCGACAGCCTCCGTTTCCCCCATATCAAAGGCACCTCTAGTAATGGGATACCCAACGGAGTAAACATGTAATAGAGTAAGTTCTCCTTCGAATTTCCTAGCTATCAGAATCGCTTTCTCAAGAGCGTGTAGTGAGTGCTTAGAACCATCAATAGGGACTAGGAGTTTCTTGAACAATAGTATAAACCTCAGAAGCGTATTCAGGAATTCCTCATATAATCCTTGTGCGCGGGCAATTTAATGTAAAACCGAAGTTTATGTTCGCGTGCAGTAGCATGAGAGAGAGGTATGCATAAAAGCTTTCCCTAGCGATACAGCCGTTTATCTATAGAGGAGTGGAGATGAACAGGAAAGAGAGCACCTATGACATAATCATTGTAGGCTCTGGCCCAGCGGGATTATCGGCTGGTATGAACGCGGCGAGATCAGGTTCAAGAACGTTGATTTTCGAAGCTGAGGAAGTGGGAGGAAAAGCTGCTGGGATTTCCCTATACGAGAATTATCCAGGCTTTCCTGATGGAATCACAGCTTTGGAACTTGTGGAAAGGATGCAGAAGCAAGCCCTAAAGTTTGACGCAGATATTAGGTATCTTGAGGAGGTAGTCAGCCTCGATCTTAAGCAGGAAATAAAAAAGGTGACTACTGACAAGGCAACCTATCATTCTCGAAGTTTGGTGATTGCTACAGGAACCCAACGAAGAAAATTGAATGTTCCTGGAGAAGCTAAGTTTGTCGGACGAGGAGTCAGCTATTGCCACGTCTGTGACGCACCATTTTTCAAAGGCTTGAAAGTCGCTGTCATCGGGTTTTCGAAAAGCGCAATAGAGGACACATTGCTCCTATCCGACTTAGCTAGAGAAGTGCTCTTGGTAACGCAAGGTAAGAGCATCAATGCTCCAAAGGAGTTGATGCAACGACTCGCCAAAAAGGTGAATGCTACAATAATCAAGGGTAGCGTAGTTGCCATCCTTGGAACTCATATAGTTCAGGCAATGAGAATCCAGCTTGAACACGAAGAACGAGATGAGCAGGTAGATGGTGTTTTCGTATCTATGGGTAAGGCTCCTGCGACTGGTATTGTGGAAAGGGCGGGCGTGGAAGTCGATGAGAGAGGATGCATCAAGGTAGATCGCTGGCAAAGGACTAACATTAACGGCGTTTTTGCAGCTGGTGACTGCACATGTGGCGGGATGCAGGTGGTGACGGCAGTGGGCGAGGGAGCAATGGCGGCAATAAAGGCCAACGCGCATGTAAAGCAGATGGAAAGGCGAGTTGAAAGCTCTTAAGAATGTTTTGGCTAGACACTACAACCGCCATGCGCGCGCATCATGCCTTTTCTCCAATCGCAAACAATTGGGAAGGACTCTCATTACCAAACTTTCGATTTCTTTCTTTCAATTCCTCGCCTTGCTTCTGAAGCCTGATGCGAGCTTTCGGATCTGCAACCTCCGCCAATCTTTTGAGACCAGCATCAATCTCTTCGAGAGATCCCTTAAGCGTCCTCTCCCACTTTGGATCTTCACAGCCTAGCGCCTTTTCACAGAACAGACAGAATAATGGGCGTGTAGATTCGAATGTCTCTACGCGTTCAAGCTGTAGACTACCAATAATTTCTTCAACCTTGTCTTTGGTGAAAGTCATTTTGTGAGTCTCACCCAGCAAAGAATCGATTTGTGCGTCCCAAGCATGCTGTAAAATGTTTGTAGTCTGTGCCTCAGTCTGTTTTCCATCGCGGAATTCCTCCTGAATAATGAGGTGCCCACCTGGCTTCAATACACGATGCATCTCAGTTAGCACCTTATCTATTCGATTAAGATGATGTAAAGAGTAAGCCATGCATACAGTGTCAAAGGACTCGTTATCAAATTCTAACAATTCTGCATTCATCTCCACTAGTTTGACAGGCTGACCTGCAAATCGTTTCCGAGCGGTCTCCAAGGCCTTCTTTGAAATGTCAATCCCGATAAAATAGTCATAGGCTTTCAGAGTTTTCATCAAAGAATTAATAAAATCGCCAGACTCGGTAGCAACATCTAAAACTCTTCCACCGGAAATCGAACCTAACTTGACCGCAATCTCTACTGCACCCGATGCCGCCAACCTTTTAGGCAAATTCTCCAAACCTGCGCTCACTCCTCTAGGCAGTTTGGTTGCTTTACAGGCTCATAAATTTTCGTGCGTGTAGCGTATTTAGGGGAAACCTTCTGTTTCTCCCTACCTGCATTTCTCCAAGAAACCCTTTCTGAGACAATGCATGTTGTGAACTAAAGGAGAAATT
>CP070679.1:1163896-1174230 GCA_020352535.1 Candidatus Bathyarchaeota archaeon | reverse complement strand
TGTGGGGACGCCATAGGAAAACACCACTTCGACAACCTAAAACTAGACTACCCTGCAGGAGAAGAACTCGAGCGCGAAATGACCGGAATCAAAATATACTCACCGGACATTGCCACGGCTTTCAGTGTTGAAGGCGAAGGACTCTACGGATTCATCATTAACCGTCACCTCTTTGGACAGAGATTACTAAGAATCGCCATCAATGCAGGAGCAAACCTCAAAGAATCAACCCAAGCATTGGAGCCGATAGTAGAGAATCACTCCCTGAAAGGAATCTCGGCAAAAGACCTGCTAACGGGGCGCAGGGCCAAAATTACCAGCCGAGTCGTGGTAGACGCTAGCGGTCTTCCCGCAGTTCTACGGACAAAGCTACCTCCAGAATTGAGAATCGATACTGCAACTCACAAGGAAGACATCGTCATCTGCTATAGAGAGATTCGAAAGTTAAAGGAACAAATCCCTGAACCGAATTTCTGCGAAATCTATCTGAACCGCCAACATGCACCAGGAGGGTACTCATGGATCTTCCCAGAAGGTGAAACAAAAGTCAACGTTGGGCTAGGAGTTGCTACATCAGGGAATCCTATCAATCCTAAAAATCAACTTTACACGCACATCCTCTCAAGGACACTGTTTGGCGATTCCTCAATCCTGAAGGGCGGAGGAGGCCAGGTTCCAACCCGTAGACCAATAGACTGCATGACCGGAGATGGCATCGTTATAGTCGGAGATGCTGCCTGCCAAGTCAATCCCATTCACGGTGGCGGAATAGGCCCTTCAATGACCGGAGGAGTAATGGCAGGGAAAACCATCATCAAGGCCTTGGATAGTGATAACGTGAGCCGGACAGGGCTTTGGCCCTATAACGTTGAATACTTAAAATCCTATGGAGCCAGACAAGCAGGTCTCGACGTTTTCCGCCTCTTTCTCCAAGGTCTAAGTAACGACGACCTCAACTTTGGGATGAAATATCAGCTAATCACGGAGAGTGACCTTCTAAAAACAAGTATGGGTGAGGATATCCGCCTTAACCTGTCTGAGAAAACATTCCGAGTGTTCAAGGGTATAAGAAAGGTCAGCTTGCTCAAAAGGCTACGGAAAGCGACAAGCCTGATAAGAAAAATGCGTGAACACTATCAGAACTATCCAACATCACCAGACAGCTTCAACGACTGGAAGAGAAAGACGCAACACCTAGCCGAAGAAGCTAGCAAGATGCGGGCGCCGTCGTAATCATGCAAGTTGCGGTGCTAGTTTCAGGTGGCAAAGACTCTGCACTTGCACTCCATCGCATACTAGAGCAAGACCACCAAGTCAACTATCTTGTCACCATGGTTCCACAGACTGAAGACAGTTGGATGTTCCACTCCATCAACATACACTTGGCTGACCTTTTTGCCCAAGCCGTAGATATTCCCCTGGCAAAGACTACGACCCAGGGAGTCAAGGAGGAAGAGCTTGATGATCTTAAGAGCTTGCTGGCAACACTTGACATAGAAGGGGTCGTGTCAGGAGCAATCTGTTCGCAATATCAGAAAACGCGAATCGATCGGGTCTGTAGAGAGTTAAAACTTGAATCGATTGCCCCTTTATGGCACTCTAATCAAGAACAGCTGTTGAGAGAGATTGTCCAACTTAACTTCCGCGTGATTATTGTAGGCGTCTACGCTTATGGCTTCAACCAGAGTTGGCTCGGAAGAGAGATGGATGCAGCAATGATAGACGAACTCAAAGCGTTGAACGCGCAGTACCAAATTTCTCCTATTGGAGAAGGCGGGGAGTATGAAACCCTCGTCCTCGACGCACCCTTTTTCAGGAGAAGAATCCAGCTGCTTCAAGCGGAGAAGACTTGGGCAAATCACCACGGATGTCTGCTTGTGAAAGACGCGAAGCTTGTTGAGAAAGCTGAAAAGGTTTGTTGAAACCTAGCAGGTGATATCTCCCGCGCGCGATTTCATTTCTTCTGAGCAATGTAGTCAATGAAAGCCTGTAATCCCCTTTTTCCAGCAGCCACTTTTTCTATAATTCTCTTTTCCTTGTGAAGAATCTTAAAATTGCTAGAGAAGACATCAGCCTCTTGACAAATAGAACTTCCTCTTGTTTTCATCAAATTTCTCAATAGCATATCTGAGCATTGTCCTCGGCATTTGGATTTTGTGTTTGATTAAGAACCGTTCTTCTACTTCTTGGTCTTTTTTACCAATTTCTCTAAGCATCCAGCCAACTGCTTTATGGATAAGGTCATGTTTATCATGTAGAAGCAGTTCAGAAATCTTCAGTGTGTCTTCAAAGTCGTTATTTCTTATGAAGTTGAGTGTTGAAAGAATTGCAATTCTTCTTTCCCATAAATTATTAGATTTTGCCAGCTTGTACAGAAATGATCTATCCTTGTTGAGTAAGTAATTTCCAACTATTTTAGGTGCAGTGAGATCAACCAAGTCCCAATTGTTAATGTTTTCAGTGTTTTTCAGATAAAAACGGAAGATCCTGTTCTTGCCTGCACTATCAGCTTGTCTGTATTTGTGAATCAGTATGAGTAGTGCAGTCAATCGATGTTCATGAATCTCGCTGTCTAGCAGTTCTTGAAGGTCGTTTAGTGGCAAGTCAAAGTATTTCTTCGCAATTTTACGTTGTTCAGGAACCGAGATTCCAAGGAAAACGTCTCCTTCACCATATTGACCTTTTCCTGTCTTGAAGAATTGAGATAGAATTCTTGCCTTTTCAGGATTGCCAAGCTGCGATAAATTGTTTTTTATCCGATCCAACATACATTGTCCCAGCCTTGCACGCGCATTCGATAGATGCCCACGAGGTTGGAATAGATAGACCGTTGCTTCTTCCACCCAGTCCCAATGCACCATCTCTTGCTCAACTTTCTCTGAAAGCCTAAAATCTGCTCTCTTAATATTAGTCATGAACTCCTCGCATCTTACTCTGTCTCTGTTGCTTTCGATTGGCAAGTACACGGCCAAGATTCCGTTAGGAGTTAGAACCCTGTGGAACTCTTTAAGATAGGGGGTCGGGTCATCTAGATCAACGTCAAATAGGAGAATCATATTTAGCGAGTCTTGGGGGAGGGAAATGGTTGATCCACCATCAGTATCAATACGAGCGAGTTGAGGAAGGTGACCTCCAATGGTCATGAGTTCATCCAATTGCTCTCTGTCCTTATCCAGAGCGTACACCTTGCCAGTTCCTGTAACCAAGTTGGCAGCAGGCAAGGCGTAGTTTCCAATTCTAGCCCCGAAATCAAGAATCCGCAAGCCTGGTTTCACGCCTATCCGTACAAGAGCCCTCCTGGCAACCTTGTACAACTGTTTGTCTACGATTCTCAACGCTTTAACCACTGTGTGTACGTATCACATCTTCTTTAATGGGTAGGATCGTTAGATTTGTGAATAGGTCTAGAAACGGGGATATTGACATCGGAGTGAAGTAGCGTTTTAGTTTTAAGGGGGTAACCGTGAATGGCGGTCATTGAGAGACGTTTGGAATTGCTGAAGATGAAGAGGTTAGGCTTTTCGAAGCCTGAGGTTGTGAAGCAGCTATCTCAGCAGAGTCGCCAGAAATGCTAAGGGAGCACGAGGGCAGGTAGAAGCAGGGTTCGAATACATATGCATCATACCTGAACGCTGGATGCTGTTTCGACGACCCAAGTAGGGTTTAAAAGGTCCAGAGTAAGCGGAAAAGGTTTATTAGCCATCTTGAGGGTGAGGTTGGAGCATAGGTATACAGCAGGGGGAATGAATAAATGGCCTATAAGCACATTGCTGCAGCTTGGAAACGACCTGAAGACTCGTTTGTCAAAGAGTTGATGTGGCATAGAGCTGTCAAGTGGCGACGTCAACCTGTGATTCTCAGAATCCAGAATCCAACACGGCTAGATCGCGCGAGAAGGCTGGGTTACAAGGCGAAGCAGGGATTTGTCATGGCTCGTATCCGAGTTAGGCGTGGAGCTTTCCGCAGGCGTCGACCAAAAGGTGGCAGAAGACCAAAGCATATTGGTATCACAAAGTTCAAACCAGCAAAGAGCTTGAGGCTTATTGGCGAGGAAAGAGTGGCTCGAAAGTTTCCAAACTTAGAGGTTCTGAATTCCTACTGGGTTTGGGAGGATGGACGGTCAAAGTGGTTCGAAGTAATCCTTGTGGATCCAAATCATCCTGCCATCAAATCAGACAAGGATACCAACTGGATCTGTAGAGGAACTCATCAGGGGCGAGTCTTCCGGGGTTTAACCAGTGCGGGTAAGGAGATTAGAGGCCTTCATCACAGAGGTCGAGGGGCAGAGAAGGTTCGCCCGAGTCGAAGAGCAGTACATCAACGAAGTGAGAAGGCAAGATAGAACACATCAATTCTTGGACGCACTACATTATTGCATCTCACATCGCAGATGAGTTGAGTGAGAGATCTTAGCTTCCAACATGAAGGTTTCTATGGGAGAAAGATCAAAGCCGCCAAGACACAGCCAAAGGTTTTGAGGGGGACTTTCAAAACTTCAATGCGGAAGCTGGCGTCTTGTATTTGAACTCCTCTAGCATCTGCCATTTCGTCGATTCTCCCTCGAAGGATCGTTCTTAGAGCTTCCCTTTCCATATGACCACTAGCCTCTGCCACAAGCCCATATCTCATCCGTTCTTCCCATGCCCATGCAATGCCGGCTGCTATCGTTGCTTCTCCTACTCCATCCATTCTAGCCATCACTGTATGAGTAATTGAACCTGCTGAAACCTTCTTCCAGCCTCTTTCCTGGCAGGTAGGTGGGAGTATCGAGCTTACCGGGACCAGGTTGCATTGTTCGATTCTAGCGTTCTTCAGGGCATGGTCGAAAGCGTTGAGTTGGGAAATAGAGCTGAAGGCTTCCCCGCTTGTTACGAAAAACTCTCTGGGGATTGTTCTCATGACTTTTCCTAACCCAACGTAGGCAATCAAGCAGGACTGAATTATTAACCTTGTGTTGAAGGGCCAATAGTTATACCAGCCACATTGTAGTATAATGCCAGCATACGGGAGATTGCGGGAGACATCCCCACCCCTAAACTAAATATAGAATCAAAGGTTTCGTTTAGCTTGGTGCTCCACGTGGCTTCATCTCCAATGACGATAACCTACATCGATGTTCGCTTCTTGGTACACGCCACAGAAGACCCAGAGAAAACCGTCAAGGCTGTCCGGAACATTCTTCCCACCGAGTCCATTGATGATGTGACATTCAAGATGCACAGTCTTCAAGGTCACTATGGAAACCCCATCCTCCTCTTCCAGACAAGGATTGTAAAACAGGTCGCAACAGCCCTTGCTCAAGACCTCTTTACCCGCCTGGAGGAACCGCACAGTGAGATGAAGGCCGAGGAGCCTCCACTACCTAGACCCGGAAAAGATGTGTACTTACGATTCGATAAACAAGCTGCCTTCGAAGGAAAACTCCAGAGCTCCCATGCTGATCCTATCCATCTTCACATAAGATTCAAGAGGCTAAAGGCAAAGGATGTCAAAGAGCGATGCCAAGAACTCTAAAACGCGACATGACCACATGGGTTGACCTGCAGCTTCGACCAACACTTACCAACGCTCAGCAGACGAAGAGTATGATCCGTAAGGCTAGAGAACTGGGGTATCGAGTAGTTGGTATCTCACTGCCTCTAAATCCCACGCCAAACACGATTCAAGCGCTACGGGATCTATGCTGCGACGCCAGTGTTGACTTGGTAACAAGGCTTGACCTTGCCCCGAGTATGCCACATGAATTATTACTCAATCTGCGTCGGTTCAGGCGGAAATTCGAAGTCATCTCGGTGATGTGTTGTACAAAGGCAGTTGCACGACAAGCCGCGAAAGATCGACGAGTCGACCTTTTAGCATTTTCAATGATGAACTCACGCGACCGTTTTTTTGACCGTGCGGAGGCAGAGCTTGCATCTAAAGCATCAACAAGCCTAGAAGTAAACCTCGCTCCCCTGCTTTCGCTCAGAGGCCAGTCGAGAATTCGAATTCTCACTCAGCTGAGAAAGGAGATGGTAATTGCAGAGGGCTTTGGAGTTAAAGTCGCTCTTTCCAGCGGGGCAACTAACCTGCAGTCTATGAGAAGCCCAAGCGACTTTGTTGCTATAGCTTCCCTTTTCGATTTCCCTGAAGAGTCCGCCAACCAAGCATTTTCTGAGGTTCCAATTGAAATAGTCAAGCAGAATAGAGAGAAACTCAGTAAAGACTATGTAGCTCCAGGAATACGAGTTGTTAAAGGGCTGCAAAAGAGGGTCGCTGATGCCACGCCTGAAAAGACGTTACCTGCACCTGAAGGTTCAGAGTGAAGAACCAGTTAGCAGGAAAGAGATTACAGATGCCATCTGGGGGACCATCTCTAGACTTTATGGTGAATATGGGGCAAGCCAAGTTAATCTAGCCATCATTGAATATGACGAGCATGTGAGATATGCTATCGTGCGTTGTAAGCATACGGCTTTAAAGATGGTGAAAGCTTCTACTGCTATGATTACTGAAATCAACGGAAAACCAGCAGAAGTACAAGTAGTCAAGGTCTCCGGAACTCTGAAAGCGCTTCGCAGGAAAGCCGTAACCTAACATAGTGCAAGGCACGCGCATAGGCTTCGATCAGCGTTTCTTTGAAGGCGTTGCTGCATTCTTTGTTTGCTATGTAGCCTTTCACGTCCTCTGGGTCATGCAGATTGCAGTTTCGTTGGAGGTGTCGAAGTCTTTTGCCTGTGGCTTTAATGGTGGTGTCTGTGTATCCGTTTTTCTTCATGTACCATAAGACGTTGGGGATGTCGGAGGACTTATTTGGGTGGGACGGTGTTCTATTCATGGGGGATGATGTAGCCGTCCCAGACCGACCTATGCGGATGAGGATCTCATGACGAACAGACCCCGAATCCAGTGTGGTTATTGCTACGATTTGACTGACGTCGCCAAGGTTGCGACATAGCTTGTCACTCTGGAAGACCTATGCAGTTCTCGCCTTTTCCTATGCATCCGATGATGCAGTAAAACTCGGAAGGCTTATCGCCCAAGACCTTGAACCCATGTTCCTCATCGGCAGAGAAGTACGCTACATCCTCCTCTTTGATTATTCTGCCTTGACCTCTTCCAGTTATCAGTAGCTTTCCCTTGGTAACGGCAACCTCCTGCTCCCAAGCATGTCTATGAGGAGCAATATAGCCACCTGCCTCTAATGTGAAGTGGCGGAGGGCAAAGTTATGCAGATAGTCTGGGCCGCCCGTTCCTCTTTCAGAAATCCAACGTATTGTTACTCCTTCCGCTTCAATTCCATATGTCTGCTTCACATCATATGCTTTAAGCTCGGTCACATTCTTGATGATCACCATTTCTCTCTAGCATCCTCTGCAGGATAAGTGCAAAGAACCTTATAGTTATGATGCTCCGGATGTGCATGCAAGTTGCATGAAATGCGGTAGTACCTACTTGCGGTCCAAGCCTAAAGGGAATCGGCCTGTCTGCTTAGTATGGGAACCTCACTTCGCTCTACCGCAAGAAGGTGAAAATGCTTCAGTGCAGTACCAGTCATACACAGCAGTGCAGTTTCATCCCGGCCGAGGATTCTATCACCTCGAAGATCCCTCAAGGCAGCCAATGTGGAAGCGGCTTCTGGACAAGCGTAGATGCCCAGCTTGAAGAAATCCTTCATCGAAGCTGCGATTTCTGTATCATCCACAGCTACAGCTGTTCCTTCGGTCTCTCTTATAGCCCGCAATATAAGAT
The DNA here is from genome assembly GCA_020352535.1 of Candidatus Bathyarchaeota archaeon. Taxonomy (GTDB): domain Archaea; phylum Thermoproteota; class Bathyarchaeia; order Bathyarchaeales; family Bathyarchaeaceae; genus SOJZ01. The sequence goes on along the minus strand of CP070679.1, from coordinate 1,166,499 downwards.
AGCTTGCATAAGGGAATGGAATCCTCAAACCGGCAGCAATGGTCTCAGCATGTCTCCAAGCCTCATCTACTGCGCTCTTGTGTTTGACGATGGCTTCAACGAGCGGAGCACATCCAGACGATTGCACAGCAACCAAACGTGGAATCTTATTAGTCCAACCAAGATTCAGCAATTCGTTGAACCCTTTCCAGAGACCAATAATCCCTTCACCTCCACCAGTTGGAAAGAGTATATTATCAGGAGGGTCCCATTTGAATTGCTCTGCAATCTCGAAGGCCATTGCCTTGTACCCTTCAAGCCTATAGGGCTGTCTGTTAGTGGAGATGTTGAACCACTTGTACTTCTGCTGAAGTGTCTGCACAATCCGTGAAGCATCATCAATCAATCCATCAACAAGATATACTTTGGCACCGGAGAAGATGGATTCTTTGAGATTGCTATCTGGAACATCCTTCGGCATGAAGGCGTAGACTTCTAGACCAGCTTTTGCCCCATATGCAGCCAAGGCTGCAGCAGCATTCCCAGCAGAAGGCACTGCGACACGCCTGACCCCCAATTCTCTGAGGCAGGATACTGCTACAGCCATTCCCCTAGCTTTGAATGTTCCAGTCGGTAGCCTTCCATCGTCCTTAATGTAAGCATTCTTGAAAGCCTTATCAAATCTATCAGAGAGCGGAGACACTGGAGTGTACGGCTCTTGGAGAGAAATCACGCCATCTGACGCGAGAGGAAGTAGTTCAATGTATTTCCAGAAAGTGTCGTCCCTTCGCTCCAGAATAGTTTTTGAAATCTGCTCGGTCACTTGAGCTAGGTCATATTCAAGAAGAAGAGCACCACCGCATTCAGGGCAGATTGTCAGCGCCACATCGGATGAGAATGCGCTCTGGCACTTGCTGCACTTGGCGCCTAGGCTAACCATGTGTTTCACCCCCCGAGAGCTTCAGAAGTCCCCGAGCATGGCAGTCTAAGCAATCTTCTCAGTAAACCGCGAGAAAATCGGCGAACAGCTCCCTTCGAATACAGGCTGGAATCTGAATGGATTAGCGATTGAAAACCCTGAAAAAGGAAAGGGGAGTGAGAAGATCTGGGAAGCATGTGCTCTATGCAGGCGCAGTCACTACTTCTTGATTGCAGCAACAAATTGGTCGATTGGGATAGCCGGGATGCTCATTATCTGAACTGTTCCGCGGGAACCCATCTCAATGGAAACCTGTGCAATTGTCTTGTTATCCGGCGCTTCTACGATGTTGATGAAATCATACTGCCCAAGGGTCGCGTACTGATGCATGACATTGACGCCCATAGCTTCGAGTTCCCTGTTGACTTCCTTGATTCTTTCAGGCTTCGCTCTTACTGTCTTCCACCCTTCATCAGTAAGCTTAGAAAGAAGAATATATGTAGGCATTCATCTCTCCTCCAATTGTACTAAGATGTACGGTGTTATCTTTTATCTACTTATTTAAGGCTTAGTTAGACACTAGCAGAACCGATATGCTTCAGCAGTACAATGTATCCATTCGGTAGAAACTCGTAGATAGGTTGGCGTTCAACAGGTGCAGGAACACGAAATGATTCGCCAAGAACACTCTAATCAAGTGGCGATTCTAAGGTTGGATAGAGGCGTCACGAACGCTTTAAACCTAGAGATTATTAGTCAGCTAGCTGAGAACCTCCAGACAGCAAGGGACAGCCCCGAGATATCTAGCATCGTGCTTGGAAGTGCTAACGAGAAGTTCTTCTCAATTGGCTTTGACATCCCAGAGCTCCTAGGGCTTTCAAGAAAGGACTTCACAGCATTCTACCAAACATTCAACCGAACCTGCATAGATCTATTCACACTCCCCAAGCCAGTCATAGCAGCAGTAACAGGGCATGCTATCGCAGGTGGATGCATCTTAGCTTTATGTTGCGACTATCGATATATCGCAGCTGGACGAAAACTGATGGGGCTCAACGAAGTAAAGCTTGGACTACCTGTACCTTACCCTGGCGACCACATTCTTAGACATCTCATTGGAACACGAGATGCCCAGGAGATAACCTATACTGGAGATTTCTATGGTCCTAAGGAGTTGATTAGGATGGGCGTGGTTGATCGGGTATTGCCTTTAGACCAAGTTGTGCCAAAGGCAATAGAAAAGGCGAGAGAACTCGGTCAACTGCCAAGTGAAGCTTTTCGGAGAATAAAGAAGAATCGTACAGATACCATCAAAGGAGATATCCTCGCCCATCTGCCCCAGAAGGAGCAGGACTTCATTGACTGTTGGCGCTCTGATACAGCTCACCAGTTATTGAAAGAAGCCACGACAAAATTCTAGACGCCCTGCATGCAGGCTGCCCAGCAACAGACTATCGAATTGGAGGTTAAATATAAGCTCTGACTGTACCTAGTTCATGAAGGTACGACAAAATCCGTGGGCTGCCTTATTTCCCTGCCCTGTTGTACTCGTCTCGTGTGTTGATGCTAATGGAAGACCTAACATTATCACATTAGCCTGGGCAGGTATTGTATGTTCAAACCCACCTATTCTAGGTCTCGGTATCCGTCCCAACCGATACTCTTACAGGCTAATTGAAGAGTCGAGGGAATATGTTGTGAACAT
>CP070679.1:1143446-1163796 GCA_020352535.1 Candidatus Bathyarchaeota archaeon | reverse complement strand
ATTAGGCAGCATAAGTTGGAATGCTATCTGGAAGTAGATGAAACGAATATCCCTGCAATCGATCTTTATACTGAGTATGGTTTTTTTGGGGTTTCAGAGAAGCATGGTTTCCTATTGAGAACAAGCACCCACTAGCGCGCGACTAACTACCTCGGGTTCCGCCTAAGGGGGCAATAAATGGCCCCGCGGCGCATGCAATCATATGCAATCGAATGGTAGAATTAGAAACCGGGAATCCACATGCCTATATCTGAACTCGGAGCTCGTGAGAACCACCAAGCAACTGGGCCTGAACCTGAGCAGGGTCTCCGAGAACGCCCTGAAGGAAGCGATAGGACGGCTACGGGAGCCAGAATCAGAAACCAGCCTCCAGAGCCAAACTAACCTGGAGGGCCGGGGCCGGGATTCGAACCCGGGCACCAGGCTCCACAGGCCTGTAGGCTACCAGGCTACCTCACCCCGGCCACTTTCCTTAGGACCTCGTCTACTTCTGACTGTTGAAGTTTATTTGCGTTTTCTCAAAACCAGCAGCGGTTTTCTCCTCGAGCCATCCTGATGCTCTGCTTCTGCTTGGCCAATTCATAAGAAAGCACTGCAGGAAACGGAAGCACCAGTCTTGCCTGCTGGTCACTCCGAGAGCTATCACACTTTCCTAGTAGCCTGCGAAAGTGACATCTAGATGCCACAAAAGGCAGAAACCGATGAAAGCCCTCTAGTTTCTAAAGGGCTTAAAAGTCTAGGATGAAGAGCTCTGCTCAGCGTCTTGCAGTTTATCACTCCAGTCTTTTATCTCTTCAAGGGTCTTGCGAGCGAACGTGATGTAGCCAGTGTGTCCAGTCATGAGGGTTTCAGGCCGTGTCTTCCCTCTAATCGCTTGCATTCGTCGCATCAGGCATTCAATTGTCTCAATCGCTGTGAACATGTTTTCCTTCATTGCTTCGACAGTCTTCACTACTTGGTCAATTGTGGGGCTGAATGAAACGAGGATTCCGCTTCCCCTCAACGCGGAGTTAGCATACGGTACAACAAGCCAAGGTGTTGCCAAGTCTAGAATCACAGCGTCTACATCTCGCTCATCTATGCCATCGAGGATATTCTTGTTCTTGAGCTCTACAAAGTCTAATACACCCGCTCGTTCTAAGTTCTTAGACGCTGTCTTCATGAACTCCTGTCGAACCTCATAGGTATAGACCCGACCATTGGGTTTGACGTAGAACGCGAGGGCCGTGGTGAGCGCTCCAGTTCCTGTGCCTGCTTCCACCACACTACTCCCAGGTCCAATTGCGCTGAACATCACAAGGAGCGCTATATCCTTCGGGTACATTATCTGAGTCTTTCGAAGTCCTTTGAAGATGTGATCTCGGAGAATAGGCTTCAAAGCTACAAATTCAACATTCATACTGCTCTTGAATCTGGTTCCGTATTCTTTTCCTATTAATTCGCCCAGCGGGATGAAACCTTTGTGGGTGTGAAAGCTCTTCTCCTTCTCCGCCTTGACGAGATATGTTCTTCGTCGATCCAGGTAGAGTAGGACATAATCTCCATTGTTGATTGTAGTTGACAACGCAAGGTACCGTGCTCATCTAGGTTGGCTGGGGATAATAGTATTGTGGGCCATTTCAAGGAGTGTATTTGAAGGGGTGTTTGGCCCTCTCCTTGTTCCTGATAATCTCTTCAATCGTTGGTCTGCCTTCCAGCGCCTTTCGTATCGCATGTCGCATCGCTTTGTAGTTGTTGATATAGACGCGTTGGCGATCAACAGCTGTTGGATGGACGAAGACGTTGGCGATGATTAGCAAATCTTCGACAGCTCCTTTCGGTATGATGCCGTCAGCTAAGCTGTCCGCCACTGCTTTTGCCACGGCCGTCTGTGCGGGGCCGAAAATCATGCTCGCTTGTCTCATGCTTCTTATTGTGACCGTTGGGACTATGAGTGTTACCGGTTTGACCGCAAGGTTGGGCTCTAAGATGGCGACTAGCGGTTCATGCCCCGGTGTTGGAGTAGCCTTAGCTTTGGCATAGGCTTCACCCAGCGGACCAGTCTTCGTTCCCACCATCAAGTCGATGTGGGCAACTTCAGCCCCCTTTCCAGCTAATGCCTCACCTACCCGCAGGTGGAAGCCCCGGATAATCTTGGGGGTAATCCCAATGGCCGTGAAGCGCTCCTCTAAAGTTTTCTTTTGAATTTGGAATCTAATGGTTTTCGGAGTTATCTTTCCAATCTTTTCTAGGTCAATCCGGAGCTCTTCTCGGGCTTCGTAGGTCAACTCACCGCCGACACTTAGTGGCATTCTGACAGGCCCCACCTTCATCCCCATCATATTCAGTGCTTCCTTTGTTCCCACAGCCCCGCTTCTCGCGATTATTCTGGCAATCTTCTGTACTTTGTATTGTAGTTCACGAGCTTGCTCAAGGTTGCCTTTCCGAACAGCATCATAGATGTCACACCAAACATCTGGGATTACATTGGCACTTGCTAGTATAGCACCTGACGCGCCAGCAGCTAGAGCTGGCAGAACTACTTCGTCATAGCCGCACATGACATTAATCTTGTCTCTGACCTTTTCCAAGACCGCTAGGATGAACTTCAATTCTCCGCTGCTATCTTTCAAGCCAACGATGTTTGGGATTTGGGCGAGGTCTTCAACCATTTGCCAGCTCAGCGGTACTCCGCTACATTGAGGGATGTTATAGAGAATGATAGGAAGGTCAACCTTAGCTGCAATGGTGTGGAAGTGCTCGTAGATACCACGATCAGTAGGCCTGAGATAGAATGGTGTCACAATCAGGGCTGCATCAGCACCTGCGTTCTTGGCATATTTCGTCATTCGGAGGGCTTGAGCCGTTCCACTTGCACCAGTTCCTGCAACCACAGAAACTCTTCCATTGACTTCGTCTATAACAAGATCAATCAGCTTCTTCTTCTCGGCCTCTGTCAGATTCACGAACTCGCCTGTTGTGCCGCACGGGACAACACCGCTTACTCCACGTTCTATGCAATGATTGACGAGATTCCGCATATGCTCCTCATCTAGCCTCCTTCCATCCTTTGTGAACGGAGTCGCCAAAGCTGGTAGAATTCCTTCTGGCTTGAACATGTGAACCATCCAATCTGTTCCTTCGAACCTTACATACTGTCAAAGCACGGTATTTCTGTATTTCTAGAAGATCAAGGGCAAATATGTCACCTGAATTGAAATCGTCGAAACAGACGATAGATAAGATTCACCAAGTTTAGAAGAAGGACACCATCCTCAAGCCAACGTATTTAAACCATGCCACTATTCAAGAGGGAGAAGGCAAAGGTAAAGGAGTCCAATTCCATGAACACCGTTGATACAAATCGAGCTTCTTGGGTGAAGCGAGAATGACCAAGATAGGCGACCACGCTAGGTGCCCGAAATGCGGTTGTTCTGCGCATATTGTCTGGATTTCACAAGACGAGAGAACTGTAGCGACGAAATGCAATGGATACCATAGCCAGATTGGAGCTCCTTCCAATAGGTTTAGCTCCCACACTCAAAGCAAGACGAAGAAGGGATTGGTATTCCTAGTAGAGAAAGATGTGTAGATGAAGTAGCCTTCTAATGAAAGATAGGAATGAAATTAATGCGAAATGAAAGGTGGCCAATGCGAGGACGACCTCGAGGTGCAAGCTACTCAAAATGTGATATGAAACTTCTGCAATATCTCGTTACCATTTCTTTGAAGCGTGGAATTGACCCAAACAAGCTTTTCAGTAGAATTGTGCGTGCATGGAAGAACGGAGAATCTGTATTTAAACAATTAACAATTCAGTGCAGAGAGAAGATGGAAGAGGGGGCCATTTTTCTTATAACTACAAATCAAGATGTAATTGCACAGTTTTCAGCATCAGCACACCTCCTTGACCAGAAAGCTCCACTGAAGCGGTTTACAGATGCAATTGCCCGTGAGAGAGCTAGCCAGTTGAGAAAAGGAGAGTGCAACAGAGCGGAATACCTCAAGATTAAGAATCTGAAGCCGGGAATGAAAGGGATTAACCTAAAAGCTCGTGTTTCAACAATTTCAAAACCCCGACAAGCTCTCACAAGATATAATACTTATATTATATTCGCCAATGCAACTTTGTCAGATGAAACTGGGACTGTGAAGTTGACTTTGTGGAACGGCAAGATTGACTCTCTCTCCGTTAATGATGATGTCGAAATCGAGAACGCCGATATCACAGCTTTTAGAGGTGAAACTCAGCTGAAAATTGGGAAGAGAGGGAGACTGCGAGTTATCGAAAATCATGAAGACGCTCTTGCAGGAGAGCTTAAACAAAAGTCAAATCTCCGTAGTGCTACGACTCCATCCATAGCGGGAGAATGAGATATGCCTAGAGACCCTGTTTGTGGTGCGATTCTAGATGAGAAGACCGGCAAGTTCAGAATGAAACACCAAGGAGAAACACTCTACTTCTGTAGCGTGAAGTGCAAGAAGAGATTCAAAAGACATAAAGATAAGTTTGCAAGGTAGACATGGGAACTATTGTCCCTTGAGCACGTACATAGCTTGATTGCCCCTCAACTCGGTACTAGGAATGCGTATACGGTCTGACCGCCTACCAGTCTTCTTATACAAACAACTTTAAATATCAAATTATGTTAATTCATTGAACACACGAGAATTAGAATTCCATGAGAATGCTGGTTTTTCGTAGACTAATGAACGGGAGGTGCAATCTGATTGTCATATAGAGGAGAACGAGAAATGCACAAGGCTGTATGCGCTGACTGTGGTCAAGAGTGCGAAGTCCCCTTCAAGCCTGACGGTAGCAGACCTGTATACTGCCGAGAGTGCTATAATAAACGAAGACCGCCAAGAAGATACTAGGCTCACTGGCCAAGTCTTCTAACACCCTTACACGTTTTCTTTCGCTTTCTTTTAGCAGGGGCTATGATGATGAACGCGCTTCTTTAACGGCTCCGAGAAACGCACAACAGCGCACACCGTAGCGTGCGTGTCGAATAGTGTTCAAATAGGTAAATAGCCACTAGCATAGCGTAGCTCATTGGCCTGTTTGATGGAGAGTCAGTCGTAATGCTTGGAGGGTATGCTGGGAAAATCCTTAGAGCAGACTTGACTAGAGAAGCAGTCAAAATATCGAGTCTAGATGAGAAAAAAGCGGAGAAGTTTATTGGTGGAAAGGGGCTGGGCGCCAAGATTCTATACGACTCGGTGAAACCCGGAATTGACCCGTTCAGCCCTGAGAATAGGCTCATCTTTGCCTCCGGTCCTTTAACTGCCTCCCTCGCGCCCTCATCTGCCCGATCCACCGTTGTCACTAAATCACCTCTTACCGGAATCTTTCTAGATACGCAGTTTGGAGGCTCCTTCGGCGTCGAAATGAAGCTTGCTGGCTTTGACTGTGTAGTCATTCATGGTAAAGCAGCCCAGCCCACTTGTCTATGGATTCATGATAGCTCTGCTGAATTCCTCGACGCCAGCGGTTTATGGGGGAAAGGCTGTTTCGAAACCGAGGGAAGGCTGAAGAAACGTTTAGGAGATGGTGCCAAGGTGGCTTCTATCGGCCCAGCCGGTGAAGGGCTTGTTCGATACGCGTGTATCACCTTCGAGAGGTATAGACAAGCTGGCCGCGGCGGCGCTGGTGCAGTTATGGGAGCAAAGAATCTAAAAGCGATGGTGGTACAGGGCGCCGGCAAGATTAGAGTCGCCAACTCCAAGGGCCTTAAAGAAGCAGTCAAGGCAGCAAACGAGAGAATCAAGAATAACCATTTCACACCTTTACGAAGAAGGTATGGAACTCCTCTATGGGTCGCACCTGTGAATTCAGCAGCGCTGCTTCCAACCAGAAACTTCTCAACTGGCGTCTTTGAGGGCGCAGACAGGATTTCAGGTGAAACAATGAAAGATAAGATCGTGAAGAAGGATGGAGCATGCTACAATTGTCCAATTGCATGTTGGAAATACGTCTGTGTTGACTCTGGCAAGTATATAATAGATGAGTTTGTCGGACCAGAATATGAGACAATCGCCTTGATGGGATCAAATTGCGGTGTTGACTCTATCGAGGATATTGCATACGCAAACTTGCTGTGCGACGACTTTGGATTGGACACAATATCGACTGGAAACGTTATTGGCTTTGCTATGGAGTGTTATGAGAAAGGTCTGATTGGAAAGGAGGATACAGAAGGCCTCGAGCTAAAATTTGGCAATGCTGATGCAGAGATAGAGATGGTGCAGCGTATTGCCTTTCGAAAAGGGTTGGGAAATCTGCTTGCTGAAGGCGTGAAGAGCGCTGCAAGCAAGATTAAGAAGGGATCAGAAAGGTTTGCCATGCATGTGAAAGGATTGGAGCTTCCAGGTTATGACCCTAGAGGAGCTGTTGGAATGGCACTGGCCTACGCAACCTCTGAGCGTGGAGCCTGCCATCAAAGAGCCTGGACTGTAAACGCAGAAATCCGAGGACGCCTGAAACCAAGATACTCGGTTGAAGGCAGAGCTGAGTTTGTGAAGAACGCGCAAGACGGAAGAGCGATGTGTTTCTCGCTTGTCCTCTGCGATTTCATGCCCTTCAAAACCAAGCACTTCGTGGATCTTCTAAATACCGCAACTGGCTTTGGCCTTACAGAGAATGAGTATGTTGAAGCTGGCGAGAGAATCTGGAACCTGACGCGATTGTTCAACATCCGCGAGGGCATGACTAGAAGGGATGACACATTGCCACCTCGTATTATGCAAGAGCCACTACTAGATGGAGTGGCTAAAGGCCAAATGGTGACGAAGGATATGCTTGATGCAATGCTTGACGAATATTATGCGCTTAGAGGGTGGAATAAGAATGGCATTCCCACTCAGAAAAAACTGAATGAGTTAGGCCTCGCTGCCTAGCTGCTATTCGCGGCTTACCCGCATAGTCTTTGGCGTCTCGCCTGCAGCTTTTATTTATGCAGGTTCTGAGCTGCGATGAACGTCAAACCTCGTTCAGTGAGGGCTTTGGCAGTTCTGTTCACTGCGTCATGTTTATCAAGGTAATTAGCTGCTAGCTTGGGCATCAAGCCTTTCTCAAGTATATCTCTCTTCGGAATGAAGTAGTCCAAGATGTCTGATGGGTGCTCTCGTCTTGCCTCAACATCAGGAGTTCCACCTTCATGTTTTGCACTAAGGTTCTTTACATGCCCTGCGATTTCCAGTAGTTCATCCAACCGGTCGTAAGGTTGTCTAACAATACTCTTGCAGGTTTCCACGATGTGGTGTTCCACGCGTACAATATCTTCGAGGCCAAAGGCTTTTCGTACATAGGCGGATAATTCAATTGTGTTGTTATCGACTGAGTTCGCAAGGTTGAAGCCGATTAAAGGGCTTGTTCCATCATCTCGGCTGAAGAGTTTCGCCGTCATCAAGGTCCAGAAGCAGGAGAAGGGATTATCATTGCCCATAAAGACTGAAATCTTGAATTCGATGTCAACTCCTAGCTTGTAAAGTAAGTAACCGAGCATCACGCTTCCTGGATTCACATTCAACACTTGGCGAATCCCGTATTCTGTATAGTAGTGAAGAAACTCGTCAACCCATTTCAGGGCATATTCGTTAGGAACGCCGACACCTCCAAAATATCCTGTGATGGTTTCAGGACCGCCTAAATGGATATTGATAGGCAGGCCGTCTGGTCCGGGCATCGTTCCCTTTGTGTCTAATGTTTCAACGTAGGAGGCGCCGATGATCTGCATCGCTGCCGCGAAAGCAATGACTTCATCGTCTTCAACTTGCTCTTTCATGGAGCGGACGCGGATGAAACGACCTGGCATCAGATCTTGCTGGGTAATAGCCCGTTTTGCTTCCTCTATGAGCCACGGGAAGAAATTGCAGGCGCTGATTTCCAGAGTTACAGCGAAGGAGTCGTCAAAGGTCATGGAGTCAGCTTTGTCTCCAAGGTGTTTCCTGCGATAGTCCTTGATACTGACGAAGGCATTCTTGTTTCGCTGCTCAAGCAACCACTCAAGATCCTTGACAAACTGAGAGCCCTTCTTTCTAAGCCGAGTCATCAAACTCTCAAGTCTGCGGGCGTCCCGAGCTTTTCGGTTTATCTCATCAACGCCGCCATGCTTCTCAACAATTTTTAGGAGACCATTGACAAGTGGGTTATCTTTCCTTAGTAGAAAGTCGTTAATCTCTACCAGATTCCGGTCATCGACCTTCAATCTTTGTCTGAGGTTATTCAATCGGTAATCCCTCGGATTCTTAGCTTCTTCTGAACTTGTGGATGTGGAAGTATAAAAATCCGCACGCAGCAGGTCATTATAAGGACAAATGCCTTTCAAAGGCACCCCTCGATTTAAAGAGTTAAATATCGTAGATTCTATTTTTCTCAAATCTGCGACGCACCCAATACATAGACTGGGAAGGATACGAGATGGACATAATCGTTTGTGTGAAGCATGTGCCGGAAACGGCGGAAGCAGATGTAGCTATTGCTGAAGACGGCAAGAGCATAAAGACGACTGAGCTTGTTTACGACATAAACGAATGGGATGATTATGCCGCTGAAGAGGCAGTTTTGCTGAGAGATAAACTGGGAGGCTCTGTCACCGCGATAACGGTGGGCTCGGAAGAAGCGGATAGCACACTCCGGAAGTGCCTAGCTAGAGGAGCAGATAGAGCAATTCGGCTGACAGATGAAGCATTCGAAGGATCTGATAGCTATGTCACCGCTAAAATACTCTCCAAGGTCATCAAGAACTTGCCATTTGATCTAATCTTGACTGGAGCGCAGGCTAGTGATGATGGCTGCGCCCAAGTAGGCGTTGTCCTTGCTGAGCTTCTTGGAATCCCCCATGCAACCATGGTAAAAAAGCTTGAACCTAAAGACGGAATTGTGAAGGTTAATCAGGAGTTGGAAGGAGGATTGGAAGAGATTATGGAGCTGAAGCTGCCAGCAATGCTTGCAATTCAGACAGGAATCAACGAGCCTAGGTATATCTCAATAATGGGTATCAGAAAAGCCATGAAGAAGGAGCTGAAGGTTCTCGGCCTGAAGGATATCGGTTTAACGGAAGAAGAAGTCGGAGAATCGGGGTCATGGATAATCGTGGAGAAGATGTTTGTGCCTTCGGTGGAGAAGGAAGCGGAGATCTTAACAGGAGGAGTTGACGAAATCGCCACGAAAATCACTGAGACTCTCAAGACAAGGGGGTTGATCTAGTTGAAGGAGCTCCTTGTTTTAGCTGAGCATAGACAAGGCGACCTTAGAGACATCACATTTGAAATGCTGACTAAGGGCAGAGAGCTGAGCCAAGCGCTAAATGCGGATCTGACGGTCCTTCTCCTTGGTCACAACGTCAAGGGAATCGCGAAGAAGCTAACTGACCGGGCAAAACGAGTTCTAGTCGTCGACGATGAAAGGCTGAGAAATTTCAATGCAGAAGGATATCAGAGAGTTTTATCTCATCTCCTCTCTGAACGCAAGCCCTTGTTAACCCTGGTTGGGCACACAGCCTTTGGCGTCGATCTAGCTCCAAGTCTTGCGGCTGAGCTGGACATCCCATTGGCGACAGACTGCATCAATCTCGGCTTTGAAGGAGAAAAGCTGGTTGTGTTTCGTCAAGTATATGAAGGCAAGGTGAACGTAAGAGCATCCCTTCGCAAGTCGGAGAGCTATATTGTGACTCTTCGCCCTGCAACCTTCGAAATCGAAGAAGTGAAACCTCTTGGTGGTGAAATAGTGGAGATTCCATCTCCGCCTTCGCTTTCAGACGATATGAGCTACAAACGGTTCATTGAGTACTATCAACCGCCAGCCGGAGATGTGGATATAACTGCAGCTGACATAATTGTAGCAGTTGGTCGGGGCATCAGAGACGTTGAGAATGTACCAGTTGTTGAAAAGTTGGCGAAAGCCTTTGGAGGAGTCTTGGCTTGCTCCCGTCCTATTGTGGATAAAGGTTGGCTTCCAAGTGATCGGCAAGTTGGGGCTTCCGGGAAGACGGTGAAGCCGAAGCTGTATCTTGCGGTAGGCATAAGCGGCCAGTTTCAACACATTTCTGGTATGAGAAGTTCCGACCTTATTATTGCGATTAACAAAGATTCAAAGGCACCAATTTTCCGGACAGCTGACTATGGCGTGGTAGAGGACCTTTTCAAAGTCGTACCAGCGCTTACTGACAGAATCTTGGAGGAGAAAGGTTGATTCAAAAAGCGAGAAACCACAGAGAAACGGAGGAGATGTCATGGATTTTAATTTAACTGAAGAACAACGAGCTATCAAGAAAGCTGCGCGAGAGTTCAGCGAAAAGGAGCTAACACCTGAGCTAGCGGTAGAGTTTGATCAAAGGGAGGAGTTCCCCTTTGAGCTCTACAAGAAAGCTGCGAAGCTAGGATTCACGAGCATGCGTTTTCCAGAGAAGTACGGCGGCCAAGGATACGGAGTTCTTGAAGACTGCTTGGTCACTGAAGAGATGTGTCGTGTTGATCCTGGACTAGGCGTTGCAGTGATGCTTGGGACCCTTATGTTCCCAGACGGGCTGCTAATGTTTGGAACTGAGGAGCAGAAACAACGATACATCCCACCGCTGTGTACGGGCGAAAAGATATGTGCAGCCGCGTTCAGCGAGCCAGCACATGGAAGTGACATCACTAGGATGGATACAACCGCTAAGAAGCATGGAGCCGAATGGATTCTTAGTGGCAACAAGGAGTTCATCACAAATGCTCCTGTTGCTGATTTCTTCTGTGTACTCTGCCAGACCGACACTGAGGTATCTCCTTCACATAAGGGTGAAAGTCTATTTGCAGTAGAGAAAGGCACTCCTGGACTTGAAGTCACGAAATTACAGGGCAAGATGGGAATCAAACCTTGCGTAACCGGTTCTCTCGCGCTGAGCGATGCTGCAATCCCTGAGGCAAACCTCATTGGCGAATTAAACAAGGGCTTCTACTACGCGCTTGACCTCTTTAATGGCACCAGAATCGCGGTCGCCGCTGAAGCAGTTGGCATGGCTCAAGGAGCATTTGAACGCGCTTTAAGATACTCCAAAGAAAGGAAGCAGTTTGGGTCACCCATCATCCAGTTCCAAGGAGTATCCTTCAAGCTTGCTGAGATGGCGATTAAAATTGAGACAGCAAGGCTAATCACCTACAAAGCTGCATGGTTATATGACCAAGGAAAAATGGATCCAATGACTACGGCGATGGCGAAGGCATACGCGAGTAAGGTAGCAATGGATGTCACAGATCAAGCTATCCAGATACACGGAGGATATGGGTACCTCGCTGAGTATCACGTCGAACGATTTCATCGCTGCGCAAAGATTACTGAAATCTACGAGGGAACAACAGAGATTCAGAAGCTGACCATCTCAAGATATCTCTTGAAGAGAATACTCGCTTAGCTAGGCTAGCTTATTGCCTTGGCTACACCTGGAAAGAAGCTGAGAACACAACTAGAGGGCTATGACGAACAGAAGCCGCTCAACCAGTTCCTTATATCGATTTCGAATCGTTACTTCCGTTACCTGAGCGATTTCAGCGATTTCTCGCTGAGTTTTCCGTTCTCCAGTCAGCACCGATGCGATATAACTGGCAGCTGCAGCAATTCCTGTTGGTCCTCTACCGGAGGTTAACTTGAGCTCTTGTGCAGTATTGAGGATTTTATGAGCGATCTCCTCGACTTTTCCTTGCATAATGAGTTGATTGGAGAACTTGGTCACATATTGACTGGGTTTTACTGGCGGAATAAAGTAATCGAGTTCTTTAACTAGGAACCTGTAGCTACGTCCGACCTCTTTCTTTGCGATGTTTGATGCTTGGGCAATTTCTTCAAGTGTTCGCGCAAGTTTGCATTGTCTGCACGCTACGTAGATGGCAGCCGCGGTGACTCCTTGAATTGACCGTCCACGAATGAGGTGTTCTTTGACGGCTTTTCGATAGATAACCGAGGCAGTTTCGAGGATGTTCTTGGGCAGATGAAGATTATTCGCTATCTTTGAAATCTCAGATAAAGCGAAGGCCAAGTTTCTTTCAGTAGCATCGGAAACTCGAATGCGACGTTGCCACTTTCGCAGCCGATAGATTTGAGCCTTCTGCCCTGGATTCAATCTTTTTCCATAGATGTCACGGTCATGCCAATCAATCATAGTAGATAGGCCTTTGTCGTGAATAGTATATGTGAGGGGAGCTCCAACACGAGTTCGCTTGGAACGTTGTTCATGGTCAAACGCGCGCCACTCTGGGCCTCTATCAGCAATTTTAGAATCAACCACGATTCCACAGCTCATACATACAATCTCAGCGCATTCGTAATCGCGCATCAGACGGGCGCTTCCACATTCAGGGCATTGTCGAACCCTTATAGGCTGTACGGGAATTTCTTCACTCATCTTCTTCTCCTTCTCTTCACCCTTTTAGATTTGCGAGAGGGGATTGCGTATAGGACGCGGTTGATAAGGGTCTCCGGGGCTTTCATCTCGCTCCTCACAGATATGTATGGGGAGGAGATTGAACCGAAAATATCAAAAACTGTTCCGATTGGCGTGTGTTTCTCATCCACGACTTCATCGCGGATTCGTGGAAGGTTTTCTGCCTTGAGAATTATGTTACTATTGGGACTTATGTGAAGGACTCGACCGATTCTCTGCAAAATTGCATTTTCCCCTCACAAAAAACAATGGTTTGAACGAACCGCGTTATTTAAATCTTTCTTCATAGATTCAACTCTTTTCTTTGATTTCCAGCTGATTCCCAACTACTCTTCCCAATAGGCTCTTTTTCCTCCATGGTAGCCCTTCCTCAAGCCTCTAAGAGGAACCGGGTGACACCGAATTTATTAACGCGGTTGAGACTCATAGCAGGCTAGGTGGCAAAATGCGAAAGCGAGACAAGATTGTGCTTTGGCCTGTCTACTTTGATTCGACAAAGACCAGATTGGAAGGGCGAAGAGTACCAAAACGTCTTGCCACACCCTCACCCAAATTAGATATGATTAAGAGAGCACTCCAGCAGCAGAATCTTCAATCAGAAGTCGTTTCAACCGCTGCACATCCCAGCACGCCATGGCAGGAAACAGGTTGCATAGTCATCGATAAGGGAGTCTCGAAGACCAAAATCATCTATGATGTAGCCAAGAGGCTACAGCGCCTTCGCACGTAGCTAATTCTGTACGATTCTATGATCCAAGAGCCGTTGCAGCCCTACTTAGTCTTTTTCGGAACCAGGATAGCATTTACGATGCTGTCTTGTCCAGGCCGCGATGTCACCTGGGCTACCCCTAAAGATGTTTCGATAGCTGTCCCCCTAGTAATTACACCTCTACGGTCATAGTCCACGTTCGCTGGATTACTTATCACCTTGTCAATCTTGACCCTTTTTGTTTTACCAGTAGATGGATTAGAGATGTTTGCATGTGAAGCCGCGAGTAGTCGAGTTCTCACATTACCTCCTTGCCCGCGTACAAACCTCTTGGTGTCCGAACCCAATGATGTCTCCGCAGCAAAAGAACCTCTCTCGAATCTTCTCTTCTTGCGGCATGCTGTCTTCCTGCCACCAGATGGTTTTTTCTTACGTAGGTCTCCATGCCATACTGACAAGTCTGCATCGTCCTAGTAGATTTTGATGAATTGTCAAGACCAACTACTGCTATTAAGCTTTCTCTTCATTGACTCTCGACATAACAAACTGCTAGTGGTGAGAGTGTTGGTCGAAGGACGCGCGTGGTTGGGTTCTTGCTGATTCCCACGCCGAATAGTAAAATAGAGGACGGGCGTGTACTCTTACTTCTAGAGCGGATGTAATTGGTACCCAAGGCTTCTGAGATACGTAAGAGAGATGGTAGAATCGTCGTTTTTCAACAGGAGAAGATTACAACCGCGATTTCTAAAGCGATAGCTGACGTCAAACATGAGGATTTGAGACTGGCTAGAAAGCTTTCAGACGAGGTCGTGAAGCTTGTCAGTAGACGATTCAAAGGAAAAACTCCAGGTGTAGAAGATGTCCAAGATGTTGTTGAGGAAGTTCTCATCAAGAATGGACATGTTGAAGTGGCCAAAGCATACATATTATACCGACGAGGACGTGCGGAGATTCGAGAGTTCAAGAAATTCTATGATGTTATTGATGATCTGAAGCTGGGAGTCAACGCAACCAAAGTGTTGAAGACGAGATATCTGCTGAGGAATGAGGAGGGTCACATCATTGAGACCCCTACTCAGATGTTTCGCAGGGTTGCGCGAGCCATTGCCAAGGCGGATGGCCTTCATGACAGAAAATCGGATATGGGAAAGACTGAGGAAGAGTTTTACCAAGTGATGGCGGACCGCGAGTTTCTGCCCAATTCGCCTACTCTAATGAATGCAGATACTCAGCTTGGGCAGCTCTCTGCATGTTTCGTCCTCCCCGTCGAGGACTCGATTGAAGGGATTTTCGGGGCGATAGGGCAGATGGCAATAATCCATAAATCAGGTGGGGGGACAGGGTTCTCGTTCTCAAGGTTGAGGCCAAAAGGCGATGTTGTAGGGTCTACGAAGGGTATTGCCTCTGGTCCTGTTTCCTTCATGCGTGTCTTCGACATAGCAACCGATGTAATCAAGCAAGGAGGTCGAAGAAGAGGAGCTAATATGGGTATCTTGCATGTTACCCACCCGGATATTTTAGAGTTCATTAGTGCAAAATCAGAGGAGGGCAAGTTCGTAAACTTCAATATCTCAGTCGCTGTGACGGATGAGTTTATGAAGGCTGTTCTGAAGGATGCCCAATATGACTTGGTGAACCCCCGAACAGGAGAAGTTGAGAAGAGGTTGCGGGCAAAAGATGTCCTCGACCTAATCGTAATGACGGCTTGGAAGTCTGGCGATCCCGGGCTCATTTTCATTGACGAAATCAACCGGCATAATCCAACGCCGAATCTTGGGTTAATCGAGAGCACCAATCCTTGTGGAGAGCAGCCTCTCCTATCCTACGAGTCATGTAACTTGGGGTCCATCAATCTAGCAAAAATGGTTAACGGCGATGATGTGGACTGGAGGAAATTACGAAGGGTTGTCAAAACCGCGGTTCACTTCTTAGACAACGTCATCGACGTGAACAAGTACCCCTCTCCCGAAATCGAGAAGTTGACCAAGACAAATCGGAAAATCGGGCTTGGCGTAATGGGATTTGCTGATATGCTCATTCAACTGAGAGTCCCCTACAACTCCGAGAAGGGCTTGGCAATCGGCGCGAAAGTGATGAAATTCATTGACGAAGAGGCTAAAAAGGAATCAGCCGAGCTAGGACGGAAGCGCGGCTCTTTTCGAGGCTTCGAGAAAAGTATATGGAAGGACAAGGGGCTCCACACCTTACGGAACGCAGCAATGACTACCATCGCTCCAACGGGGTCAATTAGCATTGTCGGAGGGTGCTCAAGCGGAATTGAACCACTCTTTGCAATCGCTTTCGTCCGTAACGTGATGAGTGGGACTCGGTTACTGGAGATTCAACCCCTTTTCGAACAGTTTGTGAGAAAGAGAGGTTTGTACAATGAGGAGATGATGTCACAAATTGCGAAGACTGGATCAATTCAAAATCTAAAGGAGCTACCTAAAGATTTCAAAAAAGTCTTTGTCACGGCTTTGGATATTGCTCCAGAGTGGCACGTGCGAATTCAGGCAGCTTTCCAGAAGCATGTAGACAATGCTGTTTCGAAGACTGTGAATCTCCCTGCTGACGCCACACCAGACGATGTCAGAAAGGTTCTTTGGCTAGCCTACAAGCTGAAGTGCAAAGGTGTAACCGTCTACAGATACGGCTGTAGAAGCGAGCAGGTCTTATACGTAGGCCCCATGCTAGAGAAGAAGATGATTGGAGAGGGATACGCAAGCGCGGATTCCGAATATGCAGGTGGCTGTCCAGTTGGGACATGCCCCTTCTAAATGTCAAGCTCATGAATACACGTGGCAAAACGTCGGAGACAGGTGTGCTCGAACGCGTTTGCAGAGAGATGAAAAGGATGAAGGAAATGACAGAAACCCAATGCACTCGACTTTCCACTGTATTCGGCTCAAGATTCGTGAAGGCGCAGGAAGCCCTGAACGAAAGAAGAATTAAGAAATATGTGTTTGAGCCTAGTGGAAGAATTGTTTGGATTGTGGTTGGCAGGGAGCGAGAATACATCGTTATGCCTGCCGCAGACTTCTGCTCTTGCGATGACTTCTACTTTCGAGCAATGGACAGGAAAATCCACTTATGCTATCACCTGATTGCACAGAAACTTGCAGAAGCCCTAGAAACTTATGATTTGGTGGAGGAAAACGACCAGCTGTATAAATCATTGATAAAGGAGTGGAAGGAGGTCACACCTTAAATAGGCGTCATTGAGAATAGAGAAAATGAGGGACTGACATGGACATAGGAGCGTACTTTGCAATAATTATCAATGTTATGATGATAGTGTCGTTCGTTGTGCTGTTTCTAGCCTTCTTGTATATGGTCTATGGCAGAGAAGAGAAGACCAAGTAGTCCCCAGACTAACCAATTCAGGAATAGCACGCTCACGGGGCTGCCACAAACCTGACGCTCTGACAAATGCGCTTCGCGTGCTTTCGAGCATATACACGTTTAGGTCAAAGGAGTGCAACCATGAATGGGTAAAATGAGTTTCAATGAAGCCATTGAGAGAATACTATCTTTGAGGCAAAATCTCACTCGAGATAAGGTTCTAAGGATGGTCGAGGAGAAGAAGAGAAAAGCTAATGGGTTCTTCACGAACGCGGCTGCAGCACGGGTCCTTGCGTCAGAACTTGGAGTAGAGATTGAAGCTATGCCTTTTCATCCGAAAGTTCTGATTAGAGACCTCGTTTCAGGGTTGAATGACGTCACGGTAACCGGGCGAGTAACATCTGTATATCCCCTAAATACATTTATACGACCCGACTTGACTGAGGGGAAAGTCGCGAATCTGCTCATTGCAGATGAAACTGGGATATTAAAGGTCGTGCTCTGGAACGAGAAGACCAGTGTACTGGAGGAGGAGAACGTTGGACAGGGACAAGCAATTAGGGTTTCTCATGGATATGTACGAGAGGGTCGAAGTGGTAGGCTTGAGATCCATATAGGCTCAAAAGGCAGTATCAAAGTCCTTTCTTCTAACGCTGAAGAGTGAAAGTTTTATCTCTAAACGCTAGTTATAGTATGCTCTTTACACCTGGTGAAAGTATGAATAAGAATCAAATATCACTTCCTGTCGAGGACCTACCCACAAAATGGTACAACATTATACCAGACCTGCCTGAACCTCTTCCAGTCCCAAAAGAACCCAATCAAGGTCCATCTCGCCTGGAGTTTCTATCAAGAACTATGATTCATGAATGCCTTAAGCAAGAGGGGTCAACTCAGCGATGGATCCCAATTCCGGAAGAGGTGAAGGAGCTTTATATCCAGATGGGTAGACCAAGACCATTATGCCGAGCGGAAAGACTGGAAAAGCGCCTTGGATTAAAGAAGACGAGAATATACTATAAGAGAGAAGACCTGTCTCCAACAGGATCTCACAAAACCAACACAGCAATCGTTCAAGCATATTATGCAGTCAAGGAGGGAAAAGACACACTTGCTACTGAAACCGGAGCTGGTCAATGGGGAACTGCTCTATCATACGCTGCCAGGTTGATGAATCTAGATTGTGTAGTCTTCTGGGTGAGGTCGGTATATGACTGGAAAACCGACCGTAAGACTCTCATGAAGCTCTTCGGGTCAATTGTATACCCATCACCAAGCAAGCAAACAAACATTGGGAGAGAGATTCTTGCGAAGAATCCTAACCACCAAGGCTCTTTGGGCATCGCTGTCTCTGAAGGGTTAGAGTATACCGATAAGCATGAAGGGGCAGTTTACTGCCTAGGCTCTGTCCTGAATCATGTTCTCATGCATCAGAGCATCATCGGACTTGAAACGATAAAGCAGTTTGAGTTAGTTGATGATGAACCAGATTTGATTATTGGCTGTCTTGGTGGCGGCTCTAATTTCGGGGGCATCGCTCTACCCTTCGCAGGCGAAGTATTGCAGAAGAAGCGTGAATGCAGCTTCCTTGCGTCACAATCCGCAGCGGCTCCCAACCTTGTCCAGGGAGAATACAAATATGACTTCGCAGATGTAGCCGAACATACACCACTCTTGAAGATGTATACGATTGGGCATAAAACCGAGATGTCGCCCATCAGAGCGGATGGATTAAGATACCATGGCGCTGCCCCGCTCATCAGCCTGCTTCGACACCACGGAATTGTGAAGGCAACGGCGTATCCGAAAGACGAAAATGCGATTTTTGAGGCTGCAAGAATCTTCCTGCAAAGCGAGGGATGGCTAATAGCTCCAGAATCCAGCTATGCTGTAAGAGCTGCGATTGATGAAGCAATAAGAAATGAGAAGGGCAACGACGAGAAAGTCATCTGCATCAACATTAGTGGACATGGATTCCTAGATTTATTGGCTTATCAAGAGAAGATGCTTGGCGGAAAATCCTAGCTACTTCTTCTCAACTTTTTTAACTACGTCACCGAATATTTCCAGTGCTGAATCGACTAGTTCTCTTGTTATAGTAAGCGGGGGCGCGATTCGAATTGTAGACGCTCCACAGGTTATAAGGGCGATTCCACGCTTCCAGCAACGCATCATGATTTCCATTGTTTCTTCTTTCGCAGGCTTTTTGGTCTCTCCGTCTTCAACTATCTCAGCGCCAATCATCAAGCCTTTCCCTCTAACATCTCCAACAATCTCGTAATCATTCTTCAAATCATTCAGCCACTTCATAATGTAAGCACCCTGTTTTGTCGCGTTTTCAAGAAGCTTCTCCTCTTTGATAATGTCGATGACTGCAAGAGATGCTGCGCAGGCAACAGGATTTCCGCCAAAGGTGCTAGCGTGGGAGCCACCTTCCCAGTCCATGTATCGAGCTCCAGATATGGTCGCGCCTAGTGGTAATCCAGATGCTAGAGCTTTAGCTGAGCAGACCACATCGGGCTCAATTCTCCAATGCTCTATAGCAAACCACTCTCCGCTTCGACCCATACCCGCCTGAACCTCGTCGGCAATCATCAAGAACCCGTACTTGTCAGCTATTTTCTTTAGGCGCTGGAAATACTGAGGAGGGGGGACCACATAGCCGCCCTCGCCTTGGATCGCCTCAAATAGAATGGCAGCGACTTCTTCTGGTGGTACATACTTCTGGAGCACGAGTTCTTCAATGAAGTCGACACACCAGTAATCGCAGCTTGGGTATGACAGCTTGAAGGGGCATCTGTAGCAGTAGGGATACGGAACATGGGTTACGCCTTGAAGCATGGGGAAGAAGTTTCTTCTCTGGACTGGCTTGCTTGCTGTAAAGGATAAGGCTCCTAGTGTTCGTCCATGAAAGGCTCCAGTAAAGGCCAGGAATCGATGCTTGCGCGTGTGCCACTTGGAGAGCTTGACAGCTGCTTCGATGGCTTCTGCTCCGCTGTTTCCGAAATACACTTTCTTTCCAAACTTTCCTGGAGTGATTTCAGATAATTTCTCAGCCAAGTCTACGACTTCACTATAGAAGAAGTCCGTATTCGAGTAGTGCAAGAACCTGCTGGATTGCTTCTGTATCGCGTCGACGACTTTGGGGTGATTGTGCCCCACGTTCAGGCATACTAGGCCGGAGTTGAAGTCTATATACTGGTTTCCATCCACATCTTTCAGTACGCAATCTTTCCCTGATTCAATGACGAGTGGATAGAAGCGAACATAGGACGGTGAAAGCAAAGCTTCATCTTTCTTGACAAGCGCCTTTGCCTTTGGACCTGGTGGCTCAACAACAATGCGTGGATAATTACCCATTAGTATTCACCTTAGGAGACTAAGTGTTGTGGAAACCGGGTTTTTATATATATCTCTAAATTTACCTAGATTAATCTAGGTTAACAGAATCTGAGACAAACTTTAAACCCTGAACGCGCTTGGAGAAGTCGCCTGAATCAGGCTTTTGCTATTGTTATCTCAATTGTTGAGACGTTTCGTGTTCCGCCTTGTTCTCGCGACACTTCTTCGGTTCCGATTGTGATTCCGCCTACCTTTGCGTCTTTTATGAATCTTCGCTTAGCTATTTCAGCTACGTCAACAGCTGTCGTTATTGCTTGTCCTCTTGCTTTCAATGTAACTTCTTTGACGCTGTTGTCGCCGAAGCTTGTCATCAATGCTAGGACGTAGCTCATGGGCGGTTTCCTTCCAATGTATATGACGTTTTCAGCCTTCGAGGCGGCTTTCGGTGTTTTCGTCTTTTCTGGCTTGTCAGGTTTTGTCTCTTTTTTTGGCTTTTTCTGCTTCTTTTCTGCCATGTTTATTCCTCTTGTGATGTATGGTTTCTTTGGGTTGATAT
>CP070679.1:1141119-1143346 GCA_020352535.1 Candidatus Bathyarchaeota archaeon | reverse complement strand
CTTTGAACATTCGATTGAGGTTCAGCTTCCCTTTCTACAGTATCTGTATGGCTCAGCGTTCCGGTTTGTGCCTGTTTCTTTCCTCATGCAGGACTTGCAGGCTAGTCGAGAAGTCGGACGAGCCGTTGCGGAAGTTCTCCAGGGCAGGAACGGCTTGGTGATTGCATCTACCGATATGACTCACTATGAGCCTCATGAACAAGCTTCGCGAAAAGACCATCTAGCCATTAACGCTGCTAGGCAGATGGATGAAGCCCTTTACTATTCTGTTGTGGAACGCTACAACATAACAACCTGTGGCTATGGCCCAACAGTTGCTGCAATCACCGCTGCGAAACAGTTACAGGGTAGAAGCGCTCAGCTCCTGTGCTATAGGACAAGTGGAGATATCACTGGTGACTTCTCCTCGGTCGTGGGGTATGCCTCTCTAGCATTCACGAAGTCGCAGATAACCTCACCCAAAGCAGAGCAATCTTGAAGCAATGGATATAGACGGCAAGCTGGAATCAGCTACTCAAGTCGCTTTCGCCTTTCCACGCGCACCCTATCATTATTCAAGCAGACGATGTCCCCAGTTTCTATCTTCGAGAGGTCGATTCTATCGATACAAGGGATTTCCGAGATTATCGCCCCCACGGCAACCACGGTTTCACATTCTTGATTCAGAATTCCAGCCGGCGCGGTGTAACTTCGCTTCATCCGATACAGCGTATAGGATCCTACTGTAGACCCTTTACCATTCGGAAAAGCCAGAATCTTTCCCTTCACTGCCTGCCCCTCAAGCTCGTGCCCCTTCTCCACAACGACACCTGTTGAAGGGTCTACTCCGCCATAGAATGAGATGGGCTGCGAGGTCGCTAACACCTCTCCCTTCGCAACACCCTTGAAAATCGTTCTTCCTCTTAACTCCACTTCCCTGTCACCGCCGCGTTGATGCAATCTTCCAGACTGCCCAGTCTCGTCGCCATTCCATTATGGCGTGAATAGTAGCATCCTTTCGCAGAGTTCGTAGCAACCGATTTGAACCTTCCCTTCAGGGGAGCCACTGCCATACACGTGTCGCAGGCGAATCGACCTCCCGCACTCTCAATGGTCCTCGTGTAGCCTATCTCATCAGCAAGCTGTTTTACTAGTCTTGAAGTGGCGATCCAAAGCTCGGTGTTCGATGATACCTTCCTGCTGTGCAGTAATCCTGCGATCCTAGCAACCTCCCTGATTGAACAGTGTGGACAGCCGATGCAAACGAGATCAACAGTTTCAACCTCATCATTAATGCTGTCAAAAGCTTCCTTCATATGCTGGTCTTCGATAGTGACCTTCTCCTTAGGAATTTGTTGCCTATCCGAGTCCGGGGTGATTCCCTTGATGAAGAATAACGGTTTTGCGCCGTAAGTCACAACGGATGCGCAGAACGACTTTAAATCATCCAAGCTGGCCTTTCCCACGCCGGTGATGTAAGGGATCTTGTTCTCAGCCTTTCGACCGATACACCAACCAAGTGCGCCCCAATCGGACAACGTCTTCAAGTAGACCTTGACATCTACGTGAACATCTGGGGCTCGATTCTCCTCCAAGTGCAGTCCATAGCACGGCGTTTTACCGACAAGTGCTGCAGCAAGCGCTGATGGACCGCCTTCTCGATTGGTCTTCGCCCCGATAACAGAATTCGCGAAGGTGACTGCAGAGGACTCAGACCATGCAATGTGTTCTCCATATCGCGGCAGACTTCCTATCAGATAGGGAGTACACGTGCAGGAGATGATGACTCCCATTCTTCTAAAGGCATCTATGACTCGGTTCTGCTTCTCAGCAAATTCGGGGGTGATACCGAGTGCCCTCCAATTCTTCAAATCCATTCCCGCAGGATTTAAAGTGGTAAGAACCTTGACGCGTCCATCCCTCGCCAGCTCTTTGAGAAATTCAAGACCAGCCTCTCCTAGGTTGTGGTAAGATACTCCCGCCACTTGAACAGAGCCAACGTTTACGAGTGCTTCAGCATTGTATATCTCTCCCAATGCGACGAGAATTTCCATTGATTTCTTTGCGGCGTAGCCTTCTTCTCCGCATAGCATCTTCTCCTCTTCTTTTGTGAGCCTCATACGAGTCACAGGAACTCCTCTAGGTCAACCTTCTGATATTCTTCTCTCCTGAACCCTTTTCCTGTCTTCTTGAATGGTATTGTAGCGTCGAATCCCATCTTACAGGTCGTCGCTTTCTTTCCTTCCTC
>CP070679.1:1126179-1141019 GCA_020352535.1 Candidatus Bathyarchaeota archaeon | reverse complement strand
TCATGAGAAGATAGGCTAGGTATTCAGCAAACCATTCTCAGAGGGCACGAGAAAAAAAGGGTTAGTGGGGCTGGTCACTTCCTTGCAAGCACTCGGCACGATGGGTCGCCTTCTCCTGCTGAAGGCCTTTGCCATAGCTTCTATTCCTCTATTGGGCAGTACAAATCCAGAATGAGGTCTTCCTCTGATACTCCTGGTTCATGGGCTTTTTCTAGGCATTGATGCTTGCCGAACTTGTATTTACTGGATTTGACCCAATCTACGATTTTCCTCCAGGACTCAAGGTAGCCTTCTTTCCGGAAGAACTCTGATTCTAGTTCATCTTTTAGCTTGCATGTTGTGACGGCATAGAGCCCACCTTCAAACTCCTTTATCTCAATATTTTCATCAGGTTCGGTATCTGGGTCCACGCGTATCCAAAACTCGTAGCCATACTCTTCTTGGCCTGGTGAAGGATCTGGGTTGTTGAAACCGAATACAGGGTGTTTCTTGATATTTTGAAGCAGCCCCTTTGGTTCAGCCCAAGCTCGCATTTTCTCCCATGAATCATGCTCTGGCGTCTTGCTGACTGCACGGACGCTTGCTATTCGCATTGGTTCAAGCTTCACAATCTCTATGTCTAGTTTTTTCGTTTTCACTCCCTCCTTTTTTGTGTGTGTCATCTGGATGTAGTCTGCTCTTCTGGCGGCCTCCAGTTCTCGCCTTCTTTTCGAGCCTGCATAGGTAACGCTTATCGATTTCAAGATTTCACTGCCGTCTTGGCTTAGCTCATAGAGGCCTTTGCCTGTATGCTTCAAAATGCCTGATTCTACTAGTAGTTTCAGGTGGTGTGCTAACGCTGTTTTGCCAAGTCCTGTAGTCTGCTGGAGTTCCCTGAAGGTTCGAGTTTTCTGTAAGAGCGAGGTTAGTAGTTGCAGTCGTTTTTTATTGGCTAGTGTCCCTAGAATACGGGCAATCTCATTGCTGGATTGTGCAAGCACTTCCAAGGACGAGTTGCTGTTAGCGTCGCTCATGAGAGGCTACATCCCTCGCTGAATGCTCCTACGTCCCTAATAAATATTTCGAATTTTACTGAACAATGGTTCTAATTTTGTTGAATAATTGTTGGTGTGATATGGGTTCAAATAATACTCGGCCCCTCACCTTAGCCAAATGGGTTTTCCTCTCAGATATTCTGTTAGAGCCATCGCAAATCCTTGGTTTATGGAGTAGAACTCCATGACTTCTTCGTTTATCAAGACCTCTGAATCAGAAAAACTGATCTGCGGGTATAGACCTGTTAAATCAGTATGCTTCTTGTCTATCCTCAATGTCCTCGTGAGTAGTTTCACGACATCTGGTTGTTTTCGCCTAGTTTCCACAACCCATCGACCATCCTCTATATATGGGCCTGAGAGTGTTTGTGATGCTCCGATATGCTTCTCTAGAAACTTCCTGCAATCTGCCTGTTTAGTGATAGGTGGTCCCCAATGCTTCTTCACAAGCGGAAGAATATGCTGTTCTACCTCAAAGGTGAGAATAGAGATATCTTCTCCGCTGCTCCAAGCCATGTCACGGATGATTCTGAAATCATGCTGTTGAAGTATTTTCCTTAAGAACCGTTGAGATTTGTATAATTGTCCCCAAAGGATGTCAGGAATGGTACTCGCGTTTTCTAGTTTCACAAAGACAAGCGTTGATCCACGAGTTCTCAATACATTAACCAATCTACTCGTATCAAGTGGCCTGGTGGTTTCCGGATAGAAGAACAACTGACTAGGCTCTTTGAGAAATTCTCTTGACGCAGTGATAAGCTCATCCAGCTTTTCCTTTCTTACCGCAGCAGCCACGTTTCTTCCTTTGTCAATTGGGTCCACTACCACGAACGGTTCCTCGAAAATCATTCTGACCTCCTCTTCTCGCTCCCTGTAGTGACCTTCAATATCGATGATTCTCTGTTCTTGCCAATTGGCCATGGCCTTTAGGACACCTGCAAACGAACCATAGTGCAAGATGAGGAGTTCGCAGAGGTACCCGCTGAACCCACCAACCTTGATCTCCGCTCCGTACACACTTATCCCCTTCATGAATCTTTTCAGAAGCCGTACCTCTCCTCGCAATGATTCATTCAGAAGAGGCTTGGCGTAGTCCGTGTGAAACGGGGTTCTATCTGTTGCACTTATCCAACTACCTTGTCGAACTCGGTAGCATGGAACAATGTTTACTCGAATTCCGTTTGCAGTAACTTCTAAGTAGGGGTGCTCAGCGAACCTTTCAACCTGCTCAGAGCCATGTGTAGCCTTTCGCGCAATCCTCAAGCATATTGTTCCTAATGTTTCGCGTGGTAACGTGGAGGGCACACGCATGAAAATGTCTATGTCCGGTTCCTCAGATAACCAAGTATCTTTTGCCACTGACCCTTCAATCCTCACCTCAGCGTCTATTCCCTCTTTCTCTGCTTCAAGGGTCACTTTATTTACAAGTTCGTCAGCAAGGTGAAGAACACGCTTTCTCTGTTTCCTATCTGGAGTGACCTTTTCCAAAATGCCTTTACACACTTTTTCGAGACCCTGAACCAAACGCTGTCACCCGTTGAAGGCCCTTCGTAGGATCAATGGCTAACTTCTGCCAATGTCGAGTAGATCGGTCCCTTTGGTGTTAGGACGCTCCTCTTTAGCTTTAGGGATTTAGCTTCGACAACACCGAACTTGAAGCCTGCCAGGTCTTTAATACATCGTGCAAGCTCTGCCTTATTCTGTCCTGTTCTTACCCGGGCAAGTGTCAAATGCGGGTTGAATCCTTTGCGATCCGACTTGAAGCCCATTTTTCGTAGACGGGGTTCCAATTGACTTGATATATCTGAGAGCTTCTCTGAACCTTTCCGGATTCCTGCCCAGACAACCCGTGTATATTTTATGCTAGGAAACGCGCCTAGGCCTAGGATTTCAGCATTAAAGGGCATAAACGAGACATGACCCATTTCTTGGCTGATTGGCTCAACCATGTTGGGAGATATGTTTCCAAGGAACCGCATGGTTATATGGATATTCTGGGGTTGTACAAGCTTCAGATTTGCCCCTGAAGCTAGTAGAAGGTCCTGTGCTTCTGAAAACTTCTTCAACACCTGCTGACTATCAATATCGAATGCTATGAAGCTGCGAATCTTCTCTGACATGCCATTTTCGGCCTTAATTTTGGTAAATCTATTGACTCCATTGGGTTTAAAGATTTTAAGTTGAGCTCGCAGATACCTCTATAACTCGCGAGCATGATTACTGATGAAGAAGAAAATTGTAGTCGGCGTAGCAGGTATGCCAGGCTCTGGGAAGGCAGCGGTCAAAGATGTTGCCTTAAAGATGGGATTTCATGTTGTTGTAATGGGTGATGAGATTCGCGAGGAAGCCAAGCGGAGACGGCTCAAGCCAACATTGGAAAACCTGGGCAACCTCATGCTCACCCTAAGAACCGAAGAGGGTGAAGCTGTAGTGGCGAGAAGATGTATCCCGAAAATCGAATCTGCTAAAGAGCCGGTCGTCATTGTTGACGGAATTAGAAGCCATCATGAATTGACCGAGTTCAAGAAGCACTTCCCGGATTTCTTCCTCATTGCCTTTCAAGCGTCACCCGAAACGAGGTTTCAACGTCTGGTCCAGCGGAAGCGGAGCGACCGTCCAAAGAATTGGGCTGACTTCATCCAACGTGAATTAAGGGAGGCCACAATTGGTACGGACGATGTGATTGCCACGGCGGACTATCTGCTCATAAACGAGGGGACGAAAGTACAACTCAAGAGAGAAGTAAACAAGGTTCTGAGCGGTGTAGTCGGGAAATGGATGAAGTAAACATTCACGTAGAAGCAGCAGTCAATCCCACTGAGGATTTGGAGAAGGTCAAAAACGCTGTGAAAAACCTCTTTGGAAACATGACTTTCGAAACTCGTCCAGCACACCGTGGGGATTTGCTGGTTGCAGAATCCAGTGGAACCACCGGACCAGCGTTGTTTCGCGATTTGCTGCATAGGGAAAGAATTCGAGATGCTGCACGTGGTGTGCTTCTCAAGGGGATAAAAGGGGGATCTATAATCTTCTACCTGAACAAGCAAGTTGCCTTTGCAGGACACATTTCGTTCTCCCAAGCTGTTGGGGAATCACCATTGGGTCCAATTAAGGTTGAGATTCGGTGTGATAACCCAAAAGACCTTATTGAGTGGCTGTCTCCAAGGACTATAAAATCCGGAAAGAGAAAACCTGTAGGGAATCGCTTTGCCTAGCATCGAGATTGGATTATCGATGCTATTCTCTCTTGGAGAGCCCTTCCAATCTCTCGTTAGCCATTTAGGCAGCATAGACCTCTCTCATGTGGAGCTACTGGACGAAGGACTGCACACGCTCAATGCAAGAAGGGTGAAGACACTAAAGGAAGTAGCTCAATCGAGGGGCGTCGAATTCTCACTTCATTCACCTTTTGCGGACATCAACATAGCGTCTCCTACTACAGCTATTCGACGGGCAATCCTACGGCGGCAGGAAAAATCCATCTCCTACGCGTCTAAACTTGACTGTCGTCTTTGGGTTTTCCATCCCGGTTTGAAGACTGCGGTCAGCCCCTTTTATCCTGGGCTAGAGTGGCAGCTCAACTTGGATTCCGTGGACGCCCTGATGAAGATTGCTGAGGAGAAAGGCGTCGATATGGCAATTGAGAATGTTCCTGAGCCATATCCATTCTTGATGAAGAGCGTAGAAGATTTTTCTCGCTTCTTCAACGAGTTTGACCGAGACTTGGGTATAGTACTTGACCTGGGGCATGCTAACATCAATGGTCAAATTCAAGCGTTCATTTCGCACTTTTCTGATAAGATCGTTCATATGCATGCAAGTGATAACGATGGATCTCATGACCGACATCTGGGGATAGGCTACGGGACAATAGATTGGGAAACAGTTGCCAAGGCTGTCAAGAACAGCAAGTATGATGGTCTCATAGTATTAGAATCAATAGAACATGTGAGAGAAAGTATTAGCAGGCTTCAAGAACTGTTCATCTAGACATCCGTAAGAGGCAGGTCTATTCTCATGAAGTCTTCCGCAACCTCTACGTGAGGAAACTTCTTCTTTGCTTGTGCAAGTAAGAGATTTGCTGCCTTATATCGAGCGCTTATGTGAGTTAGGATTAGCCATTTGGATTTGCACTTTCGGGCAATCTCTGCTGCTTGGCTGGGTGTAGAGTGCCCATCCTCTTCAGCTCTCTCACCGAGTTCATCATCAAATGTTGCCTCATGGATTAGCAAATCCGCTCCGTTCGCTAGCTCTATAATGGCTTCCGATGGCTTGGTATCGCCAGTATATACGAGTTTCCTCCCTGGGCGGGAAGAGCCTAATACCTCTTCCGGTTTGATAGTTCGCCCATCTGGCAGCTTGATTGCTGAGTTGTGCTGGAGCCTTGACCACAGCTGTCCTTTTGGGACCCCTAATGATTCTGCCTTTTCTGGATAGAACTTCCCTGGGCGGGGCTTCTCTACTAGCCCGTATGCCAAGTTGGGAATGAGATGTTCAGCCCGGACTGCATGCACCATATAACCTTTTCCTGCACAAACTTCTCCTTCATCTTCGATTTCGATGACTTCTAAGGGGAAGGTCTGTCCAAACGGAACCGTTTGCTTCACTGCTTCTATGAATGCTCTTAAGCCTGATGGTCCGTAAACCCTAAGCTTCCTCTTTCTCTCCAAGAGGGACATTGTCTGAAGAAGCCCAGGTAAACCAAGCAGATGGTCGCCATGCATGTGAGTAATGAGAATCCTCATTCTCCTGTGAAGACTCACTCCTGCTTTGATCATCTGCCGTTGAACACCTTCACCGCAATCAAACAAGAAAAGCTCGTCATTTCGTTGAACAACAATGGCAGGTAGGCTTCTCTGAGGTGTTGGGATGCTTCCGGCCGTTCCTAGGAAGGTAACACGTAGGCTCATTTCACATCCTCTCGAGGACAGCTACTTCTCTTGTCAGACTCCGATGTACATATACAGAGTGTGATTCGACCTGTTTAAAGCCAAGTCGTTTCCCAATTTCACCTATCCCTATTGATTTTGGCGATGCCATACATATTCTCCTCTCTTTAAGGAGGTGGTCATCTAATGTCAACAGCACATCGTGAATGATTTCTCGAGTTTTAAATCCACGTGTTGTTGCTAATTTTCCATATGGTGGATCTGTAACTATCCGATCAACTCTGTTCAATGGAAGATGTCGAGCATCTGCAACAGCCACTCCTTCTGGTTCTATTCCATAGTGAAGAAGGTTCTTTAGACTCCCAGACACCATATGTGATTGAATATCACAACCAATCACTCGGCATCCAATCAGCCCAGCTTCAACAAGCATTGCACCAGTTCCGCAGAAAGGGTCAAGCACCAACTCTCCTGCCTTCGGCTGAGCCAGATTCACCATACACCTCGCAAGCTTTGCAGGCAAGGCTGAGGGGTGGAAGAAAGGTCGCTTTCTCGGTCCTCTTCCGATAAATGGCTTCGGGAAGATGTTAGCCATTTTCACTCCGAACACAAATCGGTCTCCTGTTAGAATCCCAAAGAAGGTCTTCTGAGCCTTCTTCAAGCTTACCTTGGTCCCTCTGACCTTGTTCAGGATTAATTCACCAAGTTTTCGTTCTAGCTCCAACCTAAAACTGGGTGATGTGCTACCTTCAACTCTTCTAATACGAACTACAAAGGTTTCTCCTTGCTCTATCGCTTCTCCCAAAGGCGCTGAGCTCATCTTCTCTTTGATATCTGATAGGGTGGCTTGGCAGTTCAAAAGCTCTAAGCCACAAACTCGGGTCATAGCGGATCGCTCTCTAACGGATTTGATACTACTTAGACTCGTTTCTACGCGGAGAACTTGTGTCAATTCCTCTAAGATTCTGTATTTCTGACCTTCTGCCGCCAGAATCGACTGGAGCTCTGCCCGTGGAAGAGTTGGGTGTTCTCCTGAAAGCAGAAAGAAAAGTCGATCCACGCTCAGACTCCTCGAATCGAAAGTGCCTTCGCTATCAATGGGGCGACGGAGACATTACTGAGCGAACTCGAAACACAATCTGTTCCCACGATTTCGTCAGCGCCACTCTTCAAGATCCTTTCTTCTGAGTTCCCGACTAGAATCGGATGCACACATGCTGCTATAACCTTATTTGCCCCTTCAGCTTTGATGAGTTTCACAGCTTTAGCCATTGTCCCGCCACTACTGATGATATCATCGAATATGATTACTTCGCAACCCTTGGCTTGGAAGGACCCTTTCGAAACAGTTACCTTTCCTGTTATCCGGTCTCTCTGCGTTGAAAGACATCCATATCCACCACCCAAGACTTCATCTGCTTCGACAGCCATCTCTATCGCTTTCTTGCCAAGCGATAAGGCAAGTGCTCCATCATGACCTTTATCTTTGAAATACTCGGCTAGAAGACCGACAGCTGATAAATCATCAACATGTATCTTAAAGCTTCTCAGAATCTTGGGACTATGGGAATTCACTGTAATTACTCGTCTCACTCCACATGTCTCGAGGAGCGTCATTATCGTCTTCACGCTGAAAGCTTCACCAGGTCTGAAACGCTTATCCTGTCTTGTGTATGCAAAATAAGGAATAACCGCGGTGATGCTTCTTGCTCCCTGATCCTTTGCATTATCTGCTAAGATGAAAAGTTGGATTAGACGCTCGTTTTGAGGTGGGCTTGTTGTTTGAACGATTATAGCATCCTTATTCTCAACGTCTCCATCGAATCTAATGTAGGATTCCTTATCAGGAAACAGCTTGAACTCCACGGGGACAACTCTTGCTTCCAACAGCTGGGCAATCTTCTGACCTAGTTCTTGGGATGCAGGACCAGGAATTATTATCAAGTTTATTCACGGGGAGAAAGTGGTGCTGCAGAGAATTATAGCTATCGCCCCTTCTCCGTTGACCTTGGACGAATGCAGGCCTGATCGCTGATTACAACAGAGTTGCCTCTCACTTGGTCTTAGTGTACTCTTCCACCAATTCCTTTGCGCGATCCAGCCTAACCTTTCCCTCTTTAACCATCTTCTCTACTATACCGTCAACCATTTCCTCAGGTGCTCCAGCCATGATTGCAACATTTCGCGCATGAAGTGCCATATGTCCCCTTTGTATGCCCTCATGAGCCAACGCCCTTAGTGCCCCTAGATTCTGAGCCAAGCCCACAGCTGCTAAAACTTCAGCTAGCTCTTTGGCACTGTTTACGCCTAGAATCTTCAAGGCAATTCTAGCTACTGGATGGACTTTGGTTGCTCCTCCAATGGTTCCAACAGCCATAGGTAGTTCTATTGAGCCTGTTAGATTTCCATCCTTATTCTTCTCCCACACTGTTAGCGGACTATATTGACCTGATCTTGCCGCGTAGGCGTGGGCTCCTGCTTCTACTGCCCTATGATCATTACAGGTAGCAACAACGACCCCAATTATGCCATTAAGCGCACCTTTGTTATGTGTTGCAGCCCGATACGGGTCAGCAACAGCAAAGTCGTAAGCTTCTATGATTCCATCGACGATTCTATCCCCACCCAATTCCTCTTTTGGAATTGTAGTCCAAGCCCTTGCCATTCGTTTTGTCGCGAGGTTGGAAATGATTCTTAGATTGACGCGTCCTTGGGTAATTCTCTCAATAATTGGCGCAACAGCTTCAGCCATCGTATTGACTGCGTTTGCCCCCATTGCATCACCACAGTTCACATGAAGCTCAGTAATCACCATAGGTCCACTCTTGGTCTCTAAGACCTTCACATCAAGGTCTTTCGCGCCACCTCCAACCGAAACTAGCAGGGGGTCCTGCTCGTTTGCGGTTCGAAGAATCTCATCTTTTGCTTTCAGAATTAGTCGCTTGGCCTCCTGTGGTTTGCTGATGTTCACTGCTTGTATCTGGCCAATCATGATTGGTTCTGTTGAGCTCGTGAAGAATCCGCCACTTGCCCTCGTCATCTTCGCAGCATAACTTGCTGCAGCTACAACTGAAGGCTCCTCAATCGCCATGGGAATCAGATAGTCCCGTCCGTTAATCAGGAAGTTTACGGCAATTCCAAGAGGGAGAGGAAACGTACCCACAACGTTTTCCACCATCCGGTTCGCTAGTTCCATCTTCAGAGACCCTGTCGACAAGAGGATCCTAACTTCTTCATCTGTCAAATCCGCGTATTCTTTCACGACTTGCGCTCTTTGCTTAGGCGTTAGCCTATAAAACCCAGAAAACTGAGAAGTTCTGCTCATGATGAGCACACCTTGGTTGTAGTTCTTACTAGCTGAGAGGGATAAGAATTTAACTCTAGACCCAAGCGACCCGGTCAACGATGTGTCAGGTCGACGAACAGAGATGCCGGAAAGGAAAGATTTATGCTCTCATCCTAGTATAATCGTATAAGTATCTAATATGCAGATTGACAAGGATTTAGACAGTCATAAAGTATGCGAAGCTTTGAGTCTTCCCAGTCGAATGCGTCTCCTGCAGGAACTTGTCAAAGCATATCCAAACAGGCTCACGATTTCCAGGCTTCAGCAAATCACATCAGAGCCTCGAATGACTATCTGGTTCCACATGAATAAACTCAGAGCTGCAAACCTTGTAGAGCTGAACGGCTCCAAACGAGGTTTCAAAGCTGTTACAAGAACGGTGACTATCCGGTTCAACAGCGATGGGATGTACTTAGAGGCAGCAAAGGAGTAAAGGAGCAAACGGAATGGCAAAGGAAGCCATGCTCTACGAAAAGCTGCCAAAGGCAAAAATACGATGTAACCTCTGTGGACGACGCTGCCTAATACACGACGGTACCTCAGGATTCTGCTTGGTTCGAGAAGCTCAGAAAGGACGCCTACACAGCCTTGTCTATGCGAAAGCCTGCTCAGCCTGCGTTGACCCGATTACAAAGAAACCTCTTTCCCACTACAACCCGGGCTCGCAGGTCATGTCTATCGCAACGGTAGGCTGCAACTTCCGCTGTCGCTTCTGCGACAATTGGGTGATTAGTCAAGAAAAGGAAATCCAGGGCTACGACTTCCCCCCAGAGAAAGTCGTGGCAGCGGCAAAGGACAACGACTGCCAAGGGATAAGTTACACATACACTGAGCCAACTGTCTTTTTCGAATATGCCTACGATACAGCGAAGCTTGCCCATAAGGCGGGGCTTTTCAACACATTTGTGACCAATGGATACCTAACCCCCGAAGCTGTTCGACTGATAGCCCCTGTCTTGGACGCCGCAACGGTGGATTTCAAAGGTGCAGGCGCTCCCGAATTCTACAAGGATTTTGCATCTGTCCCATCGGTAGAGCCAATCTACGAATCCCTGAAAGAGATGAAGCGCCATCACATCCACATTGAAGTTACCAACCTGATAATCCCCAAGATTGGAGATAACGTGGAGGCAATCCGTGAACTAGCTGCATGGATACGCGATAACCTGGGAAAAGATACCGTGTTCCATCTCCTCAGGTTCCATCCAAATTATCGGATGACTGAGCTTCCATCAACGCCCCTAGAAACGCTTGAACGAGCCTGTGACTTATCAAGAGAGGCAGGTCTCAACTATGTATACTTAGGAAATGTGCCCGGACATCGATATGAGAATACCCACTGTCCGAACTGCCAAGAGCTCCTAATAAAGCGCTTCAGCTTCGAAATCACCAAGTGGCACCTAACTGAAGACATGCACTGCCCCGCATGTGGAGAACCCATAGCCATCTGTGGCAAGCTCCACCCTGGCGGCACCTCCTACCCGTACTACGTCATCTAGCAACTCGCCCTCATTTGACCAATGTTTCACTGTAATATTCACGCTTTATACGAGAGTTCTCAGTAGTTACCTCAAGGTACAAAGGCAATGTGGACCTTTTCGAGGCCTGACGGAAGATCAATCTTGAAGGATAAGAGGGCTCGTGCTAGCTTAGCACGATACTTCGATGTTATGCAAGACGATAAACCGGCCAAATTCACTATTGCCAAGAAACTTGCTGCAGATTTCAATGGGCACAACTCCATGACTGAGCTATGGACTCTTCATGAAAAACTCACTCGAGAATTCCACCTACTCCAGAAGAAGATTGACACCCGCGGAAAACAACTGACGCAGCTGAGGACACCCACACAATCTTATCTCGACCTGAAGATTGAAATAGCAAACCGAATCTTGGCAAACTGTCACTTATGTACTCACCGATGTGGGGTCAATCGGCTGGGCGGAGAACTTGGATACTGCAAGTGCGGAATCCAGATAACAGTTTCTACCATGTTCCAACATATGGGCGAAGAACCCGAACTCGTCCCATCTGGAACAATCTTCACGCTCGGTTGCACTCTACAATGCCGCCACTGTCAGAACTGGTCGATATCCCAATGGTTTGAGAAGGGCGAAATCTTCACACCTGAACTATTAGCAGAAGGAGTAAGGCATCTGCGTAACGACGGGGCTAGAAACATCAATCTCGTCGGGGGCGACCCAACACCATGGCTTCAGCAATGGCTTGAAACATTCCGACGCGTTGATGTAAACGTTCCTATAGTCTGGAACTCTAACTCCTACTACAGCGAAGAAACCGCAAAACTACTAACCGGATTTGCAGACGTCTATCTTCTTGATTTCAAATATGGCGCCAATAAGTGTGCTGAAAGCATTTCTGATGCCCAAGGCTACTGGGAAGCATGTACACGAAACCACCACTACGGCAAGAACTATGGAGAACTTCTCATCCGCGTTCTGGTTTTACCTGGACATCTCAGATGTTGTACAAAAACTATTCTAAACTGGATTGCTGAAAACCTTGCAGGATCAATTAGAACTAATATTATGTTTCAATATCGCCCTGAGTGGCGATCCCATGAAATGCCAGGGCTTAAGAGGAGACTCACAAAGGATGAAAGAGACCTCGTTATCAGATTTGCCCGAGAAGCTGGACTTACAAACTTCATAACTTAGGCCCACCTTCAAAGGGCTGGGTACAAAACAATGTTTGATGTAGTTAGTATAGCATCATTTAATTCCCCGTTGGATACAGGACCAAAAGCTATTTCTCAGGCTTCTCTGCTGTATCTCTTGAGATAGGTAAAGGACAAGGCAGATACTCTATGAACTACTGTCCTGCATGCGGTGGCGAGTTGAAATACATTTCAGCTACGAGGCGCTATGTATGCAAAAGCTGTGGGCTCTCTTTGACATCTCAGGAGCTGACAGAACTACGTCAGAAGCTGAGGCCAAGCTTTGAATCAGAGGAAGAGCAACGGCAGAAAGCGCGGAAGGATTACCTGAAGTGGTGGCTAGGCAAGAAGAAATAGCTGGTACAAACATAGCGTTTCAATCGCTTTTCCAGTCAATAGACTACTCCTGCACTGTGATTTCACTCATTCCGGCTATGACACAGATTTCCTTAGTATCCCCTTGGGGCTCAGGCGAAGCGCGTTGATTGTAGAGGGTAGATTTTGGCACGTCTGATAGAGATTCTCTGCGTCGGAACTGAGCTCCTAATTGGAAAGACTCTGAACACAAACGCTCACTGGCTGACAAAGCGGATAACGAGCTTAGGCGGTGAAGTTACCAGAGTTACAGTGGTGAAAGATGACGTCATGGAAATTGCGCATTCAGTGCAGGAGATTATGCAAAGAAACCCCCGCCTTTTGTTAACGGTTGGTGGACTTGGACCAACATTCGACGATAAGACATTGGAAGGCATCGCAGAAGCTTCCGGATACAAATTAGAAGTAGATAATAATGCCTTGAAAGAAGTTGAGACCAAATATCGCAGGTATGTCGAAGAAGGCCGGATGGAAAAAGCGGAACTAACTCCTCCTCGTATCAAGATGGCGAAACTCCCTAAAGGGTCCGAGCCTCTACGGAATCCGGTTGGTACTGCCCCTGGAGTTATGCTGAAATACAGCGACACAACGATTGTGGCACTTCCTGGGGTTCCATCTGAAATGATGGCAATTTTCGATGGATCCGTTGCACCTATTATCAGGCAATTTGCAGACGACATGACCTTTTTCGAATCAAGCATGCTTGTGACTGGAGTTGTTGAGTCAGAGATAGCCCCCATTATTGAGAAGGTGATGCGTGACAACCCTCATGTCTACATAAAGTCGCACCCTCATTGCGAAGAAAGAGTTTCCAGATTAGAATTCCATCTTTCTACAACAGCAGTGAGTACGAAGGTCGCGAGAAAACGTCTCAGCACAGCCCTTGCTCAAATCTCTGAGCTCACTGTCAAGAAGGGTGGCAAAGTCAAGCCTATCGCAACAGAGAGTTAATGCGCCTGAGATCGGACAGTAGCCCTGTTTCTTGCCCTCATGCCCTTGTATGACTTGCCCTCTACCTCTGTATTCTCGGTCAGTATTGCTTCTTCTGAACCCTTAAGATTACTCAATGACACTAAAGCACACATTCAGTAGTAGGGAAGAAGAAGCAATGGAAGACGCAGGCAGCAGCGTATCGTTGGAGATGGTAATATTCGTGATTTTCATGATACCTGCCTTGTTACTAGGATCCTTCCTAGTTCTATACGTGATACTTGAAGTTGCCCCCGACTATCCGCTCAGATCGGGAGTTGAACTAGAGAGTCTGCTAAGACCACAGCTATGGAATCATAATGCCACTCATGATCTACCATATCAAGATTACATAACCCCCTCTGACCCCGCAATCACTCAACTGTCAAACCTGGTCAACGGTAAGGTTGAAGCCTACAGGGCTGCCGTATCCTGGGTATGGGTTTCTGACGCCACATTGCATGGAGAAGAGGAAAAATGGTTGACCCCGCATGTCTTCCTCCAAGACACACCGGGCTATCAAACGAACCCTGCAAAGCCGAGACAAGCAAGCGATTGTGAAGAACAGGCGAACACGTTAGTGTCTCTCTTAAGGGCTGAAGGTGTGAGCGCAGAGAATGTGCGAGTGGTATTGGGAGAGGTTGACTTCGGAATGGAGGCAGGTGGTCATGCTTGGGTGGAAGTGTACGAGAACGGTGAATGGCTGGCGTTGGAGGCGACATCTGGTCCATACTTCGATGATAATTCTCAGATCATGAATGAACGAAAAGGCATGTCTTATACGTATTATGAGACCCGAGCATATCCTAGTGTGGAGATTTGGTTCTACTATAACGACGTTTACTACTCAGATTTCATTCATGATGAAGAGAACGCGCCTGGTCACTGGTTCAGCCTCCATGCTACAGGCGTTATCAACATAGGGATATACGCGTAAGAATCAGTGGGCTTCCCTTCGGAAGAGTCAGCTAGCATCTTCCCTCTCAGACTGGATGGATACAGTATGTTTTCTGCCTGTAAATCATGTTTTTTTCCTTTAGGTATGCGTGACCGACGTTTCTCCATGTTAGTCTGTCTATGCAACTCTATTGTTTTGGTCAAGATGAGTTGCATCTTCCAGAAGGCGAAGCCATTTATTGCAGAAGCCACACTTGTCTGAAGAAGGAGTGAATGAAAATGACTGGCTTGGGTGACAATATCAAGTGTCCACAATGTGGTGGAGCTGCTCGTGTTGTCTGGGTTTCAGAGGATAAAAAAACCCTTGCCGTAAGGTGTACTAGATACCACAGCCAGATGAGCCCACCTCCTACGAAGTTTGGGGCACACGCCCAAACCAAGACTAAGAAGGGTATGGTATTTCTCGTAACAAGAACTGAGAAGAAGCAGTGACTTATCGCTACAACACCTGCGAATAGGCTGATCCTTGTTGTCGTAATAATATTGTATGACTGGCGAATCCCGAAACAGATAAACCAATGAATTGATTTCATCTAGGCTGCTTCGCTTATGTGGTAGGTGCCCCTGGATGCTTCTAGTTTTCATCATTGGTA
>CP070679.1:1120002-1126079 GCA_020352535.1 Candidatus Bathyarchaeota archaeon | reverse complement strand
GTTACCAAGATCCACTTCAACGCGTTCTGCCTATTGTGATAAGCTTGCTTCAGCGTCTCATCTTTAGCCTCGTTCCTAAGGCGCTTGTAGGTAGTCCGCTTCTTCAGAATCATCTTGAGTGTGCGGGGAACTATGCCTTCTCGCTTCTCACAGATGTTGTATCCCAGCTCTGGCACCCGCAACTGCGAGTCGGGACAGCATTTACAGAGCACTGTCTCAGCTGAGATATTCCGCTTCGCCATCAATGTTGGATACATAGATGAAAAGTCGACCTCGGCAACCCAGTCGTGAATGCCGAGTCGAGGCTCAAAGATGAATCCACCTCTATCTGCGACCAGCAA
This sequence comes from Candidatus Bathyarchaeota archaeon, assembly GCA_020352535.1. GTDB lineage: Archaea > Thermoproteota > Bathyarchaeia > Bathyarchaeales > Bathyarchaeaceae > SOJZ01. The sequence continues at coordinate 1,125,738 of CP070679.1, read as the reverse complement.
CTCCCAAGCGGACTTGAACGTTTCCGGCTCCTGCTTCTTCCAAGGAATCAGTATATCATCCTTTGTAGCCTGATAGAGCTGTAGCGACGACATGATGGTGCCAATCGACGCTCTCGCAGTCCGGTGTAACGGAAAACGACACGTCCGTGAAAGCTCGATTAACCCATCTAATCCGCAGGAGGAATAAACGAACGTGTTTCTTTCATCCACATGAATCCTGCCATATAGCCGGCGCGTAGCCGCCTTGAAATACACTCTTCCATACGAAAAAAACGTGGTGCCCTGCTTCTTCTGTGCCCGTAGCGGAATATTCTCTCTCCCTAGAACAAGCTTATTCAGTACCCCGTTTAGGAGGGCTCGATGAGCGAGATAGGGGAAAAGAAACGAATCTCCATTTTGAGTGAGGATGATATCTGGGTCCTTCTCTCTGACTAGGTCAACCATTGCTAGAATTTTTTCATCCTCTTTCTCATCATCTATCGTGATGCTTTCATCATTGCTTCGAAGAGTAATAGTGCTTATTGGGTCATCGAAGCTGGGAACAGCGCCGGTCTTAGCTAATTCGACCTGCATCGACATCAAGCGTAGCGGTGGCAGTCTGTAATCTACGCTTTCAACCGAATCAAACAGCCAGTAAACAAGTCTATCCCCTTGAATAGTGACACCTACAAAAGCTAGCGGAAAAATCCCCTTTGCATAAAGGTACATCTGCGCAGAGGGAACATCGATGTTATGAAGCCGAAACTGCTGACATCCGCCAAGTCGCAGTAGTTTTTGGACGAGTTCAGGTATCCCACGACAATCCGTAACAGTGATTTCTAAAACCTGACTTCTCTTGTTCTCCATGAAATCCGCGTACTTTTCCACATAGCGCCAGTTCGCCACTGACCTACTCGCTGTAAGTTTGCTGGTCAATGGGGACAAATCAGCTGTCTTACCTGAAACATAGATTTTCGGTTGAAACTGATCCACGAGCTTTACGCGTTCCTCGTTTTCAGTTATCATCCATACTGCTATTTCGCCATGATATGAAGGATAAACATCAAGCAGCCAGCCCTTCAACAGCTTAAAGTTGGCCAAGTTGTTTCTCCAGTTTGGCGAGTCGTTCCCTAATCTCCATTAAATCCCTCTCTTGCCGAAGCAGAATCGACATAACCATCGCTTCCAGCAGGACTGGCCTTGTAGCCATGCTACCAGCCGACGCGAACAGTCTACAAGCGTTCATCATACAATCAAATGCCGCAGCATCCTTACCTCGCAAGCCCTTCCTGAACCCCTTCCACTGTTCAATTTCGCGCTCCAACGCGTGACGATATGACGGAACAGTCCTCCCCATCCATCAAGCCTCCACAAACCTGTCCATCGTGACCAGATTCGACGGCAGGTCAACAACAAGCGACATTAGACTCGGATGTCGCTCCACAGCAAATCGGAGAACGCCCCGCGACTTTCGGAATCCTATAACCGTATTTGCTCTCCCAAACAAGACGGACCTCAAAAATATGCTTCTACCTAAATCGCGTTGACGCGAGCAGGTGACAACAATTATGATTCGTCGCGTCGCAGCAAGCTCCGAAAGATACTCCGTCATCTTCATGAAAACATCTCTCCCCTCGGTCACGGGCAAATCCTTATCCAGAAAAAGCCCCATTGCATCCGCGATGATTACAAGTTTGGACCTGTACTTTTTCAACGCCTCCTCCAACTTCTCAAAGATTACTGCGGTCAGCTGATATGATGTGAACGCCCTGGAGATCAGGATCTTCTCAAGCACGCATCTCGGCTCTAAACGGTGCTTCTGGGCTATCGCAGAAACCCGATATGGATCAAAAGTATTCCCGCCATCAACGTAAATCGCTCTACAATTCATGCCACCTTTTCTGATTGGCAGCTGACAGCGAACCCCCAGAAGGAACGAGAACGCTCTGCAGACGCGGTGGCCAACCAATGCCGTAAGATGACCTCGTTGAACGCCTGGAAAACTCTCATCTATCTTTGGAAGCCCAAAAGCTAACAAATCGCTGCCTTTTCTATGTAACGTAGCTACTGCGCACAAGGGGTTAAGAGAAAGTGAGTCCACACCTCATAAGCATTCAGCAGCAGAATACTCGGTAACTCCTAGAGACTCATGAGTGAAAGTAAGCAACATGCCTACAGAAAACCGGGACTAAGCGTTTGTATCCTCCAATCTCTGCGATATGATAATCCCTAGTGCTAAGCAGATGAAGGCAATCACGAAAGTCTCGTGATGGATGTCATCCACACTAAACCACGTTTGCCAATAATAGAACTGGTGAAGGGCAACGGTGAATGCGAGAAAAAGAAGAACGGCGACAACAATCTTCCTTCTCAACCAGCTGTCCTCTCGAAAATGTCAAGTTTCAGAACAAGAAATGACATGACCGCGACTATTACTGCTAGCACATAGAATCCAGCTCCGATAGCCACACCAACAGAGGATACGACCCACAACGATGCCGCAGTAGTCAACCCGATAACCTTGTCCTCACTCTTGAGTATCGTACCCGCTCCAAGAAAGCCAATTCCTACAATAACTGAAGCAGCTACACGCGAAGGTTCTGCACCAGGAAAGGCGTGCAAAGACAGAATTGTGAGAAGCGTCGATCCCAATCCTACAAGAATGTGGGTTCTCAAGCCAGCTGGTTTAAGGCTAACCTCTCTCTCGAGGCCCACCACTCCGCCGAGTACAAAGCTCAGGATAACTCGAACAACGAGTTCTACTTCGAATTCAGTGATTTCTATCATAGTCTATCGTGTTGTTCAAAGAAGTATAAATGTCTCTACGGTTCATAGGCGCATTTTACCTACTCAAGAGTGCACGAAAGGTTCTATGTTCTTCCGACCCACCTGAACGAGAGCAGAATGACTGCTATAACAGCAACTGAGCTTAGTATTCCGATGATCGCTAGGTTATCTACAGTTGATCCAAAGACTGGCTCTTCCCCCATGATTCGCCATACTACCGGAATAAAGACGAAACCAAGCACTAGAGCTATCACTACTCCAGACAACGCGGCGTGGAACAGCTTAGTTTGCATCGTCCTCTTCTCCTTCTATATTCATCTATTGGTATAGTTCTAGCCTTTAGTACAACCACTAAATGGGCTTCAGCTTCCACTGCCTCCATGCCTCATACGCCGTTATGAGGAGTCCGCTAACCGCGAAGACAAGGGCGAAAACTCCCTGCAGAGATAATGGGCTAGCGAATCCAATAGCAAACACGAGTAGAAGGGTTATGAAAAAAGCGGTATAGAAGATGTACCGTGGAATCATCAGGTGGCTGATCCTCACAAAGGAGCTCATCACCTCTAGACTGACCACTTTCTTCAACTCATAATCTCCCATAGAATTCTTCTTGACAAGGTCCATGTCCATAAGCTTCTCAAGATGATATGACGCCACGCTGGGACTCGAGAAACCGAGACTTCTCTGAAGACGCCTAACAGTGGTTGGCTCCCTACTTCTCAGAAGATGCCAATAAACCCGAAGTGTCGTCCCCTTCAGTTTCGCATCAAGGTCTCCCATTGACAACCTCAGAACAACCTACAGTCGCTTATCTTATAAGCTTCAACCGCTCCGGGCCTGCACTGGTTATCCGTACTAAAACTAGAACACTTGTTCTATTGCATGGAACTAAATCCATCTCATGCATCTGATTAATTGATGATAAAAATGAAGAAACAACTCTTAGTCGTAGCTGTGATAGTAGCTATTTCCCTTCCATTAGTGGCTTACGCTGGGATCGAAATAGGTAAGATCGCAGGACCGAGTATGAATCCGGAAGCATCTTCAGAAGTGGTTAGATTCGAAGTCATCGTCAATGGCAAGACAAGCCTAGAAATCTTCGTGTACGTTGATCTAAGTGATGGCCTGACAGAGAGAGAAGCTGAGCTGATAGCCGGAATAACGTTCACCCATGTCAAAGGAGAATTTGTCTGGCGCCAACTCGAGGCACTCACCTTCGACGACACCCGAATAGATGCAAACTATGCTTGGGGCAATGATGAAACCGACTTAGGACATGTCTATCACATGACTGCGGACCTCATAAGCCAGCAGATATCGGTCAATCACTGCTTTTGATAGCCGCTTAACAAACCTTCTACACACTCCGCAACTCCCCTACAAGGTAATCGGTTACCTTACAATTCCCTTGAGATTTGTACCGTTTCCCTTTGTAAGGGAACCGAATTTTCCTTAGATTCCTTTACGTAGGGTAATTCCGTTGCTTTGCAGTTCACCTGAACCTAAATAAACTCCACTTCACCGCCTTCTTATGCTGTCAACCAAGCAATTACAGTCTGATTCCCTAGCAGTCCCTTGGCAAGGGAACTAGATTCCCTTGGTTTTCCCTTACCAAGTTCCCTGCTTCCCTTGGTGAGTTTCCCTTGGTTCCCTTGGGCCTGGGTAACTTACGGTAGGGGGTTCCTATAGGACCGTATTCTCAACATTAGAGGAATGTTAGTCTCCCTTTAGTTTCTCGAGGGAGTTGATTTGCTGCAATTAGCAAGAGAACAAGGGAATGGAACAAAAGATTTAGCCTTAGAACCGTCCTCGTATCCAAAGTATTCGCTATGGCGCTGTCATCTAGGCCATAGGGCAATCGCGATAACTATGATTATGATGACGGCTGCTATAACCCCACCGATTACGAGGATGTCGTATTTTCCCATTGGGGCTTCGCCTTCTACAACATCCCCACTGGACCCATTGACGATTATTGGGTACAGTTTATTTTTGTATTTATACTGGATGAACCAGAAGGGGATAGTCAGAAGCTGTGCTTCACCGAGTTGAACATTGGTGTTGATAACCTGTAGTTCGTCCACTTCTGACAAAGCCTTATCCCGATGGTAGTTGCGAATTCCGGACTCGGTTCTCTCTTTCGCTGTTTCCTCATCGACATCGCCATTGATTAGTTTGGCTCCCTGAGACACGTTCTCTATCTTGAAGGGAATCTTGTTAGCGATTGAGAGCTTGATCTTGTCGAGGGGAAGGCTCATTCCCTTCGTCGCCAGAATCTTCCAATCAATGTGATGTGAGAGATTCCCTGATTTGTCCACCCAGCGTTCCTTCCTTATTCTCGTGACGGTTGCTGCTTCTCCAGGCTTGGAAGAGGGACGCGTTCTCCGCTCCGTCTCAACAATCCTCTTCTTACCATGGAATGTGGAATCTGCACTCACATTGACAATCCATATTGGCACAAACCTCAGTTCCATTCTGGTAATCTTCGACTTCTCCGCGAGGTCACCTGCCTTGAAGATTCCTTTCCTCATCCAATCACTAATGACTTCCCGCATCTCAGCTTCATTGAAGCTACTAGCCAGCATGAAGTGTTTACCAGGAGCGATTTCCTTGTACTCTCCCTCCTTAATCATCGAGAAAGTATAGCCACAATACTTGCACGTGAATAGCGTCTCACCTAGGCTATAATCAAGTGGGGCGTTACAATGCGGACAATTAACGAGCTTTAGACCGAGAGCTCTCTTCTGGACTGGAGGTGCCTCACCCATGCTATCTCCTTCTGGAATCACCATCCATTTGATTGCTGATAGGTGTACTTCTCGAGCAGCGCTTCTTACCTAGCTCTTGACCTGACTTTGGGACCAATAAGCGTCCAAAGCCACTCCACAAACTCTCTCAAATTCTTTGTCTGGATGTATATGTCACCGGGACCATTGATTTCTGTCACCAGTCCCTCGCCGCCTAGGATGG
>CP070679.1:1117233-1119902 GCA_020352535.1 Candidatus Bathyarchaeota archaeon | reverse complement strand
CCAAGTCGTCAAGAATTCGTGGGGCCTCTGGATTATCAAACTTGGTGCTCTTGGAGGGGCGCAGGAGGTGGCAGCCATACTGAACAGCGACCTTCAAGCCCTCAAGAGATCGTGAGACCTTTGACTTTATCTTCGGGAGACCATAGTCATGGTAGAGAATTTGGACTATATCTCTCACCTCCGTGTTTCCCTTGTATTCCAGGTTCTGAGAAGCTAATAAGTCATTGATTTCCGCCCGTAGACCGGGATTTTCGTTCAGAAACTCGCTGGTTTCAACGAGGGTAGAGTAGCAGCTATTGCAGAGCACAACCAAATCTTGCTTGGCCTTATCGGTCAACGCTAGAATCCTTGACGCAAGAGCCACAGTGACCTTAGAATCTATGGAGCGGAGGTAGCAGCCACAGCATCCTGCGCCTTGGAGATCTATCAGTTGGATCCCCAAGGCTTTGGCGACCTTTCTTACAGCTAGGTCACTATAGTTCACCCGTGCTGGAACCTGGCAACCTAGGAAATATGCGTATCTCACTTCTGTTGGCCTCCTTTATCCTTGAGAAGCTTGTTAAGCTTCAGTTTCTTGAGCAGACTTCTTATATCTTCAGAATCGGTCAGAGTTTGTGGCAGCCCTAGACGCTCTCTTTCTTTCTTGCGGGAACCAGTAATCTCCGTTGCGCGTCCTGTCTCGATTAACTGTTGACCAAACAGTCTGAAGCCTTCTGGAATGTCCTTCTCTTTTGCAGCGAGGTTCTTTAGGGCAAACAGGACTCTCCCCAGCTCCACGCCTTGAGGACATCTCTCAGCACACATGAAGCATGTAGAGCACAACCAGATTGACTCATTGCTAATAGCTTGCTCTCGCATTCCAAGAAGAATCATCTTGATCAATTGATGGGGCTTCACATCTAGAACATCAGAGTATGGGCAGTTGGAGGTGCACATGCCGCATTGAACACACCAAAGCACCGATTTTCCTTCATAGGTCTTGGCGATTTCGAACTTGAAGTTGGGATCAAGTTCGGAGTCTCGAATGGTCTTCTTTGTCACTTCTTACCCCCCTGGAAGTTTCTAAGCGGGCTTGGACCCAGCTTGTCCAGTTGAGCTGTGAAGTCCGTCATAACATCCGCCATCTTTTTCCCCTCCCCAGCTGAAACCCACTCCAATCGGAGTCTTTGCGGGTTCAAGCCTGCTTCCTCAAGCCATCGTTTCACAGTTTGTATTCTTTCTTCGGCCTTCAAGTTACCTGAAATGTAGTGACAAGAGCCAGGGTGACAGCCACCAACAAGAACGCCATCAGCACCAAGCAGGAAAGCCTGAAGCAGATGGGTTTCATTGACTCTTCCTGAGCACATAACTCGAATAATCTCGGCTGTAGGTGGATAATGAAATCTGCTCACGCCAGCCATGTCAGCGCCCGCATAGGCACACCAGTTGCAGAAGAACGCTAAGGCTCGCGGTTTATCCGGCAAAGGTTTTGTGCTCATAGCTGCCTTAATCATAGATGAGAGCTGATCATCGCGAAAATGATGCATAGTGATTGCAACCGCTGGACATTCGACCGAGCATGTTCCACAGCCTTTGCATAGGAGGGGATTGACTCTTGCTGAGCCTTCGATCTTTATTGCGCCATATTCACATACGGCTTCGCAGTTTGCGCAGGCTATGCAGAGATCTGGGTTTACCTCGGCGATTATGGGTTCATTCATCACTTTGCCTTTCATAAGAGGAATTAGAGCTCTGGATGCTGCCCCTAGCGCTTGATAGATGCATTCTGAAAGGCCTTGGGGGCTATGACAGGATCCACAAAGATAGATACCGTCTGTGGCAAAGTCCAGTGGTCTCAGCTTTGGATGAGCCTCGAGAAAGAACCTTTGTGTGTTGAGAGGAACCTTCAGCGTTGAGGCGAGATTTTCGTTTGTCTCTCCTGGAATCAATGGTGTTGCCAAAGCAATCTTGTCTGCTTCAATTCGGAGATTAACACCTGCAATTACATCGTTGACTTCCACAATAGGCTTGCCTGCCTGAAATGTCACTTCAGGCTTCTTCTCAGAAGTATATCGTATGAATGTTATACCTTTTTCATGAGCTTGACGATAGAACTTCCTGCCTTCAAGTGGTAGTTGCATATCTCGATACAGAACGTAGACTTGCGCTCCAGGATATTTCCGCTTAATTGCTAGGCTTGTGTCGAGGGCTTCGGAGCAGCAAGTAGCGCTGCAGTAGGTGCGACCCTCCTTTTCCCTAACTCCGACACAGAGGATCAAGACGATTTTTTCTCGACCGTCCAGTTTCTCTTCTTTGACTAGCTGCTTAAGCTCTGAAAGTGTTAGGATGCTATCGTTCTTTCCATAGCCATAGAGTCCTTGAGGATCCAGCTTTTCTGCTCCTGAGGCTACAATTATCACGCCCACTCTTATGGTCTTGACTTTGGTGTTCTGAAGCAACGTCGCTTCAAAACTGCCTATCGCACCTTTGACCTCCTTCAACTGGGTTGAGAGGAAGACTTGAATATTCTCGTGATTCTCTACGCTCCTAATGAAAGGAGCCAATAGGGCTTTGGTAGTCTTCTTTTCGAAGGGTATAATATACTCTTCATCGCGCCTTCCGCCCAGTGTAGGTCCTTGCTCAACGATGAACGTCTTGAAGCCTTTATCAGCAATGGCTTTGGCAGCTAC
>CP070679.1:1105260-1117133 GCA_020352535.1 Candidatus Bathyarchaeota archaeon | reverse complement strand
CCGTTGAGCAATGAGCGTGTCAATGGCTACGTCTCCTAATGGCGTACGCCAGGTCCCCTCACTCATAAGGGCCAACGCGCTTCCACGCCCTGTATGATTAGGACCGAGGATGATGATTACGTCTGGTTTCCCGTCAGCAGCCAAGTAGTAGTAGGCATTTGCAGCTACTGGCCCTGAATACCTATATCCTGCATGAGGGCAGACGAGGCCAACGATGTTTCGGGGACCAATCTCCTGAACCGCTGGAAGCTTGCCCGGACCTGCGTGATGCGTGAAGCAGCCTTCGATCTGGGTTTTCAATGATTGAGCCGTGCCTGCATAAAAAGCGCCGGCTTGGCAAGGATGACGAATCCCCAATCTTAAGTGTCACTGTTCCTCTCTTGTCATTTTTACTTCGAAGTCATCAACAGTTAGGTCCAGGTCACCGTCTGGCGGAATCTCTTTCTTCTCGCGGAGAATCTGTCGGGCAAGAAGCCAGTACACGATGGCTAGGGCTCGTCGTCCCTTGTTGTTGGTTGGGATGACGAGGTCTATGTCAGAGAAGTCGTTATCAGTGCTGCAGAGCGCTACGACAGGGATGCCAACGCTTGATGCTTCGCTTACAGCTTGGATGTCAGCCTTAGAATCCGATACGACTACGACGCCAGGCTCGATGTGACCAGGATAAAGCGGGTTGGAAAGCATTCCAGGAACGAACCGTCCGACAATCGGAGTTGCCCCGATTACCTCGCAGAATCTATTCACGGGTGAACGCCCGTATAACCTGGCAGCGACCACCACAATCTTTGATGGTTCAAATCGTGCAAGGAATCTGGCGACGACACGTATACGCTCGTCAGTCTTCTTGACGTCAAGCACGAATAGCCCGTCAGGCCGGATGCGGTAGATGAACGGCTCCATATCCCGTGTCTGCATTCTTGTTCCTATGTGAACGCCAGCTGACAGCAGGCTGTCTTGAGGAAGCAAGAGGTCCTCCTCGCTGGGTACTTCAGTTCCTTCTTTCTCTTCTTCTGACATGGTTCTTTACCTCGACTAGAGAGCAGCCATCTTGCTTCTGTCACCAAGCATCTCTTCTATTCGGATGAGCTCATTAATCTTCGCCACTCTTGAGCCGCCTACTACGCCAGTTTTTATAATAGGACATTGAAATGCGACGGACAGGTGAGCCAATTGCGGGCCAGTGGTTTCTCCAGATCGGTGAGATATGATTGGCGTGTAACGGCTCCTTCTCGCAAGTTTGGTGGTTTCCCAAGCATCTGAGAGGGTTCCAACCTGATTGGCCTTTATGACGACAGCGTTTCCCGCGTTAGCGGCTACGCCACGAGCGAGTCTTTTCTTGTTGGTTACGAATAGGTCGTCGCCTGAAACAAGGCAGTCGGTGACCTTCCCTGTAAGGTTGGAAAAGCTCTCATAATCGTCTTCATGGAAAGGATCTTCAACATATGCAAGATTGAAGCTCTCGACAAGATTGAGGACAAACGCCAGTTGCTCTGCTGGATCTCGCTTGACCTTACTTCGATTGTATCGGTAGCATCTAGTCTTCTGCTGCCACATCGTTGATGCAGCGAGGTCTAGGCCAAGCCGACATTCAACCCCTGATTCGTTGGTAACTCCTTCACACGCCTTCTGAACTATCTCTAGGGCGTCCATATCCGCTAGGTTCGGCGCCCAAGCGCCCTCATCTCCTTTTCCACCTGGAAAACCGGTCTGCCTTTGTCTAAGGAGAGAGCCAACCTTTTGGTGGATGAGAGTGTTAACCGTTGCAGCTTCTAAGAAGCTGTCTGCGCCTATAGGAAGAATCAAGAACTCCTGTATGTCGGGAGCGCTTCCTTCTGCGTGTCTTCCGCCGCCTAGAACGTTGCCAAGCGGGTAGGGAAGCTCGTCTACCAAGTAGCCTGCAAGATGCTGGAACAGGGGTATGCCATGTGACGAGGCTGCAGCTTCCGCGATGGCAAGGGAAACAGCGTAGGCGGTGTTGCCTCCTAAGCTGCTGAAATCATCGGTTCCATCAATCTCATGAAGAAGAGTATCAATCTCTTCCTGTTCATCAGCGTTTCTGCCAATCAGCTCAGGGGCGATGAGCTCTTCAACTCGCGTCATCGCCAAGCCTATCTTACCTTCGGGGTATGAAGTAACCTCAGCTTTCCCTCGGCTAGCGCCAGCTGGGGCAGAAGCTCGTCCAAACCCTGCGACCGTAACAACATCTACTTCAAGCGTCTCTTCTCCGCGGCTGTTGAAGAGCCTTCGCGCCGTAACATCTTCGATAACCGCTGCCATTCGTCTGCCTCACTCAACCTGCGTAGCTCTTCGCTTCTTACCCGTCTCCACATAGAAACTTAGGACTTCATCGATTATGTCTATGTGGGATAGCAGCATGCGACGACAGCAGTATCTTGTCACCTCTAAGCTGTCTAGAACTCGTCCTGCATCCTCACCGTCCTTTACCCGTTGCGCAAACTCTTCCCATTTGTCTCCAATCAGTCTACCGCATGTGAAGCAGCGCACAGGAATTATAATTGTCAAGTCCCTCCAAGTAAGGGGTTCATCTGTTTGAGTGGTTTTCATAAGGGTAGGAAGGGGTTATTTCAATGTTTCCATGGTCTGCCCAGTACCCTCTTCGCCACATACATGTGTGCCTGTCATATCCTTGCATTATAGGCTAACCAATTCAGCAGATTCTCCAGCAGCTATACAGGGAAGCCTGTAGTCTACCTGTAGCTTTTCTGATCTCTTGCTCTTGCGCCTGGACCGCCAAACTTCTTAGGCTCTTTTCGTCGCGGATCTCCTACAATCATAGCGCGGTCGTAGTCCGTGAAGATGGTCTTGAGACGAGCGCTCTTCGTCCACTGTAATAGTCCTCGTGCAACAGCTGTCCGTGTAGCCTCAGCCTGCCCCATGAAGCCTCCACCAGAAACCTTGACGTTTATGTCAAGCTTTTTCCATGCTTCTTCCTCACTGTGAAGCAGGGGCTCCATAATTCTGTCACGGGCAATTCTGGGTTCAAATATCTCGATAGGGACGTTGTTTATGCGGATTCTTCCCTTTCCAGCTCGGATAGTGGCTCGGGCGATAGCGGTCTTCCGCTTTCCGCTGCTCAGCAAGATTCTTCGTGGGCTTGGCATACCTACTCACCAGCTTGAATCCAACCAATCTCCTCTGCTAGTTCTCCCACAGTCATATGAGGGCATCGCAGCTTCCGTGCTTTTGCCCAAGGAATCGTCTGCAACTCTTTATCCTTGAATTCTTTAGGAACCTCAAGAAAAACCTTCAGTCGTTTGTAGGCCTGTTGACCCTTGGGTTTCCTTCGTGGAAGCATACCTCGTATGGTCCTTCGGACGATTCGATCCGGTCGCCTCCTGTGTAGAGGCCCCTTTCGGGGATGACCAACTTCCAAGCGTTCTTTGGCCTCCTTGACAATGCTCAGTCTTTTACCCGATACTGTTGCCTTTTCCGCGTTCACGATAGATATTTTTTCGCCCTGCAGGAGCCGCTTGGCAACGTGACTAGCCATTCGACCCAGAATCAATCCAGTAGCATCGATCACTACTAGAGGTTCTATAGCTGCTGGTTCATCCAATGATCTTCACGCCTGTGCCTTTCGGATTCTTCTCCATTAATTCACTGAAGGTCAAACATTTTCCTTTGGCCTTTAAAATCTTCATCTGAGCCAGTTGAGAGAACTTGATAGCGGACACGGTGATTGGGTGATCAATCTTCCCAGCACCCAGGACCTTGCCTGGAATCGCTATGGTTTCGCCCTTTCTTGTGAAGCGATCTAGCTGTCCTACATTCACCTTTGGGCGTCTTCGTCTTGAACGGGACAGGAGGGCTGCAAGATCATGCCATATTCTAGCTTGGTTCTCACTATTCCTTTTCTTCATAGAGCGTATAAGGCTGGCTAACTCGGGATTGGTTGTTCTGGGCTCTTTCACTTTTTCACCTTCTTCAGTTGTTTGGCGAAGTCTTCAAATCGTCTATCTAGAATATCAACTGCCTCAACCACGATTCGCTCAACAGGGAGCGCACCGGTTGACTCTATGTTGAAGATGAAGGTATCGTCACTGCTGTTCTCCGCGTCATCTTGAGGCTTCAACTCGTAGGCACACGCAGACACGGGCTGCCATTTTGCGTGAACCATGCCTTTCCCTAGCCTGGCATACGCTTCGAGTTTTATTCGCTGGTCAGGTGCCAGCTTTGCAATCAAGATCTTGTCGCTAACAGGAGTAATGTCGAGGTTGTCTGAGTGTAAATCCCCCGAGTATACAGCTTCTACATCGTCAGCAGCTTCAGCATCCAATGTCAAGGCTACTCGACATAGATTACATCCAAGCTCGCTTTTACATGAGCATTCTTCAGGGAGGTTGTAGGAATCCAGGTCTGTCTTGAGTGGAATGAAGCCGAGTCGATGAGCGAGAATCTCATCATGAAGTACCGATGAGTTCTCGATGATAACAACATCCTCTATGGCCATGGCAGGAACCTCAGAGAGCATAATGCGGCGGAGCGCATTTGCAAAGGGTGTCGTAATCCCTCGAATCATTAATCGCATCCTGAATCCGGTTTTCTCAAGTATCTGAACTTCCATGATGATTAGACGCCCTTTTGCAGGTATGGGGTATACGTGCTTTCCTTAAGGAGAAGAGGGAATTATTTCAATGTTATGGTAACATTACAGATAGGCTCTTCAAGTCAGCTTCAGGCTCATGAGTGCCGACATCCACCAGACTGCAGCTATTGCAGCGTAGGCGTTCCGCATTCTCAATTCTTCCCGTCCCAATCGTGATGCGCTGGATGATTCTTGATTAGGAGAAGCTAGATTCTGCGACCTCTACGACCGCCCTTCCTTCTCGTACCATCGTGCGGAACGGGAGTCTGCTCTTCAATACGTCCAATCCGGAATCCAACGCGAGCTAGAGTCCGAATCGCAGCTTGGGCTCCAGAACCCGGAGTCCTAGCGCCGGATCCTCCGGGCGCCCGGACCTTTATGTGAATCGCATTGATTCCTCTATCTTTAGCAACGCTCGCAACCTGAGTTGCAGCTCGCATAGCAGCGTATGGTGACGATTCGAGTCTAGCTGATTTGACGAACATACCTCCGGACGCTCTGGCTATTGTTTCCGCTCCCGATATATCCGTCACATGAATGATTGTGTTGTTGTACGAGCTGTAGATGTGGATGACAGCCCATCTTTCCGCTTTTCTACTCATGGCTGCACATCCTCCCGCTCGGGCTTCTCAACAGGCGCAGCTCCAACCGCTGCAATTGCCTTCCGTATTGTGTGGTTGGGGTTCGCTATTGGACTTGGTGGAGCGTAACCGATTTTCGGCTCCTCGTCACTCAAGACCAGATGGCTTGGAGACGAAAGCCTCTTGCCTTCAATGGCAATGTGCCCGTGAGAAATAAGCTGGCGAGCTTGATACAGGGATTTAGCCAAGCCCTTTCGGAATACCAGCGTCTGGAATCTACGTTCTAGAATGTCTTCCAAACTCAAATCTAATACGTCATCCAAAGCAGCTGTCTTAGGCAGAACACCGAGTCTATGAAGCTTGCTGATAAGCTGTTTTTCCAGCACTGCTCGTTTCTGCGTAGGCATACCTAGCAGTGACCTGGCGATTCCTCTGAACCGCGAGAGCGTGGTTTTGTGAGTCCAGAGTTCCCTCTTGTTTCTCAGTCCATACTCTCCAAGAAGCTTAAGTTCGGCCTCAAGGATATCAACGCGCCAAGGGAACTTCGGCGTCTCATACTTCCTTCGCTGTTTCTTAGGATCACCCATTATTGCTGCCGCGCCCTTGCTTTCTTGACTCGTACGCCGATTGCCTTTCCGGTTCTGCCAGTTGCTTTCGTCCGTTGTCCTCGTACTTTCAGCCCATACGCATGACGAACCCCTTTCCATGATCGGATGTTCTTCATCCCATCGATGTCAGTTTTTGCTTGGAGAACAAGATCGGATCCGATTAGATGAAGGTTCTTGCCCGTTTGGCTGTCTTTGGCGCGGTTAAGGAGCCAACCTGGGAATTCATGGCTTCCCAAATCCTTGACAATCTCCGTGACTCTCTCAATCTCGGCGTCAGAGAGAAAGCCGACTCGAGTTTTAGGATTGATGTTCGCTTTATCAACAATCACTTTCGCCAGTTTGATTCCAATTCCCTTAATTACTGTTAGGGCGTAGACTATCCTACGCGTGCCTTCTAGGTCCGTGTTGACAATCCGAACGATGTGCTTGAACTCGCGGGACATCCTGAACCGTCCGATGTTACCTGAAACTAACCACTGCATTGACTCAGACTTTATTTAAAGAGTTCGCTCTCAGCGGGAACCGTCGGATTGCAGAATTCTACCCCACTTGGTTCCACCTCTAGCACGGTACGAGACTTGCTGGTGAAGGATTCAAAGACGGAGTGGATGAAGGAGGTGCCCATGAAGAATCTGCACTAGGATAAAGGGGTAGTTTACAGGCACCTGTCTCGTTGGATCGATGCACGCTAATTGATGAGAGCCTTAACAAACTGTTAGCGGTTATATGGTTAACGACTCCAAGTCTCGAGGGTAGTAGGTTATCCTCTCTGACCCATCTTCGGTTATTACTACTGTGTCTGAATGGCGAAACCCTGCAAACCCAGGTTCGTATATGCCAGGCTCACAACTAAAGACCATACCTGGCTTCATGATCGTGTTGTCGCCAATGTCCAGCCACGGCGGTTCATGACCTTCCAAGCCTATTCCGTGCCCCGTATGATGCCGCATCAACCGAGTCCAGCCTACCTTCTGAATCACCTTAGAAGCTTTCCTGTCAACATCACTACACTTCGCCCCTGGTTTGAAGGCTGCTAGCGCAGCGTTTTGGGCGTTGAGCATTACTCGGAAGAACCTCTTCTGCTTCGCAGTCGGCTTCCCAACAATCATAGTCCGTTCAAGTTCGCTGTTGTATCCACCGACGTCTGCACTCGCGCCGGAGATGACGACGTCACCTTTCTTCACCTTCACCTTTGTACTCAACGCGTGTGGAATGGCAGACATTGAGCCAATTTGACCTCTGAACCCCGCGCTTGCTGGCGAACCACCTTGTCTCCATGCTTGATACTCTGGTCCCAACGTCTTCTTCATTATCAACGAGGCTTCGAGTGATGCCCTCATGGCGATGTCATAGTCCCATAATCCTGGACTCGTGAATTCTTGGAGTAGTGTGTGGGCGAGGTTCCCCCATTTAGCGCTTTCCCGTATCAATGTGATCTCCTCGCTCGATTTGACGATTCGCATGTTTTCGACTATATCTCGCGCCTCGACGAACCTAGCTTTAGGCATCTTTTTGACTATTGGTGAACCCCTATAGCCCCATCTTCCGCTAGCTCCAGACAGGTTGTCGATACCAATCACCTTGTTGCTGAGGCCAAGGTCCCTGAGAAAGTAGGCAAAATGGGTCATGGGATGCTTCTGTCCCGGATAGTCCGGATAGGTTCTGATGCGCCCGATTAGACTTGTTCTTAAGGGGATGTGGTCCACTTCGAGGAGCGGTCCCATGAACGTGATTTCGTCGTCTATAGGAATGACAAGGGCGGCAGGTCGCTCCGTTGCGATGTAGGAGTAACCTGTGAGGTAAAGGAAGCTTATGCCATTTGTCAGATAAAGAGCGTCCAATCCTCTTTCTGCAAGCTCTTTTCTAACAGCATCGATTCGTTTCTGATACACGTTCCTGCGCAGAATTAATTTGAATATGGTTCCTCATTCCCTTCCGTTCGTAGAGTCGATCTCCACTGCCACTGGCATCCATGGCGCCGGGGGTGGGATTCGAACCCACGTGGCCCATAAGGACCACAGGCTTTCTAAGCGAACTCCAGGCGTGAGCTCCTCCCGAGGATGAACTGCTCCCTACCTGATTTCCCGCATTGAATATCCTGCTCTAGGAGACCCCGGCTCGCGCTGCTACGATTAATGCTGTCTTAATGCTTTTAGGCTTTCCGAATCTGGTCTGGTTATCTATGCAGACGCCATCTTTTTGGGTAGATTCCCCTAGGCATCAGAACCCGCGTTGTCCTTGCTACAAATCCATGATCTTTCTTCAGAATGCTCTCGGTAGATGCTAACGCCACCGCAAGGGATACGGCTTCTTCCTTCTGCGTGGAAATAACTACGGTATCATCCGAGTCGATTCCTGTTTCCAGCGCAAGGACGCCTGGTGCTGTTAAGTTAGCGCCATGGCAGATGGCGCTTACAGCTGAGTCACGTATGATTATTTTTGGAAGAAGCTGGAGGGCGTTCTCCATGGGTTGAATGAACCTGCGGAGGTGTTTTTCATCCTGTGTATCTCGGTATTGTGCAAGGTAAAACGACATATCTTGCAGGGTGACCAGGTTGCTGTCCTCGGTAAGCGAGCCGGATCGAGTCCTGCGGAGCTCCTGCATGTGGGCACCACAACCCAAGGCTTCGCCTATGTCATGGCTGAGCTTCCGAATGTAGGTTCCTGCTTCGCAGCCGACCTGGAATAACACGTTCCGGTCGTTGACTTCGAGGAGTCTCAGATAATAGATTGTCCGGGTTCGTAGTCGACGCTTCACAGACGCCCGAATCGGTGGTCGCTGGTAGATGGCCCCGACGAATTCGCTGAGAACGGCTTTGATTCGGTTCTCTGAAACCGCTGAGTGGAGTCTCGTCACGCAGATGTATTCTTTGCTGGATTGGAGTAGCGCTTGGGTAATCTTTATTGCGTCCTGTAGTACAATGGGGAGAATTCCGGTTACTCTGGGGTCTAAGGTGCCGCCATGGCCGATCCGCTGAAGTTGCAGAAGGCGCTTTGTCCATGCAGCAACCTCGTGGCTAGATGGGCCTGGTGGCTTGTCTAGGTTTACCATGCCAAAGTTGATGTATTCCTGGAGCGGTCTTTCCAATGGGATGTAACCGTAGTCAGGGCTGGTTTCCTCTTCCGCTTTGATAACGAGTTCTCTTTTAGCCTCCCACGGAAACATAGCGTTCGAACACCCTACAAGTAGAGTGGAAATGGGTTAGCCAGCTAAAAGCGTTCGTGTGCCGGTCATAGTTCCGCGTGCCTTTGATGAAGCCCAATCGTTGTCGCCTAATCAGCTAGAGATTGGCATGTACACCAAAAGGATTTTAGTCAGAACCACAGCTAGGGTGTGGTATTGCGAGGACCCGTGATGGTGAAGTTTGTTTTCGTTACGGGTGGAGTACTCTCTTCTGTAGGCAAGGGCATCACGACTTCTTCTATCGGAAAGATGCTGCAGACAAGAGGCTACAAGGTTACGGTAATCAAAGTTGACCCCTATGTCAATGTTGACGCTGGCACAATGAACCCGTACATCCACGGGGAGGTCTATGTGACAGATGATGGAGGAGAAACAGACTTGGACCTAGGCGGTTACGAGAGATTCCTGAACCTCAACCTACCTAAGGCTAACAACATCACAACCGGCCAGATATACCAAACAGTCATCAGCAGAGAACGTCAGGGAGACTTCCTAGGCAAATGCGTCCAAATCGTTCCTCATATCACGAATGAAATTAAACGCCGCATCCGCTTTGTCGCAGCACAGTCGGAATCCGATGTTGTCCTTACAGAGTGTGGCGGAACAGTGGGCGACATTGAGGGATTGCCATTTCTCGAAGCGATTAGGCAAATGCGGCTTGAGGACGGGTTCCAGAACACCCTTTACGTTCATGTCGCCTTAATCCCAATTCTGGACATCACTGGTGAGATGAAGACCAAGCCTCTACAACACAGTGTAAACGAACTACGACGAATCGGTATCCAACCAGACACAGTAATTGCCCGATGTAAGAGAATGATTGAACCCGAAGTCCTCCGGAAGATCGCGTTGTTCGGTACTATACCAGAAGATGCAGTGTTCTGCTCATATGACGTAGCCTCAATCTACCAAGTTCCTTTGATTCTGGACGAGCAAGGGATGGGTAGATACATCTGCAAACGGCTGAGCATACCTCAACGAAGATCTAGATGGAGCAAGTGGAAACGATTCATCCAATCTGTGGAGAACCCCCGTTTCGAGATTAGAGTCGGATTGGTTGGGAAGTATGCAGGGTTGGCGGATAGCTACATAAGCATGAATGAGGCGTTGCGGCATGCGGGAGCTGCCTGCGAAGCCCGGGTATCAATTGAATACATCCCAGCAGAACAATTCGAAACGGACACGACCAAAGTGAAGCAGCTTAGAGGATTTGATGGAATCTTCATTCCATATGGCTTCGGCTCCAGAGGAGCAGAAGGAAAGATAAGGGCAATCCGTTTCGCACGTGAAAACGGGCTGCCGTTTCTAGGTATATGCTTCGGATTCCAGCTAGCAGTTGTTGAGTTTGCCCGCAACGAATGCGCGTTGGAAGACGCGAACAGCACGGAAGTCAACCCTGAAACTCCAAACCCTGTAATTGATTTGATGCCTGAACAACGAGGCGTTAAACGTAAGGGAGCGACTATGCGGCTAGGGGCCCACAAGGTAAAAATCAAAAAAGGCACTCTAGCCTTCACCCTCTACAAAGCTGAAGAAGTCTTTGAGCGACACCGTCACAGATGGGAAGTCAATAAAGAATACTGGAGCGTGCTGCAGAAGCATGGCCTAGTGTTCTCGGGTCGAAGCCCGGATGGACGGAGAATAGAGATCTTAGAGCTGCCCGACAAGTTCTTCTTCTTCGCCTCGCAGTTCCATGGGGAGTTTAAAAGCCGCCCAACCAAACCTGATCCAGAGTACTATGGCTTCATCAAGGCTTGTCTAGATAGGAAAGCAGGAAAGACAAAAGCCGAGTTCTGAGAATCAGCGTTCAGAGGATTCGGGAGGGCCGATGAATGGGACTGGAAAGACGCGCACTAATCAAAAAGTCTGCTCCATTTCTACTAGTCGGAGCATCTATCTTCATTGTCTATCTGTACTTCTTTGTTGATATTCCTGAGATGCTTGCAACTATTCAGAGCATCGACATGCGCTACTACTCTCTCGCGGTCTTAGCTATTTTCGTGGATACGGCTTTCTACGCTTTGACATGGCACTATTTTCTGCTTCCGCTTTCCGTGAGAACCCCGTTCCGGAAGACTTTTCTTTTTGTCTGGGTTGGCGCCTTTGTTGACATCCTGGTCCCAGCTGAATCAGTAAGCGGGGACATTTCGAAAGCATATCTAATGTCCGAAGAGACAGGCATAAGTGCTGGAAAAGTCGTAGCATCCATTGTTAGTCATAGGATTCTAGCCTCAGCAGTGACGTTGGGAAGCCTAGCCATCGGTTCCCTCTCTTTTCTGTTCCTTAGGCATGAAATTCCGGATTTCGTTCTCAATCTGGTCCTGATAGTATCATTTGGCACATCGGTTACTCTGGTTTTTCTAATCCTCCTATGTTTCAAACAACGGATGACCCGTCGACTCACCGACGCGGTATTGAAGTTGGTTGCTTTCATCTCAAGAGGGCGTTGGCAGTTAGCTACCTTAAGGTCTGAAGCGCGGAGAGGATTAAGAGCATTTCATGATGCAATAGGTGTTCTAGGAAGGCAGCCAAGGAGCTTGGCACCACCAGTAGTCTTCTCAATCTTATCTTGGCTCTTTAGCCTGCTTATTTCTCTGTTCGTTTTTCTTTCTCTCGGTTACCCGATTAGCCTCAGCGTGGTAGTGACCGTGTATTCGATTAGCTGCGCTGTTCAAGCGATTCCAGCAGGAATCCCCGCAGAGGTTGGCGTGGTCGAGCCCATCATGATCAGTCTCTACGCATTGCTTGGCGTTCCAATCAGTATTGGAGGAGCAGCAACCATCTTGACCCGCATGCTCACAGTGTGGCTCCGATTCGCGATAGGCTTTGCAGCAACTCAGTGGATTGGAGTCAAGACGCTGATTGGGGCTTCATCTAAAGGCCCAAAGATGCGT
>CP070679.1:1081345-1105160 GCA_020352535.1 Candidatus Bathyarchaeota archaeon | reverse complement strand
ACGTAATACAATAACGACTATCATCGGTCCAAATGGATCTGGAAAAACCACCTTACTCCGGATACTGGCGTTCTTGGACAAACCTACTGTAGGCGAGATCTACTTCAACGGCGTTAAGGTTGAGAACGGCAATCGGGCTCAGATGAGGGCAAACTGTACTATGGTCTTTCAGAAGACCGCTCTCTTTGACACAACCGTTGACGGGAACATCTCGTACGGGCTAAAGCTTAGGAAACTCTCCAGGCGAGAAATCGCCAAGCGAGTCTGCGAAGTTCTAGAGCTTGTTAAGCTGGAAGGATACGAGAGACGACAGGCAAAGAAGCTGTCTGGAGGCGAACAGCAAAGGGTCTCCTTGGCGAGAGCACTAGCGCTGGATACCGAGTTATTATTGCTGGATGAGCCCACCGCCAATCTCGACCCCAAGAATGTTTCAATTATCGAGGAGGCCATCAAGAATGTCAGGCACGAGCATGAGACTACGATTGTGACTACAACCCATAACATGTTTCAAGCCGAAAGTATTACAGAGCGAGCTGCCCTAGTCCTTCGGGGAAAGGTCGTTGAAACCGGAACCTCATCTGAGATTTTTGGGAAGGCCTCAAGGAGCCTAGTAGGCTTTGCCAGGCTTGAGAACATATTCTCAGGTATTTCAACAGTAGGGATAGATGGCACTTCAGTAGTTGAGGTTAATGATTCAGTACAAATAGAGGCAGCCCTACGAAAGCCTGGCAAGATAACAGTCTTGGTGAGACCGGAAGATATCATAGTATCTAAGAAGGCGATTGATACAAGTGCAAGAAACATCTTTGAAGGAAAGATAGTTAGCATCTCTGAGCAGGACTCAACTATCAAGCTGAAGGTTGATGCAGGGACGATTTTTGTTGCTCAAATTACTAAACGGTCGTTTAGCGAGATGAGGCTCAACCTTAATTCAAAGGTCTTCCTCACCTTCAAAGCATCCTCTGTCTATCTGGTCTAGCCGCTTATTCGATTAATCAGGTGCACTTGCTTTCAGGCCGTGGCTTCTCGAGTTCTTGGAGGATGACAAGTGCTTCGCCAAGCGGTATTCCGAGCTTTGTCGCCAAGTCTTGAGGCTTTATACTAGGCTGTTCAAGGAACACTACATCTCTTGTGTACGCCTTATGATGATTGTACATGATCATGGCATGAACTGTATCCACGAGGATCGGCCAAAGGGGATTTCCAATGAAATCTTGCAAGCTCATTGCGAGATCACTGATTATACTTTCAAGACTAAAATAATAAAACCTCGTGGTGAATCAGCAATGAGTGATTATCGTAGCTCAGGCTGAGTTATGGGGCCTTGAAGAAGTATCGAGGCCATACTGGCCACCCAGATGATTCAACAGTTTCAAACCCTACTTCAAGGCGCATGCCTACACTGATCTTCTCGTGCTCGATATCCCTGATTATGCCTGGAAGCTTAAGGCCATCTTCTAACTCTACTATCCCAACTGGATACGGGGCCAACGATTCAAACCGCTTTGGTGCGATATGAATCACCGTATAGGTTAACAGTTTCCCTCCACTCTTGAGTTCAACCCACTTCATATGCGATGAGAAGCATCCATTGCATAGTGGTCGAGGAGGGAGATGCATCGTCCCACATTCTACGCATTCAGCTGCCATCAGCTTCTTCTCGCTCACAAACTTGTAGAACTGCTCGATGGTGAAAGGAGGTGTCTCAGTCATCATCAGGCTCTCCTGAAAATGTGCACTGTAGCGGTTGCACCGGATCCCCCCACATTATGGGTCAATCCCACCGTCGCTCCTTCCACCTGTCTCCTCCCCGCTTGTTCAGTCAATTGTAGGTACATCTCATAGGCTTGACCGACTCCTGTGGCTCCGACAGGATGACCCTTCGCTTTCAAACCTCCGCTGGTGTTGACAGGTATTGATCCCCCGATCTCCGTGGTGCCTTCCTCAATCATCCGTCCACCATCTCCTGGACTACAGAAGCCAAGGTCTTCATAGGCGATGATCTCCGCGATGGTGAAGCAGTCATGTGTTTCTGCAATGTCGATGTCTTGAGGCTTCGCCTTAGCCATCTTGTAGGCATCTCTGCCAGCAAGCTGAGCTGCCTTCAACGTTGTACAGCTTTCTCTTTCATAGAGGCCAATCGCATCGCTAGCTTGTCCTGCTCCGATAACATGCACCGGAGTGTCTGTGAACTTCCCTGCAATTTCAGGCTTGGCGAGGATTAGACAGCTGGCGCCATCTGTTATCAGAGAACAATCATAAAGTTTCAATGGCCAAGCAATGACTCGGGATGTCATTGCCTTCTCTAATGTTACTTCCTTCTGCATGTGTGCTTTAGGGTTGAGGGCTCCGTTATGATGGTTTTTCACTGCAACTCTTGCCATCTGTTCTTCAGTTGTGCCGTAATGATGCATGTGTGCGGTCGCCATAAGCGCGTACAGCCCGGGGAAGGTAATTCCGTGCCACTGCTCGAACGGATAATCTGCTGCCATCGCTAAGTACTCAGTGACTTCCGGTGTGGTTCGGTGCGTCATCTTCTCAACTCCACCCACCATCACCGCATCGTACGCACCGGAGGAGATAGCGAGGGTCGCCCATCGTAATGCTACCCCTGATGATGCACAAGCATTTTCAACTCTCGTGGCTTGTACAGGAAGTAAGCCAGCCCAGTCTGCTAGAGTCGGCCCAGTATGCCCTTGATGTTCATAAGATTCTCCCATATGCCCGACAAACAAGGCTTTAATGTCCCTTCTTGGATCAAGATTAGGGCATCGGTCATACGCCTCCTTTACAGCCTCAGCGAAGAGTTCTCTTCCGTAGACTCCTTCCCTTCTTCCGAACTTTGACAGCCCTGCTGAGATTATTGTTGCCAATGGCTTAGACGACAGACTAGTGGAACCTCCTTTCCTCCAACTCATCTAGAACCTAGTAATCTCTACGAAGCTGATAAAAACGTTTCATCCAGGCTATGCAAATCGTTTGGACATCAACCTTACACAGCTATATGCCCATATTCGTTTCTTTCCTTCACCCTCTTCAACAGAGCCAGTTTCTATTCTACTGCTGCCTGATATCACTATCTTCTCTACATGCTGGAAAAGCATTAAATAGACCGATTCTCAGATTTCAGTCTTCAAGTTGGGTGCGTACGGTGAGTAGAACGGGGAAATCACGAGGCCCAGAAGAACCTCGTATCGGCGTTTTTATCTGCCATTGCGGGTCAAACATCGCGGACATCGTCGATGTCAAGGAAGTTGTTGATTTCGCGTCCAAGTTTCCCAACGTAGTGTTTGCTGTCGATGAACGATATGTCTGTTCTGAGCCCGGGCAAGCTCTCATACGGGAGAACATCCGAAAACATAAGCTGAACCGTGTCATCGTTGCCTCCTGTTCCCCAAGGATGCATGAAACAACATTCAGAAAAGCTCTTGAAGCTGAAGGCCTGAATCCCTTCCTCCTCGAAATCACAAACCTCCGTGAGCAATGTTCATGGGTGCATATGCATGAACCTCGGAAGGCTACACAGAAAGCTAAGGTCTTGGTTGCATCCGCTATAGCTAAGGCGACGCTGCTTGAGCCATTAACCCCAATGAAGTTTTCTGTTACACCCGCAGCCCTGGTTATTGGTGGCGGAATAGCGGGGATTCAGGCTTCATTGGACCTCGCCAACATAGGCTTCAAAGTACATCTGGTCGAGAAGACTCCTTCAATTGGAGGGCACATGGCTCAGCTTGACAAAACTTTTCCAACGTTAGATTGCTCCGCATGTATACTGACGCCAAAGATGGTTGATGTCTCGAGGCACCCTAACATCACACTCTGGTCCTACTCGGAAGTTGAATCTATCAGTGGCTTCATTGGCAATTTCAAGGCTACAATCGTCGAGAAAGCTCGATACATCAACAAAAGCCTTTGCACCGGTTGTGGCACCTGTGCAAGTAAATGCCCGGTCAAAACCATACCGAATGAATTTGACCTAGGATTAGGCACGCGTAGTGTAGCCTATATCCCCTTCCCTCAAGCTGTTCCATTAATTTACACTATCGATAAGGAGAACTGCCTGTACTTCACCAAGGGCGTGTGTCGGGTCTGCGAGAAAACCTGTCCCTTCAAAGCAGTTGACTTCAATCAGCAAGACAAGAAAGTCGAGATTGAAGTTGGCACAATCGTCATAGCGACGGGATATGACCTCTTTGACGCAAATCGAAAACCAGAATATGGTTACAAACAGTACAAAAATGTACTCACAAACTTGGAGTTTGAACGCTTGATCAGCGCTGCCGGTCCCACAGGCGGACAGCTTGTTCGTCCCTCAGATGGACGGGCCCCAAAGAAAATTGCTTTTGTGCAATGCATTGGTTCAAGGGACATACTGACGAATCCGTACTGCTCCCGGGTCTGCTGTATGGCTTCAGTGAAACAAGCTCATCAAGCCAAGGAGAAGTACCCTGATGCCAAAGTCTTCGTTTTCTATATTGACTTGCGAACCTTTGGAAAAGGCTATGAAGAGTTCCTTTGGAGAGTTCAGGAGGAAGGCGTCAACCTCGTCAGAGGAAAGGTTGCTGAAATCTATAGGAAACCGAAAGACGAGAACCTCACAGTGCTATTTGAGGATACGTTATTAGGCCAAACGAGAGAAATGGACTTCGACATGGTTATCCTCGCGGCCGGTCTTGAACCAAGAGTCGACGCACAGCAAATCCAGAAGGCCCTAAAGCTCTCTATGAGCCCAGACAGCTTCTTCCTTGAAGCTCATCCTAAGCTCAGACCAGTAGAAACACACATTGCTGGTGTGTACCTCTGTGGCTGTGCTCAAGGTCCAAAGGATATCCCAGACGTCGTGGCACAAGCGAGCGCTGCCGCGTCTCAGGCCTCCATCCCCCTAATCCAAGGTGAAGTCGTATCAGAACCAACCATAGCCTACGTTGACAAGGAGCTATGCTGCAGCTGCAAGATCTGTGAAAGCGTCTGCGTCTACGACGCCATAGAAGCTGATGAAACGGACGAAGAGAAGAGAGCCAAAGTGAACGAAGCCCTATGCGTGGGCTGTGGTTCATGCGCTGCTGCCTGCCCCGCTCGAGCAATTACGATGTATGGATTCACAAAGGAGCAGATATCCAAGCAGCTTGCAGCTCTCTTGACAGAGCCCACTTAGGAGATATAGACATGACTGAGTTTGAACCTGTGATAATCGGTCTTACCTGCAACTGGTGCGCCTACGCAGGTGCAGACCTCGCTGGAACCAGTAAAATCCAATATCCCCCAAACATACGAATAATCCGAGTGATGTGCACCGGAAGAATCGAGCCTGAATTCATCTTCGATGCATTCCGGATGGGCGCTGATGGAGTCCTAATTGGTGGCTGCCACCTCGGAGACTGCCACTACCAAGAAGGCAACTATAAAACCGCTCTCAGAGTCAGTATCACACGCGAAGTTTTAAAATCGCTGGGGATTGAGCCTGAACGAGTAAGGCTGGAATGGATTTCCGCATCAGAAGGAAAGAAATTCTCCGAGACTGTCAAATCCTTCATCGAAGAGATCCGTAGACTAGGGCCAAACCCCCTGAAAGGAGCTCCGGAGGCATAGAGAATGAGTGCTCACGACCTTACCCAGAAACACAAGCTCCTTGAGTGTATCCAATGTGGAATGTGCACGGGCGTCTGTCCTGTCTCAAAAAAAACTAACCTGAATGTCCGAAACTATATGCGTGAGGCTGCAGTCTACGGTGAATTACCCAGACACCCAGAAAATGAGCTGTGGAGCTGCACGACATGCGCGACTTGTGAAGCCAGATGTCCCAAGGAAATCAAGCCTTATGAATTCCTGATCGATATTCGTGGATCAGACGTAGAGGCAGGGAAAATCGCCACGACACTCCGAGACGCACTGGAGAGCGTCTTTAAAAATGGTAACCCTTGGGGGCGAATAAGGAGCAAACGTACCGAGTGGACACAGGATCTAGCTGTCAAACACTACGCAAAAGACATGGATTTCCTGTACTTCGTTGGGTGTACACCTGCATATGACCCTCGAGCCCAAGAAGTTGCCAAAAGCTTCGTCACGTGCCTAGAAAAGGCAGGCATCAGCTTTGGCATCCTTGGAACAGAGGAAAACTGTTGCGGAAACGAGGTCTATGGCATGGGTGAAAAAGGTCTCTTCGAGCACTTGGCAGAAGCGAACCAAAAGCTCTTCAGAAAATACGATCTGAAACAACTCGTTACCAGCTGCCCTCACTCCTATCATACCTTCAAGAACCGATATGAAACAAGAAACTTTGAGGTCAATCATCATACACAGCTGCTCGCTAATCTAATTGATGAGGAGAGACTCGCTTTCCAGAAGAAACTAGGTAAGAAAATCATCTATCACGATCCCTGCTTCCTAGGTAAGCAGAATAATATCTATGACGAACCTCGAAAAATCATCGAAAGCCTACCTGACGTAGAGCTGCTTGAGTTTGACCGTTCAAGAGAACGAAGCCTCTGCTGTGAAGGAGGTGGAGGGCGAATGTGGATTGATATCCCAGGACCACGCCTTGCAGAAGCCCGTGTCCAAGAGGCAATAGACTATGGAGCACAGATACTGGCTGTGGCATGCCCCTTTTGCCTATCCACATTTGAAGATGCCGTTAAGACAGCTGGTGTCGAAGACCAAATCCAAATCAAGGATGTAGCAGAACTACTCTCTCAGACGTTGTAGCGATGGAGATGTGCGATGAATAAGCTGAAATTCGCTTTCTACTGGGGTGCAAGTTGCGGGGGATGTGAAATCGCAGTTCTCGATATAAATGAGAAGATACTCGAGGTCATCACCCTTGCGGATATCGTTTTTTGGCCCGTAGCCATGGATGTGAAGTACAAAGAGGTAGAAGCAATGGCAGACAACTCTATTGATGTCTGCTTCTTCAATGGCGCAGTCAGAACTGACGAACAAGAACACATGGCAAAACTGCTGAGAAAGAAGGCAAAGACATTAGTGGCCTTTGGCTCTTGCGCCTGCGATGGCTGTGTTATTGGTCTAGGAAACCTCTGGGATAAGGAAACTATCTTTGAGCGAGCCTACATTGAGACTCCTTCTACGAAGAACCCGAATGCGGTATATCCGAAAACCTCCATCACCACCAAAGAGGGAAAGCTGACACTGCCCAGGTTCTATGACACAGTCAAGACGCTAGGTCAGACCGTTGATGTAGACTACTTCCTCTCAGGCTGCCCTCCCCCGGTTCCCCTTATACTGCAAGCCGTGGAGGCAATATCTAAGAATGAGCTACCACCAAAAGGATCTATCCTAATGCCCAGCAAATCTGTTTGCGACGAGTGCCCCCGGGAAAAGAAGGACAAGAAACTCGATAAGCTGAAGAGGATATATGAACTCCAAGATGACCAAGAAAGCTGCTTCTGGGACCAAGGAGTAATATGTATGGGTCCTGCAACACGGGCAGGTTGCGAAGCGCAATGCCCCAAAGTAAACATGCCTTGCACTGGCTGCGATGGACCAAGCCCAGGCGTAGTAGACCAAGGAGCAGCCATAATAAGCGCACTGGCTTCAATCGCCACGAACGACGAGGTCATCAACCAAGCAGTAGATCCAAT
Organism: Candidatus Bathyarchaeota archaeon; assembly: GCA_020352535.1. Taxonomy (GTDB): domain Archaea; phylum Thermoproteota; class Bathyarchaeia; order Bathyarchaeales; family Bathyarchaeaceae; genus SOJZ01. The sequence continues at coordinate 1,097,565 of CP070679.1, read as the reverse complement.
CGGCACTTTCTACAAGTACTCTCTCGCCAACTCAATTCTCCGAAGACGGGTGATTAAGAAATGACGGAGATAGTTATAGATCCAATTACACGACTGGAAGGCCATGGCAAAATTACAATCTTCCTAGATAAAACTGGGAATGTCGAGAACGCCTATCTCCAGATCCCAGAACTAAGAGGTTTTGAGCGGTTCTGCGAAGGGCGAAGAGCAGAGGATTTACCTATAATCACGACTAGGATCTGCGGCGTCTGCCCTGTCGCACATCACATGGCTGCTGCAAAGGCATGCGATGCAGCATTCAATGTCGAACCCCCAGAAACCGCTAAGAAGCTGAGAGAACTTGAGTACTGTGGCTACCTCATCTATGACCACATACTCCACTTCTACTTCTTAGGTGGCCCAGACTTCATTGTTGGACCTGATGCCCCAGCCTCAAAGAGAAACATTTTAGGTGTGATAGAAAAAACCGGTTTAGAAATCGCAAAAGAAGTAATCAAACACCGAGCCTATGGGCAGAGAATCACAGGCATACTTGGAGGAAAACCAACACATCCTGTAAGTGCCACACCAGGTGGCATGACGAAAGCCTTGTCTGAGGAGGAACGACAAGAAATCGAAAAGATGGTTAATAGCTGCGTGAAATTCGCCAAGTTCTCCCTTGAAACCTTCAGCAACATCGTCATGAAAAACACGGACTATGTTAACCTGATTAAAAGCGAACCTTACATCCTGAAAACCTTCTATATGGGGACTGTTGACAAGAAGAACAAAGTGAACTTCTACGACGGTGATATCCGTATCGTCACCCCTGAAGGAGACGAATTTACGAGATTTAATTCTTCAGAATACCTTGACATAATTGAGGAGCATGTCGAACCCTGGACCTACGTCAAGTTGCCCTACCTGAAGAAGGTCGGCTGGAAAGGTCTTGTTGATGGCTCAGACAGCGGCGTATATCGAGTTGGGCCTCTTGGAAGATTGAACGCTGCAGATGGAATGGCAACACCTATCGCACAGGAAGAATACAAGACAATGTACAAGACATTAGGGGGAAAGCCGACTCACGCTACTCTAGCTTTTCACTGGGCACGACTGATTGAACTGATGTATGCATCTGAACGAGCACAGGAGCTAATCGTCGACAAGGAAATAACGAGAAAAGATGTTCGGAATGAGCCTGGTAAACCTGGTGAAGGGGTAGGAATCGTCGAAGCTGCTCGCGGAACTTTGATTCACCATTATCAGCTAGATGAGAACGGCTTGGCTAAGAAGGTCAACCTTATCGTTGCTACAACCCATAACACACCAAGTATCTGTATGTCTATCAAGAATGCTGCTCGCGGTCTAATACACAATGGAAAGGTCAATGACGGATTGCTTAATAAGATAGAAATGGCCTTCAGAGCTTATGACCCGTGCTTTGCCTGTGCCACCCACCTAGCCCTTGGTCAGATGCCCATGAAAGTTGAGATATTCGACAACAAGAAGCATTTGCTGCGAACATTGAAACGTTGAGGACACGCTTTCGCAGGAGAGTCTGTAAAACCCGTTTTGCGCCCTTCCTAAAACACCTTGAGGGAAATTTGTGGTCGAAGACTCCGAACTGGAGAAGCTTAAACGTCGGAGACTCGAAGCCATGCAGAAGCGACTGATGACGAGTAAGCGTAAGAAGGAGATGGGACCAGAGAACCCTCGGGAAGTGCTAAGCCGAGTTCTCATCGGTCGAGGCTTAGAAGTTCTTGGCGTAGCGGAGCAGCAATATCCCAAGATAACCCCGAAAGTTGTGGAAGCCCTTGCTAAGCAGATATCCCGAGGGCAATTAAATGGACCTATAAATGGGGAGCAACTCCTCTGGTTCTTCAGACGACTAGGATTGGATGTGCGACTCAAGACACGCATCAGGATATTAGAGCATGGCGAGCTGAAGACAATTGAAGAGAAACTAAAGACAAAGCTGCGGTGAGTCATCGCAAACAGGAGAACTATGTCATACCCAGCAAGCTGCTAGGCAGATAAATCCGCCTTCCCCGATACTTTTGAGACAGGAGTCTGACTATCGATTGCGTGCTGAAATCAGAGTTAGCGGGATTGTGCAGGGTGTGGGCTACCGACCCTTCATCTATCGAATCGCGATGCAAAACAGGCTAGTAGGCTACGTTCGAAACAGAGGGGATGCAATCGTAGAGATCACTGTAGAAGGAAAGAGCACTGATCTCAAGAAATTCTTAAAAGACTTGAGAACCAAGAAGCCACCTCTTGCTCGAATCTATAAATTAGACATCACCTATGCAGAAGACAAGAACCAGCCTAACCGTTTTATGATTCATAAGAGCTCGCTTGACACCGACTCCTCTGGATCCATCATCCCACCTGATATAGCACTCTGCGATGAATGCCTAGCAGAGCTCAGAGACCCTCAGAACAGACGATTCAACTACTTCTTCACCACATGCACCAACTGTGGCCCTAGATTCACTACCATCGAATGCCTTCCATATGATCGGCCAAACACTGCTATGCATGCCTTTCCTATGTGTAACTTCTGTATCAAGGAGTTCAGAGACCCCTCAAACCGTCGGTTCCACGCACAGACAGTGGCCTGCCCCATGTGTGGCCCAACGCCTCTACTTGCACATAGAGATGGCTCTCCCATGACCGTGGAAGATCCTATCAGAGAGACTGGTAGACTGCTTGAGAACGGGTATATTGTAGCGATAAAAGGAAATGGCGGTTTTCACCTAGCCACCGCGACAACAACGTCCAAACCGATTCAACGACTGAGAGAGTCCAAACATCGAACCAAGAAACCCTTTGCGGTAATGGCTCGCAGCCTAGATTCAGCACGAACCTTCGCAGAAGTAAACGCTGCTGAGGCTGAGCTGCTTACATCCTATATCCGACCAATAGTCCTTCTGAAGAAGAAGGCTAAATTCAACCTCTCAGAGCTGATTGCGCCTGGACTTCATAATATCGGAGTAATGCTTCCCTACACAGGAACACATCACATACTGTTCGACGATGTAAGAGAACCTGCATTCATCATGACAAGTGCGAATCCTCCCTCCGAACCAATTATAGCAGAGAACAAACTTGCGGTGAAAAAACTTGGTTCCATTGTCGATTATTTTCTCTTCCACGATAGAACCATTGCTAATCGATGTGATGACTCTGTCGTTCGATTCCACGATATGAGTGAACTATTGATTCGGCGGTCAAGAGGATACGCTCCAGAGCCAATATGCCTTAAGAAGCCTAGGGATAAATGCGTCTTGGGCGTTGGAGCTGAATCCAATGTGACTTCTTGTATACTGCAACCTGATAAAGCCTTCTTATCCCAGCACATTGGAGATATAGAGAACCTCGAGACTGCCGAATTCCACAGAAAGTCCATCGACCACTTAATCACACTTACAAATAGCAGAATAGAGCTTATAACCTGCGACTTGCACCCCACCTTCACCACCACCAAGCTCGCCCAGGACTTCGCAGATGAGCTTGAGTGCCCCGTAGTACCCGTTCAACACCACCACGCTCACATTGCTTCTCTAATGGGTGAGTCGGGCATCCGCGAGATGGTGGGCATAGCTTGCGACGGTTTCGGCTACGGCGCCGATGGCAGCCCGTGGGGCGGAGAGATTCTACATTGCCATCAAGAGGGCTTCAAGCGTTTGGGCCATCTTCAGGAGCAACCGATGGTAGGCGGTGACTTGGCAACGAAATACCCGCTGAGAATGGCAGCTGGAATGCTCTACACAGTAGTAGACATCGAGAAGTGGCTGGAACCCAAAAGCCAAATGCTTTCTCATGGACGGACCGAGGTTACGGTAATCGCTGGGCAGCTAGCCAGGAAGGTTAAAACCAAGACTTCGAGTTGTGGAAGAGTATTGGACGCAGTCGCTGCCATTCTCGGTGTATGCTATGAACGGACATATGAAGGTGAACCAGCAATGAAACTCGAATCTGCAGCGATCAAAGGGAGTGACACACTGAACCTCGCTCCTAGAGTCATGGGACACACTCTTGATACCACTTTTCTAGCTCAGGAAATCTTTCGCCAAAGAGAAGACCAATCCATCGCAGATTTAGCTTGTTCAGCCGAATCCTATCTTGCTAGAGGCCTAGCCCAAATGGCAATCGAAAATGCTGAACAGCTAGGCATAACAACTATTGGACTATCAGGTGGAGTTGCGTACAACGAACACTTCTCTAGGACCATTCGCGAGAGTGTTACAGACCACGGCTTCAGATTCATGATTCACACCCAGGTTCCCCCTGGCGATGGAGGTATAGCCTTTGGTCAGACCATCGCCGCAAGCCTTATCGCTAAGTAACCGTTTAATCGATTGCTCTGTCGCCAGATTATCGAGTGAAGAAGATGTGTCTCGCGATTCCCGCTAGAGTAGTTGAAATCCACGAGAAGACTGCGAAAGTTGACTTCGGAGAGGGCGTTATGAGGGATGTTGATGTCACACTTGTAAGCCCTCAGCAAGGAGACTACATTCTCGTTCACGCGGGATACGCCATCCAGGTAATCGATAAGAAAGCGGCTGAGGAGACCATTCAGCTGTGGGAAGAACTGTTTGAGCATAGATGAGGTGCTCATGAGGAACGCGGTTCGAAAGCTACATGAAAAACCCCTTGAGTCACAATCTAGAATCGTATCTACCAGGTTGGTCTCAGCGCTATTGAAGGTGCACTCAAGATATAGAAGCCCGAAACTAGGGAAGATGGTTGCCCACAACATTGAAGGTCTGGCTCCTCCGCAGAAGGCGAAGTTCTGCCACGTTTGCGGAACTCACGAGTGGACGATAACCCATCACGGACTCCGAGCTCTTCTTCCTGAGACTATAGAGGTCATTGCGGGACCTGGATGCCCCGTCTGCGTTCTCCCCGCAGCGGACATCGACCAAGCAATCTCGCTAGCTCTCAACGGTATTACCGTAGCTACCTATGGCGATGTGATTCGCGTTCCAGCCACCCAAACTTCGCTCCAAGAAGCGAAAGCATCTGGGGGGGATGTACGAGTTGCGTATAGTCTGAGTGACGTAGTTAAGATGGCCCGGAAGGAGCAGAAGCGAGATTTCGTCTTCCTCGCAATCGGATTCGAGACTACTGCCCCATCAACAGCTGTAGAGATTCTGAATAAGCCGCCAAAAAACTTGAGCTTCCTCGTCTCTCATCGACTGATTCCTCCAGCAATGGAGTTGCTGCTTAAGATCGATGGCTTACAGATCGATGGTTTCATAGCACCAGGACATGTTTCAACGATAATAGGCACTCGAGCCTACGAAGCATTCCCTGATCTCCATCAAATGCCAACGGTGGTCGCAGGTTTCGAACCTTTAGATGTCCTCGTTGCTGTTTCCCTACTGCTGAAACAGCTGAGAGAAGAAAGAGCTGCACTAGAGAATGAATACACTCGGTGTGTGACCTGGCAAGGAAACACCAAAGCTCAACAGCTAATGAATCAAGTGTTCAAGGTCGTAGATGGTTGGTGGAGAGGACTAGGTACAATACCCTCTTCAGCACTTGTACTTCGCGAGGAGTTTGAAGCATTTGATGCTAGAACGAAGTATGACCTCAAAATCAGAGACTCCAGTGATTCGGTACCTGGCTGCCTCTGCCACCTAGTCATAGTTGGAAAGATTAGCCCGCCTGAATGCCCCCTCTTTAGGAAGGCTTGTACACCACAATCACCGAAGGGTGCCTGCATGGTCTCCAATGAGGGCACCTGCAGAATCTGGGCAGTACATAACGAAGGCAATTGATGATTGGCAGGAATCGACGAGACTGCTAGGTAGCCTTTACCACATTATGCTTAACGCTTTACCTTATCATCCAGATACATTTCCGATTCCCAGAATTCTTCCGAGTCTTCATGTTTTCCATAGCCTAATATGTCATCAAGTTTTATCCAAATCGGATTTAGGAACTTTAGATTCCGGATGAAGAATCGAACGATGTCATGGATTCTTCCTAGTGGCTTCGTGAAGGGACAGGCTCGAATACAATTAGAGCAATCGGTTGAGTTTCTCACCCAAAACTCGTAGCATTTGTCCACGTTGACGTACCACTTGTAGACCCCATTGTTGTTTGAAGGTGTCCCCCACGGGCTTTGCCAGGTTGGTTCTCCATAGGAAATTGACTGGGATGGACAGGATTTCGCACATTTCTTACATAACCGGCAGAATCTGGCAGCGCCAAAACTGATTGGCGAGTCAGGCGTCAATGGCAGGTCAGTAAACACCTTGGCGATTCGGACACGTTGTCCATACTTTGGATGAATGAGCAGCCCATTCCTTCCGAACTCACCCAGTCCGGCTAGAATAGCAAGCGGCACCGATAGCCCCATTGAATTAACAGCTGGGATAGCTTGGTAGCCTAGGTTTTCAATCATCGCTGCCATGCAAAATGCTGCAAATGCCGCGCGAGAATAAGCGTTGCCTACAGCGATACTGGCTGGAAGCTTTGGCGAAGCCAATAGGGCGAAGTAGTCCATTTGGACCAACATCACAATAGCTGACCTCATTTCTTCTGGGAGATCGTTTTGTCTCCCTTGTCTGTCGTACGTGTAGACAAATCGTAGCTCAGGGTCGATTTCAGCAACGCCTACATCACAAACCCCAAAGATTTGCCCTAGACGTTTCACTATATCTGAGTTCAGGTCGGGGTCACGTGATTCATATTTTGGCAGGTGGGAGGTTATTCGCGTAAGACTGCCTGGATAGGGATTCGTGTTTCTTATATGCGAGAATTCCTCCATCAGATGATCGTGTACTGCCCAAGACGCTGAACATGCTGCATAGCCAATCCGGCTATACCCTTTTTGTCCTACTCTTTCAGCTTCCCTCTCTGAGATTCTTTGTCCGTATGAACTGAAGGACTTGTCCCACCCAACACGCGAGAAGATAACGTTTCTCTCAGAAAAACGGTGATAAGTTGTCTCATCCAAGGCAAAGGGAGCTCTTCCGTTTAGGAAAGCGTCTTTTAGCTCAGCTCTTTTCGTTCCTTCTGACACGTATTCCCCTGGGCTAGTTTCTCTGTAGGTTGATAATAAGGATTCCTTGATGGACCCAAGTGGGAGGGATCAACCCACTGCTGCGGAACTTCATGACAAGTCTTAATTGCTTTTGACTCTGTCAAGGTGTAAACAATAGTGTTCTAGTTCGTGTAGAGGCTTGAGGATGGAATTGAGCTGACTGAAGAGACTAGAAAGCATACAGGAAAGTGCGTTGACTGTGACTCATCATTAGAGTTGTATGAACTCAACCTTGAGAAGCACAGGAAAGTGCTGCGATGCCAACGATGCGGCTTGTTTCACCTATACAAGAAAGATTTCTTTGGCAAGTGGAAACTCTCGAAAGCTGCAAAGGTTTCTAAGTTATGGGATAAATAGGCACGATATAAGCGGTTACGCTTATCTTAGCAGTACTTCTTGCATTTGTAACAGTACCATCGTTGGTATTGCTCAATATAGCTTAGTGGTTCCTTGCATGTTGGACAAATTTGCTTGGCTTCTTCTTTTGGCTGAGCTGTCTGGGTCGTAGCAGTCTGAGTTGTAGGCTTGAGGATTATGAAGTCTCCTACAGCTTGGACTTCTTCCCATGTAATGTCTCGACCTTGACCTTTCTTATCCTCAACGTGAAGTGATACGCCTGTTTTTCCGACAGTGAACGCGATATCTTTGACTGTTCCTAGGGCGTGACCTTGTGCGTCTATAACTTGCATGCCTGCGAGTTTCTCTCTCGTGATTGCCTTCTCTTGTTTCGCCAACTGGGTTACATCCTTCTGCGACATGGTTGTGAATATAATCTAATAAATTTTCTTCTCAGCCACATGGGAATTGAGCCTTGATTGGAGCTAGGCTGAGTGGAGAGTTCGAGGGCTGATCTTTTACACATCTAGGCATTTCGAACGGAAAATGCATATAAGCATGAAAACCAAATACGCTAGAAAACGTGATAGAATGCCTCTAGAGTCAACTGAATCTTTATCTAGCAGCGTTGATGTCCTAACTAAGAACCCTGGCTTGTTCGTGCCAGCACTTGCTCCAATTGCGCTTCAGGTGTTCTTCCTGATCTTGGCCCATACGGTAAATCCGTGGCTCACGTGGATGGGCTATTTCATAGTACCCTTTATTGGATTCTTGTCCATCTGCGTAACTGTCGACATGACTAATGATATAGTCAACAATCGCCCGATGGATTTGAAGAAAAGCGTAGATCTTGTTATTGACAGATTGGGCAGTTTGATTCTAGCGATAGTCATTTCTGCTATATGCTTCATGACAATAGTATTGATTCCGGTCGCTCTATTCATCATTGTCATTGCTGTGGTAGAAGGAACCGATGCTGTCGATAGCACAGAACAATCGTTGAGTTTCGTGATTAAGAATTTAGGAGAAGTTATTATTTTCATAATTGTTGTGATTGTCGTGCAGATAGTTTTAGCAGTCCTCCAAGCCGGCTTTGCATTCATCCCGGTTGTAGGAGCCTACATTGGGGCTGCAATAAGCTGGTTAGCAACTATCGTATTCGTGGTCATGTCTGTGAACTTCTATCTCTCCTTAAGACAAACCCAGAAGCAGCTACCGCCACCTCCTCCACCTCCTCCGCCAACTTCGTAGCTTGCGAAAAGGGCCTTGAGTACTGGATTCCTTGGAGTATGAAAGGTTGGAGTATCCCTAAGCTAGCATATTCTGGGTATAGGGTCTCCAATTGGTGGGGCTAGAATCCTTTTTCCCCCTATCGCTGTCTTGAGAGCCACCCCTCTGAAATCCTTGGTTGCTTCACCTATTATCTGCGCATTTTTGCCTTTCTTGGTAGCCTTAAGCATCTCCAAGACATCGTCGGTCTTCTCTGGAATAACACCTATCACGACTTTTCCTTCATTTCCTATTTCTAGAGGGTCAATACCCAGCATTTCGCAGGCTGCCTTGACATCTCCACGTATTGGGATTTTTCCTTCATCTGCTAGAATTCCTATGTTTGACTTCTCGCTAAGCTCATTTAACGTGTTGGACAGTCCGCCTCTAGTGGGGTCTTTCATGGTCACAATTCCTCCGACCTGTAACAGATGTGCTATCAGCTTGTTCAGAGGGGCGACGTCAGATGTGATTTGGCTTCCAAAGTCGTATCCTTCTTGGGAGGACAGTACTGCTAGTCCGTGATCTCCTACGGTACCAGAAACGATTAGGTTGTCCCCGTCCCTCAAGTTGGCGTCAAGAATCCATTTGGCATTGAAGGGGCGATACTTCTGTACTTCTGAGATGTTTCTATCTAATGCGGCGCTTCGTCTTCCAAGTCCTGATGTGTTGATGGTACATCCTCCTAAGGTACCTCTTTCAACAACCTTTGTGTCACCTGTAATGACATGAACGCCGGATTCTTTGCAGGCTTCGCTCATGCTCTCTAGAATCTTCTCGAATTCCGTCAATAGGAGGCCTTCCTCTAATACTAGACCACAGGCAAGAGCTATCGGTTCAGCGCCCAGAACTGCGATGTCGTTGACTGTTCCGGCGACTGCGAGTCTTCCTATGTCTCCTCCAGGAAAGAAGATTGGCTTCACAGCATGTGAGTCAGACTTAAAAACTATGTCACCAATCACTGCAGCATCATCTAGCGCTTCCAACGGAACTTCAGCGTTGCTTCCGCCAAGATATTTCACCACATAGTTCTTGATTAAGCTGCTCATTATTGAACCGCCAGCGCCATGAGCCATGGTGATTTGCTTCATAAGAAATTCACTGTACAACACTGCGACCTTGGCTGTATTAAGAGTCTTGTTGGCGCCTTTGCGATGTTGAAAGCATGGATATTTTTGTTATTAGCAGGATGCCAGTCAATGTTTAAATAACAGTTTGCATCGCCTAAATACTCTTCAATGTTGTTGTGCGCTCACGTGTGGATGAAACAAGATGCCTATGAAACTGGAGAGAAACGAGACAGACAAGGAGCTATCAGTTAGAAGGATTTTGCACACAAAGAACTATTCTTTGACCGTAGACAAGACTTTGTGCACCGGCTGCGAGATTTGCCAGGCAATCTGCCCGAAAGAAGCCATTGAAATCAAGATGCTGCCAAAGGTTCCAGGGGAAAAACGGAAACACGCAACGATTGATGTAGACGGTGAGAAATGTCACTTCTGTGGAATCTGTAGCTCTCTCTGTCCTTTTGGGGCATTGAAGGTTCGGGTCAACAGCGAGCATGTGTTCCCCGTAGTCAAGACTGAAAGCTTTCCTGAACTCATCCGTGAGATCAATGTGAACTCCACAAAGTGTGACATAAAATGTGTTGACTGTGAGAAGGCCTGTCCGCTTGAACTGATCAAGGTCAGCGTGCAAACACCAGATGGCAAAACGGTCAAGAACGTTGATTCAATACGAGATAAGAAGAAGCTTCGTGTTGTTGTGGATGTGAAGAAGGAGTTCTGTCCCTGTTGTCGGTTGTGCGAACTGAAATGCCCGGAAGACGCCATCCGCATAAAGAAGTTTTTCCAAGGAATCATCCATATAAGACAGGAGAAGTGCCCAGAGGATTGCCAAGACTGCCTTGATGTCTGCCCAATCCCGGGTGCACTCTTTCTTGCGGATGACGGAAAGGTCCATGTTAACGAGATACACTGCGTCTACTGTGGCGCTTGCAGGGTAGTTTGTCCAGAAGAAGGGGCTCTTGAACTTCAAAGGACACGCATATGGCATACACCTGTCCGTTCAGGTGCATGGAATAAGGCTCTCGAAAAGTTGACTTCAACCAAGGACTTGACTAAGGAGTTGCAGAAGAAAGGAACGACAAGGATTCGAGATTCTGTGAAGAAGAGATTTGATTTGGGGGATGATTAATGTCAGAAGAACCGCGAATAGGAGTTTTTGTCTGTCATTGTGGTCTTAACATTGCTGGTACAATCGATGTAGAAGCGCTTACCGAATACGCCCGTACTCTACCGGATGTGGTTGTTGCTATACGCAATCGCTACACCTGTGCTGATCCAGGGCAAGAGGAAATTCGAAAGGCGATTAAGGAGCATAACCTGAACCGAGTTGTTGTTGCTGCTTGTTCACCACGTATGCATGAACCAACATTTCGCAGGACTGTCGAAGAAGCGGGATTGAACCCCTACCTCTACGAGATGGCGAATATTCGGGAATTCGCTTCGTGGTGTCACCCAAGCGTCCCTGAAGAAGCAACTGAGAAGGCAAAAGACATCGTGAAGATGGCAGTTGCGAAGGTTCGACTATTTCGCCCTCTAAAAACTATGGAGGTCCCAGTCACCAATAAGGCCCTCCTCATCGGTGGAGGAATCGCAGGTATAAGCACAGCGTTAGACCTGGCTGATATGGGGTTTAGAGTCTACCTTGTTGAGAGAAGTGAAAGCATTGGAGGGCACATGGCCCAGCTGGACAAGACCTTCCCCACGCTGGATTGCTCGATTTGTATCGAAGGTCCGAAGATGGTTGATGTCTCACGCCATCCCAACATCGAAATAATTTCTTTTGCTGATGTGCTCAGTGTAGAGGGATTTGTAGGGAACTTCAAGGTGAAGATTCGGAAGAATCCACGATATGTACTTGGCGATCCTTGTACGGGAGGTGGGGAATGCCGGGAGGTCTGTCCTATAGAGTTTCCGAATGAATGGGACATGAACATGGGTGTACGAAAGGCAATCTCTGTCCCGTTCGACCAGGCAGTCCCGCTTGTTTACACGATTAACATGGATTACTGCATCGAATGTTACAAGTGTGTCGACATCTGCGGCGCTCGTCAAGCCATCAATTTTGACCAGAAGCCTGAAGAGATCGAGCTTGAGGTCGGCACGATTATTGTCGCCACAGGATTTGACATCTATATGCCGTATGACGACAAGCTGTATGGCTATGGAGAATACGACAATGTCATTACGGCTTTGGAACTTGAACGATTGATTCTTGCTGCTGGACCGACTGGCGGAAAGGTTGTACGGGCTTCTGATGGAAAGAAGCCTAAATCTGTCGTACTCATTCAATGTGTTGGCTCACGTAATGTGGACAAGTATGAGTACTGCTCAGGCTATTGTTGTATGCACTCACTAAAGCACGCAGTCCAGCTCAAGGAGAAGTACAAGGATGACGTTGAAGTCTATATCCTCTACATTGATATGCGAACCCACTTTAAGGGCTACGAAGAGTTCTATCGCAGGGCTCGCGAACTAGGTACTAACTTCATTCGAGGACGAGCGGTACACATTCTTGAGGATCCTCAGACAAAGAATCTGACAGTCCGTGCGGAGGATATGACTCTGGGTGAATTGATCGAGCTGGAGGCTGAACTTGTAGTCCTAGCTACAGCCTCAATCCCAAAGAGTGGAACTGACGAGCTGGCGCGAATCCTCAGCGTAACACGCGGAGCTGACGGCTTCTTCATGGAAAGCCATCCAAAACTCAAGCCCATTGACACAGCAGTCGATGGCGTCTTCTTGGCGGGAGCCTGCCAGGGATTGAAGGATATACCCTACTCCGTCTCCCAGGGAAGTGGAGCTGCAGCGCGGGCTGCTACCGTACTCTCTCAGCCTACGTGGAAGATTGAACCCATCATCGCCCGAGTGAACCCAGACAAGTGCCGCAATGTCCGTGTGAAGTGTGCAATCTGTGCGAAGAAATGTCCGTATGGTGCGATCAAGGCTCCAGAAGGGCAGGCGGCTGAGGTGACCGCAGCCATGTGTCATGGCTGTGGCACATGTGTGGCTGAATGTCCCTCTGATGCGATTACCCAGATGCACTTCACGGATGCACAGATTCTCTCGCAGGTTCGGGCTGCATTGGAGGAAAATCCTGAGGATAAGATTCTCGGCTTCCTGTGCAACTGGTGCAGCTACGCTGGTGCGGACTTAGCGGGAACGAGCCGCCATGAATATCCGACCAATCTGCGAGCGGTTCGAGTAATGTGCTCGGGACGGGTAGACCGCGACTTCATCTTTGAGGCACTCAAACTCGGAGCTGGTATGGTTCTAGTGGGCGCCTGCCACCTACCGTTTGATTGCCACTACATCTCAGGAAATGTTGCGATGAAAGCAAGGATGGACGCTCTAGCAAAGATGCTAGAGAAACTTGGCCTTAGCCCAGAAAGATTCCGGGTGGAATATGTGTCTGCTGCTGAGGGTGTGAAATTCGCTGAACTCAACCGAGAGATGTGTGAGCAGCTGAAGGCGTTGGGCAAAGAGAAGATAAAGGCTGAGAATGAGAAGCTCCGACCTATGTTGGAGAAGATGCTTTCAAGAAAGAAGACGTAGGTCGCATCTGTCTCTTCCAGAAGCATTTCAGAGGATGGTTTGGTCATGGCTATTTGGAGAGTTCTTAGGCTAGGAGTGAACGATGCGTTCACAAACATGGCGATTGACGAAGCTATTTTGTCAGCTCGGATAGCAGGAGAAGTGCCAAACACTCTACGCTTCTATAGATGGAAGCCCTCAGCAGTATCTGTTGGACGTTTTCAGGACATCTCAAATGAGGTCTATGTAGAGAATTGTCGAAAGCATGGAGTAGACATCGTGAGAAGAATTACTGGAGGAGGCGCTGTATACCATGATAGTGATGGGGAGATCACTTACAGTGTGACTGTGGGGGAAAGCGACCTAGGATTGAAGGATGTTGCTGCCGCATATGATGTAATCTGCAAAGGGCTGATAGAGGCTACCAGAATATTGGGAATCGATGCTGACTTCAATCCGGGAGACCCTAGGAAGTGTCCAAACATAACCATCGCTGAGAGGAAGATTTCGGGAAGCGCACAAGCTCGTAGAAAGCAGGTGCTACTCCAACATGGAACTTTCCTCATTGACACCGATCTTGAGAAGATGTTTACATATCTCAGAGTTCCTTGGGCTGAGACCTGCAGAGACGTGCTACCCATAGCGGAGAAGCGGTTAACATCGGTAGAGAAAGAACTGGGAGAGCGTGTCTCAGTGGAAGAAGCTTTTGATGCTTTGGTTCAAGGCTTTCAAAGAGTATTTGAGTCCCAATCGAGAGACGAGAATCTGACTAAGTACGAACGAGAGCTTGCCAAGAAGCTGCGTAGAGAACGGTTTGCCAACGAGACCTGGACTCTTACAGGGAAACTACCCTAGCTGACGTATTCTTAGCATTACTTGTACTCGTCTTGACTTAACCAGTTGGGCTCAAATCCATCTCCATAGGTCCAGCTGATCAACCCTTTGACGTTACGGAGGAGCGCAGGGACAAAGTTAGGACTATAGCCTTTATCGGAGCTGAATTCTGTACGAATCTAGGTGGTAAGACTAGGAAATGGAAAGGTGCCAGCGATGTATTGGGCTCGACCCGCACCTTGAGTGAGACCGAGGGCTTTTCCTATAGCTGCTCGCCATTCAGCTGCGTTCTGGGGGTAAGGTGGGGTTTGAGAAGCCATGTTTGCCCACACAAGAATCTCATTTTACTACTGTCTTATGCATTTCCCTGTGGAAAGGGAGGGCTTTTAAGCGAGAGCCGAGTCGCACCCAAGCACGCTTAAGCGTAGGCGCACATGCGCAGAGCCACTCAAGGTTCTTCAAGCCCTCCTTCCCACAAAGGCGGACCAGAAAAACGTGAACTACAATAAATACTACGTTAAAAATGAGAAATAAATCTTCCGAATAAGCAGTTAGCTAGACGGAATCAGCCATCAAAGCGTAGTGTTCTCAGATTCTGCCTTCTTGATTGGGCTTAGAAGCCGAAGGTCATGAAACCGTAAAGGATCATGAACAGCAGTAGAGCAATGGTCAAGAGGGCCAAGGCCCTATGCTGATTTCTGGAAAGCCTTCTTCTGAGGAAGAGACTGCCAGTCAAAGCTGTAACCAACATCAGAAGGTAAACAGAGAAGCCGAATCTGCAATGAATCAGGGGTAATCCTCCCATCAGATACATCATCAGTATAACAGCGATTGTGCTCAAGACCAATGATCCAGCTATAGAAACGTGATGGCGCTTGGTCTTGTGCTTCCTAGCCAAGAATACTGCGCCCACTAAGAACAGGAGTGATAGTATTTGCAGTACGGCGTGAATTTGGAAAGCCTCAACCACTATAGGCCCTCAATATAAGGCTCTGGTGCTGACTATTTCTCTTTTATCTATTGTGTGTTTCAGGGCAAGTATATATATGACATACGTCATATTCCTTTCTGGGTATTCTGGTGATGCAGAGAAAGGAGTTCCTCCTCTCCGCTGTTCTATCTGTCCTAATAATCATTGCAGCCATCTTGGGTGGTAACATGATTTTGAGGAATGAGCTTGGAGGCGGAACGAGTACGCTGAGACCTTCTGAGATTCGAGAATATGAAGGACAACAGCTTTCTCCAATCGACGATTTTCGGGAGAACTCGATCAGAGGCCCCCAATCCGTAGACAATATGAGCTATAGGCTAGCTGTGATGGGTCTAGTGAGTAATGAAGTTGAGTATACCTATGAGGAGGTTATCAATGACCATCAGCTGTTCAAGAAGGTTGTTACCCTCCACTGTGTGGAAGGGTGGGATGCAACGATACTCTGGGAAGGCGTCCTTGTCAAGGACCTATTAGAGGAAGCTGGAGTGGATTCAAGGGCGAAAGTCGCAATATTCTATGCTGTTGATGGCTATTCGACATCGTTGCCCTTAGACTACCTGGTTGACAATGACATCTTACTGGCTTACAAGATGAATGATGTTGTGCTTCCACCGGAACGGGGATTTCCTTTCCAGCTCGTGGCCGAGAGCAAATGGGGCTATAAATGGATAAAGTGGATAACCGAGATTGAGCTTTCTGATGACATGGATTACCTTGGTTACTGGGAAAGCCGTGGCTACCCCAACAATGCGGATTTACCATAGAGCTTTTCCGACAATCTTAGCATGCACAGAATGCTCATCCCAGCTTCATAAACCATATAAAGCGAGGAATGGGTCTGTGTCTTCTTGGGGCTGTCCTTGCAGGTGCCCTGCTCTGCACGCGTAAATCCCATACAAGCTCTTCTCAAAGCGAGAAAGCCAAACGTGACCTATCCCGGGTGGCGTGGTACAGGCTCCTAGGGCAGCTCCATATACGCTGCTCAGCTGGTCAGGAAGATTCTACGAGCCTAACGTGCTTGTGAGCATGTTATTTTCGTATTCTGGATTCACAAATGATAAATACGTTATACATACAGATGACGAGGATGTGAATACCAATGGAAGACAAATTCGTAAAGTCTTGGAAAATGAAAAGTCCAAATGCCAAGCAC
>CP070679.1:1071004-1081245 GCA_020352535.1 Candidatus Bathyarchaeota archaeon | reverse complement strand
CTCTAGAGACGTTAGGCGTGACGATGTATTTCGGGGATTTCACCATCTTCCATGGCACCGGAGCTGCTTACTCACCTGAAGCGATGCAGCAGGTGCCTGAATACTCTGCCCTTAAGATGAACGTGACCATTGAATACGGTGGAGGCACCTATCATGACGCGCTTTGGATTCGCCTTTACACGATTCATGGGGTAGTCAGCACGCCCCTCATAATCTCCACTTGGACAGGAGACATATACATCCACATGCATCACACAGCATCGATGTACAACGCTCTTGTGCAAGCTCTCCTCGACACCACAAACCCGCCTGAAGACCTGCTGGTCACTGTGGAAATCATCCCCCTGACCAATCTCGTGTGGCTAGGAGCAGCGTTAATGAGCTTCGGGGTTGCCACACCCATAATTGGCAGCATCATAAGCCACCTGCGAGTTAAGAGTCAACATCTAGGTGAAGGTAGAACTTAGTTACACAACTTTTTTACTCTATTAGCAGCCTATATTAATGGAGAATCTAGAGGGAGGAGCAGGCTTATTCAGTCACGTAAAATAGGGCCCTTAATCGTGTTCGCCCTTATCTTCCTTGTAGCCATCAGCTCGGTTTACTCGTGGACCCCGATACCTGTCAAGGATGACCGCAACGTCTTCATGCCCGGATCACAACCCGGCGAAGTTGGCACATTTGAAACCCCCGACAAATGTGACAACTGCCATGGTGGCTATAATCTTGCGGTGGAGCCTGCATTCAATTGGCGCGGCTCCATGATGGCTCAAGCGGCAAGGGATCCCTTATGGTTTGCCTGTCTCACAGCTTCCCTTCAAGACTCGATTTGGGCTGTTGGCAACCCAAACGCTGGGGACATCTGCATCCGCTGTCACTCTCCTACCGGATGGCTTGAAGGTCGAAGCGACCCAACCAACACAGAGGCTCTCCGAACATCGGACTTTGATGGTGTTCAATGCGACTTTTGTCATAAGATGATTGACCCACTAAGCCAGCTGGGTCAGCCCGGCGTTCCGGATGAGACCGATCCAACAGCTATCTCTATGGCAGACGCAGCCTATCAGCGAGACATAGCGGTCTTAGTCACGCTTTCGCTCTTCAATGGTATAGAACCATTCCTTGATCCAGTCACCAATTTGCCCACCTACTATGGCAATGGAAGCCTTCCCTACTATGTGGAAAACGCGGGTGGCCAATACTTCGTAGATCCCGGTAGCGCCAAGAGTGGGCCCTTCTATGATCCAGAAGCAAGGCATCAAGTACACTACTCTCGCTACCATAAGAGCAAGACCTTCTGCTCGACTTGCCACGACGTTTCAAATCCGATTCTCGCCAGCGTCCTGCTGGGTACTGATACCCCCGAGACGCAGGCAGCATCCAGCTACTTCCACGTGGAAAGAACGACCAGCGAGTTCCTACTCGGCGCCTATGGGCAAGGCGGAACCTCCACCATTATTCCCGGCATCCCATGGGCAGATAAGTGTCAAGACTGCCACATGAGAGATGTAACAGGCGTTGGCTGCGACAAGGCTGGAGCGCCAATCCGAGATGATCTGCCACTCCACGATCTGGCTGGCGGCAACCAGTGGATTGCGCGGATTTTAGCCTCAGCTGATACAGAGAACGCCGCATATGATTCTTACAACTATCTGATCCTCTCTGGACAGAAATATGCGGGTGCTCAGATCGATGTGACTGGACTCGTAGGAGTCGGCGACGCTCTCCTCGATGGGGCATACCGCGTCGA
The DNA here is from genome assembly GCA_020352535.1 of Candidatus Bathyarchaeota archaeon. Classification (GTDB taxonomy): domain Archaea; phylum Thermoproteota; class Bathyarchaeia; order Bathyarchaeales; family Bathyarchaeaceae; genus SOJZ01. The sequence continues at coordinate 1,079,495 of CP070679.1, read as the reverse complement.
CCGGCAGCTTGAAGTTTCAGCAAACCTGGACATTATAGAAGAATCATCGGATAACGTGACTTTGCGGGTGACAAACAACGCTGGACACAAACTCATCTCCGGCTTCCCCGAAGGAAGAAGGATGTTCCTTAACATCAGATTCTACGATGCATCGGATAGCCTCATAGGTGAGATTAACCCGTACGAGCCACTTGTGACGACGCAGGATCCTAGCGGTGACGAGGTCTACGTGTCAGGAGGAATCCTCACCAACACCCATGATGAGCTGGTGTGGGAAGCTCAAATGTCAAGCAAGGAGCTCACCGGCGAGAATAAGACCTTCCACTTTGCCTTAGCTACCGACCGCTACAAGGATAATCGGATTCCTCCGAAAGGCTTTGACACCTCGGAGATGTACTCCCGACTGGTCCAGCCGAGATGGCATGGTGAGGATGCACCCGACTACTTCACTCCCGAAGAGTATGCCGGCGGGTACGACGACGTAACCGTGGGAAAGCCCAGTGGCACCGACTATTGGCAAGCCACCCTCTACTACCAAACCACCTCTAAGGAGTACATCGAGTTCCTCCGAGACGAGATTAACGGAGCTGCCGATACGCTGCCTTCTGAAGCCTACATCGCCCAAACTGACCCCTTCTTTACCACCCTAAGAGGCTGGGGCAACGCGATATGGGACCTCTGGCTTCACAACGGGGGATCTGAACCCCAAGTTGTGAACTCTATCGGCACGAACGCGTTACCTGGCGACATCAACGGTGATGGCATCGTCAACATACAAGACCTCACTATCGTCACGCTCTCCTATGGAAATCTCGAAGGCGAGCCGGGCTACGACCCAGATGCTGACATCAACAATGATGGCATCGTCGATATGCGAGACATGTACATCGTTGCCAGTAGCCTCGGCGAGACCACGCCCTAACACGCCGCAGCTAACCCCTTATTTGACAATACGTAAATAGCACTGCAAGCCAGAAGAGATAGCAGTGGGCCCCTTGGTCAAACCTCAAGTGATACGTATCCTCGGAGTCTCTGCCAGTCCGCGAGACGCGTCGACAGCCTTCGCTGTCAAAGAAGCATTGAAGCATGCAGCAGAGCAATCTCAGATTGAAACTGACTATTTCTCCTTAAGAGGCAAGACCATCGATTTCTGCGTCCACTGCGACTACTGCATACGCGAAAAGAAGGGATGTATCCGCAAAGATGATATGGTCAAAGCATATGCAAAGATGGAAAATGCTGATGCATTGATTATGGGCACCCCAGTATACAATGGCTCAGTAAGCGGGCAGCTCAAAGTCTTCTTCGATAGGTGCCGCGGAATGGTAGCTGCAAACCCGGACTCCCTGAAGAATAAGGTGGGGGCAGGAATCGCGGTGGGTGGCGATCGACTTGGCGGTCAAGAACTGGCTCTTCTAACCATCCACTCCTTCTTCTTGGCCAATCAGATGATCCCTGTCAGCGGTGGCCCATTTGGCGCCAATCTCGGCGGGACTCTATGGTCGAAGGATTTGGGACGAGAAGGCGCTCAGAAGGATGTGGACGGACTCAGGACTGTCTATAGAACCATGGACCGCCTTATTGAACTGGTAGCAATGCTGAAGGAGCGGGTGAACCGGACGTGCCGCTGAAGATTGCCTGGGGGATTACTGGAAGCGGTGACCGCCTCATCGAAAGCGTCAACACAATGCAGCATCTTCAGCGCAAATACGACTTAGACATCGATGTAATCGTCTCTAAAGCGGGAGAGACGGTTCTAACATGGTATAAATTAAGCGATGTAATCCAGAAGGACTTTAAGAAAGTGTTCATTGAGCGCACTCCCAACACGCCGTTCCTGATGGGCCCCCTTCAACTCGGGAAGTATGACTTCCTGCTGCTCTGCCCTGCTACTGCAAACACGACGGCAAAAATAGCGTATGGCATAGCTGATTCTCTTCTAACCAATTGTGTAGCGCAAGCCACAAAGGCGGGTCTACCAACCTTCATCTTCCCCGTTGATCAGAAAGCTGGAGAAGTCAAAACCGTGTTACCGAACAAGAAAACGATTACACTGCAGATGCGCGACATCGACTTGGAAAACGTGGATAGGCTGAGGCGTATGAGAAACATCACGGTACTCTCCAACCCGGCAGCCATCGAACCCGTAATCCTGCAAGCCTTAAAGAACAAGGGACCGCCGTAATTCTTCTTCTTCACGGAGAGATTTGAAGCGTTGGCCTTCGGATGCTACGGCTAATCAGTCTTGAAGAACTCTGTCTTAGCAGCCCCGCAAATCGGGCACTTCTCTGGTCTCATGCCTTCTACCGTGTTCCCGCAGACTCTGCAGACGTAATAGTCTGTTTCTGCCATCTCAACCCCTTGCTTCAAGGCTGCTAATGCCTTCGAGAAGAGGCTTGCATGAATCGCTTCAACCTGGTTTGCCACGTTGAAGCTCCAAGCTGCTTTCGGATTTCCATCTTTCTTAGCCGCGTCCAAGTATCCTGGATACATCTCCTTAAATTCGAAGTGTTCTCCAGAGATTGCGGTCTCAAGATTCGCCTTCGTGGACTTTACTTCTTTCAGGGTCTTGAGGTGGTTCAAGGCATGCACAGTCTCCGCTTCCGCAGCAGCTCTGAAGAGCCTTGCAACTTGGGAAAATCCTTCATCTTCCGCCTTTTGGGCAAAGGCTATGTATCGTCGATTTGCCTGCGATTCACCTGCAAACGCGCTTTTCAGATTATCCGCTGTCTTACTCACTTTGAACTCTCCTCCCTTCATGTATGCCGAGTAGCTTTCAAGTTGCTGAGATTACGCCTCCACAATCTTCATTGGCTGACCGCAGCACACGAGGGTTCCTCCGCCGCTCTCAAGGACTTCAACCTTGTTTCCACAGATCTCGCAGAGATATTTTTCTCCAGGTGTAGTCATATGTTCACCTCCACATTCAACGAAGACTCCTATGCTATGAACCCTAGAGCAGCTATGCTGCATATTTAGGTTACCCCCCGTTGGGTATCGCTGGCTACGGATAGAGCTAGTCGCTCGCACCACCATGTATGAGTCAACACGAGCCAAGAGGAGCTGTCTACATGAGGCTCAGTAGGTTCTTTAAACCGAAAGGGTTTATCCAAGCTAGTCCATTGACACCAGAGATGGATGGATGATTGATGTCTGTTACTGATTTGATAAAGCTAGAGCCTATAGGTGTCGTCAAGACAGAAGCGATTGGCAAGGAGGTTAGAGCCAAGAAGAGCATTTCTCGGCTCATCCTCCATGAGCACTTGACTCCGGCTCTTGATGGCCTTCAGGATTTCTCTCACATGTTTGTTGTGTTTTGGATGCATAAGATTTCACGGGAGCACAGAGAGACGTTGCGTGTTCATCCACGAGGCAGAACCGACTTGCCCCTTCTCGGCATCTTCGCAACTAGGACGCCGCTTCGCCCTAATCCTGTTGGAATCACGCTGGTCGAGATTCTGAAGGTTGAGGATAACACTGTGACTGTTCAGGGTTTAGACGCGTTTGACGGAACCCCGATTTTAGACCTTAAACCATTCGACTCTTGGGACACCGTGAGAGCTGCAAGAATCCCCGAATGGAGGAGAAGACTCGACAAGGAATAATCTCTGCTAGAAGGTCACAGCGGGTGAATATAGGCTATGCATAGATGTCGAGGTGAACTAACTGGTTGTTGAGCTGCTCGCCAGCATACTTGGCTTAGTCTTTGGAGTCGCCTTAATGGTTGTCTCTAGTCGCAAGGCTGGTGAACACTCGATCGGCTTAGCAGAGGCGCTTGGAGCTTCCCCCTTCATAATCGGCCTCCTCTTGGTGTCTATCGGCACGGACCTCCCTGAGATTGTAAACTCAATCACCTCCTCCGCTCTGGGTCACGGTGACAATCCTGCTAGTCTAGACTTCACGACATCAATGCTGAGTGGTTGAGCTTTCGCTATTCGTCTCCATGATGAATCTGGAAAGCTTTAACACTCCAACTGGCCATAGCCTGAAGGGTGCTGAAGGCCTTGATTGAAAGATCTGCTCTCAAGACTGGTCTAACCTACTTCACAGTCACTCTGATCGTGTTCCTCGCTGCGTATGGCTTCCCCACGGAGGATACGACTGGATCTCTAAGCTCCGTTCCAATCTTTCTATCCATTGCCTTACTGGCCCCCATATACATCTGGCATAGACGTTATGCGAGCAGAACAAACCTTGGAGAGGCCGTTGAGGAACGATCGAAACCTTCAATGATGCTTCGGATTCTCATTCTCTACCTGCTAGCCATGGCGGTTCGCATCCCCTCTGTCCTCTGGTTCAACATGCCCTATGAGAAGACGCCTCTAATCTTCCTCACAATCTTGACGATCGTTCTTCTTGAGAAGACCGATTCCTCTGTTTTTGGATGGAAGAGCAGTAACCTCGGCGCATCCTTAGCCAAAGGTGTCATATTCTACCTGGTCTTCGGCGGATCAATGCTCCTTACTGAGTACCTCCTCATCTACCTGTTCATAGGTCAGACGGAGCTGGGAGCTTTCAACACCTTCATCTTTCTCTCAGTAATGCCATTCCACACACTCTGCGTAGGCATCAGCGAAGAAGGCTTATTTCGAGGATACATTCAGACCCACCTCGAAAAGCGTTTCACCTTTCGAAAGGCAATTCTATTTCAAGCCCTTGCTTTTGGAGTCTGGCATTTTGTATGGGACCTTTCCCCCTTCAATCCCTTCGGTATGGCAATCTACATCGCCTCAACATTCTTCTGGGGATTAATCGCTGGCTACTTCTACGGCAAAAGCAGAAATCTGGTTCCCCTGTTTCTGACTCACGGGCTTTGGAACAGTGTAATCACAGGATTCGTGATGGATGTAGCTGCCCAACACGCACTCGAAGGGGCATCGATGTCGAGTCAGGTCCTAGTGGCCTTCCTGCCCTACATCCTATCAGGAGTTCTAACATTCCTCTACATCAAATACTTGGTTAGAGACGACTAGTCGACCACTACCTGCTTATACCTACTCTCTATTCTGCAAGTATCCTTTGATGAATTCCCCTGTCGTAGGATTCGGCTGCATGTAAGCATACTATAGAACATTTTTTCTGAAGTCTTAAGTGTCGCCATTACGCAATTTCAGTAGGACGAGTCGGAATGGAGAAAAGGATTTTCATCTCTAGCATTGGACTGATATTGCTGCTTGCTAGTCTTTTAGCGTCGACCTCGCAACTCCAATCAGTCCAAGCGGTCGAGTACACTGACGTTACGGTTGCTGAAGCGAGATCCATGATGGACTCGTTACCCTTTCTGGTTGTGCTGGATGTTCGAACACAAAGTGAGTATGACTCAGGTCATATTCGCAATGCCAAGTTGATTCCCGTGACGGAATTACCTGGAAGACTAGGTGAATTGAATCAGACCGATGATATCCTAGTGTACTGTGGGTCAGGCGGACGGAGCCGTACCGCAAGCCAGATCCTTGTCGACAATGGCTTCCTACATGTCTACAACATGCTGGGTGGAATAGCCGCTTGGACGAGCGAAGGCTATGTCGTGTACATCCGGTATTCCTCAATCCAACAAGCCATAAACGATGCTGCAGAAGGTGATGCCCTCCTTGTCTCTTCAGGAACATATGTTGAGAACGTGGTTGTGAACAAGTCAATATCACTTATTGGGGAGGAAATGAGCAACACAATCATTAACGGCAACTACACAGACAATGCGATGACTGTAACAGCAAACAACGTTACGATTAGCCATTTCACGATAATAAACGGCGTGGCAGATGGCGCGCCTCGAAGTGGCATCGAGCTGTATGATGTTGAACACTGTATAGTATCGAACAACTCTCTAGCCAACAACACTTGCGGCATCTCGCTTTCTGCCTCTTCATCCAACAAGCTTTATCACAACAACTTCATCAACAACACGGTCCATGTGTTACCTACTTCATCATTAGCGGTCAACATCTGGGATGACGGGTATCCTTTTGGCGGTAACTATTGGAGTAACTACACTGGCATTGACTCCTTTCTCGGCCCAGCTCAGAACCTTGTTGGCAGTGATGGAATAGGAGATACACCTCACCTGGTCTATGAGGATAATCAAGACAATTATCCATTGATGCGACCATTTGTTTCTGGCAATCTAACCGTCCATATCTACACCGACAAATACTCGTATCATGCTGGGGAAACTGTGCACTTGGGATTGGAAATCACAAACCCTGATAGCGTGAAGTATCTATGCTTCGCCTTGTGGTGTCGGCTTCCCGATGGCTCAGCCTATGTGGTTATGCATCAGCACTCCACCATCTTGCCAATTGGACTCGTGTATAACAACGCCGTATTCAAGACGTTTAGCCTGCCAGATATTCCCGTGGGCACCTATACTTGGCACGTTGCACTCCTAGTTCGGGCCTCCCATCTCGCCTTAGCAAATGACATGGCCGAGTGGATGTTCAGCTAGTCCTGTGCAAAGACTTCAAAGGCAGAGGAGGGGTAGGTCCCCAACTACTTTATCACGCCATATCCGATTAGGCGCCATCTTCCACCGATTTTTCTGCTGATGGCTGCTCGAAAGTCTTCTTCGGCGCAGACGGGTCGTCCAAGCCGAAGAACCGCTGTCTCCCCTTTCACGGAGGTCGCTTCTCCAGTGGTTATGGATGTTCCGATATCAAGGAGCAATCGTTCTCCCATGCTCACTTTGCTGATCTCCATCAGTTCCTTGGTACCTAAGGCTCGTTCGAAGAGGTGGGTATCCAATGTTAACTCGGAGCGTGTGGGGGGTAGCAAGCTTGGCTTTCCCACCAAGTTGCCAACCAATCCATCCGCTTTCGTCAAGGAGGGATCCAGCAGGGTTCCTATTCCCACCAAGCCTCCGCTCATCGCTTCTTCCGCAATTCGTCCCCCGACGCTTAGACTAGCGATTTCCGTAGTTAGCGGTTGATAAGTCATCTTTCCCTGTTTCTCAACGCGAATGCCTGGTCGTATCTCGATTTCATCTCCCGATTTGAAGCTTCCTTGTAGAATCGAGCCTCCGACGACGCCTCCCGCCAGCTTCTTAAATAGAGTTCCGGGCTTGTTGATGTCAAATGAGCGTAGAACGTACATTCGTGGCGGCTTGGTCGCGTCACGTTGCGGCGTAGGAATTCGTTCCTCTGCAGCTTGGATTAAGATGTCAATGTTTACGGAGTGTTGCGCCGAAACCGGGATTATTGGGGCGTTCTCTGCCACAGTTCCTTTTACGAAGTTCGCTATCTCACGATGGCTTTCCAACGCACGTTTCTCATCGACTATGTCGATTTTGTTTTGTACGATGACGAGGTTCTTGACACCTGTGATTTCGATGGCTGCTAAGTGCTCTCGACTCTGAGGCTGAGGGCAATGTTCGTCAGCAGCAATAACCAGCAATGCCCCGTCCATGACCGCGGCTCCGGAAAGCATTGTGGCCATCAGTGCTTCATGGCCTGGTGCATCCACAAAACTGACTGCTCGGACGAATTCTGCTGAGCCTTCACAATTAGGGCATTTTGGCTCAGTCCCGTAGCATTGTGGGAGTTCGCATTTGGTGCACTTGTAGATTGCTGCATCAGCATAGCCCAGTTTGATGGTTATGCCTCGCCTTAGCTCTTCACTGTGTCTGGCTGCCCAAACGCCTGTTATAGCTTCTACCAGTGTTGTTTTGCCATGATCGACATGTCCAATGGTTCCGATGTTAACTTCAGGCTGTTTGGGAAGCTTCCTCAGTCGATTCTCCTCCTTCCGCTTCTCCCTTCTTCGCCTCTTCTACCTTGGGTTTCTTCTTCTTTCGTGGTTTCTGAGCTTTCTTCGGCTTCTCCACTATCTTCATGTTTATCTGTACAATATCCTCTGTGATGACGTTTCCTCTGAGTGTCTTCCGCCTCCTCTCTCCCTTCGTCTGGCTGTGAAATCCAACGCCTCCACTCAAGACTGCGTTGATTCTGACGCCGCCGTGAACGCTGGGTCTCACTGGAAAGCCATCCTTATCTGATCCTCCAGTTATCTTCAGCTTGTGACCTGGAGATCCAACAATAGAGCCATCGATTGTCTCTCCAGTCTTCTTCCCAATCAATGGAACCGCTCGGGGTCCTTCAACCTCCGTGAATTGGGACTCGCCTGTTTCCGGATCAGATATTACTATCTTGAATTTTGCCATGTGTGAGGTTTCTCCTGGTCCGATTTTCTTGGTGACGTTAAGTGAGAAGATGTTTTCGTTTATTAAGGATTCTATCGATGGAAAATGCCTTCTCTCTCAACAATGCGGGTTGGAGCCGTCTGTTGTGTTGGCTATCTCTCGGTCCTGGTCCGATTTGACCAGCGCGTGTATGCGAGTATTACGATTATCCCTCCGGTTGCGATGATGACAATCACGGGGATTCGTGGAGCCCATCTCTCGATGAGGTCCTGTAAAGACCATTCCTGTGGGGTTCGAGTCATCTCATCCTCTACGAGAACGTGAAAGTCGTTTTCGGTGACATTCTTTTGAAAGTTC
>CP070679.1:1046160-1070904 GCA_020352535.1 Candidatus Bathyarchaeota archaeon | reverse complement strand
TTCTAGAGAGAAATCGGAATGAACTGAAGATAGAGATTAAAGGTGTGGGACACTCCTTCTGCAACCTACTTCAAAAGGCTCTACTCAACGAAGACGGGATTGATATGACCGGCTACGACCTACCACATCCATTAGTATCAAATCCCGTAATCTATGTCCGAACCAAGGAGAATCTTACACCTGAACCTGCGATTCAGAACGCAGTAAAGAGAATTCGAAAGCAAAACAAAGACTTGAAGAAAACCTTCGAGAAAGCTCTGGAGAAACGACTGCGAGAATCACCTTCAATTACCATGTGAAGTCGCTGAAATCTGACCTTTCAGCTTCATCCTTTGTGCAATCGTGCAAAGTAGGGTGCAAAAAGCCTCCACCGCATCCTCATGATCCACTAAGAGGCTGACGCCCTCTTGAATGTTAATAACATCCTCAACCCAAGCATACACAACAAGAGCTTCTACGGCATCTGCTTGAGCGTGACGATTCACTCTTCGAGGAAGCAGTTTCCTTAGGCCTGCCCTTCTCAACGCGTCAGCTAATATCCTGCTACTAACCTTAATACCAACAGGGTGCCCTCTTCTCTTCGACATAGCTAAAGAATATAAGAAATTGACATAGGCATCCCCAAAAGCAGCAAGCTCTCGATTAAGCAGAATCTCCCTCAGGCTCTTATACTCTAGTTTGAACGGACGCATTGCCTTCACTTTAAAGCAGCTATCGGACAATTATATAGTTGGTGCAGCTATGTGTCCGGATGTTGTTAGGATACGCCACGTAAAGCCTGAGATAAGGATTCTAGGCATTGACGATGGCGTCTTTAAGCCGCATACACAGGGTTTAGCAGATATTATAGGGGTCGTCTACCGAGGAGGATACTGGCTTGACGGAGTAATGAAAACAGAAGTGGAGATTGATGGGACAGACGCAACAGAAAAAATCGCATCAATGATAACCCAGTCTATTCATTACAATCAGCTTCGCGTAGTGATGCTAGACGGCGTAACCTTTGCGGGACTAAACGTGGTGGATATCAAAGAACTTCTCCAAAGAGTGCATCTACCCGTAATAACAATCACAAAGGAAAAACCTTTGGACGAGATGATTAAGAAGGCCATTCAAAAATTGCCCGAAAGCAAGAAACGACTAGATGCGATTACTAATGCTGGAAAGATAACCGCAATTCATACACATGATGACAACCAAGTCGCATACATGCAGGTTGCAGGGTTATCGCTAGAGGATGCTGAGAAGATTGTGAAGAACACGTCCACACGAAGCAGCATTCCAGAAGCACTGCGTGTGGCACACATCATAGCATCTGGCTTAACCAAATCAAAAGAAAATGTTTAAAAGACGCGAAAGCAAGAAGGTGACGGAATGGTGAAAAACCATGGAGTTTTGCCCCAAATGTGGAATGCGGTTAACTCCAACTCGAAAGGAAAGGAAGAGCAAGACAGCGATTATACTCTCATGTCCAAAGTGCGGTCATAAGAAACGAGGGGCAAAGACTGTAGTAGCAACCTCAAAGGTTCCAGATCATAGGCCACAGGAACGTGTAGTGGTAATTGGGAAAGAGGAACAGAAGCTCAGAACCCTACCTACAGCAAGGGCTGAGTGCCCCAAATGTGGCAATATGTTAGCTTATGTGTGGCAGGTGCAGACAAGAGGAAGCGATGAGTCCTCAACTCAATTCTTCCGGTGCACAAAGTGTGACTACACTTACAGGGAATATAGCTGAGGCCTTTTCTCCATTACGTCTTAACAAGAAAGCAGAGCCTAAAGCAGCCTAGGAAAACATTCTCCGCCCTTATCCTCCATGACTAGACGCTCATCGATTTGAGCAGAACCATTCCAGGCGAGACAATCTACCATAGAGCCAAAGCTGTAAATCTAACCCTAAATAGGATATAGAGGAACGAGTAAAGGTTAAAACAGTCGGAAGATTAAGGATAACAACTGAAAGGAGGTTTGCCACTGTTCAAGGTTAAAATGGCTGACTCGAAAACCCTGAAAGACATGGTCACAGCCATCTCGACCCTCATCGACGAAGCAACGTTTGACATAACCCCAGATGCAATCAAACTACGAGCGATGGATCCGTCTCGCGTAGCTATGATAGACTTCGAGTGGCCAAAACGGTTTTCGATGAATATACGGCGAGTGAGAGTATGAAAATGTGCGTAAACATTGGTGAACTACTGAAGCTCCTTAAGAGAGCTGGAAAGGATGAGTCCGTCGAGTTGGTTTTAGACGAGAAGACTGGACGATTGCAAACCACGATTAGAGGGAAATATGTACGCGCATTCAATATGCCCACACTAGAAGCTGTAGAGGAGGAGGTCCCAACACCCAAAGTCACGTTCAACGTCAAAGCTAAAGTCACTACTGAGGGATTGCGGGAAGCAATCGAAGATGCGGGTCTAGTAAGCGATCATGTCCGAATCGAGGCAGACAACGAGAAGTTGACGATGAACGCAACCGGCGACCTCATGGGTGCGAAAATCGAGATGAAGAAAGGAAACGACGCACTCCTCGAATTAGAAACAAAAGAGCAGTCAAAGGCTACCTTCAGTTTAAGTTACCTTTCTGAAATCCTCAAAGCTGCGGTGGCAACATCAGATATCGCCACCCTGGAATTCTCTACTGACATGCCCATCAAATTAGATTTTAAGCAGCAGAGAGCGGGAAAGCTCTCTTTCTTTCTAGCTCCTCGTATCGAAGTGGAGTAACAGCCAGAGCTGGAGCACAAACTGCCATTTACAAAAACTGACTTGGCTAAATACCCCTTTCTCCCTGAAGCCAGCAAATTCATGAGGGAGCTGGGCATTAAAATCAGTGACTTGGGAAAACCCGAGTACAGATTCATACTGGACCGGGCTGAGAATCGGATAGAAGGAGCAATTCTCTTCGGGACAACGGGAGACAAATCACCGAAGGATGATGTGGAAATCCCTTCATTCCCAATAGCGGTGATTCTGGTAGCCGCAACAAAGAACTCCCTCATTAGGAAAAGATATGCTCTAGCTGAAGCAAAACGAATCTCCGACTTACTCAAGAGCGAAGATAAGGAAAAGATTATCCGCATAGCAGGCACCTTCAACTGGAGGATGCGGCCTAAAGCTCGCACCACCTCAACAATCTGCGATTTCACTCTGCATTATACAGACTTTTTAAAATGCGCACCCGTCTTTCATGATAAGAAATGGAAACTTGTCAACAGGCAGATGTCCGAGGGAGCAGTCTGCTTGACGGTGCATGAAGCAGCGCGTCTTCTTGAAGAAGAAATCCGAAGGCACATTGAGAAGAAACTTGAGATTGATGTGGTGTCATTACCCGAAGCAGTGATGAGCCGCGTCAGCCTATTGGCGCAGCTATTTAAGGAAAAGCGAGTAGTCCCCTCGGACAAACCCTCAGGCGAGATAGTCACGAGCGCATTTCCACCATGCATCGCGAACCTACATAGCGAAATAGCATCTGGACGAAACGTTTCCCATATCGGACGCTTTGCTCTAACATCCTTTCTGATAAATATAGGTATGACTACAGAAGAGGTCATGAATCTCTTCAAGTCCTTACCGGATTTCAACGAAAGACTCACGCGATATCAAGTGGAACACATCGCAGGAGACAGGGGATCACGCACACAATACAAGCCTCCGCGATGCGACACCTTGCGTACTCATGGCGTTTGTCCCTCAATGGATGTTATGTGTGAAGGTGTACGTCATCCTCTGACATATTACAGAAGGAAACTAAGAAATGTGCAGAGAAAGCCTCCAATCTGAGGGCAAGCCAAAATATAGCTGTTCCATGATTCTGTGCAGCTTTTCTCTAGTAGTAAGAACCACAGTTTTGGTTGATTCTAGCTCAAGAGTACTTATCGAAATGTAATTATCAACCGTTGCGGAAATTACGGGTTAAATGTGATAGGCAGCTTTAAGATATCCTATAGGCGGTTCGAGAGTGGATTCGGTTTCAGCAAAATTCATACACGACAGATTCTCTGACTATTATCGAATCAATCTCTCTACTATTCAACCACCTTCTGCCATAGAAAAGCGTGAGTTTGGTTTCATCTTATTCAAGGAACGAATGATGGTCAGGCACAAAGCCTTCAGAACCGTTGAACGCCTAAGGGATTTCTTGAAAGAGATCGTTCCATCGGATGCTTATTACTCCAGTGCATACTACGAACTGCCTGAAGAAAAGATGGAGGCCAAGGGGCGACTTGGAACGGACCTCATCTTTGACATTGATGCGGACCACATCTCAACTCCCTGTCAGAAGACCCATGATAGATGGATTTGCCGGGGCTGTGGGCATAATAGTAAAGGGTTGCCACCTGAAACCTGCCCTTCTTGTGGATATGAAAAATTCGAAGAAAAAAGTTGGATGTGCGAAATCTGCTTGGATTCTGCAAAAAATGAAACGATAAAGCTTATTGACTTTCTAATGAAAGACTTTGGCTACTCTTCAGAGGAAATTGATGTAAGCTTTTCAGGGCATCGTGGCTATCATGTTAGCGTGGAAAAGAATGAAGTTCATGCGCTTGACCAAGTAGCTCGTAGAGAAATCGTAGATTACATCATAGGAATAGGAATAGAGCCTGAACTCCACGGTCTTAGTGAAAGACCTGAAAGGGGAACGCGCATAATAGCTGGTCCAAGCTTGGATGCCCTTGGATGGAGGGGGAGAATTGCTAGAGGAACCTACGAGCTTCTCCTTTCTTCTGCTCCTCAAGACCTAAGAAATATGGGTATAAAGCCGAAGACCGCATCTGCGATCTCCAAGCACAGCGAGCGTCTACTGAGAAGCTGGAAGGATGAAGGCCCTTGGTCTGTAGTAAGAGACGTAGGTGCTGAGAGTTGGATGAAGCTGGCTCTATACGGAGTTGAGAAGGAATCGGCAAAGATTGACACCGTGGTTACGACTGATATTCATCGTTTGATACGGTTAGAGAATACTCTACACGGAAAAACAGGTTTGAAGAAAGCTAAGGTTGCAGCCACGAGCATTGAGGGCTTTGACCCCTTTGAAAGCGCTGTAGCCTTCAAGAAAGGTACAGCCAAAGTCAAGATTTCTTCTGCTCCTCAATTCCGGCTAGGAGATGAGTCTTACGGACCTTATCAAAATGAAACCGTGGAATTACCTACAGCCGTAGCCTTATTACTTCTGTGCAAGAGAAGAGCTAAGATGGTGTAATGATAATGTACAATGAACTCTACAAAGCCTGGAAGAAGGAGAGTGAAACTCCTGCTATTCAAACACTTCACAAAGGGCTGTACATAAACCTAGCTAACTATGTCAAGAAGGTTCGAGAAGAAAGCCGAATGCTCGACGAAAAGACTACGAATGCTAAACTACGACAGCTTGAACTCAGAAATGTCACAAGAATGGTTCATGAACTAATCCGGCTTCGCCTTGAAAAGGCAATGGAAAAAACAAAGAACGCAGAAGCTTTACCACAAGAAGGCCTAACGGTTGAAGAGAAAAAGTTTACGGAAGAACTCTCGCTCCTAGCCGAGTCCTACCAAGAATTGTCACGTCGAATCCTTAGAGGCACCTTACGAAACACAAAGGGGGACAAACGATTGAAGAAGAAGATGTTGGTGCTGTTTCTCCAAGAAACCCCAGCTATTATTGGATCCGACATGAAGACCTACGGCCCCTTTAAACCTGAAAATACAGCTACGCTACCTCCAGAAAACGCCCGAATCTTGATTAAACAAGGAATTGCCGTAGAAGTCGAAGCGCCAAATCAGTAGAGGCCAGCCCCAAATCCCAGCAAGACTGAGATGCTCATGTTCAGCCAGCTAGCCCAAAGGCAAGGTAAGGATTGACCAACGATAATGATGAACGCCTGCATATGAGAAGCTCTCTGCCCCATTCTAGAAGCATTTAAATACTATCCAACTGGGCTGTTCTATACTGATTTGGTTGGTCAACGAGATGAAAATGCCTAAGGAAATTGCAGCTTACTGCTCGAGATGCAGAAATCATCAACTCCATGCGATTTCTGTATATAAAGCCGGAAAGAGGCGAGCATTGGCTGAAGGTGAACGACGGCATGAACGTGAGAAGAAAGGATATGGCGGACAGAAATACTCTCTTCAAAGGAAATTCTCCAAAACGACAAAGAAGCAAACATTAAAGCTTGTCTGCAAAGCCTGTGGCCATGCACAACATCGGGATGGAATGCGCCTTAAGAAGCTAGATTTTTCGTAGAGGAATCGAAATGAGCGATTGGGAGAAGCTGATACCGAAACCCAAGAGTAGATTTCTTCGCGTGAAATGCCCGGATTGCGGAAACGAGCAAACCGTATTCAGCCACTCCGCCAGCATTGTGCACTGCAATGTCTGTGGAGCTCTACTTGCCAAGCCCTCTGGGGGGAAGGTCACGGTCCAAGGAGAAGTTGTGGCTGTATTTGAGTGATTGAGGATAGACGATGAGCCTAAAGAAGACAGAGTGGCCAGATGTAGGAGATCTTGTAATTGCCACGGTGGATAGAGTAACAAGCTATGGGGCCTACGTCGTATTGGACGAGTACAAGAAGAGAGGTTTGCTCCATATATCCGAGCTTTCGACAACATGGGTGAAAAACATCCGAGATTTCGTGCGTGAAGGACAGAAAATTGTGGTGAAAGTTCTTAGAGTCAACGTCGAAAAGGGGCAAGTGGACCTCTCGCTTAGAAGGGTCACTAAAAGTGAGAAGAAAGATAAAATCTTCATATGGAAACGAGAAAGGAAGGCAGACACCTTATTAAGAAACGCTTCGGAACGGCTGAACATACCTTCAGAGGAATTCCATGAAAAGGTAGTAGCCCTACTTGAAAGTGAGTTTGGAGGAATTTACGAAGGCCTAGAAAAGACTGCTAAGGAAGGAGCAGGCGTTCTGCTGAAGATTGGAATAACAAAGAATGTAGCCACTACTCTGCACGAGATTGCTGAGGAGAGAATCGGAGTACCCTCAGTAAGCGTAAGAGGGATTCTTGAACTTGAATGTACAAAGCCAAAAGGCGTATCAGTGATTCGAGACACGCTGTCACGAGCCCAAAAAACAAGCAGCGGTCAAGAAGCCGCTATACACATCCACGTGATTTCTCCACCAAAATACCGCGTTGAGGTTGTGGCGGAAGACTACAAAAAGGCTGAACAGATCCTGGAGAAAACCACAAAGAAAGCCATAGCCGAGATTGCCAAATCTGGCGGGCGAGGAACCTTCAGAAGGGAGAAATGATGGTTTGGCTGCTCAGAAAATGCGAAAGCTGCATGAAATATACATTAAGACAAGACAAGTGCTTCCATTGTGGAGGAGACGTCAGAATACCTCACCCTCCGAAATTCTCTCCAGACGATAGATACGAAAGATATCGACAAGTAATGCGAGGCCTGAGTCAGAGATGAAAACAACACACATTAAGGAACGGACTAAAATCCGCCTTAAGAATCCAATCCTGATTGAAGGCCTTCCCGGACTAGGCATGGTAGGGAGAATAGCCACAAGGTATTTTGCCAAACAACTAAAAGCCCAGAAATTAGCGGAACTATATTCTCCCCACTTTCCATACTATGTCTTGGTCAACAAGAAAGGCAGCATCAGACTACTTCATGGTGCCTTCCATTTCTGGAGAAATGAAGCTGGTGAAAATGACTTTCTGTTTCTAACAGGAGATAGTCAAGCACAAACAATCGAGGGCCAATACGACGTGGCTGGCTGTATATTAGATTACTCTGAAAGACACGGAGTGAAAACCATCATAACAATTGGGGGGTACAGGAAAGAGCCTGAGCTGACGCCGAAGGTAGTAGCAGTTTCGACAAACGATCGGCTTCTTAAAAAGGCGATAGACGCAACGGCATCTCCGAGCCCTGCGGGAAATCCGATAGTCGGAACGGCTGGTCTTCTTTTGGGCCTAGCAAGATTTCGGAGAATAGACGCACTATGCCTATTAGGCGAAACTCGTGGATATCTACCTGACCCAAAAGCAGCTAAAAGCGTCCTAAACGTCTTACAGAAAATCCTGAAGATAAATGTCAGTCTACCAGAGCTGGATGCCGAGATAGAAAAATCAAAAAAGATTATGGAAAGAATGCGAGAAATCGACAGCAGGAGAGAGTTCAACGCTCAAAAGATGCGTAGGATGGAAGAGGAAAGAATAACCTACATTTCTTAAAGGGATACTCACGACTCTCGTCTAAACCCATATCTCCTAGCATCATAAAGGGGAAACTTAGCGACTTCCGCCTTCACAAGCCTATTCCTTATCTTCACTAGAATAATTTCTCCCTCAGTTGCGTACTCCTTGGAAATATATGCCATGGCAATGCCACGTTTCAGTAAAGGAGAGAACGTTCCACTAGTCACCGTTCCTACTCTCCTTCCATCCCTCCAAATCTCGCAATGCTGACGAGGAATACCTCTATCCAGTAAATTAATGCCAACACGCTTCCTTCTCAAACCCTGAGATTTTAGATCAACCAATGCATCCTTACCAAGGAAATCTTTCTTCTTGAGCTTCACCACAAAACCTAATCTAGCCTCAAAGGGGTTGACACCTTCATCAATATCATTCCCACGCAAACACATACCGGCTTCCAGTCTTAGAGTGTCTCTAGAGCCCAGTCCACACGGCTCGATTCCCATCTGTCTGCCAGCTTCTAGAACCGTGCTCCACACCTTCTCGGCTCTACTGGGGCTGGAAACAGAGGTTTCCCATACGAATACCTCAAAACCATCTTCACCAGTGTATCCCGTTCGTGAGATAGAAGCCCTTACTCCAGCGAGCTTAGTCCAACCGCATTCGAAACGTTGAACTTGGCGTAGGTCTTCATTGGATATATTCTGCAGAACACTCTCAGCCTTCGGCCCCTGCAACGCAAACATGGCTATATTGTTTGAAACATCCTCGACTTTCACATTGAAACTACGAGAGTATCTTGCAAGCCATTGAAAATCTACGTTTCGGTTGCTTGCGTTATAGACCATGAGAAACTTCTCACCCTCTAATTTAGACAGAACAAGATCATCAATTATCCCTCCCGTCTCATTGCACATCAAAGAATAGTGTGCGCGAAGAGGCGCCAACGCTGAGACGTCATTGGTTGTCACATGGTCAAGCAAAGCTTCAGCCCCCGGCCCAGTGATGAGCACCCGTCCCATATGAGAAACATCAAAGAGTCCAACGTTCCTTCTCACTGCAAGATGCTCAGCAGTGATGCTACTGTACCACATCGGCATCTCAAAGCCGGAAAACTTGGACATCTTGCCATTTTGGCTATGAAATCTATAAAGGTGGGTTCTCGAAGCAAGGTGGCTCAATCACATAAACTTCCTGACGCGCTCACAGTCACTGTAACAATCTTTGGGATTTACTTGACAATCACTCAACAGGGTTGACTTCCACATCCTTTGGAATCGAAGATAGCTTCTTACCACACTTTGGACATTTGCCATCGTACTGCTGGATTATCTCATCTGGCGGCCTCAAATCTAGGCCTTGATAAAGGATGCCACCACAATTTCGGCAGACCGCACGCTGAGGCACACCATCACCACTGTCGTCAGACAATGAGGAACTGCTGTCGCAACCTATTTATAACTTCTGTAAGGCTTAAAGAATGGACACAATAATCTAATGAAGTAACTTAATCGTCGCCAAGAAAAACGCGCACCTCCAGAATCTGTTGTAGAGAAGCAACAAATGAGTACTCCGAGTTGTTCGAATAGATCTGGAACAGAATGTTGAAAGACACTAGAGGTGAAGGAAAGCGCTGAGTGCTTTCTGGAAGGAATATTTAAATGAAGAAGCTAGAATCGGTATACATACTCGGGTGGAAAATAGCCAGCTGAAAACTTGATGGAAGAAGGAGAATGAGTACGCTGACAAGTCGAATCAGAAGGAGCTTCTCCTCCCTTACCTATTTTGCACAGAAGACCTATTGGAAAGCTGTGACTGCTAGACCATCAATCCTTATAATAACGACCACATTGATAGCAATCTCCGTTTTCCTACTGGCTGGAGGTGTATACAATCTTCTGGAGCAACCCCTGCTACTATGGTGGACTGGTGAAAGATTCATCTTCTACTTTCCCTACTCGTTGAATGAGCAGTTTGTCCTTGAGAGCCTATTCATCATGATATTCTACGCTCTTGGAGCTGTAGGACTCCTCCTAACATATCAAAGCACAAGATACGCATACAAACCTCGCCAAGCATTTGTGCTTCTTTTAACAGGATCCCTTCTCATTTTTGCTGCCTATATCTGCGTTGAATACGTCTTCACGGGAAGATTTCGTCGAGGATAAGCATCCCAACCTTGGCGGTTTTCATTCGCTTAGGTAGCAGGTATTATTCGCCTTCTCATATCAGAAACAACTGGCCAATAGCTTCTTCCTAGGATAATCTTTTACGACGCAAGAGATCGCCTAAGAAATTGCTGAGAATATGGATTGGTGGTGTAATCAAAATGATTATCATGACCATGAGCAGGGATGGAGGCGAAACTGGTAAAGACAAGAGAAGAGCTCCGACCACAAAGTCAAGCTGATCAGCTATAAGCAATGAGGCACCAGGCTGCAACCCCAATCTCCGCTTGAAGAATGATTCAAGTGAATCTCCGATCATGGCTCCTAGTGATAACATTAGTCCCAACTGCACGCTCGGTTGAAAAAGTAGCGTCTTCTGGAGAAACTCATTAGACTGAAACATTATGAATTGAATGAGACCAACAGAAAAACCTGCAGCTAACCCGGCAAGAAATCCCCGAACAGTCTTGTGCGATCCTAGTATTGGTTTCCCGTCAACGAAGTTTCTACCCCAATCAAGCGGGATTCCTCCACCAAGAATCAAGGGTGCTGCGTTGGCACAATAAGCTGGAAATATGAAGTACAGGGCGCTGATGATGCTAGAGATAATTTCTATCATTTCCCATCACTTGGGCTCACATGCTAGGAGACCTCAGCTGTTGATTGTTTTCGCCTATACCATTTTCTCCCAAAGATAAATAGCGCGAGACAGACCTTCGACGCCTAGGGCTCTTCTCGAGACAGACTCTAATCATTCGCGTTTGCTCGGTGTGCCTGAAATCAAGCACTATATCTGACCAGAACTTTAAAACTCGTGTAGCTACAGGTTCAAGGTTAGTTACACCCGCTTCAAATACGCTTCGAACTTGACTGGTGATGAGAACCGCAATCTCGTGAGAGGCAGCAGCTTGAGCAAGACAAGCGACCTGCCGATTCAATTCCCGATTCAACGCAAATGCTTCTCTCCGATTTCCTATCTCAACTCCATACAGTGAAGTGATAGTATCAACAACCAGGAATCCAACTCTTCCTGTGATATACTCATCAAGCTGATCTATCGCGAGAGCCTGCTCTTGGAAAGTAGTCGGCTTCACCAAGAATATCAAGGGAGCAATCTCAAGGGAATCACGATACGCGATTTGGTCGAAGCGTCTCGTTGAGAACGAACCATCCGAGTCCACAAAGATGGTCTTGTATCCAATTCTCGCACAATTAACCGCGCATTGAATAGCAAAAGAGCTCTTCCCAGTGTCAGCTTCTCCGTAAACAAGAGAGACTCTCCCTGTTGGAAGCCCTCCTCCTAGCAGTTTACCAAGTGGCTTACACCCAGTCGGGATTACACTCTGCAAGAACTCCACATCAAGGCGAATAGGTAAGCTCAAGTTAATATTTATGCTCCCTTATCCGAGTAGGAACCCATGAAATCAAGTGAACCAAAAATAGCCATTGTGACAGTTTCTGGCAAGGCCTACTACCAGTTGGTTAAGGAATTCAGACGCAGACGAACTCCCTTTCTAAGCCTAGCACCCGGAGACCACATCCCCTTCAGCATCAAAGTAATAATCACAACTGATGAAAATCAACGCTCGATAGAGCACGCAAAGGTCCTGATTTATCAAGAGGACGCAGTCCCTACAACTACCGTTGACCAAGCAGTCCGATTGGCTCGAGGGAAGCAGGGTTATGATAAGGTAATCATCGGAATTGACCCTGGCAAGACCTTCGGAGTAGCAGCGATTGTTGATGGCAAGCTCTTTGGAACAGCTTCATGTTTGGATCATGAGGAAGTGGTGGATATAGTAATACGCCTTTTGAATAGAGCGTCAGCAAGAGTTAATATAGTTAAAATCGGAAGCGGTGCCCCAGCACACGCAGAACAGCTAGCCAATTCACTAGACCTTTCCCTCCCCAATAAGGTCATATTGGAAACTGTAAGTGAGGTAAGAACAAGCCATCCTGTAAAAAAACATGCTTATCAACGAGAGTCGAGAGACGTGCTGTCTGCGATAGAAATCACGAAAAGAACTGGCAGAGCTCTCCAAAGGGGGAAGCTTCAAAGCGGA
The DNA here is from genome assembly GCA_020352535.1 of Candidatus Bathyarchaeota archaeon. Lineage (GTDB taxonomy): Archaea > Thermoproteota > Bathyarchaeia > Bathyarchaeales > Bathyarchaeaceae > SOJZ01. The sequence continues at coordinate 1,058,537 of CP070679.1, read as the reverse complement.
GCTCAAGGCTGAAAGACATAGTTCGACTCTTCACAAAGCTCCATCCGAAACCCTTCAGCTTTCCCAGTCACATCAAAGGTCCTAGACCAAAATGCACTCGCATCAGCTGGATTAGATGAGAATGAAGAAAGAGGAAGACCTCAAGGTCTACTTTGTGACCCCACTTGGTGCAAGTTTTGCTCAGCTTTCATTATTCTGGACGGGCAGAGCTTGTTCACAATGCAGCAATCGCACAAGGGTCTTCTCGCTTTACAATATTTCCGTCCAAGTGAAATGAGTGATATGTGCGCTGAAAGATAGTCCTCGCTTGCATATAGACATTGAAGGGTTCTGCGAACACATTCGTAGTTGGCGGTCGCCGATACGAATCTGAGCCTCTTTGAAACACGATCCACATGAGTGTCCACCGGAATAATCGGTCTATTAGCGCAGAAGAGGAGAACGACATCAGCAGTTTTCGGACCTACTCCTGGAAGACCTTGAAGCGCTTTTCGAGCTATTTCCAGTGGGATGGAGTGAATGAAATTGATTGAGCCATCATACTCCTCAAGAATGATGCGAGATACGTTTTTGATAGTTTTAGCCTTGCTCCTGAACAGCCCACCACTCTTGATGGCTCTACTAATTTCTCGGACATCCGCCTTTTCCAAGGCTTCAGGAGAGATGGGAAATTTCTTAGAGAGATTCTGAAATGCCTTAGTTGAATTTCTATCTGTGGTTGCTTGAGACAATACTGTCTGGATTAGCGTTGCGAAGGGATTTCCATTTGGTTCGGTCCAAGAGGGCTGGGGGAAGTGGGTCTTGAGTGTTTGCAGGATAATTCTCGCTTTGGCTTTCGCTGTTGCATCGCATCTCTCTAGCTTGTTCAAAGGCATAAATAGCTAATAAGATTCGGTATAGATAAACGAGGTGGATTCTTATGTCTCGAGCAAAGGTTACCGAAGATAAGATTGAGGTTAAGAATAGAGTGTTTTCATCTTTTTTCCTAGAAATGGAGAACGCAGTCCTAATTTTGCTCAGTGAAGGGGAGAATCGCCTTGGTACACTAGCTGTAGCCATACCATCAGCATCGAAGACAGGTAATCCCCCTCTCTCATCCATTCTGCTTGGCGACCGAAATGTGATGACAGCCCGTTCACTGGCTGAGAGATTCGTTAAGAAGATGAACAAAATCATCCTGCTATCAATATTTGTCAGGAGTATGGATGAAAGAGAAGTTGCTCCTGCCCTCTTGAAATTAGCTGAAAAGAGCCTCACCAGCTAAGAATAGCCTGAAGGCTGTCCTGAGACAACGACTGAATCCCGTGAGCAGCAAGATTCTGAAACTCTGGAGCTTCGGAAACCCCTTCACCACGCGACACTTTTGGTTGCTGCCAGATATTGCTGTAGTCCAGCTACTGGCAAGAACATCTAGCTCTAGTAAGAGATCTTCGCTGATGTGGGAGTTCTTCCGAGCACCTTTGCCGCTGCTGCCCCAACTTTTTCTCGATGCTTAGCGTCAGTGTAGACTCGCAGAATATTTATGAATCCTCTGAGCACGTCAAAGATACCGGAAATCTCGCTCAATCGCTGAGAAACCTTTTGATCACCAGTTTTACGAAACACCGGAATCTCCATTGGCTCCATGAAAGCAGAGTGTCTGTATGGAACAGATGGGACTGTAGGGACGTCAATCATGACCGCTGTTGACTCGACGTCTGCTGCTGAAGCGATTTGATCCCTTATCTCGTTCCGAATCTGGTCAACGCTGAAGATGCTGGACACTGTCTTATCTCTCATATAAAAAGTCTGATCATAGACGCATTTCAGTAGTCTGCGCCTTTCCAAGTCTTCCATAATCCCTCTTGATTTCTCGCATTCCTTAAGCTTAGTCCACATTATGTAGTCGTTGAGAGATAGATACCGCTCAGGCGATTGAAACTCAGTCAATCCCAGCTCGTCTTTTGCAGCTTCCATCGCCACGGCAAGCATTATCTGCACCGATCGCCCGACTCTATGGAAGTAAATGCTTCTAAAGGATTCAATCCTGGCTAAGATAAACGACTCAAGAGCTGAAAGAGCTCCGAGGTCGATTGAGAGATTCTCATCGAGTACGTCTGTCATGTGAATGAGCCGATGGATATCCACATATCCATACTGTGCACCAGTGTGATAAGTATCCCTCACAATGAAATCCAGCTTGTCTACATCAATAGCACTTCTTATGATTTGATCCATGAATGCTTTGCCACGTCTATGCAATGCGCCGACTGCAAGCGCTCCTATTGTATTAGGATTGAATCCGCATCTGCTAATTATGTCCTTCAGCTCTGACTTCTGAACAATCCATGCAGTCATGTCTTCATGTGTCTTACGGAGAAATCTTGTCAATATATGCTCAAATACATGTGAGAAAGGGCCATGTCCAACATCATGTAACAATGCTGCGATTCGGACGATTTTCACCTCGTCTTCCGATAAAACCTGAACGAGATGGGGATTTTCCGATAGAAGACCAGCTAGATGCATAACCCCTATTGAATGTTCAAATCGCGTGTGGTTAGCACCGGGATAAACAAACTCTGTTCCTGCGAGCTGTCTCAACCTCCTCAGTCTCTGCACAGGGAATGAGTCGATGATCTCCTTCTCTATTTCTGTGATATACACATATCCTAATACCGGATCCTTGATTTCTCCCCAGTATTGCCTCATCGCAGGCTCCCAGACTCTGCAACTCTTGGCACACTAATAAATTGTTGGATATACTGGATAGTAGATGTGCTGCAGAATATTCTTTGAGCTGTGGATTCCCATGGAAAGAAATGGCGTGTTCATCTGTATCGAAGGATTGGATGGAAGCGGAAAGACTACGCATGCACGTAGACTGGTGAAGGATCTACATCGAATGAGGCTTAATGCTGAATACACCACGGAGCCTAGTATCGGCGAGATTGGCAAGTTCGTAAGGCAGTGGATTCTCCAAGGGAGAAGACGGGTGCCAAGTGTGGTGGAAGCCCTTCTTTTCGCAATCGACCGCGTCGCTCACGTGGAAGAAGAGATTTGGCCTGCCCTATGTAAAGGAAGAATTATCGTTTCCGACAGGTATGTATATTCATCCTTGGCTTACCAGGGCGCTACAGGTCTGGACATGGAGTGGATTGAAGCAATCAACAGGTTTGCCCTTCTCCCTGACCTAGCCATCTACATTGATGTTCCGCCTGAGGTTGTTGTAGGACGCCTGAGAGGTACAAAATCAGTTATGGAAAGCTTAAAGGTTCAACGTGAGGTTCACAGCGTCTATAAAGGATTGGTAGAGAAAGGAACAATGATATCCGTTGACGGAAATCAGCCAATCGGTGATGTGGCAGAGGCTATTTCGACGGTCGTTCTAAATTTCCTTAGAAGCTCTGGAAGGTGCTAGCGCATCTATTCGGAGCTTAGAGATGCCAAGACTCGCGCCCCTAACTCCCCATGTTTCCCATTTTTCTTTGCGCACGGGTCTTCTCAAGGTTCTCGAGTAGTCCAGACAAGGTTACTCCTAATTTGTGCAGTTGATCAGGGTCGCTTGCTTCGCTCATCTTCATGTTTATCTCCTCTATCTTCTTGAGAAGAGTTGACTCTAGATTGGAGAGAAGCATAGGATTAGAGTTTTGCCTACTTTGTCCTCCCGCTTTCATCAGTACTACACGCTTCTCACACTTGACGCACCATAGCTGCTTGTTCTTCAATCCAAACAAGGGTGAAACACAAACCGGGCACGAGAGCTCAGTTAGAGTCGCACCCTGCTTCAGCATTTTCGCCATGGATTGAATGTCCTTCAGCCTTCCAGACAAGTCTCGAATCTCCCTATACACAGGTTAAACCGGATGTAGATAATATGTACATTGGTTTGCCTACTAAGAATCTGAAAGACTAGGCCCAGGATGGAATATGAGCCTGGCCCTCTACGAACACAAATAGTATAAGCCAGTGTCCCTGCAATAATTAGAGGAATCAGTGCATGACAAGCACTGCTGTTGGGAGGCTTCAGTGTGGTTAGAAAGAAGAAGCTACAAGAGTATGATGAACGAATAAAGCAAGCAACTGCTGTTCTTGGTCAGGTTTCTGAAGATAACACGACCCCACGCAACATACGACGGGCTGCGAGACAGTCTATCAACGCTTTGGATTTAATGGAGTATACTCCAGCAGTAAGAGCTTCTAATGCCATATCCATTCTTGACGAAATCTTACAGGATCCTAACATGCCGCCATATACCAGAGTGAAATTGTGGAACGTGATGAGCATGTTAGAAGCGATTAAGGATTAGCTCCTCAGCGGCCTACTGCCACGTACTCCCTCTCTTTCTTAGCTCTCTCCAAATTTTGACATCAGGAGCCACGACGGGGGGAGAAATCGGTAAGGAGCTATGTCCTGCGAAAGAATATATTGCACCTATGCGATGTAGGTTTGGATTTCCTAGGAGGATTCCCATTGAAATTCGATGTGATAGTTGTTGGCGCTGGTCCTGCGGGGATATTCTCCGCATTCGAGTTAACCAAAGACTCAGAGTTAAACGTCCTCATTTTAGATAAAGGACTCGATATCGACCAGCGTAAGCGTCCAGCGAATGGAAACTTGGAGCGAGGGCGTCCCGACCCTTCAATGCTCCTGTCTGGTTGGGGCGGGGCGGGTGCATTTAGCGACGGAAAACTAACATTATCTACAGAGACTGGCGGGTGGCTGACCGACTATCGAGCCAGAGGAGAGCTGGAAGAGCTCATCGATTACGTAGATGATATCTATGTAAAGTTCGGAGCGCCAAAGCATCTTTATGGCTTCGATGTTGACAAGATTGACGATATCGAACGAAAGGCGTCCCTTGTTGGCTTAAAGCTGGTTCAACAGAAGATACGACACATGGGTACTGAGAATTGCGCCGACACCCTTAGCAAGTTGCGCAAGCATTTGAACGAAAAGGTAGAGGTTCGAACGGGAGCTGATGTAAAGGGACTGCTAGTCAGTAGGGACAGAATCGAAGGTGTGGAACTGGTTGATGGTGAGAAGGTTCTCGCAAAATATGTTATTGTAGCTCCAGGCAGAGGTGGGGCAGAATGGCTAAAGTGCGAGGCTCAATCGCTAGGCTTAAAGACGCTAAACAATCCGGTTGATGTGGGCATTCGAGTCGAGGTTTTATCCTCTGTTATGGCAGGCTTGACAGACGTGCTGTATGAGCCTAAGTTCATCTACTATTCCAAATGCTTTGATGACAAGGTTAGGACTTTCTGTGTTGCACCTGAGGGCGAAGTCATTGCAGAATCCTACGACGGCATCCTAACTGTGAACGGTCAGAGCTACGCGGAGAGGAAGACAGGAAACACGAATTTTGCGATTCTTGTCACTACTTCCTTCACAGAGCCTTTTCGGGAGCCAATTGCATACGGAGAGTACCTTGCGCGTCTAACAAATCTTCTGGGCGGAGGCGTGATTGTCCAAAGGTTAGGCGATCTTCAAGCTGGGCGGCGGTCAACTGAAGAAAGAATGGAACGAAGTGTGGTTGTACCGACATTGAAGAGCGCCACGCCAGGCGATCTTAGTTTCGTGCTTCCTTATCGCTATTTAGCAGATATTCGTGAGATGCTCGAAGCTTTGGATCGAATTGCACCGGGAGTGAATTCGAAACATACATTGCTGTATGGTGTTGAGGTGAAATTCTACTCCACCAAACTCCAATTAAGCGACTGCCTAGAAACAAAAATCTCCAATCTATTCACAATCGGTGATGGCGCAGGTGTGACGAGAGGGCTCGTTCAAGCCTCAGCTTCAGGAGTTATTGCTGCGAGGGAGATTCTACGAAGGGAGAAGCAGCGAGCTGATTACTAAGGGATGGATTCCTAGCACCGGAATTATCAGATTGTACGCATCGATTAGACTTGGATTGGCAAGATAGCTGTGTTGGTGGGGTTGCCCGGATTTGAACCGGGGTCCCGAGAGCCCGAGTCTCAGAGCCTAGACCAAGCTAGCCGACAACCCCTTATCTATGCAGAGCTTCTCTGCCTGAGGCTTTACATAAGATTTGTTCCATCTGCTTTGGCATCGCTCTTCCAAGAATCTTTGGCACGCATGTACCATCTGCCTGTACGATTGATTTTCACTCTCAGCAAGCTGAAAGCAGAAAAGCTGGACTAGGCAATCATGGGCTATTGCGTAACTCCAGACGGTGAAGCATAAATCCTCTGAAAGCTACGTAGCTTGGGTGAAGATGCCTTGAAAGTTGTTGCAGCTGACTCTGGTGCTGCTCTCTTGGACGAGTGCTTCACCCCTTCTCTGATAGTCGGTGCGACTGCAGTTATGGTGGAGCCCCCATATAGAAGTGCCAGTGCCTGCATTTCTGAGCCTGTCTTTTTTAAGGGGGTAGACAGCGCTCTTCTCATTGTGCGCGAACTTGAGTTCTGTCGACGCTTGCTAAAGGAGGTTGATGCCGATGTGGTTCACTTGGATATGTCGTTGAGAGGTTTGAATCTTGAGGAGCTATCTGTGGTTCAACTCTCTAGGCTGAAGATTTCAGGCAGGGCTCGAAAGCAGATTCTAACGATTCTGCCTAATCTAAGGAGGATTTCTTCCGACATAAAGCGGGTTTATGGGCTCGATGTATTGGCTATCGGGAAAGAAAGCATTCCTATAAGAATCGCGGAGTTGACATGCGGTGCATATGCCATTCTATACTCAGCAGAGAGAGCGGTCAAGGAACGCGTCAAGTTACGGCTAGGTCTGCCAGTGAAGTGTTGTGCCAGGTTCTCTAAAGGAAGAATTACTATGCATTCCCTCCTCCCGGCTGAACATGACATTACGGGTTGGGCTGAGGATGAAACTGGGGTTTTAGACAAGGTTGAGCTACTGGAGATGCTCAATCCTTGTGCTCGCGGGTTCAGAGTTTTGGAGCTTTCTCCTAAGATATAGCGTTTCAACCAAGATTTGCCTTTTCATCCATCTTCCATGGGCTTGATGGTGCCGGATTCGGCTTTACTTCTCCATCTTTAGCCTACATATTGCAGTATGATCTTTGAGTTTGCCATTCAGCCTAAGAATAGTGAATGTCAAACCTGCGTTTTCTAGTAATCGAGTAAAAGCCTCTCTGGTGAACTTTGCTTTCAGAGCGGTTACTACTATGGTAGCGTCATCCCTACTGATTCTGCTGACTTCATGAAGTGTGGTTAGAGGAGTTGGCATGTTCTGGAGGAGGGTAATAGCTAGTACGGTGTGGAATGTTTCGGATCTAAATGGTATGTGGTCAGCTTCACCGCGAATTACAGTCATACTCGGGTGTCGCTTTGCCTGCCTCTTCGCCATTTCAAGCAAGCGGCGTGATGAATCCAGTCCAACCAGAAGCTTGGCAGGGTTCTTGACGTGCTCAAAGAGCAACCCTATCCCGCAGCCTAAGTCTAGAACGATGTTGTCCAAATCGATGTCTATGTTGTCTAGGGCAGCTTTGATTTTGGCTACTTGTTCTTCACAGTATTGCACGTTGTAGACATCTACTATCTTGTCATAATGCTGCATTGTTTCGCGCTTTTTACTCCACTCCGCCATTATCTGGTCAGAAGTCTTATGTGCGGTTGTCTACTTGTAAAGATTGCTGGATGATTGTATGCAAGTGAATCGAAGACCAGTTACTACCTTGGAGAATCCCAGCTTGGGTAGCGCGGTTGATTTGGTCAAGGCAGCTCTCTCAGAACGGAAGGGATTGATTATTGTTGGGAATTGTACAGTTGAATACCACGGACGGGCGAAATCCAAGCTCGAACCGGGCGATAGAATTGTGATTTTAAAGAAAGATGGAGCGGTCCTGGTCCACCGCCCATCCGGTTATGAGCCCGTGAATTGGCAGCCACCTGGTTGTCTCTTTCAGACTGATTTGAGCAAAGGGGTCTTGCGGATTCGAGCTATTCGGCAAAAGCCACCAGAGTCAGTAAAACTATTCTTTAGCAATATTCACTTGGTTGCTGCAACAAGCCTAGTCGACGCTGGGGAATTTTCACTCTACGCAAGTGAGGAGGATATGCAGAAGGCAATTCTATTCGACCCGACATTGATAGAATCAGGCTTTCGACCTATTGCATATGAAAAAAAAGTAGACCCGGGCTTCATCGATGTTTATGGGATTGATGCTGCAGGAAAATTCGTTGTTGTGGAAATCAAGCGTAAAACAGCAGGCCGTAATGCTGTATTACAGTTATCCCGGTATGTCCAGGCGATTGATGGCACCATGAATCGTGAAGTAAGAGGGATTCTTGCAGCTCCTAAGCTGGGAAAGGGTGTTCAAAGGCTACTGGAAACGCTGGGGCTCGGGTTCAGAGCGTTGGATGCCCGAAAATGTGCAGAGATTTTAACTCGGTCAAAGATAAGGAAGCTTGAGGACTTCGCCTAAGGAGATCTTATGGAGATGTGCACGCACATAACATGCGGACGATGTCGCAATAGGGTGAGTGATTCATACTCTTTTTACGAAGTCAACAAGCTCGATGAACGGCGAAAATTCGGGAGCTTCTGCAGTATCTGTACACGGGAGCTTGTAGATGAGTTAAGGGGTAAACTCGAATGGATTCGTTTTGACCAGGAGTGGAGGGGTTATGTCCATCCTCAAGCGAGAGCAGAGCTTGAGGCTTTAGGATTTATCCAGGCGGAGCACGAAACTCAGTTCATAGAAATCGAGGGGTTCCAGAGCACTTCGGTTGAAGAGAAGGCGATTCAGGAAGCCCTGATTCTGGAGTATACCAGTGGCTTGATTTCTCAAGAAGAGTACCATCAGCGCCAAGCAGGGGCTCGCTAGAGCGGTTATAGGGGAATCCTTTTGCCACACGTTTCCTCAAACGATTTAAGACGGCGGGTGACGCCATTGCGCGTGACTATCCCTTTACTAATGTCGAGAATGCCGCAGCAGGTCCTCCCTGGTTTTAGGTGGGCAGTTACCGCTGCTTTCTGAAGTATTCAGTAATTCTCTTCTGAAAGAGGGAATCTCGGAGAAGCTGGCTTTGTGCTATCCACGATTCTATAGGGATTTGAAACTGATTGGCGATTCTGGTGAGGGCTTCCTCTAATGTATTATACTTCATTGGGTTCTGTTTCAAGGCGTTTCTAACGTTCTCTCTTACTTGCCATACACCAACTGGCATTATGTAACCTGGATGCGCCTCTCTTAGCACGATTGCTGTTGCCTGACGCCTTTCTTTCGTCAGGAGTTCACCAACCGCTAGCCTTGCAGCGTAGTAGCAGCCTCCGATTTTTGCATAAGAGGTTCTACCTTCATACCTTTCCCAGTCGGAGAATAGGATTATGCTCCGTCCATCGGGGTTCCACGCCGTTCCTGGGTACCAAGCCTCCATGGCTTCATAGCTCCAGGCTTGAGGCATTAGTAGGACTTCAAACCTGTTGTCTAGATATCTCGACTCGTACACACGATATTCATTTATCTCAGGGAATGTCTTGATTCGCTTCATCATGTCTTTTGAGAGAATGCTGTCAACAGCGGTGATGCTCCATCGAGTCGGTACTAGGCGTCTGTTGTCCTTTAGACCGAAAGCCCCAATGCTGAAGGCTCGTTGAATCCGTGTGACTAGGACACCACTGCTGTAAAGCTTTGTTACGGCTCCTGTTGCTTTCAGGTCGGTGTCGCCGTAGGCCTTCTCGATATGTTGGTCCCAGCGAGATGTTCCGATGCTCATGCCATGTACAAGTGCAGAGGGTCCGAAAGGCTGGACGGCATCATCTAAAACAAAGCTTCTCTGGGGGCGGTTCTTCAGGGCTAACTCCACATCTACTGGAATTGTGGATAGGGCAAGTTCGCGGGTTCGGTCCATGATTTTCCCTCCATCCTCGAAGTGGTTCACGTGAACACGGTGCTTTGCACGAACAAGCATGGACCGAAAACCCACGATATCATCCATGGATTTTCCAAACCACATTTCTGGTAAGTCATAGAGACTAGTATCTTCATGGATTGGTGGGACGAGGGGTCCTGCATAAACATAGGGGTAACCAATTCGTCCCACGAAGACGCTAGGTGGAGATGCTCCGTCCATTTCGATGCCTGGGATGAGGGGCATAGTCTGAAAGTAGTACCTCAAACGAACAACGAGTGGGCAGCGAGTTTTGCCGCAGAGAGCTTTGGCACCTTTGCAGATAACACAAAGCCCTTTTCCCAACATTATGTTGGGCGCTTCTGCGGCAAGACGATCTGTGCTGCTACTTAGATTGTCAGTTGTGCAGTCACTGACCAGCTGTAGTGCCCAAGAGGTATCCCTATCCTTCTCCACCAGCTTTGGAGTTTTCACCTTAAGCTTGTTCTTCTTGATGTATCTGGTCAGCTCTTTCATGGGTGTCTCGCCAAGAACACCATTCAGGGTTTAATACTCAACTCTAAAAGTCAGTTCTGCTAAACAAAGATTTCGCGGTTGGAATGAAGGCTTCAAAGGCTTGCATTTACCCAACTACTGCTTCTATGTATGATTGAACATTTAGGGCAGCTCGCGCTGCGGTTTCTGCGAAACTCATGAAGGGTCCAGGATAAACTCCAATAACCACGCACAGGGCGGCTAGTATCACCATGATTCCAAGCATAGACTTGGGGGCCTCATTGATTCTTTCAAATGATTTGACAGGTTTCTTCACGATGAGATTGTGGATGAGTCGAAGATAGTACGCCATTGAGAGAAGTATATTTAGCACCATTAGGATCGTAGGTATGAGCCACCCTTTGTCTATCCCAGCTATAACTATCGTTATTTCACTCATGAATCCGTTGAGCCCAGGGAGGCCTGCCACTGCCAACGCGCCAATAGCGAAGAATGCGGTAGTCAGTGGCATTTTTCTCCCGATTCCAACAAGCCCTTCCAAGTTCCTCGTCTTAGTCCGGTAGGTATATGAGCCGACGCAGAGGAAAAGAAGAGCCTTCATGATTGCATGGTTAAGGATGTGGAATGTGCCACCAGCCAGTCCCTGTTCAGTCTGTATAGATAGGGCGAATATGATGTATCCCATGTTGACAATGCTACTGAACCCTAGCAGCCTCTTGATATCCTTCTGAAGGAGAGCCATAATATTCCCCACAAACATGGTGAAGATAGCAAGAATCATCAAGACGCTTTGCCATGCAAGCTGATGTGGCATGAAGACTAAGAGCAGACATCGAATGAGGGCGTAGGCACCTACCTTGATGACGATTCCAGAAAGTATAGCGCTTACTGGGCTCGGGGCTGCAGCATGGGCGTCTGGAAGCCATGTGTGAAATGGGGCGATTGAGGCTAGGACTCCGAATCCAACAATAATCAGTGCCAGGGCGAGGTAGACCCAGGCATTGTTAGGCAGTGAACTTAGCATCACTGAAAGGTAGGCGAAATTCAACGAACCCGTCATTCCATAGAGAAGGGACATGGCATAGAGCACAAGTGCGCTCCCCGCGGAACTCATTATGAGATATTTGAAGCCAGCTTCAACAGGCTCCCACCTTCCTTTCCTAAAGGCAACTAATGCGTAAGAGCCTAGGCACATGATTTCCCAGAAGATGAAGAGTGTGAAGAGGTCCCCTGCAAATGAAACCCCGACCATCCCACCAACCACAACTAGCAGTAGGGTATAGTACTCAACTAGCCTTGTGTCATGTTCCATGTAGCGAATAGAATAGGTACATGTCAGGAGGCCTATAGAGATGAAGATTCCCGCCATGAATACGCTCAGCAGGTCTATCTCTAGGCAGGTCCCCATAAGAGATACAGAAGATGATTCCAGTGTGATAATTAGGACACCACTTTCAGAAACTTGGGTGTATAACGAAGGCAGAAAGGCTAGAGATGATACAAAGCCGATTATAGCAGATATTATGGGCAGATTTCGGAAGCCGAATTTCTGACCTAAGATACCTATTAATGGTGTTGCCACAATGAAGAGAAACAGCACGTCAAGAGTAGATGTAAGCATTTACCATCTAATCCTTTTCAGCTTTCTCACATCCAATGTTTTATAATGCTTGTACGCGTAAAGCGTGACTGCTAATCCTATGGCGAGTATGCAGCCTCCGATAGCTACGGATAGAATGGCGAGTGCATGAGCCAGAGGGTGCATAGACCCAGGAACTGCGTATGCAGAGAATGCGATGAAATTCACATTTGCTGCACTTACTAGGATTTCAAGTCCTATCAAGAGCCTGACCATATTGCGCTTGGTCACAAGGCAATACAATCCTATGATGAGCAAACCCAGGGAACAGGCGAGATAGTAGGTGATGGAAATCAGCCTTCCTCCTCCCTCAACATCGCTCGACAACAAGTTGCCGTCGCAAATAGCACAAATGCAAGGGCAATCAAGTCGAGATGACGCTGTGACCATAAAACTGCGCTAACCTCTTGCCCTATCGCTTCCTGAA
>CP070679.1:1041248-1046060 GCA_020352535.1 Candidatus Bathyarchaeota archaeon | reverse complement strand
AACCTCTCCGCGAGACGTGGGCCAATTTGACCTGAATAACTATCAATAGACGCTTCGCCGCAGAGGATTAAATCATAGTCCCCAAGCTTCGCAATTCCAATGGCAAGAATGCGGGAGGTTGCAAGCGTATCTGAATGCTCAAATGATGGGTCACTCATGAGATAGGCTCTATCTGCCCCCATTGCCAGGGCTTCTCTCAGCACCAACTTAGCATCTAATATACCGACGGATACTACGATGACTTCGCCTCCAAGCGTTTCCTTAAGCTTGACAGCCGCTTCTAGGGCATTCTTGTCAAAGTCACTTATCTTCCGTGGAGCATCTGAAATATTCGGGCGCTGAGTAGTCAGATCCACCCTCAACTCGGCTACATCTATGGCTTGCTTAAGGCACACAACCATTCTTGGCATCCTGAACCTCCTCTGCTGAAGTACTAACTCAGTTTCGCTTCTATTATTTAGCTCCTATGTTCACTTGGATTCCAAACTCTCAGGAGGGAAGCCAAAAAGGAATGCGCAGTTCTGGTCTTGCACAGGATTTTCGTAAAGCTTATATCTGAATCCGGTTTTTACTGTTCCGCTGTTACAGGAGGATAGTTTGAGATTGTCTTCACAACCTGGTGGAACCCCGATTCTAATATTACGTGAAGGGGCATCCCGATCGAGAGGACGAGAAGCACAACGTGCAAATATAATGGCAGCCCGGATTGTGGCTGAATCAGTGAAAAGTGCTCTTGGTCCAAAGGGCATGGATAAGATGCTCGTAGATAGCATGGGCGATGTAACAATCACAAGTGATGGCCGCACTGTTCTGGATGAGATGGACATACAACATCCCGCTGCTAAGATGATGGTTGAGGTCGCAAAGACGCAGGATGATGAAGTAGGCGATGGCACGACCACATCCGTAATTACCACAGGGGAGTTGCTGGTTAAAGCGGAAGAGCTCATCGAGAAGGGCGTTCATCCCACAGTTATCATAGGTGGTTACCGAAAGGCAGCAGAAAAGGCGTTGACCGCGCTTGACAAGATTGCCACCACTGTAAAGCCAAATGATAAGGGATCTTTGAAGAAAGTCGCGATGACTGCAATGGCTAGTAAGCTCGTCGCTGAAAATCGGGAGTACCTAGCCGAAGTAGCTTCTTCAGCGGTCCTTCAAGTGGCTGAGAAGACAAAGGACGGATACAGAGTTGATATTGATGATGTCAAGGTGGAGAAGAAAGCTGGTGAGGCGCTAACCGACACGAAACTCGTCAACGGGGTTATAATCGATAAGGAAGTTGTTCACTCTGGCATGCCAAAACGTGTAGGGCCGGCCAAAATTCTTTTGCTGGATACGCCGCTTGAGATTGAGAAGACGGAGTTCGACGCAAAGATCAATATCGAAAGCCCCGAGCAGATGGACGCATTCCTGAAGGAAGAAGAGAACATGTTGAAGCAGATGGTTAAGAAGATTTCGACTGCAGGAGCCAACGTGGTTATCTGTCAAAAGGGCATTGACGATATGGTTCAGCACTTCCTCTCCCGAAAAAACATCTTTGCCACACGACGCGTCAAAAAGTCTGATATGGAGAAGCTTGCGAAAGCAACTGGCGGAAAGACCGTCACAAACCTAGACGATTTCACTAAAGCAGATTTGGGTTATGCCAAGCTTGTGGAGGAGCGAAAAATAGGCGACGATAAGATGACATTCATCGAAGGATGTAAGAATCCCCGGGCTGTCACAATTCTCATCCGAGGTGGAACTGAGCGAATCGTTGATGAAGCTGAGCGTTCACTTCACGATGCACTATGCGTCGTACGTGATGTCGTTGAGGAACCGAAGATTCTAGCTGGCGGAGGGTCACCTGAGATGGAAGTTTCAAAGGTAATCATGGATTATGCAGAGACGCTTCCCGGAAGAGAACAGCTTGCAGCGATGCGGTTTGCAGACGCACTTGAAGCAATTCCCACAACATTAGCCGAGAATGCAGGGTTAGATCCCATTGACATCATTTCTGAGCTGAGGGCTCGACATGAGAAGGGTGAAGTCTGGACGGGAGTTGAAGTTCATGAGGGAAAGGTGCGCGATATGCGGCAGGTGAATGTCTTTGAGCCTCTCGCAGTCAAGAAGCAGATCATCAAGTCCTCCAGTGAAGCTGCATGCATGATTCTGAAAATTGATGATGTGATTGCTGTTGGCAAGATGAAGACTCCGCCAATGCCACCAGGCGGTCCAGGTATGGGTGCAGGTGGTATGGGACCTGGCGGAATGCCTCCTGGTATGGGGGCGTACTAACGAAACAGGTTGATAACGAGAAGAAGATTTTGATAGGGCCGCCCAAACTCACCCGTTTTGAGAAGGCCCGTATAGTTGGGGCTAGGGCGCTTCAAATCTCTATGGGGGCGCCTGTGCTCGTTAAACCCTTAGAGAACGTTCTAAGGCCTATCGACATTGCCCTTCAAGAACTTGAAACCAAGATCCTTCCAATGACTATTCGGCGAACGCGACCGGATGGAACGCATCAGGATATTCCACTACAATGGCTCCTCTGAGGATAAAGGGGATTTCTCTTCAACCTTCCTTCTGTCTGGCCTCATTATGTGCTACCACTACTGGTTGGCCGTTTAGGGTCGCTGTCTCTTAGTTCTCTAGCTGCACTCAAGGATTCGTCAATGCGCTTCCAATGGGCGCCTCGCCAATAGATTTGCTCGCAATTGAGGCATATCCAGAATTCTTGATAGTGCAAAGCGGTTCTATGGGGGATTCGTTTGAAAATCTTGTCCTTAGATATGGACTTGATTTGCGCATTGCATTTGGGGCAACGTGAAGCTGTCATGTCGATCTCGAGTTGAAGATCGAATCGTCTTGCTAGTTCAGCAAGTCTCTCGACCTCGGTTTCTCCCTTAACAAGGAAAACCTCTGCTTCGTGGGATAGAGCTTGTTGAGAGAGTCCGAGGTCACGCGTGAGAAGAATGCGGTGTTCACTCATAGCAGCTCTGATTAACTGCCTATCATCAAGCGCTTCGAAATATTTTACGTCATGACCAAGCATGCGAAGCCATCGAGTCAGCTTCCCAAGCATTCCATCTGTCGCAAACTCCAAGAGTTCCACCGACATGCGTGTGGAGTAATCGAAGCCCCATTCATCGTGCAAACTTGGCTGGGCTTCTCTTGAATCTCTTCTTACATGTTATCGAACAGAAGTGAAGTGTTTCTCCTTGAAACTTAATCCTAAATTTGGCTGTTCTTTCATCTAGAACTGTTCCGCAGACGGGATCTCTTGGCATCTTATTACCTGCGATTTACTCTGCGTGCCCATAGATAAGCGTGCCGCATAGTCTCGACCGCTGTGTGGTTGGACAGCTTGGTTCTCGTTTATGATACGATAGAGCCTGTCCCAGCCTTTGCCACGATTTCTCCTTCATCCATAACTAACCTGCCATTCACTAAGGTTCTGATTGGCTTGCCTTTCACTTTCCATCCGTTGAAGGGTGAGTACTTGGCTTTTGAATGAAATCTTGAGGCGTCGATTTCATGTTTTTGTTTCATATCTATGACCACTAGATCGGCATAGCATCCAGCTTTGAAGCTTCCTCGGTCTTTCAGTTTGAGTATACGGGCTGGCACTTCTGAGGTCATCCTGACGAGATCTGGTACTGTCAGGTGACCCT
The DNA here is from genome assembly GCA_020352535.1 of Candidatus Bathyarchaeota archaeon. Taxonomy (GTDB): domain Archaea; phylum Thermoproteota; class Bathyarchaeia; order Bathyarchaeales; family Bathyarchaeaceae; genus SOJZ01. The sequence goes on along the minus strand of CP070679.1, from coordinate 1,042,407 downwards.
TATTCACTTCGTTGAGGAGCAGTGGAAGTGTGGTCTCAAGTCCGGGTATCCCTGGCTTCACATCCCAAATCGATTCTGTTGTTTTCTCCTCAATCGTGTGTGGGGCATGGTCGGATGCGATTGAATCGACTTGTCGGTTTGTGACGGCATTCCAAAGCGCTTTGGTGTCCTCCAGGGTTCTTATTGGAGGGTGTACAAGTGTGAGACGTGGAAGCCGTTTCGAATGCTTGTTTGATAGCAGGAGATGGTGAGGGGTAACTTCACACGTGATACGGAGGCCTTGCTTCTTTGCTGCCAGGAACGAGGTTAGCCCAATAGCTGAACTGAGATGACAAAGGTGAAGGCTGCCTCCAGTATTCTCGAAAAGCTGGACAATGCGTTGGATGGCCTTCATCTCCGCGATGGCTGGGTGAGTTTCGAGATGGGCCTTTACGTCGGTCCGGCAGGTTTTCTTCACTTCTTGTTCAGCGTTCTCAAGTGTTTTCTTATCCTCTGCATGTATAGCGACGGGGATGTTCAGATTAGCAGCTTGGGTGAACGCCCGGGTTAGCAGATTGTTGTCCTCAGTATCAAATCCTCCAATCTCATTCGAGAGAAATACTTTGAATCCGATGGCTTTCTCCTTGACAATTGAAGGGAGTTGCGCCAGGTCTTCTGGAAAAGCAGAGTAAAAGGCTGTATTCACGAATATGTGGTTCTCTGCTAGTCTTGCCCTTTCTCTCAGAGATGTGGCACTTGTCGTTGGCGGTATGTTGTTTGGCATGTCTGCAATCAATGTAACCCCGCCTGCTGCGGCAGCTGATGTGCCTGTGACGAAGTCTTCCTTGTATGCTAGTTGCTGGTCTCTAAGATGTACATGCATATCTACTAGTCCTGGGAGAACTAGATGTCCATGAAGGTCGAGGGTGTGTGAAGCTTGAGGAAGATTAGCTTCTTTAGCGATTCTCAGAATTCTGCCGTTTTCGATAGCTACCCCGGCTGTAACGATTCCGCTTGAAGTATAGATTTTAGCGTTGCTGAGAACGAGGTCGATTACCAAGCGTTTGTCCCCTGGTCTGCTAGGAACTTCTACGTTATGAGAATAATAAGCCTATTTGGAAAAGTCTGAAGCTGACTCTTTCTTCATTTAGGCGAATCAACATTCTTTTTTCTACTAATG
>CP070679.1:1037629-1041148 GCA_020352535.1 Candidatus Bathyarchaeota archaeon | reverse complement strand
CAGTAACGTACGTTTAGCCATGCTAGAAATATATGTGTTCTACCATCCAGCTGGAAGAGCAGGGCATCGGAACTACAGGACCTGTTAATCTTGAGCAGGGGTTGGCGAGGGAGAGAGCCCACAGTCTTGAGAGAAGGCCACGTGCACAACATCATCACATGGGCAGTTCTCTTATTGGCGCAAAGGGAAGAAGCTCTATGTGCTTTTGGTCTCTACGCTTCACAGCTTGATGTAAAGTGCTTTTCAACCAAGTCACCCCCCTTAGAAGCAAGTGGAATACTTTTGGATACCTTTGTTAAAGCCCACATCCATCTCTTTATTTTCTCACCTTCCTTTCATAGAACTGGTTTCGAAAATATCTGTTTATGCGCATGTAGCTCAGCCGTAGGAGAGAGCATACCCTGTAGGGGGAAGTAACTCCTTCCTACGGCATAGAGCCACTCCTTTCTCTTTCACGGATTGTCAGATCGAAGAGGAATAGTGGGCGCACGCGCTGTCCATTTCACTCCATCTAGACTGTCCAGTGCACATGCACGCGTGAAACTCTAGATTTTGAGGTATCCGTTTGTCCTGAGCCAGTCGGCCTGACTTCGTTTGTACCGCCAGATGACATCGCCCCGCGTATCCGACTGGAAATCCCAGGGTGAGACCAGGACGATGTCTCCCAGCCGAATCCACATTCTTCGCTTCATCTTGCCTCGAATCCGGCAGAGCCGTTCATTCCCATCTTGACAGCTGATTAGAAGTCGATCGAACCCGAGCATCTTCTTGGCGATGCCTATGACATCCGTGGCGGCGGGCAACAGGGGGATCTTGAATTCATCGGTCTTTCTGAATTTCCTTCTGCCCACTACATCACCTCCAACTCTATGCATTCGTGCGCGCTCCTCTTGCTGGGTTTTTGGGTCAGGCTTCCACCAGCTCGCCAGTGGCAAACCGGTTTCCAACGCGTGTTACTTTGAACTTCACGTTGTCGCCCTGCTTGGTATTCGCGATGAAAATGATGAAGCCTTCGATTTTGGCGATTCCGTCGCCTCTTCGGCTCAGATCCTCGATCTTCGCTTCGTATTCCTTGCCAACCTCAACGGGTTTCTTCATGTTGTATCCTGACCGGCTATCTCCGTAACTATATGACATTCTATCACCTCGATTGTCTTGTCAGCTAGAATCGTCCAAAAAAAACAAAACCGTCGGAACCGTTCTGCCCTTTCCAGAAAGCGCTAACTGCTACCGTTGATGAAGGAACCCCCCCTTATTAACCTATGCAATCCTACATTTAGCGCCTGCTCTTATCTTACCATATACCCCCCACCGCGTCCCTCACGTGCACATGCTATTACTAGTCAAAAGTTTTAATTCTGGATTGACTCAAAGAGAAAGCAGGGACAAGCTCATGTGGAAACGAGAGAAGAAGGTTGAAGAGAAAACCGTAAGGAAAGAGACAAGCTTGTTGAAGGAGTTATGTGGTGACGACACAGAACTGTATGATGTTCTTAGAAGCCTGCTATACGCAAATCCAGTAGCAGCAGTATCCAAAGAGAAACTTGAGGTCCTCATCAAAGCGGCAGAGAAGAGCAGCAGGGATGAGAGCTACGAAAAGGCGAAGTGGAAATATCGGCAAGCATTAGACAAGGCGATTTTCGAAGCCTCGCAACACCCCAATGAGAAGAGTAGATACATCGGAATCATCCAAGACATTACGGCGAAGGCTGGTTCTTATGCCCTCCTGAACAAGAGAGCGGAAGATGTGATTAGAATAGCTTCCACCTACTATGGTGAGAGATTGGAAGAACTGGGAGCAAGTGAACGGCGAGAGATGCGAAGACAGGTTCGGGATGACGCTGAGCGAGAAGAGAAACGAACAGAATACAAAGAAGAAGAAAGCAGAGAAGCACGAAGACAGGAGAGAAAGGGGATGGGGCGACGGGAGAGAAAAGAAGCTGAGCAAGAAGACGAAAGAAAAGCGAAGAAGGCACGCGATGAACGAGCCAAGAGACGGCAAGATCGAGCTAGGGCTGAGCGAGAAGAGAAACGAACAGAATACAAAGAAGAAGAAAGCAGAGAAGCACGAAGACGAAAGCTTGTCAAGACAAGATAATGTATCAAGTCATCACCTGCGTAGTTCCCTCGTGCTTCACTGCCATGAGTTACCTAAGAACACCTTGGCTAATTCGTAAACTCCCGAAAGTCATTACCCAAACCAACTGCAATTGAGGATGTCACCTTGAGGTGTTCACACACTTCAGCCAAGGGGATATGCTGGACTAGAATCCGCAGGTATCAACCTACTGCTCCTTCATGCTTGCATACGCGCATGATCGGTCGCAAATGACCTAAACAGATAGAGATACACGCTCGTGTACGTCTCTAGATGTAATACCGACTGTCCTTGGTCTTCTTCAATCCGTTATGGAATGATCCAGTGAAGTATTCCAGCCACTGCAGTTCCTGCAGATCAAAATTGGCATCTTCAAGAGTAACAGCTTTCTCTTTTGAAGTAGCTCCTGCCTTCTCTATCTTGGAAATAATTCTGTGATGCATTTTGAACTGAATCCCAGAGAGAGACAAATCACGAATCCCCCCTTATATGCGCCTGCCTATTTACTAATTTCATATTTTCCACCTTGTATTTCTCAGTAAAATGGTCAACAAAAGTGATAAAGTGCCGCGAAGCCTTTATCGAAACTCTCGAAGAGAATTCTACTCAACTAATATAATATACTTGACCATATATTAAGATATGCGTCATGCAAAGGCTCGAGAAGAACAAGAAATGGAGCTCCAGTGACTTCTCATAGGATGAGAGTGACTTTGACTTTCATGGGATGGTCTGTTTCTCGGAAAGTATTAATTCATTGACTTCTTCTTCTGGTGGAGGCTGCATTGTGGTGAGTGAAGCGGCTGAAAGGCTAAGAATACAGTCTCAGAACGAATTGGAAATGTTTGTCAAGAAATTCGCCAAGAAATACAGACCTTTGTTCAAGAGCGGAACCTTCAGTTATCGCATCCATCCAAGCCTAGACTTTCTCTATGAGGTCTACTTGGAAATTCAACTCGCAGAGTGAGCTGGAGTTACCTTCAAGCCAATTCGCACGCGCGGAATACGAATATTTATGCGCGTTGTATTCGAGTCTTGCACGCAGGAATAGAATGAAAAGCGAAGGTTGACCGCGTTTTCGGTCATTTCAGTGTATTTTGTCAAGCAGACCAGATTTTTCCAGTCCAAGTCGACAAGGTTTGCAGTGTCGGTGTTCTTGGTAACTCGGTCGAACTCGGCATCGAGTGCACATTTTAAGGATAGTGTCCATTCTTTCATCTCCTATTAATTGTTGCGAGCATCACCGTGCGCAAAGTGCGTGATGTACACAAAATCCGTCAATAGGTTGCGCGCGATAGTACACACACAACTTCCCGGTATTCTCGGCATCACTTATATAGGTTGGCTTCATCGAACGTGTACATTGGTGGTGGCGGGTAGGATAAGATTTTAGTAAACGCGCGACCCTGCCACGCGGGTAG
>CP070679.1:1034085-1037529 GCA_020352535.1 Candidatus Bathyarchaeota archaeon | reverse complement strand
ATGACCGAGAAATGGAAAGTTGACAGGATAATTCAGGTCGTAACTATCGTAGCTTTGATTGTGGTTCTCATCGTGCTGTTTCCAATTCCGATGGCACGATCACGAGGCGAGTTGTATCTAACTACTGAAGATTACAGTGACCTATCATCAACGATTGTGACTGAGACTGTTTCTATCCCGTATCAGATTCCTACATATATGAGATTTAACGTCACTTGGTATCTGATGGCACTTGATAAGCAATGGGAGAGTGTCATCGGAACACAGACATTCGATTCAACCTTCAGTTCTGATTGGGGCTATGGAGAGGTCTATGCAGGTTACAGTGATAGGCTAGGATTCGAGGCTATAGGCCGATTGTACAATGAAGCGCCTGGCTGGTACGTCTTCACTCTCGGAAGCAGCGACGGCAGCCAGTTGATTCTCAACGGGCTTCCTGCGATTAGCATGTGGTATGATCAGAAGTATCAAGAGATGGAAAGCATCCTTTGGTGGCTACCACAAGGTTGGCACGAAATAGAAGTCCATTATTATGAGTGGACTGAAGAAGCCAAGGTGTACTTCAATGTTGATAACAACGATCTTTTCGCGTGGGAAGAAACGGAGTACATGGAAATCGAGGTTCCCAGGGTGCAGGTTCAAGAGGTTCCAAAGGTCAGGGTAATTCCCGGAAACCGAACCATCACGGAAATCGTCTATGTCAGCATTCTAGAATACCTAATTAGGGGTGCTAGCCCCTAGAATCTTGCATGCGCGCGGGTTCTAGAAGTGTCGTTCTCAAATCTTTAGTATGACCTCTAATATGCACTAATAGAGAAAGAAGGTGAGAACGTGGATTTGAAGAAGTTGAAGTCCAATCTTAGGTGGAGGCTTCGACGGTCATTTGCCTTCATGATATTTACCGCGATGATGCAACATCAGATCCTACTGTTATGTGTTGGTTTAGGTCCCTTACTGTTTTTCTGGTTGGTTTTCTGGCTTCAGGCTAACTTCTTTCCTCTTGGAGTTATACTCTTCTGGTCTGTGTATATCCCAGTAGTAGCAGGAGGAGCAGCGGTAGACTACAATAGAAAACGTTCAAAGTACAGTTAGCACAGACCAACATGGGCATGTACACGCGCATGTAATACTTCTCGCCAATTCTTAACTACACCTATTGCGTGCATCCCAAAGCATTTTTAGAGCTCCCTTGGAGTTGCTAAGTGGTTATAGAAGATGGAAATAGAGCTTCTGAATGCGTATGTTTCTCTGTTTGCTGCGGCGTTGATGTTGATTGATATTGTCTATGTACTGATTTACATCATCGGCTCCTACTCGTCAAGATCCGGGTCCATGTCATTGAGAGCCGTGCTTCTCAGCTCGCTCTACTTTTTTGGGTCTGCGGGTATCATCTTCTGGGGCATTGACTGGTTGACAAAGGTAGCGCTTGCCCGAACTCAGGGAGGTGCATCGTTTTTTCTGAACATTGGGGCCAGTGCACTTGCTCTGGCAGGGTCTCTCAATATCGTATGTGGTGCCATAACCCTCTTTCTGTATGTGCGAGGGCAGATGTCGATGGGATGGTCTCTACAACGAGTTAGAAGACGTTTACACCTATGATAGGCGCGCGCATAGCAGCTGTCACAGAAAATCCGTGTCTTCAAATACCATTGCATACTGCACCCTATCTGTTTATCTCAACTTCATAAATCAGATAAGAATGGCATTTCAACCTAATTCCGAGGCTCCATGAAAAAAATCGCTACTTATCATATGGCAGGTTACGCATTAGGCTTCGCATTCGTCCTTGTCGGACTAACAATGCTGATTGCCATATTCTGGCAGGCATGGCCGAGTGTGTCCACTTCACGACCAATATTCCCCGCTTTAGAGCAGTATCTCTGGATCAATGACTTTGACTTTGGCCTCGGCGTTAGGTTGAAACTGATGCACTTGGCTATAGTGGGAGCTGCTGCTTCAGTTTTCGGGATTGTCATTCTTGGACTCAGCCAGAAAGTTTTCTACGTAGGAAAGAAAGTCTTGTTGGAGTGTCCATTCTGCAAGAACCAATGGAAGGCAAGCCGAGCAAGGGTTTGGAGTACCTGCCCCTACTGCAATCAGAGGGTTCAGCCAAAAGCAGTGAAAACTAGAGAGTAGATAGAAAACGCACGCGCTACTTGGTATTTGTGCCTATCTAATCCCTCGCATTTATCTCTATTGCGAAAAATACCCCCGCGTAAAATCAGGTCTTCAAACCCATCAGGTCGAGCGTCTTAAGCATGAACGCATAGTTTTCCTTTATATACGCTCACTACTGGAATTTTGCGAGCAGGCAAAACTGACTTTTCGGGATTTTCACGGGGATTCCTAGATACATTTTCGTGTGTAGAAAGGGGATTAGCGAGGCTGTGCTGACCTACCTAGATAGCTATGGGCAAGTGCATCAAGTGTGATAGGGAGACCGACAGGGTTCTATTCAGCAGGGCTATAGTCAAGATTTTCATCTGCTCCGAAGCATGCTTAAAGGATTACTACAAGCCTCTGGCAGGATTCACAGTCAAGATACAGAAAAAGCTTGTAGAGGGTGAAGGATGGTTAGACTAGTCTGCGCCCTCTGAGAATCCCGTGCGCGCCGTACATATGAAAAAGAGAAAAGGCAGGCGTTGCCCACCTTGGTTTTCCACTTTGCTGGATGTATCTGAGGACCACCTGCTAACAACGAATCCACGTGAACTCCTGCGCACCATAGCCCCACTCGTAGTACCAAGCCGCGTTGGGATAGATACCCTTCACCTTAAATGTCGTAACGCAGAACGGATCAGCCTCGCCCAATGGATTGGCAGCGGTGAGTTCAATCATCGGTCCCTTGGCCGTGAAGACATAGCTACCTAGTAGATACCATATTTTCGCTTCACAATCTTGATTGCAGATATACTGACCATACAGGTATCTGTGTTCTGGGTCTATGTTGAATTCATACAAGCTTCCGTATTGGTCCTGAAGGCAAGCTGATGGTGGTAGAGCTATCTTTATATCCTTTGCAACATCGTTCACTCCGAAGATTCCACCTTGTCCAGCATCTTCGGTGATAGCTGCGCCACAGTGAGTCCATGTGAACTCCTGACCGCCATAGCCATCCGCGTAGTACCAGGCTGCATTCGGGTAGATGCCCTTGACCTTGAACACTGGAACACACGATGGATCGCTGTCACCCAGTGGATTAGCACCTGTAAGTTCAATCATCCACCCTTCACCCCGAGCAAAGCTACCTGTTAAAGGCCATATCGGAGCGTCACAGCCTTGGTTGGAGTAAAATAATCCGTATATGTAATTGTGGTCCAAGTCTACCTCAAAGTCGTATACATTTCCATACTGGTCCTGAAGACAAGCATGCGTTGGAATTCCTTCGGTCTGGAATGTGGCCAAGCCACTGGTACAGAATGATGCAAGTAGCAAAGTAGCTAT
>CP070679.1:1026866-1033985 GCA_020352535.1 Candidatus Bathyarchaeota archaeon | reverse complement strand
CTAAGGCTTGGGCGCCTCTCACATCATCAGCAAAGACTGAGATTGATATTGCCAAGGCTAAAGCTGAAAGCAAGGATACGAAGAGTGATGCAGCAAGCAGTAGGTAGGAAATCAAGGTGGGTGCTAATCCTATCGCGGCAAGATCCACAGCTGCTTGTCCCGGTATGATGCCGGTGAAACTGGTCATGTAGTAATTGAAGCCTACAATATAGGCTGCTGCACCTATGATGGCCACTACAATGGAGCCTGTCAGCTTTCCAGCCAGAATTGTGAATCGGTTTATAGGCAAGGTGAGTAGGGTTTCCAAGGTCTTCTCCTCTTTCTCAGATGCTACAGATGTTGCTGCTAGTTGCATCGCGAAGATCAGCAGCATCATTATGCCTACGGGCATTGCGGTCGACTGCGATATCATCAGTCCGAAGAGAATCTCTGGATTGATGTCAACGCTCTTCCCCTTTATGATGGTCATCTCAGTTGTATCGATGGGGTCAAGAACAACCTTCGTGGTTTCACCGAATTCTGTACTGACTTCCTGGAAGATGAGCCCTTCTTCAAATATATTCAGTAAAGCTCTTATTGAGGAGGAGCCAGCAGACTCAGCGATTCCGCCGCTCCGGAACACGGCGTAGGTGTCCAGTCTCGCCCTCAAGCCTTCTGTGACATTTTCACTGAAGCCAGAAGGAATGATTATGAGCCCAGTCACGTTTGACTGCTGAACATACTCAATGGCTTCAGCAAAGTTCATCTCTCCAATCTCTACAACCGTCACATTCAAGGCTCTTAAGAAGGTGGTGATGCTTGTTGCTACAGAGCCACCATCCGAGTCCTTAACTGCGATTGAAAAGCTCCTCATGCTTTCTTCTGCGGTTTCCATTGAGGTCTGCACGGCGAGACCCATTAGCGGAAACATCACGAGTGGAACAATTATCATCCCTAGTAGGATTCGTGGGTCTCTCACCAATTCTTTGACTTCTTTCACGACCATATTGAGTAGGTTGCTAATCAATGTCGACCACCTTGGCAAACACCTCTTCAAGATTCGGAGCCCTCGCTTCCTTCTTGAGTTCATCTGGGGAGCCTTCTGCTACGATTTTACCCATGTTCAGGAGAGCTACTCTGTTGCAGAGATACTCTACCTCAAGCATGTTGTGGCTTGACAGAAGCACTGTCACTCCATGTTTCTCCACATACTGCTTCACAATTCCTCGGACATGGACCGAGTGGAGAACATCTAGTCCGCTGGTTGGCTCATCAAGTACTGCTAGTTTGGGCTTTGTCATGAGAGCTCGTGCCACGAGAAGTCGTCTTTTCATGCCTTTGCTGTAGGTTTTGACCTTGTCTTTAAGGCGGTCTCCCAGTCCTGAGATTGTGGAGGCTACCTCAACCATCTCGCTTACAGCGTCTTTGTCTTCTTTGGTGAATTTTGCCATGAAAGAGAGGTATTCTTGACCGGATAGATTCTTGTAGGCTCCTGCTTCTTCAGGAAGGTATGTGATTATTCTTCGAACGGCAGACGCCTCTTTGACCACATCCTGGTCGAAGACCGTGATGGACCCTGAGGTAGGCAACAGTAACGTGGAGACTATTCTCAGAGCTGTGGTCTTACCTGCCCCGTTAGGACCAATCAAGCCGAAGATCTCTCCATCTTGAACATGAAAGCCTAAGCCATCAAGGGCTCTGACTTCACCAAAATCCTTTACAAGTGCTTTGCAGACTACAGCTAGATCCATTCAAGCCCCCAGAGGTAAATCTAATCTGCAATTCAATTAAGCATACCGCTTGCAATCGGGGTAATTAACTTGCATCGGGGTTGCTTTTTCTACTGCAGGACGGAGAAGGTCACTATTGCTAATCCAACTATCCAGCAGTAGTATGCAAACCAGTGAAACTTCCCGTTCATGACAAGTCTCCGCAGCAGTATAAGAAACATGTAGCCCACGATCATTGATGTTATTACGCCAAGGAGCATCGCAACCACATCTACATCACTCGCGGGTAAGTTTCTCGATTCCGCCAAGGCTGCCCCTGCCACTGCTGGTAACGAGAGGAGAAACGAGAGCTTGAATGATTCTGCACGGTTCATCTTCCTCAGCAGCCCCGTTGATATGGTTGCGCCACTTCTGGAGATACCGGGGATAATTGCGGCACCTTGAGCGACCCCCATCAGAAGAGAGCTCGCGTAGTCTGGTCGCTTGGTGCTTGTTCCACGCTTCGAAATGAAGAGTATACAGCCATTGAATAGTAGGGCTATACCTACAGTCAGCAGATTCAAGTAGATGACCTCAAACTGCTCACGGAAGAGGAAGCTGAGGGTAAAGCCTATGATTGCGGTTGGTATGCTCCCAACGATTACGTATAATGCTAGCTTCCCGTCGTCTGTCTGAAAATCCCGTTTGAATATCGCCTTAAGGATCCCCGAAATTTCAGTCTTAAAAACCGCCAGAACCACAAGTAGGGTTCCTACATGCAACATGAAATCAAAGAATACGTAAGACGGGTCCATGGTATTCAAGTCCATCAAGGTCCGGACGACGTTGAGGTGACCCGTACTGGAGACTGGCAGCCATTCTGTTATGCCTTGGATGATGGCGAGGATTAATGTTTGGACCAGATCCATTGTTGATGTACAACCTCGAAGTGTATGGTCTTATCTATGGTTTGATATATTTTGCTAGCGCATGATCTAATCTGGGGCGTAAAAGCTGTACTCGAGATGGAAGCTGAAGCCTCGGGCGGGATTTGAACCCGCGACCACCAGCTTACGAGGCTGACGCTCTACCAGCTGAGCCACCGAGGCTACTTTACTTTCTAATTTAGAGACAGAATAAGGTTATTCTGTTTATGCTTACAGAAGCAAAAAGAGAATTTGGAAGGGCTGCCTCTATTGGATTAGCCTTGTTCTCTCTTTTGCATTTCATTGTAGAGGAATTCGAAGTATTCCATTACTGTTGGCTGACCAAGCTGCTTTCTGACCGCTTCTACTAAGGGTTTGATTTTTTCCCACATATTCTTAATCGGTCCAGAAAGAAGGTCATCCACCAACCTAATGTCGATTAGTTTCCTACGAAGAAGCACGCCTATCCCTTCGAAGTATAGGCCAGTTATCAGCCACTTTCTGTTAGTTGGTGTGCCAGAAAGCGGTGAGCCATATTTCTTAACGTAATCAGTGTAATCCTTGAATTCGAGTTTCCTAAGGACGGTTGTATATGTTTCCATGAATTTGTCATCACTCCACTTTGAATACAGCCTTAAGACTAAGTCTGTTTGTCTCGCTTTGGTCTGATATCTGAGTTGAAAGGAAGAGTAGATGACTCCAATTACGACGCTTGCAGCTGCAATTACAATCGAGAGTGCTTGTATGTCGATCATCACATCACCTGGAAGAGAGTAGATGATACTAATCTTTTAGATTCTTCCATAAGTCATAAAACTGAAGCGGAAGACAGATTAGAGCAGTGGATGCTCGCTGACTTGATGAACAGTGGGGGTGGGACAGATTCTAGAATTTGTTGTAGGCTGTGATTTGGAAGAGTTCAAGGAATATTACGAGAAAAATGGATTTGCAGGCGAACAAGGCACAGGAGAGCTTGGCCTCACGGAAGAAAAGATCATTGCCCAAGACCCAGCTCACCTCATTGTGTGGAGAGAGAACGATGAGATTATCGGTAATGCAATTTGGCATGAAACTAGCACCGATGAACATCGGGAGGGGGACGCTAGAGACACTGAGGATAGGGAGATACTTAGACGATTACTTGGCGGAAGGAAAGAGAACATTGTCGAGCTACATGAAGTCTGGCTGAGAAAGGAGTATCGAGGAAGAGGCTATGGCAAAGAGTTCTTCGAATTCTTTGAAGAATTTATCAAGGAGAAGGGCTATGATGCAATTGTCTACTATGCTGATCATCCTGCAGCAATTGCCATATGTAGAGAAAGAGGGTATAAAGAAGGGTTCTTGGATAGCTTGAATGAGTTCGTCTTTGGCCGCTCTTTCTAGCTAGGAGCACAGATGCATAGGCTGAATAGTTATAGAGCCAAGCAAAGCGGTAAAATTCCAATTAGAGACATTGAAATAGCTCTTATTGACCATGGGTATTAAGTGAAAGCGGTATGTAAAGATATTTTATATCTGACTGGCGAATACTATGAGACCGACTGAGAGATGAGCCAAGGAGTACCAAAGCGACGTCGGAGGTTTTTCCCTAGACAAGGATATGTGATGCTCCTCGTTGGGATACTGATTGGCTTCTTGCTCTTCTCTGCCATATCCATTCTCTTCCCAAAGGGCGGTCTCGGTGGCACAGGAGAAGGAGGTCTACCATCCAGCATTCAACTGGATTTTCTTTATACAAGCGAGAAGCAGAGCTGGATAGAAGAAGTGACGCCAGATTTTGAGCAATGGTTCTTTGAACAATTCAACATCACCATTACAGTAAGACTCATAGTCACTGGAAGTCATGACAGTGTGAACACGATTCTCTGGGAGAGTGAGCAGCCAACTGCTTGGAGTCCTGCCTCGAACATATGGATACCTTACCTGAATTCAAAGTGGAAGGGGCTAGGACATACCGAAGATATTGCTACAGCTTCAACACCTCTGGTCCTATCGCCAATAGTCATAGCAGGCTGGGATTCCTTTTTCCAAGAGCACAACATCACAGGCTTCACCGACCTCAACCAGATGGCAGCTGATGGCATTAGCTACAAGTATGGACATCCAGACCCGCTATTGAGCAATGGAGGAGTGACTGCGGTTGTCTTGGAGTTCTCAGAAGCCTTGGGCAAGCAACCTGATCAAATCGAGGTTGAGGATTTTAACAATTCTACTGCATTAGATTTCGTGAAAGACATCGAATCTAACGCAGTCTACTACGGAAAGAGCACGGGGTTTTTCGGAAGATGGGCAGCAGAGAACGGTCCCTCAGCGATAAGTTGTTTTACCGTCTATGAGAGTGTAGTCATTGATAACTCGCTAAAGGCCCAGAACAAGTGGGGCGATTCGCTAATTGCGGTTTATCCTGAAAGCGGAACCATACTCTCAGACCATCCCTACGTAATCTTGGATGCTCCATGGGTTGACCACTGGGAACGTTTCGCAGCCGCCCACTTCCTCTTCTATCTACTCCAAGAAGAACCTCAGAACACAGCCCAAGCCTACGGATTCAGACCCGCTAACCCAAGCGTTCCAATCAACAGAGACATCTTTAATGAGCTGAATGGTGTCGAATACGAAGTAGACGTTCCTATCTTTAAGCCCTTGTCAGGTGAAGCCACGGAAACTCTGTTCACTGTATGGCCTGCCGTAAGAAATCCCGGAGTGTAACAATTGGACCAGAGCGCTGCAGTTACTGATAGAAGGAAGTTAATCGCTAAGGCTGCTATTGTTGGAGTCTTGATAAGCCTTCTTGTCTTGGTCTTCCTGCCAAGTTTCTTCCTGATATCATTCACCTTCACAGAATGGTCAGAGGTTCACACTGAGGTCTTCGCGAATCCCTTTATCGGAGATACCAATTGGAGAGAAATCCTGAAGCACCTCGGACTATCCTTACGCCTAGCCTTTTCAGCGGTGGTAATAGACCTCATCTTCGGCATTCCATTAGCATACATATTGGCTCGCAAGAACTTCTGGGGTAAAGGCTTCATCGAAGACCTCATAACGTTCACCTTGGTAATCCCGACATCCGGCTTTGGCTTCGCCACGGTGATCACATGGACAACCACATCGGGGTTAGGACTCTTGATTGGGCGAGGGATAGTAGAGATGGAGTATCTGGTTCCATTCATCAACGTTTCCTTCATGATGCTAATCGTGCACGTTGCTCTGACATTCCCTTATGTCGTTAGAACCCTTCAAGCCAAACTCCTGAGCCTAGAGCCAGTCTTTGAGAGAGCATCTAGAACTTTAGGTGCTTCTTCTCTTACAACATTCAGAAAAATCCTGATTCCGCTGACCCTCCCAGCAATCTTTTCTGGAAGTGTCTTGGCTTTTGCCAGATCCCTTGGAGAGACTGGTGCTACAATGGTTGTGTCAAGTGTTTACACGACTGCGCCAATCGCTGTGATTCGTTGGGTGTCCCAGTTCAAATTTGGATCTGCCTCTTTTCTTGGATGCCTTCTAATCGTCATGGCTTCTGCCATAATCCTTCCAACTGAGTTTCTACTTCACAAAGGAGAAGGCTCAACTCGCCGGCTTTTCTTTATCCGTCGCATTGAGAAGAAGATTCTGAAGCGAGAGAAGACAGTTTCTCGAAGGCTTCCAAGATTCAAGGATATCTTATGCATGATCTTCATCTTCATAATTGTGGTCCTGCCGATAATTGTAGTGTTGAACTCTGTTTTCCTATCTTGGAACCAAGATCCGGATACGGGGAGGGTAGAGGGAAGCGTGGTCTACCAGCTGTTTGGGCCTCCAAATTATTTTGCGTCATTGCTAAGAGCTACGTCAGTGTCTTTCATATCTGCCTTCGTCGCCACATATATAGCTACGTGCATAGCAATCCCGACAGTATTCCTGATCGAACGATATCGATTTGGCAGATTCATCAGATCCCTACTCAGAATCCCGCTGATTGTTCCCACCTCAGCTCTTGGATTGTCCATTCTCCTACTTTGGGGACCAGGAGGCCTGAGGTTGGCGAATCCAGGAATATGGCTCATAATCCTTACCCACATAGTCTTCTCCGTCCCGGTTGTTGTGGAACCAATAATAGCGACTTTTGAAGGGTCGGAGATTCCTTTGTTTGATGGTGCTGCACGAACTTTAGGCGCATCACCATACAACACAGCAGAATCCATCTCTCTACCTTTGCTGAAGAGGGGGATTCTGGCAGGTGCCATTCTCTCCTTCACACGTTCGCTGGGAGAGACCGGAGCTACTTTCCTTGTCATGGGAAGCGACGCGACCATCCCACCTTTAGTGGTGAACATGGTTGAGGCCTTAGCGATTCCTGCAGCTCTCTTTGCCTCGACCTACCTAATTGCAATCTCATTTGCGCTTCTGCTAATTTTCAGGATGGTGACAACTCGATGAGCTTAAAATCTTTGAAGTCAGCGAGTTCGCGACTCTTGGAGGTTGTATAGAATGCCAAACGTGAAGTTGACAAATATCAGAAAAACTTT
>CP070679.1:1009631-1026766 GCA_020352535.1 Candidatus Bathyarchaeota archaeon | reverse complement strand
TTCAGATCCATGAACTTCATAGACCTCACGTACGTTTCTAATTTCGCAGAGTTGCTTAGATACGTCCTTCACGCTGCCAGGTGCTACACTTATCAGAATAAAGCCGCGAGTACGCCGTCCTAAGGCTGCTCTGTCAACTTCAATGGTGAACTTGGTTATGACTCCCTCTTCCATGAGACGTTTCACACGGTTGTAGACGGTTGCATCAGAGATGTTCAGTGCTTTGCTAATGTCCACAAACGTAGTACGCGAGTTCTCTGTGAGGTATCGCATGATCTCACGGTCAGTCTCATCTAGCTCAATGCCCAATATTGCTCCCTAAGGATATTAGAAGCTCTTCCACTTAATATATTTGTGATTCGAACTCCTTATTCTACATCAATAAGCTTATTAAGAAGCTCTTAAGCTAAAGCTACATAGCGATATGCGGAGGGACGAACTGTGGTTGAAGAAGAAGAAGAATGGGAATGGAAAGAGGACGAAGACGAAGACGATGAGGATTGGGGTGACTGGGAGTAACCGACCAGCAAGGTTAGGTTACATAATTCCGATTCGTCACACCAGAGCCACTAGAATGCAGAGTCACCAACTCGCGGAGGTGAATTGCATGGCTAAGAAAAAAGGGAAGAAGCAATCAAAGAAGAAGGGTGCAGACAAGTAAACACGCACCTGACTTCTGCCGATTCTGCGGTCAGCTCGTAGGAGGGCTTTCTCTGCTGAGTGGATGGGCGTGTCCTCATTGCAGGCGAACCATGTGTAGGGATTGCTGTCAAATCCGCGCTGCAGGAAAGGCGTTGATGTGTCCTGACTGTGGAACCGCAGTCCACCCTTGAGACGGTGGGGGGCTCTCCAAACATCATATTTCTCTTGTTTAATCTTGGACCTGTTGAAAGGAGGTGTCGATCATTGGCAAAATGCCCAATCTGCAATAGGAAGGTGGATACACCAATCGCGAAGTGGACCTTAGGCATGACGCGCTTTGAGCAGTATGAGTGCTGTAGAAGACGATTTCACAAATACGTTAGAATAGAACAGGAGCCTAATCAGGAGCTACCTGAAGATGGATTTTTGTCCTAGATGCGGAACCATGCTGGTTCTAGCAAAGGAGAAGAGGAGCAAAATGAGTCTACTCTTCTCCTGCCGACGATGCAAATATAGAAGACGAGCAGTCGGTCTGATGCCCGCTATCTTCAAGACAGTGAATCATTCACCGCGACGGTCAGTGGCAATCATTGGAAAGGCAGAACAAAAGCTACAGACCTTCCCCACAGTCAGAATCCAATGCTATAAATGTGGGAATAGGCTGGCCTACACATGGGTAGTCCAGACTAGGGATTTGGAGCAATCCTCAACACAGTTTTTCAGGTGCACGAAATGCAGCTACACCTTTCGTGAGAACAGCTAGTTACGTAGTAGGAGGTCTGATGGTTGGCAAATAGGAAGGGACGACATGTAGAAGCTGAGCGAATGAAAAGACACGCAGAATACTTGAGAGCAAAGAAGCAAGCTAAGAAAGAGACCAAAATGAAATTCTTTACGCTAAAGAAGAAGAAATGAACGACAAGGACAAAAATCGTGCACTAGCCTACGAGTAGGTGTTTCGACATGATTAAAGAAGAAAAGGTCGAGATTACGCTTCGACCTGTCAGAAAAATTGTCATCTTTCAATGTATGGAGTTTTCCAACGAAGAATTCTTTCAGCGTGTTGAGTTATTAGCCACCTGTGGAGAACCAGTGATGTTAAATTGGGCAGAAGGAATCGTCTTTCTGGGTATGCCGTATCATCCTGACTGCGGCGAAATCGTTGAACGGACGCTGAAAGGCACAGTCTATTGGTCCTCTGTCCAATTCTCATCAATGCCCAAGTATCAGCCAATCAAGAAGCTTGGTTCACGTAAGATTCCCATAATCGACCAAACATCTATTTCACATCTTCGACAACTTGCTCAGTGGCTAAAGGAAAGAGCAGAAGCGTAGATACGCCCTGAACACTGCATGCTTGATAGCGATCTTCGACCACGCGCAGATGTAGCGATCTTAGACAGCGCAACACATGCGATAGTAGTTCATGATACAGCAGAATGGGAATTCAGCTAAACACCAATAGAGCCCTGCTGTCAAAGAGTCAAAAGATAGAATATTCAAAGCCTTAGGAGAGCTAGAGCCGAAGGTACTCTCCTAGCCTCCTTTTTCATGTTGAATGGTTTGATGTTCTGATTGTTATGGGCTTTGCGCCTGCTTCTGCGTTTCATTGTAGAGATATTCGAAATACCTAGCATATCCTGGAAGATTTAGTTGCTGCCTGGCGTCGCAAAGGGGAGCCCTCGCTTTTTCCCACATCAGCTTGATTGACTCTCTGAAAAGGTCATCAATGAGTCTAACTTCAACAAGTTTCCTGTATAGAAGGACTCCTATTCCTTCAAAGAACCCTCCAACAGTGCGTAGTCTAATCAGCTGACCCTTTCTCAGCACCTCGTTATAGTCTTTGAAATCAGTAGTCCACAATATGTCATATGCGTCTTGAAATTCCTTCGTTATGAAAGTCGAATACAGTCCCATTACGAGCTCCATTTGTCTCGTTCTCGCTATGGTCCTAAGCTCCAATATGGCTAGAATAGCTCCTATTATCACACCTGCTGCTGCTACTATTCCTGTTATGGATGGTATATCTAGCATTTTATCACCTAAAAGAGAAGATTGACTGAGTTGAGTATTAAAAGATAGCAATTCAGAAACCTAGAGGGAGAGTGTTCAAAGTGTTGGTCCATACATGGGTTTGCCAGTAAACTCAGGACAAAATCCCATGACCAACGCCATTTTCAATACTCTGCTATGACAAGAACACCAAGAAGCCCTTTTCCCCGGCTGATTCAGAATTTGCCTATAACGGGTTATTTGCTTGCCCATTGTTTACATTCAGCTGTCTTGCCAAAATGGTGTATCTTCCAAATCAAACCTAAAAGGAAAACGCTAGACCTTATAGCTGCTACAAGGCCTGATAGGTACTGCCTAAACCCCGACCTAAACCACAACCTAAATCGAAACCTAAATCGCTCTAGATTTAGGTAATGATTTAGGGTAGGATGATTCTTTCCTTAGATCCCGTTTGCCGGCTTCAGGGTCTTCTGTGTCGATAATTCGAAAGAAGTAGGATTTTCTTTCAGATATTTCAAGGGATTCAAGTGTGTAACTGCGCCACCTTGTACCTTGTGGGAGCAATCTCTGGTGAAGACTGGTTTAGTCGTCATTCATCAAGTTGTCACGGAGGACTTCGATAAGCTGTATTAGCTTAGGTGGCGTTGGAAGAAGTTCCGTGTGAGTTTCAATGAGTCAATCCTGTTCTTTAGTTTAAGGAGTCCGTGTCCTTCATCGGGGTAGACTTTTTTTTCGTAGGGTTTGTTGTACTTCGTGAGATGTGGTTCGATTTCATCTGTGTTGCCCATGGTAACGTTGGGGTCCCGTGCGCCATGGATGATGAAGACTGGTGCGCGGATATTCTGTGCGAAGTTCACAGGTGATCTGTCGCGGTAGAGTTGGGGGTTTTCGTCAGGGTGACCCATCTGCCGGATGGAGTAGAGTTGGAGGTCTTCTCTGGTGGTGTTGAAGTCTGTCACGAGGTTTGTCATTCCGCAGATTGGGACTCCGGCTGCGAAGTAGTCTGGTGCTTTGGTGAGGGCCATCCATGTTGTGTATCCTCCGTAGCTGGTTCCCATGATACCGACTTTTGATCGATGTGAGATTCCCTGGTTCTCTAGGTATTTTACGCCTGCGACTATGTCTTGTAGGTCGCCTCCACCCCAGTCCTTCAGGTTGAGGTCTCGGAATTCTTTGCCATATCCCGTGCTTCCTCTATAGTTCGGGGCAAGGATGGCGAAGCCTGCGCTGGTGAGGAATTGGGTGCCTGGCTTCCAGCTGTTCACCCATTGTGCTGTTGGTCCTCCATGTATCCATAATATGGCTGGTAGCAAGCTGTTCTTAGGCTGTTTTGGGAGGTATAGGAAGGCGGAGATTTCGAGTCCATCATAGGACTTGTAGGTCACGATTTCTGGTTCTACTAGTTGCTCTGCCTTAACGACATCTCTTAGCGAGTTGGTCAGCTGCCGTTTCTCTCCGGTCTCTAACGAGGTTTCCCAGAGGTCACCTGGGGAGGTTGGTCCGGAATGTAGAAAGACGATGCTCTTTCCGTTGCGACAGAATCTTTGGTTGTAGTTGACGCCTTTTGGCAGCTGCAGCTTCTCAGTCTTCATGTCAGCAAGTTGGGTGAGGTAGAGGTCAAAGTTTCCTTGCTCGTTAACTGTGTATGATAGGACGTTACCGTCTGGGGAGAATACCGGGTTACCTTTCTCCCACCTGTCCTTTGCTACCCAGCTTATCGTTTTGTCCTTGAGGATTGCTATTCCAACATCCTCCGATCCGAAGGTGTTGGTTACGAAGGCTATCTGCTTCGAGTCTGGGGACCAACGATACTCGATAGCATCTTCGGAATCATCGGATAGGGAAACAATCTTCTGTTCTGGACCGCCTTGGCTGGAGATGACATAGAGGTCTTGGTTTCTCGGATTACTAGTTCGGTTTCCAGCAAACGCAATCCATTTTCCATCAGGGGAATATCGGGGTCTCATCCAGCGTCCAAGCGGGTGGTAAACGAGTTTTTCATAGTCTCCCGTCTCTAGGGTGAGGATCCACAGCGCGAATTTTCCATCAAAGTTACCTTCCACCGCAATCGTCTTCCCATCAGGGCTCCAGCACATCGCCTGCTTCAAGACATCTGGTCGGTTCGTAAGATTAACAGGGATTCCTCCATCTGCGGGGACTTGGTAGATCTCGTATCTTTCATCTCCATTGTTGTCTTTCATGTAAGTGACTTTATCTTCAATAGGGTTCCATTCCGGGTAGAGCTTGGTTCCAGGGGCTGGTGAAACCTTCTTCGGCCTATCAACACCGTCCTCGGTGAGTTTGAGCGTGAAGATTTCCCAGAATCCCTCCCTATCCCACATACAAGCAATCTTCATTCCATCAGGGGAAGCTTCAAAAAGGCCTACACGCCAGACCTTGGACAACTCCTCCAAACTGAACTTACTATTCATCTCTGATGCCTCATTCTTGGTCAGTAATCTCTTCCAGAGACTTGCTCTTGCTTGATAAAAGGATTTTAATGTGACTGAAGTGGATTTGTTTGCTTCGATTCTTTGATTCTCAAGAGACCAAGGGCTGCTGCAAGAGCCCCAATCTCTGCCGAGAGCCGACTGTCTGCGCTGCCGATTATCACTACATCATTCTCTCTAGGTTTGAGCTTTGAGATGAGCAACTCGCGAATCGGCTGGGTATCTTGGAAGACGTTCTCATCTGTACCCGGCATGGCCAGCTTGCTACTTCTATACACCAACGTCGTGGCTCCCATCGCTCCAGCCTTAATTGCCATGTCTCGCTGTTCCAAACCGTAAGCTACAGCCCCAGCAGCCTGTCTAACCAGACTGGCCAAATTATGTTCTCCGACTGTAAGCGGGCTTTTTGGGACTTCTATTTCGTTACTAATCTTGGACTCTAGCTCTGAGAGGAGCTGTCTCCCTAACTTAGAGAGCACGATTCCTGATCTTGTTACCTCAAATACGTCTTCTCTTCTGAGATGTTTGATGAGGGTTCTGGTGGTGCCTTCACTGAGTCCTAAGGTTCTTGAGAGATTTGATCGCCCAATTGTAGCTTCTCTGCTTACAATTCTCAAAGCTGCGATTACGTGAGCCTCTAGAAAGGTGGGCTCTCGACCAGGTGCAAGCTTCTTTGCAACAATGCTGATAGTGTCTAATGATTTCATCTCGCTGATTTCCATTGAGATTGTAGCTGTCTTAAGTGTATGGGAACAGTTATATGTATGGCTGGATAATCCAACCAACACCGATGGACATCCGTAGAATCTCCCTTCTTATTATCCTTGTAGCGCTGGGCATAGCTTCGAACTATGCCTTAAGCAATGTACCCAATGTCAAGATTATGGATTTTCTAGTGTTCATTGGAGGACTTATCCTCGGACCCGTTGCCGGGATATTAATTGGTATCATAACGTGGATGGTATATGGCATATTGAACCCATATGGCTTCATGCTGCAGATGTACGTTGCCACAATGTTTTCTGAGGGAATCTACGGTTTGGCGGGTGGCCTCTTGGGTAGAGGCTCTGCCTTCCGCACCTTGGATGCCAATAGCGTCCGATTGAGCGTTTTTTTTGGAGCGGTGGGCTTCCTCCTGACATTGGCTTATGACTTGGTCACAAACGTCGTATACTCGTGGACGTACGACATGCCATTCTGGGCAGCGGTAGTCATGGGTTTTCCTTTCACAATCTCACATGAACTTAGCAATGCTGCACTCTTCGCATTTGGGACACTACCTGTAGCTAGAGCGGTTGGAAAGCTTATTAGGAGGTGAACTGATGGCGGCGATAATAAGGAACAAATGGATCCTAGTCACAATCGTCATCTCTTGTTGGGCGATAGCTGCTTCTTCAGCATTTGTCTACTACTTCTACCAATACAACGATTTAGTCAACCGAATAGGCGGACTAACAGCCTCAATCAATCTCTGTGTTGACTATGCAAACGGGACACGTCAGTGGTCCAATGGGACAGTTGGAGCAACGTTATACGACGCGATGATTCAGGCAGGCTGGGATGTCGAAGCCACATCTTTTGGCATAACTGGTCTCTATGTGTCATCAATCAACCATGTCGCAGAGTTAGCCAACGCTAAGTATTGGGGGTGGTGGTCGTGGACAGACTTTGGCTGGATGCATGGCGGCTCGGCATGTGACAAGTACGTTGTGGGCTCCAATGAGTCGATCATCTGGTATTACTCTGACTATAACGTTACAACATGGGAGCTATCCCCTCCACTCTAGGACTCTCAGAGTGGCATCTTGCAGGTCAATGCCCGTTGCTGAGGTTCCTAGCCATTCAGAGAAACCCTAAAAGGTCTAGAAGACCGATTAGATGCTGTTCGAATCTGGTTCGCAGACACTCGTGATTTCGATGGTGAAGAAGGCGCGTTTTGAGTTCTTGGAACATACTTCTGATGCATACATCGCTGCCTACGGCGCGACACTTGAAGAGGCCTTTGAAAACGCGGCTTTGGCAACCTTCGAGGTCATGACAGACGTTGAGTCAGTTGAGCCAGTCATCGAAGAGGTCGTTGAGGTGATTGGTGAAGATGAGCAGGCGCTTCTCTACAACTGGCTGGAGAAGCTGCTGGTCCGATTCGACTTGACTGACACCTTGTATTCTCGATTCAAGATTCCTGCGATTGAGGAGGCTCAAGGAGTTCTAGGACTGAAGGCGAGAATCTGGGGTGAACCGCTGGACGTAGCGAAGCATCAGCGGAGAGTCGGGGTGAAGGCAGTAACCTATCATCAAATGGAGATTCTGCGGAAGCCGAAATCAGTCACCGTGAAGTTCATTCTGGATATATAGACAGGGGGAATCTGCAAGATGAGGAAAGCACATAAATCCATCCGGACTTGCCTACGTAGGTGAAGCATATGTACAGTGAAAAGCTCAGCGACTTTCTATACCTCATCGATTTGATGCCAGCAGACCTCGACAACTTGATCTCCTCCTACGTCTTAAAAGCTGACAAAGTAGCTGTCATTGAAAGCGGGCCCCTCATATCAGCAGATAACCTACTGTCAGGGCTGAAGGAAATCGGTGTGAAAAACAAGGAAGTCGACTACCTCCTGGTCTCACATATTCATGTTGACCATGCAGGAGCCTCAGGTAGGCTCTTGGAGCACCTGCCAAACGCAAAGCTTCTTGTCCATCACATAGGCGCTCCACACCTGGTAGATCCACAGAAATTATGGATGCAGACCAAAGAGGTTCTGGGTGAAGTAGCTGTGCTGTATGGCGGATACCAACCCGTTCCAAAAGAACGAATAATAGCTGCAATGGATGGGATAGAAATCGACTTGGGTGCGGGCATCGCACTGGAGGTTTTAGAAACGCCTGGACATGCCTCACACGCTTTGAGCTTCTATGAAGCGGCATCACAGGGAATCTTCACTGGAGACTCTGCAGGGATACACTTGCCTAAGCTTGACGTGGCGATGCCCACCACTCCCCCGCCATTCCATCTCGAGAAGACCTTATCCTCTCTTAAGAGACTGATGGAAAAGGCCCCTGAGAAGCTGTTTTACTCGCATTTTGGCCCGGCAGAAGACGCGCTTGGCAAGCTGAAAGCCTATGTAGACCAACTGAAGCTGTGGAGCAGAATAATCGCTGACGCCGTAGACGCTGGAGAAGACTTTGATACGATTTACAGGAAGGTTCTCGATGCGGATCCTGCAATGAAAAAGGCTTCTCGTCTACTCACCAATCACCCAGTCTGGCGGGAGATAAAATCTCAAGATGTCCATGGCTTCATAGGATACTTCAAGCGGCATCCAAAACGTTGATTGCGGAGTAACTGCTGGTCTAATCGCTTATCCGCGAAAACCGTTTATATTCTTGCCGAGACTCTTCTTCATCAAAGGTGGTTCAATGAGTAGGCGACGAAGTTTCCATAGGCCTCCATCAGATGTACCGCTTGAACAGATTGATGAGTATAGCTGGCGGATTCCTCAGAGCTATAAACCAGGGATGCGAGTTCCTGGACGGGTCTTCGCCGATGAAGACTTGCTGAAGAAGATTAGGTCCGATCGGACTCTTGACCAATGTGTCAACGTCGCCCACCTGCCTGGCATATATAAGCATGCCATCACGTTGCCTGATGGTCATGAAGGATATGGCTTCCCCATCGGCGGCGTAGCAGCCACTGATTACGAGGAGGGCGTTATCAGCCCTGGCGGCGTAGGTTATGATATCAACTGTGGGGTTCGCCTGCTCATCTCCAACCTTACTGAGGCGGATATACGACCCAAACTCGCAGGGCTCACAAACGCGGTCTTCACCAATGTTCCATGCGGGCTTGGAAGCCGCCGAAAAGACTTTCACTTGTCTCCTCACGAACTCGACCAGCTGCTGACCGAAGGTGTGTCATGGGTGATACGACGAGGCCTCGGCTGGCCTGAAGATGCGGAACATTGCGAGGAGAATGGGTGCATGGAGGTTGCCAACCCCGCCAAGGTCTCACCAACCGCGAAGAAACGCGGGTTAACCCAGGTGGGCACGCTTGGATCTGGAAACCACTTCCTCGAGATTCAGAAAGCAGATAAGATCTACGATCCACAAGTGGCCAAAACCTTTGGAATCACCCACACTGGGCAGGTGACTGTGATGATTCACTGTGGATCCCGCGGTTTTGGCCACCAAGTCTGTTCCGACTATCTGCGAGTGATGGAGCGGGCTGTACAGAAGTACAGGATTGCTGTGCCTGACCGCGAACTTGCTTGTGCACCAGGCAACAGTGACGAAGCTGAGGATTACCATCAAGCTATGGCCTGTGCTGTTAACTATGCATTCAGTAATCGTCAGGCTATCATGCATTGGGTCCGTCAGAGCTTCGAGGAGACCTTCAAAAGACCAGCCCAAGACTTTGACTTGCACCTACTCTACGATGTGGCACATAACATCGCGAAGGTCGAAGAACACAGCATCGATGGAAAACGGACTAAGGTTTGGATTCATCGGAAAGGAGCGACCAGATCGTTTGGACCTCAACGATCTGAGGTGCCAAAGGAATATCGCAGTGTTGGCCAGCCAGTGCTAATCCCAGGAAGCATGGGAACCGCCTCCTACCTGATGGTTGGTACCTCCAAAGCCATGGAGGTCTCGTTTGGTTCCACCGCCCACGGTGCTGGGCGCATGATGAGTCGAACCGCTGCCAAAAGAAGGTTTTGGGGTGGAGATGTCAAGAATGCGTTGGAGAAGCGTGGCATCATCGTCCGCGCAGCTAGCCCAGTGGTCTTAGCAGAGGAGGCTGACCTAGCCTACAAAGATGTTGATCGCGTAGCCAAGGTGAGCGACAAAGTAGGAATCGCCACACGGGTAGTCCGCTTAGTGCCCATCGCTGTTGTAAAAGGATAAGCCGTAGTAAGACTCTGCGTGCATGTGCTGCCTGGGCCTTTTAGACGAGGATTTGGATCAGATCGGCGAT
Organism: Candidatus Bathyarchaeota archaeon; assembly: GCA_020352535.1. GTDB lineage: Archaea > Thermoproteota > Bathyarchaeia > Bathyarchaeales > Bathyarchaeaceae > SOJZ01. Next base: position 1,016,686 of record CP070679.1, on the reverse strand, counting down.
AAAATGCGATATGACTGCTCCAAGTATGGCGAGGGCGGCGTATTTCAAGCCCTCCCTGAAGGCATTTTCATGACACAGCCTTCCCGTATAGCTTCCTAAGAGGAAAGCCATCATGCTGCCAACTATGAACGTTAAGATGGTTGCCTCATTCATCTGTAGTAGCGCAAAGGGCGCCAGCAGTATCCCAACAGCAGCGACGGTTGATATGAATGAGATGATACTGTTTGTAAGGACTTCCTTCCGTGAGTGGATTCTTGTTATCTTGCCATGATCAGTTGTCTCGTGAATCTGCAAAGCTCTCTCCGCGGATTGCGACATGAAGAATCCAATTGAATTACCAAAGGCGTTGGCAAAGCCCCCGATCACGCCTGCGATGACAACAAACCGTGTGTCAGCGGTAACCTCAGCCACGCCGATTATCAAGCCAAGACACATGATCAAGCCATCGGCAAGCCCGAAGGCCACGCCTTCCAGATGATAGCTCTCTTCAGAGGCGTCGTCAGTCATATGCATCCACCCTGCTGGTCATATGCATTCAGGCAAGGTCTTATAAAAATCAACCACCAGACACTGTGCATACAGGCAATTGGGGAATGACGCTGATTCTCTACGTTACAAAGGCTGATGGGCAGAGGCAGCTGTATCATCGGGAAAAGGTTGTGAAGACTTGCCTGAGGCTTGGCTCTAGCCAAGAGGTCGCGGACAAAGTTGCAGATGAAGTCGAAAAAAGCCTCTACGATGGCATGGAGACAAGAGAGATTCTCCAATTGATCTTCAAGATTTTAGGCAGGTATCGACCGTCTGTACGGTATCAGATATGCCTGCGAAGAGGACTCAGTCTCCTCAAGTCGCAGCCTGACTTTGAACGCTTCATCCAGATTCTGCTAAGGGAACATGGATACGATGTCAAGCCTAACCAGATCATCCGTGGCAGATGCGTGGAGCATGAGGTAGATGCGGTAGCCAGCAAAGAGGGACGAACCTACATTGTCGAAGTGAAACATCACCATAATTATCATGCGCTGACAGGTTTGGATGAAGGCCGCATTGCACGAGCGGTCTTTGAAGATATCACTGAAGGATTCGAGGACGGATTAAATGACTTGAAAGTAGACAAGGCGATGATTATCTGCAACACGAAATTCTCAAGGCATGCTGAACGCTACACGAAGTGCCGAGGGATTCTCAAGATCGGCTGGAACTCACCTCCAGGCAACAGCCTGCAAAACATGGTTGACGAGAAGAACCTTTACCCAATTACATGCTTGAAAGGATTAACGGTGGAAACTCGAGAAAAGTTGACCTCGGCTGGAGTGTTGCTGCTGAAGCAGTTGACAACGAGAAAGCTCGGAGCAATTTCAAGGGATACCGGGCTTCCCCGAGCCACTCTAGCGCAGCTTGCTGAACAGGCGCAAATGCTCAAGGATACTCCTTCAGCTGAAGCGAAGGAATCGCATTCTAACTCACCTTTATCTTGAGTAGTGAAGTAACTTGGAGAACGTGAAGGTGTCTAGATGTCGACCCAAATCCGGCTAGCTAGGCCTGATGACCACCAGGCAGTAGCTAATCTCTATCTTGAATTCTCCGGGTGGCCACTTGAAAGGCATGGCTCGATTCAGACTGCCATTGAAAATCCAGATGAAGAGCTGTTTGTAGCTGAATCAGAGGGGCAGGTCGTCGGTTTCATACATCAAGTCTACTACAACGATCCGCTCCATGCTGGCTTGAACTCAAATCTCACAAGCCTCTACGTGAAGATGGGATATAAGCGAAGGGGCATTGGTTCACAGCTAGTCCAGCAGGCCCTAGACCACGCTCGAAGAAGGAACGTAGTGGAAGTGCATGTGACAACGAGAGAAACCAATCTCGACGCTATCAAATTCTACGAAGCCAATGCTTTCTCGCGTGAAGGCGTCCTATTCGAGATTAACCCCTAGAAGTATACGTGACATTCCCTACTCGACGATCTTCTCAAAGAATAGGTACGATATGTACCAGATGTTTACGATTGGAATGAGAAAGAGCCACCAATGGATTTTATGTCTCTCCTCTCCTCTCACGAATCTCCTCTCCACTATTTGTATGGCCTCCTCATCGATATAGAGGTTTCCTTTGTAGTCCACTGCCTTCTAATCATGGCGAACAGGTACTCCTGTGCATAGCCCGCATACCTGCCGAAATAGGTTTGACCGAACAAGCGAATCTCTCGGTAGTCGCGTGGCGTACCTGACCCTTTCTCCTTCATTCTTTCAATAAAGGCGGGTGGAAAATGGTCGGAATAGTATTCCAAGATTGCGCGTCTCATCCAAACATCAACTGGAAACGCTTCAAGCTTGTCCAAGGAGAAGAGAAGAACACAGTCAGCGACTTTCGGTCCAACCCCAGGGAGTGATCGTAGCGTGGCTCTGGCAGACTCGTAACTTGCTTCCCTCAGGGATTCCAGATCAAGCTGCTGCTCGTGTATGATCCTTGCAGTTTCGCGGACACGGTCAGCTCTGAAGCCGAGTTTGCACGCCTTCAGTTGTTCGATGCTAGCCTTCGCTAGGGCACTAGGTTTGGGGAATGTGTAGAAGTCGTGCTGGTCAAACGTTACTCTTCTGCCGAATTCCTTTGACAGGTTGGAGATTACGTTCTTAATGGCTGGGATGTTTTTGTGTGTGGCACAGATGTAGGAGATAAGGCATTCCCAGGGTTGTTGTCGGATGATTCTTAGGCCGGTGCAGCTGCGTACAGCACGTCTAATGCAGTCATCACTGCTAATCTGAGAGATTATCTCCGGCAAATCGTCGTCCAATCTGAAGTAGCTCTCTATGAAGCGTGAGTCTGATTCCTCAGGTATAGTCTGATAGTTGAGTGTACCGTCGGCTTGTCTGATTTTAACGACTTTTTCATGGACGATGCCGGCCCACCAAGCTCCTAGTTTCCGCCATCGGAATGATTGGCCGCAAGTTAAGGTTTGTGCTAGGTTGAAGGGTGTAGTAGCCGGGTTTAACTGGAGCTTCAAATACGCATCAAAGTGTGGAGGGGCTGCTGGGAATTAAGTGTTCTCTCAGTTCAAACGCTATTGACTGCGAGCCTCTTGATACGGGGGACTACCTGGGACTATTGGAAGAAACTTCTATTATTATGGAGTACGCAATACCAACGCACATGCAAGCGGTGATAAGGTGCTCAGCAGATTCAAGGATGATGTGGTCCTTCTCTTCAGCTACTCGCAGCTGTTCCCTCTCTGTTTCGCGGTCTTTGTCAGCATGTTGGGTTTTGGACTCGTCATGCCGATTCTACCGATTTATGCGAGGGATTTCGGTGCAACAGGTACACAGCTTGGCTTCTTGACAGCCTCGTTTGCCGTAGCTCGATTGGTCACTACACTTCCAGGTGGTTGGCTCGCGGATCGAGCGGGGCGGAAGAAGCCGATTGTCTTGGGGTTGCTGGCATACTCAGTCGTGATGTCTTTGTATGGGCTCTCGCAAGATGTGACACATCTCATTCTTCTTCGCGGCCTTCAAGGCATGGCTTCGGGCATCGTATGGCCAGTGATTAGCACGATGATTGTTGAGATGGTTCCGCCACGAGACCGGAGCAAAGCGATGGGCTTGTATGAAATGATGCACTTTTTGGGGATGGTTATCGGCCCGGGAATTGGTGGCGTACTGGCTGGACTCTTTACGGTTGCGGTTCCCTTCTTCTTCTGCGGCACTCTTGCCTTTATCAGCGCGTTCATTGTCGCTCTACGCGTTCACGGAATACCCCTACCGGAGCCAAGAGTAGGGATCTCCCCAGTCGAGAGTTCTCAATCTGAAACGGGTGGTAAGCTCTTAGGCTGGAATGTATCATCGAAAAGGCTTCAGGGGTTAACACCCTATGCCAGCATCTTCATGGGATTGTGTATCGCCCAATTCATCCTAGTCTTTTCCAACGCGCTCATGCAGCCAGTATTATCCGTCTATGCCAATGAAGAACTGGGCATATCCGAGATTGGTGTGGGCATGCTGTTTGCGGTTCAAGGCGTAGTAACGCTTCTAGCTACAATCCCGATGGGCGTGGTTGCGGATCAAGTTGGGCGGAAACCCATGATTATACTAGGAAAGATCATTCATGCTTCGGCTGCGTTGCTAGTCATCTTGTCCGGTGGTTTCTGGCCATTACTACTCGTCATGTCTTTCCGAGGTTTCGGTCGTTCAATATCTAACCCCTCGATTACTGCTTTGTTCTCAGGTTTGATCCCAGGATCAAAGCGAGGACGCGGCATGGGGATCTTTAACATCTTCCGAAACGTGGGATTAGTTGCGGGGGCAGCGGTAGGCGGATTCCTCTACGAATTCTCGTTTTCCGAAGCGCCATTCATTGCGTGCGCAGGCGTCGGCCTAGTTGGAATACTCGTTGTAGTGCTATTGGTCTTCGAGCCCAAGCAAAGCCTGTAAGAAATAAGCATGCGTTAATCTTCAAAGTCCGTTGAAGACTTATGACGGGTGCATAGAGATGTTCTCTTGATTCGTGTGCGGTTTGATGAAACCAACTATGTTGCTTGGCGAAAAGGCATAAATACACAGACAATCGGCTAGGCATTATGCAATTAATCAGGTTCAAAACAGCCATAGTGCTTTTGTGCACTTGTTCAGTTCTGACATCCCTGATCACCTCTGCCCTATTCTACATCTATCTATCAGGAGAGGGATACGGAGGAGAATCTTGGATTAGCCCTGCAGACCATTATTTGCCACTAGCATTTCGGATTAATAGCCAAGGTCTGATCTACTATGATTCGCCGTATATTGTCATCAGAGTTCACAATGTATCGGACCAATGGATTTCGTGGGTAGCTTTTGGTAAGGCGTTTGATTTTGGGGTATATGAATGGAAAGCGAAATGCGAAAACAATGTCAGTAACAGCCATATCTACCTTGGAATCTTTGAGCATCACCACGGATGGTGTGATGAGGGGATAATCACTATACGATTTGATGGTGATGTAATGAAATGGTACTTTTTCACAAGCAATGGAGTAGGGGAAACAGAAGCCACTGTCATAGATGATGTTGTTTTCTCAGTGGAGAATACATTTAGGATTGATTGGACTCCTTCCTATGTCACTTTCTATGTCAATGGTTCCTTGAAGGCAACACATACGATGGCCGTTCCTCAAGAACCTATGCAACTGTTTGCTGAAGTAGGAACTGGCCCCTCACCCCCCACTCATGAGCCTAAGTGCTTCTTTAGAGAAAGAAGCTTCAGGGAGATCATCGGTTGAGTAAAAGGCTCAAACATGTTGATATGATCAGAGGAATCGCTGTTCTCCTGATGATCGTGTTTCAGCTATTAGACATGTTTAGCAGAGATTTTGGTTTGTATGATACTCATTATCACTTCTTTAGATACGTCAATTGGGTTCCGTTGTTCTTGATTATCGCAGGATTCAGCCTAAAACTGATGTTTGACAACTACGATTCCAAAACCTTCTATTCGAAGATTCTTAGAAGGCTTCTACTATTCACCTCAATCAGTTGGTTCATCATTCTTTGGTGTCAACTAGACGTGAATCTCTTAACATTCGATGGGGAGATTATTGGAGCTATTGGGCTAAGCTTGGCGTTCCTAAGCCTGTTTTTCCTAGTTGAGACCTATCAGAGTAGCGAACTCTTTAAAGTTGCATGGTATGGTTCTTGGTGCTTCTTAGCAGGTTTCCTAAACCTGTTCCTGCAAATACAACATGGCTTCTTCAGCTTCTTCTGGCTACAGAGCTTTATGACAGCTGGAGTGTTGTTAGCGACTCTGAGAAACCACCGCAACATATCATTGCTCTCCAGTCTGGTTCTCCTTTCCCTTGGCTTAATCAATATTCGGACTGTTGACATATGGAGCCAAAACATCGAGCTTCTCCTTCTAAACTGGGGGCTCACCGGGATAATGCTGAGCGTGTTAGGATGGATGAAAGCCAACCCACTGGGCAGAGCTCTCAGCTATTTTGGGAGACATACTCTATTCTTTTATGTTCTGCACTATGTTCTCATCTATAAGGTCCTGAACTTAACCAATTCCTTCAAGACTTTCAGCATTCCAGAAGGCATTATGCTGACACTTTTCAGCGTCTTGGTGATAACGGTATTGTGCAAACTGAAGACCCATGCACTACGCACATCAAAGCTTATGACCAAGTAAGCTGCGTATGACAGTGTGATTACAGAAATTTAACTCGAAGGATTACGTATGCAAGCAAACAGAATCATGCTTGTAGGCTTGAAGGACTTCCCCATTGTTGAAGCTGGCGACGACTTAGCAAAGATGATTCATGAGGCTGCAGTAAAGAACAATGTGACTATCAATCAAGGAGATGTTGTAGCTATAGCACAGAAGATAGTCTCAAAAGCAGAGGGACGGATTGTGCGTTTGAATGATGTGCAGCCTTCACCACGATCTGAAAAGATGGCGAAAGCTATACAGAAAGACCCTCGACTTGTAGAGCTTGTGCTCCGTGAGACCAAAAGGATAGTAAAAATCGCTCCTAAAACCTTGATTGTAGAGAACAAGAATGGCTTGATCTGTCTAAACGCAGGGATTGATAAATCGAACGTCTTAGGCGAAGACTCCTATGCACTCTTGCCCGAAGATCCTGATAGATCTGCAGAGAGAATACGAGCTGGGATACTGAAGCTGACTGGAAAACACGTAGCAGTCATAATCTGCGACACCTACAGCCGTCCCTTCAGAAGAGCGCAAGTCGAGTTTGCCATCGGAACTGCAGGTATCAACTTGTTCAAAGATTATCGAGGGCAACAGGACTTGTTTGGTTACATCTTGCAGGTGAAAAACGTGGCCATCGTGGACGAAATTGCTGCTGCAGCTGAGTTGATTATGGGGCAGGGAAACGAAGCTATACCGGTAGTCATTGTGAAGAACTTGGCCAGAGTGGACGGTGGCAGGTCAGCTTTGATAGCAGACTTGTGGATTTCCCGAGAGGAGGACTTGTTCAAGAACGCCCACTAGACATCAGCTAACCTAATCGCAAAAATGGATTACTCGTCTTCTCCACCCTTATCCGCGATGTAGGTCCATGT
>CP070679.1:996308-1009531 GCA_020352535.1 Candidatus Bathyarchaeota archaeon | reverse complement strand
AGAGCTCTTGGGCGCCTACTATCTCTAAGAGCCTCCCTTCTAGATGATATGAAACTTGACTACCTCATTTTTGACACGAGCCCTGGGCTTCAATACTCCTCTATCAACGCTATCGTCGCGGCGGATGTAGCAATCGTTGTAACAAGCTTGGATGCATCTGACATAAAGGGCACTCAGAGAATGGTTCATGAACTCTACGACCTTTTTGAGAAGAAAACAGGAATAGTAGTGAACAAAGTGCTGACCGACATGCTGCCGTATGTGGGGAAGAAGGAAACGCCTGCTGGGCAGCTTCAGCAGCTCCATGACCTCCCCATCTTAGACACTATTGCCTGCTCCTGCGATGTGCTTCGAGCTGGAGGCACACGTATTTTTACTATGGAGATGCCCGAACATCCATTTACACATACGATGAAGCGGATCACTAAGAAAATCGCGAGCTTTTGATGTCCTTTGAGCCTTAGGCTATTCTGGATCGTGGGGATTACTTCAGGCAGAGAACCAATCTTTAGGCTTCTTCGCAAGGATGTGGTTCTCAGATGAGTCTTCCTCTTCTTCTAAGTATAAGGTAGCCTATGATTCCAGCCGATGCGGCGATGCCAAGAACTACTCCAACGACTAAGAGGAACGACCAATCAGGTGGTGCATTCACAATGATTCTGACGCTATCTGATGATGACGACCCATCGTTGTCCGTTACTGTCAAGGTTACTAGATGCTCTCCACCCTCGTTGAATGGGTGATCTATGATGATGCACATGGTGGCGCTTGTTCCATCACCAAAGTCCCAAACGTAGCTTAGGATTTCCCCGTCCGAGTCATAGCTGTATGAAGCATCAAAGCGAATCACCTCGTACAAGCCAATCGTCGTCACATTATGCCCGATAAGGGCTATTGGTGGTCTGTTTCGCACGGTTTTGACTGCGCTTGCTGATGCGGTTCCACCGTCATCATCCGTGATGGTTAGCGTAACAGTGTAGATGCCATCATCCGCATACGAATGCTCTGGGAACATGTCAGTACTAATGGCTCCGTCACCAAACTCCCAAGAGTACGCGACAATCGTGCCATCCGGGTCATAGCTTGCTGAAGCATCAAATGTGATGATGTCAAATGTATCGAAAGTGTGTGCTGATTCAGTGAAAGATGGAATGGGCATCTCATTCGTCATAATTGTCTTGATTGATGTTGTTGAATTCGATCCGTCATCGTCATCCGTCACAGTTAATGTTACGGTAAACGTCCCGTTGGTGTCGTAGGCGTGGCTAATAGTGATCCCTGACCCTTCGGTTCCATCTCCGAAGCTCCAATAGTAGCTGATGATTTCGCCATCAGGATCATAACTGTCGGACGCGTTGAACATGATGGGTTCGCCGATTACCGCGACTTCCGTAGACTCATCAAGAATGGCTATAGGCATCTGGTTCAACACGGTTTTGACTGCTAGTTCCAGACCTTGTGCTCCATCATCATCTGTTACGGTGAGTGTGACAGTGAATTCGCCCTTCGTGGTGTATGCGTGTTCGGCTGTGACGCCTGTGGTGTTGGTTCCATCTCCGAAGTCCCAGAAGTAGCTTACAATCTCGCCATCTGAATCGTAGCTCTCAGAAGCATTGAACTGGATAGAAACGTCGATGAAAACCACGTGTATTGACTCAAGAAATAAAGCCACTGGAGCGCGATTCAGCACGGTCTTAATTGCTGTAGCGTTATCAGTCGCTCCGTCGTCATCCGTAACAGTAAGGGTTACAGTATAGTTTCCATCATCTGTGTAAGAGTGCCCAACAATTAGGTTTGCGCCCTCATTTCCATCGCCGAAATCCCAAAAGTAGCTCACGATGGTTCCATCGGGATCAAAGCTATCTGATGCGTTGAAGGTGATAACCTCGTTGGTATATACAGCTTCTGCGGATTCAGTGAAGATAGCATTTGGGGGACGATTGAGCACAGTAATACTCATCGAGGTGGTGTTGGAGAGGCCATTGTTGTCGGTGACATTTAGGATGGTTAGGAAGGTCGCATCTTCGGTATAGGTGTGGTTAACAATCTCGCCGGTCCCATCTATGCCATCGCCAAAATTCCATTCATAGCTGACAATCGTGCCATCCGGGTCAAAGCTCGTGGAAGCATCAAAAGTAACTATCTCGCCTACCTGTGGTTCGCTTGGTGAATAGGTGAAAGAGGCGACAGGCGGTTCGAGCGGCTGAAGGAAAATCGTGACAGGCATCGTTTCATTGTCGGGCAGTCCATCGTCATCGATGATGATCAGCGTGACGTTGTAGGTATCGGCTAGTATGTAGGTGTGAGTCGTGGTCACCCCGGACCCAGTTGACATATCGCCGAAACTCCAGGCATAGCTGGTAATGGTTCCATCTGGATCATAGCTTCCTGAAGCGTCGAAGGTGATTGTTTCATCAACCACCGGGTCGTCAGGTGTATAGATGAACGATGCCACAGGCGGAGCCTTTACATCTATCGTTATGATGGGGCTTTGAGCCGCATATTCATCCCCTATCCATGTAGATTTTAACTCGTAGGTTCCTATGGTTGTATTTGTCCAGGTGTAGGAGTATTGGCTGCTTGTGTTTGATGTTGTGGTTGCTAGGATACCCCACGGTGATGTAGAGCCGGAAATTCTTCGCCAGATTGTTACAGTCTCACCTGGGCTAGGAGGATTGAGATATCCGCCTATGACGGTGCTCTCGCCAACAATTATGTCATCTGGAAAGGCTAAAATCGTGATAGAGCCTGGTAGTATTCCAGCTCCGATTTGGATTATTAAGCCCGTGAAAATTAGTAAACAAGCGGATAGCGAAACGGCGAATTGTGCAGCTGTCCATCTTCTCAACTTTCTCTCTCTCTTTGGGCGCTTAATTCTACGGAGATTACTATTTACCTGTCCTTTAATTAGATTGTTCCAACCTACGCCTGAGTGCCTGACTCGGGAGATGGGAGTTGTAACGCCTTTCAGGAATAATCCTGTTTGGTATAATCATTCGGTTACTCTTCCAGCAGAGATTTGTGCGGTCTATCCCTGACTTTGACGGATTTCCGTAGCCTTTGCGAGATACTTCCTGAGCTTCTTGAGTTCAATCTTCTTCTCAGGTAGAGTTTCAGGAGCTACCAAAATTGGGAAGACTGCTAAGAATAGAAATAGACTGGCCAGTGAAAACGCTGCAGAAATATCGATTTGTCTAGCGTAGGGAGTGAGAACTATCTGCGTATAGCTAGAAACTAGGAAGGGGAGCAAGCCTACAAGACAGTATTTATCCTTTAGCCTGTTTCCAGCCAACTCGGCCCATATGATCATGTAGAACATCAACAGAAAAATCCCCCAAGCAGCACCATCAAGGATAATATAGAGATACCATGAAAGATTGATGTTAGGGAACAGCCCCAGCAGGGCATACCCAACTCCCAGCAATATGAACCCTGAGATGACAACACGCTTTCTTCCGACTGAGTCGGAAATCCAACCGCCTGCCAACGCTGCAAGACTGCCAATGCCAAATTCTGCAATAGGGATAAATGACGCAACAGGATCACCGAAGAACTCATCTACTATGGGATTCTCAATGAAGTTGATCAAGCAGAACATGGCCCACGGAATCAAATATAACAGAAAGGATTTGTCAGAAAAAACCGCCTTATAAGGGACATCAGTACGGGAGGGTACGATATTTTCGTTATGATGATCCCTTTCTGGCTTGAAAAACAGGAACAGGGCTAGGCCGACTCCTCTCCACGATGCAAGGATCAGGGCGCCTATAGTAAAAGATGCAAAGCTTAGGAGGAGACCCACAAAGACGATGCAGAGGCTTGATGAAAAATAGGTAACCCCTGCTAGAAAGCCTCGATTCTCCTGTGAGCTGTAATCTCCAAAGTATGCAAGGCAGGAAGGAAATCCTAGTCCGAGCGAAATACCTAATAGGCAAGAGAGTACAAGGGCGAACACTCCATTAAACATCTCCAAAAGAATCATCAAGGCGGAAGCTCCTATCCCAAGTAGCATCCAGAATGAGAGTAGCATGTCACGACTTCCAAGCCGCTTCACAACCGCTGTACCTACCACAGCAGAGCAGATGGCTGCCAGGTATTGCACCCCAAATGCAACGATCAAGAATGATGGAGAATGCATGTGCTCTAATCCACTGAGAAAAAAGAGGTACAGGGGAAAGTACCAGGAGAAGGCGTTCACCACAACCATGAACACCGTGAAAAAACCTCTCTGCAGAAGAACACCTCGAACAGCAGAGTTCTCAGCCATTCCATACAACTCGACCAGTCTATAGTCTCTCATCCGATAAAATACTTCCCGAACGGGCTTCGTATGGGCCAGAGCCTTCTGGATCTAGCTGTACATCTGTTCAACACAATTCTTATAAGCCTCCTGTAGAACGTAAATACACTTGAGGAATGAATCATGGAGAAGAAGAAGGAAAAGCGAACGAAGCCAATACGGCTATATGGTATCTAAAGGCGTCCAGATATCGTTTTACAGATCTCCAATCACACCTCGAATCAAGGTTTCCATCTGCAGTTTTAGAGGGTCATCTGGCAAGTTTTGCAGGTTTGCGCAGCCTTCTTCAACCAACTCTGCGATTTTGTTTCTAAGAGTCTTAACATTCTCATCGTCGAAGACTATTTCCACAATTTTCTCTGCATCCGCACTCGAAATCTTGGGCTTTGAAAGAGAGTTCAAGATGGCTCGCTTAGCATGTGGGTTCTTAAATGCATAGAGTATGGGAAGGGGCAAACATTCATTCCGCGCACGGTTGGCAAGCTCTTCAGGTTCAAATACATCAATGAACTCCTCCCTGACGCATAGCAGGGCTCCAAGAACTCTGCCATAGTTCCCCAACAGGTCAACCACGTCTTGGTTCCCGCCCCCTACAATAGCGCCAATACGCATATGTGCATCAAATGTTGCGGCTTTCATCATCAGAATCTTGAGGGCATCTTCTGGGGTAATATTCATCTTACCCTTCAAGGAGGCTTCAAGAGCTTCAGCGTCTCCCAACTCGAAAAACCTGCTGCCAATTAGACTCCAGATGTCATCTCTCTTTTTCTTGGAGAGTTGCGTCTCCTGCTCATGAAGTAGAAGCAGAGCCTTCATCAGGAAAGCGTCGCCAACAAGTAACGCGATTTCTCTACCGAACTTAGCGAGGACAGTTGGTTTACCATACTTCGTTTGAGACTCGTCAATAATGTCATCGTGAATGTCGATTCCAGCAGTTAACAGTAACATGACTACCTGGATTGGAATTGACTGCTTACTGTCTCCTCCGGCAGCCTCGCAGGCGATTGAGAGGAGTCCAGGATGCGTAATGTCCATCCAGTTTCTGATATAATGCTCCAGAGCAGCATTGATCTCTTTGCTTCTGATTCTTTGCTGGAGCATCTTCTGCTTGGCGATTTTCAGAGCACTACTACTTCTCTCTTCCAAGATCCTCTGGACGTGCTGGATCAGGCTTTTGCTGGTTTCCTTCTCGACTCTGGCCAAATCCTGTCTAGCTCCTTAAGATTGCCTTCTTGAATTGTCATGTGGCATTTAATCCTGCATTTCTTGTTTAGTGCCTTTGAGGTCCTCTGCCTGTAGTTGCTCTTTCAGGACGCCATAATAAGTATTCACGTATTGCATCCCCTTCGCGGTAACCTGATACACTTTTCTTTCTCTCTTTCCATGGGTTTCTCTTCGGCTTTGGAGGAGGCCAGCAGCCTCTAGCGAGTTGAGAAGGGGATATATTGCTCCATGCCGAAGCTTGATTCCAAACAGGGCTTCTGTCTTCCGGATAATTTTATAACCCCACATGGATTCGGCTTGGATCAGCCTGAGGACTAGTATATCTAGAAAGTTTCTGGAGAAGCGTAGTACAATTTCCTCTCTGAACCGTTTAATCATCACTTCACTTCTAGAGGCCAATTTACATTCATGTTCGTCTAATTAGCTTATTTGAGTTCAGTGCGATTTAACATTATGTTGTATGCCTTGATATGCTCTCTTATGCTTAGTGCGCACACAAACGTTTATATCGCATATCGTGCCTATAAAGACTTGATATGTCCGAAAAGAGACATATTGTATACACGTATAACGTGAAAACTGTTCAACACATCAACAGAATGAGATGAGAAAGATGGAGAAAATCTTGAGAGAGGTCCAAAGTAAATTGATGAGAGGCCTCTTGGATCTAGTCATCCTTCAGTTTCTGAAATCGCGTCCAATGCATGGCTATCAAATCATTTCGAGTATCCGTAAGAACTTCGGGGTATACTTTGGTCCTAGTACGATTTACCCTCTTCTAAGCCTCTTGGAAGAGAAGGGGTACGTCGCCAGCAACTGGGACCTGACAAATCAACGGCCAAGAAAGGTGTACACTTTGACTGGTGAAGGGGAAGGCTTACTTAGCTGTACAGAAGACTCACTGAACGTCATTTGCCATAAGCTTGCATCAATCGGAATGGGAAAGCTATCCCTCAACGATGTTCTCAACAAGCAGATTGGTCTATCACTGAAAGGCCCTACTGGACGCTAAAACCCGCGCTGATCCTCGCAGAACCAGGAGACTCTTCGGTTGATTAGAGTCGGTTATACATAGGTCTGCATCTGAAGTTAGAAGCTGTAGCACGCAGCTCGTTTCATCAGAAGAGTGCTCCAATCAATAGTTCCTTGAAGCTTCAGAGGTACTCTTGCTGAAACTCTGAACGTGTCATGCATCGAGTGGCGATTGACGCACATTTTGTTTCAATCAAATCTTGATCGGCTGAAAAGTCGACGGAAACGTTTAACATAGCTGGAGTCAGACCTCAGCTGCTGCAACTCCTTGGCATCATTCAGTAGTTCCTCGACCTGCCGGCGTATCGCTTCAAGCTCAGCACTCATGCTCTGTCGAAAAGAGACTACACAACAATCTAGAAATCACTTATGAAACTGGAATCTACATTTGAAATCCACAGCAGAAACCTTAACTGAACCAAACACGAAAAGAAGACAAGAGATATGCCTGCTTAAGGTGGCAACCTCTGCAAAAGGCTGACATACTCATCCATAGCTGCACAATTCTCCCCATCAACGGCAAGGATAGCATAGTAGAAAACGGGTCAATTGCCATTGCTGGGGGGAAGATAGTGTATGTTGGTGCTCTAAAGGCCCCGCAATTCAAAGCTGAAATCGTGATTGATGGCACTGATAAGGTTGCCATACCAGGGCTGATCAACTGCCATACACACTTATCAATGACGCTTTTCCGGGGGAAAGCAGAGGATGAGCCACTCTCAACGTGGCTGGAACAGACCATATGGCCTTTAGAAAGCAAGCTCACTCCGGATGACATCTATCAAGGTGCACTTCTTGGCTGCCTTGAGAGCATTAAAGCTGGTACAACCACGTTCGCAGATATGTACTTTCACGAAGCGCAGGTGGCTAAGGCAGTAGATAGGTCCGGGTTGAGAGCCGTTCTGGCACAGGGAATAATTGAAGCGGATGACTGTAAACGGGGAGAGCGCATGCTTGCGGAAGGCATCGAATTCGCTGAAGCATTCAATGGCTATGGAGGTGGGAGAGTGACCACCAGATTAGGACCCCATGCCCTCTATACCTGCAGTCCGAAACTCCTGGTTCAAACGCAAGAGGCAGCTGCAAACCTCGGTATTGGTACTCACATCCACGTTGCTGAATCAAAACAGAAGTCAGACTGGGTCAAAGAGAGGTATGGATGCACTGAAATAGAGCTGCTCAAACGCATCGACCTTTTGGGACCTGACACCCTTGCTGCCCACTGTATACATCTCACAAAGCTGGATATGCAGATAATGGCCAGGCACCGCGTCAAAGTTTCTTACAACCCGACGGCAAATATGAAAATTGGTTCTGGCATACCACGGGTCAAGGAGCTCTTGAGCGCAGGCGTGTCGGTGGGCATAGGCACAGATGGGCCAGCAAGCAACAACAACCTTGACATGCTCGAAGAGATGCGATTTGCAGCCCTCCTGCAAAAGACGAAATATATGGACCCTACGGTCTTATCTGCTCAGCAAACCCTAAAAATGGCTACAATTGAAGGTGCAAGGGCGCTGGGACTCGAGCGAGTTATCGGTTCACTGCAAGTTGGTAAGAAAGCTGATGTTGTGCTGATAGATTTCAGTAGCCCTCATCTGAAGCCATCGCACGACCCATATGCAAATATCGTCTACTCTGCTAATGGCGCCGATGTAGACACTGTTATTGTTGATGGCAATCTGCTGATGCAGGAAAGACATGTGAAGACGCTTGATGCAAATGAGGTCATGCAGAATGGACAGCGAGTAGCTTCAAATCTGACATCCCGGTAGGCTTTCTTGACCACAGGTCACCGAATGATATGAATATAAGGAAGCCCCTCCAGTACTCTCTACTCCGAGCTTTCAGCCATATGATGACACTCAGGGATTTGACGGAATGGCCAACATCACCTTGCTTTTCAACCCAAACAATGTTTTGCTTGTAGGCTCCAGCAAGATTCAAGAGCAAATAGGAATGACTTCTCCCCAGCTTTTTGAGAGTGTCCTCTATAACATGAGAAAATATTATGAGGGAACGACCTACACGATTGACACTGAGGATGCTCGAGGTATTCGAGCATACGAAGATATCCCTAACACACCAGACCTCGCCGTAATAATGCTTCCTCCCAATGCTTCGATTCTGCAGTCCGAGAGATGCGCAGCGATTGGAGTCAAGGTCTTAGTGATAATAGCTGGGGGGTACAAGCCTGACCAGCGGAAGGCGCTGGCAAAGTTGAAGGAGGAATACGGCATCCGCATCTTAGGTCCTAACACAATCATGGGCGTCATCAATACGACAAACGGGTTGAACACGACCTTTGAGAGAGATGTGATGCCAATAAAAGGCGGCATCTCGGTCATATCTCAGAGCGGTGGTGTAGGAGCCTGTCTCCTCGACTGGGCTTGCTCCTACGGAATAGGAGTCGCAAAATTCGCATTTATGGGTGACAAGATTGATGTCAACGACATAGATCTCCTCCGATATTTTCGAGATGATGCTGACACGCAGACGATTTGCCTATACATGGAAGGCATCGAGGATGGACGAAGTTTCATAGAGGCTGCTCAGGAAGTGGTGAGGAAGAAGCCGATTTTAGCCCTGAAAGGCGGAGTGACGGCAGAGGCAGCAAGGCGAGTCTTATCTCACACCGCATCGATAGCTGGCTCAGATACGATAGTCAATGCTGCTTTCAGAAAGGCAGGGATTATCCGGGCGATTGACGAAGAGGACTTGCTGAATATGGCTATCGCTCTTGTACAACAACCGCCCCTCAGCGGAGACAACATAGCGATTGTAAGCAATGTTGGTGGACCCGCTATTCTCGCTGCTGATGCGGTAATTAGAAATCAGCTTCGACTGGCAAAACTATCGGAGGTTACTATCCAAAAGATAGAGCGGAGGTGTCCCGGAGTGGACGTGGTCAACCCCATCGATTTGATTGCTGATGCCCGCGCGGAACGATACTCAATAGTCTTGGATGCGGTTCTATCAGACCCGAGCGTTGATGGGTTGATGGTGATAAACATGTTGAAGTCATGTTTCTTCGAGCCTGAAGACGCAATAGCGATTGCTGAGGTGGCAAAGCAACACCCGGACAAGCCCATTGTCGATGTTCCTGCAGGGGGTGAAGACTTCATGCGTATCCTTGAGGTCTTACGGAGCACTGGAATCCCCACCTACAACACGCCGGAAAAGGCAGCAAGAGCATTAGGTGCGTTAAGGCAACACAGCAAGATACATGAGAGGCTGAAAAGCCAACGCTGACTCCTCGTTACGGGAAACACTTGGCCTTTCGAGTACTTCTGATTGCCTTCAGATACGACAGGAGTGAGAACGCTAGAAAGACGGGCAGAACTATGATGTGGAGAACTATCGAACTGGTAGTTAGTGAGCTCAAGAGCCAATAGATGGTGGGGTCTTCAGATCCAACGGTGGAATTGATAGTTAATGCGAGTGCTATCGCCGTGCATAAACCAAGGCTTAGAGCTTGAGGGCTTAGCCAAGATTCTCTCTCGTCAAGCCTGACACTTGGTGGAAGGAAGTTGTTGATAACCGGGAGTTTTCTGCTCAGAGGGACTATGGAGATCAGATAAACCAGAAATGGACTTAAAGCTGCTCCGAAGAGGCATCCTGTCACAAGTCGCAGATCGTTTGTGCTTGTTCTGAAGCCCAGCGCCTGCGTCACTCCGTCGATAATCATGGGAGTAACCATGAGTGTTGTCATCCACAAGTTGGGTGGACCGCATCCTTTCTTCCTGCGTAGAGGCAGAAGAAGATAACCAACATATAAGCCGAGGTAGGCTCCTGTGTCTCTGGCACATACTGGAAGATAGCGCCCACCAATCAGAAGGGTTCTGTCAGGCATTTGATGACAGAATGCTTGTCCAATAGTGTTGAAAAGATTGATGAAAAACTCTTCGAGAGGAATCATCGCAGTCACTTATTGCTGCAATAAACTAGCCAAATGGTCCGAAGGATAATCCAATAGGCGTAGATTCGTGATTTTGCCTATTTCAGCTTGGAGGTGGTGGTGGAGCTTCCGGTTTCTTGTCTTTTCGGACAACGAGATATATGATTAGCCCGACAATGGTTGTGAGCAAGACAATGATCAGCCAGAGTACGCCACTCATTCCCCGTGACTCAGCGTCCCTGTATACCCAAATGCAGATTAAGATTCCTACGATGAACCAGACTACCGGGATAAGACATATGCCGCCGACTGCCAGTATTTCCCATTGCTCTACAGGTAAAGGCATCATCTTTCTTACCTGGCGCACCATTTCTTCCAAGTTCCTTATAAAATTTATATCGATGCTTGGGCGCTAGGCAGTGATGCAGGGATAAAGCTTTATGTTTTGCTCCTTCGAAGAGAGTGGCCATGACTCAGCTCCTTGATGATAAGCTTCGGAAATTTATGGTCAACACCTGCAAGCGTCTTGCAGGCGTTCACAAAATCGCTGGAGCTTGTGTCTATGGTCCACGTGTTTGGGGTTACGCCACCAAGAGAAGCAACGTGCATGTTCTTATGGTGCTAAGAGACTATCGGACAAGGCTGAAATGGCTCACAACGCCGATGAATGGCATTACGATTTTCATCTTGGTAGTAGAGCAAGGGATTTTTGAGGGCGACATAAGGTCTGGATGGTTGGGCGATTTCATGACCGAGAAGATTACCTTGCCCTATGAACCGCTGCTTAATCAGGAATATCTGCAGCATCAGGAGGTGAGAGCCAAGAAGCGCACCATTCTTGAGTTCTGCGAAAACATCATCTCAGAACACCCTGAGCTATGTCATGAGCTCCTGATTAAGCCTGAGTACTTCATGTTTGAGTCTATGATGCGAAAGGCTCGACTGTTTCCTCCCATAACGTTTACTCTTCTCAACCTGCTTCGGCGTGACTTGCGCGAGGTGAACATACACTCAATGATGACAGGATATCTCCAAGCTCTTGCCAAGCTAGCTGAAACACGACAGATAGAACTTCTTGATGGATATGTAAAGATGACTGAGGGGCTTATCAAAGCTGTCCGAACTAGAAAACCTAAGCTCCCTCCAATTGTAAGGTCTATTCAGAGAGCCTTGTTCCTTCATGTTCTCAGCATCATGTCAAAGGTGACATCTTCCTTAATGGAAGACCAAAAGGCA
This sequence comes from Candidatus Bathyarchaeota archaeon, assembly GCA_020352535.1. Taxonomy (GTDB): domain Archaea; phylum Thermoproteota; class Bathyarchaeia; order Bathyarchaeales; family Bathyarchaeaceae; genus SOJZ01. The sequence goes on along the minus strand of CP070679.1, from coordinate 997,841 downwards.
TTCCTGAAGCTCCATCAAACATCGGACAATGGGAAGCTAGCGTTCCAACTTGAAGCGCCTGAGAGGCATATCTTCATGCCCACATCACTCGGACCAGTCTCGCTCTCCGAGAAGACCGACATCAGGGATTTCGTAAGGCGAATAACTCCTAGTGGACTGCCACCTGACTTTGAAACCGAGCGGCTAGGTGGAGTGCTCAACAGCGTATACCTACTCAAGTATAAGCGGAACCAAGAGGAAGAGAAGGTTGTTGTGAAACGATTCAAAGATTGGCTCGGCCTTAAATGGTTTCCACTTTCGCTGTGGGCTCTTGGAACCAAGAACTTCGCAGTCCTCGGACAGACCCGGCTGGAGAGAGAGTATTCGATGAACCAGTTCTTGAACAGCCATGGGTTTCCAGTTCCCATGATTCTGAGCGTCAATCATCAAGAACGCTTGATTTTCGAGGGCTTTATTGAGGGAGAAAATCTGGTCAAAACCATCAAACGTATTCTTCTGTCAAAGAAGAGTGTAGCGGAAGATGATATGTTGGTGAGTGACGTAGGAAGGAAAGTTGCAGAAGCTCACAGACTTGGCGTTGCCTTTGGCGACTGCAAGCCAGAGAACATCATTGTTGCAGAGAATGGCGATTCATACTTTGTGGATCTTGAACAGGCTACAAGAGACGGAAGCCAGGTTTGGGACGTCGCTGAATTCTTATACTACTCAGGACATTATGCCTTGCCGATTGCCTCCCCAAGTCCTGCAGAGCACCTTGCAGAAAAGTTCATCAATGGCTACTTACAAGCTGGTGGAAAGGCCACAACGATTAGAAGTGCATCATCTGCACGATACACAAAGGTCTTCACAATCTTTACGCCTCCCCATATTCTTCTAGCGGTTTCTAATATCTGTCGAAAGATGGGTACTAAAATCACATCTGAAAGTGGATAGAGTAGTTCTAAGCACACAACTTCTGCAGGAATCCTAGCCTTTAGTCAAGAGGTTTCTGCATCTCTGCGCCTCCTCTTCTGAAATCCACCCTTCCACGTTCAGCTCTTCCAACCCTCTTCTAATATCTTCCCTCGATGCTTTCGTCCGGAAGATATTAACTTGAATTCCCGCATCGTAGAGCTCCTTTTCGAACACAGGGTTCTGCTCCAATAATGTCAGAAGATGATTGAGAAAATCAGTAATTGCTCTTGAGCGAGGCTGGAGAAGCGACTTGATCTTTGTGCCACGAAGGACTCCTCGGACTTTCGTGGTGATTCCCAAACCGCTTACAATGGAAGGAGGAAAAATCGCGTATCTCCTTTTTGTCTCTCTTTCGAAGCAGACAAGATACGCTGGAATATATGCTAACACGTGTTTTCTCCGACGTTGGGGTATGCCCATTCCATCGAAATTCTCCAGCGCGGTCTTCTTCAGATGTACAAGTTCATCAATCTGGCTTATGATTGTGGATGATGAGTCTTGCAGCATTTCTCTCTCTTGCGCTTTCATTCGAATCTCAGCATCTCTAGAGGCTTCAAGACTCCTTAAAGGCTGCATGGC
>CP070679.1:981767-996208 GCA_020352535.1 Candidatus Bathyarchaeota archaeon | reverse complement strand
TGCACGCCAAGTATATACTCCGGAGGGGATGGAGGATATCGTAAAGCTCATGAAGCTTGGACTGCTGTACTCTAGGCCAGTTGGCAGTGCCACTGCGTGGTAGTGTCGTATCACCTCGATGTGAGCGCTTGGTTTCTCAATCCATATAACAAGACAGACCGTGGCGCGGCTGCCAGGATTTACGATGTCCAGTCCAACATACATGGGATCACCTATATGGTAGGTGTACCTGTCAGCGTAGACCGTGACTGCCAGTTGTCCGAGAACAGCGTCTGCGTAGACATTGCTTCCTTGGACTGTATTGATGGGTGGCTGCTCGGAGTGGGCGTAGTTGATTGCGAATCCGAGGATGGCTCCAGTGGTTGGGCTGCCCCCGTCGTAAACTTGGATGAAAAAGCTCTTGTTGTAGACTGTTGGTACAACGTCGATGAACTCGGTAACATCGAAGATGATGTTGTTAGGGCAGAATGGAAGGTATCCTCCATCGATGTATTGGCTGAACGATTTCGTCACTGTTGGTGTGCTGTGGCTGCCAAGGCCAACTGTGATGATGGTGTCAGCTCTCCTAGAATGGTCTATATGGAAAGAGGCGAACAGCTCCGGCGTGTAGGCTGTTCGGTCACGATAGAACATGAAGGATCTCACTCGTTCCTTCATTGCTTTGTAGGATATCCAGAAGCAGCCGTCTGCGACGTTCTCCCAGCCGCCTTCTCCCCAGGAGTTCGCGATTTTGAACGCTCCTTGACGGAGCTGCCCGTCTTCCCAATATGTACGGGTGTCATCGTAGCCGACAATCGTATTGGCATGGTTAACAATGGGGTTTACGTAGTTGTCTACAGTCCAGACGTCCTCACTGGTCAGTGACGCGTATTTGGTAGCATCGACACCGATTATCGCCAGATGATTAGACGCAATCCAATTCCTCAAGCTCACAATATCATCATTATCGTTTAGCCACATATACTCATACCCGGTGTTGCTTCCGCGAAACCGCGGCGCTTCTCTCCAAGCTGCTTCGGCCGGCCAGCTAGTGTGATCTAGGGGGCTATAGGGCATCGTTTCCCAGGAGCTAGCCCCAACACCACATACCAAGGTGATTGCATCGTAGAAGCTGGAGCCTCCATCAGCACCTCCGTTGATTAGGTGGTAGATGAAGTCGGGACTGACTATTCGATTCTGATATTCTGGGGTGGGATTTCCATAGTATCCTCCTTCCCAAGTTGCGAGCGATAGGTCCCATCCATGTTCATATGCCTCTTGAAAGGTTTTCATATAGTATCCTACTGCCCACGCGGTGCATGAGCCCTCTCCATCCTGATTTCCGATTGGTGGGAACCATGGTGTAGCGGTTTGGTCAACGCTGGATGCAATCTGGGAAGAATCGTCAAGCATGATCTTCTCTACGATGAAGGTATTGCCGAGAATGTCTATCCATTCCTCCTCTGTAGGCGGACGCACCCCTGTTCCATGCCCATTGATGATTTGGCTGTAGTCTACATTCTCTCCGTAGACTCCGACTTCCTGCTTCAACCTTTTCTGTTCGAGAGAGGTAATCTCATGTTCAACAACTATGGCACGTCCTTCAGTCGTTTCAAAGCTTGGCCTAACTGACGGGATACAAATTGTGAAAGCCAGGATACCCACCAACAACAGCGTGAAGATTGTCTTGGAGAATAGTTCCTTCAACATCTCTCTCCTTCCAACCCTATGGTTAGCCAAAGGCAGCTTTTAGGATTTATTGTATCACGTTCTAGGTATGTCCAGTCTATCGTCCAGGCAACAATCCTTGTAGACTTGGCTAGGATGAAAAATCGGTGCTCAGTATGCATCACATCGATACTCAGGCATTTACCCCGGAAGAGCTACTCTAGGAAGATAAGCGAGAGCAGGATAAGAACGCCTAGTATGAAAGCAGCCAACTGCAACGCTGCCTTCAGAAATCCTTCTTCTTCCCTACGAAGTTCGGGAATCAGATCAGAACCAGCGATGTAAATGAAGTTTCCAGCTGCGAAGGGTATGAGGAGCGGGATGAAGTCTTGAGCAAGCACGCCGAGGCTAAGAGCTACAATAGCTCCGAAGACCGCGGTTAGGGCGGTTGAGAAATTAAATGCGAGTGCCCTGTACTTCGTGAATCCTCCATAACGAAGAACGCCGAAGTCTCCAATCTCCTGAGGGATTTCGTGGAAGATAACGGCGAGGGTAGTAGCCGCCCCAAAAGGCAGGGTCACCAAGTAGCTTCCACCGATTATCAGTCCATCGATGAAGTTGTGGACAGCGTCACCGAAGAGATTCATGTAAGCGAAGGAGTGGGGGTGCTCCTCCGAAGTTGGGATGTGACAGTGCCTCCAATGGAGAAACTTCTCAACTACAAAGGATGAAGTGATTCCAAGAAGAATCAGCATCGATACATGTATCCCAAATTCGCCTTCCTCCAAAGCCTCAGGAATCATATGGACAAACGCGTCTCCAAAAAGGCCTCCAGCCGAGAGGCTCACCAGGTATAGGACTCCTCTCTTCAAGTATTCTTCCTTCAAAGAGAAGGTCAAGATACCGACAAGCGAGATCAAGCTGACGATGGCGACGCTTGCAAGGCTGTACAACCAGACATCTATCACGGCAATCCCGGAAACCATAATCGGTGACTGGTGTTTGGTCGCATTATCTACTTAGTTCTTACGCCCATGTCTGCAGCAAAGATATATCTCTCAGCTCGTTAGGCTTATTTCTAACATTCCTTCAGAAACTGCAGGAAGTCAACATGACCCTCACCGAAGAGATTCAAACCCTGAAGAAGGCGAAGAAAGCGCTTCTCCTAGTGCACAACTATCAGCGACCAGAGATTCAGGATGCTGCAGACTACCTCGGTGATAGCATCGAACTGTGTAGAAACGCGATGGAAGAGAAGACTGCAGAGATCATCGTGATGTCCGCTGTGGATTTCATGGCGGAATCAGCCTTCATCCTAAATCCAGGCAAGAAAGTTCTCCTCCCCAGCCTTGGGGCACGGTGTCCAATGGCGCAGATGCTCACAGCGGAACAGGTTCACCTATGGAAGAAACGATATCCTGGCGCTCCAGTCGTGCTTTATGTGAACACACTCGCCGAAGCCAAAGCAGCATGTGATGTCTGCTGCACCTCTGCCAATGCAGCCACAGTTGTGGAAAGCTTGGAGGAAGACACCGTCCTCTTCGGACCGGATGCGAACTTGGCATGGCATGTTCAGCAGAAAACAGGGAAACAGATAATCCCAATCCCGAGTCGTGGATGCTGTCCAACTCACATCCTCTTCACAAAAGGAGATGTCGAACTGTCACGCGAGATGCATCCTGACGCCTTGGTTATGGCACATCCTGAATGCTCTCCGGAAGTCCAATTAGCGGCAGATTTTGTGGGGAGCACGTCACAGATGTGTCGATATGCGACTCAGACCTCGGCATCGTCATTCATCGTCGGAACAGAGATTGGCCTTCTCTATCGCTTGCAGAAGGAGAACCCCGCGAAAGAATTCATCCCTCTCTACGATGGAGCCATCTGCCCAAACATGAAACTAAACACTCTAGAGCAAGTCTATCTGTCGCTACGTGCAGAACACCATCTGGTGACTGTTCCGAAGATCGTGGCAAACAAGGCTCGAAGTGCTCTAGAAAGGATGCTTCACCTCTCCTCCTGACTACCTGACGTCTAAACATAATCCTAAAGAGGTACCAGATTACTGATTAGCAGGAGAAAAGGTGAAAGCCTCTAGACTTTCAGGATTTCTATGGCTTACTCTGCTTGCATGCCTACCGCTTGTACTGGCTGATTCTGACCTAAAGATCACAATGAGCACCAGCAAAGCCTCCTACTATCGGGATGAAGCTGTCCACATCAGTGGTCAAGTCACCGTCGCAGGGACTCCACTGAGAGGAGTCTTGGTCGCCTGGGAAGTACGGGATGAAAACGTGATAATCGTCGCAGTAGGAACAAGTCAAACCGATGAAAGCGGCTTCTTCGCTTTTGCCTTCCGCATCAAGCCAGCAGTCAACTCCAACGCCTTCACAGCCCGTGCTAACGCCGCCTGGGACGGACAAACAACAGTTGGATCGGTGTCTTTCCACCGTGAGTTCTCCAACACCGCCTTCTCACAGGGTGATAATGGTGCCACGGGAGTAATGAACAACATAGCAGTTCTGGTCATGGTTATCCTATTTGGAATCGTCCTTCCAGCGCTTCTCTTAACTTCACCAGTCTTCCTATCTGCACATCAGAACACTCCGCAGGGAATTGCTTCCCAAGTCTTAGCTATAGGGAAACATCGTGTCTGCCGACGCTGTGGAGAGCGCTTTTTACGGTTTCAAATGTTCTGCCCACACTGCCTAACCTATCAGGCTAAGCATGAGATCAATGGGCCCCTCTGAGGGAATGATTAGCCTCGTGGGCTGGTAGAAACTCCTTTTAGGGAGAAAGTGTTGTTTGGTTGTTAGTTTGAGGAGCTGGCTGGAGATGGGTCCGTCAGAACGAAGAGTGATTGGGTCGCTCTTGCTAATGTTGGGACTGACCTGTCTTGCCTTAGGACTACATACAGGACAGCTAAGTCAAGTTGCAGAGCTGGTTACGACAGTCTTTCAAACCGCCATTGCAGGAATCCCCTAGCAGGAACGATGGCGTGGTGTTGAGTCCAGCATCAAGAACTAGTCTGCATCGTCTTCTCATACATCTTCTCAAGCGTCCATCGCACTGTTGACTTAAGCTCCTGTAGTCTTTCCGGCCTAACATTCTTGACGGTCACTTCTTGAATAGTATCGCCGTCTCGGGCAATACTGTATGACAATATCTCTTCAGGCATCAGTTCTCCAGCACCTGCAGCCTCACGGTCCTTCTCCTGCATCTTCCCCAAGACACGCTCGACTAGGAAGGATGTGAAGGGTGGAGTGTTCACGTTGAAGCCTATAACTTCTGACGGTACAATTCGCATTGCGCTCTCTGAGATGTAAAGGTTGGCGAGGAGGTCGCCTGTCACGGTCTTCAACGGAATAGGCATCTGATCCTCTCCACTAATCATGGAATCTGGCGTTTCAGGTGTGGTTGACTCCACTTCCTTTGAGGAAGGCAGGTCAGGCTTTCCGATTTCTGCTCGTCTAAACCCCTTCTCGACTAATGAAGCATCCGTGAACTCAAGTAGAGTCTGCAGTCCTTCAAGCTCCGCTTTCAACTCTTCCATACGTTTGAGAAGCTGTCCTCGAAACTCCGCCATCTTCTTGATTTTTTCCTTTTCAGTCACTATTCTCCCATCCGCTACGTGAAAGAGCGAGAATATCCTTCTTGACCCGTTCAATTGTCATATAGAATGTTCAAGGCTGCACTTAAATGTGCAATTCTGAAGGAGTGCTAACCCTACAAGAGGGTGGAAGGTATGTTGAATGCTTCACTATTGAAAGCTAGATGGTTGGTTCTCCAAGGTGCATAGCGACGATTGTGAGGTCTTGCATGTCCACGATGCCATCATCGTTCAAATCCGCTTCGGAATTGTATCCTGGTTCTCCTTCAAACGTTCCGTAGGATAGGGATACGAGTGTCATATCTACTATATTCACCACGCCATCGCCATTGACATCACCTATCACCCTCACCAGGACTCCGCCATCAATTGTGCTGTGGGTGATTTCGGCAACGGTGGAGTCAAGGAGAGTGGAGTCATAGAGGGAAAGGCTGGATTCACCTGGGGCTGAAGTGTTAAAGGTCACTGTGAACAGGTTGCCACTGCCATTGACTCCTGGGTATGCTCCCAAGGTGACGCAAGCAACATGTACATAGTCATCCTTGATGATGGGTAGGAAGAACGTTCCAGACGGGGACGCGGTCTGCCCTCTTATGAACGGGCCTTCAGCAATGCCTATTGGCTTAATCAGCGTCTGGTTGAAACCTAACTTGGCCTCGTAAGAGAATAGATTCGTCACATTCCCTATATCGACGTTGACTGTGAAGGTTTCCTCCAGGTAAAACGTGCCTGTAGCAGGATTCACGTAGATTGTAGTTTCATCGAAGGCTTGTGCTGAACGTTGGTTCAGTGTCAGCACTGCAATGCAGAGTAAAAGCAACAGGGAAATCAGGACCGTGGTTCTGATCCGCATCTCCTTCTCTCTCGTATATACTCGGGGATGCAGGATATTTATCAATTGTTGACAAACGTGATGCATCTGCTACGAAGAATTATGGGGAATGCAGTAGATGTGCGGAAAAATCTCTTGAAACCTGTCTTTGCCCGTTCTTCCTGAAGTGGATTTGGAAGCTATAAGCTTGTGTCCAACATAGGCGGTAAACTTAATGCGCAGGCCTGAGATTCCGAACATACCTGTTCATCTAGGCGCAGGAACAATCAGCTTTCAGCCGTCTATATCCACAGTCTCGTGTAGCATGCTGGGCAGTAATAGACGGTGTATGTCTCGCGTTTTCGGGGGCATATATGTGACCACGCCTTCTTTCCAACGACGAGATGCTGGCCACAACATTCACACGAGGGTACTCCATCTAAGCGGCTGACGAGGTTCTGCATTATAGTGATCTTTTTCCACGCCGCCAATGTAGATAATCCCCTCTAACTCCATTTCGTCGTGTAGACTGGTAAAACAGAGTTTTTTATACTTTTTGTAATCCCCAAAACGAGGTTGAGTCGTACTCTGGACGGAGAAATCTATTGGTTTATGCGGAGCGCCATTGACGCGGAAAGGAGAGTTCAACCTCTGTCAGGCTTTCCGTGTTTGAATCGGGGTTTTAAAGGCTTCCTTGCCTTTCTGAAGACACCAACCGCTAGGGTGACTATCCCTCCAAGCATGATTAGAGTACCTGGCATAACGTAGAGGAACACTGTGTGGTAGTGTGCATTTCTCTGTTGCACAAGGACGTTTCCGTAGAGTGTGACTTCGGTTGGGTTATCGTTGTAGATGTCAATGTAATATGTTGCTGTGATGGTGGGCTCGGCTTTTTGGGTGAATTTAGTTCCGATAAATGGGCCTGCCACTCTCTGCTTCACTGGTGTTCCATCACGTTGGATAATAGAGATTTCCACTCTTACAGTGTCTGAGGAAGAGATGTTCAGCTGAAACCATCGACTTTCATTCATCATACTTGCGTAATAGGTGGAGTTATATGGCTGGTTCCACGGCGCCAGCGTTTCTTGGTCCAAGTCCCAAGTCTTCGCTGTGACCGTTTCGTACTCTGGTTCTTGCATGGGGAATGCCATAACCGCAATTCCTCCAGCTATCAGGATCAGCGCGATAGCCACGATTCTTCTGTTGAAAGCCCTTCCTCCCCTGCTTGTCGATTCCAAGTCTAATGTTCGGATTGACGATAATAAGTGTACCTAGCATGTGGATTTCTCATCTAGCCTAATGAAACAGCGGAGCTTTGACTGAAGCGGGACGGGGGGGACCACTGCATCACCATTTCAGGCGTTTTCATCCATTCTTGAGAAGAAGATTTAAGATACGATTCATCATGTGCTAGATACGTGCTGACAAGTGAGGAGAACGCTGTGAAACTTCTACTAGATGCAAAGAACATCCGGGTGTTGAAACGGACAAATGGAGACTTGATGGAAATCGTGGATGGCGTGAACCTCACTATAAACGAGGGTGAAACCGTTGGGCTTGTGGGAGAAACAGGTGCTGGAAAAACTATCACGGCGTTTTCGGTTTTAGGGATTTTACAGCCAATCGGTGAGGCTAAACCGCTCTGGAAGGTTGAGGGCGAAGTCTTGTTCAAAGGGAAGGATTTGCTGAGGCTGTCCAAAGATGAGATGCGACAGATTAGAGGCAACGAAATCTCGCTGATCACTCAGAATCCCATCGCGTCTCTCCACCCCTTGGATATGATTGGCTATCAGACAGGAGAAACCTTGGATGAGTACAAAAAGGCTGAATTCGATGAGATCATGCGGCTAGTGGTGGAGCATCTGGGAAAGGTGGAGATTGCTGACGCCAAAGAGCGCTCTAGCGATTTCAGACATCAATTCAGTGGTGGCGAAGGACAACGCATTCTGCTCGCAATGGCTCTCATTCGGAATCCGTCCCTTCTTGTTGCTGATGAACCTACAAGCTCCTTGGATGTCACCGTTCAGCGCCAGATTCTTGAGCTTTTGAAGGCGATGAAGAAGCACTTCAACCTTGCCATGCTCTTAATTACCCATAACTTGGGGGTTGTAGCTGAAATGGCCGACCGCGTCTATGTTATGTACGCAGGAGAAATCGTGGAGCATAGTGACGTCACCACAATCTTCAAGAAGCCTTTACACCCCTTCACTCGCGGTCTTCTAGGATCAGTGCCAAGAATCGATTCAGACTTCTTCGCGTTTGAAGGCATCTCAGGTGACCCTCCTCGCCCACCATATCGGATTTCAGGATGCAAGTTTCATCCACGCTGCAAGTACGCGACACCTTCGTGCAAGCAGGAGTCACCTGAATTGGCTGAGACTGATTCCAAGCATTTTGTGGCTTGTCTACGGGTGGATGAAATACGAAACCTGAAGAAACGCTAAGGTAACAAGCTCTATTACGGCGTCACTCGACATCTAACGGTTGCTGCCAAATCGGAAGTAGAGCATCAGTTCGGAGATGCTAACCCCAGCTGTGAAGCTTGTAATCATGATGAACCAGGCGTGTTCAGATAGAATCCCTGCCAGAAGCAGTGGGACGAGGATTGACCCAATCAGCATGAAAAACGCGACTATGAGCATTTTCCATTGAGAAACCTTCTTCTCCTTATCAGTTATGCCTCGGAGCTTCTCTTCAGCAAGGAATGGGTAAAGCCGTTCTTTCATGAAGTAGGTGAGTACGGTGACAACAATCGTTGAAAATATGTATGAAATTACCAAGAGCATCGAGCTTGGCTCCTCCAGCAGCAATGTAACCGCCAAAATCACGGATAACACCGTGATTATAGCGCTGAGAAAGACTCTGTTTCTGGGGTAGGGATAGACTAGTTCCGTTGTTTCCGGACACAAAGTGTTCACCGCATCGCTGCTAGTAGAAATCTTCCTTTCTACTTCGACAACTCCTATCGACAGTTCTTCCAGCTTACCCGGTTGGGAGCTGGCTATTTCTTAGCCTTTTTGGTGTGGAGAAAACAAGCAACCATTCGGTTGCTGACTTCCTCAAGTGGTGGTTCCTTCTTGCGGCAGATTTCCATGGCGTGTGGGCATCGTGTGTTGAATCTGCATCCAGGGGGCGGGTTAATAGCGCTTGGAACCTCTCCTTTGATAGTAACCCGGATGCGTCTGGCTGTTGGATCTGGGACAGGCACGGCAGCGATCAATGCTTCAGTATATGGATGAAGTGGCTTGAGAATTACGGCGTCAGTGTTTCCCGTCTCAACAATCTTTCCGAGATACATGACTGCGATGCGATTGCACATGTGTCGAGCTAACGCGATATCGTGGGTGATGTAGAGGAACGCGGTGTCCAGCTTCTTCTGCATGGATAACAGGAGCTTTAGGACTTCGCTTCGGATTGACGCGTCAAGCATTGACACAGGCTCATCAGCTACTAGGAAGTCTGGGTTCAGGATGAACGCTCTGGCTATGGATACACGCTGTCTTTGACCGCCACTTAATTCGTGGGGGAACCTGTACATGTACTCTTCAGGAGGAACAAGGTCGAACTCCTCTAGAGCATTTCGCACCATCTCGCCTACTTCGGTTTCGTTCTTTGCGACCTTCTGAATTCGCACCGGCTCTGCAACGATGTCGAAGACGCTCATCCTAGGGTCAAGTGACTCGTAGGGGTCTTGGAAGACAATCTGGATTTTTCGTCGTAGCTTCCGTAATTCCTTCTCTGAGAAGCTTGCCAGCTTGGTACCCTCAAAGAATACTTCTCCTTGTGTAGGCGGGATAAGTCCGACAAGTACTTTCCCGGTTGTAGTTTTTCCGCAACCGCTTTCACCGACAAGTCCAAGTATCTCTCCTTTGTCAACTCGAAAGCTTACACCGTCGACGGCATGAACTTCCGGGACTATTTTGGCGCGTAGGGTTTTGAAGAATCCCATCTTGATGGGAAAGTGCTTCACTAAGCCTTTGATTTCGATTGTTGGGGTCTTCATGCTTCTTTGCCTCCGTGAAGGTGACATGCTACCAATCTGTTGCTAACCTGAATGAGTGGGGGCTCCTTCTGACGGCAGACATCCATGGCGTGTTCACATCTTGGATGGAATCTGCAGCCTGGTGGCGGTTTCAGGAGGTCAGGTGGGAACCCGTGGATTGAGGAGAGCTCGGTTTTAGGCCCAATAACGCTTGGAAAGGCGGAGACCAGCTTGGTTGTGTATGGGTGAAGAGGTTCTTTAAAGATGTATTTGACGTCTCCATTCTCCACTATTTTACCTGCGTACATGATTCCAATTTTGTCGCAGGTCTCAGCAATCAGGGCAAGGTCGTGGGAAATCACGAGCATAGACACGCCTAGGCGGTGTCGAAGGTCTTTCATCACTTCCAGAACCTGAGCTTGGACAATCACGTCCAAGGCAGTGGTGGGCTCATCGGCTATGACCAAGTCTGGGTTGCATGCCAAGGCCATAGCAGTCACAGCTCGCTGCTTCATTCCACCGCTGAGTTCATGAGGGTATCGCTGGACTCGTTCGGGTTCCATGCCAACAAGCTCAATAAGCTTGGTGGCTCTTTCCAAGGCCTCATCTTTTGTAACGTTTTCATGTTTCAGAATACACTCGGTGATTTGGTGACCCACTGTGTATGTTGGGTGGAGGGCGTTCATAGCTCCCTGGAAGATCATTGAGATTCTCTTCCACCGAATCTTCTCGCGGAGCTCTGAATCACTCATCCTTGTGATGTCTTCACCTGTGAGCCTAATGGTTCCGCCCTTAATCTTAGCGTTCCAGGGCAATAGCTTGAGAAGGGTGAGTGCAACGCTTGTTTTGCCGCATCCAGACTCACCCGCTAATCCTAGCGATTCTTTCGCGATAACTTCAAAGGAGACATCATCAACTGCCTTCACTTCACCCCTCAAAATCTTGTAGTACATTTTGAGGTTTTCGACATCAAGCAGCGCCATCTATCGTCGTCTCCTAAGCCTTGGGTTGACTATCTCGTCAAAAGCGTGCCCCACGAAGACAAAGGATAAGCACAAACCGATAATGGCCAGTCCAGGAGGTAATATCCACCACCACGCTAACTGGCTGAAGCCGCCAAATCCAAACGCGTGTTGAAGCATCATTCCCCACGTTACGACACGGGGGTCGCCGAATCCCAGGAAGCTCAGTGCTGCTTCGAAGAGGATAGCGCCTGGGACAGCTAGAATCATGGACGCGAAGGCAACGGGGATGATGTTGGGGACTATATGTCTGCGCATGATGTAGAAGCCACTGCCGCCAGAAGCTCTTGCAGATTCGATGTAGGGTGTTTCTCTTATGGAGAGGGTCTGCGACCTTATGACTCGGGCTAGCCCTTGCCAACCAAAGATTGCGATGAACAGGACTATGTAGTACACGTTTCTTCCGTAGAGATGAACCAAGGCAAGTAGCAGCGGGAGTAGTGGGAGACATAAGAGTATGTCGACAGTCCGCATCAATACTTCATCTGTCATTCCGCCGAGGTATCCTGAAACAACGCCCACAAAAATGCCAATGGCTGTTCCAACAATTGCTGCAAGCAGCCCCACTATCAGAGAGATTCGACTGCCCCAGACAATGTGTGACCATATGTCCTTTGCCAGGTAGTCGGTTCCTAGAATTCCGTGGACTCGACCCAGGAGAACGATTTGTGCTTCTTTGAATAATATGTGGGCTTCTGCGTTTCCTGATAGTGCCCTAAGATTAAGATACATAGTGAAGGTGTAGTTTCCTCTCTGGGCGAAGATTATGTTTCCAACGTTTGTCTGAAGGTCATATCCTAGCAATTTTATGAATAAGGGATCTTTCGAATCTGCGGTGACGTCTTGTGATCGAGCGGCGCTTAGAGTTGGGGACTTGAAGAAAACCCAAGACCCGTTTGCGTCAGGAGGAGTCAGTACTAGGGTCATGGAATACTCAACATCTGTGAGATTTGTAACTTCATACCTAAACTTGGTGTAGAACTCGTTCGGAGCGAGCTGCTCATAGGCGAAATGGCTTTTAAGTGCTACCTGAACCAGCTCTGGGTTATCCGCAGCGTACTGAATGTCAACGGTTGTGCCCCAGTTTTTAATGTAGTCGGAGCCAGCAACTATCTGCCAATTCAGGGTATTTCTCTGGGTTCTCCCATATTCTTGGAACTGGGGGAAAACGGTAATCCACTCAGGCATTGCGATGGCCTGAGCTAGCCGTGGTTGGCTCATAGGGTTGTACGGTGTCAAGTATGGAGCGAAGATTGCGACACCTGCATACATTAACATAAGTGCAAGACCAGCTAGACCGATTCTCTTTGATCTGAATTCGAACCAGAACTCACTTATTCGTCGCAAAAGTATTTTTCGTGCATCGGCAGAGAACACTGAAGCCATCTTGGTTTCCCCTTATCTTCTAACGCCTACTCGAATTCGAGGGTCTAAGATCCCATATAAAAGGTCTGCGATTAGATTGCAGAATATCGTTAGGATCGCATACATGAAGAGCACTGCTTGAAGCACTGGATAGTCTGGCCCGTTAAGCGCATCCAAGTACCACCTGCCAATTCCTGGCAACGTGAAGATCCATTCTGTAATCATGGCTCCTGTGATAATTCCAGGAATCGATAAGGCGATTATTGTGACAATAGGAGGTAGCGTGCTTCTGAAGGCGTGCCTGTATAGCACTGTCCTCTCAGTAAGCCCTTTCGCTCTAGCCGTGACTATGTAGTCTTGTGTCAGCGCATCCAATAGGATATTCCTTGTGTATAACGCCCAAGATCCAAAGCCTCCAACAACCAGTGTAATCACCGGCAACGCGATATGCCAGGCGACATCAACCATGAATGCTATAGGGTTACCTGGTGGGGGAATGCTGTAAATGCCTCTGACGGGGAAGAGCTGAACACCAAATATCTTCAGGAAGTAGTATGAGAAGAACAGCATGAACAAGAGCTGGATGTAGAAGACTGGTACACCCCAGGTGAAGAGTCCTGCACCAATAGTGGCAATGTCGGTTTTAGATCCTCTTTTTGATGCTGCAAGGATTCCTATTGGGGTGCCTACAAGAATCGTGGCGACCATTGAAGATCCTAGAAGTAAGACAGTGGCAGGAAGTCTACGCGACATTTCGACCACCACGGGAGTTCTGCTCTGGAAGGAGATTCCAAAGTCGAAGGTGAACATGTTTCTCAGGTATTTTATGTATCGTATGTGTAGCGGGTCATTTAGGCCGTATAACTCTCTCATCATATCTCGTACTTCGGGTGGGATATCCAGGTCCAAGGGAAGGTACGTGTCTTCGGGACTTACGGGAGAAACGACTTGGAATATGACGAAGTTGAGGGTGACAACCACCCATAGGATGAAAATCGAAACAATGATTCTTTTGAGTAGATACTCTCGCATCTGCTCACGTCCTATACGCGTTAACCGTTTTGAGCAAAACCATTTAAAGTTATTGCTGGTTTGTAGAACATTTTTCTATATTTCAGTTATATAGATGTGGCTTAGCAACTTTTATATGACGCCATTAAAGTATATGTTCTCGCTGATAAAATCAGAAAGGAGAAAAGAGAGATCTTGAAATCTAAAGTCTTAGTAGCTATAATGCTAGTTTCAATGCTTGCAACAATACTCATGGTTTCCTCAGCTTTCTCACAGAACGGCTCCTACATCGACATACTCCGCCACAAAGTTATCAAATCACCAGACGCAGCTCTAATCGCGATGCAGACTGATATTGCTGACATGTCACCTGACCAGATCAGGACAGGTGATATTGAGAAGCAAGATGCAGACGGCATGCTCATCACGGAGGACTTGGGCTTCCACATGGGCTTTATCGCGTGGAACATCCGAGCTGACCAGGCTTATCGTCGAACTGTATCCTACTGGCCTCCACACGATATGGAGTTCAGACACGCACTGATCCACTGCTACGACCAGTTGGGCATCATCCCCCCAATCTATGGTTACATCGTCACACCCGTCCGCTCAATGATTCCACCTGCTCAGAGCAAATACTACAACCCTGGTGTGCCCGAGCACGCGTATAACCCAGGCAACCCATTCACCTCAACTGCAGGTGATGGTACGTCATGCGGTATACTGATGGATGCTGGCTACACCTTCCAGGACCTTGGCACCACCGGTGTGGTGGATGACGCCGACTACTGGAAGACCCCTGGTGGTCACGACATGCCTTACCTAGAGATTTGGACGCCACTCGTCGGAGTTGCTCCAACCTCCTGGCAGCACGGTCAGGAATTCGTTGCTGACCTCGCTGAGATCGGCTTGGCCGCCACCACGGCAAACGGTAACAAGGGTATTCTGAGCTTAGGACGCGACTTCAACGACTATCTGTCTGATGTGTACGAC
>CP070679.1:969456-981667 GCA_020352535.1 Candidatus Bathyarchaeota archaeon | reverse complement strand
AAAGGCAGCCAGGAAGAAAGGCACCTTAGCAACATATTAGTACCTAAGCGCAAGCGAATGCCGAATCCTCTCACGAATTTTGGGTAACCAACCCTACGTGATTCGGGGTCTTCCGCCCTTGCGCGGGCGCATCGAGGTTTTGCAGGTTCAGTGATGTCCGCGCATACCGAGCGTGCATACATCACCTTCTGAAATACTCTCTGAGCACTCTCATTCTGCTTCTCGAAACCTTGCTTTTAACAGTCATTATGAAAAGAGGCTAGTGAGACCTTCGGAATGTTTGACGAAATCACTTGGCAGACTATTGGACCACTCTTATTCGTTGGTTGTCCCTTCCTAATTCTGTATCTGCTTCTCAAGGCTGAAAGCAAAACATCTTCAGCAATGATGCCTAGGAAGAGGAGAAGAATCGTAAGCTATCGATGGTACTGGAAGAACCCAGGGCTAATCCCCAGACTATCAAGAGAACAGAGAATCAAGGTAGAAAGGAAGTTCTTCGAGTCGGTAGAAAAGGGCAGAAGGAAGACCAAGAACGAAAGAGTACGTGTGCATTGAGAACGAAAAGGCGGATTTGCAGGGAATAGGCTGCCTTAGCCGATTTCAAAGGGTGAGCGTAAGGGCTAAACTAGTACGGTCACCGTCATAGGTTTTCTCACGACTCGGTATGCCATCTAATCGTGTGAGAGCTCGAAGAATTTCCTGTGTAGACAACAAGTGTTAAAACTACTCGTGGATTGACTCTGGGTTTTAGTGAATCGTTCAACCACAAAAGAGGTGATAAGGTGTGGAAGATGTGAAGGTAAAAATTTCGATACTATGGATATTCAAAGCCTTGGCTTCTTTAACGTTCACGATAATCATGTTCATGGAGGAAGGCGTACTAGCGGGGATTATGGCTGGAGAACTCTTGGGCATGCAGATAGGACCCGAGATTCTGCTGCTTGGCACAATCGAATCGTGGGTACCATTGGTTATGGCGGTCCTATCAATCAATTTAGAGTATAGAGCTAATCGCTGGGCAAACATCATTGCGGGTATAGTGTTTACTGCCCTCGGCCTCATCAGCCTGATTGATGCCTTTTCAGCCCATGGAATACTAATGTGGGTTTCAGCAGCTGTGGCTACCGCACTGATTGCTTGGCTTGCACTGAAGTGGCCAGAGCAGAAAGTCTAGCGTGTAGAAGAGCCAAGCGGCTCAGCGCAAATGGTTCTGTTTCTAGATTGTATGTGCTCTGGCTTTCGTGATTGCTCTCTATTCAAGGAAGCTAAACACGCTACACTAGCAACGGACTAGCCTTGCCCAGCTCTGGAACCAACTCCTTCAAAGCGTAACATCTTTCAGTGAGGAGGAGAGAAATATTTTTATGGATTCACAGTAGCTTCAGTCTCCTCTATGACGATGAGGTGGAACCCCTTGGAAAGTGAGATGAATCTACAGTTTTCACCATTCCTCCTCAGAAGAATCAAGATTGCCCTCCTCAAGGAAGGCTTTCATAATACGCGTTTCCAATTCTTCAAGGAAGGCCAGATTTTTGGCCTGGTTAAGCGGTTCTCGCTCAAGCAGCTCCATGTACGAGGCTTCATAGATGGCAGCATCAAGGCTGAACTAGAGTTATGGCGGTTCCTAGGCCCATTTCATCTTCTTCTCAAGCCTAAGATAGCACCTGCTCTCCAAAAGTTGAAATCCCTGCTCAGAAAGCATGGGTTCGCACCGTTCTCTTGAGCTGGTTGGATAGCCACCTCGGCAGTATACATGCTGAGCGGATACGAAGCGAGCTACCTTTAAATGCAGCATAGTTGTGTATAAGCATCTTTCAAGTTGGGTAACAGAGAGGAGTGACTTAGAAGTTGGTCTCTGTACTGGAGATTCGGTGGCATGGCAGAGGTGGACAAGGCGCGTGGACCGCAAGCGAGTTGCTTGCAAAAGCAGCCATCCAAGAGGGCAAATATATCCAGTCATTTCCGGAATTTGGCCCTGAACGCATGGGTGCACCGATGCGTGCCTTCACCAGGATAAGCACAGAACCTATCAACCTCCACTGCAGCATCTACACGCCTGATGTGGTAGGCGTGCTGGATCCGACTCTGCTAAAAACAGTGTCGGTGGCTGACGGGCTGAGGAAAGATGGAGTTCTCATTATAAACACGCGGAGTAGTCCCGCGGACCTCAGGAAGCAGCTGAATCTAAGCGGCTGCAAGCTATGGACTGTCTCTGCCACAGATATCGCGACGAAGATACTAGGACGTCCAATCACCAACACGGCGATGTTGGGTGCTGTGGCTCGGGCTTCAGAGATTGTTGAGCTTAGAAGCTTGGAGAAGGCTGTGACAACACGATTTCCAGCAAAACTGGCTGAGAGAAACATCGCAGTAGTTAGAGAAGCATACAAGGAGGCAAAGGCTGGATGACACCCAAACAGAAGACGTGGAAGGAAGTGCCTATTGGCGGCGTATGTTGGCGGCCATCCACGGATTATCCGACCGGAGACTGGCGAACGCTCAAGCCAATCCGAAACCCGGAAAAGTGCAATCGATGCTTGCTCTGCTTCATCTTCTGTCCAGATGCGGCTATAACGTGGGACTCGGAAGCTGAAGATATCGGATTTGCGTATGACTACTGCAAAGGATGCGGTATATGTGCCCATGAATGTCCGAAAGACGCAATAGAGATGATATCGGAATAGGAGAATCTGAGATGGCAAAAATCAAACAGGAAATCCGCGCATTAAGTGGAGATGAAGCCGTCGCCTACGCTGTGAAGCAGGCAGATGTGGATGTTGTCGCTGCATACCCGATTACGCCACAGACGATAATCGTCGAAAGGTTCAGCGAGTATGTCCACAACGGCGAAGTAGACACGGAGTTTGTGTGTGTAGAATCCGAGCATAGTGCACTGAGCATGAGCCTGACAGCGTCGGCGACTGGGGCACGAGTCTTCACCGCGTCAGGATCTGCAGGCCTAGCCCTGATGCACGAGATTCTCTACGTGACCTCTGGATGCAGAGCACCTGTTGTAATGGCGATTACAAACCGCGCTCTTTCAGCGCCAATCAACATCCACTGCGACCACAGCGATAGCATGGTGGAACGAGATGCAGGCTGGATTCAGATTTATGTTGAAAATTCTCAGGAAGCGTATGACTCCATTCTCCAAGCATTCAGAATAGCCGAACATCAAGATACGCTCCTACCTGTCATGGTCATGCTTGACGCCTTCGTCTTAAGCCACACCTTAGAAAGCGTGAACGTCCTCCCTGACAATGCTGTTCAAAGATTCGTTGGAATGAGGAACATCCCCTTAATTCAGGGGCATCAAGGCAAACCTGTACCCTTCAAGCTGGACCCAGATAACCCGATTACAATGGGTCCCCTTGACCTTTACGACTACTACTTCGAACATAAGAGACAGCAAGAAGAAGCAATGGAAATGGCACCGCGAGTAATCAGCGAAGTACATGATGAATATGCCAGATTGAGTGGGCGTAACTATGGAGACGGCCTGATTGAGCCCTACCGCCTTGACGATGCGGACTTGGCAGCAGTGTGCTTAGGATCAACAGCGGGGACAACCAAAACCGTTGTGGACCACCTACGCAAGCGTGGAGTAAAGGCTGGACTGCTACGCCTACGAACCTATCGACCTTATCCCACCCAAGAGATTAGAGCGGCACTGCAGAACGTGAAGGCAGTCGCCGTCATGGATAGAAGCCACAGCTTCGGAGCGCATGGCGGACCAGTATTCCATGAAATCCGTCATGCACTCTATGACGCCACTATCCAGCCGCACATAGTCAACTATATTTACGGACTTGGTGGACGAGACATGCCCCCCACGCTCATACAAGAAATCTACACGAGCCTACAGCGAATCGCTAAGACGGACCAGGTTGAAAAGCCTGTGCAGTTCATAGGAGTACGAGAGTAACCATGGAGGCTGATTGAGAGAATGGCATCCCAATGGAAATTCACGACGAAAGATCTCGCCGAGAAACCGGAAATCTTGATATCAGGACATCGTGCGTGTGCAGGATGTGGCCCTGCCACGGTCTATCGACAGGTATTGAAAGCTGTTCGAGGACCAACTATCGCCACAAACGCTACTGGTTGTATGGAAGTAGTTTCCACCATCTATCCCTACACTGCATGGAGTATTCCGTGGATACACACGGCCTTCGAAAACGTGGCGGCCAATGCAGCTGGAATTGAAACTGCCCTGAAAGCGTTGAAGAAGAAGGGGCGGCTCAAGCAGGAGAATGTCGATGTAATCGCGTTTGCGGGGGATGGAGGCACGTATGATATAGGTATCCAAGCACTGTCCGGAGCTGCTGAGCGTGGTCATAACTTCCTCTACGTCCTCTACGACAACGAAGCCTACATGAACACCGGCATTCAACGAAGCGGCAGTACTCCGCATGGCGCATGGACCACTACGTCACCTGCGGGACGTGTGATCCCTGGCAAGCCGGAATACAAGAAGCCCATCGCGGATATCATGGTCGCACACGCCATCCCCTATGTTGCCACGGCATCTCCAGCCCACTGGCGCGACCTCATGATAAAAGCGCGTAAAGGAATCGAAGCTAACGGTCCAGCTTTCTTACAGGTGATTGCACCCTGTCCACGAGGTTGGCGATACGACATCAGCAGAACAATCGAGATTGCCCGTCTTGCAGTCAACACCTGCGTCTTCCCCCTCTGGGAAGCTGTTGACGGAGAATACGTTTTATCTGCAGCTAGCAAAGTGATTGCCCTCAAACCTGACCGCAAAATTCCCGTCAGAGACTACCTAAAAGCCCAAGGCCGCTTCAGACACCTCTTCACACCCGAATTCGAACACATCATCGACGAGATTCAACAGATTATTGATAGACGCTGGAAGCGACTGCTAAAAAGATGTAACATGTAAGCCGCCCCCTTAACATAGGCCTCAACATATAGGTCCAAAGAATCTTCGAAGAGGCCTAGGAACAACTCTTTAGTGCCGCCTTCCCACATACACGTTAGAACAAAGAGGGTTGTGATGATGAACAAGAGGACTCCTGCAATCGCGGTAGCAGGCCATAAAGATTCGGGGAAGACCGCGCTGGTAGAAAGCTTGGTCCAAACGCTACGACAGAAGAAACGTCGTGTCGCAGCGGTCAAACACGTCAACCAGACGGGCTTCTCCCTCGATACCAAGGGAAAGGATACATGGCGGTACTCCCAAGCAGGTGCCGACCCGGTGGTAGCAGTATCTGACATCGAAACGGGCATACTGATCCGCGACGGGGCTAGCCACTTCTCGAAGGAAAAGCTGCTCCGCCTACTGCCTGAGATTGACTGCCTGATACTTGAAGGCTTCTCATGGCTCACACTCGACGACGAGCAGGTAGGCAAGATCATATGCGTCAGAAACAGAGAAGAGTACGAGAATTATCGAGCTGCCGCGAAGGGCACGGTCATTGCGTTCTGCTCCCTCCAGACCTTAGGACATCCAATTCTACACCTGAAAGAAGACTCGAAGCGTTTGACTCATCTGGCATCAGCATTCATCGCGGAGAAGCTGAAAGCCTACAAGATTCACAGCCTTCTACCCGGATTGGACTGCGGAAAGTGTGGGTATGCAACCTGCGATGAGATGGCAGGAGCCATCAACGCAGAGACGAAGGCGATGAGTGATTGCATCCCGTTGAAGCTTAGATCCGCCCTCAAAACCAAGATTATGGTAGATAACATGGAGGTCCCAATTCAACCATTCGTGTCAAATATCATCAGCAACTCCGTTCTAGGCATGGTCTCATCGCTCAAAGGCGTGACCCTAAGCAGCAACGAGAAGGTACAGATCATAATAACACGTTGAATACCAGATTTACCAGCAGCTGACCATCATCCACCATGCTCACCACGCGGGTTCAAGACTTAAATCTGGAGAGCCATCCCCTTTAACGAGGTGTAAGCGCAATCAGAAGCAAGATTAGCCGCGTCGGATACGTCAACAGGATTCAAGACAGCATCCTGGGTATACGAAGGAAGGCGCTGCAGCCGCTCTACGAAGACCTGAAATCCGCCAACTGTGTCGTCTGCAGTGGATCTGGCCGATCCCTCTATTCTTTGAACGCGGCGATGAGTCAGATGGCGATGAGCCAGATAGGCTGGAGAAGCAAAGTTGTGGTTACGCCTGACGATCCCGGATTCCCCGGAAAGAGCATGTATGATGCAGCTAATGACCTAGAACGACGGTTCAAGAAAGTCCTACTCTTAATCAACTCTGGCAGCGGCCTATCTGGAGACTCGATTGCAATGGCTCAGGACCTGACTAGATACATTGAAGACAAGAAGACATCGAGGTTCTCTATGGGATTAATCACCTCCAGCCTCAGCTCACCGTTAGCCAAGCTGGTTCGGGAACATGGGCATGTCGTCAAGCTGAAAGGACGACGAAGTCCAAAGCCCACATTAGAGTATAGCGAGATTGGAATCATGGGGGACATGTTTGAGCTCGGAAGCCTCCTCCTCCTATCCATGATGACGGAGGCAATATTCCGGAACCTCCCTGTAGACGGTGTGCTTCAGCTCTGCGAGGAAGAGTTCGCTGCGCTTGGACCGATAATCGACTCCAACCTCGAGTCGCAGACCTATGCCCGCCTGGTTGACATGATGGAGAAGCGGACCAACCTGTTTCTCGGCGGAAAAGGCACCGCAAATGAGATAATCAAGATGGCTGCAGTACGCCTTTTCCATATCAAAGGATTCCTAGGAGACAACGTGTACATCGCCAGAGGAGTAAACACGCCACGTCCTAGAGCCGGCGACCTAGAGATCCTGCTGTCATTCTCTGGTGAGACCAAACCAGTCATCAGCTGGTGTGATGTCTTCCAAAAGCTGAATGGACTGGTGTTGTCGATCACAGGAGAAGACACGTCAACGCTAGCCGAGAAATCCGACCTTCACATCACCCTGAAAGAAACTGTGAAGCTGGGGCAACCGCGAAGATTCTACATGCGAGCAGCCTACGCCTTGAGTCCGTTGCCGGTAAAGCTTGCTGAACGCCTTGACGAGCGAGGATTAAGGCTACCCGAGTACATAATCAACTGGTATCATTCGGTTACCCAGTAAGACCTAGCCCCTACATCACGCAGCCAAGCAAGCTTCCAGTATCCTGAGCCCTCATGATAGTCTTGTTCGCATACTCTACGCCGAAGATCTGACGTATCTCCTAATAGAAGGTGGGTTGACGTTCATACTCCTGCTTCGGCGCCTTCATCTTGCGGGTCTCCTCTGGAGCCAGGATTTCAACCAGTTCATAGTCGCTGACTCCCAATCCCTGCTTTTCAGCGTATTCAGTTACGAGGTAGGGATTCTTCATAGGTCCCCAAAGACGCTGGAAAGGATGAAGGCGAGCATCGGGATCGAGGTTGACATGTTTGAAGTAGGGTGGAATGGTCTGCTCAATCAAGCCTGCTTCTGCAATGAGGTTGAGGGTCGCAGTCTCGATGGCAACGATTTGACGACTGCCCAGCACTCCGATGTCAGGGATGACGCTGGGCTGAATCATTCCCATGCAGTCGCAGTGGGGGGTTACCTGCAAGATGAAGTTAAGGAAGAATCGTTTATTCTCGTCGAAGGTGTCCAAAACCTGTTTAGCAGCCACTGCCATCAGCTCTTGGAAAGCGGCGAAGAACTCAGGTCTGATTTGAAGGCACTTAATCTCGCTGTCCACCCGGAGGCATTCCAGGCAGTTCTGGTTTCTACATGCAAAGAGGAGCAAGGACAGCTTATGCTCCTTCGCATCATACCGAAGTGCTTGATATGGACAGCTTTTGACCAGTGCTTCAGCATGCTCAGGAGTACAGTCTGCAGATTTCCAGTAGGAGACGCTCTGCTCAACACCATGAATCTTATTCCATCGGGAAGGACCTGAATAGCAGCCTAACGCAAGATTCTTGATGGCTCCTCCATAACCGCTGCAGGCGTGACCCTTGGAGTGAGATAGGTCTACCAAGACATCGGCATCATGGACAACGCCACCCATATCCAGAGCATCCACATTCCTGTAATCGATGTTGGTGGGATAATGGTATCCATCCTTGATTCCGGCAATGGGGATGATTGGACACCCACACGTTTCCTGAGTATAGCCCCGTTCAGCCGCATTGTACACGGCTGTCGGATTGTCAGTGATGAAGGGATAGCCACCCGCCTCCTTTATCGCCTTAACGATCTTCCTGACGAAGAATACATGTACGGTTTGGCATCCATAAGCGAAGCCTAGGTGCATCTTGACTGCAACCTTATCTCTCTTCGTGATTGTTGAAAAGTCGAGTAGCTCGATTATTCTATCCACCTTTGCAGCCAAGGCGGCAAACGCTGAGCCTTGGCCCTGCTGGATAGATCCAAAGTAAATCTTTGCCTTCTTGCTCATGCCATTCCCACTGGGCTGCTAAGGATGGGCTAGGCTGGTTGCACCGCCCTTGCTGATGCAGCTTCCTGCCAGACAATGACACTTGGGTTTTATATCCTCTTCGCCAAAGCCGAGACCATCAAGGGAAGAATGGCAGTCGCTTCCAGCCAGACGTGCACTTTCTCCGCTTGAGCTTTGATTTTCCCCCACGAGACGGCTTCTCTCGGGGCTGCTCCAGACAGTGAGCCATCAAGTTCAGTGGCGGTCGACAGGTAGACCGCGTAGTCCAATCCTCCTCTGAACTGGTTCCACCAGATCGTGTGATGCTTACTGATTCCACCGCCGATTATGAAGGCTCCTGCTCTCTCAGCTTCCCAGACCCGATCGTTCAAGAGCTGCTCATCCTTGAAGATGTTGATTCGGAAATCCTTGTCCTGCGAGAAGAGCCACAGCTGATATCCAACCATCCCATCTGTTATCCCCGGCACAATCACAGGTATCTTGTTCTTCGTGGCCAGGTAGATTAGCGAGTCTTCCCGCTTCAACCTCTTGCCAAGCTCCCAAACCAGCTCATAGGTAGCCCACTCCGTTCCTTCCTGATAGATTTCAGTTAAGAACTCTTGAAGATGCTTCTCCACAAGTTCGGCGTAGACTTTGTCTGGAACCAGAACGTTTCCTAGTCGGCTGAAGCCTCGTCTCTTAACATCTTCATCGCTAAGATTAAAGGAGCCCTCATAGTAGTCGCCGTAGCTTCTTGCCAAGTCATGGTCAAGGGTTCCGCAGGTCGTGACTATGATGTCAAACCACCCTCGTCGAATCATTTCTGCAAAGACGCCCCGTATCCCTGTAGCAACAAGGCAGGCTGGAAACGCTAGAAAATTAAGCGCTGCTTCATCTTTAATCATCCTTTCCAAGACTTGCACAGCCTCAGCTACCTTGTTACCTTGAAAACCTCCAATTACGCTCATCTGCTCCAAGATTCCCACGGAATCAATCGACTCCGCTATCTTGAAATCCTCTACCTTATTCATGGTGCTAATGGTGTCTTAATCCCAGATTTAAGGCAATCGGGGCGCTATCTCCCGCACAATCCCTCTTTTCTATTTTGAGAATACGCGCGTGTACAAGTTATTTACGATGTGCCCTTCTTCCTGATAACGGAATCTTTGGTTTCACAAATTTGTCGAGAAAATGGAAGCATGTTCCGATGCTGATGGCGATGATGAATGAAGCAGCGACCCTGAAGATGAAGAAGGTTAGTCCGAACATGTTTACTTCAAGAAAGGCGCGAAGTGGTCCAACTAAGGTTTGGCTGGTGATGAAGGTTGCTACAACGCTAAGTGGCAAACCGCTAATCTGCAGCACCTTCAAGAGGGGGAGGTAGGAGGCAAGTGGTCCAGGCGTTACCAAGCCCAATAGCGAAGCGCCCATGATGCTTCTTCTTTCTCCTTTAAGCAGGATTCCTATTTTGTCTTCCGAAATATACAAGCGGAAAACCTTTCCCACTACAATAGCAACCATCAAGATAGGTAGAAACCCTAAGAATCTTTCAAGTGTAAGGTAGAGTATTTCAATTATCATAGAAGGACCTCCGCTACAAATCCGCCTGCTGTGACCAGTGCCGTACATAGTATCAACCTCAAGACGAAGGCTTTCCATCCAAAGTACTTGAATTCCAGAATATCCCTGTCAGGAGCCCCAAGGATTACTTCTCCGGAGATTAGAGCAAAAATAGCTCCGATGCCTGCCCCTTTCTGGAATAGGGAGAAAGCAATTGGGTAGGTGGCATATCGAGGAATGGGAAGTATGATGCCTATGATCGTCGCTAGTGGAATCGATAAAAAAGGGGTCTTCCCTAACACAGCAAACGTAATTTCTTCAGGCAAATAGAATTCAAGCGTTGCACCAATCAGAGTTGCAATGAAGAAGGCTGGGATAATAGTCTTCATCTCTTTCAGGGAGTCTGCAAAGATGTACACTGCTTTTTTCTTCATAGTTACCTCCTCGCCTTTTCCATTATCGACAAGGACTCTCTTAAAGCTGCTCAATTCTCTAGTACACTTAGCAGATTTTTCAGAAAGTGATTACTGTATTGGAATATTGTATAGTAATAGTGGAGTTGGTTCTGGATTAGTAGGTAATGCTACATTGCGTAGGTTACAGGTTTTTATCTTTCCATTCTGCTTCCACTGCTTCAGGAATACCCCTACTGTATTCTTGTTCCCACCATCCAGCAACTCTCTTGCCTACAAATCCATTTAGGAATGTAACGATGACAAGGGTAGTCAATGTTGTAGCTATCCCTGGAAAAACTAGCGATGGCACCGTTACAATGATGCCGTTCACTGCTGACAAAACTATGAAAAAAAGAAGTCCATGAAGAAATAAATCCAAGAACGATGTTTTCACTTCAAACCATAGAAACGAAGTAATTGTGCTATTCAGAAAACCTACAATAAGGAAAAGTAGACCAAATCCGATTACAAGCCCAATAATGAATCCTACAACGACAAGAAAAGCAAAGACGAAAGCCCAAGCAACGCCTAGAATAAGGAATAGTATAGAGAAAACAAGTCCATGGATGAAGTACTTTGCTAAATCCTTCCAGTTCACATCTGCACCTGCTTTCTCTTTTCCCCCATTGTCTCATTTCAAATCTTATTAATATTTTGAGGAGAAACGTTCCACATAATGCACCATCAGGACTTGTACTAAAGATTTGAGAAAGAAAGCTCTAGAGAATAGACTTGTGGATGTTATTCAGACGGAATAAAAACCAGATATATCCTACAATCAGCTTTCTAATGAAGCACTACATAATGGACAGTACTTGTAGTCTCCTGAGGGTATTTCTTTTCTACACTTAGGGCATTCTGTATATCCCTTAGTCATTCTTTCTAACTTTTTCATTAGTCTGTGTTTCTGATATCTGTAGTATTGACCAGTCCCAATACCTCCTATGAAGAAAGGAAGACCAATAAGGAAAACCATCTCATAGGGAACATCGTATGATTGATAGAGGAGGGCAATCGGAAGTAATGAAGCACAGCCAAGGACATAGGCTATCCACTTGTCTCTATTCGCCTCTCTTATCCTCAGTTGCAGAAGGGCAATCTTTGCTTCATTAGACAATCCAGAACCACATGTTCACTATGTAATTCATACATAATAAAAGATTGATTAGAATGACTTGAAACGCATCTATGCCAGGGCTAGTCTCAAAGTGCTGTCGTGACACGCCAATAGGGAGCGCTGGCTTCCGCACAACCCCTTTTTTCTAATAAAATCAATGCACGCAGAGAAATTACCTTTTCCCTTTACGCCTCTTTGGGATTGCAACATTCGCTTTCTGCTTTTTCTTTATCTTCTTATCTCTCTGCAGCTGTCTATGCTTTTCGCGACCTGCAGCTTTCTCTTTCTTGCTTTTTCTAGCCATGTTCTGCCCTTCATCGTGTAGATGACCCAGCATACATAGGCGGTTAAAAAGGTTGTGCGAACACAAGAATATGCACGCGTCTATTCATACCTGCTTCAGTGTGCGCGTATCTATGAGAGGGCTAACCTCAGAGCACTCTCCTAATCCCTCTTTTTTATGGATAGTATCTTTGGTTCTTTCCAGTCTTCTCGAAGTATTCCGAGAATGCAGGCGTCTGCATACTGACCCCAGGTGAATCCACCCTTTCGAATTATTCCCTCTTTCTTAAAACCTGCTTTCTCAGCAGCTCTTATACTTGCTGAGTTTCGAGCATCTGTGTTAATAGTAACTCGGGGAGCGTCTTTCAGGAGGAAGAGATAGTCAATCATCAGTTGAATGGCTTCAGTGCCATATCC
>CP070679.1:957917-969356 GCA_020352535.1 Candidatus Bathyarchaeota archaeon | reverse complement strand
TCCTCTATGTGAGTCTCAAGGTTTATAGGGAGCGGATTCATTATAGTCTAACGAGTAGACTATGTCTGGAAATAGACTAAGTCCTAAGCTAAGACCAATGGTCTTCTCAAAGTATGACATCGCACTCTTCATTGATGCGCAAGGAAAGACCAGGTGGTCCCATCTTTTGAAGGCATTTGTAGAGAATGGGTCTGACAGGCACATTTCCCGGCAAAGGCTATCAGATTACTTGAAGGAGCTCTGCAATGAAGGACTTGTAAACAAGACGATTGATAAGAAGGCATTGATGTTTAGGATGTATTGGCGTGTCTACCCAATCTATTTAGTGCCAAAGAATCGGAAGAAGCGGATTGCAGAGATTAGAGCGCGCAAGCGTATCTATGAGTTTGTGGATTCAGCAGATCCTAAAAAGCTTGAGAAATTAGATGATGCAATCAAATCCATAGCAGATCCTAGGGGCTAGAGTTTTTCACCTAGGCCTAATTCTAATCCTCACGATTACGGAGTGCGCGAAGGCAAACAACGCATATATGCTTGGGCCTAGTATTCTACCCACCTTTCACATGTGAGTGAGCTAGTATGAAGGTTTTGTTTGTATGCTCAGGGAATGCCTACCGAAGTCCTGTAGCAGAGGCACTTCTAAAGAAAGCCAGGCCAGATTGGGAGGTGGATTCTGCCGGTATAGATCCAGCAACCCTAGTGTCACCTGAAGCAAGGCGATATTCAGCTATTGAGCGGGTAGAGCAGTATCTAAAAGCAACTCCTGAGGGTTTGGATGCTAAAGAGCTTGATAGCTACGACATTATTGTAGCCATGAAAGGGGAACATAGAGAGATTATTCTGGATAGATGCCAGGCATGTGAGGACAGAGTAGTTGTTTGGAATATTGAAGATCCATACTTTCTACCTCAGGGTTACGCTGAACGGGTCTTTACACAAATCAAAGAGAAAGTAGCGGCGCTAGCTTCAGCTGGATGTTCTCACTCCTCATAAAATTACGGTGTACACGCAAATCTTTTAGTGACCTTTACAAAGCTAGAAATTGATGGCTGATGAGAAGGGAAGACTGGAGCTTCATACTGACGCTTGTGTTCCTAGCTTCCCTAATTATCCTTGACCTAGACTACTTTAGGATTGAGACCGAGTTTCTTTTTGGGTCGACGCCATTTGGGCCTTCTATCTTCGGAATTTGGTCCAGTTACTCTATTCTCATCTGTTTCATGATTTGGGGCGCTGAGAAGTCCAAGGCTCAATTGATACCTATGGACCAAATTAGGAGAATTGGAGTAGCCATCAAGAAGACTATTAGATTCATTGGAATCTCCAAGCTTACCCAGAAGGATGTTTTTTTCATCCTGTTTTCTTTACTGGCTGGTATTTCCTTGAATCTGCTCATCAACTATGCAATGTCTGTTTTGATTGGTGGAGAAATAGTTCTCAGTGAAGCTCCTCGCTTCGATACCTTCATGCAAAACACGGTTGTTGCACCTATTTTAGAGGAATTCGTGTATAGAGCTATCCCTCTGAGTGTTCTTATGAGGATACTTGGGAAGAATTATGCAGCAGCTATCTTTGGGATTGTGCTTTCTTCCGCTGTATTTGGTTGGGTGCATCCCGTCAATCCTGGACTCAAAGCGTTGGGAGGAATGGTCTTGGGATGTATCTACCTATTTCAGTGGAGAAAAAATTTCATTGCTAGTGTTTCTGCTCATCTTGGAGTAAATCTTGTAGGTTCGCTTCTGATGGTCCAAGTTTTAACATACTCTAGCTGTTAGAAACCATTCATGGGTGCGTGAGTGCCCAATCGTACATCGTGGCAGTGGCAAGTTCACCATTTGTCTCCAATGTGGTGATGCTTATCTTGTCAAGTGTGTCTTCGCTAGTGTGAGTCCATGGATCTGGCCATTGGTGCAGAAAGACTGATGGTACACTCTCAGCTTCAAAGGGTGCATGATCACTTCGTGCTTCAGCAGTGAAAGATTGCCAAGAGATGCCCATGGTTGTAGCCAAGCTGCGGGTATAATCAACGAGTGAAGAGCTTGCTGAGCCGATATTTCCGA
Organism: Candidatus Bathyarchaeota archaeon; assembly: GCA_020352535.1. Classification (GTDB taxonomy): domain Archaea; phylum Thermoproteota; class Bathyarchaeia; order Bathyarchaeales; family Bathyarchaeaceae; genus SOJZ01. Next base: position 967,296 of record CP070679.1, on the reverse strand, counting down.
TTAGTAGAGTCTCGCCGACTGCAATCATGTCGAGATTTATCATACCCAAGCCTCTATCTTGCACTTCAGCTACTTTTTCGGTAATGTAGTATTCTGATCCGTCTAATCCTATTTCTTCGGCTCCGAAGGCGATGAATTTTAGTGTAACTTTGGTTCGATTAAGTTGGGTGCTGAGCACGCGAGCTGCCTCTAGCATGGCGCTTACTCCTGACGCATCGTCGTTGGCTCCTGTGCCTACTGAGACCGAGTCATAGTGAGCACCTAGGTAGATGATGCCTTGCGTTAGGTCCGTGCCTTCTAGTGTTCCAATGACGTTCTGGCTTGTGCTTTCGCTTGTCATCGTTTCGACGCTCAAGTGTACAGTGACTGGTGCTGCCTCGATAAGATCTAACAATAAAGTACCGTCTTCAAGACTTATGCTGACGGCAGAGATGCTGGTGGTGAAGGTTAGTGTGGCCAAGAAGTTCCCGGGTTCGTTGTTGTATATGACAGCTGCTAGAGCCCCTGCTGCAGCTGCATTCTGCGTCTTCTGCCACAGATATAATTCACCTCGACGTATCAAGGCGATGCTGCCTGCAACCTCTGGAGCGAAGTCGGTTGGATAGCCTAGCCCACACTCGACGATGTCTGCGGTGACATTTCCAGATGGTGAATAATGTAGTGTGTTTGGACTCAGGGTCGCTCCGCCGACCACTTCAAGTGTTGATCCAAGGTCGTCGAAGTAGGTGGCTGGGAACTCTTGGATCTCAACGGTCAATCCGAAGCTTTCCATCTGATTTCTGATGTATTCTGCAGCAGCTTTCTCGTTTGACCCTCCAGCGACCCGTGGACCGATGTTAGTTAGAGCTTCAATGTGGGCATACGCGTTAGTTCCCTGAAACAGGGCTTGGATAGTGGTGTCTCGAGGTCTGAAGAGCACAACATTGAGTACAATGGCTGTGATTACGCAGGCTACGATTAGAACGGTGATAATCGGATACCGCAATCTCATTGGCTTTCCCCTCCTTGGTCCCTAGACGCCAAAACTGGCTAATCGGACCTTTAGTGGGATTGAATAAGAAGGTTACGCAGGTATGCAGAACGTTGGTAGCGGGGGGTTGATTTGAACAACCGATCTCTGGGTGTCTCAGCAAAGGCTTATGAGCCCAGCGGGTTAGCCTGGCTACCCCACCCCTATAGGAGGCTTTCTACAATACGTAAACAAGCCTCACGCTATGGTGTTTAGCCCCGCCACAGACAACACTGACGCAGGATTATCTTAAGTTTTTCCATACATATAATTCTAGCTTCAAATCTGAAGTGGTCACGAAAGACCTATAGATGACTGAAGATTATTCTCAGTGAGGCTGACTGATGGACAAACCCCAATTCCGGTTCCTCTCGCAACCTAAACTAGAAAATCCAGTATTTGTGGAAGGCTTACCTGGATTCGGTGATGTAGGAAAAGGTGCAGCACAGCTGCTGATCGAGTCTACGCAAGCCAAGCCATTCGCAGAGCTATATTCCCCTTCGTTCCCTGATTATGTCGTGGTGAACCAGGATGGTATCTGTCGTCCGCCTCGATACCAGTTCTACGCTGGGCAGACAGAGGACCGGCACTTTATTGTTCTCATCGGTGATGCTCAGCCCTCGCTAGAGGATGTTGTCGTACACTACAATATTTGTGGTGAGATTCTAGATTTTGTGGAGAAACTTGGCTGCAAGTTTGTAGTGACAATGGGCGGAGCGCCTACACCTCGAGCGGTCGAAGAGGTCTATGTGGCGGCCTCATCGCAGAAGCTCGCAGTTGATGCGATGGAGAAGGGTGGCATTCTATATGGGAAGGGTCGAATAGTTGGTGCGACCGGTCTCCTTCTAGGACTTGCTAAGAAGAGAGGGCTTACGGGTCTCTGCCTTTTAGGAGCGACAACTGGACAAAAGACTGATCGAAGAGCTGCTCTTGCCGTTTTCAGATTACTCATGAAATCGTTGGGAATAACCTTGAATCCAGAGACGCTGAAAAAGCTTGGGAGAAAGCATTAAGAATAACTATACATACTGACATGTGGGCTGGAAAATGGCAAAGACGAAGAAGACACGAACGCCATCAAACAAATTCATAGACGCAGTATTGACAATTGTTGCAATCGTATTGATTTTTGCAGGTCCAACCTACTTGATGTACTTTCTTCAACGTGTTGGCACTCCCGCAGCTCTCTACTATATTGTTGGTTTGGCTGCCTTTGTGGCTGGCGTGATTCTGTTCTGGCTTCGCCACGAGAAAGCTTGATGCTTTCGCCTTCTTGCGTTGGCTCAACATATTGATGTGTATACAGTTCTTGTGAAAAAGATATAGTCAGCGCTTATGCAGCTTGATTCTGGGCCTATTTTTAGGGTTTATAACCGTATTTTTGTACAACAGGAACCTTTAAAGGGAACCTGTTGAACGTTAATACATTAGAGGAGAGAGCAATGGATAAGAAAAAGAAGAATAAGAAAACAAAGCCAATGCGACTCTACGGTATTTAAGCCCATCGCATAGGCTATCTTTTCTACTTTTTGTACTAGGTTTTCCTAATGCAATTCTAGATTTTAACTAAGCAGAGATCATGCTGTGCATGTTAACTGCTAGGATTCTTTTTATCTGAGGTTTACTCAGGAAGGGATGCGATGTTGGTTATGAAATCCTCTAATTCCTCGTTCGCCTTTGACATGAAAGGTAGGTTCTCGGCTCCTTTCTTGGTCAGCTCATAAGTTCTTGCTCGCCCACGTAGAGAGGCTTTTAGTAGACCTTCTCTTTCCATCGAGTAAAGCGAGCCATAAACGACGGATGGGCTCAGGACAACGCCAAATTGATCATTGATTGTTTGGATAACATCGTAGCCGCTCATGGGTTCTCTGCCGATTTTTGGCAGGACTAGCACGTCTATGAAGCTTTGGATGGCCTTTTTGCACAGTTTTCTGGATTGTTTTCTGGGCAAAAGATTCCAACTCCTAATCTGATTAAGATAATTAATCAGGTTCGTATTTTAGCTTTGTGCATTTCTAATTCATTTTCTGTCAAATGAATCATTTCTCTTCGGAGTCAACATCAGACATGGAATAAAGCCAAACTGAGGCCATGTATAACTGTGTGAGATTCGCATCTTTCGATAATATCCAGAATCAGTATTGCATTGTTCAATTCCGGCTTTGTGTAGTGTGGGCCATACCTTCTTGTGCGGGGTGCGTACGAAGCGAAACATATAAAATATGCCTTGCAGCATACATTATATGATGTCTCACTAGATGAGATATACTTGAGGTGAAACGGTGTATGTCTCGGGATCAGCCTGTGAAGAGGACAACCATCATCCTAGACGAAGATGAACGCGAGTATATTGACTCCCTCATAAGAGAAGGCAGAGAGCCTGGGATTAAACCTCTTATCTCAAAAATGCTAGATGTGTACCGGAGCATGACGATTTATGACTGGAAATACCCTGGCGAGTACTACTGTGGAATCAGCCGGGTAGCTTTTGTCAACGTTGAACTAATCAATATAATACTCCAACACATCCCGGAAAAGGAGTGGCGGAAGGTTGGTCAAGAAGCTGGTGAAGCAACCAGAGTGTCGATGGCAGCAAGCCTAGACCTGCAAACGGCGGAAAGGGAAAACTGGGCTGAGGTCTTCAAGCGATTGCGTGTTCAGGGCTTTGGTGACTTCTACCTGCGTGACAAGTACATTATTGTCAAGACACCATTCGTCAACAAAGCTGAAGTGCTGGTTGGTTTCTTGGAGGGTCTACTAGATATCCAGTTGGACGCAAAGACTTCATCTCCTCCGCTGATCTTTGAGCTGGTTCTTGATGTCTAATGTCAGTTTGAGGAGCTGGTAGCCTCATCATGCTTTCCATCTTTGCATTTAGGCAGTCTGGCTAGATTGCTGATGCGAGCAATGCGCTATTTGTGGAACAGGCGTGTTATTCTCTTTCAGAACTAGATTCAGAATAGATATTACCTATTCTCAATGCATAAATGCTGTTCTGGGGATACAAGGATTCTGAGGTCCTATACTCATTTGACTGGATGTGGAAGGGTGTTTCATGAAAGTTGAAGAGATTATGGTCAAAGATGTTGTCACCGTGAAGGATAGCGAGCTGGTGATTGATGCAGTAGAGCTCATGAACGAGCATGAAATTGGTTGCTTAGTTGTCGTCAACGATGGAAAAGCTATCGGTATGCTTACGGAGCGAGATATGTTGAAAAGGGTTCTGGCACGGTCTATTGACCCAAAGAGTACCAAGGTGGGAGAAGTAATGTCGGTTCCCTTGGTGACTGTTGATCCGCAAGATGAGGTAGAAGAGACTGCAAGGCTAATGTTTAGGATGGAAATCAAGAAGCTTCCAGTAGTTGAAGATGAGCAACTTCTAGGATTGGTAACCCTGACTGATCTTGTTCGTTTTCAGCCTGAATTAATCGATGCACTCAAGAAACTTGGAATAATCATCCCTCGAAGAATGGAGAAGACTGTCATCCATTACGTGGTTTAAACTCCCGCGTGAGTACGTAATCCAAGCCTATACGAACCCAGGGGTTGAAACAGGCTGAAAAATAATGATAAGTTCAACAAGCTTCTTCTCGATTCGATAGATAAGGGGTTCAAAGAAATATTCGGAGACGTTGCCACAGAAATCATCTACAAGTATCTTTTGGACAAATACTCACTCAGGCGTGAAGACATTCCTGAAAGGTTAGAAGTCTTTAGAGATGGTGTAGAGGCATTTTTCAACTCTAGTGCAGCTTGGACAGTGGAGCGAAATGTTCTGAAGAACTTCTACTCAACCTTCGGTCTACAATATCCGAATGAGAATAACAAGGGCTTCTTGGATCATGTAGCAAAACTACGATGTGTCAGTTCTAACGTTTAGAACCTAGCTGAGAAATACGCGACGAATCCGAACTTGAGTTGATAGGGCTAGTAAGTATCAAAGACGCGTTATCTCTAGGGCCTTTCGGTTTTCCTTCACGAAAGCCTCAAGCTTTTCTTTATTGGGTCCTGACTGAGCGCCTTCACACTCGCATTTTAAAGATCCGCAGGCTGCCCCGTAGATGGCAGCATCTTCACAACTCTCTCCTCTAAGAAAGGCAGTGATGAAGCTACCGTCAAAAGCATCACCTGCCCCAATGGTATCCACCACCTTCACATTGAAAGGCGATATAGAGAAGTCTCCTTCTGGAGAATACACATGAAGATTCCTGTACCCCCCCTTTGCAACGAAGATTTTGTGCTTTCCGATTCGTTCTCTCAGTTTTTTCATAACGCCTGTTATTTCCGCATCCTTCTCCGCACCCAAGAGGATTTTGGCTTCGCTTTGATTAACAAGCAATATATCTACATTCTCTAGTATTGGCAGCAATACCTTGTAGCCAAGGTCTGACTTTTTCCTTCCAGGGTCAAAAGATACGGTCTTACCATAGTCCTTCGCGATTTGAGAGGATTTGATAAGAGCCTCCATGTTCAGCCCTGTCATGTGGAGGTGCTTGCTGGTTCCAATGTATTCAGGGCGGATCTCTTCAGGTGAAATGGGTTCGGAAGCCCCAATCATTTGCACAAATTCTGGTGTGCCGTCTTTGTCGACTGTGATGAGTGAGACCCCTGTTGGGTTGCTGAAGTCAACTAGCACATGATCCATGTTGATTCCATAATCGCGAAAGCTCTGAATGACAGACCAGCCATACTCGTCAAAGCCTATCTTCCCGATTATACCACACTCTAACCCTAGCTTTGATGCAGCCACGGCGGAATTTGCAGTCGAACCGCCTATACCTGACTTCAAACGACCCATGATTACAGCGAGTTTGTCTGGTGAAGGAAAATTGTTCACATAGCAGCGAATATCATACAATACATGCCCGATGCAGACGATATCGAACTTGATTATCCTCAACCCCGAAGAGATTTCATTTTGAAGATGCTGACTGTATTGAAAGGCCTACTTGTTGTTTCATATTGTTCGTAAATCAGGTTTTCTTCCCTGCTGCTTTGCCCATCTTTTCAGTGGTTTTTCTTTCTCCACCAGCTTTTCCTTCATTTTTCTCCTCTTCTTTTGGCTTTGTCCATTCAACTTCTCCATTAGAACCTGGGTTATCCGCTGTTTGGGCGAAGAGAAGGTCTGGTGGAGGGTAGGAAGTACCGAGGAGAGTTGCTAATAGATATGTGTCCATGAAAACGTGTTGATAAACATTGTAGAGCAGGAGTGGCAGCTTGGTTTTTGGGTCAACCTCGAGCAGCTTCTCAATTGCGGGGTTTTTCCCTGTGAGTGTGGCGACTCCTTCTACGTTGAATTTTGCGACACTTGGTTTTGTCTTTACAGTCAGTAGGAAGCCGATGACCAGCTTACCGCTTTTTCTTTCCTTCTCTTCCAGTTTTGCGTTGACATCGAAATTCAGGGTGGAGGTTTTCTCAGTGCTGCCTAGTTTCACTCCTTGTAGGCCTAGAACTTCGACCTCAAGTGAAGCTTCAGGTTTGCTACTTTCTACTGGAATTATGGGGCCTCCATTTGAATATGCGCAGGTCTTGAGTTGGATTCGGAGTCGGAATTGGATATAATGGCTCTTTGACGTTGCCCCTATAACGATTATGAAGTAGAAAACCTGATTCAGGCTCAAACGGCTTGGCAAATTGTGTTACGATCGGTAGCCGGTGCACCCGTTTGACGTATACCACATGCACTTCGGGCCAAGGCAGTTGATAAGCGAGCCACCCAGAATTATGATTGGGCATCTCTTACGAATTTGCCTTTTCGGATCAAAATAGATGTCAAAGACTTTCTTTACACCTTTTGAAGCGTTCTTCAGTGGAAGTTTCTTCTCGGTGCCTTCTTCTCGAAGCAAGGGAATCAGGTCAGTGATGCTTGCCATCCCCACAAGTCGATCCCCATTCGTAACAATCAGCTTCTTGACTTTCTGTTGAATCATAAGTCGTGCAGCAGCCGTAACCGTCATGTGGGGCTTCGCAGTTACCAACGGTTGCGACATTATCTCATGCAGTTTTGTGTCAGCTGCGTCCTTTCCTTTGGAGACTAACCTCTTCAGTATGTCTCTCTCGGTCACAATTCCAACCGGTTGTCCATCCTGGGTAACAACCATGCTACCGATGTCGAATCGGTTCATGATCTTTGTGGCTTCAAGGATGGTCTCTTCAGAATCCGCTTTCTTGACATCCCTTGTCATAACATCTACAATCTTTGCTGGCAAGTACCCGGACTATCCTCTTTTTACCCCTAGCTAAACCAAATGCATGTTCGACAAGGTTTCAACCAGTTCTATGGTCTTCTCATCAACACTTGCAGCACGTGCTATGTCTGTTACCGTAATTAGGCCTACCAGTCGCCTTCCCCTGACAATGGGCAACTTCTTTACTTTGTTCTCAAACATCAATCTCGCAGCCTCGATTAACTGCATATCTGGATTCCCTGTGATAACCTGTCTCGTCATTATATCTGAGATACTAGTTTCCCTTGGATCCCTACACTTTTCCAGAACCCTCTCGAGCAAGTCTCTCTCAGTCAGGATTCCTAAAATCTCGATATTGTCGACAATCACCAAACAGCCAATTCCTTTTTTGTTCATGAGCTTTACAGCATCATGGGCTGATGCACCGGTCTTCAGAGTAACAACCTCTTCGATCATAAATTTCTCGATTTTCATTGCATGTCGATTCTACGGATTTGCTTGAGTAATAAAAAAGCATTATGAATTACAGCTACATTTCCCATGCAGACCTAGGCTAGATTCCTGAATCCAGGATTCATAACTAATATATTATCTAAAGTCTGGATTCTTCCGTGTTCCAAGAGGGTTAAGTTTGGTTATGCAAAATGGTAAAAAAGATGTAGCAAAGCAAATTCGCTGCATAAGCTCGTTGGAGGAGAGGGTATTCCGACTTTACAAATCCTTCTCGGAGAAGCTGAGATATCCTCATCTGAAAGCGTTAGCCCTCTACATAGCCTATGACAGCCTTAAACATTCCATGATTCTCGCAGGAGTGAGCGAGAACATTGCCGAATCAAAGGTCACAAACAAAGATTGTGAGCGTAACCTAGGAGAGACTTGGCAGGTCGTGCTTGATTTTCACCAGGAAATATCGAAGGCTGATGATATTAACAAGAAAGAACTCTCTTCGTTCGCAAATCGACTGTCAGACTTGGAGAGTTCACTAGGTGAAGAATATAACACCCTAGCACAGTTGAGGACATTTCAATTTATGACGAAGGAGATTTCTAAGGTCTACGGAGTAGATATGACAGTCCTTAAGGACATCTTTGATTTAATAATCAGAGATGAGGAAAACCACAAAGAAATCTTGGGATTGATTAGTGATTCCTCAATAGAAATCGAGCATTCTGATGACTTGGTGAGATTCCGAGAGCCTGTACCATGGTATAGATATGGTAAGCCACCGGGCTAGTATATAGAGCACCTTCTCACGTATATACCGCTCTTTTCTTGTTTCGTGACTTATGCACACACTTCAGATATATTTCGTAGGTCTTAACCTGGTGCTCTAGACCTTTCAGTCGCCAGATCAAGAATCGTAGCTGCCGGGAATGTGCGCACGACATTTCCCATCAAGATTGAGGTAGTAGTCTATTCTATAATTGTCATCTTCCGAGCTTTGACATATTCCTGATTTCAGAATATTCCTCGTAGGTATGTTTGTCATCCTTGGTAGTATTTGACCAATAGAAGCATCCTCTATAAGAGGAATTCAGATTTGATTTCTATAAGAGGGTAGGGGTATGACGAAAGGCTTATGGATGTTCCTTGAGGAACCCACTGCGTTATTTCGAATTATCATGGATGCCACAATTCCTCTGTCCATAGGACCAAACGAGGTGGCGATTCTCCTCATATTCTTCATGGCAGCTTGTATCGGATTCGCCTATTCAAAGCGGATGTTTGGATACGTCAACTTCTTGCGGGGGCAGAGATTTGGGTAGAGAAGCTGCTGAGCTCCGGAAACGTCTTAAGAAATACGGCTATTCCCCTAGCGCGATTCGACACATAATACGATTCTTCGAATAGAGACTTGATTCATATGTTTCGCTTGATGTGTGGCTTTCAGAGCAAGCAGTAATCATCCCAACTTTCTATTGGTCAGAGGCTGAGGTTTCGCGGTCATTATTCTGGGTTCATAAATCCTATTATCATAACTCAGAAACCAGATTAGTAGTGAGTGGTGATTCGATTAGGCTATACGATTAGGTAGCGTAGGGTAGCAGGTCTATGAAGATTGCTTGTAGAGAATTCAGTGTTTTCCTTCTATTTCTCATGTTTTTCGTAGTGATGGGAGTTCATGAGGCGATAGCCAATCCGGACAAGGAGACATTATATGTTGATGGATTTGACTCGACCT
>CP070679.1:944346-957817 GCA_020352535.1 Candidatus Bathyarchaeota archaeon | reverse complement strand
TGTTGCTACTGAGCCAATGGCATCGACGACATTCATTCCTTCTATAACTCTTCCGAATACTGGGTGCTGCTCATCGAGGTAATTGTTGTCGACAAGGTTAATGAAGAACTGGCTGCTTCCAGTATTTGGACCGGCATTGGCCATGGCTATCGTTCCTCTGTCATTTCTATTGTGATCAGTAAATTCGTCGGGTATTGTCGGTATTGAAGGGTCGCCATATCCTGTTCCTGTGGGATCCCCGCCCTGAATCATGAATCCACTAATTACTCTGTGGAAGATAGTATTATCATATATTCCATGCTGGGTTAGGTTCCTAAAGTTCCCAGTAGTAATTGGCATATCGGTATAAAGTTCAATGGTGATGTCACCCATGTTTGTTTCCAACAAGATTCTGGTTGGTTCTGCACCGTCTTCATCTGGTAGGGTTTGATTGGCAGCATTCAAGTAGGCGATTGTGCTGTTGCTTCTCCATTCGTTCATGTATTTTGTCATATTTTGCATGTTCGTCCAGCTGTTCGTTCTATTGTATGCTACTTCGATTTCGCTTCGGTCAGCATATTGACCGGCATATGTGAAGTTGTTCCAAGCCAGTGTATAATCGTGGCTTGTCTTGTTAAGTTTCCCGATCACACGCCATGCTGTCCTAATCATGTCGTGCTGTTCTGAGACCCATATCCTATAATAGTCACTTAGAATCTCCTGCAGTGTCTGATTGTAACCCTCTAAATGCGGGAAGCTCTGGTCAAATGGGCTGTACTCAGACGGAAACTCGCTACGCGAGCGCATTGGCAAGTGGTATTCTCCAACAATATTCTGTGCCCGTTCAGTAAGAATGTAGTCAATGAACGCTTTAGCCTCAGTAAGAGAACTACCTTCTGTGAAGATAGCAATTGGGTCAGGTTGTAGAACAGTTCTATTGAGGTAACTGAAGCCTACATATGGAGCTGAACTTGCCATCAGATTGTAAGCATAGTAATCTGGAACTATAGCGAGGGGCAGGAAGTTTGAGGTGACTTGCCAAGTGCTGTAAAGCTCATTAGCGTCATAATGCCTGATGGAGGCAGACAACGTAACTAGATAATCCCAGCTGTCAATCCAGTCTTCACTCTCGAGAATCAAAGTCGGAAAGGAAGATACGAGTCCTGAATCTGAAGGGTCAGCCATAGCTAAGTTTCCTTCATATTCATCGAGTGTCAAGCTCATCCAGCTTTCTGGTATGGATAAGCTCTTGTTTGCAAGATGAGCTTCATGGTACATTACGCCCAAACCATATAGTCCTGCTGCATACCAGCGAGGGGTAGATTCTCGTGAGTCAACAAGAGGACAATAGTAGCAGGTTTCGTTTATGTCTCCATCAATGAATGGAGTTGCATTGTACGCAAGCAGGTAGCCTCTAGCATTTTCGAAGAGTGAGAGTGGGCCACCCCACCAGATTTCTGCATTGGGTTTCCATGGTGCTGTTGTTGCTTTCTCGAAGGTTGATTGAGGGTCTGCTTGGGTCACTATCACTTCTACAGGTTGTCCGTACCAATCCTGAAAGTCAGCTACTATTTCATCTACCATCTGCGCTGGTTGGTTATGAAGGATACGAAGCTGGGTTGGATGAGGTACTAAGTAAATCTGGAAACTCGCACTTGCCAAGGCAATAATAAACACTCCAGTGATGATGAAAATGATAATGGTGGATGGAGTTAGTTTCAGTACTTTTTGCCTCCTTGATAGTGCACCATACAAATGGATGGCGTTAATAGTTTTCGGTTAGCAGTCGGAGGCGAACTACAGCTGCCTGTCCATGGGCTGCTTATGATAACATGCTCGCTACTTCATCGTCTTCTGGAAGAACTGAATCTGCCTATGCTCGCGCGCCACGTTCCAGAGAAATTAAAAGGTTGCTATTAAGAAAAGGTAGGAAGAGAGGTGCATCAGTAGCCTAAAATGTGAGCGTAGGCTAGCTGATAATTACCAGAAGAGTGTTCGAATATGGTCTTCAAGAGTGATCTAATAAAGCTGACTGAAGAAGCCGGGTTTGTATCGACTGGTGTGACGACCCCTGACATGCTCAAAGGCCTACCATATGGTTGGGTGGGCACGATTGCAGACCTGCATACGCCTGAGGAGGAACTACCAACCGTCAAATCGGTGATACTGCTAGGTTATTATGCTTGGGATAAATCCATGAATCTTCAAGTGGATTCAGCCTACTTTCTTCAACGTGAAAAGCAAAAGCCAGAGGTGCCATTGGAGAACTATCAACTATATTACGAGATACTGAAGGACAAGGCCTGGAGAATTGTAGATTATCTAAGGAGAAAAGGCTTTGAATCAAGATACTCTCTTTCTATCCCGCTCAAAACATCGGCTGTAAAGTGTGGTCTTGGCTGTCAAGGAAAGAACACACTTCTTGTCACCCCGATCCATGGTCCTAGGGTTAGATTAATCTCGGTTTTAACAGAAGCAGAGTTTGATGCAGATGAACCCTACAAAGATGATTTATGCAAAGGATGCAAACGTTGTGTTACGGCATGTCCAACTAAGGCTTTGGAGCCATACAAAATCAATATTCCTCGTTGCATGACTTATGCGGCTGAGAAGCCGGATGCGTCTGATGTACCTAAAGGTGTTAGGGAGCTCGAACAAAAGCTAATTCAGAGACCTACTCCTCATAGCTACTTGGAGTGCTCGATCTGTATTGAGGCTTGTCCCATAGGGAAACATAGGTAGCATATAATGCGATTGGAGTTTACTTTCGGAATGTGTACTTCACGATGCTGTAGAGTACGACCAGTAATCCGATAGCTATTGCTTCTATGCCAATAACTAGCTGCCATCCAAGTTCGTGGCTTCCATAGAGGCTAACCAGGTAGGACATCAACAAGAGTGCAACGCCTGTTAGGATATCAGCTATGACTCGCCTTTGCACATGTGCGACCCTTGTCCAGAACTTGATGCCAGCTTCAAGGAAGTTCGAAAGGCCTATCAGGAGGAAAAATAGTACGGCACTGGAGATTAGTCCATCATTTGGTCTAATCAGTTCCTGTGCATCTGCCATTGACTGAATCCATGAGACCAAGTCGGTGAAAAGACTAGGGTTCGCTACAAAGAGAATTCCTACGATGATTAGGAACATTCCAAACGATATTATTCCCATGTAATCTTTCTTGCTTGGTCCTGCACCAAAGCAATCATCTCGGTCTGAGCTTGGCATGTTGACCATCTTAGTCTGCAGGTTTTAGCCTTTACTCACTTAAGCTTTTGCCTATCAAGGCTTGAGAATTTTCTGCACAATCTGCTGACTTTCTAGGCTCAGCGTATTCTTGAGAGTAAAATGTAATGCCTTTCAGTTAGAAAGCCACAATGAAAGACTGAATACCTATGTTGGGGTCTCGCTAACCTGCTTTGGGATATGTATGGCAAACCTACAGACGAGCCCGCCATCTAGCACAGTCTCGAGAACTTCCACCTTCACGGGCTGGTCAAAGATGATGTCCCATGGTCTTTTATGGTACCCAGCACTACAGTAGCAAAAGTTTGGGGAAATCTCTAGGCCCGATCTTATTGCCTCTCGTACCCAGCCACAATGGCAAGCGTAGTACCGTTTCAACGTCTCGTCTTCTTCTTGTAGGTATTTCTTTGTCTGGTATGGAATCTTAGTTTCATAGATTATGTTCCCTCTCCTAACTCCGCCCATGACCTCTGGATTATTCCTCACGAAGTCAATTACTTCTTTATCAACTTCTTGAGCGAAGAACATGGAGTTCTCCTTGAGGTGTTTCTCTAGCGATTTTATGGCTTCATCGTGCTTTCCTGCTAGAAAATCATCAATGCTCTTTGCCTTCAAGAATTTCTTTCTCATTGGCAAATACCATTCCCTTGGGCCCACATCAAGCCCACTTGACATGATCTCCCTCAGGGCTTCTTTGTCTAGCGTAGCCTCTAGCCTTTCCATAACTTTTTTCACAATTCTTGGCTTGTCTTTGGGATCTGTGCCGAGGGGAGGCAAGTTGATTCCATCAAATATCTCGTTACGCCCATTCTCACCGATTGTCCTTCCTATTGTCTCATAGAGCTTCTTCAAAGCTCCATACCCCTCTATAAATCCAAACAAGTATGCTACAGCGTCTCGCTTCTTGATGGCGTTTGCATACCTGATGAGTGCAGCGAAATTATCAATTGTGTTCCTTTCATTCTTCATCAAATGTGCAATATAATCCTGAAAATTGCCAAGTGTTGATTGGCTGAAATCCTTCTTCTTGTGTTCTCTTTTGAGATAGGACTCATAATCTCTAATGGCTTCGATGTGCGTCTGAATTGCTTTTTCGTCTAGCTTTCGTTTGGTGCAATAGCTTCTGAATTTTCGTTCATCCATTCTGCGATCATCCGTATGCAGATATTTTAAGGAGGTTATGGGTTTTGGGTTTTTCACTTGACCCTCAAGCTTCTTCTTCTTGCTAGTGGAGCGTGTTTGAAGAGCTTCATGTGTGGAACGAGAGCAGCTACTAGTTTATTCTCAGCTTTCTTGAGATGTTCCTGAAAGGTTGTTCTGGAAACATTCTCTTTAGCGGCGATTGCTTGGACATCCAAGTCTCTAGGTAGGTTATAGTAGCCGTGTTTGTGCGCAGTTAGAAGAGCATCCATCTGTCTGTCGGTCAAGCCTGAAAATAGGGCATCAGTTGTTAGGGTGATAGCGCTTGCTATAAACCCGTCAAAAGGGGTTTTGCGGATGATCTTATATGTCCAGTCCCAGTATTCGAAGCGCCGGAGAAGCTCTTCTAGGTCCTTATGTCTAAGGACTATAAGCCGGTGGTAGGACCAGCCGTTCTCGACAATGTTCGGGAAAATGTTGAGAATGTCTAGCTCTCCTATATGCCTGACAATTGTATCTTGTTTCATACAGTGGCACTCGTGGAGGCTTAGGTATACTCGACGGTTGTCTGATATTTCCTCTATTACTCCGATCGTAGGGTGCTTTTGGATTTCTGTAAGAACTAAGGGATAGTCCTCGGGATTTCGGACGATTACTTCTAGCACATCGTTCTCTCTGTTGCACCAGATGTAGACGCTCATAGAGGGAAATCTTCGAGTTAAGTCTCCGAAGAATGATTTGGGCTGTGCCACCTTGATGGCAACTTCGTGTAAGGTCATTTTAAAAGCACTAAATAAAACGTAAGGGTGGATAGGTATATCAGTTTAGCCGTCATATGACGGTGTCACATTACCGTCATGTGACGGTACAAAGCCTAAGTCCCTCGGTATCTGTAGTCTTAACATGAAGTGATAAGAGATGCGTGAAACCAAGCCCTTGGAACGAAGGGGATTCCGTAAGGGCTTACTCCATGCGTTGGGCATAAACAGGGAGTCCGCGATGCATACGTCTTCTGAATCAGTGGCTCAACCTAGCGTTTCCATAAATAATACAGACCATCCTCTGGTCCAGGCTGCTTGGCGAGAGGTTGAACAAGCTAAGGCCAAAGCGGTTATCGAGCTTCAAAGAAAGAGGCCCATCTAGCAGGTTTGAGTGAGTAAGCCCAAGCCCCCATTTTTCGTGTGTACATATGAGGATTATAGCGATAGTTTTCTTCTAGAAGACTAATATGTATGTTAATTACATATATATATGGAGAAGAGTGGAGGATGGCGGTAGGTAGGCGGAGAGACCGCCACAGAATTGTCGCGGACATACTGAATTATGCTACTCGGGGAAGAAAGAAGACACATATCATGTATCAGGCGAAGCTAGCTTATGGGCAACTCAGCGAGTACCTACCATTGCTAGTTGAAAAGGGCTTTCTCGAAGGATTAAACATCAAGCAAGGAAAGCATACCACAGTCATATACAAGACTACTCGCAAAGGAATCGAATTCATTAATCGTTTAGAATCATTGAACAAGCTCTGGGACTCAAGAGAACCCGCAATGTAAAATGAAAGATTGTTCTTAGCGTGCGCGGACTCTCCTGTCAAATAGAGTTTCAGGTATTTGGTGAAACATAAAGCTACATGAGTACATTGAGGGGATGGCTCAACTCTTTAGTACAACCTGAAACTATTGACTAAGTGATTGAAGATGGGAAAAGCATATCAATGCCCAAAATGCGGTGGAACCGAAGTTATCTGGGACCCAGGATTCAGGGTACTATTGTGCCCTAAAGATAGAGCCCCGCTGAGCAGTTACAGGATACCTAGCTCTGAGCAAAGCGAGGGTACGCCAGAAAAGAAAGAAATTGCGAAACCCACCAAAGGTGCCAAGAAGAAGACCGTGAAAAGAAAGACTACACCTAAGCAAGCAGCTAGAAAGAAGAAAAGTAGCTAGCAGAACCAAGTATGCATTATGGCCTGTTGCCTAGTGCTGACATGAGGTTGTCTATGAGGCGAAGAGTAGATGGTGACCACTCATAAAGGGCATAAATCTCGTTTGATAAGAGTGGCTATGGCGCAAATCAACACCACTGTAGGAGATTTGGAAGGCAATACCACAAAAATTACAGAGTATATCGGTAAAGCGAAGAAACTTAAAGCTGATTTCGTTGTTTTCCCGGAACTCGCAGTTACTGGTTATCCTCCTCAAGATCTGCTCCTAAAAAATGGTTTTGTACGAAGGAATAAGGAGCTTCTAGAAGATGTGATTAGCTCGAATAAGGGCATTTCTGGGGTAATAGGCTTCGCTGACCAAAGAGGAGACTACTTGTATAATGCAGCGGCTGTCTTCTGCGAAAACAAGCTTGTTGGGACATCTTACAAGACGCTTCTGCCCACATATGATGTGTTTGATGAGGATAGATACTTTGAACCTGCAAAAGAAGAGGAATTGGCACCGCTAGAGATGAACGTGAATGGCAGAGAGTTCAAACTGGGAGTAGAAATCTGCGAAGATCTATGGGATCAAGAATACCCTATCAAGGTTACTGATGTACTGGCTGGGAAGGGTGCAGAGCTGATTGTGAATCTTTCAGCTTCACCATTCTGTGTCGGAAAAGGGCTTGAAAGAGAAGGGCTGGTACGAAACAAGTCCGCTAAGAACAAGGTCCCTATGTTCTACGTAAATCTGGTGGGTGGGCAAGACGAGCTTGTTTTCGACGGACAGAGCTTGGCAGCTGATGGTGCTGGCAACTTAATAGCTGTTGGCAAACAGTTTGACGAAGACTTGATTGTGACGGATATTAATCTGGATGGAGCGACTGCTGAAAAGGTTGAGTCACCATCTCATCGCAAGGAGGAAGAGATGTTCAAAGCTTTGGTCTTGGGCATCCGCGACTATTTTCGAAAAACCGGCTTTCAAAAGGCGATTGTTGGAGTGAGCGGTGGAATTGACTCGGCATTGACCACCTGTATAGCTGTTGAAGCTTTGGGGCGCGACAATGTGGTTGGGGCTTATCTGCCCTCTAGATTCTCAAGTATTCACAGCCGAAAAGATGCGCAGGAATTAGCTCAGAACTTAGGGATTTTCTATGTCAATATTCCTATCCAAAAAGTTGTGGACACTTATCACGGTTCTTTGAAAGCGCCTTTGGAGAAAATCAGGAAGCATTTTGGGGTGTCGAAGAGAGATGATGATCCGATTGCTGATGAGAACATTCAACCACGAGCAAGAAGCAATTGCTTGATGGATATTTCTAATCGTCTGAAAACTTTGAAGATATTAGTTCTGAATACTGGGAATAAGACGGAGTTGGCGCTTGGCTATTGTACCATATATGGGGATATGGCTGGTGGGATAGGCGCCCTTGGAGACGTAAGCAAGCTTGAAGTCTATAAGTTGGCGAGATATTATAACGAAATGAAGAGACATCCGATAATTCCTAAGAACACTTTTGAGAAGAGACCTTCAGCGGAGTTAAGAGAAGATCAGTTTGACCCGTTTGACTTTGATATTGTCAGTCCCCTTGTTGACGAGATTATTGAGAATAGGCGGAGTAAGGCGGAGCTGATAGCCATGGGTTATCCAGAAAAGGTTGTAGACGACATTTATGAAAGAATTCGCAATGCGGAGTTCAAGCGGTTACAGGCAGCTCCGTGCATAAGGATTACAGCTAAGGCCTTTGGGATTGGGTGGAAGATGCCGGTCGTTAACAAGTATAAATGTTGAGGCGCTTTCAGCATTCAGCGTTTGACTAGGGTGTGAGACAGGGAATGCGAATTGTGGTGATTGGGTGTGGAGCTGCTGGCTGGGCCGCTGCAGCAGCTGCGAGAAAAACTAATCGAGAAGCGAAGATTACAGTCATTGAACAAGGTAAACATCCAGTGTATGAGCGTGGAGGAATCCCCTACGTCATCCAAGGCGAGATTCCAAGTTTTGAATCACTCGTCAACTTCTCGTCAGAATATTTTGATTTCATGAAGATTGAGATGCTAACCGAGACCAAGGCAACTGACATAGATCCTTCAGAGAAGTGGGTGAAGGTTTCCACCAGAAGCGGCAAAGAACGGCAGATTGAGTACGATGCTTTGATACTCGCAACAGGGTCCAAGCCCTTCATTATTCCAGCACCTGGATACAATCTCCCCGAGGTCTATGGGGTAAGGACAATTGATGATGGAAAAAGAATCTTGGATGCATGTAGGTCAGCTAAGGCTGCAGTTGTTATTGGTGCGAGGCTGGTTGGTCTTGAGATGGCAGTTGCCTTGAACCAACGAGGACTTGATGTTACGGTGATTGAGCTCCTTCCACAGATTCTTGACGCGATATTAGATAGAGAGTTGGCGGAAGAAGTCCAAAAAACCTTGGAAGGGATGGGTATCCGTTTTGTGCTGGAGGCTGGAATATCTGAGATTCTTGGTAAGGATCATGTTAAGGCTGCCCTTGCTGGGTCAACTAAGATTGATGCTGACATGGTTGTTATGGCAGCTGGAGTTCGAGGAAGAATCGAGCTAGCGCAGCAGATTGGGGCTGAATTCGGAACTACAAGACTGATCAAGGTTGATGAAAGGATGGAGACTAGTGTCAAGGAGGTGTATGCAGCGGGAGATTGCATTGAATGTGTCAGTGCGATTACCATGAAACCAACTGCTTCTCAGTTGGGTACAAACGCAGTCCGGCAGGGGAAGGTGGCGGGAACCAACGCGGCTGGTGGATCTGCGATGCGTCCTCCGATTTTAGGTGCTTCGGTAACCAAGCTGCTGGAGACTGAGATCTCCTCGATAGGATTAACTGAGGCTTATGCTAGGAAGAATGGGATTGATTGTGTCTCTGCCTCTGCGGTGGTTCCTATGAGGCCTATCTGCTATCCAGATAGGTTCAATGCTCGAGTCAAGCTCAGTGCTCGGAAGGCTGATGGTAGGATTATTGGCGCCCAATTTATTAGCAGGAAGGAAGCTGCACCGCGGATTGACACGATTTCAGTGGCGATGCTGAAAGGGGTCACTGCGGATGATTTAGTGCTGTTTGATCATGCCTACTCTCCTCCAGTAGCTGACTCAACTGACCCGCTTGCGGTTGTGGCTGAGGTCTTGAGCAAGAAATTTACTGGCTTGTCACGCGCGTAGTCAAAGCAGGGTCTTCAAAGCTCCGAAGGTGATTGTGTCTGAAATCTCTTCTACGAACCTAATGTGCTCAGCATTGCCAGATGCAATGGAGCCCTTCAGTATTATTGGAGTAAAGTCAAGGTCTTGTGCACCTCTATAGGTCGATAGGATGCAGTTGTCTGCGCGATAACCAGTTACTAAAACGGTGTCAACGTCAAGCGTCCTCAGTTGCTTTGCAAGCCCTGTCTTCGTGAAAGAGTTGCGGTAGGTTTTTATGATGCGTAGGTCTTGAGGGCTGAGCTTTATATTCTCGTGCACATCAAAGCCTGGTGTGCCAGGCTTAAGGTACTCGGCTTTGTGCTGGATGGCGATTATTGGAAGCTTCTTTTCTCTGAACAGGGCTATGGCTGCGTTTATGTATTCAACAGCAGACTTCAAAGAGCCATCGCAAGCCTGACTGCGGTTGAAGAACTCCTTCTGCATATCTATCACAAGTAGAGCCGGTTTCATTCCAAGTCCTCCTCTTTATTGACGACAGAGCTGCGTATCTATATTTCTGATGTGTGAGCATTACGCGCATGTGGAGTTGGCCTAGTAATCCGAGACGAGGGACTCTCTCTGAGTCGCTACGGCGTATCTGGTCATGTGGTTTACACTTCAGGACATACCATAGGATCTCTAAATGTGTTACTTGATTCAGGTGAAGCATTCGTAGGAGACCTAGTAATGAACAAGTTTCCATTAAGGCGTACGCCGGGATTGCCAGTCTTAGCTGATGATATCAAGAGAGTAAAAGAAAGCTGGAAACATCTTCTAAAGCTAGGTGTAGAGACTGTTTATCCCGGTCATGAACGACCATTCTCGGTTGAAAAATCAGAAAGGCCCTGAGGTAATATCGCATCAAGCGCGTTCATAAAAAGAGGTGTAGGAAAACGATAAAAGGCGAAGATTGAATCATTTTTGAAACAAGTTAGGCTACGGGGATAGGGCTTTAAGGAGATGTATTAGAATGACTGAAGAGTTCGAGAAGAAGTTCATCAGACCCATTATCAATGCATCCTACCCAGGTACACTGGCGGGTCTGAGCCTGGCAACTTTGCAGGTTGCTCCTCAACCTGAAAATCTCACGGATATAGCCATAAGAATATTCCTCTTGCTCGGGGCCTTGATGTTTCTCTTCTCAGCCTTCTTCATCTTCTTTCACAGTATCTACCCAACGCGCAGAAAACTTTGGGCAGGCACTGCGCTAACCTTCCTCCTAGGATTATTCTGGTTAATCCTATCGGCGTTCTTGTTGTTCTTCACCCAGGTATAGAGAAGCGTCTTCAGTTCAGAGAATAGCACATATTATTTAATCAGGGTCAGGCTGAAACTCGTTGCTTCAGATTGATGAAGATCTTTCGTCGCTGTTCTCGTTCGAAGTTTGAGGCAGTTTCCAACTTCTTGAGATTCGCTTCTCCCTTCGCCGTTAGTCGGTATTTGACTCCAACTTCATTGGGGCCCCACACTTCAGCAAGAATCCCTCGTCTAACAAGCCCCTTAACAACTTGCCTAGAAACGCCAAAACGTTTGCGTATATCCAGAAAGGGCAGAGATTCTTTCCGTAATCCTCTGAATAGGGAGATCTTCTCAACATATGAAAGAGACCTTTGCTCAGAAAGTGTTTGCCCTTCTTCATTATTTTGACTTACCATACTTCTTTTAGTTCTAGCCAATCTCATCTTGTTCGAAATGCTATTGAGGGCTCCTGAAAGGTTTACCTTACCCGACTTCAGACTTGTCATGAAGTTCTGCATGGATATCGGTTTCCTGGAGGAGGAGATTGAACCTATGCTGTCAGGCTTTGAGGATTCTTTTGTTACTGAGCGTTTGGTTTTAGGGAGAGAGAGTGTTAAAGCGTGATCCCCAGAAAGAAGTGGACTTTTGCTTGATATGTAGAGAGGGCTCATTCGCCGAGTTTGCCGAACCCTTGCACCTACAAAGCGTTTCTTGATCTGCTCTTTGTAGACAAGGACATCACCTGATTCGACAGCTTGTTGAAGCTGATGACTTACTACTCTGGCTGGAACATCGAAGTAGCCTGCAATTTCACGTAAGTAACGAGGTCTATCAAGGAACTTTACGAGGTCTGAGTGATTAAAATCGGGCATATAGACGCAATAATGAACTTTCATGTGCAAGTATATAAGTTTAGATACATGGGAAGCCTAGTTTTTAGCCCCTCAATTCACCAATAAGAAAGACTTAAACTCGATAGATAGGGATTCTCTAAACGGTCTTGCGACTTGTCCACAGCGTCTAGAACGGATCTTGTGTACAGAATCACGTATGATCCTCAGTTTGTGCCTGAACAGTCGCTCTACATCAACGTCAAGACGATGTTGGTGAAGGGTGAACCAGCATACATCATGAAGAACCATCTTACTGGAGCTTACTACACGCTAGGCGATCTTGCTTACCAAGTTTGGAATCTCATTGATGGGAAGCGAACTATGGCGCAGATTGCTGAGGAGATGAAGAGTGTGGGAAATGTATTAGCAGTTCTGGCTGCTAAGAGATCGTTGCTGTTCTTTGCGGAGCATAATTGTCTACAGTCGACGGTTGAGTTACCTAAGGAGAAGAGGGTACGGGCAATCTCTGCGTTTGAGATACGCGTAAATATCCTTAATAGGAGCAAGAATGCGCTTGAATCGATTCACAGGGTGGTTCATCCATTACTCCGGCGACCGCTCCTCTGGATTAGCTTGGCGTTTATAGTGGCTTGTGCATTGGTCTTTTCAGGACGATTTGTCACTATCTTCCGAACTAAAGAATTTTTCGCGATACCTATAGGCGAGCAGAGTTCTTCTGTTGTTGGGTTCTTCTTCTACTTTTTTGCGGTCCTGCTTCCAATTATCACAGTCCATGAAATTGCCCACGGGTTAGCACTTGTCCATTATGGAGGAGCACCTAAAGAAATTGGCACGGGGCTCTTCTACTTCGGACCCATGTTTTACATCAACACTACTGACGCTTGGATGCTTCCACGACGACAAAGGATAATGGTTTTCCTCGCGGGGCCACTCTCTACATTGCTAATCGGATCAGCACTTGTAGTTCTTACGTTTCTCGGGCCGGTTCCCGCTGGGTTCATCGATCGCGTGCCAATTATGACTGCCTTTTTCTGCTTCTACCTAACGCTTTCAAATTTAGCCCCCCCTTTTGAAACCGATGGGTATTATGTTCTCATGGATTTAGTGAACAACCCCTACCTGCGACAGGAAGCCTATCGTTATGTTAAAACGCTTTTTCTTAGGCTTTTGAGAAAATCTGTTGAGGAGGAATCGGAATCGTTCACGGGAAAGAAGAGAGTCCTCCTAGCCTACTTTACCCTATCAGTTGGTTGGATTATCTATTTGATCTATCAATCCTTACAGGTACTTGTGTACATGACTGAAGATGTTGTAGATGCAGTCTTCAATATGGGTTCAGTAATTTTCTTGAATCAGGCGATAACGTTGGCTACAACCACAGTGGCCATTGCATCCATCGCGTATTTTGGAATGACGGTTGCTGGATATGGCGTCATGGTAGTTGCAGCGGTAAGAAAGGTCTTCGTCAAGACTTTACCCTTCCAAGCGATCCATGATAGGGATTTGTCGGTTTTTCTGCACCTGCCAACTCAAGCTTCAAAATTTCTTGTCAATGCTTTGAAGGATAGAATGAGGAAAGTTGCTAGGAAATTTACTTTGAACTATGACATTGAAAGTATGGGAACACAATGTTCCGCGGTTCTCCATATAGGCGGGACAAGGTTGGCGTTAGTCCAGATTAGGGAATACCTAGGAAAAGTAGAAGAGGCATTCTACTCCATGTATCGTGATTTTCTTCATGACCACGAGATAGAACTATTCAAATCTGTCGGTATTCGACACAGCCAAGAGAAGAATCTAACAGCGCTTCTTGAGCAAGTAGGTGATGAGTTAGCTAGTTCGGGGAGACCAGAAGCAAAGGCTATCGTCAACCAGATTATT
>CP070679.1:936692-944246 GCA_020352535.1 Candidatus Bathyarchaeota archaeon | reverse complement strand
TAGAAGGACGATTATCCATCTTTCCTGCTGGTTCTTAATTATTACTTGTGATTTGTCCTATAACGCGGACATATTCCCTGATTGCCCTTTTCCGCTCTTCAACGTCGTCGCTTGAGCCAATGAACTCTCTCAGACGAAAGGCACGACGCTTCAGATTCTGAATGCTCAAAAACATCTTCCTCTTTGAAGGACTCTTCTTACTCGCTGCCTAAATCTTGCTTATAAGCATTATGCTGTTCGAATATGATTCGTGAATCCCCTTTTCGCGTAGCTTGGAGGACCAGCAACACCTAATTGCCTCCCTATACATCCACTTGAGGTTTATCATTAGGTTCTTTGATAGGCTTGTCGTGCGTAAGCTAACAAGAAGTCTGAATGGATCCTTCGAACCTTCGAAGACTGCTTGGAGGTTCGGCATAGTTCGATTGTGAGCTACTTGCTGTCGCAACTGGTCAGGGCAATTGCCCAGTAGTTTCTACTACCTAACATGTTAGGTGAAAAGCGGCAATCACGTTCTTTTTCGACTTCGCAAAACGATTGTATGTTTCACAGGCTTCTGGGGTTCTTTGAGCTACAAGCTTGATTTCAATGGACTTGAGGAGTTCAATGACGTCTGTGGTGATTCTCATCAATCCATAATAGCCAGTGCCTATGATCAGAATCTCTGGTTTCTTCTCTAGTACCGCTTCTATGTCATCCGCTTGCAGTTGATGGCCTTGTTTTCTCCACCATTTATCTTCTACTCTGTCAGCAAAGATGATGATGTCATCAACGTAGCTCTTCTCGTCTACTACTATGCAGCCAAAATGGTAAGAGGTAATCAAGTCTCAGCCTCGTATATAGACTGATCTGGATATGATTATCATACCTCAGAGATTAAGGCTTGGTAAAGGCTGGTCATCTATGACATCTGAGAGGTTAGATTACTCTTGGCCAGTCTTCGGGCTGGTCCGGCATCTGCTGGGGCTTTTCTCTGCATATTCTGGGGGCTCTTAGCAATTGAGGTCGTTGAACTGCTTTCCCGGGGTCTGGTACAAACTCGGATGAGACTTCAGTAAACTCTGTCAGTAGTTGTTGAATTTCTTCAAGAAGTCTGGCGACTCGCACTCCTTCATTTGTGAGTGTATATGTTTTAAGGCATCTTCGTTTGAAGGCAAGTTTCTTGCCTCTAAGTTTTCTTAGGTATTTGTAGCTTCTCCGTAGAGAGATGTTCGTTCGGTGGGCAAGGTCCTCTGCGGTTGTGCCTTCTTCTGGAATGCTTTGGTGAACACGTTTCTCGGTAGGGGAGAGCGTTTCTTTCGCAGGGTTTCTCTTTGTTCTGAAGTAGAAGATGTAGTTGTTCGCATTGCTTCTCGTTATGAGGTTGGCAGTATGTAGTCGTTTGAGGGTTCTTGATAGGCCTTCTACTGGGATTATGTTGCTCAGGTCTTCGAAGGTTCTTGGTTTCTCATTCAGGGTCTTGACTACTTTTTCTTCGTGGCATTCAGAGTGGGATGGTAACAGTTCTCCTAGATTGCGGAATCCCGTCATCAAATCATTAAGCCTTCGACCAAACTCAGTTGCTTGGTATTTTCGATGGTTCTCTTCAACCAGTCCTGCTTCTTCTAGGGGGCTGATATATTCTTGGCCTAGCGTCTGTTTGCTGTGATAGTAGCCCCACTTCTTCAGTTCCTGCTGTAGCTTGATTGTTGAGTACTTTCCTCTTGAGAGGATATCTAGAAGCTGTAGACGTCTCGCATTCTTCAACGTATTCAGCAGATGTGTAGCGAAATCCTGATTTCTGATTTTTCGACCTAGTTTTCTGAGTTCATTCTTCAGTTTCCAGCTTCTACATCCCGCAACGCAGGTCATTGGGGTCAGTGGATGGCAGTCTTGGCAGGTCTTTACTGCTTCCTCTATCGCTTCAGATATGCTCATCTGGCTCTGTGTTGCTTGTGGGGTTCCTAGGGAGGTTCTGATTGCCATATCGCCAGACTTCAGTTGACGCATGTTGCGAGAGTTTCTGAGAACGTGCTTAGAAGTTGGCCGAGGGAAAACCGGAGGGGGGATTTTCACTGGTTTCACGTTTCTTTCGTCCTCTCATGACATACGTCATAATTAATATGACATACGTCATGCTTATATACTTTCTCTATACACGATAATAGCGGTGAGAGCTAGCTTGGTTCTTCCATGCGAAATCGCGGTGAAGTCAGTTGTGCCTGCGATTAGGGCGGCAATAGCTAGGGATCTCGTGGAAAAGCATGGTTTCACGCAAGCACAAGTAGCTGAAATCTTAGGGATCTCTCAACCGGCAGTATGCAAGTACACTAGACGAGTCAGAGGGCAGACAATAGACATCGAAAACTTGGAGAATCTACAAGGCCAGAAAGAGGTTATTGTCAGCTTGCTTATGGGCGAAGAGCCAAAACGTGCTGCGCTTCTGGGTTTATTCTGTCAAATGTGCATGTTGGTGCGGAAAGAGGGATTAATGTGTCCACTGTGCCATAGAACAGATTTGAGAATCAAATCTCAGGGCTGCGACTTCTGTTTAGATGCCAAGCCAACTTCAAAGTGAAGTTGCAGGCGTCCATAAGAGGACTCGATCTTCTATGCTGCATCACATAAACTAACTAGGGCTATGTGGGGCAGAAGCAAAAGGGGTGGAGGCTCAGCTATAGAATGGGCTATTGTATGGCCTCTACTCGGACTATCTCAGGAATCTTCTTCTTGAGATACTGCTCTACTCCCATCTTGATGGTCATCGTCGACATTGGACAGCCAGCGCATGCTCCTTTCAGCTTGACTTTGACAACGCCCTGATCAACTCCTAAGAACTCTAGGTCTCCTCCATCAGCTTGTAGTCGGGGTCTCAGCTCTTCAAGGATTTTCTCCACTTGTTCTCTGATCGTTGTCTTCATTACTTTCACCTCTCAGTTCTTGGTCAACGCACGTTTACGCCTTGACATTTATGACGTATGTCATGGTAATATGCCTTTCGATGCCACCTCAAGCCGAATCAGATCTTCAACTCGGTACTCCTATCGAGGCAATTCTTGTATTCCCTCAGCATGTCGTTGAGTATCTCCCTCAGGCGCTCCTTCGGAGTGAATCCTAAAGCTTGTCCAACAGGTCTTCCCTTGCAGAAGAACATCATAGTTGGCGTACTCATGATGCCTTGTTGGACTGCTATTTCGCGGCTACTTGGGTTCTCCAAAACGTTGAATTTAACAAACTTGATTCTGGCCTTGTATTCTTCAGCGATTTCATCGAATATTGGGTTTAGCTTTAGACACCAAGGGCAGTTGTCATGCCAGAAGTCCACAACTGTCAACAGGTCTGACTGCAAGACCGTACTGCGCCAATTGTTAGCGTTCGCCTTTAGGGTGCTCCCCATGACATATCGTACATAACTTCATTGGGGGCGATATAAAAGGCTTTGAATCTGGGCCTAGTGGCTCCTTGAACGCTTCGTATGACTATATTATGCATATATACTATTGACTGGCACTGTAAAAGACAGGGCTTTAGTGAAAGATGCAGACAATAACGGTTCCAGGAAAAAACAGCAAACATAGGGTTCTCTTGTATGCGTTAAGCACCTGTATATGGTGCAAACGTGTGAAGAGTTTCCTCCGAGAAAACGGGATTGAATACGATTTCTTTGATGTTGACTTACACGGGGAAAAAGAGCGCGAGGAAGTAACAGCCGACATTCTACGGCGGGGCGGGCGACTTAGCTATCCTACAATAATCATTGATGGTGAAATGCTGATAACCGGCTTCAAAGAGGATAAGCTGAGAGAGGTCCTAGAGATTTGACGACCTTGGAAGAGGTTAGGCAAAGGGTAGAAAGTGATGCCAAGAGCAATGGCTACTACCTAAACCCTGACCCAGAGGTCCTTCGTCATCTTCTTGAGGGGCTCAGGAAAAATGAAGAGCGATATGACTATCCCTCATGTCCCTGTAGACTTGCCTTTGAGAGCTTTGAGCTTGATAGAGACATTATCTGCCCATGCGACTACCGGGACCCCGATGTGGATGAGTACGGATCCTGTTACTGTTCACTTTTTGTCTCAAAGGACGTATTTGAAGGTAAAATTCCATTGAAGCCAATTCCAGAGCGACGCCCAAATGAGAAGCAGATAGGACCGCATATAAAATCTGCAAAGGCTTTCACCAAGACCACGGCAGTGAAAGCCACTGCCTCAATCAGGAAATCTTCTGAACGAGGGATGAAGCTATTCTATTGCAGGCAGTGTGGCTACGTCTGCTTCCGTGAAGAACCGCCTTATCTCTGTCCCATCTGCAAAGCAAAGAGGGAGCTGTTCGCTGAGGTAACCATATCCTAGCGAGTTCATTGAGAAGTCTGGTGACCTGCGAAACTCGGGATGCGTCAAAACCATCCTCTGCAAAGACGGATTCGTGACATATGGTTGCTTATTTTCCATTTTATCAAAATCTATTCTGATTGTGTACTCTCTTGCTGAACTCCATAGGCCTCTTCTACGATTCCTCTAGAATCGGCATTTGCCAAGTCCCTTGAGAAACTGGAGGGCGATAATCGAAGTTCACATGTCTTGAGAAAATGGTGACAATTAATTACCGCCAAATTTCGCTTCGAAGACGGCTCAAGACCAAATGAAGCTTGGACCTATTAGGCAGGTGTCCTAGGGTAGAGGTGTTGCTGAGTTAGAAACGACATAGGTTTTTCTATGGGTCGCTATCACACCTTGGCGAGTCGCAGCCGAATTAGCTTCAGTGTGTAGCTAGTCATTCAGCCATTACTTGCTTGAGTTCTTCGTATGCCCGCTTTGCTTCTCCTATCGAGTCCTTGTCTGCCAAAGTTGTTGTGTCACCGACAGGTTGGTCTGAAACTAGCGCCTTCAGGACTCGCCTCATGATTTTTCCGCTTCTTGTCTTCGGAAGTTTTGAGACGAAGTATATCTCTTCCGGAGTAGCTACGGGGCCAATCGTTTTTCTCATGTGCTTCTTCAGTTCATCTTTTAGTTTGCTGCTTTGGTTGTAGCCTTGTCTTAGGACAGCGAAGACTACTATTGTCTCGCCTTTGATTTCGTGTGATTTACCGAGTACTGCAGCCTCTGCTACCGCGCTATGCGATACCATTGCGCTTTCCAGTTCCATTGTGCCCATTCTGTGGCCTGCTATTTTCAATACTTCATCTGCTCTACCTAAGAGCCAGAAGTATCCATCCTTGTCTTTCATGCAGTAGTCTCCAGCGTAGTAGATGTTCGGAAATTTAGACCAGTAGGCTTCTTTGTAACGCTTGGCATCCTTGTATAAGGTCATGAACATGCCAGGCCAAGGCTTCTTTATGACGATGTAGCCTCTCACACCTGGAGGGACAGGATTGCCCTTGTCGTCAACTACATCCGCGTCTATGCCTGGCAATGGGAATGTAGCTGAACCAGGCTTCAAGGGAACAAGTCCTATACCCGGCGCTGGAGAAATCATCACACCTCCCGTCTCTGTTTGCCACCAAGTATCTACTATTGGGCAGCGTTCTCCACCGATATGTTTGAAGTACCATCTCCACGCTTCAGGATTGATTGATTCCCCAACGCTTCCTAGAATCGTAAGGCTGCTTAGATCGTGTTCCTTGGTCCATTTTTCCCCATATCTCATGAACATGCGGATGGCTGTAGGTGAGGTATAGAAGATTGTTACTTTGTATTTTTCGATTAATTCCCACCATCGATCAGGTTTTGGGTAATCCGGTGCACCTTCATATATGACGATGGAGGCTCCGTGCATTAGAGGTGCGTAGACGATTGAACTATGGCCTGTCACCCATCCAACATCTGCCGTGCACCAATAAACGCTATCCTCTTGCAGGTCAAAGACCCATTTATAGATGCGGTTTATGAAAGTCAGGTAGCCTCCTGTACTATGAACTATCCCCTTTGGCTTGCCTGTCGTCCCGGATGTATAGAGAATGTAGAGTGGGTGGGTGCTTTCGATGGGTCGCGGAGGGACGTCTTTGGTTGTTGCTTTGGTGATTTCATGGTACCATAGGTCTCTCCCTTCTCTCATCGTGATCTCTTGACCGGTTCTCCTTACAACTACTACTTTCTCTATTGAGGGTGTCTCTCGTACAGCTTTATCAGCGACTTCCTTTAGGGGGATGATTTTTCCCCTTCTGAACCCTCCGTCAGCTGTGATGAGCACTCTTGCTTTAGTGTCATTGACTCGGTCTGCGAGAGCCATTGAGCTAAATCCCGAGAATATGACTGTGTGTATTGCACCAATTCTCGCCGTAGCCAACATTGCCACGGCTAATTCGGGTATCATTGGCAAGTAGATGGCTACTCGATCCCCGTCTCTCACACCTAGTTTCTGAAGTGCAGAGGCGAATTGATTCACTTCTCTATAGAGCTGCGAGTAGCTCTGGGTTCGTTGCTCGCCATTCTCTCCCTCCCAGTAGATTGCGACCTTGTTTCTTCTCCAGCTTCTCAGGTGGCTATCCACGCACAGGTAAGAAGCATTTAGCATTCCACCTGGAAACCACTTCGCGAAGGGTGGATCCCAATCAAGGACTTTGTCCCAGGTTCTGAACCATTCAAGATTTCTTGCTTCTTGCTCCCAGAACTCTTCGATGTCATCAAGTGATTTCTTGTAGATGTCCATGTATCTTTTAGTTGGCCAGTATCTCAGTTCAACGGGAAGAGACTCGGCTTGCATCGCGCGACCTCAAACCGCACTATGATCGGTCTATAAATTTGTGGACTGTTTCGTCTTGGCGTGTTGTTCGCTGCTCTTCTTTTGATAGGTTCTGGCGCAGGCTTCGCAGCAAAATGTGTGTTTCTCGCCATTGACTACTGTTTGATATGCTGCTAGCTCGCAGGTCTCTGATGGTATCTCTCGTTTGCATAGTCCGCATTTGATGAGTTTTGTCTTCATCATCTCACCTCTTCGCCTTTCTGCGTTTTCTGTAATCTTCTATTGCGGCTTTCAGTGCGTCTGCAGCTAGGTTTGAACAGTGCATTTTGACCTTGGGTAGTCCTCCTAGTGAGTCGGCTACATCTAAGCGGCTGATTTTTTCAGCTTCTGTAATCTCTTTTCCCTTGGCCAACTCGGTTACCATGCTGCTTGTAGCTATGGCTGCACCGCATCCGAAGGTTTTAAACTTGATATCTTCTATCTGATTGTCTCTGATTTTGATGTAGACGGTCATCATATCTCCGCATACAGGATTTCCTACGGTTCCTATGCCATCAGCGTCTGGAATCTCGCCCATGTTACGTGGATTTCTAAAGTGGTCCATTACTTTCTCGCTGTACAGTTTTTCTCAACTCCGGTGGAGTCAAAGGTGACATTTCTCTTAGCCTTCCAACTATGTTAGGCATTATTCGTATCACATAGTCCACTTCCTCTTCTGTGTTTCGCTTACCCAGGGTAAATAGTAACGAACCGTGAGCTTCTTCATGTTTCAGCCCAATCGCTCCCATTACGTGGGATGGTTCCAGAGTCTTTGCAGTGCAGGCTGAGCCTGAAGATGCTGCGACTCCATGCATATCCAGGTCAAGTAATAGTGATTCACCTTCAATGAAGCTG
>CP070679.1:929005-936592 GCA_020352535.1 Candidatus Bathyarchaeota archaeon | reverse complement strand
AATTGACTAGGAGGATTGCGGGATAGTATAAGGTCAGCAGTAGAATGTTGAATAAGGAGTACTTCTCAACATAGAAGGAAATCGACATCAACGCATAAAATATTAAAGCGTGAATGACGGCGTATGGAACCATATCGAAGGTGTCATAGTATCCTGGACCGCCCATGGACAGGTCTAACTGCCAGAACAGCGGAGTAGCGCAGAACCACGCAAGGAGTAGAACCTTCAAAGCTGTTTTTCTCATCTTTGCTATCACTCATCAGTACAGCAATTCAAAGGTACCTATACACATAATGAATAAATCAATCATCTAGATTTGATACTCACGCATTTGGCCTGGAGCATATGCGGATGAGCAGCCTAGATTATGATATCATTGTTGTCGGGGCTGGTCCAAGTGGGACAACGGCAGCAAGGAGATGTGCAGAAAAGGGACTGAAGGTTGCTTTAATAGAAAAGCATGAACAGCCTGGGATGAAAGTCTGTGCAGGCGGATTGGATAGCAGAGTCATCGAAGATTTCGACATCA
This sequence comes from Candidatus Bathyarchaeota archaeon, assembly GCA_020352535.1. Classification (GTDB taxonomy): domain Archaea; phylum Thermoproteota; class Bathyarchaeia; order Bathyarchaeales; family Bathyarchaeaceae; genus SOJZ01. The sequence goes on along the minus strand of CP070679.1, from coordinate 936,063 downwards.
GCAAGGACATAGTTCAATGCCATACCGAAACGTACCGCCTTTATGGTTCAAGTGGAAGAATCGCTATAAAAGAAGTAGAATCGGCTACGGTTTATAGGAGAGACTTCGACCAGTACCTGGCAGCTCGTGCTACTGATGCTGGAGCTACCTTGCTAACCTCTACTCGATGCTTAGGAGTTCTAAGAGAGGGGGATAGGGTCAAGGGAGTCGATGTTAAGACCTCTGAGGGGAAGAAGAGAATCAAAGCACAGATTGTGATAGCCGCGGATGGGTTTAACTCGGTCACTGCTAAATCTGCAGGTCTTCAAACATCCTATCATCCTAGAGATTACGGATTAACGGTTCAACGGGAAATCCGTGTTGCGTCCGGCGTCCAAAGAAGCGCCAAGCATCTCTTCTACGGAAGAGATGTCTCTCGTTGTGGCTTCGGCTGGATCTATCCAAAAAGGAGCAGCTATACAGTTGGGGTAGGTTGTCTCGTATCCCGCATAGAGAAGAACCAGCTTGTCCGTAATCTTGAGTATTTAATTCGTAGGCATCCAATTGGATCGAGAATCCTCACAGATAGCACTCACATATCGAAGGTCCAAGCAGCCCCTGTACCTCTAAAACTCAGCCCCAAGATGTTTGGAAATGGCGTGCTGGTTACGGGGGACGCTGCAGGTCAGGTTTCGCCCTTAGGAGGAAACGGGATATACTATGCGATGAAGGCGGGGGCAATGGCAGGAGAGACAGCTGCAAACGCCATAATCCATGAAGATGTTTCAGCAAGTGCGCTTTCCCAATATCAGAAGGAGTGGACCTTGGTCTTCGGAGAAGACCTTAAGCGTCAGAAAAGGATTCTAGAGCTGGTTGAGCCATGGTATAATCTGTACATGGAAGCCAAGATACTTCTCGACAGCCACGCTTCAATCAAGAAGATAGTTAGCAAGGGACGCAATCCAGCGAGGTCTCTCTTGAGGCTGAGATGGAGAGAGTTCAAAGATTAGGATTTATGCTAGCCTATAGACTAGCTAAGATTTTCAAGCTCTTCATAAATGGCCAAGTGCTCTTGAGCGCACTTTTCCCAGCTGAATAGTCTCGCCCTTTCCTTGCCACGTTGGGACAAATCTGCCTTTAACCTATCATCCGCAAGCACGTTAATCATTGCATCGGCTAGTCTATCAACATCTAATGGATTGACTAGCACTGCTGCGTCACCGGCCACTTCAGGTATGGCAAAGCTGTCTGAAGCGACGACTGGCGTGCCACAGGCCATCGCTTCGATAATTGGCAGGCCGAAGCTTTCATGCAGCGAAGGAAAGGCAAAAAGCTCTGCACAATTGTAGAGCTTTACCAGGTCTTCTTCAGGCACGTAGCCCAACAATCTTACATCCTGCTCCAGACCTAGAGCCTTCAGCCTCTTCACTAGCTTCTGCATGTTAGGATTATGTCCAGCCAGCGCAAGGCCAACATCGACTTTCGAGTTTCTCTTGAGTGAGTAGAAGGCGTTCAGGAGGGTTTGAACATTCTTCTTCGGATGGTAGCTCGAAACGTGGAAGATATATGGGCTTTTCAGTTTGTAGCGATCTAGCAGTTCTGCTTCTGCTTTGGCTTTATTTCGAATCCTCTGAAACTTGGTATGGTTAACACCATGATATATGACTCGAACCCTTTCGCTAACGGGCAGATAGTGCTGAAGCAGCTCCTTCTCTGAGTTTGATACCGTAATTAACAGAAAATCTGTCCGCTTCTTTATCATCTTATGGATGAACACGAAGTAGGCTTGAAGACAACGGTATAGGTAGCGGGCTTTTCGAGTATCGAAGTAGTACTGAGGAGGAACGGCAAAAGGAGCTACTCCATGCAGAGTTGCAGCGATAGGCGTTCCAGTCATGAAGAATGATGGGGGAGGAGGAGCTCCGCCGGCTAAGTGAGGGACATGAATCACATCAAACTTGTGCTTTCTAAGTCGTAGAGGTGTAATCGAGAAGTAGCTAAGCAAGCTGTAAAGGCTGGCATGTATCTTTGCTTTGGGTTGGTTCTCCTGTGGAATCCGTTCGCATATCCGACCGTTATAGGTCAGTACCAGCTCCGCAGAGCTGGGAGCAATCTTGCTGAGGTGTTCATAGAGGTTTCTAAGATAAAACGAGAAGCTTGAAGCTCCTCGACTCGTAACATCAGTGGCGATTCCTACACGCAAGTGACAAGTCTCCAAGCAGAAGAGAGAGATAGAAGAGCATTGCCTAAGGCGGAGCCTATACCAAGCAAGGTCACGTTCTGGGAGAGACTAGAGATACCCGAGCTTCTTAAGGCGCTCAGCAATCTCTTGCTTTTCACCATCATCGATAGGTAGCGGTTGAGATGCCTGACATGTCTTTCCTTTTGGGCTTCCAATCGATTGTATCCAGTCATCTAGTCTTCTTTTCAATGAACCCGCTAAGGCTGTTTCGCTCTGAACTATGTTGATTACCTCCTCGCTGTCTTCCTTTAGATTATACAGCTCTTCTAATCCACCGTGGATGCGTCCGCAACGTCTGCAAAACGCGTCTGCTTTAGAAGGAGAGTAGATGTATTTGTGATCACGTGTTCTGATTGCACTTTTTCGTTCCCAATCAACTTCGTCAAAATATAGGGCATCATGGAGCTGGTCCTTCTCGCTAAAAATCAAGGGGAGGAGGCTTGTTCCATCGGAGGCGGAGCTAGCATGCGTGATGCCCAGAACATCAAGGACTGTCGGCGTTATGTCGGTGTGCTGTACAAGACCATCGACTCTCTTGTGCCGGGGCAGTTCGGGGTGTTTAAGAATGAGTGGTACATGCAATGTCACATCGTATAGTCCATGATGGTCGAAGTAAATCTCGTGCTCTGTTAAGCTTTCGCCATGGTCTGACGTAAAAATGATAAGCGTGTTGTCATAAACGCCCAAGTCTTTAGTAGCCTCTAGCAGCCTACCAACTTGATGGTCAACGTAGGCGATTGAAGCATCATATTTTGTCAGAACTTCGTTGGAATTAATCATACCATCACTGTCTTTCTGGGTCCAACGGTCCATCCGGTATGGAACATATCGCACCGGATGATGCACTTGGGCGGTTTCAGGTTTAGGAGTGACACCATTTATTTCGTGAATGCGAATGTTCTTTCCATAGTCGTGGGCTTGGAATTTTTTAGCGTAGCGGTCTGGGGAGTAGTAGGGATAATGTGTATCCCAGTAGTGAATAAAGAGGAAGAAATTTCTTTGATGGAATTTCTGCAGTAGCTCTATAGCTTTATCTGTCACCGCCTGAGCATCCTCAACGAAACGCTTGACGCTAAAGAGCTGCTGCATGAGAGAATAGAAGAGCCGGAATCGCTTCGATGATTGGTCCATAATCCAATATAAGGCTCTAGTTCCCAAGCGTTTTTTGGAGGGTCCTGTGTAGCAGTCATATCCTCGCTTGTGCCACCTTCCAAGCCAGTCAACAGCTAGCGTCGTATAGTTTCTTGATTTCAGTATCTCGGGAAGAAGAGGTGTCCCACTTGCATTGAACTTTTCAATGTCCGCTCTCCGGTTGACACCATGCTTCATTATGCCATGAGCTCGCTGATATCGTCCTGAGAAGATGGTGGTTAGCGATGGATCAGTCACGGTCGCACATGAGAAAGCTTGACTAAGAAGCACGCCGCTCTGCGCTAGAGCATCTATGTTAGGGCTGACAGGCCTTGAGTAGCCATAGCACTGAAGATTCCGAGCTCTAAGAGCATCGGAAAGGATGAAGAGAATATTTGGGTCTTGCTCCATTGAATTTCACGACCTCTAGACACTGGAACACAAGAAGTCAAACACAAATAAGTGGTGATATATAGTTTAGAAGCAGAGGTTTCCAGCCTATGCGAAAATCTCTGTTGGCAGTTCTTCTTGTAGTAATAGTCTCGTTAACCATTCTGGCTTGGTTCTGGACCAGAACTCCAACACCTTCTGAACAGCCAGAAATTAACAAAGAGGAGCTAATCAACTCGCTGTACTACATTAGAGATTCCGGCTTTGAAGATGAAGCAGAAGCTTCAGGATATGTAGTCATGAAGACCTGGTTGAAATCGCCAATAGATAATCAACAAGAGATAATAGACTATCTGGATAGCAGGCAATGGGAAGATGGAGGTTGGGGTTACTGGGAACCAAGTCACCTTAGACCAATGATGAGTCGACTGGTTCTTCTTGCATACTTTATACTAAACGCTACTCCTCAAAGAAGTCTGGATCCCTTCTTGAGTCAATACGATACCAGAGAAGAGGCAGAAGAATATCTTGATGGTAGGTTGTCTTCCGCATACCACCTATTCTTCTCTTGGGCCGGCTACTACAAGAGTCTGCCACCTTGGGAAGATGAATTCTTCCTGAGAAGTGAAGGCAACCTATCGTGGACGACTGACGAGTATAGACACTATCGCTCCCACGTTCTATACTCCTACCTAATAGCACGACGAGACTATCCTAACTTAGACGGGATAATAAACGCAACTCTATCTCAGCAGCTTCCTGATGGCTCTTGGACACCGGCGCCTGATAAGACTGGTTTTATGCATGAAACTGGAATTCAAATCCACTTATTGAAGTGTATAACAATTCTATATCCTGAACATCGTACCTTGGAGATTCAAAAGGCAATTGACAAGGCAAAGTATGTCCTAGCTGACAATTATAATACAACAATCATCGACGACAAGGAATGCGGGTACTTCATAGATCCTAGGGATGGACAACCGTTGCAGGGGGATGGAGGAAGAGTTGGAAACATGTTTATTCCCGTACTTGGTGGCATATTGTCAGGTCTGGTGGAAGGCGATGCTGACCCTCTATTTGACGGATTATATCAAGCATTGGAGATATAGAATCGCTAGCGTGTGCAATCGAATCTAGTCTATAAACATTCGCTGCCAGAGCTCAAAGGTCATAAGCGCTTCCAGCTGTAACCCCAAGTCTTTTCTGCCTTTCATATGTATTTGGACTGAGTTTTCGATGTATTGCGGGTTGAAAAGTGGTCTACCAAGCGTTCTACTATCAAGAAGTATGCTTTCAACAAAATCTCTAAGGTCTGTTCGAAATCTGTTGTGGATATTTAGGGATGTGTAGGGATCTGTGAGTAATAATGCTCTGACTATTCTCTTATGCACCTTCTTTTGGAAGTCCGAAATTCTCTTCCTAGGCGATCCTGCGTCAAGGTGGATGTGAGATGAGGAGTGAATAGGGATTTTAGACAGGTTAGGGTAACAAGTCGGGAGAAGATATTTGCGTATGCCAGAGCGTGCAAGCGAAGGAACTCTCTGAATGAAATCTATTAGGTCGTTGTCAAAAAAGGGAGTTCTACATTCTAGGAAGCTTCTTGCCTGAGCTAGGCCAAGGAAGAGAAATCGCCTTATCCGATTCTTCGCATAAACGTAGTCAGTCTTGCTTGCTAAGGAGCTTCCCTTTGCTGACCCTAGCTCTTTTTGCAGGTTGCCTAGAGAAGTAGAGGTGAGTTTACTATAGTCTCTGGAGTAAAACTTGCTTTGTTGGTTATGGGGAATGATTTTGTTAGCCTTCGCTAACATTGCCTCGGTCCACTCCTTAAAGGTAGAGGCTTTCATGATTTCCTTTGATAGATAGCCACCACTTACCAATGAGCCTTCAGATCCGACGAATATTATGTCAACATGCTTTTTCAGACGCTGATATGCTAGGTATGCGCCCCACCCTAAGTACATGCCATCCGTTATGTAGACAACTTTTTCAGCTGATTCTCTATACTGCGAAGCTGAAACATCAAAGAGGCGATGCTGTAGTCCCAGTTCATCACTTATGATTCTGGAAATACGTTCATCGTTTGTGCCTTTAGCCCCAAAGGTGAAAGCGAGAATCTGACTATGCAGATTAGCGTCCATTGCAGCTAGGAGCGCCCTCGAGTCAAATCCGCCACTTAAAGCCAACCCGAGTCGCTCTTCTTTATTGGCTCGCACGCGTACAGCTTTTCTGAGAAGCCTGTTGAATTCGAGGACTGCATCCCTCACATCCATCGGTTCTTCCTGGAATTGAAAGTCCCAATAGCTTTTGATTGAGAAACTTGCGTCTCGCCCTTTCGCCGTGCAGATTGAAGCAGGGGGAAGCACTCTAACGCCTTCCAGGAAAGTCTTGTCACCCAGAGGATAACCAAAGGAGAAGAAGTCTGCAACTGCTTCTTTGTTAAGAACGCGTGGAAAACCGTCAATCTCTAAAATCCCTTTGATTTCAGGGGCGAAGGCCAGTATTCCATCGTGAGCGGCATAATATGTCGGGTTTAGTCCGTAGCGATCATTCACGATAATCAGGCGTTTTTTCTTACTGTCCCAGATGCCTAATGTAAATGAGCCGTTAAGTAGACTGGGAAACTCTAGCCCGAATTCTTCGTATAGGTGGAGGATGAGTTCGGGGTCATTCTGGAATTCCAGGCGGTGTCTGTTACCTAGCTTGTCAAGGAGGGATTCGGAATTGTATATTTCTCCAGCCATTACAATACATTTCTCTCTGTCCTCGTTAAAGATCGGCTGTTGCTCGGGATTCAGTACTCCGAGGTGAATCCGCCCAAGCGCAACCGGCGGATTTGTCAATTGGTCGGTCTGGTAGAACTTTTCATGTTTCATCACCTCAAACATCCGCTTCATTACCCTGTGAGAGTCCAGTCTGCTCTCTGGATTAACCAAACATACAATTCCAGGCATGTCGAGCACCTCACCGGTCAAGAAACGTTTGGAAGCTTCGCAACCTGTCGCGTCTAAGTAGACTATATCGGAAAACGTGGTTCTTGATTAGAAGTATCCAAGTTCGCTTAGCCTTTTCCGGATTTCTTCTTCCTCGCCCGTAGGATAGGGCTCAGCTGTTCTACCCGCGTTCCTGACAGAATATTGGGCTCTTCTGGAAACGCAGAGCGCCACCCATGTGGCAAGTTCCTTCCTCAGGTTCGCCCTAACATCAGGATTTTCGTCAACTACGTTGTTATCTTCTCCAGGATCCTTTCGTAGGTCATACAGTTCCTCTAGTCCACCGTGAATGCATCCACACTCCCTGCAGATTGCATCTTTCG
>CP070679.1:914186-928905 GCA_020352535.1 Candidatus Bathyarchaeota archaeon | reverse complement strand
GCTACGTGCTTGCCCACAACGAGCATCCACCTGATGAGCGACCAATCCAGATCCCCTACGACCATGCTGCACTCGTCTCGCAGATAGTCCCAGATCTCTCCGACCAAGAGGCTGTTCTCAACGTCTTAAAACGGACCCAAACGATTCCACACCACCTCTCTGAAGAAAGCGTTGACTACATCATGACGCGGGTGGAACGTTCCCACTCTTGGGCAACCAAATATGCTCCGCCACAATACCGATTTGAAGTGTCTCGTCAAGTTCCATCCACCATCCGTGCAAAGCTGTCGGAAGAGGAGGTTAAGGCCCTCCACCTGCTTGCGGATGCCTTGGAAACCCAGAAGTGGACCCCAAGCGACTTCAAGGCTGAAGTCTACAGAATCGCACGTGAAGCCACTGGCATAGGCCCCAAAAAGCTTTTCCAAGCGGCCTACCTCGTCTTCTTCGGGCAGCCTTCAGGTCCCAGATTAGCCCCATTCCTCCTATCCTACGATGAGAACTTCGTTAAGAAACGGCTGCGAGAACTACGCTAAGAGAACGCCTAGATTTACCTTTGAAGGGGTCCTCTGACAACTATTTCCGCCAGGACCGAAGTGCCGCAGTGATTACTAGGACGCCGAAGACCACTATGAAAAGAATGATTGATAGTAGGAGGTTCCTCTCAGGGCCTATAACGTAAAGGAACCATGAGCCTCCCAGTGCTGTGAAGAGGATTCCCCAGGCGAATATGCTGAATGCTCCACGCGCATACTTCTCTGGAATCCTCGCCCGAATCCCCGCGACCACCATCAACCAAACACCATAGAACGTGAGGATTAGCGGGATGATCCCGTCTAGCCCAATCAGCTGAAGGGCGAAGGCAGCTAGGCAGATTGCGACTACTATGATGGATACGCCTATTGACAACAGAGTTAATGGAAGCTTTGCCATCGATGTTCTCCAGACCTTGTTAGAGCTTCTTGCCACATTCGGGGCAGAACTTCGCTGTTACCAAGACGGGGTGGCTACATTTCGGGCATTTCTTCGTTTCTGCTGATGGTGCAGCGATTTTTGACCCACAGTCTGGGCAGAATTTTGAGGTAGCGGGGATTTTTCCGCTGCATTTTGGGCATATGAGCAGGGCTGCAGCCGGGGCTGAAGCTGCTCCAGTCGGCGTCATTATTTGAGGTATAAGAACCATTCCGGTTCCGAGGCCTGCGCCTGATGATTTTCCAAGTTCTTTGGCAGCTTCTTTGACCGTTTCCATCCGTAGAACTTCTGCAGGTGCAGCGCGTCCTGTTTTAAGCCAGAAGAGTCGTTCACGATATTCGGGTGTCGTATCAATTCCTTCAAAGCGGAGGTCCGTCAGGTCAAGTCCAATCCGTTTGAAGGCGTCGAGAATGGCCGTCTTTGCAGCGATAGATGTTTCATCCAGCTTCGTGAAGACGGTGAGTAGATCGTATCTTGAGAGTTCATCTATGATCTTCTCGTTGAGGAAGCCTCGGAGATAGTTGTTCACGTCGCTAGTTGTGAACGCATTCTGCCCTCCGACGACTTCGTTGACGAAGAGCTGGGCATTGTCAACCTTGAACCAGAATGAGCCATGAACCTGAAGTGGCGCTAACTCAGTGGTTTGGGCGCGTGTTCCATACTTCCCAGCAACGACGCGTGTCGAGACGAAGATTACCATCGCTTTGAACGGTGTTTCACCGAATCCCGCTATTCTTCTGATGATGCCAGTTAGAAGCGGTATGTTCAAGGTCGTGATTGTATGTCTTCCCGGTCCAAAGGTGTCGTACGCCTTCCCGTCCCGGAAGAAGACTGCTGTCTCAAACTCATGCACAATGAGCTGGGCACCCCATGTGATGTCATCTTCAGGGTACTTCCACAGAATATCCTCTGCGCCCGGGTTCTTCCACTCAATAATTTGAGGCATCCTAGTCCACTCCTAGAATCATCTCTCCGCGTTCATCAAACCTCTCTTCCAAGGACTCCAGTGAATTGCGGAGCTTCTCGATGTGTTCTCTTGTCTTCTCGAACTCGCGTTTCACCACCTCCTTCTTGAAGGCGGCAGCGTCGTCGAGGATTTCCTGCGCCTTACTAATCAGCTCATTGTCAAAGGCGATCATCTTGTCCAGCTTCTCTTCTCGAACCTTCAAGATGTTGAAGAAGCCTGCGTAGCCATATGCAGCATGGTCTATTTTCGCAGCTACTCTATCAAAAACCATAACCAGCCGGTCCATGTCCGTCAATACTTCTTGAAGCCGTTCGTCGGAGAGCTTCTGAAATACTTCCTTGGCATCACTTCGAGCTTCCTGCAGCTTGCGGTGGATATGATTTCGTACCAGCTTATCAGTCTCTCTTCGAAGCTCCTTTTCTTTATATCCTCGAAAGCCTGGGAGTTCACCGAGAATTCTTTCGAAAAGCGATCGTTCACCCTTCGCTTTTTCCAGCAAGTCAGTCTTCTTACTCAAATTAATCTTCCTCAGATTCATCTAGTTCTACTTGTAGTGGGTATAAAAACTTTCATTCGCCGCTTCTATGATTCAGAACTATCCTGCGAGTCGCCTGTTCTCGACGAACCTGACGGTTTTGTCACGGTTTTTCTCAATAACTCCTAGAAGAGGCCAAACTTCGTGGTGGGGATATCTCCTCTTATGACCACCCCTTCTCCTCCACCTATGATGATTTCATGCCGTTCATCCTTGTATTCATAAATCACAAACCATATCGGCGCGTGCAGGTAGACTGGGTCACCGATGGAGAAATCTGTCTTCATTTCGACAAGTCTATCCACATCCTGCTTGGCCAAGAACTGATGATGCTCTTCTATCTGCTGCTTCGCGGTCTCCACGGCTTCAGCTTCCTCTACCTCGCTGTTCAACACCTTGGCGAACCCTTGAATCTTCCGGAAATCGTATGGGATTTTTCCTTCAAGTGGGATATCATACTCTTTCGTTGGAAACTTGGCTGCCTTTCGTCCTAAGACAAGCCAATCATACTTCTTCTCGATTTTTCCGTCCTTAACAACCGGGGGAACAAGCCGTTCAAAGACTCCCTTATACTGGCTAGAGGCTGTAACGGGTACAACCCAAAAGGGCAAGTAGACCAGCTTCTTCTCAAGAATCTTGGATGCTTTAGCAAGGTTACCTGGCTTCATGAAGCCAGATTGCATCCAGTTGCGTACCAATTCCTCCATCTGTTCAGGTTCATAGTTGTTGAGAATCATAGAGTGCTCAAGAGTGAACGCTTTTCCCGTTTCTACTACTCCTGTATAGCCACAGTAGGTGCATGTTGCGATGATTTCGCCTGGATTGAATGCGATTGGTGCCCCGCACTTGGAGCACCTGATTTCCTGAATGACTGACATCTGGAGGCCCCAGCAGTCTATTCTGCGAGCGGAACATAAGCTTTGTCAGAGCGGATTTCATGTGTGACGGGGCTCATGGTGCTACACAAAGCTTAACTCACTTCCATTGATATCTGTCTGAAGGTGCAATACGGGAGACTCTCGCTTTGGCTAGACTGGCTCGACTGAAGCTTTCTATGTCCGTCTCTATTCTCCTCGTTACGGGCATCTTCGCCGTCTTTCTCGTCATCCTGTTCTTCCTGTTCCAGCTATCCCTTACATCAGCACTTATTCTCACACTATTCGGAGTAGCCCTCTTCGTTCTAGTCCAATACATGATTGGACCGGAGATGGTCCGCTGGACAACTAAGCTCAGGTATCTGCAGCCAGGCGAACATCCATGGTTGGAATCAACAGTAAAGGAGTTGGCGGAGAAGAGCGGGTTGCCCATGCCACGGCTAGCCATAGTGCCAGACCAAACGCCGAATGCCTTTGTCTTTGGGCGGACCACGAACGGGGCGACTCTAGCCGTTCATGAGGGATTACTGCGACAGCTGAACCAAGCGGAAGTCCGAGGGGTGATTGCACACGAGCTAGGCCACATAAAACACAGCGACTTCATCGTGATGACAGTGCTCTCTGCACTCCCTCTAATCGCCTATCTGATCGCAAGGCTAGGATTTGCCACTGCACGAGTATCCCGTGGTGGACGCCGCAAAGACAACGAAGCGTCCCTTCAGGCTCTAATCTTTGTGGCAGCCGCAGTCTCATACATAGTATACATCGCGACACTGCTGTGCGTCATGCGGTTGAGCCGTCTTCGAGAACACTACGCTGACGCCTACTCAGCATACCTATCCGGTGAGCCTCGACAATTGGAGAGTGCTCTAACAAAGATATCTTACGGGCTGTCACTCTCACCGAAACCCCCTCACGGCGCTCGAACCCTATACATCGGAGATCCAGCCTTAGCAAAACAGGAGTGTCGGGGTCTTCTGCAACGGAAAGCTCAGTATGACCTGGACAAAGATGGGGTACTCGACGAAAGGGAGCTTGCGCTGGCCATGGAGCAGGAGGCGAAGTCCCGTTGGACCGCTGTAAACACCTTGTTCACCACGCACCCACCGACATTTCAGCGGATTCTTTTGCTCCGTGAGATTGGTAAAGAGATGGCGAGCGGTCAATACAGAAGCGACCGGATATACGCTCACGTCTAGGAGCTTCCTAGCAACCTGTGGAAATCTAGATAGAAAAGATTATCATAGCTGCCATTCAATAGGAGACGCTGGAGGAATCCGCGAATTGAAGGTGACACTACTGAAGCATACGCCCGATCCTGAGCTTCTGTGCGCTGCGGCTGCCATGACATCCTACAAGGGCGAAGGGACTTCTAGGCTGCTTGCAGAGCTTAACCTAGAGAAAGCCCGGAAAACACTGCGACGAGTGCTGAGTTCTGGCCATGTTTCAGTGACGGAACATGCATCATTCACCTTTAGTGTTGAAGGCGTCTCTAGAGCCCTTACTCATCAGCTAGTAAGACACAGAATTGCTTCATACACACAGCAGAGTCAGCGGTATGTCACCTATGACACGCTTGATCAGTATGTCACTCCTCCAAGCGTCTTAGAGAATCAGAAAGCTAAGCAAATCTACGATGAAACGCTAACGTGTATCTCCGCTGCATACCAGGAGCTGCTGAAAAATGCTGTTCCAAAGGAAGATGCAAGGTTCACCCTACCAAACGCGGCAAAGACGAACATCTTGATAACCATGAACGCACGAGAGCTATGCCACTTCTTCAGACTCCGATGCTGCGCACGATCTCAATGGGAAATCAGGAGGATAGCTATAGAAATGCTGAAGCTTGCCAAGCAAGCTGCCCCGGTAATTTTCGAGAACGCTGGTCCCTCCTGCATTGAATTCGGCTACTGCCCAGAAGGAGTTCTTAAAGAGCCTGACTGCAACATCAAAGAAATTAAGAGACAATTCCGTGAGATGTAGCAGCGCTGGACAAAGACTTGGCAGAGTCTAGACTACGCTCTCGACCATTCAAAGGATTCACCAAATCCAGAGGAGACGCCTTGGATAAGAATAGGTTAGGGCTGACCAATTGAAAGTAATTGAGAAGCTATACGTTACCAATCGGGATGATTGGCGAGTATGGCTCGAACAGCACCATGCCACCAAGAAAGAAGTCTGGCTAATTTGCTATAAGAAACACACGGGCAAACCAAGCATCCCATATGATGTGGCTGTGGAAGAAGCTCTCTGTTTTGGCTGGATCGATAGCATCGTCAAGCGAGTTGACGATGAGAAGTTTGTCCGAAAGTTCACCCCTAGAAAAGGCAGGAGTAAATGGTCTGAAACTAACAAAAAACGAGCCAGAAGGATGTTAAAAGCTGGGAGAATGACAAAAACAGGGCTTGAGCGGATAGATGATGCAAAAAGCACGGGGGAGTGGCTCAGGACTGCCCCTCCCCAAACAGAGCTTGAAGTTCCTAAATTCATCCTGAGCGCTCTAACTGCAAACAAGAAAGCCCATGATAATTTCAACGCCTTAGCCAAGGGCTATAAAAGACAACTCGTCGGATGGATTGCTAGCGCAAAGAGGGAGGAGACTCGAAGGAGACGCCTAGCCGAAGCCATCCAGCTCCTAGAGAAGAATAAAAAGCTAGGCATGAAGTGAAAGGGTAAACAAGCCTAGATATAACACATAAGCAACTACCGGTCTGGTTCAAGGTGGATTAAGAGCAAAGCTTTGCATGGTCAAGCTATCCTCTGGTCGCCGCTGTCATGATGTTGCCTATTTATGCTTCATGAACCCCTAGTTCTAACGCCTATGAGCGTGGTCCACCATGAGAAGGGTGTATAGGACCATCACCCCTTATACCGGATATTGGAGACCAGGAGAGGACTACCTTTATCAAATAATCGAAGCCATAAGGGGCAAGGTCGAGGATTATGATACTGTGGCGGTTTCTGAAAAGGCGGTTTCCACCGCTCTAGGTAACATCGTGGACGAGAGTGTTATTGAGCCTAGTCTGACAGCGCGTCTGCTGGCTAGATATTGGATGCGATATGCTTGGGGATACATCTTTGGACCATTATGTCGCTTAAGAACCACAACCATTCAACATCTTCGCGACTACCCACTGGAAGAAGGCAGCGCTCATAAGCAAGTCGCTCTCGAACAGGCAGGTTTTCTACAGGCGTTGTTGTTTGGATCCGAGGGAGGAATTGACGGAAGCAATCTGCCTTACTCTTATGTCAGCCTCCCGTTGGTAAACGCGTCCCAAACAGCACAACAAATTCGCAGACGCATAGAATCTACGTTAGGCAAAGATGTTGCAGTGATAATGGTGGACACCGATTCCACATACTCCATAGGGAGCTTCCATTTCACTCCCCGACCAAATCCCATCAAAGGAATACATTCGACGGGTGGATTTCTCGCTTACTTAGCTGGCCGTCTACTTCATACCAAGCGCAGGGCAACTCCAGTAGCCCATGTTGGCTCTCGCATGAACACTGAAGATGCCCTAGAGCTTGCCAAGATTGCGAACAAAGCTCGGGGCTTTGGAGCAGGAAAGACTGTTTGGGACATGGCTGAAGCATTCAGAGTTCCCATAACCGATGTTACGTGGGAAATGCTTACGACAAATGCACATAGGCCAATTGTCATCGTAAAAACTTCATATAACCGAAAGCGATAATCCTTGAATGCACTGCACTTCGACTGTTGAGGAGTAGTTGAGAAGGATGTCTACGCTCAGGCAGATGGACCGATTCTTCAATCCACGCTCAGTAGCAGTCGTAGGAGCCTCTCGCAAAATCATGAAAGCAGGGCACACGATCTTCAGTAACTTTGCTGAGAACAAGCGAAGAGGCCTCTTCAAGGGAGAGTTGTATCCCGTCAATCCACATGAGCAGATAATTCTCGGGTTCAAATGCTATCCCTCCTTGCTGAAAATCGTCGGAGAAGTTGAGTTAGCCGTCATCGTGGTTCCCGCCGAAGTGGTGCCCAAGATTATGGAAGAAGCTGCTGCAAAACAGGTCAAAGCAGCTGTCATCATCAGTGGCGGATTCGGCGAAATCGGCAGGCATGACCTTGAAGAAAAGGTTAAGACAATCTCCAAAAAGGCGGGAATTCGAGTGTTAGGTCCAAACTGTTTAGGTGTATTGGACCCTCGTACAGGAGTAGACATGCTTTTCCTCCCAGAGACAAAGGTGCTTACAACCGGCGATGAGATGATTACGACGCCTCGACCCATGTCAGGACCTGTTGCGATAGTCACTCAGAGCGGAGCTTTCGGAGTGTCCGCCTTGGACTACTTAGCAGGCAAACAGCTGGGGATCAGCAAGTTTGTAAGTTTCGGAAACAAATATGACGTAGCTGAGCCCGAGATGCTCCAATACCTTCTGCATGATGAGGAAACCGGAGTAATCCTGCTGTACGTCGAGAGCATCGAGCTGGGAAAAGCCTTCATGGAGATTGCCAAAGAGATAACAATCAAGAAACCGATTGTCGCAATGAAGCTGGGGCGAACTGAAGCAGGAGCCAGAGCCGCGATGTCTCATACTGGATCAATTGCTGGGTCGGATATGATCTACGACGGTGTCTTCAGCCAAGTCGGCATCATTCGAGTGAGGAACATGAAAGAGTTCTTCGATGTTGGCAAAGCGTTTGCCTTCCAACTCCCTGCATCAGGAAGAAACATCGCCATAATCACGGATGCTGGTGGCCCTGGCATCATGGCTGCTGATGAATGTGAATCGAATGGATTGATCGTTAAGAAGTTCTCACGTGAAACCATGAGGAAATTTGAAGAGCTCAAGAGAGTGGGTAAAATCCCCTCGTTTGCCACAAACCTAAACCCTCTCGACCTCACTGGCTCGGTCAATTCAGCAATGTATGAAACTAGTGCTGCCATCCTATTCGAGGATCCTGAGATTCACGGTATTATCGTCCTTGGCTTACATCATACCCCTGGTTTGCTAGAAGACTTCGTCGACCGTATAGCCAAACTGTCGCAGAACCATGCGAAACCTATTGTAGCCTGCGATATCGGGGAGACTGAGATGGCCATGTTCATCAGGTCAAGGTTTGACAAATTCGGAATCCCTGCGTACTCTTCTCCGGAAGACGCAGCCCGAGCGATGGCGGCCCTTGTCAAATATGGCTTATATTTACAGAAGAACGGGAGCTTTGTACAATATATGAAAAGCTTCTGGGACCGCACTAGGTCGTCTTAGCTTCGAACTGCTTCAGCCATTGTGCAACCTTCTTGAACAATGGGCTTGTCGACATGTCAATAACGGGAACAATGAGCTTCTCTTTGGTCTCGATTGTCGATCTGTACTTCGCCATCAAAGAGTAGCTCACGAAGGCCCAGTACACCCTCTTCTCCTCTATGAGATGCTGCGCAGCAACCTTCGTAGTTATCGGAATGGGATAGTAAATGAACGCCACTTCATCAGCCCAGTAGATACCTGTAGGTCGTCCTCCAACACTAACATTGGCAAATCGAGCCAAGTCATCTGGTGTTGGGAATTTGTTACACTCCATAATTACGACTTCATTGAACGGTTCATGCCGCACAACTGTCCCTTTCAATCAGAATCCTCCAGTCAACTCATATTCATGCCGAATACTTGCTTTTACATTTTACTCAAGCCCACGGCTGAGCATGGAATCGCGGACTGTCACTAACTTAATAAGAAATCTGATAATATGCGTGTGTAAACTACCTGAAGGCTATGGGGATTACTCTTGCCAGAAATCCGAGTTGCAATTGCTGGCGTTGGAAACTGTGCTTCAGCGCTGATTCAAGGCGTGGAATACTACAAGAATGCGTCAGAAGAGGAGAAGGTTCCCGGATTAATGCATGTCAGCTTCGGAGGCTACCACATTCGAGATATCAAGTTTGTCGCAGCCTTTGAGGTGAACAAGCTCAAGATCGGGAAAGATTTGAGCGAGGCTATCTTCACCGAGCCGAGTTCTTGCGTCCAATTCTCAAACGTCCCAAAGCTTGATGTTGAAGTGTCTCGAGGCCCAATTCTTGATGGGGTAGCTCCTCACACCGAGAAACCCTTCAGAGCATACGATGAAAGAAAGCATAAACCAGTCAATGTAGCAGACACCCTCAAAGAGGTTGGCGCTGAAGTTCTCGTGAATTTCCTTCCTGTTGGAAGCCACGATGCAACTCAGCATTATGCTCAAGCTGCTTTGGATGCCCGATGCGCGTTGGCTAACTGTATTCCTGAGTTCATCGTTTCCGATCAAGCATGGATGGACCGATTCAAGCAGAGAGGCTTGCCAGCAGCGGGAGATGATGTGAAAAGTCAGCTGGGCGCCACAATCCTCCATCGAAATCTCGCGAGACTTTTTGTTGATCGAGGAGTCAAGATTGAAGAGACTTATCAACTGAACCTCGGCGGGAACACCGATTTCCAGAACATGACGGTTGAGAAACGCTTGAAGACAAAGCGAATCAGCAAGACTGAGGCGGTAACAAGCATACTTCCATATGAAGTGCCCACTAGGATAGGACCATCAGATTATGTTCCCTTTCTCAATGACAAGAAAATATGCTACATTCTTATCAAGGGGCGAAAATTCGGTGACATGCCAGTAACCCTTAGCGGAAAATTATCGGTTGAGGATTCACCGAATAGCGCTGGGGTGGTAATTGATGTCATCAGAGCGGTGAAGCTGGCTCTTGATCGAGGCATCAGTGGACCACTCATCGGTATCTCCTCCTATGCATTCAAACATCCCCCGGTTCAGGTTCCTGATGATGTAGCACGGCAATGGGTGGAAGACTTCATAGCTGGGAGACGTAAGGCTTGATGAAGTCCGCTGAGTCTTCTCGGGAAATCTTCAGGAGAATCGCGTCCAGCGCAGAGACGGCCTCTGGGGTGCTGCACAAGCCATTAAGATCGAGTCCTTATGTTGAGGAAGGGCGAAGCATAATTGCTCTTATTCGAACCAACGACCGCGTAGAGGGAATCAAGGAAGCAGTCAATCTACTCGGTGGACTCGAAGCTGTATTGAACGGCTTAGATGGATACGTCTTGGTAAAGCCAAATCTCAACAGCGATGATGCCTTTCCTGGCAGCGTCCACCCAGTAACGCTCCGAACCACTCTTCAACTGCTATTGGACAACGGTGTGCCCCGAGAGGAGATAGTGGTTGGTGACATGTCCGGCCCCAGATGGCTCCCCACGCGAAAAGTCATGAAAACCAATGGAGCTTTGGATGTGATAGAGGAGTTTGGCGTTCGACCGTCATTCTTTGATGAAGAGAAGTGGGTGAAGGTCAAGCCTGACAAGGCAACGACTTGGCCTGACGGCCTCAGACTGGCAAAAACCGTCTACGACGCCTCGCGCATTATCTCTCTTCCATGTCTAAAGACCCATAAGTTTGGCGGGATTTTCACCTTGAGCCTGAAGAACGCGGTGGGCGTAATCAACCCTGCAGATCGAAACTACCTTCATCGAAGCGAGAAGATGCGCTTTCTTATCGCCGAAATCAATCTAGCCTACTCCTGCGATTTTGTAATCTTAGATGGCATGAAATGCTTCATCTCTGGGGGACCTGCCAAAGGAGACGAGGCCTCGCCAGGAATAATCATCGCTGGAAGTGACAGAGTTGCTATCGACGGGGTCGGAGCTACCATTCTGAAGTCGCTAAACGCGACCGGATTAGCTGATACGTCTGTGCACAGTCAAGAACAACTTAAAAGAGCTGCAGAAGTCGGTCTCGGTCACCTGAGCATGAAAGACATAGAGCTGAAAACATCCAATCTAGCTCAGGATAAAGAGTTTCCTAAGCTTCTACGCTTCATCAAAGACGAACTACGGTAAATCCCGCCTTGAAGACCGCAGTATCTCCTATGGTCTAACTCTTGACTTCCTTGGCAACCGTTTCCCCGAGTCTACGACATTCCGCCAAGCCCTTCTCATCTGGTTTATACTTCATCAGGAGGGGTGGTTTCAGAACTTTCATCTCAAGCTTGTGCTCCATCACTTCTAGAACAAGCCGTGGCGCTTCGCCGCTCCATCCGTAGGACCCAAATGCGGCGCCAATCTTTCCTTTCAAGTTCACCTCATGAAAAGCGATCTGCTCGAGGAACTTCTTAATACCGTCGGTCATGCCATGGTGATAGGTTGGAGCCCCAATGATTATCGCGTCAAAGCCAGCTAGGTTCCAGGGCGATTCGCTGCGCTTGACTTCGACCTCCACTGCCTGGGCTGCTTTAGCTCCTTCTGCAATTGCTTCAGCCATCTTCTCCGTGTTTCCTGTATGGCTATAGTAGAAGATGAGGATTCGAGGCAAAGTCATTCACCAAATGCTGTTTTTCTATAATGTTTCTGGCTTATCCGATTTTCTGTTCGTTGAGTTTCGCTGCGAATGGGGTCAGCCCTATACCTCTGATTTTCCTATGACGGGAGGGGTTGAGCAGGGATTCCGAATCGTTTCCGAATCTCCTTCGCTAGCGCAAAGGCATCTCCAGATCTGTAATTATCTGTAAGAACCAGTTTTGGTCTGCATTCTTCAACATATCTCAGCAAGCCATGGAAGTCGCTGTGATCACTCAACGCTATGGTGTACTCGTTCTCACTCGTTCGACGGCAGACTTCTCTAAACTCCCATCCGCTTACAGAAATTCGAATACCTTTCGTCCCAGCTAAGTAGCGCCGAGATTTCACATGATAGAAGGCCACACAGGGTTCTCCTCTACGGAGCATGGTTTGTGCTCTTTCATCTTGTGACAGCATCAGTCTACGCCCGAATCTCATGCCATGTCGTTCACAAACCTTGCAGAAATGGAAGACTCGTTCAGGGACCACGAAAGGCACGGCAACTTTCGCCTTGTGGAGAATCTGTATGACCTCTTGGAGCTTTCCATGAAATCCAAAAATATAGACTGGTCCACTCCTCAAGCCTTTTCTAACCAACGAAACAAGAACCTCATCAACTTCTTCTGGAAAAGATCGTACACGAGAGGCGTTTCCGTAGGTCGCCTCCATGACTAGAACGTCAGCCTCAACAATGATAGTCCTGGGAATCCGAAAGTCGCCTGTATACAGAATCCTTGTCCCATTACTGTCTTCGACGAGGGCTTGAGCTGCTCCTATAATGTGATCTGCATAATGAAGTGATAATCGTTCACCATCATATGCAAGAGTCTCTCCGTAGTCAAGTACTTTCACGTTGCCTCTCATAAGATACAACGGGCTCCGCATGATATCGATTAAATCCTTAGTTGCGGGTGTCATTACAACAGCTTCACAGTTCACTAGACTCTGCCTTAGACCGAGCAAGTGATCTGCATGGATATGCGTGACCACTCGTAGAGGCCTAGCCTCATCAAAACCGTCACACGCGACATGCTCTCCTAGGAGAACAGCACCCTTATTGGTTACAGAAGCCTTCAATGTCATGGCAAAGTCTGGTTATTGGCTTCGACGACTTTTAAGTTTGTCATACAGGAATCTGTTGAGCGAAGTCAGTAGCACCATGCAATCTGAGGGTGACACCTATACTCGGCTCTGAAGCTGCTTGAAGACCAACCGTTTTGGTTTATATTCACACAGCCACAATGTAATCACAGATCATGAATCCCCAAGCAAGACGTAAACCCATGTGCAAAATATGGTTGGAATATCAGGGACTCCCTATCCTTGGAAAGGGTGGGGCGGAAATTCTTGAGGCAATCAGGAAAACCGAATCGATTTCTGGGGCAGCTGAAAATGTTGGGATGTCCTACCGATATGTATGGAACTACCTAGCGAAAACAGCGAAGGTGGTCGGGGCGCCAATTGTGCAAACACATCGAGGCGGAAAGCGAGGTGGCTGGGCAAAGCTGACTTCACTCGGGGAAAGTCTACTTAAGGAATACAGACGGGTTGAAGGCTACGTTGGGGAGCTTCTCGATGATCAAGATCATTGGATGGCGGTTGGATTGAAACTGAGTGCTAGAAACCGATTGAAAGGTGTGGTTGAAGAGGTGGAGAAAGGCGCGGTTGCAGCAAAGGTTCGAATCAGAATAAATCAACCTGCAAAAGTGACTGCTCTCATCTCGAAAGAAGCTGTTGAAGAACTTGACATAGAAGCTGGAGATGAGGTCGAAGCGGTAATTAAAGCTACAGAAGTAATGGTGGCAAAAGAAAGCGGAAAGACTTAGTCTTCGACGACATATCGGTACCCTACGTACTCTCCAGCAGTAGGGCTTTTTCTGATGATTCTTATAATGTCTCCCGGGCTAGCGCCAATTGCGATGGCACCAGGATCCGAAACCCGTATCCGCGGAAGTTGATATGGCTGAATTCCATATTTGGTCAGGAGCTCCTCCTTCTCCTCTGATGTAATGATTTCATGCTTCGGTACGAGAGTATGTTTAAAGATGTTGAAAGCAGGGAAAATCTGCGGGATTAACTCGATTCCTTTCTCTACTGCTCTCTTTCTACAGGCTTGTGTATATCGTCCGTTTGCAACGATGATTCCCTTCTCAACCTCGATTTCCTTCATAGCCTTGTCCATCTGGTTTGGATAGGCAACTCCTATGGTTCCCTTAGTCAGTACGCACCAGAGGAGCATTTTCTCCTTTTCTTTGGGCGTCTGTATGATGAAGCTGAGAATATCCTTCTTCTCTTCGTGCGTAACCTTCACTATCTTGTACCTACGCAGCCCGATGAGGACTCTTGCCTTCTTCTCCTCCAGTGTCATCTTAGCGCTCAAATCTAAATCCTCACATTCTAACCTGGATGCAATTGGAAATCTTCTGCATTACCCTTAAACCTTGTGATTGTCTGGGGAGCTACCTTCAGCTTCGCTATATGCCTGAACACATCCAAGCATATCTAGAGAAGTTATACGAAAGCTTTATGTTACACAACATTTCAAAACAAAGAAAATTGGTGATTAGTATTGAAAACCATTGATGTTGCGATGACAGCTGTTTGTGCAGCCCTTTATGCAATCGTTGGATATTTGCTGAATCTGGGGATTGTCAGCCCAGTCGCAGGTGTAGTTAGATTTTGGCCTTCAGTAATAGTCCCCGCAGTCTTTGCAGTCCTTTTTGGGCCATGGGTAGGGGGCATTGGCGCAGCAATCGGCATTTTCTTTGCTGACATGATTTACCCAGGTCACGGCGTAGCCCTCCTAAGCTTAACTGTTGGAGTACCGTCCAATTTCCTTGGCTTCTTCTTGGTCGGTTATCTTGGCAGGAAGAAAGTGGAGTGGAAACACATCGGGATTGGCTTGGCGATGGCTGGAATAATTGTCGTGATGATTGCTTATCTGCTGGTTGAATCGGTGCTTACCATGGATGTTTCTCTTCTCTTCTTGGGTGTGTTTCTAGGCTGCTATGTTGTCGTTGTGGCAGT
>CP070679.1:872500-914086 GCA_020352535.1 Candidatus Bathyarchaeota archaeon | reverse complement strand
AGAAACATATTCCAGATTTCGAAATATAATCTGCTGCATACGTAATTCAGAGACGCTGGTTCGCACACAATTTCTGCCCTCTTCAAACAGAGTATTAATACTATCCGAAGCGAGTATACTTCCAAATGAAGATGAAGCTGCTGAAGAGGGTTAGTGAGTGCAAGCTGTCTATGGTCCAGTTGCATCTTGGAGACTTGGAATCTCACTAGGGATAGACTCTATCTGCGAAATGAAAGTCTGCTCCTTCGACTGCATTTACTGCCAATGCGGAAGGACCACGAGAAGAATCGCAGAACGAGAAGCATTTGCAGACCCTAAGACGCTGAAGGAAGAACTGAGCAGATATCCGTACATCTCCCAAGTCGCTAATATTGCCACCTTCTCTGGCTCAGGAGAGCCGACCCTAAACCAAAGATTAGGGCAGCTAATTGAAGTCGTCCGAGATTGTACGGAACTCCCGGTGGCCGTGCTGACCAACTCATCATTAATGGACAAACAAGAAGTAAGAAAGGAACTAGCCCAAGCTGACATCGTTGTAGCAAAACTTGATGCACCAAATGAGCGCCTCTTCCAAGAAATCGATCAGCCCCATCCAGATATCAACTTCCACTTTATGCTAGATGGTATGAAGAAGTTCAGGCAGGAATTCCGCAAAACCTACGCACTACAGATGATGTTCGTTGAGCAAAACAAACGATACGCAGAGGAGATGAGAGCAATTGCTGAGGAAATCCAGCCTAATGAAGTGCAAATCAACACGCCATCCAGAGCAAACAAACCGAAACTAAGCCCAAGCGAGCTAGGAAGGGTATCTGAAGCCTTCAACCGAATGAACTACATATCATACTACGACTCCAGGAAGCTGAGAGTCAAGCCTTTTGACAAACGCGAAACCGCTCAACGACGACCAGAGTAATTGCAGCCACTCACAGGTTCCAGCTCACGGTGACGTTATCCTTATCTCCCTAGAAAGGGCTAGTTAGGGCGGTTGACATGATCAAAATCAGACCCTTCCCAACCTGGACAGTTGTAGCAATAGTCATCGTGGTGGGGGCAGCAGCTGTCGTCTTGGGTTATGCCCTACGAGGCAGGAGAACCCAAGACAGACCCAAGTAATATACGCATTTCAGCCTGTGAGCTCTCTGCTGCAGTGATAACAACGCTTCCGAAACGAGTTGGTCGGTAGCGGCTTCCCACAATAAGGACACCGGAATTTACGCTCCGACTCCTCAAGCCACGCATCAACTTCACCAGCCTTGATGCGGGCGAGGTTCGCCTTCAAATCCACATCAT
The DNA here is from genome assembly GCA_020352535.1 of Candidatus Bathyarchaeota archaeon. Classification (GTDB taxonomy): domain Archaea; phylum Thermoproteota; class Bathyarchaeia; order Bathyarchaeales; family Bathyarchaeaceae; genus SOJZ01. The sequence continues at coordinate 912,793 of CP070679.1, read as the reverse complement.
CCTCTTTCAAGTAGTCCTTGGAGAACTTCTCGAACTTCTCACAACCATGATTCTCAAAGTCAGGACACTCGTAACAAAAGCTCAATCCCTTAGCATTCAAGCATTGCACCATCTTGCAGTCCTGACCCCAACACTGCGCCGTCAACACCTGACAACCCTCACAACGCACCTTCTCCGGAGGACACTTGAAGAACTCAGCGACGCGTCGCCGATATTCGCCCCCATCCTTGTAGGCGCGATAAATCCCACAAGCTCCACAGTAAAGGCCGCATCTACCCACCAAATTCTGATTAGACATGTGCAGAATCTCCAGTCAATGCAGACTGGGCTCTCCCTCTTTTATCTTTCGCGAAACCCATTCAGGGAAAGCTTGCGTATAATTAGTGCATCAGGGTTTCTCGCTTGACCCGGCGCTGGGCTTGGACTCAGTTTTAGAGCCTGGGGAAGAGCAGCTTCTGGTGAATTCTATCCAATCTTCAGACCACTCAATGCATTTCGTAAGGGCCGCTCTGCCTTTCGCTGTGGGTTGATAGATCGTCTTGCCTTTCACAGTCTCTTCTGCTGTGATGAATTGTTTTTCCACTAGCTTGGCTAATGTCTTGTAGATGGCCCCAGGATTCAACTTCCACTTCTCACCGAACTGGTCATTGATCATCTTGAATAACTCATACCCATGCATCGGCTGCTTGGATAGAAGGAGAAGCACCAAGAATTGAATCGGTGAGAGATTGCTTGGTCCACAACAACACCACATTGCCAGTTCCTCATCTTTGTCTAAGTGGCGAAATGTTTATATATATTCCGATGGATTATATTCCATTGGAACCTATTACGCTGGAATACGTTAGGAGGTGAGACTTGTGAACGAAGAAAAGAAAGTCAAAGAGAAAGAAGAGAAGGCTGAAAAGCGCGGAAGTTGTTGCAGCTCCTGCTAAACAACGTGCCATTAGCGCACTGCGCAACTCCTTCGTCTTGTGCCAGGTAACTGGCACTCACATCAAGATTTATTTCGCTTTTATGATTCTCTTTGTTGGTGCTCCTTGAAAACTCATATCGACAGCTTACGAACAAAGTACAAGCGGTTCAAGAGTGGAAAAGAGCCCAGTCTAGAAGTTAGAGCCGGAGCCCAGCAAGCCTTGGAACAGGCAACAAAGAGAAAAGACTTAGAGGGAGTTGAAGAAGTCCAAGACATGATAATGGATCTAGAGTTTTCCATAGAAGAGAACAAGTGCAAGTGCCATCGAAAGAGTCCAACCTGCTAGGCCTACGCTGCCAGCTCATACTAAGATTTCCTTCAAATGTAAAGACGCTTATGAAATGTAGTATACCTATTGATTCAGCAGGGATATCCTTGACTGGCAAACACGAAATAATGCAAGAATGGAATGAAGCAGCAGACGCTTGGGCAGACTTTGTGAGAACAGGAAAGGACTACAACAGAACTGGAGTGAACAACCCAGCAACCTTCAAGCTGATAGGCGAAATTAGAGGAAAGAGAGTACTGGACCTCGCCTGCGGCGAAGGCTTCAACACCCGAATCCTCGCCAGAAAGGGAGGAGAAGTCACAGGAGTAGATTTCTCCGAGAAACTGATTACATATGCTAAGCAAGAAGAAGCGCAGGAGAAGCTGGGCATCCACTATGAAGCTATGGATGCTACAAACCTTAACGGATTAGCAGGAAACCAGTTTGACCTTGTAACCTGCTTCATGGCCCTCCAGGATATAGAAGACTACGAAAAGGCGGTTGCAGAGGTTGCGAGAGTCCTGAAGAACTGTGGGCACTTCATCTTCTCAATCCCCCACCCATGCTTCGAGAAGATTCCCATTGGTGAAAAGAGAGCCCCAGCAGCTGAAAACTACTTCAAAACACTGGAGTATCACATCGACTGGAACATGAAAAGACTCACAAAACAGTTCACCACCACATCAATACATCGAACACTAACAGCGTATTTCCATTCACTATACCTCAACAAGCTGCTCGTGAGAAGACTGGTGGAGCCTAGACCAGACACGGAATCAGTAAAACAACACCCCTACTTCAAAGAGTCACTAATCAGACCTCAATCAATCATTATCGAGTCACTGAAGATGAAATAACGAAACACACTAGATGTAAAATAAAAACGGGCACAACCATACAAGCGTAAATCTATAAATCGTGGAAGACAGAATGTGCAGACCTAGGATTGGTAAGCGATGGCTAAATACAAGAACATAGTCTTCACTAAAGACAATGGTGCTGCCACAATCACCATCAATCGTCCACCACTCAACGTTTTGAATGTTGAAACACTACAAGAGATCAGCAAAGCTCTAGATGATGTTCAGAAAGACGAGGCCCTCAAAGTTTTGGTCATAACCGGTACAGGAGAAAAAGCCTTCTCTGCTGGCGTGGAAATCGAAGACCACCTCCCAGACAAGATTGAAAAAACCTTGGAAGCCTTCCACAATGTCTTCTACACACTCATATCCATCAAGAAGGCAACAATAGCAGCTGTCCGCGGTTTTGCTTATGGCGGAGGCTGCGAACTAGCCGCAGCCTGCGACATCATCGTAGCCTCAGAAGATGCCCAATTTGGGCAGCAAGAAGTGAAGGTAGGAGCAATCCCCACAGTCGCAACTGTACTGCTACCAAGACTAGTCGGCAGGAAAAAAGCATTAGAGATGGTTCTGCTAGGCAACACCATACCCGCAACGGAAGCAAAGGAGATCGGTCTAGTCAACAATGTCTACAAAGTAGAAGAGTTTGAAGCTGCCACTAGCAAACTGATTGACCGATTCCGCACAAAGAGCTCCGCCGTGCTTCCACTCATCAAAGAAGCAGTCCATCAAGGCTTACACAAAGACTTCAAGGAAGCCTTGGAGGGTGTAACTGAGATCTACCTGAACAAGCTAATCACAACGGAAGATGCTGTTGAAGGTTTGAAGGCCTTTCTCGAGAAACGAAAGCCCGTTTGGAAAGAGAAGTAGATCAGGGCAGAACGATTGCCCTCGTCTTGATCTGCCCCTGCTTAAGCATCTCCAAAGCTTCATTAATCTTGTCAAGCGGCATCTTATCAGAGACCAGAAGCTTAAGGCGCCCACGCCTAATCATATCCACCAATGGAGGATAATCCACGATTCGACAGCCGAGAGACCCGCAAATCTCGATTTCCCGAAACATCAAACGTGCTGCACTAATCGTCAGGTCCTTGTGGGTGTACCCAACAATCACCGCCCGTCCACCCCATCGGACACTATCATAGGCCATCTTCATAACCTCGGGGATGCCAATAGCTTCAATCGCAATGTCAGCCCCTCCTCCAGTAATCTTCTTCACTGCCTTCACTGGGTTTTCAGCATCAACATTAATCGTTTCAGAAGCTCCCAAGTCTCGTGCCATCTCTAGCTTTGCATCCACCTTATCTACAGCAATCACGAAAGCACCTAAAGCTGCAGCAATCTGAACTGCATTCAAGCCGACGCCACCAACTCCGTAGATTACGACAGAGTCGCCAGGTCGGACGCCAGCACGATTCTTCAATGCATGAAACGGGGTGGACATTGCGTCAGAGATAATTGACGCTTCTTCCAACGGAATCTCAGCAGGTAATTTAACGAGGTCTTTCGCTGGAATCTTGGCATACTCTGCGTAGGCTCCATCGATGCTGTTTCCAATCATAATGATATTGCGGCATAGGTTCTCTCGACCTAATCGACAGTTGCGACAGGAACCACAAGTCAACACCGGTGGGATGAGCACCCGATCCTTTTCTTTGACATTCGTTACTTTTTCACCCAATTGCGTCACTATGCCTGATGCTTCGTGCCCTAGAATCAGCGGTGGCTTTTGAAAAGTCGGAACACCCTCCAAGTAGTGGAGATCAGTGTGGCAAACACCGCAGGCAGCAATTTTAATAAGAGCTTCCTCAGCGCTGATTTCGGGTATTGGAACATCTTCTAGTTTGAGTGGTTGATCAGGCCCATGAAAAACTGCAGCCTTCATCTGATTTCCTCTCGTGCTTGCAGATGATTTAGGGCGTCATATAAAACTTAAGGTGTCGGGGCGAGAGTTCGATTCATAGCATCATCGGCAATCGCCACAGCGTAGCCTGCAATTCGACGCAAGTCTCGAGCAATGTGGCTTAACCCCACTGCTAAATTAGCATCCTTAACTATCTTCATAATAGCTGTCAATAGCACCTTTTCCATCCGTCGGACATCCTGCATCTTTCCTATAGAAGTGATGGCCAGCTTGATATCCTTCTTCAGAAAGGCTTGAATTGTGTCCATCTGCATCGTATAAACAACTGTAGATATGTCTTGTATCAATCCCAGAATCTCAGAACTAATCTTCGCCTTGCCTTTCAGAAGGAGGACATGTGTAGCAATTGATGATGAGTGATAGACTAACCTGTTTAGATCTCGAGCAATCAAAGCGTAGGTGACACATTCTCGGCAGTTCCGGACTCCAACCTCTCGAGCGATAGCACGGTTGGAGCTGGCTAGGGCGACCTGCCGTATGGTCATTCGATAGTGCCGCAAGGCTTCCTTACTTCGCTCAATCACCTCATCAGCAAGCTGGAAGTCTTTCTCCAGAAGGGATTTGACGGCATCTTCCTGCAGGTGGAGAGAGAAGGACGAGGTTTTTTCGATGAGGTCTTTTAGCTGGAAGGCGGCTGGATCAATAATCACATGAAAATCGATAGCATCAGCCCTTTCCTCTGCAACCTCGACACCAGGCAGGTTCATGCGAAGCAGCTTAAGCCGCTTTTTCATATCCGCGGGAATCGTCTTCTTCGAGGTTACTCGAATTCTATTGACCCCTTGGATATAGTACGTTCCGACACAGTATTCGAGAGAGCGCACTCCCGCAAAATCCGCTACCGCCAAGACTGCTTCAGTTCCCTTGTGCTCCATATTCAAAGGGGAAAGCCGTAGCGATCCGTCTTCTTCCTCAAATACGCTTACTCCGTCCCCTCGATGAAGACTATGCTTCCCAACCCAATTTCGCGGCAAGGATAGGGTGAAGCTCCCGCCCTTGATGTGTTGTAATCGTCTAACTTCCAATGCAGACCCTATATAATTTATAGAAATCTAGAGTTGATAATAGTATCTGTCTGACATAAGACACTCCATCGATCAATTCTATTCTGAACCTACTCTCACGCCGGAATACCACTCTCCAGGAGGTGTCAGACCAGCCCTTATATCTCGAAGACATCTCTAGGTTCTATCGACACGCATAGCGGTGCATATGCATGAGTATCCAGGTTAAAGTGTTGCTGCATGCTAACCTTCGAGAAATCGTGGGGAAACGGGAAATTATTGAAGAAGTTCACTCACCCGCAATATTGAAACACCTTCTGGATAAACTAGCCCAAATGTATGGGAAAGATTTCAAGCAAATAGTAGATCAGCGAGAAGGTAAGACCTCCTTGGAATTCCTTGTCTCCATCAATGGACAGGTCACAAGAGACGTGTACACTAAGCTAAATAACAATGATGTCGTAATGCTTTCAATCCCTGTTGGCGGAGGATAATGAGGAGTGGCTCATGAGTGATGTGAGGTGTTTGAACTGTCTTAAACGGTTCCCAGTGGCAGCTGAATCTACAGAGAGCACCTGCCCCAATTGCAAGACACGATACCGCATCTCATGGCCTCGCCCAGATCAGCCAAAAATCCGTGGCTTGGTAAGAGAGTAGTTGATGAGAGCATGGTTTGGACGAGGAAAGTCGCCTACATTGACCTAACACAAGGAACCATCATCGCAAAACCCATTCCAAAAGACCTCAGGCGACTTTACCTCGGTGGCAGGGGCATAGATATGTATCTATTATACAATCACCTAGAGGCAAGAATTAACCCGCTGAGCCCACAAAACATCCTCTTAATCGGAGTTGGTATGCTCTGCGGAATCCCAGCCCTCGGCTCCGGACGATGCGACATCGCTGCCAAGTCTCCACTGACAGGCGCGGTTGGTGACTCGAATATCGGCGGATTCTTCGCCCCAGAGCTAAGATTAGCTGGCTTCGACCATTTGGTGATTACCGGGAAAGCTGAAAAGCCATCCTACTTATGGGTGAATGACGGACAAATCGAGATTCGCGATGCAACACATCTCTGGGAGAAGGACACGTTCGAGACACAGGATATCATCAGGGATGATGCCGAAGATGATGAAGTCAAATCCTTGGTTATTGGAATCGCTGGCGAAAAGCAGGTTCGATTCGCGAACATCCGAACCGGCATGAAGAATGCAGCAGGTCGAACAGGCATGGGCTGCATAATGGGAGCAAAAAATCTGAAAGCCATCGCTGCCCGTGGCACCCTAGACATCGAGTTCGCCCATCCTGACGAGCTTATTGAATATAGCCTTGAGATGAATGACAAGATTCTGAACACGCGTTGGGCGAAGGCACAATCGAGATGGGGAACCCTAATCATCTACAGCAACACAAATACCACCGGGCTCATCCGAACCAGAAACTTTCAGCGGAACCGGCTGGAGAACGGTGAGGACCTCGAACCGGAAAGCATGGACCGATATACGATTGGAATGTCCGGTTGCTACGGATGCAGCGTACACTGCCGGCACCGATACGTCTTGAAGGAAGGCCCATATGCCCCGATATTCGGCGAAGGACCTGAATACACTTCACTTGGCGCCTTCGGCACAATGGTTGACTGCAAGAAAATGGACACAATCCTCGTTGCCAACCACCTTGTTAACAAGTATGGACTCGACACCCTCGAAACAGGTGGTCTTATCGCATGGGCGATGGAACTCTATGAAAAGGGAATCATCAACAAACAAGACACCGCAGGACTAGAGCTTACATGGGGAAACGAAGATGCACTCTTCAAACTCATTAAACAGATCGCCCACCGAGAAGGCTTCGGGAGCACTCTTGCCGATGGATTCAAACCAGCCATCACTGCGATAGGCAAGGATTCAGCCTCCTACGCCATCCAAATCAAAGGGATGAGCAACCTACATTCCGATGAACGCCCTACCCCAAGTCTAGCCCTCAACATCGCTACCTCAACCCGTGGAGCAGACCACTTACGAAGCAGACCAGCAATAGATCTCTATGGCCTTCCAGAGGAACTCCTAGAAGAAATCTACGGAGTACCCGTCTCTGCTGACTACACATCCTACGAAGGAAAAGCCCACATGGTTGCATGGCAGGAACGCCTCTACGCAGTCACAGACTCTATCGGAATCTGCAAGTTCCAAACAGTCTTCTGCTCAGTTAACGCACCCAAATGGGACGAGTTCTCCAAGCTAATCTACCTCACTACTGACCTCCAGCTCTCAGAGGACCAGCTGATGCAAGTGGGCGAACGAATATACACTATTGAACGGCTGTTTAATCTCAGAGAAGGCTTCTCTAGGAAAGATGATTGGCTACCTGACCGCTACTTTGACGAAGCAACGCCAATTGGGCTGCCAATAGCGAAAGGCAAGAAAATCAATCGAGAACGATTCAAGAAGATGCTAGATGAGTACTACCTACTCCATGGCTGGGATGAAAATGGAGTCCCAAAGAAGGAAACCCTTGAGAAACTAAATCTTGACCAAGAACCCTCTCATCAAGTCTAGGAGGAACCAGATGCAGAAAATCCTCTTCATCGACCCTGAGAAATGCTCGGGATGTCGAAACTGCGAGATTGTGTGCTCACTCCATCACGAGAAGGTCTGCAACCCCAATCGCGCTCGAATCCACACAGTCAAATGGGAAACTTCAGGCCTCTACGTTCCCATGGTCTGCCAGCAATGCGAAACCCCGCTGTGTGAGGTTGTCTGCCCAATGCATGCGCTGAAGAGAGATGATAAAACGGGTGCTGTGCTAGTCGACTATGATTTATGTGTTGGCTGCAGACTCTGCGTTGTATTCTGCCCCTTAGGGGGTATCAACGTAGATACTGAGAGCAGCAAAGTCCTCAAATGCGATCTCTGTGACGGGAATCCTCTCTGCGTGAAGTTTTGCGAGCCTCAAGCCTTACGCTATCTCGACGCAACGGCAGTCAACCTCAAGAAAAGAAGAGCTGCAGCTGAGAAGCTGTCTGACCTGATGAAAAGAATGGTTCAAGTCTAGGAACTAACCGAGCGCCGATTCCACAATCTCAGCTATGTCACAAACCTTAAGGGAGACACCTCGTCGCGCTGCAGTATATCGAAAGTTCATCTGACATAGCGGACACGCAGTGGCTAACACATCACTCTTCAATTGGTCCAAATCCCTCAATCTCCAAGAGGCAGCCTCCATACTGACCTCATGGTTAAACGACCATAAACCACCTCCACCTCCACAGCATCTTGCGGACTGCCTGTTCAAGGGCATTTCAACTAGTGTAAGACGAGGTATTGCCCTCAACACGCTGCGGGGAGCCTCAAAGACCTGGCTATGCCGACCCAACGAGCAAGGATCATGGTAGCTTACCGTGAAACCTATTGGTTTCAGTTTCAGCCTACCATTGTTGACCAATCGCTCAATTAGGTGTGATGAATGAAGGATTTCACATGGAAGGGAAACTCCTAGGATTTCAGGGTAGAGTTTCTTGAAGGTGTAGTAACAACCAGCGCAAGGCGTTACGAGCGCTGACACACCGATTCGCTTCACCTTTAGCGACACTTCGTCCGCGACCTTCTTCGCCTTATCCCAAAGCCCTGTCGCCAGTAGAACATACCCACAGCATCCCTCTTGTTCGTTGAGTATCGTGAAGCGAACTTTTCCTTGATTCAGAATATTCAGCAGAGCTACAGCAGTCTTAGGCGTTCTATTCGCCACGGTGCAACCGACCCAATACAACACTTCAGCTTCTTCAGGCAGCTGCTGAGAAGACAAGCCCTGCATCCACAAAAGACGCTGCTTCACTGGCACTGCACCTGGGTCGCCAGTTCTCATAATGTTCTCAGCGACCGTGTGGAAAACCTCTGGTGCAAACCCCTCTTCTGCAATCTTATTTCGGGCAACTCGTATAGCCTCGTCAACCTGAAGATCCGAAAAACACTGGGCAAAGCACAGGCCACACTCTGTGCAGGTGTATAGAATGTCAGCAATTTTCTTGGATATCGGAAGCGTTCCGTCTTGGAGACCCCGAACCACGACGGTTCGTCCCTTTGAGGACCATGTCTCCACACTTTTGAATGAGGAAGCAATTGTGCAATAGCCACTGCAGGTTCTGCACTCCATGCATTGACTCTGACGCCGACCTGAAAGCAGAGCCTTGATGGCAGAAGCGAGATTCTGAGGGTTTCTATACCCACTTTTGCGGATTTCCTGCAAGATACTGATGGTTTCGCTTTTGCTTGTCGGAATACTCTTCAGTTCAGGAATGGGGATGTCGTCAATTAGTACAAATGGTCTCCTCAAATCTTGCGGATTCGAAATCTCCCCACGCCTAGCTACTGTGAAGCCTTCATGTTCAGCAACTGCATAAATCCTTCGAGCTTCCCTAGGTGAAGACGTGGTGACAATAATATCTGGCGCTGCGCTCTTTTCCTCAAAGAGCTTCTCAAACGAATATACATAGCGGTCTTCCTGATCTGTGAGAATCTGTTCCGTTGTTACTATCTGCTTTAGATAGTCTACGACTGTTTGGATGTCCATTTTTCCACTCTAGATGCGGCGTCTTGATACAATTTCCACGTCCAACAAGTCTTAAATATATTTGGAAAGTAATTCGGGTTGACGTGATGGGCATGGCAGGAAGAGAATTTGACTGGTATCCAGAAGAAAATCCAAAGAGGTGGCGAACCATCAAGTATGATTCAGATTGGCATGACCACACAGCCCGTATCGCCATTAACAACTCTGACGAGATGAACTCCTACGTCCTTGGAACCCTAAAGGAGATATGCGCTGGCTACGAGAGGGCAATGGGCGACGATACTGTCCAGTTCATAGTAATGACAGGGGTAGGTGACAAGGCTTTCTGCACCGGCGGAAATGTACACGAATACGCCGAAATATACAATCGAAAGCCACATAAGTTCTGGGAATGGGGAGAATATTACGGTCGAGTCTTCGACCTGATAATGCACTGCGGCAAGCCCGTAATCGCCAGAGTGAACGGAGCAGTCGCGGGTGGTGGCTGGGAGTTTGTAGCCTGCTGCGACCTCGCCATTGCTGCAGACCATGCACGCTTCATATCACCTGGGCCCCGCGTAGGCATGACCTCTATTGGAGGACTGTCACAATGGCTTCCTCTGCACATGAGTATTAAAAAATCAGCAGAGATGGTTCTCCTAAGCTCACAGCTAGACGCAAAAGAAGCCCTCAAGTACGGCGTCGTAAACGAGGTTGTGTCGAAGGACTCCTTAGACGCCAAAGTGAAAGAGTACATAGATAGGATGAAGAAGTTGTCGCCATCCAGCCTTTGGTATTTCAAGGTCCATCACAATTGGTGGAAAGAGCTGGTCTGGCGTCTCACATGGGAGCATGGAAAAGCCTGGTTTGCCCTCAACATAGGATCTGTTGAACCGACCGAAGGCTTGTGGGCCTTCAAGCAGAAACGAAAGGTTAACATGGAAAGAATTCGGGCATTCATCGCTGAAGGTGGAGACCCACGGATTCCTCATGGTCCATACATGCAGAAGTGCAACAAATGTGGCGCAGAATACCTTCCGGAAGAATCAAAATACTGTCTACGATGCGGAACTAAACTTAAGGCCTCCTAGCAGGAAACATGCAGACTCAACGACGGCTTACTTTTCCCTGAAATGCGGCATGACCTTCTCCGCGAATAGCTTGCAGGTTTCCTTCAACAATCTGCGCGAAACCTGGAAATTAAGCACGAAGTTGCTGCAGCCTGCTTCAACGAACTTGTCAATCTTATCAGCTATGTCATCAGGCTCGCCCCATAGAAATGGAGCCCTCTCCACAACCTCATCCGGAATCTCTCGCGATTTAGTCAACCAAGCTTCTCCATCGCGTGGAAAAACGAGTTTGAATGTCATCTCGAAGTCATAGCTGGGAGGCTGAAATCCAAGTTTCTCTATTATCCGTGGCCTTGAAAGCAACATCATCTTACCAGTCGGCATAATCGCCTTTCTTGCAGTCTCGACATCATTGGCCACAACCACGTACATGAAGTGGGCAGGTTCGATGCTTGAAGGTGCCCTCTGAAACGCTTTCGCGTTCTCCCGAATCTTCTTTAGATTGTCTTTATACTCGTCCGGCGTCAGGTTTGCTGGTAACCAGCCATCTCCATATCGAGCAGTCACTTTCATAGTCCTTGGTGAGCTTGCTGCTATGAAAATTGGAACAGTTGATCGATTCTTGGTTTCTGAGAGGGGAACAACAGGTCTAGGTCGAAGAAAAGCATGCTTCAGCTCATAATACTCCCCCTTGAAATCTACGAAATCCTCCGAAAACAGTCTTCGAATAATCTGAATAGCCTCAATCGTTCGTCCAACTGGCTTGTCAAAGGGGATGCCAAACGGCACTAGGTTCATTGCCTCACCAATTCCTATTCCAAGTATTGCCCGACCATTCGACAGGACATCACATGTTGCCGCCATCTGAGCCAATGATGCGGGATGATGGCGAAAAGTATCGCTTACTCCAGTAGCCAGCTTGATTCGCTTTGTTTGCACTGCGAGAGCACAGAGAGCGCCCCATGCATGCAAAGCATCCCAGCGCCTGACCCCCGTGGCAACCAGATGATCTGGCATCCAGAAGGAGTCAAAACCTGTTTTCTCAGCTAATAAGGCAATATCGCGGACAGCTTCCCAAGGATAGTTTGGGCCTTCAACACCGAATTTCACTGATTCCCGGAGACCCATACAAACACTCAGCCTTTATCAAATCAGAAGATTATGTCTGCTTTAACTCATACGTGATTCGACGATTTGGCAACTTCTTAGGAGCAAGTCTAAGATTCATGCCGATGTGAACCTTGCCTTCATCCACATCTTTGCTGAAAGGCGCGAAAACCTTTACGCCCTCTTCACACTGTACAAGGGCAAGCGAATAGGGCAGATCATCCTGGAAGCCCGTCGGGGCGAAATAAACCGTAGTGAAGGTAAGTAGCTTGCAATGTCCACTCAACTCCTGCCAAGTAACATCAGATGATAAATCGTCGGGGCAATCCGCTCGTGGAGGGAAATACAGCTTTCCGCATCTACGGCATTTCGTCGCCATAATCTTTCCTTTCTCCAAGAACCTAACAAAATCCTCGACTTTCGTCTCTGAAACATAGCCAATCTTCCCAAAACTGCTGAAACTCACAAGGATCACCTTCGTAGAATTGTCACATTACCGTATAATCCAATTCCTCCAATGTTATGGACTAATCCTATCTCGGCGCCATCAACCTGTGTCTTACCAGCTTGCCCCTGCAACTGAAGCACAATCGTTCGAATCTGGGAACCCCCAGTAGCACCTATCGGATGCCCCTTCGATAGCAATCCACCGTCTACATTCACAGGAATCTTACCTCCAATGTATGTCTGCGAGTCTTCTACTAGTTTCCCGCCCTCGCCGGGTTTGCAGAAGCCTAAATTCTCGCAGGCCATAATCTCAGCAATCGTGAAGCAGTCATGCACCTCTGCAACATCAACATCTTCAGGTTTTATCCTCGCCATCCTATAAGCCTGCCTTCCAGCCTCAACTGCACATGTCAGTCCGGTCAGGTTTGTACGAGCTGTGGTAGATAAGGTGTCGCTAGCAGCACCAATCCCTGCTACCCAAATTGGAGTATCAGTTATCTTCCTAGCTTTCTCTTCACTCGCAAGAATCACACAAGAGGCACCATCAGCGTTAGCACAACAATCGAACATCTTCAGTGGATTAGCTATGACTCGAGCTTTCAGACACTCCTCTAATGTTACAACTCGTCGATACATGGCTAAAGGGTTGAGAAACGAGTACTTGCTACTCTTCACCTTGACCCTTGCCAATTGCTCCTCCGAGGTCCCGTATGTCTGCATATGGGCTCTGGCGAACATCGCATATCCAGCTGGCATCATCGTACCGAAGGGGGATTCCCACTGGATATCTGCTCCTCGGCCCATCCGCTCTTGTACTTCTGCAGAGGAAATCTCTGACATTTTCTGGAAACCAATTACCGCCACTACATCATGAAGCTTGGATTTGATGAAGCTGTAGCCAACTTTCACGCCGGTGCTGCTAGATGAGCAGATAGACTCGGCATAGAAGGTTGGTTGAGGATTCAAGCCAAGATATTCGGAGATTAGTCCTGCCGGGCTTCTCTGCTTATCATACTCTGGAGCAGAGCAAATTATGGAAGCATCTATTCCCTTAGGAACAAGGTCTATGTCAGTCAAGGTATCTCGAAAGGCCTCAAAACAGAGCTCTCTGATGCTTGAACCACAGCTTCTGCGAAAGGGTGTCTGACCAACTCCCACAATTGCTACGCTCATCACATACCACTTCTTTGCTGATAAAAATCGTTCAATCAATATAAGAGTACCGTGAAAGCCCTATAGACTCGTTCTGTGACTCAAAAATCAAGTGAATAGATATAGAACCAATCGGCAAGCCTAACAATATTACTCTAGAATATGAAGTTCTTATTCATCCATTCCGGAAACCATTGATAGTGCTCCTGTGGGTTGGCTTTCCTTAAACCGGCATAAGTTGCCTTGACTAATTGAATCACGTTCTTACGATCTCTATGAAGCCTGACAAGCGCTTTCTGTTCGAGCCCAATCAACGCATTATCCAAAGTTTCATCATCAATCCTATCAAATCGCCTCTTGACATCTTCACGACTCATGTGAAGGCCAGGATTCACCCGGTAATCATCTGCAAGGATTGATAGTAGATTGGCTTCATTCATCATCTCCATGATTATAGGTGTAGGTGTTGACATCGGCGCATTCAGCCTTTCATGGATTCTTCGGGTAGGCATCTTCAAGTCCTTTGCTAGAGCCCGCATACCCTGTTTGAAGATGACTAATTTCATTACTTCGTCTGTCCCGGCTGCTACGTGGTTAACCCTAGCATCCCTTAGGAAGCCATTGAGAGGGTAGAACCTTGTCCAAGCATCGCCCCCCATGACCTGCGAGGCCTCGTTCATCACGAAATCATAGGCATCAGGAATATGAAGCTTCGCTAGAGTAGTCTCAAGGGCTGCCTCAGCGTTCAAGTCCAGCAGCTGAGCAGCATGGTATATTACCAATCTCGCGGTTTTAAACCTGGCAATCATATCAGCTATCTTGAATCGAGTGACCTCCGACTCGATTGTTGGCTGCCCGAATTGGATTCTTCGTTGAGCATGGCAGACGGCGTATCGAATCGCCTCGCCCATAGGTCCCAGCTTCTCAGCGGAGAAAAGAGTTCTCTCGAAATTCAAGCCATCAACAAGAATTTTCCAGCCATCCCCCTCAGCTCCAATCCTGTTCTCAGCAAGAACTCGAACTTCATTGAAGTCTAGAAAACCATTCGGAAGACCAACCCATCCGCCAAGTTCATTAATACGCTCAACTGTGAAGCCAGGGGCACCTCTTTCAATAATAAATGCGCTTAAGTGTTGATGTCGGGCTATATCCCTCGGTGAATCACTAGTCCTTGCGAACACTAGGTAGATGTCAGCCAATCCAGCGTTCGTTATGAAACGCTTCTTTCCATCAATTATGTATTCGTCGTTACTCCGCTTTGCCGTCGTATCAATGCTTGCAGCGTCTGAGCCAACAGTCGGCTCTGTTATACATATAGCTCCAACAACACCGTTCACAAAGCGAGGAAGCCACCGCCTTTTCTGCTCTTCAAGCCCGAACTTCAGAAGCTGTTCAGCCCCACCATACATAGTTACGGAACAAGCCCCAGCCAATGCAATGCAGATACGACTGAGCTGCTCAGCCACGATGCAACAACCCGTGACCCCAACATCAATACCACCATACTCCCTGGGAATCAAGGCACCAAACCATCCCCTTCTAGCTACTTCCTTCAGAAGGTCAGTCGGGTAGACTCTTGTCCAAGACACCTCTTCGCCCCTCGATAAGTTATCATCAGCAAAGGACTTGGTCGCTGTCATCAAATCTCTCTGTTTTGCAGTCCACCATGGGAAAGAATCCATACTGACACCACAGATGACTAGGTGCCTAACCTGTCGATTTTAGGCTTTCGCCAGCCTACTTGATGGTCGTTCTGCTCATGCGTAATGTCTCAGACTTGGAGATGATCATACAGCGCTGTCACACCCAGGTCACTCGTTGTATCGGGCGTGTAAGACCCTTTTGACTTTCTCGGTGATTTTAGGACCAAGTCCATGAACATCCTTAGCCCATTGATCTACATTTAGCAGAACATTCATAGGGGTCTGATACGAACTGAGAAGCGCTATTGTTTTTTCTCGTCCGATTTTTGGGAGGCTGGCTATGAAAAATATCTGTGCATCAGCCAACGACTCATGCTTCTTGAATGGATGCACCATTGGTGTCCTCTTCTCGACTATTTGTTCTTGTCTCGCTGCTGTATACAGAAAGTCGATAGATTCCTTGTAGCTGGTTGTCTGCATCAAGAGAATCCCCTGCTTTGCAAGAGCAAACATGGCACCCCATATCGCAGCAGGCTGAATTCTGCTGTACTTGTAGATGATGGGAAAGTACCCCTCAATGAGGATAAAAGGCTGGGAGTAGGTCTCCTTCAGTCCAAACAGCTGCTCAAATAAGTATCGTCGTGTGAGCGTGTAAACGAAATCGTGTACTGTTTTCCTTTCCACTGCACACCGGTCAGATAACACATAATCACCCTTCTCTAACATCTGTGTTCTTATTTCAGCACCGTGTTCCTTCAGACCTTTAACAATCTTTGTCGCTGTAGACGCTTCCCTAGTATCGATTATAACAGTAGGTCGTGCTTGTTTGTCTTGAGATTTGACATAAGGGATGAGGGTTTCTGTTCCCGACAAGTCACTCACCTGAATCGCTGTAACCTAGTATTCGACAGGTCGGTCTAATATGTTCATATCATGCATCATGAAGCCATGGGGGATGTTGTGATCAACCTTCATGTGCATGACTTGGCCTTTACCTTTAGGGTATCCAGCGTGGATATACGCAGAAGGCAACGTTTAAATTGAATCTCACCAACGTAGAACGCTTGTTAGGTGCACATAATTGAGTAAAAGCCAAGAGATGAAGCTCTTTGGGAAATGGAGTTTCGAAGGCGTCGAAGCTGAGACCCCAGGTCTGAAGAGCTATATCTCCCTCAAACCCATTTATGTTCCACACAGCATGGGACGCCACGAGCATGGAAGGTTCCGCAAGTCTCAAGTTAACATTGTGGAGAGACTTGTGAATAACCTTATGCGACCTGGTTTGAGTGCTGGCAAGAAGACCAGAGCCATCAATGTTGTGAAAAACGCCTTCGAAATCATCCATCTTCGCACCGGGAAGAATCCGGTTCAAATCCTTGTCAGCGCTGTGGAAAACTCGGCACCTTGTGAAGACACTACCAGACTTGGCTATGGCGGTGTAACCTACCACATGGCTGTGGATATCTCTCCTCAGAGACGAGTAGACCTAGCCCTCCGCTTTCTTTCGGAGGGAGCTCGAAAATCGACATTTGGCAATCCTCGACCTCTAGACGAATGGTTAGCAGAAGAGCTAATCTTGGCAGCGAATAATGACACCAAGAGCAGTGCCGTATCAAAACGGAATGAGATGGAAAGAGTGGCGACATCATCTCGCTGAGACAAAGACTCGAGAATTCACCTGGTATGCAGTTCTACGACATCGCCATCTTCTAGTGGAAAATCCAGTCCAACTCTTTGCGGACTGAATCGAACCCGCCTTCCAGATGCTGACAAGCGTTCTACACCTCTACGCTTTTGGACAGGTCTAGCCCACACCTTCGCATAGCTGAACCGATCGTAGAAGTCGCTATGGATTTGCTTGGCTAAATCCTGAACAACAGCACCTCTCTTGAGGATAAATGGTCGTGAGGAAGGAGCCTTCTTCCTCGGTTCCTTAGTGTAGACACGAATGATACTCAGCATCCGGAACAGCTCAATCCCCAGCTTCTCCAAGCCACGATTGGACTTGCAGGAAACCGGAATCCACATCATCCGATTGCCGATAAATCTGTCCAGCCTCTTTGCTCTTGCTGCTGCACCAAGAACATCTGCCTTGTTAGCCACGACTACTGCTGGTCGATACACTGTGCTTTCAAAAACGGCATCTTCCACATCATTCAAAGTTGCCTCCCCGAAGATTTTCACCGTTCCATCGGAGATTCGATAGCTCTTCAACAGCTGCTCTACATCTCGAACAGTACAGCCGACAAGTCGACCTAATACGAGTACCTTCAGGCCTGCGTTCATATGCCTTCGTTCTATATTCACTCGTGCACGAGGTTCTTCTGTCAGAATCTTGGCTTTCTCCAACTCATCGAGAATCATAGACAGATGTTTCCTAGGGTTCTCTGATAAATCTACCATTAAGATCAATCCGTCTGCATTACGTGCCAAAGCTAATGTTTGCGAACCCCAAGCTTCGCCATGAGCTGAACCTTTTATCAGTGGTGGTGCTTCAATAATCTGGAATTGGAGGTTCTGATAGTGAAGCATGCCGGGTACAGGCTCTAATGTAGTGAATGGATAGCTGGAAACCGAAGTCCTCGCGTTTGTTACCGAAGCCAACAAGCTACTTCGACCTACATTCGTTGGTCCTAGAATCACGATTTGAGCTGCGCCTTCCTTCTCAATGAAGAATCTTGGACCACCCTTCCCAGCCCGTCTCTGCTTGCGCTCCTCAATCTCCCTCCGCAAAGCTGCGATTTGGCGTTTGGCACGAGCGCGTAGGCGCTCTGTGCCTTTGTGCTTTGGGACAAGGCTCAAGAACTCTCTTAGGGCACGAAGCTTTTCCTGAGGAGTTCGCGCCATTGAAACTTCATTCCACTTATGCCTTGCCTCAGCAGGAAGATTCGCTGGCATGGTGCCTTGCATCCATCTTCTAAGTCATCGCAAGGATGCTAATATTCTTTCGAGAGTACAGGTGAAACCGGAGTAGGAGCGTGTCAACATGCAGGCATCGATTCAAAAGCTTTATCTAATTGAACAGAGAGTCAGTAGTAGCGAATTTCACTTCAACCAGAAGGAAATAGAATAGCACTAGATTGGAGAAAGCCAAAATGAGCAAAGCCGAGAAACCCCATCTGAACCTCATAGTCATCGGACATGTGGACCATGGGAAATCAACCAGTGTAGGTCACCTGTTCTACCTCACGGGAACCGTTGACGAACGAACCTCAAAGAGTTATGAAGAGGAAGCGAAAAAACTAGGGAAAGAAACCTTCAAGTTCGCTTGGGTTTTAGACAAACTCAAAGAAGAAAGAGAGCGGGGACTGACTATTGATCTTGCCTTCCTAAAATTCGCGACACAGAAGTACTTCTTTACCGTCATCGATGCACCTGGCCACAGAGACTTCGTGAAGAACATGATCACAGGAGCCAGCCAAGCCGATGCAGCGTTTCTCTTTGTATCTGCCAAGCGAGGAGAGTTCGAAGCAGGAATTGGTAAAGGCGGACAAACCAGAGAGCACGCTTTCCTCGCATTCACGCTTGGTATAAACCAGTTGATTGTGGCAGTTAATAAGATGGATGATGCCTCAGTGGACTGGAAACAAGAGAGATATGAAGAGATTAAGGGTGAAATCTCCAGAATGCTTACGATGGTTGGATACAAAGTTGAGAAGGTTCCTTTTGTACCGACATCGGGATGGACAGGCGATAACCTAGTGAAACGAAGCGAAAAAATGGCTTGGTACAAGGGGCCGACGCTTTTCGAAGCTCTTGACCAACTAGAAGTGCCCAGTAAACCTAGCAACAAACCCTTGCGCCTTCCAGTTCAAGATGTCTACACAATCACTGGAGTTGGAACAGTGCCAGTTGGCAGGGTAGAAACAGGGGTGTTGAAGGTTGGCGATGAGCTCATATTCATGCCATCAGGTGCCAAGGGGGAAGTCAAATCAATCGAAACACATCACGTCAACATGCCCAAGGCAGAGCCTGGGGATAACATTGGATTCAATATCCGAGGGCTTTCCCAAAAGGATGTGCATAGAGGAGATGTAGGTGGACACGTCAAGAACCCACCAACCGTTGCCAAAGAGTTCATTGGACAGATAATAGTCATCTACCACCCCACGGCAATCGCTGCGGGATACTCTCCAGTGTTGCACTCCCATACTAGCCAAGTGGCTTGCAGATTCACTGAGCTAATTCGGAAACTAGACCCCCGTACTGGACAGACGGTCGAGGAGAAACCGGATTTCTTGAAAGCAGGGGATGGTGCAGTAGTTCGATTTGAGCCGCTTCATCCCATCTCAGTTGAAGCCTACTCTGATTTTCCTGAGCTTGGACGCTTCGCAATCAGAGACATGGGGACTACAGTCGCAGCTGGGGTTATCAAAGAAATCACCAAGAAAGGATGATTTGGCCCTTCAAACCTCAAAGAGTCCTTTCCTCCCTTTTCGTGCCTATTGAAGTCGACCGAATCTAGAGGAAGTCATACAGGCTTCTATCAAAGAAAAGAAGTATTCCTTGCACGACGCATAGCATGCCCAAAGTAATAGCTGTAACCTTGAATGAGAGCAGTGATCCTACAAAAGAAAGTAAATCCTCTACGAATTTGAAGAGGAGATAGACGATTAAGCCTGGAACAAGGAAGATTGCGAGGTAAATCCATCTGGATTCTATGCCAAGAAAGACGGGTGGCAGGCCGATGTACAAGTAGACGTATCCGAAGCAGAGGCTTCCTGCAACAAGCCCTGTCAACGAAGCCCAGCGAACATCTTTGATTGGTTTTAGAAATAATGCTATGCCAGTGACAACCAGTAGGAGTTGTGTAATGGAGTCAGAAAGGGATGGAGGTTGAACCCACCAGACAATTGCTCCTGTAGCCATCAGCAGAATTCCTATGAAGAAGCCTAGACGGGATATGATTTTCACAAGCCAGAGAAGCGGTTTTCCAGCAATCGGTGAGCGCCCCACAATTCGTTCCAGCAACCAAGAAGCCGAGGCTACTCCGCCCAGGATTAGCGTAAAGGGAACACTGACCAGAAGCAGATCAGCCCATAAAACCACAATCCGTCACTTCGAAGCCTAGATTGGATTGTGGAGATAAAAGCTTGACGCTTGAAAATAGAAGACTTGCAGAATAAGGCAGTGTTCAGTCTACCTTATGTATGAGATGTCTCTGTTTTCTTTCTTTACGGCGTCAAGTAAGCGAAGGTCTAGACTAATCGTTAGCCTCCGTTGGCCTGTGATATCTGTCGCCCTTATCGTACAGAATTTGGTCTTCTTCTTCTCGTTATATTTAGGATCGATTTCTGAGATTTCCTCGATACCATATAATTCGCCGTCTATCATGATTATCAATGGCTTGCCTTTTGTGTTCAGCTTAACCATTACTCGACTCTCCTTCTGCCTTCAGAGAAAACTATCGTGGGCTGTTTAAATGGTGTTATTTCCTGTCGTTACACATTCCGATTTACACAATACTGGATTGACCCTTCACGCCAAAGGCGATTTAGCTTCCGCAGCTTGGTTTAGAAGTATGATGGCGCCCTGGCCGGGATTTGAACCCGGGTCGGGCGGGCGACAGCCGCCTATACTAGACCGGACTATACTACCAGGGCTTGCTATAGCTTCAGATTCCATAGAGAAATGAGTGTTCTACTTAAATTTTTATCAACCCCGTATGATGTAGGGATTGAGGTCTTCCTATAATATAGGCACGGTTGAGTAGCGGGCCCGGCGGGAATTGAACCCACGACCTACGGATTAAGAGTCCGCCGCTCTGCCTTGCTGAGCTACGGGCCCAACCTTTACAGCGTTCTGATTTAGGGATGGTTACCCTAATATCTTTCGTCGCTCCAGTAACGTTGACTGAGCAGAGAGTTGAACAAGTTGGCTGAGCTTGTCTTTGTTGGCTTGGGCCTTTATGATGAGAAGGACATCTCACTTCGTGGTCTTGACGAAATCAGAGAGGCTGGGGCAGTTTTTGCAGAGCTCTATACGAGCGTGATGCATAAATTATCCATTAAGAAACTTGAAGAGCGTGTTGGAAAGAGAATTTCTATCATTCCAAGAGGAGTCCTAGAAGAAGATGCAGGCAGGATAATCTTGGAGCAGGCAAAGAAAGGAAAGACTGTTTTGCTGGTTCCAGGGGATCCGCTCATAGCAACTACTCATGTAGACCTGCGAATCCGCGCAGAGAAGCAGGGAATCAGGACGCGTGTTGTACACGGGGCATCCATCATTTCAGCGGTAATCGGTCTATCAGGCCTGCAGAACTACAAATTCGGTCGAAGCGTGACGATACCGTTCGCTGAAGGCGGATTTCCCTCTGAAACTCCTTACAGAGTAATTGGGGAAAACAAAGCCCAAGGACTCCATACACTTTGCTTTCTGGACATCAAAGCAGATGAAGAGAAATCCATGACGATACTGGAGGGCCTAAAGACACTACAGGCTTTGGAAGGGCACAAAAAGCAGAATATCATCACATCTGAGACACTTGTTATAGGTATTGCACGCGCTGGCTCAGAAGCACCTAGGGTCAAAGCAGGTGATATAGAAGATGTAATGAACCATGACTTTGGCGCGTCACCGCACGCACTCATCATTCCAGGGAAGCTTCATTTCATGGAAGCAGAAGCGCTAGTCACATTTGCAGGGGCTCCGGAAGAGGTAGTGGAGAGAGTCCAATGAGCTTGAAGAGGCTGGTCTCAAAATATATCAATAATAGTAAGCATGCGCTCGGGGAAATAGTGGTTACACAGGATTCAGTTCAGATTGACAGCGAGAAGGCAGAGAGCCTCGTTGAGACTGCCAAGCATTATCTGGAAGACGCAAGATATTATCAGGGGATGAACAAGTTGGAGACTAGCTTGGCGTCTGTAGCCTATTGTGAAGGCCTACTTGACGCCCTGCGACTCTTGGGAATTGCTGAATTTTCATGGGGAGGAGAGAAGTGAAGAAGGTCGTTCTCGCCTCAGGCACTTTTGACCTCATTCATTATGGACATGTAAGGTATTTAGAGGCAGCAAAGAAGGCTGGTGGAAAAGACGCGGAGCTTGTGGTTGTTGTTGCGAGGGATAATACTGTGAAGAGGAGGAAGGGAAAGAAGCCTGTGATGTCTGAACAGCAACGAAGGTCGCTTGTCGCAGCATTGAGGGTAGTGGATAAAGCAATTCTTGGTTTTGAGGGTTTTGATATGATTAGAATGCTGGAAAGGATTAAGCCTGATGTAATTGCAGTTGGGCATGACCAAGGAGACCTCGAAGACGATGTTAAGCGAACCTTGAATCAGAGGGGAATCACTGTCAAGGTGGTGAGAGTTGCTAGGTTTGGCGAGGACGAGTTGAACAGCTCTTCATCAATCAAGAAGGAAATCATCGAATCTTTCGAGAAGCAGTAAAAGGAATATATCGTGGTTTCTGCTATGGCAGAACGAGAACTTCTACCTTCACTTTATGTCCATCCGTCAGCTTTAATTTGCTACGCAGATGAGTTGGAGCGATAATTTCTAGGACAGAGGAGTCATAGTGGCTCCGCAGAGCGAATAAGACTGCTCCCTTCATCTTGTTATCGATCACAGCGGGGTAGCATTTCACGTTACCGAATGTCCGTGATTCGCTGTCAAACCCTTCAACTTCTATTCCGGGGTAGGTCTCAAGCTCTGAACGGGCCTCTGCGTCATATTCGCTTGTGAGCTTGAGGTTAAGGGTTCCAGGGTATGGATCGAAACCGAGTTTCTCGATGAACTGCTTTCGATACTTATCGCGAGTCACATAGTAGGCACCTTCGCCCAAGCCAGTGAAAAGAATCCCTTCGAGTGTTACTGATGGGGGATACGCAGCTTCCATTATCAGGCGCAGATTGGAGTGCAGCTTCTTAAGCTTGGCTGCCCCACTGTCAGCAATTCGGACAAGACAACCCTCAGGGGTGATTGTTCTCTTAATCCATTTCTTCTGTTCCAATTCAATGAGATTGCGTGAGGCAGTCTGTTGAGACACGCCTAATTTTCCTGCTAGATATCCTGTGGAAACCTTTATCGTTCGGTTGCGAGCTCCCATCTCCGCCAGCTTGTACAGGGTAAAGAGGTGTTTCCACTCTCGTGAATCAGTGTTCAACGAGCCCATTTGACCCGCTCCATCTGAGGAAGGATGAACTCTCTATTTAAAGAAGTCGAAGCCAGATTAGATTGGAAGTTCGATGACTGAAATGAGAAATGTAAGCCCGAAGTAGATGAGTATGGCTCCAAAGATGGCTACGGCAATTCTGTACCATTTGGCATCAACCACATTGATGCCCAACCGTGAAAAGTGTGCAACGGCTATGAGCCAGACATAATCCATCCACACGTGACAAACATACATAAATACAATTCCAAGGAAGCCAATGAATAGCAATGAAAGTCGAATCAGCTCTAGACCAGCTGTGAACCACCAGGCAACGAAGAACGGGTTCAAGCCGGTGAAGCCCAGCCCTACTAGTATAGGGTGGCGGAACATTATACCATGGGATTTTGGCTTGTCAGGTGTTGAAGCATAGCAGTCACGGATTTGAAAGATGCCAAACGCTATCAACGCTGCCCCACCTATCACTCCTGTCACAGCTTGGACTGCTGGAACCCTCACTATTGTGTCAAGGCCTAGAGCGAGCAGTATAATCAGGGGGAATTCGAATAGAGTGTGCCCAATAGCGAATGCGAGACCACCTCGAGCTCCCAACTTTGTGCCATGAGAGATTGTAGTAAAAAATAGAGGGCCAGGGGCTAAGGCTCCAGATATGGTAACCAATACTACTGTTGCTGCGAAGTACAGCGCATCCATAAATCTATAGAACTCACGTTTAGATAAAAAGGCAAGTGCTCGATAAAGCTCGATTAGCAGCTAGTGGATGTAAATCCTAGTAAATTTAGCTTCTCTAGTTTCGTGATAATCTGTTGTACTACATCCTCGGGAGGTAGGTCATCACAAGCTATGCTCAGAAGGGGAATCCTATCTCGGTAGTAATCTATCAATGGTCGACTTTGTTTCTCGAAAACTCGGAGTCTCTCCTTGATGACTGGAGCTGTGTCATCTTCTCGTTGGACCAGTGGACCTTGACACCGGTCACAGACTCCTTCATATCGGGGCTTCATAGTCTTGAGGTTGAATATAGCACCACAGTCACGGCAGGTTCTCCTAGTTGAAAGTCTACGGATGATTATCTCTTCTGGAACTGATAGGTTGACGATGGCGTCGATGTGAACCATATTTTCAAGAGCGCTTGCTTGGTCAACTGTCCGTGGAAACCCATCTAAGACAAACCCCTTTCCGCCTCTTGGACCAGTAATCCGAGTACTTACAACCGGTATCACTTTCTCGTCTGGAACAAGTCGACCACTATCTAGGTATTCCTTGATTTCCTTACCGAGCGTGGAGCCCTGCTTGACGGCTTCTCGGAAAATATCTCCCGTGGATATCGCAGCTATACCCAGTCTTGACTCCAGTCGAGAAGCATATGTGCCCTTGCCAGAGCCTGGTGGCCCGAATAGTACAAGCTTCATACCTGCAACTTCCTGACTCTAGGAGATAATCTACTTGTGAACGCCCACTATTTCAATATTAAGAAGTCACTAAGAGATGGATTAGTTCCTAAATATCTTAATGCGGGGGGTGGGATTCGAACCCACGAACCCCTACGGGACAGGGACCTGAACCCTGCGCCTTTAACCTGGCTTGGCGACCCCCGCTCGACTAGAATTTCTACAATCCTTTGAATTAACTCTTACTAACTAGACTCCATATCCCCAATTGTACATGAGTAGCAACATTGCGGTTTACTCCGGATATAATCGCGATTGAAAGATCATTCCATCTGCAGATGAGCAGCGTCAACTCCATAACGCTCACCCTTAAAAGCAGACTGTAATATCTATTACCCAAATTTCTTAATGAGAAGGAACCGCAAGTTGACGACTTGGCTAGACGTGCTCATCGAATGCTCCAAGAAGATTAGGAGGGATGTTCTTCCTCTCTTCGGATCCGTTGAGGCTGCTATTGGATTTGGTATTGGTGCAGGTGGCGATGTAATGAAAAGAATTGATTTGGCCGCTGAAAAGGCTCTAATTGACACTGTGCAGAACCTTGACATGTCATGCACTCTTATTAGTGAAGAGTCTGGAGTTAAGAAACTCGGTTCAACGCCAGCAGACTATTTCTTGACAACAGATCCTGTCGATGGCACGACCAACGCAGTCCGAGGGCTACCTTTCATAGCTACCTCCATTGCGGTTTCTAAAACCACCTATCTCAAGGATGTAGAGGTTGCACTTGTATCAGACCTGTTCCACGACATCACCTACACAGCCAGTCGAGATGGTGGAGCCCACAAGAATGGAAAAGCAATCCAATCGTCTTCAACGCCGACCCTTGAAGGGGCAGTTGTAGGTGTAGACTTGAGTGCAGTGAGGAGGAAGGAATCGATTACACCCTTGTTAGGCCTACTTCAGAAGATTGAGCATTTTCGCCACCTTGGAGCAAATGCTCTTGAACTCTGCTATGTTGCTGATGGGACTACTGATGCTTTTGTAGATCTGCGTGGTAAGCTGCGAGTTACAGATATCGCTGCAGCCAGCCTTATCCTGCGGGAAGCAGGAGGTGTCATGGTCTCCCTTAAAGGGGAGGAGTTGAACGCTCCATTGACTACGACTCAGAAGGTGTCATTTATCTCAGCTGCGAATACTTCACTATTGGAGGACATCCAGGAACTCATAAGCCTTGAATAGGCAGAGTGGACTCTTGTTCACCTTCCTCTGAGTTACAATCAAGAGTGACCAATAATTTGATTACACCTGTGAAATCGTTCCCAGCACTACTACTGCGAAAGGGTTCCGAAAAAGTTCTAGTGGTTGCAGACCTTCATATTGGCTGGGAAGTCTCATTAGCAGAGAAGGGGATTCACGTTCCATCTCAAACAGAGAGAATACTCGAGAAGATGATGCAGGCCATCGAATTGTGTAGGCCCACCAGCTTGGTTTTTCTTGGAGATGTTAAACACGCAGTTGCCAAGGTTGAACTGAGAGAGTGGAAAGACATTCCTGACTTTTTCGAGACAATCAGCAGAAAGGTGTCAAGTATTCGAGTTATTCCAGGGAACCATGATGGAAGCCTCAAACCTCTTCTCCCTAAGGATGTGGAGATACTGCCGTCTAAAGGTGCTATCCTCTGGAATGTCGGGTTCTTTCATGGTCACGCTTGGCCTGCCCCTGAACTTCTAGGGTGTCGCGACCTTGTTACAGCTCATGTTCACCCAATGGTTGCATTTCGGGATCTGATGGGTTTCCGATTAACAAGGCAAGTGTGGGTGAAAGCGGTATGCAACTGCGAAATGCTGGCTGAACCTATTCTCAAGAGGATGGGCGTCAAGACCGACGCTGACGCCGTGGCTTCGCTCAGGAAGCACTATGGGGTCAGAGCGAAGGCTTCATCTAGGTTTCTCATTATGCCCTCGTTCAACGATTTTCTTGGAGGGCAAACGGTTAACAAGAAAAGTCTAAGTGGAAAAGGAAGATCGGGGACATTCATAGGCCCAGTTCTGCGCTTTGGAAGCGTTGATGTCGATCATGCAGAGACCTACCTTCTAGATGGAACTTTCGTCGGGAGAATCGAGCAATTGAGAAAGCTGAGTTAACACCAGTAGTACAGTTTGAGTTACATTCTCTTGTAGAGCTTATACTCTGGTGGTTCAGATTCAAAGTAGGGGCAGTGCGTATTGTCCTCCACATGCTGTTTGAGTTTGACGCAAAAGAAGCTCCTAGGGGAAGGGATAGCATGTTTGCAGTGAGCGCAGTCGACTGGTCTCCTTATTGATAATCCGTGTTTGACCTCTTGGCGAACCAAGGTCATTCTAGATACACACCACTATATGTCATATCTTAATACGTAATAAACGTTTCTTCCGCATCAACTTCATAAAGCAAGAATTCAGTTTCGAGGGAGAAAGTACGAACTAGACAGATACGGAAGAAGTGCCATGTTTCAGTGAGCCATTGAATTAAGACGAAAAATGCTTAAATCACAACTGGATATGGAATTATCGTCATAGGGCCCGTAGCTCAGCTAGGTTAGAGCGACAGAGAAGTGTTCTTGTCGAAGCTCATAACCTGTTGGTCGGGAGTTCAAGTCTCCCCGGGCCCATCAGCAACTCCCATTATGCCAATAAGCTCATCAATCAGATCCTATCGAGTTGTCCTTCTTTCCAATTTAGCGAGCTTCTTTTTCTTCTTCTTTTCTTTTCGTTCCTTCTTGGTGAGTGGTTTAGGCTTCCCTGCGCCTCTCTCCCGCCCCTTCTTTCCACCTCTTACACCGCTACTCATAGGGCTACCCTCAGGTTTCCTGACAATATGTCAAATATCTGCATTTCCTAAAAGCCTTATTCCTCCAATCTCCGCTAAAAGCTTCTAATCAAGGAGAGATGGAGCACGTTCCATAGTGGACCGGGCGGGATTTGAACCCGCGTCCTCCTGGATGCAAGCCAGGCATTCATACCAAGCTGAACTACCGGCCCACACAGACGTCATGAACCCGATGTTAGACTAATCTTTTTCGCTGTAACTCATGGTTGGGTTGGTGAAACCGGTTTCTTTTCTCATAGAAGCTCTGGTTCAGTTATTCTTTTAAGCCGCGGGTTGCAGAAAAACTGTTCACCGCTTATGTTGACGGGTTGTGATTCAGTCCTTGAAAGAGCCTCTCGAACATGTCCTCGCTCAAGTGAATGAAGCTGAGAGGAAGAACCAATGGCTTCGTGCTGCAACGTTGCTGGAGAAGGCGGAAGCTAGTATACAAGAAGGCGAATCGCCGCTAGAAGCTGGGGAGATCCGTGAGAGGGTCGGCTCCTGCTTGAAGAGAGCAGCAATGCAGGCAGAGAGTAGAGAGGACTTCAGGGAGAAGATGCAACATGCGATTAAGGCGTACGAGGCTGCGCAGGAGCTTTACGAAAAGGTTTCGCACAACCAGAATAATGGAAGGGCGTTGCGATGTCAAGCCATTGCCAAGTATTTGGGCTACTGGCTCGCGTCCACTCCATCTGAGAAGAGAAAGACTCTTGATGAAAGCCTGGAGCTAGAAGAAAAGGCATTAAAGGTTCTTCTTGAAGCTGGAGAAAAGCGAGAGTATGCGAGGACATTCAACGAGTTGTTCCTCATCTTCTTCTGTAGGATTTTTCTTGAATGGAATCGGAAGACTCTGAAGGGCATTCTGGAAAGGGGTATGAAATGGGGAGAGAAGGTAATAGACCTTCTCCGTGACGGCGATGACATACATGAGGAGGAGAGTGCTTGGACATATCTTGCGTTGGCAACCTGCTTGAGTGATGCTGGATTCTATCTCATTGCGGAATCAGAGGAGATAGATCCACACCGATTGAAAGCTATTAAATATCTGACCAAGGCCGCTGAACTCGCTGAAGCAGCTAATGATACACTTCTCTTGGGGTTGTCCCACCTTTGGCTAGGAATAAACTCTGGAGAAGAAGAGGCAGCAATCCATCATGAGAACTCATTGGAATGTGGCAGACAGACACAAGACAATTTCCTAATCGCACATAGTCTCGATTATCTAGCCTATGACACCTACTGGAAGGCACGTGCTCGGGCACTAGAAAATCCTGAACTGAGAAAGGAATTGACTGATAGCGCTATGAAGTTCTATGAAGAGGCGCATCATCACTATAATATAATATCCTTTGTTAGCCCTCGAGGAGGCCTTATCGGTCCACCCTCTGGACAAGCTGAACACTACTATCATCTAGCTCTATGGGAGTCTGACCAAAGGAGAAGATCAGAATTCTTGAGGGAGTCTGAGACGCTCGGGATTGAAGCCTTGAGGGTGGCTGAAAACTCAGATATGCCCATGCCAATTGCACAAGTACTTCATGTAGTCAGCAAAACCCTCCAAGACCAAGCGCGAGTTGAGCGAAATCCCTCGGAGAAGAAGAAACTCTTGGAGAAAGCTCTGGAACATCGAAAGAGGACAATTCAGATTCAGGAGCAGCTTTCCCCATTCTTCTATTGGAATAGAGGAGTAATGCTGAATTATCTAGCAGGAATAGAAGCTGAACTCGCTGATATCGAGCCAGATTTGAAGAGCAAAGTCAAGCTTCTTGAAAAGGCGGCTGCAAGCAAGGAAAAATGCCTTGACCTCTGTTACAGAGTGATGCCGGATTTCGAGAGGAAAGGGGAAATTACGCTTTTTGCCGGGCTTAGAGACTATCAAGAAGCCTACGCGACCCTCTTGATGCGCCTATACAATCTGACAGCCAAGCATGGTTACCTTGAGAAGGCCATTAGCGTCTTGAAAGAAGCGGTCAAATCAGCTCAAAAGCTGGATTTGGTAAGCCATATGGCAGGGCTATTTTGGAAAATCGCGAAGACTCAGGACACTATGGGGGAGTACCTAGAGGCTGCAAGGAGCTTCCGACATGCTTCAAATAGCTACATCAAGGCTGCTCAAAAAACCCCGAAGCTTGCAAGCTTTTATCGAGACCACTCGGTCTATATGCTAGCCTGGAACGAGATCGAAAAGGCGAAGAATTCTCATAAAGAGAAACGGTATGGAGAGGCAATGGAGCATTACGAGAAAGCTGCCAACCTCCATGAGACCAGCGAACGATGGAGCTATCTAGCCCCTAACTATTCAGCATGGGCTCGCTTAGAAGAAGCTGAAGACCTGAGTAGAAGAGACCGAACTGAGCAGGCTGTAGAACTCTTCCAAAAAGCAGCAAACTTGTTCCAGGAAGCAAGAACCACGCTCCAAGCCGCCTTACGTCAAATTGAGAACTTGGACGAGAAGGATCTGGCTGAGAGACTAATCAAAGCGCTAATCATCCGAGAAGAATATTCACAGGGAAGAATATTCCTGGAAGAAGGTAAAATCCTCAGCAGACAAGGGGCTAACACTGCCAGCTCAGAGAAATATCGACACGCAGCTGATGAATTCGAGAAAGTGCTTGAAACAATCGAGCAAGAAGCATCGTTTACAGAGGAAACAATTGCGAAAGACCGTCAGGAACTCACGCCAATAATCTATCTTTGTAGAGCCTGGGAGATAATGGCAAAAGCTGAGGCAGAAGCTTCTCCTGAATTGTACTCAAAGGCTGCACAGCTCTTTGACAAAGCCAAGGAGCACAGTTTCAACGAAAAGGCGCGATTGCTAGCCTTGGGTCATAGCCGCTTCTGCAAAGCACTTGCTGCTGGAACCGAATTCGAAGATTCAAGAGATACGACTCTACATGAAAGAGCAATTAGGCATCTGGAGAGCGCTGCAAATCACTATGTTAAAGCAGGTTTCAAAACTGCTTCTGAATACGCCAAGGGCACTCAACGCCTCTTCGATGCCTACATCTATATGGACAGTGCCAAGAAGGAAGTAGAGCCAGAGAAGAAAGCGAAGCTCTATGTTGTGGCCGAAAAGGTTCTGCAAACCTCAATCAAATCTTATCTAAAGGCAAGATACCCAGCAAAAGCTGAACAAGTCCAACGACTCCTAGAGAAAGTCAAGGAAGAAAAGGAACTCGCCTTGTCACTTCACGAGGTTTTGCTGGCACCAACTATCACATCATCAACAGCAAGCTTCGTAACACCAACCCCTAGCGAGGAATCGGCAGTAGGACTAGAACGATTTGATCATGCAAGCATACAAGCAGAGGTGACATCACTCGCAGGAAATGTCTCTGTTGGAGAGAATCTCAACCTCGACATACAGCTGGCAAACGTTGGGAAAGGAACCATCCTATTAGCCAAACTAGAAGGAGCTATCCCGCATGGTTTTGAGTTAATCTCCAAACCCGAATACTGCCAAGTCAAAGGCTCAACACTGAACATGGGTGGGAAAAGACTTGACCCTCTGAAAATCGAAGATATTCGACTTGTCCTAAGAGCCTTTGACAAGGGTACGCACGAGATGAAATTACGAATTATCTACGTTGATGAAACTGGGCATGAAGCCACCTCAAAGCTCAATCCCGTGACCGTTGAGAGCGTAGGAGTCGTTCTTCCCGATCGCCTTGCCACTGGATTTGAGAAGCTTGACACCCTCCTCTTAGGAGGTATTCCAAAAGGCTATACCCTCATATTGGCGGCATCAGCCTCTGACGAGGCAGATCGTCTAATCAGGGATTTCCTTGAAACTGGAGGAAGAGAAGGACAGGTCACATTCTATGTTACAACCAAGTCGATGGGCGTGAGGAAAATGACCAAGGAACTTCAACCAAACTTCCACCTGTTTATCTGCAACCCTCAAGCCGATGCGATCGTAGAAGATCTACCGAATGTTGTCAAGCTTAAAGGCGTGGAAAACCTCACCGCTATCAGCATCGCCCTGACCGCAGCGCTCCGCAAGCTCAAGGGAGAGGCTGGAGAGAGAAGAGCGTGTATTGCGATAATCTCAGACGTCCTCCTCCAACATCACGCGATCAACACCAGAAGGTGGTTGACATCACTTATTCCTGAGTTAAAGTCTAAAGGCTTCACGACCCTAGCAACGATTGATCCAGGAATGCATCCTGCTCAAGAAGTCCAAGCTGTTCTAGACCTCTTTGACGGAGAGATAAGCATCTACGAAAAGGAGGATGACAAAGTTCTCCGGAAGTACCTCCAAGTCAGGAAGTTACACGATCAGAAATATCTCGAGCATGAGTTGGTTCTAAAGGAGAAGATGTAAATCCTCATTCGTGTGTAACTGGGCACGGGCATTAGCTTCAAGCGGGATCTGCTCTGAGAAGTAGGACAACACCTACCAAAGCAAGAATTACACCCAGTATCTGAAGCATTTCGAAACTTTCTCCAAGAATGATTAGGGAGAAGAGAGCTGCTGATAGAGGTTCTATCACAGAGAGTATACTCCCCTTCGAAGCCTTGACATGCTTCAAGCCATGTGAGAACAGTATGTAGGCTAGAAGAGAGGGAACCAAAGCGATGGCAAGAATCAGTAGCCACAACTGTAGCGGAAACACTGCAATCTCAGATGTGGCAAGAGCGATGACTGGAAGGAGTACTAAAGCTCCTATCCCGTCACCACAGAGGATAATTGTCCAACCAGAATACTTCCTCCTAAGTCTCTTGGTCATCAGGAAGTAGAGGGCAAAAAGGAGGCTTGAAAGCAGTCCAAATACAATTCCTTGAAGATTGGCACTGACTGAAGACGTATCATAGATTCTCACCACAAGTGCAGCGCCTAGAAACGTTAGAACAATTGGAACCAGCAGTCGAGAAGAGACTTTCTCATGCAGGAAAATCACGGCTGAAAGCGTCACAAAGATAGGATAAGTGTAGAAGAGGATGGCTGCCACAGTCACTGTTGTTAAATCCACCGCGTAGAAATAGGCAATTCTTTGAAGAGCTGTGGCCAATATGCCAAGAGCTAGAAGAGAGATTATGTCGACTTTATAGATTCTCAACGAATCCCTTTTGACCAGTATAAGAGCAACTGATAATATCGCGAAGCTTGTGACCAGCCTCAGAGCAATCAAAGTCGTTGGATGTATGCCGAAGTTAAATGAGAGTTTCGCAAGGACTCCCATGGTTCCCCATAGAACCGATGCTAGGCTAATCTGGACGTAGCCCTGGATTACCTTCTTGGGTTTGGGTGGGACAATCATACTAGGTATCATCTTTCTAGCTTCTCTTTATCAATCTGCATGTACGCTGTGCGTGTGATAACAATTGTTAAATGTAAAAATAGGGAATGAGGAGAAGGTGGTGAATATGGATTCACATAGAAAAGCAGCGATGATTGCGGGAGTGCTATTTATCATTGCGACAGCAGCGCCTATCACGAGTGCTATTCCACTTGGCGTTGTACCACTCGGCTTCCTAGGAACTGAGGGCGACCCTGACTATCTCAATGCCATTTCAGCAAACGAAACCCAAGTTCTAGTGGGAGCGCTTCTTTGGTTGACTATGACCGCTTCAGTTGTTGCCATCCCGATTGTGATTTTTCCAATCTTGAGAAAACATGATGAAGGGTTGGCTCTTGGGTATGTTGGCGCTAGAATATTCGAGGGGATTTTCGATGCGGCTAATGTAATTAGCTTGCTACTGCTATTGTCATTAAGTAGAGAATTTGTAGCTGCAGGAGCTCCGGATGCCTCATATTATCAAGCTTCAGGCGCTCTGCTATTAGCAGCGATTGGCTGGGGCTCCCTTCTGGTGGATATAGCATGGTTACTGAGTGTTCCGGTGTTCAGCTATGTGTTGTACAAGTCAAAGCTTGTTCCTCGATGGCTATCAACCTGGGGTCTTATTGGAGGCGCACTGTGGTTGGTAACCTGGCCTATACGTATGTTCGGCTTCAGTCCTCCAATGATAGAAATCTTCGCTCTTCCAATAGCTGCCCAAGAAATGGTTCTAGCAATATGGTTGATAGTTAAGGGATTCAGTGCAGCTGCAATCTCTTCTTAGCACTGCACGTGCACGAAAGGCTGGTAGATAGACCGGCAACAACCAAACGCGCATGCGCGTGCGCAGATCAACCTACTGAACTATTGGATGCCCATAACAGAGGTGTTCAGCGAAAATATGCTTCAATCCAATTCTTGTGGGCTTCAGTACTAGTAGCTGTGAAGCCTGCTTTATTGGCTAACTTGTTTATGAGTTCCAGATTTTGCTTTTTTTCCGTTCCCCTTACTCCGTATCCTGTAAAGATTTCTCCATTATCTGGT
The DNA here is from genome assembly GCA_020352535.1 of Candidatus Bathyarchaeota archaeon. Taxonomy (GTDB): domain Archaea; phylum Thermoproteota; class Bathyarchaeia; order Bathyarchaeales; family Bathyarchaeaceae; genus SOJZ01. Next base: position 879,119 of record CP070679.1, on the reverse strand, counting down.
AGGCGAATCTCTAAGAATAGAGCGTGTAGACCTGGTTTTTCACCGATTATTGCAGCCCACAAGCAGAGTAGTCCATCCGATTTGAGAACTCTTCTGGCCTCTATGAATGTAGCCAACTTTCGTTTGGTCGTTTTAATGTACATAAGTGAAAAGAAGAATGTGGCTGCATCGAAGCTGCCATTTCTGAAGGGCATGGAGCAAGCATCACCTAGAACCCATTGAGCACGAGAACCCCTAGACCTAGCTTCATTAATTTCCCTCTTGTTAATGTCAATACCTACTGTATTCCTTCCGCATGCCTTGGCCATTACACCCTCTCCACCAGCACCAATATCTACGGTGAAGCCTTCTAACCGCTTGAGTGAGACACTTGCCTTTGGCTTCCTGGAAAGTTTTGCTAGACTATTCATGAGAAGCTTTCTGATAATTCTCATCCTCTCTTTCTCCTTACGGGGATAGAGTAAGTCAGTATGGATTCTTCACGTGCGCATAGCTCCCATTGTATATTCTAGGTTTGGGTATTCTAGTTTAGGCTTCTGGAAAGAAGTGACCAGTGCAGGAGTGCAAGCTATGGCTCTTCTGCCTTAGGAGCAATAGATAGGTCCATGGCGTATCCATTTAAAAAATCCTGATTTACTACACTATTGAATAATGTTCCATTCTCTAAAGGGATTTCGTTCAATATTTGAACTTTGTTCAGGAACATGATTATTGAGAATCCCTGATTATAGTCATGGAAGGTGGTTCCGTGAGAAGCAGGAACTTGATAATTACCTTCATTTGGATCTTTGTGCTAGTAATTTCTATCCTGCTATTCTGGGTTGGAGAGTCGTACGCAGCTGGGATTGGGGGACCTTTTGTCGGTTCAGGCCTCCTTTTCATCGTTGCCCTAGTGTTCAGCGCAGTCTTGGCGGAGGAATAAACCAATGGAATTCTATGAAGCAGACACCGAGGAAAAAGTATATGTGCATACCCAATAGGATGGTTGGGATATAATGAAAAGGTGGATTGCTCTAGTCTGTATTCTTGCCACTGTGATTGCGGCTGCTTCAATCTATAGTTACATGAGCTATACAGATTATCTGGGGAAGACAACACACGAAACAGATAGATGGGCAGTCATCACGGATTCGAAAGGCGACATAATCGCAGTAGAAACTACAAGCGACACGATTTGGAGTCAGCTTGTCGAGTTACATCAGAACCAGACACAAATGTGGATTGGCGGCATTGTGCAAGAATTCAACAACGCGTGGGGATTTCACTTCAAACCTAACACAATCATAGTGGCCCAGATTACCATCGAAGGAGCTCAGTCTAACATCAAGGGTATAAGCGACGACCTTGACTATTGGATTCACACATGGGCAAGAGAAGCTTACGTACTATCAAGAGTGACTGAGATTCACGAATGAGCTGGAATCCGCGGAGCTTTTTTCCTGCGGGGAATGCGCGGGGAAGACGACTCGACTATAGCCGTTTCCCGAAAAAAAGTCTGCTCGGACACCTATATGGGGGCCAGTTAGCGAAAATAAATGCCATTGCATAATTGAGTCATAAGCTAGCTTCTCGCAGTTCTGGAATTACTTCTTTAGCTATCTGCTCGAATACAGGAACTTCCTCTTCTATGAAGGGATAGAGAAAGATAATTTCTGTAAATCCAAGATTCAGACACTCTTTGACTACACCTTCAATTACCTCTGTCGATTCGTAGAGCCTCATGTTACTGATGTTATGCATTGCCTCATGCTCATACAGTAGAAAAGATCGTCTCAATGATTGAGGATCGCGGTTAATTTCCCTGCAAAGCTTGTCTAGCAGACTAATGCGTTTCTTGACCGCCGTCATACTTTCTTTGCTGGAAATAGGATTTCCCAGTGTGTTCCATGTGTCAGCATATCGTGCTGCTATTCGTAGCATGCGAGGACCAAAGGCGCCTATAGTAATGGGGGGTCTAGGTTTCTGTACTGGATCAGGTTGCATCACTGCATTTTCTAGTTGGTAGTATTTCCCACGATAAGTCGTAGCAGGATTACGAAGGAGTTGATCAACAATTTCCACATATTCAAGGAAACGATTTACTTTCTCGCTTGGCTTCCATTCTTTGACGCCAGTCATTAGATATTCAACTTCACTACTACCACCTGCCCCAAGACCAAGCTCTAATCTGCCATTCGAGATGTGGTCAACTGTAAGAGCTTGTCTGGCCAGCCATGCAGGATGACGCCAATGCATCGCAGTCACTAAAGCTCCAAAACGGACTCTTGAAGTTTGACAAGCCAAGGCAGAGAGAATGGACCATGACTCGAAAAAGGGCATCATCTGCCTGTTCCAATGTAAGAAATGATCAGCTACCCAAATACTATCAAAACCTGCCTTCTCAATAAACCGCCATCGTTCGACCAAGTTCCTCCAAGAGACATTCTGGACTGTAGCAATCCCGAATCTGAGGGAATGAACCTGAGTATCAAGGGTAGAGTCTGTCATAGTTGTATCATTCTTTCTGGAGGACTTTAGTCCTTCTGCTGTTTTCGCACGCCAAAGTCTAGTAGGTTGATTTACGGGAATCCTGATTCGTCATATCTCCCCTGGTCGGGGCTCGCGGGTTCCCCTAGACGGTATACCAACTCAACCCTGTTGGATTCAAGGCGATGTGAGAGCTTACGAATTGGTCACCATAGGTTTGGATAATTCCCAGAAAGGAAGGTCGAAGGAAACTGTACAAGGCGCCCAAGGAGGCAGAGTACTGATACATTCTCAGAGCTTGTATCAGAAACCTGAGAAAAGCCATCTAGGACATAAATACGTTTGAAAGTCTTATAGGTCTACAAAGAAGAATGTAATACTGAAGTGCCAGAGAAGCAAGGGGTATTGGATGAGTAGAAGAAGGACTTCTCCTCAAATCATATTAGAAATACTTGAAACTACCAAGCAGGGAAAAAGGAAGACAAGGATAATGGGAATATGCAATCTGTCTTTTACGCAGGTGAACGGCTACTTGGATATTCTTAATAAAGCTGGCTGGATTAAGGAAACTGAAGGAATTTGGCAAACAACAGAAAAGGGACTAGAAGTCTGCGATGTTTGTCTTAAATGCAAGGCGATTTTCAGTCAATAGAACATAGTAGCCCTGTACCCTAAAGTATATGCGTTGACCCGATACCTAATCCCTACTAAGAACGGACCCAAGGCGGTCGTTTGCATAAGCTCTTTATACATTTGATTCAATCTGGGTCTGGTGTTTTCTGATGGAGCAGGTATTCGAGAAGTACGGATGGGGGATATACTTAGCTTTAGGGTTACTGTGGGTTGTGGTTGGCCTAAACCAAGCATTCCTTCCGGACGGATTAGCAGAGAATGAAGTTCAACGTGTCCTAAACATATCCTGGAGTGAGCTCGAGGCTTCGAGCCCTATAACCATTAACTTGATTCGCTTCATGTATGGGGGATTGGGGCTGCTCAAAGTGAGCTGGTCATTCCTAGTCTTAGCCATCACCGTAACAGGCTATCGCAAAGGAGAAAAGTGGGCGTGGTACACCCTGTGGCTCGTGCCCGGTCTCTTGGTGAGCAGCGCACTCTTCAACGCGATCTTTCTTGGTGACGTCTTTCAGATGCTAGAGTTTATCCCGATTCTGAGCATATCGCTGCTGGGGCTCCTCCTCCCTTACAAAAAGTACTTCCCAAGATAGCCAGAATCAGGGAATTCCCCCTTTTTATGCTAGCGCACGCGCATTCAAGCAGTCTTCTTGCCCAGGATTGCCTTGGCGGGAAGAGCCAAGCCAACAACGAGGAGTACTAGTCCGACTATAGGCGTAACCATTCCCACGCTTTCCATGTATCCGATGGCCATTCGGTAGCCTATCAACCAACCCCACGTTAAGACTCCCGCAATCAGCAGGGTAAACCACGCCCATCTTTCTCCTCTACGATAGCTCTTCTGCGTGATGGCAATAATCAGGAGGCCTGTCACCAGTCGTTCGACTCCGATCAACCTCTTTGTGAGCAGCCACAGCTCCGCTGGTTGAGGATTGTTAGCCAGGAAATCAGAGTAAGGCTGACCCGTATACGCTGCGAAATCACTCACAAAGGCCACTTCAGTCATAAATATCCACAACACTGCTGTGGCTAGGGCGAAGCACCCCATAGCCATCATGAACCAAGAACCAACCTTCACTGTTGACCCGTTCATCGCCACTGACCTATCGCATACTCTCCTCCTTCAGGTTTTATGGTTTGTGGGAGAAGTATCCGGTAGGTTGGGGGCTCGAAACAATAATAGGTTAATTCCCGCGGGTATACGCTTGAGACTGGAATTGGGAAATTAATCAGCCACGCGTTAGCGAATCCTACACACCTACTAATCCATTTCTTCTACTTTGAGAACTCCTTCCTGGATTTCACGATGAAAATCAGACCTAGAATGGAGAGCACAATTGGTGGAATACAAAAAAGAAGCCAAGACGTGATTGGATATAGAGATGAACTTCTACCGAACCATATAATGTGGGACACTAGGATTTCCGCAGTCCCTCCAATTATGATTGAGCATATACCCACAACGCACGCAAGAAATACTAGCCAGCTCGTTTTGAAAGTTTAGAATGGCGCGAATACTCCAATGAAGACAAGCCAAGCTAGTGCCGTTTTGGCTATGAAGCTCAATATGATGTAAACTCGTTCGCCATAGAGGTAGTCTCTCCAGCGTCCTACGCTTCTGTATTGCAGAACCATGTTCAAAGCGAAAACATTGAACAGAGCAAAATAAATGAAGAATATTAGATATACAAATGCTGGCGGATTGGTGCCTGTCGACGTTATTGCTGCAGCGAAATAAGCGAATAAGACTATCCATGGAACGCCTCCGGAAATGCAGCCCATAATGAATGCTGACCAAGAGGTTCTTTCGGTTTTCTGGTTCACCAACTCCATCAAGTATCCGAACATAATCATCGTGGCATTCAACACGAAAATCATTATCAGAGACCAGAAGTCCCAGACTCCTACAAACATGGAAATCAACACTATCATTATGGAACTGGAGAATGCGTATTCGAACCAGCGGTACGGGTTTATTCCTTTCTTCAAATTCTCATTGTAGTCTTTGTTCTTAGGATAAGCAATTAGGAAGTGGGCCAGAGCTGAAAGCAGTGGAAATGACGCAACGATTATGCCTAGGTAACTAAGGGTGAAGAAGACTTGAGGGTCTGGCGCAATGTTGAATACGGGTGGAGGCCCAAAAGTAATTTCCAGTTTCAAGTAAAACGTGTATATGTCTCGTTCCCAAGTTAGAAGTGTGCCAAGGGCTAGCATTACTAGTCCCTGTGATAGGTGCAGGATTCCTGCGCCTAAGTTGAACTTTTTCAAGTAACTGAAGGAAATAGATGACTTTGCTATAATCTTCATTCTCTCTCGGTAATTCATCCTATCACCTTCTTCTTGGAATAACATTGAGTAAGGATTTACTTCTATTTATCTGTCGAAGCTTCTTCCTACGCTTGGTCAGGTAGAATAAAAGTGTGGTTAGACTAGGATAATCAATATATTCGCCCAACTTTTGATAATTGACTATGGTCGAGCAAGCAACATACGAAGTCCTGAAGAAAATTGGCAGGACGGAGATTAGACGTTACCCGCTATTGGTGGCTGCTAGAGTTGATCAGTATGGTGATGGCGGTTTCAACATTCTATTCCGATTCATCCAAGGTAATAACCGCCAGAGATTAAATATTGCTATGACGGCTCCTGTGGTTTCGGAGCAAATAGCGATGACTGCACCAGTCTTGTCCGAAACTAACTCTATGACCTTTATAATGCCCGAAGGGTTCACGCTTGAAACTACCCCTGAACCTCTTGATGATCGCGTCCAAATCTTGGAAATCCCTGAAAGAGCCGTCGCTGCGCTGCGGTTTTCCGGTCGCTGGTCTGATTCAATATTTCGAAAGAAGTCAAAAGAAATGCTTGAAGAACTAGCGAGAGCAGGAATAAAGACTAGGGGAAAGGTGTTTTCGATGCGATATAATGCGCCTTTCACTCCTTGGTTCTTGCGTAGAAACGAAGTGGCCATAGTTGTCGAATTTAAATAGCAGCCATTCAATGATTCTTAGCTAGTAATTTAGCTGGCTTGCATAGGATTTCTATAGAGAGGGGCACTACGCGCACATGGTCGGTTCGCAGTTGCCAAGAAACACTTGTCTTAAATCTCACAAAGGCATAGGCTAGGCAGGGTAATTGAAATGGTCAATGAAGGAGAAGAGGCTCCAGACTTCACTTTGGTAGCAGATAATGGAAGAAAGGTATCCTTGAAAGATTACAGGGGCAAGAAAGTGTTGCTCTATTTCTATCCCAAAGACGAGACCCCAGGATGCACTCGTGAGGCTATTGAGTTCAGGGATGCAGCCAAAGAGTTTGAGAAAGAAGGCGCCGTAATACTAGGAGTAAGCAAGGACAGCGTCGAGTCTCATCTGAGATTCAAGCAGAAACATGCATTGCCTTTCACTTTGCTCAGCGATCCAAAGGGAAGGGCTTTAGACCTCTATGGCGTATGGAAGAAGAAAAGCATCTTTGGTAGAACATTCATGGGCACAGAACGAACCACGTTCCTGATTGATGAAGAAGGAAT
>CP070679.1:867823-872400 GCA_020352535.1 Candidatus Bathyarchaeota archaeon | reverse complement strand
TATCAGAACGCAAAGCAGTACCAAGTTGACACCACCCTTCGCACTAAGCGAGCAGAGGCTGATCTACGAACAGCCTCATACCTCACGGCAGTTAAGAAAATCGTTGCAGCGATGCGAGCCCTAGGCCGCATCTAACAATCCTTTTCATTTTTTACAATTAGCCAAGCCATCCACCAAGTCTTCCTCAGACACTAACTTAATTGTGTCTCCGCGAGACTGATTGCAGAAATGTGGTTCTAGCCATTTGCAGTCGGTGTAAAGCAACACTTAAGTGTCATCCTATAAAGTGAGTTACTCTCAACACGGAAGAGGAAGCCAACTTGCCCAATAGTGCGGTGTTAGTGGTCGGTGGTGGCATAGCTGGAATCCAGGCATCGTTGGACCTTGCAGATCGGGGCCTAGCGGTCTACCTAGTCGAGAAGACGCCAAGCATTGGAGGGCGAATGGCTCAGCTTGACAAGACCTTCCCAACAATGGACTGTTCAATCTGCATCCTCGGACCAAAGATGATTGATTGCCTTCACCATCCAAATATCACCCTACTGACCAACTCTGAGGTGAAAGAAGTTGAAGGATCAAAAGGTCACTTCAAAGTGAAGATAACGAAGCGCCCTAGATTTGTGGATGAATCTAAATGCACTGCTTGTAATGACTGCACAGCAGTCTGTCCAGTTGAGCTACCGAATGAATTTGATATGAAATTAAAGAAAAGGAAAGCAATTTACCGGCTCTTCCCTCAATCCGTTCCTAATACCTTCGTGATCGATCGAAGAGGAACTCCACCTTGCCGCTATGCTTGCCCAGCTGGCGTAAATGTGCAGGGCTATGTAGCACTAATAGCACGTAAGAAATTCCTGGAGGCCCGCGATCTTATTAGGCGAGACTTGGTGCTTCCAAGCGTATTGGGTCGAGTCTGCTTTCATCCCTGTGAAGCTAACTGTGAGCGAGGAAAAGTTGACGAACCAATTGCTATCTGCGCTCTGAAACGTTCTGCATTTGACTATGCAAGAGAGCCTACGAGAGAAAAGCCTGAAACATTACAAAAGAAATATGATATTAAAGTAGCAATAATCGGTTCTGGTCCAGCAGGACTTGCAGCTGCTTATGAGCTGATCAAGACCGGATACCATGTCACAATCTTTGAGAAAGATACCGACCTTGGAGGAATGGTTCGATATGCAATCCCAGACTATAGACTTCCAAAGTGGGTGTTGGATGATGATATCAACTATCTAGTAGATTTGGGTATCGAAATCCGCAAAAACACAATAATTGGTAGGAATGTGACTCTTGAACGCCTGAGAGAAATGGGGTACTCTGCATTCTTTTTAGCTATTGGTTCTCAGAAGAGCTTTAGACTTGGAATAGCTGGAGAGGATTTACAGGGAGTCTGGTATGCACTAGAGTTTCTACGGAGTGCAAACTTGCGAGAGGAAATCAAGCTTGGAAAGTCAGTTATAGTTATTGGTGGTGGCGATGTTGCTGTTGATTCAGCTAGAACCGCTTTAAGACTTGGTGCAAAGAATGTAACAATCCTTTACAGAAGATCAAGAGCTGAGATGCCGGCATATCAACCCGAAGTTGAAGAGGCCGAAAAGGAAGGGATCAAAATTCAGTTTCTCGCCTCTCCCAAGACTATTCTTGGGAAGAACAATAAGGTTGCAGCCTTAGAATATCTGGAAATGACCCTTGGTCCGACCGACAAAACAGGTCGGAGGCGACCCATCCCAATTGAGGGATCCGAACAGGTTCTACAGGCAGATGCTGTGATAGTTGCCATTGGCCAAACCATTGATCCTTCAGCTGTTCCAGAGTCAATCAGACTAACCAAGGGAACCATAGCTGTTGACCCAGTGACCTTCGAGACTAACATACCTGGTGTATTTGCTGGAGGTGATGCAACCTTGGGACCAGCGTCTATAGTAGAGGCCATTGCATGCGGAAAAGAGGCAGCAACTTCAATCCACAGATACCTGAAAGGTAAGGACATACGAGCGGGAAGACCTATGAGGCCCAACAAGGTTGAGATTATTCCGAAGGAAGATATCATCAGAAAGGAGCGCAAACCCATTTTTACCCTTCCTCTTGAAAAACGGAATGAGAGCTTTGAAGAAGTGTCGCTTGGGTATTCAGAGGAAAGCGCTATTGAAGAAGCAAATAGGTGTCTTGCTTGTGGAGGCTGTTCTGATTGTCATGAATGCGAGAAAGCCTGTTCTGTGCAAGCAATAGATTTCAGCCAGAGACCTGAGGAGCTAACACTTGCGGTCTCAAGCATAGTCCTGTCCACTGGCCTAGAGCCTTGGAATCCAGCACCAATAAGCGAGTATGGTTATGGACGACACAAAAACGTCTTATCGTCTTTGGAATTCGAAAGGCTTATCAATGCTTCTGGACCAACCCGTGGAGAGCTCATGCGACCTTCCGATAAAAAGCATCCACACAAGATAGTCTTCGTACAGTGCGTCGGTTCTCGAACCCAGCAGGAAGGATTACCATATTGCTCAAGCGTTTGCTGTATGTATGCCACAAAAGAAGCCATCTTAGTTAGAGAACATGAACCAGAATGTGAAGTCAATATTCTATACATGGATTTAAGAATATTCGGAAAACGATTTCAAGAGTTTGTAACCAGAGCTCGAGATGAATGGGGTGTCAAATACATCAACGGACGTCCATCAGTAATCTTAGAAGATGACATAACAAAGGATCTTATAATCAGATACCTCGATGTTTTCCAAGAAAAGATAGAAGAGCTACGTGCTGATATGGTTGTACTGTGTCCTGCCCTAAAGCCGCAAGCAGACAATCAAGCCCTAGCGGAAACCCTCAGTTTGGAACTAGGTAAACACGGTTTCTTTAAAACACGTGATCCCCTTCTTGCACCAATCGAAACAAATGTTGACGGCATTTTCATTTGTGGATACTGCGAGGGTCCTAAGGATATTTCGGAGTCGGTCACGCAGGCAAGCGCAGCAGCAGCTAAAGCAGCAGAGACAACTATGCATTCCACTCTGAGGTGAGGTCCAACGGAATCAGATACAGGAAGTCCAAGAATCGGAGTTTTCATATGTCACTGCGGCTCTAACATTGGGGGCGTAGTTGATGCCTTAGCTGTTGTAGATTATGCCAGAACACTGCCCAATGTTGCATATGCCGAAGAAAGCCTCTACATGTGCTCAACTACTGGATTGGACCTAATCAAAGATGGAATAAAGAACCACAGATTGAACAGAGTAGTTGTTGCATCTTGTACCCCAGCTACTCATGAGCCGCTTTTCAGAAGGGCTTGTGAAGAAGCAGGGTTAAACAAGTATCTCTTCGAAATGGTCAACATAAGAGAACACTGTTCTTGGGTTCATCTGAATCTACCAAACGATGCAACAGAGAAGGCCAAAGATCTCATCAGAATGGGGGTTGCCAAGGCAAACCTGCTTCAACCACAAAAAGAACCAGAACTCAAGATAACACCTACGGCACTTGTCATTGGTGGAGGCATCGCCGGAATTACAGCAGCCCTAACCCTCACACGGCAACACTTCCATGTGCACTTAGTTGAGAAAGAACCAGAACTCGGCGGAGTGCTAAGGCAATTACACAAGCTCCATCCTGGTTGGCGTGACGCTTCAGGAGTGCTAGCTGAAGCTGTGGCAGCAATTAAAGCTGCTGGAAGTAACCTTACCTTGCATCTATCGACTGTTATTGAAGCAGTCAGTGGATTCATCGGAAATTTCGAAGTGAAGCTTCGGCAGGCAGCCCCAGAGAAGGAAGTACAAATCCAAGTAGGCACAATTATCGTAGCTACTGGTGCAGATAATCTCAAACCATTGGGCATGTATAGATACGGTGAGAATAAGAACATCATCACACAGCTTGAGCTTGAGCAGCTACTTTCAAATGGCAAGCTCAAAAAACCAAAGCGAGTCGTTATGATTCAGTGTGTGGGCGCGAGAGAGAAGACCGGTCGGACATATTGCTCCAGAATATGCTGCATGGTTGCCTTAAACAACGCCCTTCTCCTCAAAAAGCTCTATCCTGACGTAGAGATTGACATCCTTTTCCGTGACCTGCAAACCTACGGAGAACATGAAGAATCATACACCCAAGCAAGATTAAATTTCATTAACTTCATTCGCTACGACCAGGAAAAACCTCCAGAAGTCCAGCTAGAACCTGATGGACGATTAACCATTAGAGTATACGATGTCTATCTAGACGCGAATATCGAAATCAAGAGCGACTTGGTTGTGCTATCTACACCACTAATCCAACATGAAGAAGGAATGAAACTCTCCCCAATTCTTAAAGTCCCATTAGGTGCTGATGGGTTCTTCTTCGAAGCACATCCAAAACTTAGACCCGTCGACTTCACATCTGACGGCATATATGTCTGCGGAACGGCGCACGGACCAAAAGACGTAGCTGAAAGCGTCACACAAGCATATGCTGCCGCCTCTAGAGCAGCAATTCCCATGGCTCTAGGCACCATAAAATCTGACGCAGTCAAAGCATCCGTCCAAAAGGACATCTGCGTCAACTGCGAGGCTTGCGAAGTCTCATGCATCTTCAATGCCATCGAA
>CP070679.1:858524-867723 GCA_020352535.1 Candidatus Bathyarchaeota archaeon | reverse complement strand
AACTTAACCGAGCTGGAATCCGAGATGACGACGTGACAATCATATTCGGATGTGGCACCCATCGCGCAGTACGACCCGATGAAATGGAGAAACTAGTAGGCAAACAGACGCTAAATCGTGTACAGGTGATAAATCACGATTACAAGGCTAAGGACCAGACTAACCTCGGTAAAACTTCATTCGGTACAAAAGTCATCGTAAACAAGGTTTTCGCCGATGCGGATGTGCGAATCTTAACAGGAGATGTTGACCTACACTACTACGCAGGTTATGGCGGCGGGAGGAAAAGCGTTTTACCCGCTGTATCGAGCTCTGAAACCATCCAACACAATCACGCTATGCTATTACACCCCAAGTCTCGAACAGGCGTGCTGGATCAGAACCCTGTCCATGATGATATGGTTGAAGCAGCAAAGCTCGCTAAGGTGGACTTCATCTTAAACATTGTGACCAACAGCAAGCTGGAACTAGTTCGAGCATTTGCAGGAGACTTGGACCAGGCTTTCTATGCAGGAGTAAGACTTGTCGATGAAATGTACAAGGTGCCAATAACGCGAAAGGCTGACATTGTAGTTGTCAGCCCGGGAGGAAATCCCCTGGATCTAAACCTTTATCAAGCTTACAAAGGTGTCGACAACGCCCTCGAAGCGGTGAAGCGAAGTGGCGTTATCATCTTGGTAGCAGAGTGCCCGGAAGGGCACGGCCATGACGTGTTCTACGAGTGGATGACCAAATTCAAAGACTTGAAAGAAATGGAGCGTGAGGTCAAGCGGCGCTTCCGAATGGGAGGTCATAAAGCCTACTACTTACTCAAAGTTCTGCAAAAGTTCAAGATTATTCTAGTTTCAGTTATGCCTGATTATTACGCTGCAAACGTATTCAAGCTGAGAACAGCAAGGGTAGTAAACGATGCACTGAACACTGCCTTTGAGATTGCTGGGAAAAACGCAAAGGTTTGGACTATGCCTCTTGGAAATCTCACTCTACCAGTGATAGCAGCTGCAGAGTAGAGCTGCGGAGACTTGACCATGCAGACGATGTTCACTCTAAGGCTGTTTAAGCCTGACGACTTGGACACTGTGATGCAGTTAAACCGGTCCTACCTTCCTGAGAACTATTCATCCCTCTTCTTTATGGACTTGCACCGACGCTTTCCTAAGACCTTCATTGTTGCAGAGGAAGACAAGGCAATTATCGGTTATGTGATGTGCCGAATTGAAACACCTTTTCCTGGCGTTGGCCTCCTCGGAGTTGCTAAGCGTGGCCATGTCATTTCGATTGCTGTTACGCCGAAGTATCGCCGTCGTGGCGTAGGATCCATGTTAATGAAGAAGGCTCTAGCAGCCATGGTTGAGTACAATGCGAAGCAGTGCGTTCTAGAAGTGCGTACAGGGAATACCGGAGGCATCAACCTCTACAGGAAGTTGGGATTCCATGTCAAACGGACAATTCACCGGTATTACGCTGATGGCGAGGATGCTTGTGTTATGGCAAGAGGCCTTCCGTATGAACCCGGTAGCGGAAACTAGCCCGAAAGCGTGAGTTATTCACCCGCCGTGAGAGACAGAAACTAGGGTGACCTCATCGCCATCGCGAACTTGCGATTCGAGCCCGTCGAGAACGCTAATCTCCCGTTCATTGATTAAAATCAGGGCGTTCGGCCTTGGATCGTTGAGCTCGGGATCCAATAACGCTCGTCTGAATTCCGGTGGAGTGTCTTCGGCAAGCTTATGAAAAAGCTCCTTCACTACGCTTATACCATCCAGCTCGATGAATATAGCCTCTTTTCCAGCGAGCCCGCGGAGCCCCCCTAGAAGCTTCACCTTCACAGGCACTAGGCAGTCTCACCTGTCAGGAGCTCGACGATATCTGATGCGGTTTGGATGAGACTGTTCGCTTGCTCAATCGCCTTTTCATGATTCGATTGTGGGGAATGCACAACCTGTTGAACTGTACGCTCAATCTCGATGAGACACCTCAACGTAGGATCTTTGATGTTCTGATCCATGCCCATAGCTTGACGGACAATTGCTTCTACAAACGCGGGGTCACCCATGCTATAATAAACTGCAACTTGAGCCTTTCTTACAGCCTCCAAGGTCAAGCTAGGCGCCATGTACGGCGTTTTTCTAGCGGCGAGTAGCTCTGCCTTCGCCTCTCTCAGGTATCGTAGAGCCCATCCTTTTCTATACTCATCAGCCATCAAAGGTTAAATCAGCTCCGAATATGGGCAAGTCAGCCTGTCAATCAACACTATCTTCGCCCTCTTCGGTTTCAAGGGCTTCACCAGATTCCTCGCTGGCTAGCAATCGTGTGATGTAGCCTGCGATCTTGTTTCTTAGCCTAGTTGACGAAATAATAGCTAGCGATTTGACAAGTTCCTGATTGTTCCTGAACTCGGTGTTGAACTTATCTGGATATTGTGATACCAATTCTCTAGCTACCTTCTTGACTTTTTCTGTTCGGACTTTGCCCAAGTATTCGTTTGCCTCCGGATTCAAGCTTCGTTAGCTCTGCAATTATTGTGCCTTTCTCGTGGCTTTTATTACTTACGTCTAAGACTTACTCACCCTAGCTAATCTAAAGCGCAGATGGGGGAAAGGGTGTTCCTAGGAGGTTTGTTTTCATTATTAAACACGCGATGGCGTCAAAGGTCTCCGAAAAGGTTAAGTGTGGGCTCAAACACAAAAAGAAGCCACGGAGAAGGTTATATGAAAGGCTCCGAGTTGTCCGTCGCCCCAATGCACCGAATATGCAAGAAAGCTGGTGCAGAAAGAGTGAGTGAATCCGCTGCAAAAGAGTTGGCAAAGGCGCTGGAAGATGTTGGCATTAAGATTGCATCAGAAGCAAAGGATTATGCTGAACATGCCAAACGGAAGACCGTTCAAGCAAAGGATATTGAGATAGCGGTGCGAAAGATAATTGGCGAATAGACCTAACCTACCCCCATTTTTTATCATATTTATTATAGCAGCTTACAAGTAGTCGAAAAGGTTTATATCTGAGAGAAAATTGCTGTAGTTAGACTAAAAGCAATTTTAATGGAGGATTTGTATGGCCTATTTGACCACTCAGGCGGGACAACCAGTTATAATCTTGAAAGAGGGCACCGCTCGAGCACGAGGCAGGGAAGCCCGGAGAAACAACTTCATGGCTGCCCGAGTTGTAGCAGAAGTTCTCAGGACGACGCTGGGTCCCCGTGGAATGGATAAGATGTTGATTGATAGTCTTGGTGACATCACCATAACGAATGATGGAGCCGCAATTCTGGATGAGATTGATGTTGAACACCCAGCTGCCAAGATGATTGTGGAAGTTGCTAAAACACAGGATGACGAAGTAGGCGATGGAACAACAACTGCTGTCATATTCGCAGGTGAACTCCTGCGACGAGCTGAAGAACTGTTGAACCAGAACATCCATCCAACAGTCATAGTAAGCGGGTACAGGAAGGCTGTTCAGAAAGCCTTGGAGACACTTGACAAGATAGGCAAGACAACCGACTCAAAAGACCGTGAGACCCTGAAGAAAGTCGCGAAGACGGCAATGGCTAGCAAAGCTGTAGGCACTGCAAGAAATCATTTAGCAGAAATTGCTATCGATGCGGTAATGCAGATAGCGGAGCAGAGAGGCGATAGACAGGTCGCAGACATCGATAACATCCAAATTGTAAAGAAAGAGGGGAAAAGTCTCTTTGATACTGAGCTCATCAGCGGTATTATAATCGACAAGGAGGTTGTACATCCTGGGATGCCCAAGCGCGTTGAAAAGGCAAAGATTGCATTACTCGACTGCCCACTTGAGGTTGAAAAGACAGAATTCAACGCAGAGATTCGAATTCAAGATCCAACGCAGATGAAAGCATTCTTAGATAAGGAAACACGAATGCTCAAAGAGATGGTTGAGAAGATCAGTGCTTCCGGTGCAAAGGTGCTGCTTTGCCAGAAAGGTATCGATGACTTGGCCCAGCACTTCCTAGCCAAGAGTGGGATTATTACCGCTCGAAGAGTCAAAGAATCAGATATGGAGAAACTAGCCAGAGCTACGGGCGGTAGCATTGTTACGAATCTTGATGATCTGTCGAACCGTGACCTTGGACGAGCAGGAATTGTAGAAGAACGCAAGGTAGGCGATGATAAGATGATTTTTGTCGAAAAATGTCAACACCCGAAATCAGTCGCCATCTTGATTCGTGCTGGTCTTGAACGGATGGTTGATGAAGCAGAGAGAGCCATGCATGACGCCCTCTCTGTTGTCGCAAATGTAGTGGAAGATAACCGGGTTGTTGCTGGTGGAGGTGCCACTGAATCAGAAATCGCAAAAGCAGTTCGCCCATATGCCACAGATGTCGGAGGCCGCGAGCAATTGGCAATTGAAGCCTTCGCAGACGCTATCGAAGTAGTACCAAAGACCTTAGCAGAGAACGCTGGCCTGGAAGCAATTGACATACTTGTAGATTTGAGATCTGCTCATCAGAAACCCAAGGGTCATGCAATAGGCGTCAATGTCTTTGAAGGCAAAACCATGGATATGTATAAATCTGGCGTCATCGAGCCGCAGAAGGTGAAAGAGCAAGCGATGAAATCAGCCACCGAAGTTGCATCTATGGTCCTACGAATAGATGACGTGATTGCAGCTACAAAGCCTAAAGAGCCTTCAGGTCCACCTGGAGGCCCACCAGGCGGTGAAGGAGAAGACTACTAGTTTCCCCACTCCCTCCTTTTATCTGAATCAACGATCCAGCTTTCCATATATCCTATGTCAGCCTTGACTAATCATATCCCAAGCTTTTCCACCAAGCTGATGTAGCAGAACATGTACCTGCATTCGAATCCGGGGTCAAAGGATTAGGTAGAATGCAATGAGGTATATCGCATAGCCGATTAAGATTAAGCCACTGATTCCTCTGATTATCGACCGATGTCGATAAGTACCCCTTACCAGCATCGAGATGGACCCTGCGGATACACCGATTCCGATGAACGGGATTATTGCTCCGAGACAGAAGATAGTAAGAGTAAGAGCAAAGGTTTCAGGATGTAGCAGGGGCATCATAGATACAAAGATTGGGGCGATGCAAGGGTCAAGAAAGTAGAAGAAAAATCCGAGGAGAAAGATTCCTCCATAGGTGAAGACGTATTTTCTAGCTAACTTCTTGACTAAGGGTTTTGACTGGAAAGGCATTCTATCTGATGGTACTCGCAGTATCCCTAACAAGTTGAGGCCAAAGATAACCGCAAAGATGCAGACCGCCCAAGTTGCAGCGTACTGAAGCGTAGGTGTTGCGAGAAAGACCAACCCAAAGGTTATGGCAAGAAGCAACGTCGCAAGGATGAATCCCATCCCGAAAATCATCACTTTCCCAAAGCTCTCCTTGAAGCGAGGGCGGTCACCAAGGGCATATCCAAGTAGAAAAGAAAGAAGGATAATCAAGCATGGAGAAAATGTCTCAAAGAAGCCAAGTGAAAAGGCAAGCGCAAGCAGGGCCAATGTAGCAGCAAGGGATGAACTCGTCACCTCCAGATCGCTAATGAAAATGTTGTTGGATAGGTTCATCTCCTTTGGCACGGGTTCGGCAGCAGCCTTAATCTTATAATGCCCACTCTCTTGATTCGTAGTCTCCCAAGTGAAGACTATGGGGCGTTCCTCCTCTGGACCTAGATTCGAGACGAATTCAGTACTCACTAAAGATTCATTGCTGTAGATACTCACGTTGAAGCTTTCAGCTTCTAGGCCGATATTCTTGACAGTAACTGTGATATTCATAATCTCACCTACCTTAATCGTTGACTGGGCGAGAGTTGCTTTGAAGATAGCAACGTCGTGGACAGCACCGAGCAAATAAGCGTCGATTGTTTCTATGAGGTATGTTTCGTTGACCAGCCTTGCCGGAATCACCTTTTCGTAATCAACAATGATGGCATTGTAATCTTTGATTCCAAGGCCGTATTGCTCAGCCTTCCCTAGTCCTTCCTCAGAGTAGAAGTAGACTCGATTTACCGTGACTTGAGTACTATAATCATCCTCAATAACATCTAGCAGCTGACTATTGTTAAGGAATATCAGGTAATCCTCTTGTTGGTTTGGACATGTTGGGCAAGGTTCATAATAGAGAAACTCGACGACAAGCAAATCAGCGGAATGTGCACATTCAATAAGCGAAAGCAGAAGAAAGAGGATGAGAAACCATTTGGTATAGCCCTTGAACATCTTCTTCACCAATGAAGCTTTCCCTCTCATTCTTATAGGTTAGCCCGATAGCGCCAATATGCCCTTGCACGTGAAGCATCGCTGCTCCTACAATTTGGAGGGAAGCGTCCATCGTAATCGATATGCTTATCCACAAGTCCTTTCACATCCAATGTTCTGACCATCGTAAACGAAGGTGGACCATTGCCGATCATTCATACGATTGGATTGACAAAACGATTCGAAGATGTTGTGGCTGTAGACAAACTCAACCTGAGCATTGATGAAGGTGAGATTTTTGGCTTACTAGGTCCCAACGGCGCGGGAAAAACGACTACTGTTCTCATGCTCTCAACAGTAATCAAGCCTACCCAGGGAACAGCCAAGGTGGGTAACCACGATGTGAGAACCAATCCTGATGCTGTAAGAAAGCTGATAGGCATCTGCTTTCAGGAACCAAAGCTCATGTGGGTCAGCACACCCTGGGATGTCTTAAATTGGCACGCCAAGGTCTGCGGGCTCTCAACTAGCGAACGGAAACACCGGGTTAAATCGATGCTGACGGAGGTCAACATGTGGGAGCATCGACGGAAGCGGATTCACGGGCTTTCTGGTGGAATGAAAAAACGCGTCGAGGTAGCCAAGATTCTGATTCAAAGACCAAAAATCGCGTTCATCGATGAACCCACATCACAGATTGATGTTGTCGGCAAACACAAAATCTGGGACATGATTCGAGAACTTCGCGACGATGGTTCCACCATCATATTAGCGACCAACGAGCTCTACGAAGCTGATGTGCTCTCCAATCGTGTTGGCATTATGCACAAGGGGCGGATGTTAGTATGCGACACTCCCAAAAAGCTGAAAGATAGCATTCTTGGAGGCGACATTGTCGAGGTTCAACTCGAAAAGGCAGCTGACAATCACGTCTTAGACGAATTAAAAGGACTCGAGGAAGTAGTAGAAATAGTGAAAATCCGACCGGATGACCTACGAGTCCACCTTAACAAGGTCGAAAAGGTCGTCCCAAAGATTGTCAACCTTTTCCTCAACGCAAAACTGTCAATCTCCTCAATCCGGATGAGCGAGCCCTCGCTCGATGATGTCTTCGTTCATTATACCGGGCTAACAATCGAGGAAGCTGAGAAGAAGAGCAAGACAAAGTGAGACCGATGAGAAAAATATTACTGGTAGTTGAGAGAGATCTACGCCGATTCATACAATACAAGTTCCTAGTCATCCTCCGCACAATTTGGTTTGGAGCACAGGTCGCCTTCTTTGGATTAATCGCCTCGCGTATGGTTGTCCCTGAGCTAGCCGACATCTATTTTGAGTTCTACATCGCCGGCGTAGTAATCATGATGCTATACTCATCTTCTGTGTTCATCGGTTATGACATCTTCGAGGAAGCTGAACATGGCGTCTTTGAGTACCTGCTAAGCCTTCCAGTGTCACGTCGAGAACTGGTCCTCGGACGATCTATCGGTGGGGGAATACGAAGCTTCATTCTAGTAGGACCGATAATTGCAATTACATTGGCGATAATCGGCTGGGCAAATCTCCCGAATCTTCTCCTCGCCTTCACAGCCCTCTTCTTATTCGCCTTTGGCGTATCAGGAATGAGCATCACAATTGCAGTCACACTAAAATCTGGAGACCACTTTGACATATTCATGGGCGTCTTAAGCGCCTTCATAGTTAGACTGAGCACTACAATGTATCCTCAAGCCTTTGTACAGGATGCAAGTCAAGCCTACGCGATCCTATCGCAATTCAATCCAGTCACCTATGCATCAGACCTGTTCCGTTGGGGCACCGGAATAGAACGATACTTAACGATGTCACCGATGCCTCTCGCAGCACTGATTGGCATTGTCATCTTCTTTTTCCTTTTCACACTAGTCGGAGTGACCTTCTATGAGAAACGCCTTGAAGGAGGCGGCTGGCAGTAAATGAAAGCGATTATCCACCTGGTTGAATATGACTTCCGAAACTTCTTCCGCTACAAATGGTGGCTAGCAGGCTTGATAAGCATGAACTTGGCGGATTTGCTGATAATGGCTGTAGTGTACAATCAGATGCTAAGCCCTGAGATAACCGAGTTGATTCGAAGCTATATCAGCTTCTTCGCCCCAGGAGTCACAGTGGTAGGCTTGTTTGCCTCTGCCTTCATGATTGGTCGAGAAATCAATATGGAAGTCCGCCGCCAAATCCACCATTACATGCTGAGCCTTCCCATCACACGCTTAGAACTTGCTGTTGGCAGACTGCTAGCAGGCGGACTACGGGGAATGATGTATATGACACCGCTGCTTCTAACAACCTTCATCATCGTCGGCTTCCCTACACCTCTCCAGCTTCTTATCATCCTCGGCGCTCTGTTCCTCTTGGCAACAGGTATTGCAGGTGTAAGCATTGCTATAGCTGTCTCCATCTCCAGCTTCGAAAAGTTCATCACCGCTAGAGGCCTAATCTACTACCTGCTCTTCTTCTGTAGCAGCATTTTCTATCCGCTAACGCTGATACAGAAACTCGGTCAAGAAGGCATAATGCCCCAGCCCTTCGTGACACTTGCGGAGCTCAATCCGCTTAGTAACTGCGCAAACCTAATCCGAGCCTTTCTCCTAGGTAATCCCCCCTTCACTCTTGATATGATTAGAAACCTTATTGTCTTCTCAGCAGTATTCGTTGGAACAGCAACCGTCGCTTATATGAAGATCATCCAGCGAAAGTAGTCTCGTGCTCCGGTAGTATAGTCCGGTTAAGTATGACGGCCTCTCGACGCAGGACTGCGGAAGATAGCCGCCGACCCGGGTTCAAATCCCGGCCGGAGCACCACTCCACCTCATTCTTCGAATGGAAGCTAGTTGAAGACGCGTATGATTGAACCTTCTCCGCAAGGCTGTTCGCCTTGCTCCCACCCACCCGCCACGACCAGTCGAGTCTAGACACATGAAACTGGACTCGCTGAGACCTCTCCGTGCGTATCCTAAAGTTTCTCCAAAGG
>CP070679.1:851708-858424 GCA_020352535.1 Candidatus Bathyarchaeota archaeon | reverse complement strand
GACAGAACTTCAGTGCTGCTTTTTCTCGGCTTGTACTGCTTTCTGTTGTTCTTCAAGACGCTGCAGTTGATTGATGAGCAAAGATTATTGGTGGCAACTGTTCTATTGTGAGCAAGATAGCTTAGGTTTCGCACTGGTTGCTGGACTGTGGGATGATGACGGAAGTGGATGCAGCGCGGCTCGTCAGAGGGTCAGTTTACCTTGCAGGGCAGAGTGTGGTAACGACGTTGATAGGGGCAGTGGCGTTGGCGTTCACTGCGAGGATTCTGACGCAGGTGGAGATGGGGGTGGCTGTGGTGTTGATGTTGACGCTGGGATTGGCGCAGGTGGTGACTGATCTGGGTTTCAGCGGAGGATTGACGAAGTTTGTGGCGGAGTTTCGAGGACGGGGGGAAGATTTTACGTCTATGTCATTTGGGGCGGTTGGGGTGAAGGTGTTGATGGCGGGTGCTGCCGCAATGTTCTGTGTAGTGATGGCGCCCTGGCTTTCGGAGCTCTTGTTGGATAGTGGTGAGTTCGTCGTTCTCTTTCAGTTGTTAGGCTTGAATGTGTTGACGTTCTGTGTTCGATTGACTGTTCATCATCTGCTTCTAGGGGTGAACCGGTTGAAGGAGCTGGCGATTCTGACAGCTGTCGCTGCACTAGTTGGGAAGGTGTTTGCAGTTGGGCTGCTGGTTCTAGGCTATGGTTTGGTCGGGCTGGTCCTTGGCTGGACTCTCGGAGAATTGGCATATGTCCTAATTGGGGGGCTGATAATCGTGAGGAACCGGTATGTCAAGATTCAGCCATTTGGAAAGGTCATACCGCATTTAAGGACGTTGGCTAGGTTCTCTTGGCCACTTCTCGCCACCAATGTTGTGCTTTTCCTCTATGGTTCGTTTGATCAAGCCTTTCTGCTGTTTTATGTTCCGCTTGATGAGGTGGCGGTATACAGCATTGCCCTCCGCGCTTTTGGCGTTATCTCGCTTATCCCGCTGGCTTTGAGTAGCACCTTGTTCCCCTACTATAGCGAACAACGCGGTAGAGATGAACAACAGAATATTGTCGCAGGCGTACGGGGGTCTTCTCGGTATATCGCACTCTGCTTCACTCCTCTTGCCCTAGGATTAATGGCGACAGCGAACCCTGCGATCACCTTCTTTGCAGGGCAGACATATGCTAGTGGCGATGTAGTTCTCGCGATCCTCTGCATCTTCGGTGGGTTGAGCAGTCTAGCTGCTTCATTCAGTATTCTGCTACTCGTCTATGATATGACACCTACGGTGTTGGCAGTGAATATAACCTCGGTAATCGGAAGCGTCATCTTGCTGCCAGTGCTGCTGCCGTCACTGGGGGTTGTAGGCATGGCTCTTGCGAAGGGAGTGGCCACTATCATAGCCTTTGTTCTGACGGTGCTGCTTCTCCGAAGGCGGATGTCATTACAGTTTGATGGCGAGGCCTTGTGGAAGAGCTGGGCCGCAGCGGTAGCGATGTTTGGGATCGTTTGGCTGTTGGAGTACATGTATATGAGCCCGTATCTGCTCCCGCTTTACGTAGGGGTTGGAGGACTTGTTTATGTTGTTGGGTTGCGGCTCTTGAAGGCAGTGAGGAAAGGTGATGTGAGTCTTATCCGAAATCTCTTGGGGAAGAGGGCTGCTCCAATCATGAATCTTGCGGAACGAATTCTCATATAGCTCAGTATTCGCGTATGGAAAGTCGGAAATTGACAAGATAAAAAGGGAGGGTTAGGGGCACGTGTAAGGTGCCTACTTCCACTTGATGTATTCCTTGATTGGGGTTGTTGGGACAGTGTATGCTTCGAGGACGCCTTGGATTGGGCGAACCTTCTTCTCGACAAAGTCGTTGGCATAGTCCTGGTTTTCTGCTTCAAACCATAGCGCTAGGTTGTAGTCGCCATAGCAGTTCATAGTGTAGTACAGTCGGATTCCGTTGTAGGGCTGCTCTGGGAAGGCCTTCAGCTGCTCAGTAACGTATTTGGTCCGTGTTGGATTCGTCTTCAACCAAACAAAGTATCTGTACATGGTTCTTCATTCCTTACTGATTCTGAAGCGATTAGCGAGTTTTGCTCATATTCTTTATGAACGCTGAATAAAGATTGGAGTAGGCTGGCGGTTTGAGAATCCACGAGGCGGGCTATCTAGCGTTCTGTCACCCTTGCCCTGACAATTTCGTTGATCTTGGTTTCCGGGCTTTTCAGCTTCTCGATTCCGAAGAACTCCCTTGTTCGTTTGATGTCGACGTGAAGGGTCTCCTTCTCATTCGGGCTGAAAAGGGCTGGAAGCTTCTTGTCAACAATCTCAATCTTAGGTGTTAAATGTCCCTGCGTCTGATTTATGATTGATTCTTTGATGATTTGAGCTAGCTCGAGTATCGTTATGGGTTGAGGGTGGAAGAGGTTGTAGATGCTACCTTTAGACTTCTCTGCTGGTGTACGCCCTTTAATGATCTTTTCGATGTATAGCTGAAAGGCTTTGCAGATGTCGTCGATAGCGACATAGAGCATCGGACGATGCATTGTATGCTTGTAAGGTGTGATTGGCTTCCCCTGTAGTCCATTGGTGATGAAGATGTTTGCTGCGGTCTTAGGTGGCATCTTGTCACCAAGCACTGTGCCTAACCTTACGATGCCATAGGTCTTCTCGTCAATCATGCTGTTGTGGAATCTGACGATCCCTTCTTGAAGCATTTTCGATATGACGTAGAGCCTCGCCCGCTCTTCAACCTTGTCCGGACGGTAGCCGAATGCAGCGTCAACTGTAGCTTTGTATTCCCGTTCACCAAAGACGTGCCAGCTGCCACAGAGTATAAGGCCCGAGATGCTATCTTGCTTTTGGGCCAACCTGCAGATGTTGTGGGTTCCGATGATGTTGGTCTGATATGCTTGATCCTTCTGCTGATTGATAGCAGGGATTTGAATGATGGCTGTATGGACAATCACTTTGGGTGCCCCAAGCTTCGCTTCTACCTCATGGTAATTGGAAATATCGCAGGTCCGATGTTCAATGTTCTGCGTATCTTCGAGAAGGGAAGGGATGGGGTTTATGTCAAATGTGACGACCTTATACCTGCTGCACAGGTATTTGGCGAGTGTCGAGCCAACGAAACCGGCGCCAATGATGGCAACTTCGTAGGATGACAGTTGGTTCACCTCTTTGCTTCTAGCTGGAGTTTGCGTGGTTTTACGGTTACTTCAGATTCAGCGTTTGGGTTCTTTTAATGTTTATCTCATGATTGCCGGTAGTAGAAGATGGAAAGCTTCTCCCTGCCTTGGTAGTAGAAGACGCCGGCTGGATAGGGGCTGAGGCCGTTCTGGAGCGCTTGCGACTTGATGAGCTCGTATTGGCTTTCGCCGATTCGACGCTCTTCAATGACGAAGTAGGCAACCGAGGCATTGGTCTTTTGCATTGCAGTGACCAAGGTTTCCGGAGTAGGGTCTCTTCGCATCTTAAGAAAGAGAGAAACACCTTCAGGATCACTGGCAGTGAAGTAGTACGCGTCAGGGTTGTTGACACCTACCATCATTTCGGCTGCGTAGATGAACCATTGGTCACAGACAACGATATATCGCTCTTCTGTTTGGTCGATGTGGAGTGCTGCCCGTAGCTCATAGCTGGTGGTTTGGAGGGGGCCGAAGTGCGGGTAGGCCCGATAGACTGAGGCTGTAATCCATCCTGCGATTAGTAGAAATGCTGCTAGATAGAGGATGAGGAGGATTGCTGCGGAGCTAAAGGTTTTCAGCCTTCGTACATCAATTGGAGTAGAGAGGGTCTTTAGGAAGGATTTCAATTGTTGGAGTGATGCCGATGATTTGCGGTGTAGAAATCCGATTGTTGCGTGGACGAATATGGCGACTAGAGGAACAGCCATGAAGTCTCTGAACATCCACAATCTGCCCCCGGGAAACGGAATATTGCTCATGAAGAGGTTCAGGATTCGGTGCTGCACCAGAAACATCAGGATTCCAAGGAAGAGGAAGATTACGCCAACTCGGTAGGTTCTCTTAGACCAGCGCTTGCTGACACTGTAGAGGATATATACCATGCTGAGCAAACCCGCCAATGGAGCAGCGACATATAGTAACGCGGTCGTCAACTCGAATTCGATTGTTTGCCCAAACACGAGGAGGAGTACGAACTCGGAGGCAGATAATTCGAAAATCTTGGTTAAACTGAAGTTCGTGTTGATGGGATAAAAGAACTTGAGGTAGACAAGAGCGAAGGGCATCAAGCAGGTGCTGAAGATAAAAGTGACGAAAAGGAAGATGCGTGCCGTTCTGAGCCCCTTATGCTTTTCAATCTCATACTTCTTGATGGCCCAAACAAGGAGGACTAGTGAGGCAGATGTTATGCCGGTCAATGCGTGACCCATAAATGAGATGAAAGAGAAAACCAGCATGAGAGCGAGTGTCTTCTTATCATTTGAGGTCAAGTATTTGAGGAAGAGCGGGACCGCGCAGGCAAAGAAGATGAAGCCAAGGCTATTGGGCACGGAGTAGGTGCCCCAGCTAATCGTTGAGGGAAATAGGGAAACCAAGAATCCTGCTAGTACAGCGATTCGTTCATTCGTACCCAGTGCCTTCGCAGTCATGAACGCTGCCAAAGGTACAAAGATTCCCCAGAGAACTGGAATGAGAGATAGGTGTGTCCAGAAGACATCTACGCCGAATAGTCGCGCGAAGGTCACGCTATACGCTGTCTGAAAGTTCAAACCTCGAAAGGCGTGGTAAATGCGCTCGAAGATATTGGTGACGGGCCATGGGGGCCAGCCATCCATAATCACATTATCAAATGTAAGTCTGGTCCGTCCCAG
The DNA here is from genome assembly GCA_020352535.1 of Candidatus Bathyarchaeota archaeon. Classification (GTDB taxonomy): domain Archaea; phylum Thermoproteota; class Bathyarchaeia; order Bathyarchaeales; family Bathyarchaeaceae; genus SOJZ01. The sequence goes on along the minus strand of CP070679.1, from coordinate 853,615 downwards.
AACCAGTTGTTGACCGCCCAAGTCACCAGCGGGAAACATGATGATGAAGAATGAATGAGATAGGACGGAATGAATCATCACGAATAAGAGTCTCTGCTCAACGTTATCCGACCAGAAGATGACGGTCAGTAATAAAAGGGTTGAAACGAAGTACAGGGGGATGAACAGTGGATGCATGCAGTGCCAGACCGTGTACACTTCCCCAGACCTTGCGGAAAGAAGCAGGCTGAACAGGGCTACAATCAAGCCGAGATAGGCAAGTTTGAAGACGTGCAAGCGTGTGGCTTCTGATTTCCCCATTGGCAACTCCTTTTCACCCCCTCTGACGCCACGTTTCGAGCTTGTTGGTCAACGAGGACAAGGTTGCCACGATAAAGAGCGCAATGACAGATCGGGTTTCATCTAGATTGTATGCTGTCATAGTTATCCAACTGGCAAGTCCTAGAAATGTGATCAGGACCAGGATGCCTAACAACAATCTCAACAGCAATCTTTCTTTCCGGAAGAAGGCATGCCCTACGAAGACACCATTTAACAAAAGGTAGGTTAGCGCCACGATTACTCCGAAAATTGGAGAGTGTACCAAGGTGAGGTTCGCTAGCACCAGAAAGACAGAAGCATATGACACCAATGTAGCAGAGAGTTTCCGGTCATTCACTATGAATGCTTCGGCTCTTTCAAAGATTTGGCTGCTTGTCATTCGTGGAACCGAACCCTATCCCGTGGTTTTGGGAATGTGCGATAATAGCTTTTAAACCATATTTATTTGATTTCCTTTCTGAAGAACCTAGGAACAGACAAGTGCTTCAGCGTTTGCTAGCTAAGGGTTCACGGTGAAGGAGAAAATCGCTGTCTTTTCGCTCTCCAATCCGTAATGGTAGGAGCATTTGGCTTCAACATGGTATTCGCCTAGAGCCAAATCCGAGGCTGGAATGTCCAGTGTTAGTAGTAGAAGGTCGCCTGGTGCAAGGTCAAAGCGTCCGATTGTTTCATCAACGCTTGGGGGAGCCACAGAACTGTGGATGCTCCAGATTACCTTGTAGGTTTCCGCAGGAATACTTATGTTTCCACTGTTTCTGATCATGGCGTAGAGAGTTTGACTTCCAGGCGTGCCATGTTTATCATCAATTGTTGGAGCGCCGTCCCGAGATAAGAGGAAGCGGCGATGTTCTGGCCAAGCTCCTCGTCTTACTAGGTCTGCGGATATGCCGTGCCAATTGTTCCATTCGACGGTGATTGCTGCTGGATTTGGATGGATTGTGTTCACTGTAAAAATTCTTGTGGTAAGGTTATAGCTCCAACTAGAGGCGCCAGAAACGTTAATCGGTTGACCTCTATGGGCGCAGGAGATTTCTATAGTTGATGTCCGTCCGCTTTCTGCTATGACTGTGAATTCGAGGGTTGTATCGGTTACGCCTACTATTGTGATCTTTGAGAATGGGTCTGAGAAGGCTACTAGTTGGGTCTCGGCGGTGAGCGTGTACGCTCGGTCGTAATAGTGCCCAGCATAGACGCCATCTGTGTACGCCTCCAAGAAGATGCCCTCAGCAACCACGCCAATGGTAGCTTGAATCTTGACCTTGACAAGTCCGCTTCCATCAACTGAAATCGTGGTTATGTCGACAACGCCTGTTTCAGGCAGCAGAATGGGCTCTGCAGCTGTTGTTTGGCCCTCTTCGAGAATACCTATGTGAGAGAAGGATTGGCCAGATATTGTGATAGAGGGGTCTGCTGTTTTCAGCTCATCCGTGAAGTAATCGCCAGGAAAGAAGCAGTTAAGGTTCTTATCTACAGATGGAGGAGCACCTTGAACCTCTTGATGGACTTCTTCAACCAGGAACGCATCAGTTAGGAAAGAGTCATCAGGAGACATTCGAATCCGTATCTGAACGTATATCTGGTCATAT
>CP070679.1:845931-851608 GCA_020352535.1 Candidatus Bathyarchaeota archaeon | reverse complement strand
ACCGCACTGGGTAATCGGAACGACTTTCCCATCTTCGACAAAGACGTAGGTTGCCATACCACAATGGGGATGTGCTGTGAACTCTACGTATCGTTTCCCCTTCAAAGCGCCAACTGCCTTGGAGATTGGAACCACTGTTGGCACTGGGTAGAAGTCGGAGGCACGTATCTTACCCCCTGTCTGTTCCTCAACGAGCCTCATGAAGTCGGGGATTGTGATGCGCATCTCAGCTCGTTTCTCTTCGGGTAGCCTACCGCAAAGAGACACTGGTTGGACATTCACGCACCTAACGATATCAAAATTCTTGATCGCGAAGTCTATGATTTCGCCTAGTTGATGATCATTGACTCCTTTAACCAAGGTGACTACGAGAACGATGCTTTCTACTCCTGCCCTACGACAATTTTCTAAAGCCTTCATCTTAATATCCAAAAGGTCACGACCACGCGTGAATTTGTAGACATCAGAGGTTAGGCCGTCAAATTGAAGATACACCGTGCTCACACCAGCTTCTACTAGGCCACGACAGTATTCGACGCTCTGTGCAAGTCGAAGGCCATTTGTGTTCACTTCGACATGTTCGAAACCCAGCCTTTTAGCAGAGCGTATGAGGTCGAATAGGTCTTTTCTAATGGTTGGTTCTCCGCCAGAGAACTGCAGGGCTGGAGCTGGCACTGGCTTGTTCTGCCGAAAGTTGTCAAGAATCTCTTGAATCTCATGCTTAGAAGGCTCATAGACGTATCCTGCTTCAGCAGCGTTTGCAAAACAGACAGGGCAGCGTAGGTTGCAGCGATTGGTTACGTCGATTATGGCGAGTCCGGTGTGCGACTTATGCTGGGGACAGAGGCCACAGTCAAGGGGGCAATCAAGCTTCTCTTCAGTTCGGGGATTGGCAACGCCATCGCCTTCATACCGGAACTGCTCCGCTCGTTGATATTGCGAGTAGTCACTCCAGTACAAATCCTGGAAATGCCCGTGCTTGGGACACTCTTTCTTGATATAGACCTTACCTGCTTCTTCGAATATCGTTGCGTCCAAGACTTTGAAGCATTCAGGACATATGCTGCGGGTTTGCTTGATGATTTGCAGGTTTGCCACCACTGAGCGTTGGAAATTATTTACGTCAGAGTCGCAGAGATAGTATAAGAAGGTTTCCAAACCTTTCAGAAGGTGAAACAGGGGATTGGGTGTGGCTGTTAGCGAAAAGGCAACGGCAGTTCTGCGGCAAATGGGATTAACAGGCTATGAAACCCGCGCGTACCTTGTGTTGCTAGAGAAAGGCGTCATGACAGCAAGCAAGATTAGCGGGGATGGAGGTGTTCCCTACTCCAAGATCTATGAGGCACTGAACAGCTTGGTCAGGAAGGGATGGGTGAGAGCTGAGACGGGAAGACCACGTCGGTACTATCCAAAGGCTCCATCTGAGGCTTTGGGTGCAACTGAGCTGAGAATGGAAGATATGATTAGCGAATGGAAGCGGATAGTCACAAACGAGCTTCAACCCTTATACCAACAAAGAGAACTACGAGAAAAACCTGACCTGTGGATTCTGCGAGGAGAGTATAGTATCTCAGCGAAGCTCCGTGAGATGTTGGAAGCTACTCGAAAGGAGTTGATGGTTGCAGCTCCGTTGTCTGCGAAGGAGCTCATGTATGGTGGTCTACCATTGCTAAAGCATCTAGCCGACAGCGGGGTAAACGTTCAAGTCCTAATCACCAAGGATTGGGGGATGGAGAAACTCGCTGGAATCAAAACGGTCAAGGTCCGGGAACACATGTTTGGTGGAGGCATTATCACAGACTGCAAAGAAGCCCTCTTGGTTCTTGGCGAGGACGAAGCAGCATTAGTCATATGGTCGAACCACATGGGACTGGTGAGATTTGCCAGAGACTACTTCCAGCATCTCTGGGAGACTGCAAAAGACCTCAGCTAACTCACCACAGAGATGTCTATAGTAGCCAGATTGGCCTAGAGATGATTTGCATCGAATGTTTTATGTAGGTTAATCTAGAACTAGCTTGAGGAGTGATAAGCTCTGAGCACCTTGGTTTCCACCATCATTCCAACGTTGAATGAAGAGAACTACTTGGAGCGATGTTTGGTTTCGCTGCGTAAGCAGGAAGGCAACGCGAATTCAGAGATAATAGTGGTAGATGGCGGAAGCTCAGATAAGACCATAAGTATCGCCAGGAAATATGCTGATAAGGTTGTGACTTCTCCAGAGAAGAGCCCAAGCGCTCAGAGAAATCTAGGAGCCAAGCTGGCTTTAGGCAAGGTCCTGGCCTTCATCGATGCAGACACCGTTGCCTCAGAGTCCTGGCTTCAAGGAATCGTAGAGACTTTTAGGAATCAGGACATTGCTTGCGTGACAGGCCCCCTTTTCCCCCTTGAGGAGATCAAAAGACCTTATCTCTACAGCCTGACAAATGCCCTTCAAAAGGTCTTGGTGAGAGTGAATTACCCGCTGTTCTGGGGGGCCTCCTGCGCATTCAGGACTGAAGCGTTCTGGAAGATTGAAGGATTCGATGAGAAGCTTCTCACATCAGAAGATCATGATATATCCTTGAGAATTCGGAGAATTGGCGAGGTTGCCTTTGATGATAGAATGCGAGCGTTCACTTCCCATCGAAAATTCCTTGATAGAGAAGAGAAAGCCTTCTTCTCATATGTGACGGATATCCTGAAGTACTTCTTCTTCCGGAAACTGCGGACTCGTCCACGTGCTGACACGATGTAGCGGCAAGCGTTCAAAAGAAGCTGAAGGAGAAACCTGTGAAGCGAGCCGAAACGTTATAGGTTCGATAACGTTCAGCTCATCCTTCTCTTCGCTCAACAGCAATCGTACATTTAGTAGCTAGGGCAGCAATTGCTCCTAATGCTGCTAGCCAGGGGGCAATCAATGCTCCGACTACTCCAACAGTGGCTGGAATCTCAAGGAGGGTTCTGCCGCTTTCATCTCTCACCGTAATTCGCGTGATATCTCCTTCACGGATCAAGGCTTTAACCTTGCTGACAAGGTTGTCAGCAGATATTGAAAACTCCTCCTTCACAACCTTTCCGACTTCGACTCCGCATCGAGAACAGAATCGCGCGTCTGACAGTAACTTGGCTCCACATCTTACGCAATGCAAAGGTTCGTCCATCCACTCACAGTCCACGCGAGTACGATTTCGCATTTATTTGAAGTATGTTCTGGCTTCCAGAAGATCTTTCATAGTATTTATCGTAAGCCACATTCCATGGTAAGTGTATCCTCGGAGAACTTTCTGGTCTGCAAGTCGTTGCATCGTGGTGAACTCAAAATCGCCCTTCTCAGGGAAGTACCTCTCAACAACTGCTTTCTTGAACACGTGATGTCCCGCACTTACGTAGCTATCGAGGGTCGACCTGCGTTCGAAACGCAGTACTTCTATTCCGTTGCGCAGAGTTACTCTGCTGAAGGGGAGTGTTGGCTTGGCGAGTAGGGTTCCAGCTCCCTTCGTAGCATAATCATAGAGCTCATTTGGGTCGTAGAAGACGATGTCATCAACATTCATGACGTAGGCTAGGGTGCCATTGATGTTCTTAAAAGCTTTCTTTGTTGCGCCTCCTGTTCCTAAGTTCTCCTCTTCAATTGAGAAGGTGACCGAGAGCTTTGTCAAATCATCTCTGTTCGAGGCCACTACAACCTTCTCAAACCCATGTGAGCGTAGCCAGTTTATCTGGCGGTCTATCAAAGTTTCCCGGTTGATTCTTAGGAGTGGCTTGGGAATCCATGTTGTGGGTTTGAGTCTCCATCCCTGTCCTCCAGCGAGGATAATCGCCTCTCTCATGCTACCTACACCTTCACTTTTCGGGTTCTAGCATCATCAGGGATTTGATTGAGGGTGGATGCTTATATCGATTGTGAACAGCAAGAGGTCCTGCCACCCTGCAGAAAGCCTTTAAGCCGAACTACAGCTTTTATCCTCCTTTGAGGAAGGCTATGACAATGCTAGAAGACGTTGAAACCACTGCGGTTGAGCTCCTGCGGATGGCAGTGACTGAACTACCGCGAGATGTTAAGAAAAGCCTTCGAGATGCCTATCACCGAGAGGAAAGCAAGGCAGGAAAAACCCAGTTGAAGGCGATTCTAGATAATATAGCATTGGCTGAGAAAAACTGCGTGCCCATGTGTCAAGATACAGGCGTAATCATTTTCTATGTAAAAGCAGGAGCTAAGGCCCCTGGTCTTGGAGAAATCAAAGAGGCTCTACACAATGCCACACGAAAAGCCACAAAAGAAGTGCCGCTCCGCCCCAACGCTGTAAATCCCTTCACCCAGAAGAATACGGGAGATAACACAGGCAGGTTCATCCCCTTCATCCACTGGGAAGTTGTCTCGGGAGACAGCATAGAGGTAACAGCGTTTCCCAAAGGAGGAGGCTGTGAAAATGTCTCTGCATTAGGCATGCTGAGGCCAGGTGAGGGAGTGAAAGGCTTGAAAGAATTCGTTGTAGAAACAGTGATGAATGCTGGAGCTAAGCCTTGCCCCCCCAACATACTAGGCGTCGCGGTGGGTGGAGGCGCAGACATTGCAATGAAACTGGCGAAGACGACTTTGCTGAGACCATTGGGTAAGCCTAACCCAGTTGCTGAGCTGGAGAAACTCGAAAACGAGCTTTACGAAGCTGTAAACTCAACGGGGATTGGACCAATGGGATTAGGAGGCCGGTTCACGGTGTTGGGAGTACACTGTGAATATGCTGAGCGGCACCCTGCATCTTATCCTGCCGCGGTTGCGGTTCAATGTTGGGCTGCTCGTCGAGCCTCGGCTCGAATATACTCTGATGGAACAGTTGAGTACTTAACCCACGACCCGCTTAGATGAGGGCACGGGCGCTTTCAACAATGGTGCGGATTCGGCTGAGATTACTGATAGCAAGGTTGAGGCGATAAGGGCTTCTCAAGGTTTGAAGCGTTTCTGCCAGCCAGAACCGTGGTCGAAGAAAGAAACGACGAAGGCTCTCATGGATCATCTGCTTAATCTCCGTGGAGGGAACCGCGTCAGGTGAAATCTCACACACTGAAACTCCGGTCTCCCAGTACTTTCCTTCGTCTAGAAGCCCGTTCAATCTAAGTTCATCCCAGATATCGGTGCCAGGGAAGGCTGCGAGGAGGTTAACCTCGGGAATATCAAGGTCGAGTTGCTGCGCGAACCTTAGCGTATTTTGGATTTCTTGTCTAGTCTCGTCAGGAGCGCCGACTATGAGAGAGCCAATGACGACATCCACTCCAGCCTGTTTAGCGGTTTTGACTGCGCTCTTGGACTGCTCAGGAGTTATCTGTTTGTTATAGTAGTCCAGAATTCGTTGATTAGCACTTTCCAATCCGAAGTGGATTATTCGGCAGCCTGCTCTTACAAGTTCCCGTAGCATTTCGAAGGAGCAGTTGTCAACTCGGCCCAAGCAGATGAAGTCCACATCTAACTTCTCTTTGCGGATGCGATGGCAAATCCTCATCACTCGCTTCTTGTCAATCATGAAGTTATCATCTACAAAGTAGATTTGCTCGTAGCCTTCGCTCGCCAAGAGCTGTATCTCGTTGAGCGTGTTCTCAACGGACCGTGGTCTCCAGATGTTATTAGCGAATCTACGGACTCCACAGAACCGACATCTGTAGACGCAACCCCTGGACGATACAAAGCTCGCATACTTCT
>CP070679.1:844591-845831 GCA_020352535.1 Candidatus Bathyarchaeota archaeon | reverse complement strand
CCAGTGTCTGCCGGGAAATACTGAGAAGTGGCTACGAATTCTGCACACTCTACACAGATTTGAGCAACCCTACGTCCAATTCCATCTATATGAAGATTGGATTCAAGCCAATCTGTGACTCGGTGGAGCATAGCTTTTCAACACGCCTTCCCCCTTGATCCAATTATGCCGCTAGCCAATCGCTATCAGTACGTTGCTGCTACCTACGACTTGTGACGAGGAGTCTAGCTCTTAGAAAGAGCATTTGGAGAGCAGCTATTCAATGTTACGTCGACTTCTTGACCTGAGAAAGATTACGATCTCCGATCTCCTTCACTTTTTCGACAAGATATTCGAAGTCTTTCCGCTGACTGCGATGGTTCACATTGCAGGCCCGAAGCATGTACTTTCCTCTCATAGTTGTATCAGAGATCATCCAGAAAGATATGTTGTTGAGATCACGGTTGATCATCATGTTGAGCTTCTCCAGCTCCTCTTCTCCTAACCCCTTAGGTTTGTATCGAAAGCATACTATATTGGAAGCCACCGGGGCCGTGATTTCCATATCAGGTTGTTTGGCAATGAGCTCTGCCAGGTAATTGATCTGGTCGATGTTCTGTTGAATCAACTGGCTGTACTTGTCCCTACCATGGGCTCTTAATAGCATGTAGGCTATAAGACTGGGGAAACTGCGCGAGAGCGGGAGAGCGAGGTTGTGTGGATTGCATAGCTGGTCTTCAACATTGTCCATTCCACTCTTGAGGTATTGAGCTTCGTGGCCATATACAAAGGTGCTGTGATGAGCAAGCTTGTCTCTAACGAGTGTACATCCAATTCCATACGGCATATACATCCATTTATGAAGGTCTACCGCAAGAGAATCAGCGCGCTCCATGCCATTAACCAATTGATTGTGAGTATCTGATAGTCTGACCCATGCTCCAAAAGCACCATCTACGTGCAACCATAGATTCTCTTCCTTGCATAGATCAGCCAGCGCATTCAAGTCATCGAAAGCACCGCTATTCGTCGTTCCTGCGCAGCCTATGACACAGAACGGGTGGTGGCCCTGCTTTCTATCTCTCTCTATAGTCTCTCTGAGGATGTCCAACCTTATCTGATATTCGTCATTGGTCGGTATCCATCTCAAGGCTTCGTTGCCAAGCCCTAGAAGCTCTACGCAACGCTCAAGGCTCTCATGTCCCTGGTCCGAGACGTATAGTGTCATCTTTTGGGGAACGCCCTGGACACCCTGCGATTT
>CP070679.1:843391-844491 GCA_020352535.1 Candidatus Bathyarchaeota archaeon | reverse complement strand
CTCAGATCAGCGGGAATCAACGTAATCCTTACTTCTCCTTTCTATAAATTTCTTCTATAATAAAATTGTTCTACTCTGCTGTCGCGTTACCTTTAGCGTTTGACATGAATGTATTAAAATGCAGCGTAGAGCTTCGGTGTTAAAAAGGCGCAAAAGTCGCCATGCCTTAATACTGTAATGTTAATCCTGTGGTCAACACGAGGTAATAGCGGATTCTCAAGCATTGAAGTGGTGATCTGAGGTATGTTTGGTCACCAGGTTTCGCTACGAGAAGCGTGAAGGCACATTTTACAACAGCTGACGCTTCATCTCGCTCGTTCTCGGAAATCTTATATCCTTTTGCCATAATGTTGATGAACAGATAAGGCCTTAGCCAACAATAGGGGAGACGATTCTGACTTGATTGAAGACCTGACGGCATTCTACTCCAAAGCTGCTCTTAACATGAAACGTTCTGAAATTAGAGAACTTCTCAAACTAGCTAGGCGACCAGGCATAATCTCTTTTGCAGGTGGACTTCCAGACCCTCAGACTTTCCCAATAAAAGAGTTAGAGGATATTGCTTGCCACCTTCTGCAGGAGAAAGGTGCCACCTCTTTGCAGTATGGACCTACGGAAGGTGAGCCCCCATTACGCGAGGAGATTGCCAAGTGGATGAGCCGGGAGAAAGCTGCAATCAAGCCTGAAAACATTCTAATCACCGTTGGATCGCAGCAGGGTCTGGACATCGTATCCAAGGTATTCTTGGATCCAAAGGACTCTGTCATAATGGGATTACCAACCTACGTTGGTGGTTTGCAGGCTTTCAATGCCTACAGAGCTAGAATGATTGGTGTCCCCCAAGATGATACAGGAATGAGAATGGATCTGCTGGAGAAGGCCCTAGCCAAGTCGATGAGAGAAAGCAGGAAACCGAAATTCATCTACGTTGTACCAGATTTCCAGAACCCTTCAGGGGCTACTCTATCACTTCAAAGGCGTAAGAAGCTTCTGGAACTAGCGTATCAATATGAAGTTCCAATCCTTGAAGACAGCCCCTACCGAGACTTGCGATACATAGGGAAAAGCGTGCCCGCCATATACAGCTTGGATAATCAAAA
>CP070679.1:840503-843291 GCA_020352535.1 Candidatus Bathyarchaeota archaeon | reverse complement strand
CTCGGGAGAGTTGGGCGCTGATTATTCCTGAGCCTGCCTGAGGAAAGCCTGCCATTGACTCAATGAGGACTCCTTTGTCTACTTCAGCAAGCAGTTCCTCTGTCGTCTTACTTCCTGGCTGGATTGTCAGGTTAGACGAGTAGACTTCTGGCTTTGCTCTGTAACCTTTTCCAATTATCAACTGAATCATATCGAATCCCCCTGGAAACCGTGAAGCATTTCCTGTGTCTTCTACAGCTAATGCGTTGGCAGATGTGGCATAATGTAAAAAGCCTTTCAACTCACCATTTTTAAGTAGAGTAGTCTTCTTAGAGGGACAGCCTTCATCATCAAAGCTTCTCGCGGAAAACCCCCCCTCAAAGAGGGCATCGTCCTCAACTGTCAGCTTGCTAGAAGCAACCTGCTCTCCAATCCTTTCACCCCAGAGTGATCTTCGTGCAACCACGTTATCACCCTTCAATGCGTTCAACATGACAGTCACCAGCTGATAAGACACTGCCTCAGGACTAAAGACCACAGTGCCTTCAAAACTCTCCAACGATTTTGGCTCAAACAGCCGGACTACCTTTCTCGCAGCGTTCTGACCAACTAGCTCAGGATTCAACTCCAAAGCTCTTCGATACATTACTTCATAGCAGCTGCTTGTAACTTCGCTATTCTGCTCGCCGCTTGCACCAATATAGGCAATTGCATGAGTCCTCTCTTCTTCAACATCCACACCAAGCGTATTCATGATTCCAACATGTTCTACCTGGAAAAAAGCACCTCCATCCTTTGCAACAACCCTTTTATCAAAATCCTCAGTAGCCCTCGAAGCTCGCTCTGCGATGTCAACAACCTCTTCAACATTAATTTCGGCGACTCGAGGATCAAACAGCCCATTGACAACCGGAAGCTTGCCTGCTGAAGGGAGGGCGAAGTCTGGTGTGGCAGAGCTGATTTTTGCGATGTTAAACGCGGTCTCCCCTGCGGCTAAGACCTCCTCCTTACCTATCGCGTTGGTGCAGGCAAATCCCACCTTATTCCCCTTGCTAACGACTCTGAAGCCTACCCCTAAATCATCCACTCTGTTTTTCGTCAGGATTTCCGAGTTCCTGATAGTGACCTCGGTGCTCTGGCCACTGGTGAAGAAGGCTTCCGCGTGGACTATCGCTTTCTTGTTCAAGAACGTGATGGTTCTATGGGCATTGTCGCTTAGTGTTCTCCAGCTATCTTGTTGATTCAACTACTTGCCCCCTGTTCCCCCTACCATGATTTCACAGCGAATCGCGGGAGCTACTCTTCCCTGTACTGCGAACTGGCCTTTTCCGCAAGCACCTGGGCGGAGAACCGCCTCTTTCCCTATGGCATCAATTGTCTTGAAGACCTCGATTGCATTGCCAGCAACGTTTGCGCCTCGCAGGGTCTCTCCTAGCTTCCCATGCTGTATCCACTGGGCGTTCTGGAAGCCAAATGTGAAGTCCGCGGAGGAATCTGCTTGACCACCGAAAGTTCCTGCAAGAAAGAGACCATCCTCAATTCCTTCTATCATCTCTTCTACTGACGAATCTCCAGCTTCGAGACCGATGTTAGTCTGTCTTATAAGTGGCTCAACACTATAGTCCCATGCGTGGGCATTACCGGTCAAAGCAGCACCAGCCTTTGCTGCACTTGATCTATCATGCATGAAGCTCCTCAACACGCCGTTCCTAATCAGATTGGTGCGTCTGCATTCGACGCCTTCATCGTCGTAGAGGAAGTATCCCAAACCCCCAGGCACATGCCCATCGTCGTATATTGTTACAAGCTTGGAAGAAACAACTTCACCAGTATGGCTGCCAAAGCCGCCACCAGACATGGCCAAGTCCGCCTCCAACGGATGCCCAACTGCTTCATGTAGTAGGGTGGCGCAAAGGGCTGGATCTATGACGACCTGAAACTTTCCAGAAGGCGGAGCTTTCGCATCCAAGAGCTGAACTGCCTTCTCAGCAGCGGCCTTACCCAGCGAGGAGGGCGATGTTCCGTCAAACAGCTCCAATCCTCCAGAGTGACCTAGACTTTCCGATGTAGGGACTATGAGACCATTCCTCTTAGCTAGCACATCTGCAAAAAGCAGCACTCGAGTGTTATTCTGATGAATTCTTGATCCTTCCGAACTTACGAAATATCGTTCATCTTCTATGCTGATATATGTCGATTTGACATCGGCGATACTGTTTCCTGCTGCTTTTGCTCCTTCAAATGCTTCATAAGATATCTTCATGACATCCTCGGGCGAGAAATCTGCTGGAGCCTTCTTCACCGGAGTCACCTCATCTGCTACCACCACTTCTGCAGGAGGAAGAGGGTAACCCTGACACTCCGGCTTCTGAGAGGTCTTCGCCAGCTTCAAGGCGTCCTGCAGGATCTGCTCCATACTTCGTGGCTTCAATACGTTTGTAGAACTGAATCCCCAAGACTTGCCTCTAGCATGAACTCTGGCACTAACGCCGTTCAAATGGATATGAGAGAGGTTCTCTACAATGCCATTCTTTACTGTGCAAGTCGTCAGCTTTCTTATCTGACCACGAAGCTGAACCAGGTTAAGTCGACCTACGGTCTTTCCCCTCATGCACTTTTCCAGGGTTTCAAGCATGGCAATCAACTCTCCACTCCATTGTGGGAGTTCCACCAAATATCCTAATATGCATGTGCGACTTCAGGTCGCATACAGCCGGTCTACCATTTCCTTCAATATGACTTCGGCAAGCCTAAGACATGCTCGCCAATGAACGCCAAAGCCATCTGCTGAGTGACGGGTGCAAGTCTA
>CP070679.1:826696-840403 GCA_020352535.1 Candidatus Bathyarchaeota archaeon | reverse complement strand
ACAATCAAGTTCGATGAGCTCAATGAAGAACATCAGATGGACTGGCGGCTTCTTGAAAACGCCTACAAACGATTCGAGTTCTCTGCTTACAAGCATCGTACCCACGAGAAGAATCCCGAGTGTCTGGACGCCATAGGTTCCATGGTGTTCGTAGTCTTAACTCGTGAATATGCACCACTTGAGAAAAGAATCGAGGGCGTAGTCTCCCGACTGGAGAAACTACCTCTGTATCTTAACCAGTTTCAGAAGAGTTTTAATAAATGCACACCTGTGAAGCTGTGGACTGAAATCGCAATTGAGCAATGTCAACGCATGCCTGGATTCTTCCAGTTCCTGAACGTCGCGACAAAAGGACAAATATCCGATGACCTCTACGGACGGCTTCAAAAGGCGGTTGCAGGCTTAGCTCAGCCGATTAATGAGCATCTTGAATGGTTAAAGGCACTACTCCCAAAGGCAAAAGGTGACTGGGTGCTTGGAAAAGAGAAGTTCGACGAGCTCTTGAAGCTAAGAGAGCTTAGTATGACGGGTGATGAGATTCATGAATTGGGCGTGAAGTTCCTCAAAGATCTAAAAGAGGAGAGAGCTCGGTTAGCTGAGAAGATAACCCCGGGCAAATCCGTTGAAGAAGTAATGAAGGAAATCCAAGCTGACTCTCCCCAAACATATGAAGAAGTACTAGAGCTAACGCAGAAGGAGATGTTGCGCGCCAAGAACTTCGTTCGCGAGAATGATATCGCCACAGTTCCAGAGGGTGATAAGCTTCACATTAAAGAAACCCCTTCATTTATGGCTCCTCTAATTCCCTTTGCAGCGTTGGTTCTTCCCGGTAAATATGAGAAGACCCAAGAAGGTATCTACATCGTAACACGTCCCAAGGAAATCAAAGACCTGAGCAAGGATGCTAACTACGCAAGCATACCAAACACCGCCGTACACGAAGCATATCCTGGACACTTCCTTCAGACATCACGCTCAAACCGTCTCGGCTCTTTCATAAGGAACCTTGCAGGAGGAACAGAAACCACAGAAGGCTGGGCACACTACTGTGAACAGATGATGATGAAACGCGGCTTTCAAGGAGGTCTGAAATCCCAGTTCATGCAAGTAAACGACATAATATGGCGCGCAGTTAGAATGATAGTGGATGTTAAACTTTCATGCGGAGAAATGAGTTTCGACGAAGCGGTTGACATGCTAGTGAAAGAAACTGGAATGTCGAAGAATGGTGCCGTTGCTGAAGTCCGCCGATATACCCAAAGCCCAGGATATCCGCTCTCCTACCTCCTCGGCAAACATCTCATGCTGAAACTAAGAGATGACGTGAAGGCCAAGATGGGCGAGAAGTTCAATGAGAAGTTCTTCCATGACACTGTGATAGCAAACGGATATCTACCAATGTCGAAGCTTAGAGAGACCTTCGCACAGAGACTTGGACCCCTATAGCTGCCTAAGTCCATCCGAAGCAAAAGCAGACAAGAATGTTAGCTCTAGAAGGGATTAACATTCCCAACACTCTGCTGGCAGCAGTCCACTTACCCACATCTCTTCTTTCTCTCTCACAGGTATATTATACCTATTTCCTTGGCCTAGTCAACAATAGCTCGTAGAAAGCTTTATAGTGAACAAGCTTGCATTGCTAAAATCTTCTAATTTCGAGGTGAAGATTGTTGAGAGAAGTGGCTGTCGTTGGCTTGGGATGCACTGGTTGCAGACCGACTACTCCGGGCCTATCCTATAAAGAGATAATGTTTGAAGCTGCTACGAGAGCATTCGAAGATGCTGGTGTAGACCCACGATGCGACATAGACAATTTCATAACTTGCGCAGAAGATTACTGGGAAGGTTTCAGCATCTTTGACGAGTTCGTCCCAGATCAGCTTGGAGCCGTGTTGAGACAGCTTTTCACAGTCACAGCTGATGGTTTGTTCGGACTAGCAACTGCCTATATGTTAATACGCACTGGCGAATTCGATACGGTTGCGGTTGAAGCACATAGCAAAGCCTCTGATATACTCACATTCGCAGATATTGTGGCTTTTGCCTTAGATCCAATTTTCAACAGGCCTTTAGGCGGTCATCCATTCTATATCGCTGGCTTGGAGATGAACCGTTACTTGCATGAAACTGGGGCTTCAAGAGAGGCGTGTGCCCATGTCGTTGCGAAGAACCGAAAGAACGCCTTAAGCAATGCCTACGCGGCACATGGAGCAAACATAACCGTTGAAGATGTGCTTGAGTCCGAACAACTTTTTTACCCGTTAAGTCGCTTGGATATCAGTCCACTCGCAGATGGGTGTATGGTGCTGGTCCTAGCCTCGGACAAAGTTGCAGGAAAACTCACAGATACACCAATATGGGTAAGAGGAGTTGGCTGGAACTCGGATACGCCTTGGCTTGAAACTAGGGATTGGGGTAGATCAGTAGATACAGAGCTAGCTGCAAAAATGGCCTATAAGGTTGCAGGTATCAGGAACCCCCAAAAGGAAATAGACTTGGCGGAGATTGATGACCGATTCTCATATAAAGAGCTTCAGAATCTTGAGGCTCTTCAGCTCTGCAGGCGAGGAGAGGCAGGTAAGTTGACCGAGGAGGGGGCTACGGAGCGAGATGGAAGCATACCTATCAATCCTTCCGGTGGATTACTAGGAGTTGGTTATACGCTTGAAGCATCAGGTCTTCAAAAAGCACTGGAAATCGTCCTTCAATTGCGTGGTGAGGCAGGGAAACGACAAGTGCCAGATGCTGAAACTGGCTTAGCACAGGTTTGGCGTGGAATTCCAACAGCAAGTGGAGCGGTGGCTATCCTAAGCAACCGTTCAAGAGGTGCGACGTAGATGTTTGCTAAGAGAAGAGTTGCAGTGGTCGGAGCAGGACTTACGCTCTTCAGACGAAACCTCAAAGAAACCGGCAGAGAGTTAGCTTTTGAAGCCTCAAAGATGGCTCTTGACTCCGCAGGACTTACGCGCAAGGACATAGACTGTGTAACACTTGGAACAGCACCCGATGCTTTCGATGGAATCCACATGAAAGGTGAGAATCTTTCAGATGGAGCTGGGGCGTACCGAAAGCCGTATACAAGAGTCTTCGTGGGAGGTGGAACTGGGGTCTTTGCGCCAAATGCTGGGTGGTGGCATGTGGCTTCTGGTCTTTTCGACACATGTTTGGTTGTAGCCGAAGAGAAGATGTCATCTTGCTTCCCGCATCCACAATACGCCTTCACAACCATATTCGATCCTATAATGAGCAGACCAATTGGAATGAACTTGGTCTGGATATTTGCCATCGAAATGCATCGATATATGCACGTTCATGGCATTAAGAAAGAACAAATTGCACTTGTGTCCGTGAAGAACAAGGGCAATGCGATGGATCATCCATGTGCCCAGCTTCCTGCGAAGATTACGGTTGAAGATGTACTCAACTCTGAGACCTTAGTGCATCCTGTTCAACGTTTAGACATTAGCCCTACCAGCGATGGTGCAGCAGCATTAGTTCTTGCTTCAGAGAAAGTAGCAAAGGAGATCACAGACGACCCTGTATGGATTGATGGCGTAGGGTGGGGCATAGACTCAACCTACTGGACAAACAGAGACCTCTATTACCCAAAATACGTTGAATGCGCTGCCCGTATGGCCTACAAGATGGCAGGTATCAAGAACCCACCCAAGGAAATAGATGTGGCAGAACCATACGATCCATTCGACTACAAGGAGCTCCATCACATGGAAGGACTTCTCCTCTGCAAGAAAGGAGAAGCCCCAAAGCTTACTGAAGAGGGTGTCACCCAACGAGATGGTGATTTGCCTATAAATCCATCAGGTGGCTTACTCGGTGTTGGCAATCCTATAGCTGCAGCTGGACTTATGAAAGTATGTGAAATCTTCTGGCAGCTACGTGGAGAAGCAGGTAAGCGACAGGTTCCTGGCGACCCAAGAACTGGAGTAGCTCAAGCTTGGGGAGACCTCATGCAATATGGATCTGTGATCGTGCTGAGGAGCTGAGAAGCAGAAATGAGCGCAAAAATCAAGAAATATGCAGGCGAGCGAATCAAAACAGCTGATCTTCGAGCAGGAAAAGTCCCAGTTGTCCGCTGGCGCCCAAAAGTAAGGTATGCATGGAGCACAGGCATCGCAATGAGCCGGTTCCTGAAAGAACTGAAGAATGGAAAGATTATCGCTAGAAAATGTCACAAGTGCAATCGCATAGTTGTGCCACCACGAATGTACTGTGAAATGTGTTTCCGACCGACGGATGAGTGGGTTTACGTGAAGGATTCAGGAATCATAAACACCTACTCCATTTCATACCTGGCAGCAGATGCAACTAGAACGGACAAGCCAACAGTCGTAGCTGTAATCGAAATCGATGGTGCCTCAAAGGGGATAGGAATTGTTCACATCATAGGTGAAGCAAAACCAAAGGATGTAACATTTGGCATGAAGGTCAAAGCTGTGTGGAAACCTCCAAAGGAACGTACCGGGGCGATAACTGACATAAAATATTTCAAGCCGGTGGAGGTGTAACTGCAATGTCTCTAGAAAAGATAGGCGACCCCCGCGATCTCACCCATTGGATGGGTCACATGGAAACAGACTACTCGTACACCTATGGAATCGCAGGTGAGAAATTCTTCAAAGAACTGAAAGAAAACGCGAAAATCATGGGAACCAGATGCAAGAACTGCAACCTTATCTACGTACCGCCTAGACTCTTCTGCGAGCGATGCTTTGAAAAGCTGGACACATGGGAAACAGTGAGCAAAAGAGGTAGCGTTCACACCTACACCATCGCAAACATAGACATCGATGGATCTAAGCTGAAGAAGCCTATCATATGGGCTATGATCAAGATCGACAATGTTCACGGCGGTTTTGTGCACAAGCTAGGCGAGGTTGATTCAAAAGACGTGGAAATTGGCATGCATGTTGAAGCTGTTTTCAAAAGTAGGAAAGAACGCGAAGGCTCTATGCTCGATATCAAGTACTTCAGACCAGCGAAACAAAAGCTCGAAAAGGCATTACGATAAGCTCCACAACACAATTTTCCTTAAGGCTATTATCCGGCTAGAAGACCTATCGATGAGTCTCTGATCCTCATAATGAAGGCTGCAGGGTACCAGGTACCTTTGACTCCTCTTGTTGGTACTGACGCAAACATTTTTGTAAGGTCACCCGGGTAGGAGGGAGTTGGTGCATCATTTTGGGTGAAATTGAGGAATTCAAGCGCTACCATGAGCACATGAATAAGCGAATTCTCTCCAGCAACAATCTTGGCGTTAAGCGGTTCTTGGCCTTAGACAGTCAAGCGTATAGGCAAGGAGCTTTGAATGTTAAGACAAAGGAGCTCCTAGGCTTGGTTGCTTCTACCGTACTACGCTGCAATGAATGTGTAATCTACCACGTTATACGCTGTGTGCAAGAGGATGTTTCTGAGGAGGAGTTCCTTGAGGCGCTAAACATTGCCTTGGTTGTGGGAGGATCCATCACGATTCCCCACTTACGTAAAGCTGTTGATATGTTTGACCAGTGTAGAAACAAGCAGGAAAATGGTGAACCTATTGACCTGTAACCACTTGAGGTTCAGGTCCAAATCAAGACCTCTTGATGAGATTTGAGGCTGGGTGCATGAAGCGAATGAACCCACTATGGCAACTCGTAGAGGAAGTAGAAACCATTGCGGATAGTGATTTGTCTTCAAGCGAGAAACTCAAGGCCATTTGCAGCTTGTTAAGAAATTGTGTTTCTCACTATAGCTGGGTCGGGTTCTATTTGGTTGACAAAGCGAAGCAGAACGAGTTGTTGCTGGGATCTTTTAGCGGGGAGCCTACTACGCATACAAGAATCCCGTTTGGGAAAGGCATATGTGGGCAAGCTGCACACCACAAGAAAACCATTGTGGCTCAAGATATCTCACAAGAGTCGAATTATCTATCATGCAGCCCAAATGTGAAGTCTGAAATTGTCATTCCAATATTTCGGAATGATATAATTGTGGGAAAACTAGACATAGACTCTCATATAGTGTCAGCTTTCACCAGTGAAGATGAGGTGTTTCTCCAAAGAATCTGCGATATCGTCTCAAGAATTCTTTAGCCTAACTTGCTTCATTCTCAAAGGACGATTCTGAATCTACACTGCGCATCTCCATTGATAATGGATTCCTCGCGTATGACCTCGATAGGTCGTCCCAGGACTCCCTCAAAAAGCTGCTTGATCCACCCGCGAGAGCAGTTGCAGTACACTCCTGAGAGTACGCCAGCAGGTATTTTGTTAACTTGAGAGCAGTAGCATTTAGGATAGATGATATAGACCTTATCTCCTTCCCTATGTAGATGGCTATACACTTTTCCGAGTTTATCTAAAAAGTCATCAACGCTTTCTGATTTCTGATATATCTTTTTCGCCTTCTTCACGAAGCTTTCTGATTGGCACTGACGGCCGCAACGCTCTAAGACTTTGACGATGATTTCTCCATCGACATGTTCCTCTAATCCAGTCATCAAACATGCAATCCATCGTTCCGTACGCTTGCTCATTGGCTATACCTTGTCCTGATTAGATGATTATGTTATCACGTATTTAGCTATGCTTGAATACCACCTAACATCTAGCTAGGCTGTTGGTTTATTACCATGTAGTAACATTTATATATTACTAAATAGTAATTACCTTACAGTAATAAGGGGCTGGCTCATGAAACTGAAACTGCAATTGGTTCGAAATGGAAAAGTGGTGAGTGAGATACCACTTTCACCAACAGACTGGCCACGACATCAACTAGAAAATGAGTTCAACGCTTTTGAGCAGCACTTCCGTAGATTCTCCAAGATATTCTCTGCCTTATCGAATGAGACCAGGCTAAGGATGATGAGGCGACTCGTGGAGGAGGAGAGTGGGACAATGAGCTTTGCAGACTTCATGCGGGACCTTGACCTAAACCCTAAGACCGTATGGGAAAACTCTAGGAAGCTTCGTGACGGCGGCTTTCTGCGAAAGACCAGTCGAGGAAAATACAGCTGCTCCGATATTGGGGAGACAACATTTCTGATGATGAGCTTAGCCCTAAGTCGTCTACTAGAATCCTTGGAAGAAGTGGAGCGATTATAAGGAGGTGATTTGTTTTGTCAGAGGATGATTGGAGACCACGACGATACAAGAGAAGACGCTGGCCTTTCTTTGGAGGCAGTCTCTTCAGAGATTCAGAAGAGATCTTCAGGGAAATGGAGGAAATGATGGAGGCTGAGTTTGGAAGGCTCTTTCGAGAAGCACCTAAGAACCTCACTAAAGAACGAACATTACCAGACGGTACAAAGGTAAGAAGCTGGGGACCCTTTGTCTACGGTTACAGCGTTACGATGGGTCCGGATGGGAAGCCAAAGATCCGAGAATTCGGAAACATCAAACCTGAAACTCGACTAGGCAGTCCTAGAATTGACATCAAAGAAAAGAGGGAACCACTTGCAGATGTGCTGAACTGTAATGGCGAAGTCAGGGTCATAGTCGAACTACCAGGTGTTGACAAGAAAGACATTAAGCTACATGGAACAGAGGAAAGATTGACAATTTCAGTAGACACACCGTTACGCAAATACTACAAGGAGGTTAGGCTTCCAGCAAAGATAGTACCCGACAAAGCGAGATCCACATACAAGAACGGCGTCCTCGAAGTTACACTCCAGAAGAAGAAAGAAGATAAGCCAAAGGGCGAACGCATAGAAATACAATAGCTGAGTTTTCTAACTAGGTGCATGCGTACGCCCAGTTTCCTATTTTTTATTATAAGCACCTAGTCTCTACAAGAAAACCTAAATCCTATAGCCCTTGAAACCTCTACGGTGATTATATGTCTCTGACTTTACGTGATGCCCAATATCTCTGCTGGAAAAACTTTAAGAAAATTGACCGAAGATCAAGCCTAAAAGATGGCGAGGCTTGGACACCCTATACATTAATGAAAGACCTGCTCAAAGAGGTGAGTGATACAGCTGGACTAGTGAAGAAGCTCGGAGGAAATACATCAGATCAACCCAAGCCAAACGAAGGGTTAGCCACAGAACTTTCTAATATACTCTACTTTGTGTTTGTCGTAGCTGAATACTATGGTATAAACCTGGAAGAATCGTTCCTTCAGACAATGAATGACTTGATTCTTAAATTCATGACCTAGATGTGTCACCGAGCTGAAAGACTTCATTGGC
This sequence comes from Candidatus Bathyarchaeota archaeon, assembly GCA_020352535.1. GTDB lineage: Archaea > Thermoproteota > Bathyarchaeia > Bathyarchaeales > Bathyarchaeaceae > SOJZ01. The sequence goes on along the minus strand of CP070679.1, from coordinate 832,203 downwards.
GTTCTCAGTTGTTGCTTTTGCCAATTCATCGATTGATATGCCTTTGAGTTTAGCAATTTCTTCAGCGATAAAGGGCAGGAAGGCTGGTTCATTCCTTCTTCCTCGTACCCGTTGAGGGGCAAGCCAAGGGCTATCTGTTTCAATAAGCATCCTCCCTAAATCTACTCTAGCAACTGTTTCACGTAGGCTATGAGCGTTGGGGAATGTGACTGTTCCTGCGAAAGATAAGTAGAACCCTAATCCGATGTATTCTTCAGCTTTCCCACTGCTTCCTGAGAAGCAGTGCATTATGATTTCCCCTCTTCCCCTGAAGTCCGAAAGCGCATTGAGAGTTTCGGTATGCGCCTCTCTATTGTGAACCACGACTGGTAAGTCAAGCTCTTCAGCCAGAGAAAGCTGAGCCTCAAACGCTCTTCTCTGAACATCCCGAGGAGATAGGTCTCGATAGTAGTCCAGTCCAATCTCGCCAATTGCTACAACCTTTGAGCTTTCAGCCAGCTTTTTTAGCTCGTTCAGGGCAACGCTGCCTAGTTGGCTGGCATTATGCGGGTGAACACCAACTGTTGCATAGAGGCCCATGTGGCTTTCAGCCTGTCGGACTGCGCTCTGACTGCCTTTGATGTCAAACCCGATATTTACTATGCGTTTTACACCAGCTTCCCGAGCACGCTCTATGACCTTCTCTCTGTCTTTATTGAAGCTTGCCCATTGTAGATGCGCATGTGTATCGATTAGCATAGTATCAGTTCTCGGAGCAATGTATCGAGGAGTTTTCGTCCTAAACATTCAATCATTATTCAGGAACGTGGTTTGCCAAGTTATAAACGCCTTTCGTGTTCATAAGCACGATTTCAATATGGGTTCAGTTCAAGATCGATTGATATAGCATAGTGATTGGGGCCCTGATATCTTGGGTGGTCGCTTTGGTAAGTAATATTCATAAATGTCAATGGAAAACATCGTACTCGATGGTGGTATTGAAGCATCTAGACCTGATAATAATAGGCGCTGGTACTGCTGGGCTGACAGCGGCTCTTTATGGTGCTCGAAGTGGTCTTAGAACACTGGTTCTTGAGGAGAGGATTATTGGCGGCTCAGCTGCAGAGACTCCTATTATCGAGAATTACCCTGGATTCTATGAAGGCATCAGTGGAAGGGAGCTTGTGGATAGGATGGCAAAACATTGCAAAAAATTCGGGGCTGAAATTAATGAGTTGGAGAGCGTTACGAAAATGACCTTCAAGGATTCAATGGCAACTGTGAAGACCGAGAAAGCCACATACACCTCATCTGTTGTGATTATTGCATCTGGATGTCACTATAAAGAGCTTGGTGTGCCTGGTGAAGCGGAATTTCGTGGCAGAGGGGTCAGCTACTGCACTCTTTGTGATGGAGCCTTCTTCAAGGAGAAGAAGGTGATTGTTGTAGGCGGTGGGAATACAGCAGCAATCTCATCAATATATCTAGCAAACCTAGCATCGGTTGTCATGGTGGCTCACCGAAGAGATCAACTGAGAGCAGAAGAGGCCCTAGTGAAGGATATGCGCTCTCAAAATGTGGATATCTTGTGGAACACAGAGGTTAAAGAGATTAAGGGCGACACTAAGGTGAAAAGCGTGATACTACATAACAACAAGACCGGCAAGAAAAGAGAAGTCGATATCGACGGTGTTTTCATTCAAGTTGGTGAAGTTCCAAACAGCCAAGTTGCCAAGAAAGCTGGAGTTGAGGTGGACAAAGATGGGTACATTCTTGTTGACAGTCGTCAAAGGACGAACATCGAGGGCCTTTATGCCGCTGGCGACATAACAAAGGGGCCGGTCAAACAGATTGGTACAGCTGTAGGTCAGTCAATCATAGCAGCCACCGAAGCCTTCGGGCATATCAAGCAGCCTTATTACTACCAGAGGTAGCGTATGAGCCCCCAAACCGTCAGACAGGGATTACATAGAGCTTAAAAACAATCTTTATTCCAGTTAGTAATAGGACAGCGAGTAGTGAACTATTTTGTCAAAACATATAGAGTTTGATGTTATCGTAGTCGGTGCTGGTCCTGCTGGTCTAAACACTGCAATAATGTGTGCAACAAGGCATCTGAAGGTTGGACTTTTCGAAAAGGCCAGGATGGGCGGACTACTCACGACCCTTTATCCCAATAAGACCATCCCAAACTATCCTGGCTTTCCTAAGGGAATAGTATCAATCGAGTTGGTGAGGAACTGGCTGCAACATCTTCGCCACAGTGATGTCGCAGTGAGAAATGAGTCAGTAACTGATATTACTAAGGATTTGACGGTAACCACTGACAAGAAGCAGTATAGCTCTAAGGCCGTTGTTATCGCCACTGGCACAAAACCACGGAAGCTGGGAATACCTAACGAATCGAGATTCAGCAAGAACGACCGTGGAGTATACTATTTTCCGTATCATCCAGAAGATTTCTTAGGAAAGAAGGTGGTTGTAATCGGTGGCGGGGATACAGCCATAGATGCCGTGCTCGAATTACTCAATTTAGCTGAAGAAATAACGCTGGTTCACCGACGAGAGACCTTCAGAGCTTTTGACGAAAATGTCGAAAAGGTCAGGAGAAGTGGGCTGGTAGATATAATCTTCAAGGGCGAGGTGACAGCTATCAAAGGACGTAGCAAAGTAGAGAGAGTCATGATACACCAAGAGGGAAGGAGACTCGAAAAGAATGCAGACGCAGTAGTAGTCGCAGTTGGACTCGTTCCAAATGATGAAACTTTGGAAAAACTTGGACTAGCAACTGATGATCGGGGGTTTATCACCACAGATAGAGCCCAGAAAACAAATGTTGAAGGAGTTTTCGCAGTAGGTGACGTCACTCACGTTGGGCTTCGCTTAATTACTGTTGCTGCAGCGCACGGCGCCATAGCCAGCCATCACATTTACTCATACATCAAAGACCCCTACTGGGCACGAAAGGCTTGACTGAAAAATTCGACAATTGGTTCATGTGGCTTGTACGGTTGAGAGAGTAAGCGTTAAATAGGCATAAGCTATCTATCCTCCCAAAGTTTACAAACGTAAAGATGTGGAAGCATGCCAAATCCTGGAAATTTGTATGAAAAGGCTCTGACACCACTGAAAAAGGCAGCTGCCGTCTTAAATCTGGAACCTGATGTTGTCGAAGTTCTGAGTAACCCTGAACGAGTGTTGATTGTATCAATCCCTACAAGAATGGATAACGGGAAAATCAAAGTCTTCACGGGCTATCGAGTGCAACACAACACAGCTAGAGGCCCAGCAAAAGGTGGCATCAGATATCATCCTGGTGTATGTTTAGACGAAGTCAAATCACTAGCCTTCTGGATGAGCAATAAAAACGCAATTGTTGGCGTCCCATTCGGTGGTGGAAAAGGTGGAATTACATGTAACCCAAAGGAGATGTCCGCAGGCGAGCTTGAAAGACTAACTCGCGGATACGCTGCCGCCATCTCGAAATTTGTTGGTGTGGACCAAGATATCCCAGCACCTGATGTAGGTACAAACGCCCAAATCATGGGATGGTTTGTTGATGAATACTGCAAGATTGCTGGAAAAAGCATTCCAGGCGTGATAACTGCGAAGCCCCTCGATATTGGCGGTTCAAGGGGACGAGGAACTGCGACTGGTCGTGGAGCCTTCTTTGCCACACTCGAGGCAGTGAAAACCTACAAGATACCGTTGAAGGGAGCACGTGTTTCAATACAAGGATTTGGCAATGTGGCCCAGCCTATAGCAAAGTATCTCTTCGATTTAGGATGCAGAATCATCGCAGTTAGCGATTCTACAGGCGGAGCCTTCAACGCCAAAGGAATGCATCCGGAGAAGTTGACAAAGTTCAAGAAAAAGACACGTAGTGTTAGAGGTTTTCCAGGAAGTAAGGAGATTGAGACAATAGACCCAATCACCGTTGATTGTGACATACTAATTCCCGCAGCTTTGGAGGGCCAAATAACTAAGGAAAACGCTGATGAGGTTACAGCCAAGCTCATAGTAGAAGAGGCAAATGGACCAACAACCCCAGAAGCAGACAAAATCCTACACGAGAAAGGAGCAATAGTCGTACCAGATGTTTTGGCAAACGCTGGAGGCGTCACAGTGAGTTATTTCGAATGGGTTCAAAACCGCATGGGCTACTACTGGAGCGACGAGGAAGTCGACGAAAAACTCAAAAAGGTGATGGCAAAAGCCTTCAAAGAGGTATATCAAAACGCAAAGCAGTACCAAGTCGACACAACTCTCCGCACCAAACGAGCAGAGACCGATTTGCGAACAGCCTCATACCTCACAGCTGTCCAAAAAATCGTAGCAGCGATGCAAGCCTTAGGCCGCATCTAGCAATCCTTCTTACTAGCAAGTCAACAACGTTCTCCACCAAGTCAATCGTAAAATCCTTATCCGCCTAACTTCGGCTACACCGATTGCAGAAGAGTGGTGCCCACCTTCCGCAACTCGTTTGAAGCAACATTTAAGTGCCATCCTATAAAGTGAGTTACTCTCAACATGCAAGAGGAAAGCCAATTTGCCCAACAAGGCTGTGTTAGTGGTTGGTGGTGGCATCGCTGGAATCCAGGCATCATTGGACCTTGCAGACCGAGGCCTAACTGTCTATCTTGTGGAGAAGACTCCAAGTATTGGAGGGCGAATGGCTCAGCTTGACAAAACGTTCCCAACGATGGATTGCTCAATATGTATCCTCGGACCAAAAATGATTGGTTGCCTTCATCATCCGAACATCACTCTACTGACTTACTCTGAAGTGAAGGAAGTTAAAGGGACCGTAGGCCACTTTAAAGTCAAGATAACGAAGAAACCTAGATTTGTGGATGAGTCTAAATGCACTGCCTGTAATGATTGTACAGAAGTCTGCCCCGTTGAATTGCTAAATGAATTTGATATGGGACTGGAGAAGAGAAAGGCAATCTTCCGGCTTTTCCCTCAGTCTGTTCCCAATACATTTGTGGTAGATCGAAGGGGAACTCCACCTTGCCGCTATGCTTGCCCAGCTGGCGTCAATGCACAAGGCTACGTAGCGCTCATAGCTAATAAGAAATTCATGGAAGCACGTGATCTTATTAGACAAGACTTGGTGCTTCCAGGCGTATTGGGCCGAGTCTGCTTTCACCCTTGTGAGACTGATTGTGAGCGAGGAAAAGTTGACGAACCAATTTCGATTTGCGCCTTAAAACGTTTTGCATTCGACTACGCAAGAGAGACCGCGAAAGAAAAGCCTGAGATGTTGCCAAGAAAATACGATGAAAAAGTCGCAATAATCGGTTCTGGTCCGGCAGGACTTGCAGCTGCTTATGAGCTGGTTAAAGCCGGATACACCGTCACGATTTTCGAGAAAGACTCAGACCTTGGAGGAATGGTGCGATATGCAATCCCGGACTATAGGCTCCCGAAGTGGGTATTAGATGACGATATCAATTACTTGGTGAATTTAGGTATAGAAATCCGCACGAACACAATGGTTGGTAGAGATACGACTCTTGAAAGCC
>CP070679.1:819692-826596 GCA_020352535.1 Candidatus Bathyarchaeota archaeon | reverse complement strand
AGATTTTCGACATGAGCATTCCAAACGACGTGGACCCAGGTTTGGTGTTCAGTAAAACCTCTTGTGTTTGGAAGGTCCAACGCCAAACAATCTGGCAGGAGCAGCTGATCGAAGGAGCATTCAGAGTCACCTATCTGCGAAACAAGCCTTACGAAGACCTTCAAATAGCATATGCTGAACTACTTGCTGACTATGATGAATCCATAGCTAACTACAGCAGCCTTCTTTCCAACTATCAACAGCTGCTGTCAGACTACAATCAGCTGCAAAGCAACCATAATAACTTGCAGGTCAGTTTTGACACTCTGAACTCCACATACAATAGTCTCATCTCCGAGTATTCCTCCATACAAGCAAGCCTTAACGGCGTACGAGCGAAGTATGAGTTTGGAGGTCAAACAGCTAACGCCCTAGACTTGATGTACCTTTTTATTGAAACGACTGTCATCTTTATCGCAACAACAGCCTATTTTGTCTTCAGAAAGCGCAGAGTGAAGAAGATAGACCTAGCGGTACCAACAGACCCAGTCCTTCGACGAGAAGATTCCTAGCAAATCACTAGGCAGCAGGATCAATCGCAATGTGCTGTGTATAGTACTCACGCCTATAATCCATTATCCAGACATTTCTCTAATCAAAGCCTTTACTATCCTGTCAGATGCAGCTCCATCCCCGTAGGGCGAGACTAGTGGCAACTTGTGTTTTTGCTTCAAGGTCTGCTCTACTGCAGCTAAAATGGCCTTCTTTTCCACACCAACCACAGTCGCAAACCCTGCTTGCACCGCTTCAGGGCGCTCTGTTGAGAGTCTTACAACTATGACAGGTTTCCGAATATTCGGAGAAGTTGCTTCTTCCTGCAGTCCACCAGAATCTGTAATCACCATTTCACATTCTTTCATAAGCAGAAGGAAATCAAAGTATCCTACCGGTTCTAGAACCTGCACGTTCTTCTTCAACAACAAACCTTTCCACATCTTCCACTGACGGAGACGCTTCTTTGTCCTCGGATGAACAGGATAGACTATAGGGATAGGCGCTTCAGCAAACGCTTCGACCAGATTCCTGAGCACCTGAGGGTTATCAACATTCTCGGCGCGATGGGCTGTTGCGAGGGCGAAACGCTCAAACCGTATCTCTTCAAGAATGCTAGACCTACGCTGAGCAAGAGGAAGGTGCTGTAAGACTGCATCAATCACTGTGTTTCCGGTCACAAAAACCTTACCCCATACACTCTCCCTTTCAAGGTTCTGTTCTGCAGTGTAAGTTGGTGCAAAGAGGAATGAAGAGATATGATCGACAAGACGACGATTATACTCTTCTGGCATGCGATAATCAAAACTCCTAAGTCCTGCCTCAATATGACCAACGGAGATGCCAAGCTTCACTACTGCCAAGGCTGCAGCGAATACGCCATTAGTGTCGCCTTCAACCAATACAACCTTAGGGTCAACCTTCTCGGCAACGCCTTCAATCAAAGAGAGGATCCGTCCTGTCTGTGCCCCAGGTGAGGTTTCCTTCACCTTGAATCCATACTCCGGGGTCGGTAGCTCAAGCTCCTCAATGAAGGTCTGAGACATGTTATAGTCATAGTGCTGACCACAATGAACCAGCACGAATGATATGCCTTTGTCTTCGAACACTCGAATAACAGGAGCCATCTTCACGATTTCTGGTCGAGTACCGATTACAATCATGTAGCAGTCGTCTGAGTTCCCCACGATATCCGCCGTGTTTACCTTCAGGTTGAGAACTAATAAGGCTTAATCATGCCCACCCCACTCAAGAATCTGGCTCAGTAAGAGATTACTAGCTGAATGCGTCAAGAGAGTGACAGAGGAAGCAGAATTGAAGAATAGTACTCACAGGGAAGTGTCTATCTATCAAGTGGATGCCTTTGCAGCTGAGCCCTTTACGGGCAACCCAGGTGGTGTCTGTCTCCTAAGAGAACCACTGAAAGATGAAATCATGGCTAAGATTGCTGCAGAAATGAATCTATCTGAAACCGCCTTTGTCCACCCCCTGGCGAAGCAGTCATTTCAAAAGGCCACGGTCTTCTCGCTTCGCTGGTTCACGCCCAAAGTTGAAGTCTCCCTCTGTGGACACGCAACACTTGCCACAGCTGCAGTCTTATTCCGAGAAGTCAAGGTCAACACCAATGAACTCGAGTTCAGAACGAAAAGTGGCAGTTTGAGAGCAAAGGAGAGTCAGGCGGGAATCCACCTCTTTCTCCCAGCAGATGACCCAATAGAAATCCTGCCACCTCGACAGCTCTTGAGAACATTGGGTGTGAAAGACTTCATCGACATCCAATATGGATCAAAAACTCGGTCACTACTTGTTTGTTTACCAAGGGAAGAAGATGTCCACAGCCTTTCACCTGACTACAAGCAGATGGAATCCTCAGAGACGCAAAGGGGGGTTGAAGGAGTCATCGTGACCGCACAAGGTTCACATCGATATGACTTCATCTCACGATTCTTTGCACCCTGGATGGGAATCAACGAAGACCCAGTCACAGGAGCAGCACACACCGTCCTAGCACCATACTGGTCGAGAATCCTAGGCAAAATGGAGATGAAGGCCTATCAAGCCTCGGCAAGAGGTGGCGAACTGACTGTAAGATTGGGATCAGGAAATACCGTCGAACTGATTGGGAATGCAGTGGTAGTGTTGAAGGGTGAGTTGATGATTTGACACCATGCCTTATTGATAATAAATAGACCTACACTCAAAAGTAGGTTACGGGCAACAACTAGGAGCTGCCCTACTTCAAAATCGGTTAGTACCATTCAGAAACTCAAGGGATTCGTTATAGGCATCTCCTATTAGGTAAAGATGGATTCCCGAATCTTGGAAAAGCTCTTATTGATGAGACAGTACAAGTCTGAAGTCGATGTAGCGTGAATCAACGAGGTCCTGTGTTAGTTATAGTTCTTCTGGTACTGCTATCAGCATCTCTTATTGCTGACGCTTCAGAATTGATTGTTGAAACTCCCTTAGCTGATACATTTGTTGATGCCTACGATGTCAGTGAAATCTATGGCGATCGAGACTACCTAGAGGTGTCAGATTTTGCCAGCGGGTTCTCTATTATCGCTCTCAAGTTCGACATTTCTAGCGTCCCTGTCAATCCGGAGCCCTCATTTCGAGCGCAATTGCATCTATATTGCTTCGAATTAGCTAATCCACATGCTATCAGCGTACACTGGTGTGTTAACAACACCTGGGCTGAAGAAGATTTGAACTTCGTCTTATTCAGTGATTTCTTCCGAACCAGTCTTGCCGACATCGTCCGTGTTGACGCCATAAACACGTGGTTTGAATGGAATGTAACCAGCTTCATCCGAGTCGCCAGGGAAGAAAACTATGAAGAGGTTACGTTGGCTCTCGAGGTGCAAGACCCTCTTGATGGAGCCGCACTAGCCCTCTTCGCCTCTAAGGACCAAGAGACTCAGGAAGCTCTTCAGTATCAACCACAACTGGTCCTGACATATACGAACCCAGAGCCTCCCCCGCAAGGTTCGCCTATAGTTCCAATCGCCCTTGGAGTCACAGCAGCAATAGTAGTTGCTCTTCTCGTCTACCGATTCTCAAGGAATCGCCAACGAAGACCTAGATCTCACAAGCGACGACCAGGATTACATCTCGCAGAGAGATAAAAAGCTGATACACAGTTAGTATTAGAGGCTAGGAAATCAGCTAGAAGCGAAGACACACGCTTTTCCGAGTTGACGTAGATTGAGTGGTGAGTCCTTACTCTTCCCACTCGTTTCCGCAGGCACACCGGTACTTCAGTTTGCCACCGACATGGTAGCTGCGACCATCCGCTGGTTCCCAGCGCCAACCGGTTGCGCCTTTACTCATTTCACATGCATGTGAACCGCATTTCGGGCAAGGTGGTAGTGCATTCATACCGTTCACTCCTCATCGCAATCTTGAAGAGCAAGAAGAAGCGGTTTCTAAATAAAAAGATTGCGTGCGCACAGTGAGCAAACGCTAAAAGATGCATGACCTCAGAAAAGGTAGCGGTGAAAGCATGAAGAAAGCAAATGTCATAATCATAATCCTCTCTGCATTGTTAGTCATAACTAACGTGGTGTGGCTTGCAGTGATTTTCTACAAACCGAGTGGATGGCACTTGATCTATGAAACAGGTGATATTGACCCCTTTGGAAGATACCTGTACACTGATGCTTTCGAGATAGAAAGCGACGAGTGGTATGTCATTTGGCATTGGAATGGCGAACCAGAGTCTGGGACAAGACTTGATGTAGGAATCTACGATGCGTATGGTGATGATTACCTGCAGTCTGTCTATCTCTTACCCGGAAGTCCAAGACATTATATGAACATCACAGGCAGGTTCTATCTGGTTCTCCGCTCAAATCAAGCTGGGCTTACGGTTAAGGTCGAAGTCTGGGGAAGCGACACGAAGAACGTGTGAGGATTATGAAACCGAAGGTACATGCATGTAAGCGTGTATGTTGCAGGTAACACGATTCATCTATCTTCTTGCACCCAATGGCTCAAAATAAGAGAGCAAACGCTAAAAGACGTGGGGCGTCAAGAAAGGAAGCGGTGAGACAATGTCAGTTCCTCGTGCATGTGCATCAAGAATTCTGTATGTAACATTGATTGCAATGCTCGCAACCTCAATCTCTGTGAATACATGGCAATGGATGAATCCAAGAATTATTGAACAAGAGAAGACTGTTGACGTAGAAAAGATTGTTGAAGTCTACATTCCTCATCAATACATTGAACGGCAATACCTTAATCGAACAGAGCTGAGAGGATGTCCGCATTTTTACATGCAAATCTACTCATGGAATTTTCAAATCAACCAAGGCATATTTGTGGATAGTGCCATAGTGTTCCAAATTGGTGAATATGGTGCGTCACTAAAGCTGATTGACTGCGAAATCACAAACACTAACATTCATCTGATGAATCTGGATTTGGAATTAGAGGGATGCATTGTGTCTGATACAGAGTTCACTGCTGGGGGTGCAAAATACCAACCAGCCAGTAATGAAGGTGTGTTAGTGTCGAATACCAGATTTATCGGTAACAACATCTTCGACATAGTATTCGTCAATGGAACAGGTAATAGAGGACTGGAGAACTGTACGTTCAATAACAGAGTGATTTCAGGGTAAAAGTGTAGACTGTGACTACTGCGTGCCTTTGAAGTGTGGGTCACTCAGATGCGTGACTAGAAAAAAGGGGAGGTGGAGCGAGCTGCTATGGAAGCTCTAGCGTTTTGACTACGCTCAAATCCTCCAAGCTGTTCATCATGATTCTCTTGTTCGAGATTGTGTAGAGAACGTTTCCGATGTACAGGGACCGTGTCACGTGGTAGGTAGAGGCAGCTCTCACGTTCTGGTCGTCTCCTAGGTGAGTGACCCCGCCTTCAAGTATAAGACCACTTTCGATAGATATGGTAAACACGTAAGCCCCTTGCCAAGTATAGGTACCTCGTTGCGTGGGTGGAATGCCATTAGGGAATTGCTCCTCGTCTACCTCTGCGACTAAAACCGGTAGAACAAGAAGATTCTTTGCTCTGTCAAATAGGAAGGCTTTGTGGTCCTTCAGAACCGGCGAGTCGGTTCCCCTATTACCGATTTCATACTTGTCCAACTCTTGCGGATTTTCAACCTCGCTGACATCAAATAGGGAAATCTTCACTCCCTGATACCATGAGAAGTCTCCTTGCTCCGCAGCAATTGTTTCCTTACCCACACCAATGATGTGGTTCTCGTCATAAGGATGCAGATAGTCTGAATATCCAGTTATCTTCAACTCGCCAAGGACTCTAGGGGCCTCAGGATATTCCATGTCGACTACAAATAGAGGGTCAACTTTTCGGAAGGTGACAAGGTAACATCTGTCGCCCATGAATCTTGCTGAATAGATTCTTTCTCCTGGAGCGAGGTCCTCCAGTACTCCAACTACATTGAGGTCCATGTTGAGGATGATGATGTGATTCCTAGAGGTCGCGTGGTTCCAACTCCTGGCGAGGTGGCTAGTGGTCGTCGCAATCCTCAGGTGATCAAGGTATTCGTCCATGGAGAACTGGTTTAGAACATAGCCGGGTACGACTCCTCCTGCTGCGAAGGTCAGTTCACTGCCTTCGATGTGAATTCTGTAGATGTGGGTCATTCCATCTTTGGGAAATGCGATATAGATGTCATTTCTAGACACATACATGCTGCGTGCTGCTCCCAACAAGATGGACTCACGGGTTGGATCCTCTTCATCGATCAGGGCATTCACAGCGACCACAGTGGTAAAGGCATACGAGTAATCTGGAGCATCAGAATAATAGATTTCAGAAATATCCATTTCCTCAACCCTATTGTCGGAGTAGAATCGCGGGAGAGCTACTTCATCATCTGAAACATATGCACGGTAGCTGACTACAGTATAGACATAATCGCCAATCATTCTTGAGTTGAAGTAGCTGCCATCAATAGAGAAGTCTCTCTTCAGCTCAGGTTTCTCTCGATCAGAGACATCATATACCTTGATACTAGTAGCTGCTCCATTGATTCGAATCTCCTCGAAGATAACCAGTCGCTCACCATTGATGAAGGCTCCCTTCAAGGTTCCATTGAATTCGATTGAGCAAAGAACCTCCGCTTCTTCAGCCGGATAAGCCTTTACAATAGTGAAATTCCTGTTAGAGATGAGGTAGATATGCTTCCCATCGGTCTTTATTAGATCAGCCTCATCGACGCCTTTCACCTGGATGTTAGTCTCCGAGTAGTCGGGGAAGTCAAGGGTAGAAGCACTATCTGGAAGACCGTAGAGCTCCCGCATAGCATTCCTCACATCAGAAGATAGTGGACTATAATAATCGGAAGCCCTCGGACTTGCCCTGATGAAAGCCTTCAATTCGTCA
>CP070679.1:802234-819592 GCA_020352535.1 Candidatus Bathyarchaeota archaeon | reverse complement strand
CTGCTTCGATTTCCTCAATTGGCTTTGGGGGTGGTGTTGTAGCCATAGTCCATCCAATCCAGGCTCCAATAACCAACACAGCTATGAACGCTACAAACACTGGTATGGCAACCACCCAAAACTGAACACTAGATTGCCAAACTACGTTCAACCCTGCCCATGTAAGCCAGCTCGGGTAGAACAATGTGATTACATAGATAATTGCAACAACGACACAAGCTAGGCAAATGAGCCAACCTATAGCTTGATCTTTACTGACCATATAACCACCAATTTAGCATCGTTTATTGTGGCAACCCCATTATAAGGTTTTGTATCGGCTAGACAGTTCCTGACTTCCAACTTGTGATGTACTTCTCTTGTTCGTCCGTGGGTTTGTCAATTCGGATGTTCATCGCTTTCAATTTAAGGTTTGCTACTAGGTCATCGATTTCCTTTGGTACATTGTAGACTGCTGGTTCCATTTCCCTTTTTTTAGCCAGATACTCAACACATAGAGCTTGGTTCGCAAAAGACATGTCCATGACTTCAGACGGGTGTCCTTCAGCTGCTGCTAGATTCACAAGTCTTCCCTCGGATAATAGATAGAGTCTTTTCCCGTTTCGAAGGATATACTCCTCAAGGTTCGGGCGAATAGTACGTTTTGAAGAAGAGATATTTTCCAAGTCCGATATGCTAATTTCTAGGTTGAAGTGTCCGCTGTTAGCAAGGATTGCACCACTTTTCATATTGCGCATGTGCTCCTTCCTGATGACATTAAGATTTCCAGTAGTGGTCACAAAGATATCTCCAGTTTTGCAGGCTTCTGACAATGTTGTTGCATTGAAACCATCCATGATAGCTTCAAGAGCTCTTGTTGCGTTCACTTCGGTAACCGTTACACTCGCGCCTAAGCCTCTAGCCCGAAGGGCTAAGCCTTTGCCACACCAGCCATAGCCACATATGACGAAGCGTTTTCCAGCAATGAGGATATTTGTTGATCGAAGTATTCCATCTATGGTGCTTTGACCTGTGCCATAGCGATTGTCGAACAGGTACTTCGTGTATGCATCGTTAACAGCGATAATTGGGTACTTGAGAGCACCTGCTTTTTCCATTGCCCTCAACCGGACAACGCCAGTTGTAGTTTCTTCAGTGCCACCTCGTATGTGCCCAAGAACGTCCTTTCTTTTTGTGTGAGCTGTACTCACAAGGTCCGCTCCATCATCTAGCGTAATTATTGGTCTATGGTCAAGAACTTGGTTGACACACCAATAGTATTCTTCGGTGGTCTCGCCGCGCCATGCATATACAAGTACTCCCTTCTCTGCCAGAGCTGCAGCCACTGTATCTTGAGTTGAAAGCGGGTTAGATCCGCAAAGGGCGACTTCAGCTCCACCTGCCTTAAGGGTTTCTACGAGCACGCTGGTTTCCTTAGTAACATGTAGGCATGCTCCTATCTTGGTGTCTGCAAGCGGTTTTTCTCTGTGGAATCTCTCTTCTATCTGCTTCAGAACTGGCATATGCTCAGAGGCCCATTCGACAAGTAGATTTCCTTGAGGCGCTAGGCTAGGCTCCCTTACTCTAGACCTTGCCATTTGCATTCACTTCATCTAACCCTTCAATCCGTATACTTAAAAGATGGATGGTATGGTGCAAAGTCTTATCCGTTCGGCTTGAGAGTTGTGTTGGGGTTACCAGAGTGCCTACGTTGCAGTTAGAGGAACTGAGAGAATACCTGAAGACTGTATACGGGGCGCATGTAGAAATCATATACGTTGACGAGCTGGGGAAGGTGAAGACTCGTGCAAAGCAAAAGCCTGGGAAGAAGCTGAAAGGGTTCGGCTATGGTATTCCTTATAAAGTCGAGTTCTCGGTGAACGGACAATCAAAAAGTGTGATTTTACAGACTATGCGCCCTGGTGGCTTCGGTCATGACCACTTTTCGGATCGCGCTCAGGTTCTGTTGTGGCAACACTCTGCTTTCAACAGGTTGCCAAGACATGCTCGTTCAGTTGACGTTGGCGCCTTTACCACTACGGGCTCGATGAAATCTCTAGGTGATTGTGACGAGTTCTTCATCATAACGGACATGATTAGGGGTTACCCATATTTCCGAGATTTGGACAGGGTTAGAGCCCATGGAAGATTGTCACGCCTAGACTTGGATCGCTGCTGCGCCTTGTCAGATTATTTGGTTGACATTCACAAAGTAAAATCAAGTTCAGCTGGGCTTTACATTCGACGAGTTCGTGATTTACTTGGACACGGCGAAGGCATTATGGGTTTGGCTGATAGCTACCCAGAGGGACTGGAATATGTCGATGAAGACGGTTTATGTGCAATTGAGAAACGCTGCGTAGAATGGAGGTGGAAGCTAAGGCGAAAGACGCATCGTTTGGTTCAGGTTCACGGGGATTACCATCCGTGGAACATATTGTTCAGAGCTGGCACAGATTTCTCAGTGATAGATCGCAGCAGAGGAGAGTTGGGTGAGTCAGCAGATGACATAGCGGCCATGACAATCAATTATCTCTTCTATTCATTGCAGGCATATAGACGATTGGATGGTCCATTCGAGTTACTTTTCGATAGATTCTGGAGTAACTACCTGGATAGAACTGGTGATGAAGAGATTCTGGAAGTTATCCAACCTTTCTACGCATGGCGAGGGCTAGTCATTGCTTCGCCCATTTGGTATCCAAACCTCCCGCTAAATGTGCGCAAAAAGATATTCTGTTTCATCAGGAACGTGCTAAAGTCTGAACGATTTGATATAAAGAGCATCAACTCCTATATGGTTAGCTAATAGACTCTTCTGTCCAACTTATTCCACACACTAACAAGGTCCACAGCCGAGAACCCAATCACAGCTCTTCCTAATGTCACTTGAGGGAAGCAGCGATAGGTAAAAGCTTTAAGAAAGGGTTTGCCCTTTGGCTCTATCGCGATTCTTCATTTAGGAAGGTTAGACTGTTTTGGGCAAAGGGTTGGTAGAACGGATAAAGACATTGCTGCGACAAAGAGGTTACTCAGAGAAAGCAATCCAAGAGATTTTAAAGTGGTATTTGCCTTCTTGAAATGGTCTTTGTACCCTGACGAAATTGCATGCTACTGTTGCAATGCAAAAGTCAGATTGATGGACTAGTAGAATCGAGGGACGGTTCATGAAAGGTCCTGTGGGATGGTGTGTTTGGATAACAGGGCTTCCTGGGAGTGGCAAGTCAACAATTACTCATGAATTATTAGGACAGCTGGTGCAACAAGGTATCAAGGCTCAATTGGTTTCGACTGACATGCTCCGCCATGCTATTACCCCTAAACCTACATACTCCATCGAAGAACGCGATTTTGTCTATGCCTGTATAGTCTGCGTGTCCAAACTCCTTACGCAAAATGGGGTGAATGTTGTAGTAGATGCTACCGCTAACAAGCAACGCTACAGAGATGCTGCAAGAAATTGTATCCACCTTTTTATTGAAGCGTATATCGACTGTCCACTTGAGCTATGTATGGAGCGAGAAGCCAAACGAGACAGGACGTTTATGGCACCGAGAGATATATACAAAGGGGCTTTGATGGGGGAGAGCAAGACCGTGCCAGGTATTGGTGTTCCATATGAGCGACCACCTAGCCCGGAGATTACCATATACTCAGCAACGCAAGATCCTGAGGAGTGTGCTAAGAGAATTAGAAAGGCAATGACAAAAATATTCGGTATATGATACTTCTCAAGCTCATTGGATTTGTATCTAAAGCTTAGGCTGGATGGACCACTGGCATCACGCAAGTTGCTACGTCGTGCTCTTAGCAGCCTCTTTCATGCCATCAAGCATGCCAGCAGCCTTCAAGGCTTCACCGATTTCAGAATCGCTGCTACCTTTGCTTATCTTAACCTTTGATTCAGTTGGCTCAATATGGTTGATATTAACCCGCCTTCGTCTGATTCCACTTACCTCAGGTGGACCGGTTATAACGACGAAGTTCTTATCCACAACATCCACCACAACGCACTGCTTCCCAGTTTCGCGACCAGCAACTTTTAAGCAGATTCTACCAACTTCAACTGCAGGCATAACAACTCCCCACGACTGCTGAAACGTAGAGACATCATAAATCTTCGTGCTTATAACCTAATCGATACCGAAAAGAAAACGCTTCAAAACCAAGGAGAGAATCCGAAAGACCTCATCGGCGCTAAGATTGCTCGAGTCTAGGACTAGATCGAAAGGGGAAAAGTCAATACCTAGCTCAAACCCATAAAGCTTCTTGTAGATTGCCCTAGTTTTCTCATCTTTCTCTTTCAAAGTGGCTAACGCTGTTACAAGACCCACTCCATCTCTTTCAGCAACACGTTCAGCCCTCATAGGGACTGAAGCTTCTAGCCAAATCTTGAAGCTCTTGTCCTTCAACAGCCAAGGCATCGTCCAGCTATCAAGAATGACGTATCCTTGCTTAGCCAATTCTAAGAGTCTTCTGTCAACTTCTTTGTCAAACTTGTCCTCCTTCGTTCGTTGCTGGAGAAATCTCATTCCCTCTTTGCCTTCCCACCAACCCTTCCCAGCGACCTTGTAGCCTATCTCAGTGGCTAGGGCTTTCAGTGCATCTCCTCCAGAGAAATATTGGAGACCATATTCAGCAGCCAGCCTTCTTGCAACAGAGCTCTTTCCGCTACCAGTCATTCCGCCTATGCAGATTACTGTCTTCGGGATTCTTCGTTTAGTTCTCCGCGTTCTGTTTTGCAGGCTCACTTCCAACCCAAAGAAGTACTAATGATTTCTGAATTCAGCCTTCAGAGAATCCATGAGGCAGTTGTGATATTGGCGAGGGCTCCTTGGCGATTCTTTTCCTTTACTCATTGAAATCTTATGCAGCTTTAAAGGGGGCTGGTGAGAACCTCCAAGTATCTCTTTGTCATACCGAAGACCACACGACCTGTCCGCTTTAGTATGCTTGATATCAATTCCCACATGTCCATTAGGCGAAAGATAGAGGTGTTGACCTTTTGCCATGATTTGAAAGGTTGATTCACTCATTCAACCCTGTACTCCTGATGTTCCCATAGGAACCCCCAGCGCTCTCGAAATAAGGGTTCCAGAAGCAAAGGAGCAAATGAGATACCATAAGAAAAGAGGCAACTCGATATAGCCTCCGCTTAGTCCGGGAAAATAGGCCATTGTACCTGCACCAAGTTCAGGTATTAAGAACCATTGCCAAAGAAGCATGAATGGCACAAAGTATACGACCATCGGTTTGAGCGACTGTTTGAAGACTTTGCCCTGCAACTGCATGATTCTGGATTGCTGTTTCTGAACCTTTGCTAGTAGCTTCTTATCGCCGGTACGCTGAGCCTTCTTCGAGTCGTTCGTCCACTCGCGAATCTCACGTTGCCACCCGTTGAGCTGTTTTCTGTCAACTAGGAGACGATTGACGAGGGATGTAACGAGCGTGATGAGCGCTGAAAAACAGAGGATGAATATGGTTGACCCAGGAGGTATTGTCAGCCAATTAGGCAACAACAATCTAAAAACCACCTAACCCAACAGTTCCACAAATTCTCGGGCTTTAACCTTTTCCCTTGCAGCTTCTGTCACTTACTTTCATCAATAAGATTTCGCAGCGCTGTTCACGAGATCAGTGGGTGGCGATTACCCTCCTAAGAATCGACTTAAAGCGGGATGCATCTCTGCGACGCGTTCTTGCATTATAAGCTGATAATATTGGTACAGTATGCCCACAGCTAGCAAGATGCCCATACCAGTACCAAATACTCCAAAGAAATTGGCTACTGACGCGATTAGCCCTACAAGGACTCCTCCGAGCACGGCGACTGTCGGAATATACCGGTTGAGGAGTGATTCGATTGGTTTGCTTGATCTTCTGAACCCAGGAATCTGCATACCTGAGTCGATAAGTTGTTTCGCAACCATTTTGGGGCCTAAACCTCCAACTTCGAGCCACGTGAGTGAGAACACAATGCAGAAGGCGACCATAATAGACACAAAGCCGAGTGCGCGTAGCGGATCGTTCATTACGTCTGCTAGATTCTGGGGCGAGATTACATAATATACGAGGCCTCCCACGGGTACGACTTGGTCCTCTACAGTGGCGTATTGACCCAGAAGGCTGACCCAAAAGTTGTTTCTACCCCATGGTTGACTCCAGAGAAGCTGTGATATGAAGTATATGTTAGCGAAGAGGGCAGAGGCGAAAATTACTGGTAGGTTAGATACATACAGGAGTTTTATTGGGTATCTGCCGCGGAATCCCCGGTAGCGAGCATATGAGATGGGGAGTTCAACTCTAACTCCTTCCGCATAGATAACTACGAGGAAGACTATGATTGTCGTGATGAAACCGAGCATGGTGGGGTTGTTTCCCGGTCTGAAGAAGACACTACCGAGGGATTGCCCTTCGAGGAGAGTCTGAACGAAGGCAATCAAAGCGCCAGATTGCCTTCCTACCTCGTCAAAAGCAGGCAAAGGAGATAAGCAAGACCAAGCAATGGTCTGAGCGACTCCTGCCATTATGAAGAGGCTTATCCCGCTACCGATTCCCCAACCCTTCTGCAATGTTTCGTCCATAAGCATAAGCACGATTCCAGCAAACAGAAGCTGGATGAAGACAACCATCGACCTAATGGCTGGGAGGTTGCCGTACATTCCTCCAATCAGATACGCTGAAGCCTGAACCCCAATCATGATGATGGAGAAGACTTTAGTGGCGGTGGTGAAAAGGGCGCGGTCATCTGGGTTGGACATATCACATTGAATCATGTTAGATCCGACAAGAAGCTGCAAAATGATGCCTGCAGTTACGATTGGACCTATTCCAAGCTCCATGAGGGAGCCTCTATTCGAGGCAAAGATTACTCGAAGATAAAGGAGAGGGTCTCCTCCCTCTGCCTCAAGAGGTAGGTATAAGGGGACCTCACTCATCACGAGGTATAAAGCGAGAGCCATAGCAGTCCAAAAGAGTTTTTCGTTGAATCCAACTTTACGCTGAGGCGGACTAACTTCCGGTACAAACCTTGAAAGCGGTTGGAATAATCTAAGGAATCTACCGGCCATGGGCTCTTTCCTCTTCGTCCATAAGACAGAACAACTCTTAGTAATTAGCTTTTAGCCGTGTAGGTGCGTAAGTGACCAATCTCGCCTATTCCGCAATTTGTCCTCCAGCCTTCTCTACTTTCCTTGCGGCAGCTTCCGAATGTGATGCAATCTTGATGATGAATGGTTTGGTTAGATTCCCCATCCCTAGGAGCTTGTCATATCCCAACTTGGTCAAGTCCAGAACAGCTGTTCCCTTTCTCTTTTCCATTTTTTCCTCAAGGATTAGCCTGTCAACGAGATCTTCTAACCGCCCCACATTGATGAGACGCGGTTCATGTTTTAGACTCTGCGCAGACGTAAATCCTTTTTTTCCAAAGTAATTGGGCTTATGCCTTATCGCATATGTCCATCCATCTTTGCCTGCACGCATGATTTTGTTACGACCCGCCTTTCCTCCACCTTTTCCTCCTCCTTTTCGGTGTTGGCCAATCTGTCCGTAACCATGCGTTCTAGATCCGCGCATCTTTCGTGTTTTCCGAAGCTTCTGAGGCATCCGTTGACCTTCCTTTAAGCTTTCTCTCGTAGAGTCCACCGAAGCCATCCACTGCGTCAAATGATGGATACTGTCTCCACCTGAATCTTTAACCCGCCGAAGGATGGCTCAATGATATTTCTCTTTGACAAGACTGTGCACAAAGTGGTAACTATAAATGTATCGATAGACCCACGTAACGGCTCAGACCTAATCCAGACTATTTCGTGCTCTTCATCCTAAGTGAAATCTGAGTCTATAAGAACTGATATATCCGAAGAGCTTCCAATGGAGGTGGAGGGCACGATGTCAGCAGAAGGTCCAACACCGGTTATTTTGAAGCTTGGAGGATCAGCTATTACGATTAAAAACCGACCCTTAACCCTAGACAAGAGGGCAATCAATAGGCTTGCTGGTGAGATTAAGCAGGCTGACATGGATTCTCTAGTAATTGTACACGGTGGTGGGTCTTTTGGCCATTGGGTGGCAGAGAAATACGATATTACAGATGGCTATAAGGAAGAATCTCAAATCCTAGGGTTTTCAAAAACACATCAAGCAATGACGCTTTTGAACAAGCAGGTTGTTGATTCCCTAATAAGCCGCAGTATTCCAGCCGTGGCAATTAGCCCCGCATCCATGATAGCCACAAAGTCTGGCCGAATCAACATCATGGAAGAGAGACCATTGAGAAACTTGCTTGAATTGGGATTCACACCAGTCCTCTATGGCGACGCCGTATCAGACACTCAAACTGGATTCAACATTTTATCCGGAGACCAACTTGTCGTTCAGCTGGCTATCCGGCTTGACGCAGAGCGTATCCTGATAGGAGCAGACGTGGACGGACTTTACGATGCAGACCCTAAAACAAGCCAATCTGCTCGGTTAATCAGCCATATTACTCTGCCACAGTTGATGAAACTTCAGGAAGAAATCGCGAAGCCAAGCACAATGGATGTTACTGGCGGGATGTTCGGAAAGGTTCTCGAATTATTACCAGTACTAGACCTTGGAGTCCAGGTAATAATTGCGAATGCACGAGAACCAGGTACGATATACAAGGCTCTCAAAGGTGAAACTGTAGGAACACTCATCGAGAAGGGTGAACAGACTGAGACACTCTACTGAAAAAAGGAAAGCCGACCACCTTCGCATATGTGCGGAAGAAGACGTTCAGGCGCGAAGAGCCACAACAGGATTTGAGGATGCAATCCTTGTCCACCGAGCTCTTCCAGGAATTAGTCGGAATAAGATAGACCTTTCAACCAGAGTCTATGACCGAATCCTTAACGCTCCACTCATTGTGGAAGCCATGACTGGAGGAGCTAAGAAAGCGGTGGCAATAAACGCTGCCATCGCAGAAGCAGTGGAAGAACTAGGTCTTGGAATGGGAGTTGGAAGCCAAAGAGCTGCAATAGAGAACCCAGAACTGGAGAGGAGTTACCGTATCGTAAGGAAAAAGGCTCCCACTGCCTTTCTAGTAGCTAACATTGGCGCACCACAACTCGTCAAAGGATATAACATCAATCAGGCCAAGAAAGCAGTGGAAATGCTAGACGCTGATGCGCTTGCCGTGCATCTTAATCCTTTACAGGAAGCGATTCAACCAGAAGGAGAAACAAACTACATTGGAGTTCTTGAAAAAATCAGAGAACTCACAACAGGCCTTGACATTCCAGTAATCGCCAAGGAAACAGGCGCAGGAATCGCAGCCGAAGATGCGAGAAGACTTGAGAACTCAGGTGTAGCCGGTATCGACATTGCAGGTGTCGGGGGAACAAGCTGGGCAGCGGTTGAGTATCATCGAGCAGGAAAGGCTCAAAACGACCACCGTCAAAGACTTGGTGAAGGCTTTTGGGATTGGGGTATAACCACTGCAACAAGTATTGTTGAGGTGGCTCAATCGGTCAGGGTACCAGTCATAGCCTCTGGAGGAATACGCTCTGGAGTAGACGTTGCGAAAAGCCTAGCCTTGGGTGCTAGTCTTGCTGGTATGGCCTCTCCGATTCTTCGCTCTGCTATGGAGGGTTCGAACAAGGTGAAGGAGAAACTTCGCTTTGTGGAAGAAGAGCTGAAGAATACAATGTTTCTGGTAGGGGCTGAATCCACTCAGCAATTAAAGAACATTCCCGTCGTATTAGTCGGACGGACTGCAGAGTGGTTGCGAATCCGGGGCTTTCAGCTCGAACAACTAGCACGAAGAGGAGGGGCTGACTAGATGGAAAACTCAATCAAAAAGCTCTTGAAGGACAACGCCTTGGTTTTTGATAGAGCACTAGAGAAGCTTATCCCGAGAGCCTACACTGACAAGTCTCTGATTCAGACGCTTGGTCCGCCACACTATGATTACAGTCCTGAGGCAATAAATAGAGCATTAGCTGAGCCAATATGGGAGTTTCTGGATAGAGGTGGTAAAAGATGGCGACCAACTCTCTTCCTCCTAATCTGTGAGGCTCTAGGCAAGAACCCAGATGACCTTTTGGACTTCGCAATTATCCCCGAGATTATACACAATGGCACAATAATGATAGATGATATCGAAGACTCCTCTGAATTCCGACGAGGTAAACCCTGCACACACAGACTATTTGGCATTGATATCGCTGTCAATGCAGGCAACACTATGTACTACCTGCCTTTGCTGACCTTGGCTAGCTATAGGGAAAAGCTTCCCAAGGAGACAGTAACAAAGCTCTACGAAATCTACGTTCAAGAAATGGTTAACATCAGCTTTGGACAGGCAACTGACATTGCTTGGCACAAAGGGTTAGTCGACGTCGACCGGATAACTGAGAACCAGTATCTTCAAATGTGCATTCTTAAGACAGGAACTCTGGCTAGGATGTCTGCGAAACTAGCTGCAGTATTGGCAGGAGCTGACAACGACCTAACCAAGAGAATAGGGAGATACGCTGAAACGATTGCTGTAGCCTTCCAGATAAGAGATGACATTCTTGACTTGACTGGTGGACGTTTCAGCGAGGGGAAAGGTGGATTTGGTCAGGATATCACTGAGGGGAAGCGGACTTTGTTAGTGATTAATTCGCTGAGCAAAGCGAAGGTTAGGGACAGAAGACGATTGCTAGAAATCCTTGATATGCATACTGCTGACCAGACGATAAAGAGAGAAGCAATAAGCATCATTGAGAGAAGCGGCTCGATAGAATACGCGAAGGAGTACGCACGAGACATAGTCGCAGAAGGCTGGAATGAAATCAACCAATCTCTGCCCCAATCAAAAGCTAAAGAGAAGTTGAGGGCCTTTGCTAGCTACCTTGTCGAGCGAGAGATATAAATGGGCAAGGAGAGACTGGTGGCAGGTTCAACATCAAGCGCTGGATTCAGAGAGAAGATTTGGAGAATCGCACTTCTTAACGCTCTGAATCATAAAGGAAAAGCGATAGTTAATTCGGTTCTCGGCAAGACACTTGCACAATACCCCGACTTCAGGACGAGCGCAGCCAAAGTTGCTTCAATTGTGGCTGAAATCGTCCAAGAAGTTAACATGCTCTCGTCAGAAGATCAGAGAAAACTGGTATTGGAAAAGTGGCCCAAAGACCTGATTAAAGAGAAGCATGAAGAAGGGCGAACACTACCCCCGTTACCCAGAGCTGGGGCATACAGACAGGTAATCACCCGCTTCGCTCCAAACCCTGATTGCCTTTTGCATCTAGGATCTGCCAGAGCAATAATCCTCTCCTATCAGTATGCAAAGATGCATCGAGGCTTGTTCTACCTCCGTTTCGAGGATACTGATCCTCGGCTCAAGAAATCTGCCCTACCATTCTACCGGCTCATTAGAGAAGATGTATCATGGCTTGGATGCCCTTGGGATGCCGAGTTCATCCAAAGCGATAGACTCAGCTTATACTATGAGCACGCAGAGAGGATACTGAGCGAGGGCAATGCCTACGTGTGTATATGCGAACGTGAAGAATTCCGACAGAAGATAAGGCTAGGCCAATCGTGCTCGTGTAGAAACCAGACCTCTCAAGAGAACTTGGAACGCTGGAGACATATGTTGGATGGAACCTATCGTGAAGGGAAAGCTGTTGTCAGGATTAGGACAGACTTAGACCATCCGAACCCAGCAGTCAGAGATTGGCCAGCCTTGAGAATAATCGATACAAAGAAGCACACCCATCCAAGAGTGGGTAGCAAATACCATGTTTGGCCTCTTTATAATTTTTCCAGCGGCATCGACGACCACTTGATGGGAGTAACTCATATCATACGAGGAAAGGAGCATTTGACCAATCAGACTCGACAGGAATACCTGTATCGACACTTCAAGTGGGATTATCCCACCGCTATACACTACGGTAGGCTCAAGATAACTGGAGCTTCCCTCAGTAAATCTGTTATTGTGCAGGGCCTTAAGAACGGTAAATTTAGGGATTGGGATGACCCTCGGCTTGCAACCTTCGCAGCGCTGAGGAAAAGAGGAATAACAGCTGAAGCGATAAGGCGGCTCATGATTGATGTTGGTCCAAAATCCGCAGATGTAACATTAAGCTGGAAGAACCTCTATGCGCACAACAGAAAGACCGTTGATTCCTCTGCAAATCGCTACTTCTTTGTGCATAATCCCAAAATGCTTATTGTAAGAGAAATCCCACACTCATTCAGTGTTAATCTCCATCTCCATCCTGACTATCCAGGGCGAGGATTCCGCTCCGTCACTGTACGACCAAAGACGAATCGTGTGTCTTTCTGGATTTCAAGCGACGATTTAAAGCTGATGAAGAGGAAAAAAAGAATTCGGCTGATGGGGCTATTCAACCTTCAGGTTCAGGACCTTTCGCAACACGAGGCTAGGGCGGTCTTCCAGAGCGAGTCACACAATGATGCGAAAAGGGCTAATGCCACACTGATTCATTGGCTTCTATATGATACTGGAATTCCCTGTGAAGTTATCATGCCAAACACTGATATAGTGAAAGGTCTTGCAGAGAGTTCGTGTAAGGGACTAAAACCAGATAGTATCATCCAGTTTGAGCGCTTCGGCTTTGTGCGAGTTGATAGTGTCGATGGGAAGTTAATCACCTGTTTTGCCCACCGATAGAAGTACACGTATTAAGAACTGCATTTCTACACTCGTCATGGTGCTAGGCACAATCCCTTAGAGGTGTAGTTCAATCAAACGCGGAGTAAGCCTTAGGATTCCGTTGCACCCTGAATGCTGAAAGTTCCATGCTCGTCTTTCTCAGGAACGTTCGGAAGTGATGTCGGGTAGGTCCCTTTGGGAACCGCTTGACGAGCATGAACTGATTGTTCAACTTTCTTCTCCAACTTCCTCCTTCTCTTGTCATAGAAATCCACAATAAGTATGATGAGAAATGGTGAAAGCAAGTACAAGGCCGCTAGGATAGGATTCATCAGCAAAAAAGTTGCCGCAAAAATCTGTCTTACAACCTCTCGCCCTATAGTCAATGACAGAATACTCTCAAATTCTAGAGCAAGGAAAGTCAATATGAGGACTATCACGAATTGCAGGAGAGCACTCTTCCTTCTCAGGATAAGTGAAGGGATAAGGGATGTCATCACCCAAATCCAAGCAAAGGAATATACAAATTCAATGCGATCTATCCGCGGTATTAAGAGCTCTTGAGCTGAGGGAAGAAACTGGGAAAGGGATTGGACAACACTAATGACCGCAACGTGAGTAAACATCTGATAGGTGATTAGCAGAACCCATATACTAGACACGTATAGTGGCGTCGTTAGAGCTGCTCTGACCATGGTATCACCCTAGAGCAGAAGGACGCTGCTGAGGCTTCCCTTCCCTCTACCAGCATAACTCGATACCTTCACGGACCTGTTTCGAGCATTCACATATACTATTCCTGATGCAGTATCTGATTTCATGTCTATCACAGCATTTGTCTCTAGGTTATGTTGTTTGTATGTTAGAACCTAGGCGAAACGATATCTTAAATATTACGACTTAACTGTCAGTTTTCCGGATTTCTATAAGAACATTGATGCCAACAACAATCACTCTGCCTAGTTCAATAAAGAAAAGCTTAAGAAAAAACTAGATATTCTAGGATGTGAACACTCTGTTCCAGCAACTCTAGTTTCATCTAATTCGGCTTGGAAGGAGATGTCTGAGATTTCAAAAGGAGAACGAGCTGAGGCTTACAAAGATCATCGCGTGCAACTACTCCTCGGAAAATTCGCGAGTGGAGAGCTACGTGAGTTAAATCCAATTTATAATTCTAGACGTGGATACACATATCCTGTTGTCGAAGCCATTCTTGGTAAATCCTCTGGCACTCATAAATTTCTGGAGCATTTATTCAACGTTGGCATTCTGAAAAGGAAGCTTCACGACAAAATTGTACATTGTCCCAATTGCGATTCAGCAAATGTTTCAATTCATTATTGCTGCTCTAGCTGCAAGTCTTATGACGTGAAGAAGAGTTCTCTTATTGAACACATACCTTGCGGGTATATAGATATCGAAGAACGCTTTGAGGTCAAAGGGAAGCTAGAGTGTCCGAGATGCCACAAGGAATTGACCAAGCCAGATATAAACTTCAGAAAAGCAGGTATTTGGTGCACCTGCAATGAGTGTAAAAAAAGCTTCGACATTCCGGTTACGTCTCACTTCTGCCGTGAATGTCATCAAACCTTTACCTTTGAAGAGTCATTCTATAAAGTTGCATATTCCTACACCTTGGGTCAGAATGTAATGGAAGAAACAAAGCTTGGTGTGTTCCTAATAGGTCCAATGCGAGACTTTCTGCAAAGCCGTGAATTCGAAGTTGAAAGCCCTGGCTTCATGAAGGGAAAGTCTGGTACAAATCACACGTTTGACATTCGAGCTTGGAAAAGAGAAAAACCTCAGGATAACACTGTGATTGATCTTGCAACTACATCTGCTAGCGCAGTCTCAGAGCAGCCAGTAATTGCAATGTTCGCCAAAGTTTTTGACGTCAATCCAGACAAAGCATGTCTGATTGCCGTCCCGAGAATGTGTGAAGGTGGGAAGAAGCTTGCTGCCCTATATAAGATCAAGCTGATTGAGGCGAAAAGCCAGAAGGGCGTATTAGCAGCCTTAAAGGCTTTAGTTAATTAGAAAAATCGCGTGTGCATAAATTCAGCTTTCCCTCTAGTTGACGTGGCGGATTCTCTACCTAAGCTTATGCATGAAGGAGCCCTAGTAGAGGGCGTTATGAGGAGGGGGTTCTATAGGAGTCTGCGGACTCCGTCCCTCTACTACTTACTGCACTAATGTGGTATGTGCTTCCAGGGCTCCAGCTATAAGTTACGTTCAGCCAGCTATGCTGATTCATCTCAAGCGAAAAATCTGGGGGCGTAAATAGCTGGGGTGTATGATTAACATAGATGGCAGATACTCTCAGCGAGGTCTTACCGACATTCCGAAGGTGAATCGCGATTTCCTCATTCTTAAACCAAACATCTTCGATTACGAGCCTCTCACTCATATTCTCACGCAGGTTCCCAGTTATGAAATGGGTCGCTGTTGCCGCTACTGACATAGCTCCAACTGCGATGACCATCAATAGTAGATTGCTCAGAACTGAGCTGATTCCCTTTGTATCCTGCAACAGCTCTCACCCTATAAGAGAAATTTAAAGACCAGATATCCAGAAGTTAATAGAATGACACAATGCTTCAGCCCGGCACTAGTGGTTCCCTCACCCATTTTTCCTGCGATTAAACCATTGAAGAAAGCTTGGCTTACGCTCAAATGAAAGAATATTCTTACCATGACTTCTGACTCCAGGAAAGCAGCTCCTGATATTGGAAGTTCTCCCATTTGGAGGAATAGGCTTCTGAAAAGCAAAACCACAGTCAGAAGGAAGACATAGAATGCAACATAGATGATTGCGACATACGGTCTCATTTGGGCCCTACATTCCTTATCCAACATTAAGGTTGATTGAATAAACTTACCCAAAGGCTCGAAGATCCTTTCAACGCGTCCTCCTGAAAGGCTAGTTCCAGTAACAAGTGGAACTGTTCGCTGCATCAAGACTGTATCAACTCGTTCGCCTAAGCCCCGGAATGCCTGCTCAAACGGCATTCCCCAAGATATCTGAACCGCCATCTTCTCCAGTTCTTTCGATAAAGGACCATAGCTTCGCTTAGATGCTTCTTCCAAAGCCTGTGCTAGGGTCATTCCCGTTTGTTGGGCTTGAACGATGCTTCGAAAGAGGTCAGGTAGGTTCTCATCTATTGAACGTTTCCAACGATAATCGATGTAATCAAGCACAGCTGGGGGAAAGATAGTGACTACTACTGCAAGTAGTATGTACTCGTCAAGAAGAGGGCTGTCCCATAGAGTTAGATAGGCCGTAATGACTATGGCTACGCCTAGGATGCTGGAGACAATCCACGCTATTTTCTTCTCCCATACTGCGATTCTAGGCATGTTCACCGCCTTGGTGAAATAACATCAAGTACTATCAAGAAGGCGACAGACCCTAATGGTATACCGAGGTAGACTAGGAGATACAGAAGCAAACGTGGGTCAAGCAATCCTTGCCCCCCACCGCCTACCATTGCCATTACCGCTAGCATCACAACGAAAAGAAGCGGACCTGCTACGTAAAGAGTGACATAGAACTCCGCTAAGATTCCAAGATTATCGAAGAATTTGCGCATTGCAGCTCGTTTCAGCCTCATGTATCGACGTGACCGGGACATAAGGTACTTAGATAGGTTGCCACCTGAGCGTATAGTGGAGATAAATCCTTCTAACATCCGCCTAAACTCAACGGAAGCTGTTCGATTCGAGGCCGCTTTCAAAGCGGATATGGGATCAAGGCCAAAGAGTTCCACATCTCTTACTAGGTTCCTCGCCTCGTTTGAAGCTGCTTGAAGACTGCTAATTCCGGCTACGGATCTAAATATCTGGTGAGGCGGTACTTCCGCATTAGCCAAGATAGCCATGTAGCCTGTGGTGAAAGGAAGCTCATCCTCCAGGGCTCTTCTCAGACTATCTGCACAGTATTTTGGATAGACATAAAAGATGATGATTATAGAGGCCCCAGCGAGTAGACTTACTCCTATGCCGAGTAGAAACGAAGAAACTGTCGGAATTTCAAGAATGAATATGAGGAGAAGTGGCAACACAGCAAAAAGTGTAAAGGCAACAAGCAGCGTAACGCAGATGGAGAGACTGACATACGCTCTAAAACTGATTCTCCTCCCCGACTTCCGTAGATTCTTATCCATATCCTTAAACAAAGGTATAATCCAGCGTGTTCTTTCGCCAGTAAGGCGGTACGCGAGTGCGTGTGGCTTCACTCCGCCTAGCCGAATCGCGCTGACCCAGTGATTAAGGCAATTCTGAATCGGTGATACAAAGGTACGGAGCTCGTTACCTACCTGCTGAGTCGCCTCTTTGACTTTTTCTGTAGTGCTCATCGAGCTCAATGCGCCTTCATCCTCGCTTTCCGGTAGACTTGGGCAGGGTTAACAGAGTATTCTCGAATCACATCACCAACTTCTGTGTATTTTCTTGTCTGTTTCTTGACCATCCATTCTAGCACCGTCTTTCTCCGATGAAGTTCTTCTTCAATCTCCTTGGAATCAAGCCCCCGTTTCTCCATGATTTCCTCTAGGATGTGGCTTTGCCCTGAATATGAGAAGATGTCATGTTTGGCATCCCATCGATATACATCATTTGTAACAAGCTCCGTTTTGCTCGGGTCTAGGTTCAGTACCTCCTTTACCCAGAATGCCCTTCTTGCGGGTTTTCCATTAATTTCAGTTCGCCCTTGGATCATAACTACATCTATCATTGAGAGGAAAGAC
>CP070679.1:791732-802134 GCA_020352535.1 Candidatus Bathyarchaeota archaeon | reverse complement strand
ATAGAACGCAGCAGTAGGAACACGCCCCTAGGCAACCATAGTTGATAGGCACTATGCCCACGACCTTATTCGTGGGAGTTCTGGGAAGGTCAAGACTTGGTTTCGACTCAAGCTGGAGATTAACCACTTTCTCCCCAAGGCAGACCTTACGGACAGCATCGATGATTGTCGAACCAGGAGCTGGTCCTAATACACCATCAAGCCGAACCTGCATACCTAGCCGCTCATAGCTTGTCAAAGGCAGGCAGCCTGTCACAATCACCCTTTTATCTTCTGGAACTCGTCTAAGAATGTCTATCATCCGATTCTCCGTGGGCGTCTTCACTGCACAAGTATTTATGATTAGAACATCAGCCGCATCAACATCAGCAACCGGTTCGAAGCCGGCATCTGTCAAGCATCCTACCATGCACTCGCCATCAGCAGTGTTCGTTGGACATCCAAAGCTCTTCACATAAACCTTCTGACAGGCTCTGCGGCTTAGTCTTTGCGGGTTCACTCAAACGACTCCAAGATCGACTGTCATTGCAGGTGACAGTGGATTCAATCATGCAAGGCAGGATATAAAAAACGTTCTCAAACATCACTTCGGCTTTCGCAGGAAAGCGCAACAACCTGAGGGAGGGGTTGAGAAAGCTTTATAAGCATATCGTTTTTCATATTTGAATCATATTTGTATTTTAATACATAGCAATATAATATTCTATCAGGCTCTTCTAGCTTTCACAGATAATTTTGAGTAGGAGGGATAGGAGACGAAATTGATAACGCTATATCTCCCTGAACCGTATATCCGCGCATTGGACCGATTGGTGAAGGAAAAATCGTATCCCAATAGAGCAGAGGCCATCCGACTAGCAGTTCGAGATCTTCTTGATATCGAGGCTTGGGGGAAAAAGGCGAATGGCTAAGCCAAAGAATGCGTCACTGCAATTGACCTGGCAGAAAGCCAATCCAGAGAGTCGAAAACTGGGCCACTGTCGCATCGTGGTGGTAGGTGTCGGAGGCGCTGGGAACAACACAGTCACTCGGCTGATGCAGATGTCTATTGATGGGGCAGAGTGCATAGCCATCAACACTGATGAACAACATCTCAAAGCGACACGTGCTACATACAAGGTTTTGATTGGTGAAGGAACGACGAAAGGATTTGGCGCTGGCGGGGATCCAGCTGTCGGTAAGGCAGCCATGAAGGAGTCGAAGGAGCGAGTGGCAAAGTTACTGAAGAATGTTAATGTCGTTTTTGTCGCAACTGGTTTAGGAGGGGGAACCGGAACGGGTGCAGCCCCAATGGTAGCAGATATCGCTCGCCAGAATGGAGCCATCGTCGTAGGGGTTGTCACCATGCCATTCAGGATTGAAAAAGGTCGCCTTAAGCATGCAAGACGAGGACTAGTTGAGTTGCGGAAGGCGTGCGAGACGGTGGTCGTAGTCGATAATAACAGGCTAGTCAAGGCTGCTGGTCAGCTCCCATTGAACGAAGCGTTCAAGGTTGCAGATCAAGTGTTGGCTAATATGATCAGAGGCATCGTGGAGACCATTTCTGCTCCAAGTCTGATTAACCTCGATTTTGCGGATTTCAAGACAATTATGAGAAAGGGTGGATTAGCAGTCGTTGGCGTAGGTGAATCAGACGCACCTGACAGAGCTGAAGAAGCGGTTCATAATGCTCTGAGCGATCCCTTGTCAGATATAGATTATGAAGGAGCATCAGGGGCGCTCATTCACATCTGTGGCGACGAACAAATGACAGTTGAAGAAGCGAACCGAGTTGGAGAACTGGTCACAGAGATGATGAAGGATAATGCTACCGTCATTTGGGGAGCAAGGGTGAATCCGAGCCTAGCGGGAATGCTCGAGGTGACGCTCGTAATGACTGGAGTACAGCCGCCAAGACTCACCGAGGGAATCGGAACTATCGCTCCAAACCTATTCAATATTGACCCATATGGCGGACCTGAAAAGCCTTTTGCAGTTGATCTAGGCCTAGACCAGCTGGAAAACTTCTAGGCGCCACTGCTAGCATCCATATGTAGGGCATTGAAGCATTCTACCGCTAACCGTTCCTCCATAATAGACATCGATGGCTGGCTTCAGCTTTTCGCGCCTTCTAAGATTCCGAGCTTCTAGTACTGGGTTAGTAAACTTGGTTGCTAGGTTCAAGTGGAGGTACTGCAGCTTTATCTGAAAGGTTGCGGTGCTTATCAGCAGATGAACCTCTATTGCACGCCAGAGTTTGCAGGGAAATCATTGAACACTTACTGAAGCTTCCAAGCCCTTCAAAAGAAGATGTCAATCTCGTGAAGCTGAAGATTGCCGGGAAATATAGGCTTAGACAGGTGCCTTCAAGCTCAGAGCTGATACGACATCTTACCCCGAGTGAAAGAACGTTGCTCCTAGATTTGCTGAGCAGGAAGGCTGTCCGTATGGTTTCAGGGGTTGCTGTAGTTGCTATAATGACTAAGCCATATCCCTGCCCCAAGACGGCGCCTTGCGCCTATTGCCCAGGAGGACCGCCAAGTGGGTCGCCTCAAAGCTATACTGGATATGAACCTGCTGCGATGAGAGGTATCCAGAACGAGTTCAGTCCTCATGGGCAGGTGAGACATCGCATTGAGCAGCTCGAGGCTATCGGGCACGTGGTTGACAAGGTTGAGCTGATAGTTATGGGTGGAACGTTTCCAGGAATGCCTGTACATTATCAAGAGCATTTTGTACAGAGATGCTTGGATGCGATTGCTGAGGGTGAATCTCGGTCGTTGGAAGAAGCCAAGAAGCAAGCGGAAAACAGTCGAATTCGGAACGTTGGAATCACAGTTGAAACGCGTCCTGATTGGGGGAAAGAGTGTAATGCGGACCATATGTTGTCTATGGGCGTCACTCGTGTAGAATTGGGCGTCCAAAACATATACGACGACATCTATGAATTGGTTGATCGAGGACACACGGTTCAGGATGTGGTTGATGCCACTCGTATTCTGAAAGACGCTGGGTTGAAAGTAGCCTATCACCTCATGCCTGGTTTACCAGGTTCAAATCGTACGCGGGATTTGCAGGCGTTTCAGGAGGTTTTTAGGAACCCAGACTTCAAGCCTGATATGATCAAGATTTATCCGTGCCTTGTTCTCAAAGGAACACGTGTTCACGATTGGTGGAGTCGAGGTCAATATCAGCCTTACTCGACTGAAGAGGCTGCGAAGCTTATCTGCGAAGTGAAACGGCATGTTCCACCCTGGATTCGAATTATGCGCGTCCAGAGAGATATTCCCGCCTTCCTTATTGAGGCTGGAGTGAATCGAAGTAACCTTCGACAGTTGGTGCAGCAGAGGCTCACTGCTGAAGGAGTACGGTGTCGATGCATACGCTGTCGAGAAGTTGGGCATCGATTGTTGGCGGACAGGGTGAAACCAAATCTAGACTGTGTGGAGATTGGGACAATCAAGGAGAAGGCCTCGGAGGGAGATGAGCTCTTCATCTCAGCGGAGGATTCGATTAATGATATCCTCATCGGCTATCTGCGATTACGGATTCCATCGGAGAAAGCGCATAGACAGGAGGTTCTAGGTGAGGATGCTTCGATTATACGAGCACTTCATGTGTATGGTCCAATGGTCCCCGTTGGGGGGCACGAGGCTGAGGCTTGGCAGCATAAGGGGTACGGAGAGGCTTTGCTGGTTGAAGCTGAGCGGATATCACAGGATGAGCATGATTGTCGGAAGATATTGGTCATGAGTGCTCTTGGGGCGAAACCGTACTATAGGCGCCTTGGGTATAGGGATGATGGGCCTTACGTTTCTAAGTTGTTGAAGTGAGAGGCGATGTGATATTGGCCTTCCTCTGAGCATCAGATCCGTAGTTGAAGGTCTCAATACCGAAAACAAAATAATGATGCATATCAACCCACCATAGATTGAGGAGGATGACGTGTAGGTGAAGGCGAAGCATGTTGTGCTGGCTTCAGGGATCGCAGTAGTAGTTTTAGCATCCATCATCCTATCCCTAATCTTCTATCAGCCGCCAACACCACCAGCTACGCCATCAGTTCACCTGATTGCTTATGAATGGGATATTCGGAGTGGGCGGCCGACTTGGGAACATGAGTATGTGGAAGTCAATGTTACCCTTCTGAATTCAGGCAATACGAGTGCAGAGTTTACATTGGAAGTAGACCTCTATGATGAAGGAGAGTACTTCACATGTCAATTATGGAAGGTTAAGCTGCCCGCACAACATGAGGAAACGTTCACCAAGACCGTGCCCTATGAACTGCTGATTAGCACACATCGTCCAGACGCGATAAGAATTATTGGCGGCATCTATGGTGATGATGACGTGTTGAAAGAGGAGTACTTCCGCGAATTCTCTCCTAGAGACGAGGTAGACTAGGGTTGAAAATTTGGAGTCTTTGGCAATCCCGTCTTCTCACGAATCCGTCTTCCGACTAGAGTGATGAGAGATCCTATCAGCACGAGGATTACCGCTGTTAGAAATGACATTTTATAGGAGAAAGTCTGGCTTGCTCCTGATCTTATGAGATAATCCACAATTGGGCCGGTAATGAATGTTCCAGGAATGCCCCAACTCAAGAACAGAGTTGCATTGAAGAAGGAGAAATGTCTTCCCCTTTGCTCAGGCGAAATAAGTCGTGATGCATAGGAGTATGATGAGGCTGTGATGACCACGTTAGCGACGCCGGCTAAGAAGTTACTGATAAAGATCGCCGGCAAGGTAGTTGCAAGAATAAAGCCTGACAAGTAGATGATTGCAGCTGCATTTCCAAGGAGTAGAAGAATCTGATCTTCAAAACGCTCAGAGAGTCTTCGTATGAAAAGACCTACAATGAAGATTGCAGCAGAGCTCGTATTCACGATGTGACTCAGAAGACTGCTGGACACGTTGAACCCTTCATCTAGTGAGAGATACTGAGATGTCATCAGGATGACCGAATTTCTGCCAAAATTGATGAAGACCATAGCTAGAAGGAAGACTAAGAGCTTCCTGGGAAATGGAGTTTTTCCGCCCCGCTCTTGATGTATTTCAACAACTTCACTCTTAACTCCACCCTCAGGTACAAAGAACATAGGAATAGTGGACACAATCATTATACCTGAAGCGATGAAGAAGAGGAGCCCTTGGTCAAATCCCCAGCCCTCATAGTACTGGGTCAGCCCATCGTAGGCTAGCCCACCTATAGACACGCCAATAATTCGTCCAATAGCCCCGATGCTTGAGAGTCTCCCTTGGAGACCTGCACGTTGATCTTCAGGGTAGAGGTCAGAAAGGATTGCACTCCATCCAATGTTTGACATTGACCAGAAAATCTCTACAATTGACAAGCCAATAATTATGGCGTAGCCTGCCAGATAGTCGCTTTCCGGTAAGGTGTGTACGTACCATACAAGGAAGGTGCTTAACGCAGCAGATAGTTCTCCAGCCACAATGAGGGTTCTTCGAAGTTGGAACCTGTCGGAGACTTTGCCCCATACGAATGTTTGGAAGAGAACATTCAGAATCATCGGGAATGTTGCAAAGAACGTTGTTTCGGTCACGCTCAGCCCGAGAAAGAATCGTAGGTAGATTGAGAGGAAGCTGTAGAATAGACCTCGCCGGAACATGGCTAGAACTTGGAATGAAGAGATGCCTAGGAAGGTCTTCCTGTCAGGTTTGTAAGCCATTGGCGTGTCGGCAGGGTGTCTACGAGTTGCCTGCAATTGGGATTTAGGTTTCTTGGCTGTATGAGCTATCATAGCGGTGAAGGTCTTCCTGTTATTTCCACAAGGATTGGCGGTACCGAGGATTTTGTGTCCGCCTTCTAATCTATGATGGGGAATTAGTTAAGGTTTCTAGGTGTGTCTGGGCAGAAAAGCTACCTACTCTGGATAGCTGCGAAGAGTTTATTTGGCTGACACTATGCTTGCTGTTACGCGATGAAATCCAATCTAATCCGATTTCTCACGTTTGCTGCGATTATGTCTTCGTGGGCATATTTATCTATCTATGCTAGGAGCCTAGGTATATCTGATCCTGAAATCGGGCTTATCGTGGCTGCCTATTCTTCAGCTCTCTTCTTGGCCTCTTTCATCTTTGGTCGTGCATCGGACAGGTATGGTCGGAAGCCTTTCTTGATTGCAGGTTTGCTGCTGTCAGGTTTAGTATTCTTCTTGCAGATATTTGCTCGTGACCTCTCTTCGTTGCTGCTTACCCGTGTTTTAGTTGGTTTCTGTGTTGGTATTTTCCCCGCGTCATTAATCGCTTATGTCCATGAGAATCAAGAGGATTTATCCAGGTTTTCGTCTTTTGGGTCAATGGGCTGGACTTTCGGATTGCTAATGTCAGGTTTGATAGCATTTTACCTCTCTGTTGAGAGCGTCTTCATCTTCAGCTCCTTACTTTTTATCCCCGCGCTTCTGGCGTCTTTCAGAATGAATTTTGGCAAACACCAATCTCTTAGCGTGCCGTTTCTGCCTGTCGAGATTATGCGAAAGAATCTTCCTCTCTATCTATCAGTGCTTATTCGGCATAGTGGAGCGCACATGATATGGACATTCTGGCCCCTTTTTCTGCAGACCCTTGGGGCTGATTTATTCTGGGTTGCTGCGATTCAAGCTATCAACGGGGCTACACAGTTTCTGTTTATGTACACCCTTAGCTCAAGGATTGAATACACCTCTTCGATTGCTGGAGGCCTGATACTTGCAGCTGCTACATTCTTTTCCTTCACCCTTGCCGAAAGCTTCTGGCAGATAATACCAACACAGATTCTTCTAGGCATTTCTTGGGCGCTCTTGTATGTGGGCGGATTGCGATGCCTCATGGATCGAAACCTGGAGAAGGCTACTGTCAGTGGCTTGTTCGACTCCGCCTTGAGCTTATCCTCGATAATCGGTCCACTCATAGGAGCTGTTGTTGTCACATTTGGCGGATATAGCACTACGATGTATCTGGCTTCAATCCTTGCTTTCATAGGTTTTCTTCTATTCAGGTTTTTGAAACGAGAGTAACTTCGCCAAGTCTAGGCATTCGGTATTCACAGAAATGGCAAGAGAAGACTGAGCCAAGTCGCCTTTCCTTATATAGAAATCTCGCTCCTTAAGCTATTGGGGCGTAAAAGTCGTGAATCTAAAGGGAGTCCGTGAGAAACATACGAGAAGCGTGTTGAAGGCGATTAGTTGGAGAATTGTAGCATCTTCTATAACAATGTCGCTAGTCTACATTCTCACCGGGCAATTGGAACTCACAGCAGGTGTTGGCATAGGCGAGGTGATTTTAAAGATTGTGTTTTATTTCCTGCATGAAAGAGGTTGGAACAGAATATCCTTCGGACGAAGCCTACATGGCACCATTGAGTCTGT
The DNA here is from genome assembly GCA_020352535.1 of Candidatus Bathyarchaeota archaeon. Lineage (GTDB taxonomy): Archaea > Thermoproteota > Bathyarchaeia > Bathyarchaeales > Bathyarchaeaceae > SOJZ01. Next base: position 794,782 of record CP070679.1, on the reverse strand, counting down.
GATGCGATCGCCCCCGGTCACGGCGCTGCTTTCAAGTTCTGCCTTGGATGCGGTCAGAAAGATGATTGCCTCTGATATTGGGTCGATTATTATTACTGACGGTAAGAGCCATTATGGCTTGGTTACTGAGAAGGACATCTTGGGAAGAGTACTAGAAGCCAATAGAGACCCTGCCAAGACTCCCTTGAAGGAGATAATGTCTTCGCCACTCATAGCTGTCGAGCAGAATCAGTCACTTGCTAAAATGCTGAAGACAATGCATGAAAAGCAGGTCAGAAGGTTAGCAGTGGTTGATGAGGGAGAGATTGTAGGTATAATAACCGAGCGGAGAATCCTTGAAGCGTTAATCTAGCAATACTCGTTTGACTTGTTTTCAGCGGATGTCAGAGGTTTGAGGTGAAGCAACATTGAACTATCGCTATCTTGAGGAGTCGGATTTCGATGCTATCTATAATACATTCGTCAAAGCGTTCTCTGATTATCAAGTGAGAATGAAGATTACGAAAGCGCAGTTTCGAGAGATGAACGATCGAAGAGGTCTCAACTATGGACTGTCTGTTGGGGCTTTCAATCAAGATGGACTAATGGTTGGCCTATTGCTGAGCGGAGTTGATACTTGGAAGAACAAGCGGACAGCCTATGATTTGGGAACAGGCGTTGTCCCGGAATTTCGGAGAAAGGGCGTCGCGGATAGCATGTTTGACTTCTTATTACCCGAATTGCGAAAAAGGGGTGTGGAGCAGTATCTGCTAGAAGTCATAAAATCTAACAAGAAAGCCTACAACTTGTACAAGAAGAAGGGATTTCGTGAAATCAGACAGTTAGAATGCTTCAGCGCTGACACCTCTTCACCTAACCTGTCAAGAGCTGCAAAAGTGGACACTGTAATCGAACAGATGGAGGTGCCAGATTGGCCTCTCTTCGAATCCTTCTGGGATTGGCAGCCTTCGTGGCAGAACTCCACTAATTCTATGAAACGGTGTCCTGACAAAAAGCTAATCCTTGGCGCCATTTCAGACAATGAATGCGTTGGCTATGCAATCCTCTATCCGGAATCTGGAGATATCACCCAGATTGCAGTGGATAAAGGGCAGAGACGACAAGGCATAGGCAGCCAACTGGTGAAAAGACTGGTTGAAGAGACACATAAAGGGAGATTGGCAATCCTGAACGTCGATAACGCAGCAACAGGTACCATTGACTTCTTAATGAGGATGGGCTTCAAGAACTTCATTGGACAGCATGAGATGATGCTTAATGTATAAGAGCACGGAGAGAGAAAATTGAAGGTTTTATTCTTCGATTTTGACGGAACCCTAATCGATATCCATCAGCGTGAGATTGAAGTGATCTATGATACTGTGAATCATTTTGGCCTGTCAGTATCAAAGCCTAAGGTGAAGCAGCTCTGTGCTCAACTACCATCTTATACTGATGTTTTCAAGGAAACTGGACTAGAGTTCACGGACGAGGCAATCCAATATTGGACAGCTGCCTTTGTGAAACGATATCGTTTCTCATCCCTGAGAGAAGGTGTGAAGCAGACATTGAAAGCCCTCTTAGAAGACTATCCACTTCACTGCATAACCTCGAGGGAGACCGTTGCTGAGGTAGTGTTGGAGATGACGTTTTTCCAGATTGACGGAGTGTTCGAGCACATCATCACCAGAGAAGTCGCTGCAAAGCATTTCGACCTAGACCGGATTCCGTTCTACCCGTATCATGAGCAACGTACGAAACTCTATGAGTGTGCGCTTGCAATAGCCAACTCAAATCCAGAGGACGCCATTGTAATAGGAGACATGGGAAGAGAACTCCAGCCAGCAAGGGAATTGGGAATCACCACGATAGGGCTGGCAACCTATGAATCAAGGAAGGAAGAGCTGGAGGCAGCTTCAGATTGGGTCGTCTCGAGTATTGCTGAGCTTCTCGATGCTTTGCCTGAATTGTGCGTAACGTAGCCCTACTTGATGGCTACTCAACTGGTGGCGTGTACTAGACTCGTTTCATCACTAGGTTTGCGAATGCCTGGCTAGCCTCTAATACGTCTTCATCTGTTCCTGGGAATATGATATGGAAATAGTCAAAGCCCAAGTCGGTAAGGAATCTGAAACGTTCAAGAAGCTCTTCAGGATAGCCCACCCATGAGCCTGGGGCATCTTTGCTGAATATTTCCTTAAGCTTCTGGACTGGTACGTTGTTCCGTTTCGAACGTTTTGTTAAGTGCTCCTTCAGCTCTTTCTCAGATTCGGTAGTGAAGATGCCAGATGATGCGAACAAGCTTTTGCCGACACTATCGTAATCTCTTCCAATAGCCTTGCAATGGTCCTTTAAAACCTGCAGTTTGTGATTCAAGTCTGGGGTTAACCATAGGTTGCAGTAGTCTGCGTATTTAGCTACCATTCGCAGGGTTCTCTTTTCGCCGCTGCCGCCAATCATGATGGGAGGCATTGGTTTCTGTACGGGTTTTGGAGCGGAGAGTGCGTCTTTGATTTGGTAGTATTTGCCTTTGAAGGTTGCTTTTGGCTTGGTCCATAGTAGGCGGATGATTTGAAGGGCTTCTTCTAGTCTGTCCATTCGCGCCTTCAAGGGTGGGAATGGGATTCCGTAGGCTCGGTATTCAATCTTCTTCCATCCAGCCCCTATTCCGAAGAAGAGCCGTCCGTTGGAGATTGTGTCCACGGTCGCTGCGATTTTTGCCAGCACAGCTGGGTGACGATAGGAGTTGCATGTGACCAAGGTTCCGAGTTTGATCTTCTCTGTTGAAGAAGCTAGGGCCGCCAGCAAGGTCCAGGCTTCCATGCAATCTCGATTCTCGGATTTGTCGTTCAGAAAGAAGTGGTCGCTACTCCATACGGAGTGGTATCCAGCTTTTTCTCCTTCCAAGGCAATTTGTTCTACACCTTTGTAGCTGAAGCCTAGTTGAGGTTCGATCTGAATGCCAAATTTCGTAGACATAGGTGCCCCTTCGTTTTATCATGGGTGCTATCTGGCTTGGAGTTTATAACTCTCTACTCGATTGCGCATACATTATGAAGCTAAGATGGATG
>CP070679.1:789573-791632 GCA_020352535.1 Candidatus Bathyarchaeota archaeon | reverse complement strand
ATTCCTGTGAGATATGGGGTAAGAGGTGCAGCACGTCTAGCTGCCACTCTATTCACTGCTGCAGTCGGATTGAGCTCTTTGCCTTGGCTGTTCGGGCTGGTTTCACCATGGTTTGTACCTCCCATCATTCTCGCTGATTTTGGACTGCTCTGGTGTTCTGTGGCTATTGCTCAGAACTATACTCGCAACAATGTTCGGAGAATTAAGAATCTTGTTCTGCTATTGTTTCTCTTTGGACTTGCGGGGTTTGTTGTAGGCAGTCTCAACTGAGAGGCGATTATCGAATTTTGCTTCCCTTCTCGATTTCTCTTTCAGGCTTTATCAGGATAACCTGCCCTTTGGCATCTTCTGCTGCGAGTATCATACATTGAGACTCCACGCCCATTAGCTTCCTTCGCTGCAGATTCAGTACGAAGGCATACTGCTTGTCAACTAGTTCCTCTGGCTTGTAGTGTTGCAGCAACCCGGCTACTGACTGCCGCTTTTCAGAGCCGAAGTCCACCATCATCTTTATCAGGTTTCTCGAGCCAGGTATCTGATTGGCTTCGACAATCTTGCCAACTCGTATGTCAAGTTTCAGAAAATCTTCAAAAGAAACCTCCAATCCACCCACCAGCGATGATGTCTTGCATCTCCTTTAGTTTAAATCAATGTGACAGATAAAGGTGTTTGACCAGAGAAGGATTTAGCGGATGAGAAGCTACGTTTTAAACGTTTTCAAGGAAGGTGAAGGAATATGGAAGTACGAAAGCTCAAGATAGATGACTATGAAGGTATGATTGATCTCTGGACAAAAGCGGATTTACCTTTCAAGCGAAGAGGCCGAGATAGCAGGTTGGCTGTAGCACGCCAGATGAAGTCTGATCCAAGCCTCTTTCTTGGGGCGTTCAGAGATAACACCCTAGTCGGCGTGGTTATCGGCAGCTATGATCATAGAGGGAAAGGGTGGATTAACAGATTAGCGGTGAATCCAGAATACCAAAGGCATGGCGTTGGGCAGCTCCTAATCAGCGGCATGGAGAGAATCCTCAAGATGAAGGGGGTGCTACTCATTTGCGCTTTGATTGAAGAGGAGAGCTTACAATCCATGAGACTCTTTGAGAAGCTAGGATACACCTGTCACAAGTCGATTCTCTACTTCAGCAAACGTGAGAGCGAAGACGTTTAGCTATCCTTTAAGGCTGGATTAGCCTTCTTCAGCAGTGTATCTTGGGCAACCAGCATCTTAGCAGGATATCCTAAGGAGTAGTGGATTCCTCGGCTTTCCTTTCGCATCGTTGCAGAATCAATGATTAACTCGGCAACTAAGGCTAAGTTTCGGAGCTCGATAAGATCCGCAGAAAGGAGGAAGTCCCAGTAATACTGATTGATTTCTTGCTGAAGTAGAGCTATGCGCTTCTTCGCGCGAGTCAATCGCTTGACAGAACGCACAATTCCTACGTAGTTCCACATTAAGCGGCGAATCTCATCCCGATTCTGAGTAATGACAACTGCTTCGTCAATGTCTACAGCTTCCCCGGGCTCCCATGGATCAAATTGTCTTGGAGACTTCATCCGCTCTAGCAATTCCGAACATCTCTTCGCTGTGTGATGAGCACAGACCAAGGCTTCAAGAAGAGAGTTGCTGGCCAGTCGGTTGGCACCATGGAGACCCGTGCAAGCTGTCTCCCCGATTGCATAGAGGCTTTTAACATCAGTTTCCCCTGCAATCGAGGCTCTTACTCCACCACAGCAGTAGTGGGCTGCCGGCACGACTGGGATAGGGGTTTCTTTGATATCAATACCTAGTGATAGGCATTTATCGTGTATCCCTGGAAAACGAGATTGGATAAAGCCTGGGTCCTTGAAAGATATATCAAGAAGAACATATTCATCCCCACTCTTCTTCAACTCTTGGTCGATAGCTCGAGCGACAATGTCACGAGGAGCCAGCTCTTTCCTTGAGTGGTAGTGATTCATGAATCGTCTCCCTTGTTGATCCTGGAGAATTGCGCCCTCACCTCTGAGAGCTTCTGAGATGAGAAAGGACGGCTCGTATGGGCTGTAGAGACATGTTGGA
>CP070679.1:785207-789473 GCA_020352535.1 Candidatus Bathyarchaeota archaeon | reverse complement strand
GATGTTGGACATACGCCAGTTGAAACCCAAGGCCACATAGTCCATAACCTTCGCCGAGGTGAAGTAATTCTCGGTTTCGAGTCTACCATGAGACCGTATAAGCTTCAGCCTTTCGTAAATATCACGGCTATCAGTCACAATCATACCACCCTCTCCCGTAGTTATCACCTTGTTCCCGCAGAAGCTGAACATGGCAGAATCGCCTGCAGATCCGACTGGTCTCCCGTCGACTTTCGCTCCCAGAGACTCAGCAGCGTCTTCTAGAAGCAATACCTGATGATCTTCAGCTAGCTCCTGCAACTCCCTTATTCTGCAGCCTGACCCGCCATAGTGAATTGGCATTATCGCCTTTGTCTTCTTTGTGATTTTTTCTGCAACGTTTTCTGGGTCAAGACCGAATGTTTCGTCTTCGATGTCAGCAAAGACAGGCTTGGCCTCTGTGAAAAGAACAGAGTTAGCGGTGGCAATGAATGTGAATGATGGAACAATAACCTCGGCTCCTGCCTTTATTTTGTAGGCTAGAAGCATGGCGTGGAGAGCGGAAGTGCCAGAGTTGAAAGCCACTGCATGCTTTCGTCCAATTAACTCTGCAAGCATTGCTTCAAACTTTTGTATATTTGGCCCAGTTGCCCAGTAGCTTCCCTGCCTTATGACCTCTAGCACGTGATTAACATCGTCTTCATCCCAGTAAATCTTGTAGAGAGGGACCTTCAAGCTTCACATCTCAGGGTTATCTCTTTCTATCGACCTTTCGTTCTTTCTTTCTCGGGCTTCCATGTGCTGGGTTACCTGCTCCTTGTTGTTGCTGACCATACTTGGAAACAGAGATTTCCATGGTCAGCTTCATCAGTTGGCTTTTGAGCTCAGATATTCGGTAGTGAATATAGAAGAATGCAATGAGGAAGAAGAAGAAACCAGTGGCTACAACAGCGGAGATTAGTAGCTCAGTGCCGAAAAGGAGAAGGAACAAGGAGAAGAGGGCTGGAACTCCAGAGAATAGGGCTAACACAACTCCAGTTATGAACCAGAAGACGAAGCCTTTGCCCTCAATCTTTCGCTTCCTTAGGAGATAGAAGTCGAGAGCAAGAATGAACAGGGCGAAGAAAAGTCCGATTACAGAATAGTTGCCCAGCATTCGACTATGTCACGCTCTGAATTGTCTATTCAAACATGGTAGCTATAAGTCTTAAGGGGTATACAAGCATAGCACTTGGCGAGAAACTCTTGGACTTTCCGTATTTTCTCGGGTATACTTCAATCGGTACCTCCTTCATCCTCAGACCTTTCTTAGCTGCTAACAAGGTTTCTACAATCCAGAAGACTGAATCCTCTATGTATCGTCTCTCCAAGTATATCGGCAGCAACGTCTGGATAGACTTCTGACTCCAAGCTCGCATTCCCGAAGTAACGTCAGTCACATCAATCCTCCGCAGCAGAGATACTAACGCTGAAGAAAAGACTCTTCCACCCTCTTTCACCATTGAACGGTCCTCACTGTCAACAGACAGATAGCGTGAGCCCACCGTCAAATCCGCTTCACCATTAATCAAGGGGTTCAGAAGCTTTGATATCTCCTCAGGTTTATGCTGTCCATCTCCATCTATCTTCACTGCATAATCATAGTGCTGCTGAGCTGCAACAATATAGCCGGTTTGGATAGCCACGCTTCCGCCACAATGAAAAGGTAAAGAGACAACGTCTGCTCCGGCATTTCGAGCTCTCTGGGCAGTTGCATCCTCAGAGCCGTCATCAATAACTACAATCTCGAATTCTGGATGCAGTTCTAAAGTGGATTTAACGACATCAGCAACTGTCTTTTCTTCATTATACGCAGGAATTGTCACTAGAACTCTGCGTGATGCCATGCACCCTAACCGCTAATAGCTACACGTGTACTTGCCTTAATAGCTCTCTGTTGTTCCCGCTTCGTCTTCTCAATAAAGACGCGCACGCCAACCCTCGGATCCAAAGCCTTACAGCCTAGCAGGCTCTGCATCTCTGAAACATCTGCGTAGATGCCATACTCTCCATTCTGTGTGGGCTCATACACAATTTCAGTATTAGGAAAGCTCTCCAAGACCATCTTTCCAATATTGTTGATGGATAGTCCCACTCCTGAGCCCACGTTGATAACCTTCTGAAAGGCGGAAGTGTTTCCTATTGAATTGATGAAGGCGTCTACAACATCATTCAAGTGAACGAAGTCTCTCAGCTGTCCACCGCCATATATGGTCAATGGTGTCCCTTTCAAGGCCATTCTCACAAACGCGGAGATGACGCCTTGCTCCAAAAGGAAATCGCCGTACACATTGAAGACTCGGAGAATTGTCGCGTCAATACCATAGTCTTTAGCATACCCATTGATTAGTGACTCAGCCGCCAACTTATGCCATCCATAGATGGTTGTCGGCTTCGCTTCTATATCCTCGTTGACCTTTGGATCAGTAACATCCCCATAGACCGCAGCAGTGGAGGGGAAGACTAGGTGTTCTGCATCTGTAAGTCTCATGGCCTCCAACACATTTTGGACACTGGCCACGTTGAGCTGGAAGCTTTTAGCTGGGTCCTTCCGACAAGCAGGAATCGAGGCTAACCCGATCATATCCACGACTTTAGAAACTTCTTCCTTCCGCATAACTGCTAATAGCCGCTCTGAGTCAAATACATCACCCTGGAAACTAACAACATTTCCATTCCGCTTCTCCTTAGCATTAACATCATAAACCACGATTCGAGGTTTCGCGGTCTTCGCTAATGTCTTCACAATATTTGATCCTATGAAGCCTGCGCCACCCGCTACGAAAATGTTTTCACTCATGTCATTCACCGCGGGTGTGCGGCTCTGATTCTGGTCTTCACTAGACCCTGCCTAGTCAACAAGGAACTGCTTTCTCCTCTCACTCTCTTCAGCAAGATTCCTTCCATGGGAGGAATCTAACCAAACCTAACTAGAAATGGGCTTCATTTAAGGCTTACTTCAAAGGGTTATATAATTAAGTTCTATTCAGAATGTGCAGGAAACGTGGAGAAAAGAATCTCAACTGGTTCAATCAGCAGCTAAAAGACGCTGTGAAACGACCTGGTCCTAGAAATTTGAATCAAATGCAACATGCGTACCCACGTAGACGAAGGGAATGCAGAAGCTACTCTAGTACCCATTTTTAGCTGCAGCATGAACGATTATTGTGTTGGCTGCTATGGTTATCAGGGCTTGCCAAGATTTCGGGCAACTATGGTCAAGTCGCGCATGTCGACGATGGCATCCTCGTTGATGTCAGCGAACCAGTCATAGCTGGGCTCGTCAGTGAAGGCGCCGTAGGCGATCCCCACCGCGGTCAGGTCGATGATGTTCACGGCGTTATCGCCATTCGTGTCACCCGCAATCACTTTGATGGTGTCGGTTCCTTCGAATGAGGTGCCGTCATAGAATTCACCTGAAATCGTTAGGGTTACATCATAGAATCTCCAGCCATTGCCGTCCAGGTAGGCCATGATGAGCGATTTTACTGCATCCTTGTCAAACTTCACCATACGTTCCAAGATCATGTCATTGTCATAGTCCGTAATGTACTCGTCTGGGTCTGTCACGAAGCCATACCGTGGATCTAGTTCGGGAGGGATCGTGCCGTTGAGAAGAATCGTGGATGCATCAATATCCATCACGTCATAGCCCTCAGCCAGTTCGATGTAGCTCGTAATCCAGTTCTGCGTGGTCTTCAGATTGAGGGCCTGAGGGTCAATGTGCACACTTGCTGTTGGAGGCGTACTTATCCCGGTGAAGATGGAGAGGTGGGTGACGTTTGCCCACACATAATTCGCTGAGGTGTTTACACCAGAGTTCGGTATCAGGGTCCAGTCATACGTCAAGTTGTTCCAGCGGTACATCTTCAGCGTGGATTCATCAAAGATCAAATCTGCCTCGTCATAATCTATCTGGATGTAGGCCCAATCGATTGGCGGACACTTGAGAGAAACATTAGCGTAGAGCGCTATTGTCAGGTTGGCAGCAACAGAGGCTGTTGCGTTTGCTATGAATGCAGCACTGGTCACGCTTGATATGAGTACGGTGATTGGAGTTGCTGCCCAGGTTGATCCTACAATTGCGATGACGCCTATGCTGGAGTTTACATAGGTTGTTGTGTTTGTGGTACAGCTGAAGGTGCAACCTGATGTTGCGCCTACGTCAGCCCAGTTGGAGGCTGTATCGCATCTATTGTTGGTTCCATTGTTTGCATCTGCGTCGAAGATGTCGTAGTATCCTAGGCC
>CP070679.1:775999-785107 GCA_020352535.1 Candidatus Bathyarchaeota archaeon | reverse complement strand
TAAACCTTCAGGAGCGATCCTTTCATAGTTGGTGAGCATCCGGGAATCTACGCTTCAAAAATGGACTTCTCCTTCTGCGCTATAAGCTCCATGCCCTGTGATGAAAAATCCTTCTTCGCTACCATGGATTCAGTGTAAACTTATTATTGCCAGGTCTACATGCATAGATAAAAGAGAGCATGTGACCGAAACTAGGTGACACCTCAAGAACCTAACACCTTCATCTCTCATCTCACCACCTGATAAATGGCTCATTTAATAAGATGTGTGAGAAGAGTATGGAAACAACAGGAAAATGAGAAAATGGCGCTTCAGACGTTGGGAAAAGGCCTCTATAGCGCTCTAAGGAAGATTTTTCGAGCCCCAGTTGTAGACGAGGCCGCTGTGAAAGAGCTAGTCCATGATATCCAACGGGTAATGCTGCAAGCAGATGTTAACGTGAAACTTGTACTCGAAATCTCAAGAAGAATAGAGGAGAAAGCCCTAGGGGAGAAGCTCCCCCCAGGAGTTTCCAGACGTGAACATGTCATCAAGGTGGTCTATGAGGAGTTTACCCGGTTTCTAGGTGAAAAGCCTATTCCCCTTAAGATTAGGACGGGAGATAGAACCACAATTATGCTTGTGGGGATACAAGGCTCTGGCAAGACCACCGCCACAGCGAAGCTTGCTAAATACTTGCAGAAGCGCGGACTTAAACCCGCATTAATATGCACAGACACGTACAGACCAGGTGCTTTTGCTCAACTAGAGCAGCTCGCTAAGCGCATCAATGTTCCCATCTATGGCGCACCGAAAACAAAAGACTCGATTACAATTGTTCGAGACGGACTGAAACAATTTCTCAATTACGATGTCGTCCTCGTCGATACTGCAGGACGCCATAAAAACGAAATAGGCCTGATTAAAGAAATGAAGGAGATGGAGAGAATCATCAAGCCCACAGAGGTAATCCTCGTAATTGATGGTACAATAGGGCAACAAGCGGCGGCGCAAGCAAAGGCATTTCATGAAGCCACATCTATTGGTTCAATTCTCGTGGCAAAACTTGATGGCTCCGCAAGAGGTGGTGGCGCTATCTCAGCAGTCGCAGCGATTGGAGCCCCTATAAAGTTCATTGGGACAGGGGAGAAAATTAATGATATTGAGCCCTTTGTCCCTTCGAGGTTTGTGGGTAGACTACTGGGAATGGGTGATCTTGAAACGCTTATCGAGAAAGTGCGCGAAGCAGAAGTAAAGGTTCCCGAGAAGAAAATGCGAGCCTTTCTGACCGGAAGGTTCACTCTTACTGACATGTACGAACAGTTTGAATCCATGAAAAGCATGGGCCCATTTCGTCATATCTTAAAGATGATTCCAGGGCTTTCCTACAATATACCTGAAGACCAGATGGAAATTGCAGAAGACCGTCTGAAGAAATGGAAGATCATCATTGAGTCAATGACACCCACTGAAAGGGAGAAGCCAAAAACCCTTAACTCATCCAGAATACGTCGCGTTGCTCGTGGCTCAGGTGTCAGCGAAAAAGAGGTAAAAGAACTTCTCAAACAACACTCGATGATGAGAAGAATGATGAAGACAATGAGAAGAAAGAAGATTCCATTCCTTGGAAAGCAACTTCGAGTGACATAATGAGAACCTGATGATATTAAGACGAGTCGAATGAAGGGAGCTGACCCTAGATGCAGATGCTTGAGAAGGCACAAGAGATGCTCAAAAAACATACTCTCTGTAACAACTGCTTAGGGCGGCAGTTTGCCCTCTTAGGATATATGCTAAATAATAAGACTAGAGGAGAAGCCATCAAGCTAGCACTAACAATGGAAAGCCACCAGCGCGCCCTCCAAGGTGACAGAGCAGGGCTTTCCCTTATGAAAACAATAGCTGCAAATGGCGATTTCCCGATGGCTGTAGAGCTATTGCGGAAGCTAAAGAAGAGAGCTGGAAAAGCGAGGGAATGCTTTCTCTGTGAAGGGCGATTTAAAGTCTCACACCAGCTTGTGGATGAATCAATAGAGCAGTTACAGAACTTCGAATACAACACATTCTTAGTGGGCATAGAGCTTCCGACTGAAGTTGAGGAGAAGGAAGACGAATTCAAAGCACAGTTCGAAGTAAAGCACGGTGAAAGTATGAGGAATGAGTTCAGCCGTGATCTAGGCAAGAAGCTCTCTCAGGTCACACAGAAAGCCACGGAATACAAAAAGCCCGATGTTGTTGTTCTTGTCAATCCCTTCACTGAACAAGTCAGACTCCAAGTGAACCCTCTCTGTATAATGGGTAGATATAAGAAATTAGCTCGGGGGATACCGCAATCCAAGTGGCTATGCCCTGAGTGCCGGGGAGAGGGATGCGCTAAATGTAGCTGGATGGGAAAGCTGTACCCAGAATCAGTTGAAGAGATAATTTCGAAACCAACGCTGCAGAAAACCCTAGGAGACACGGCGGTGTTTCACGCAGCAGGGAGAGAAGACATAGATGCTCGTATGCTGGGACAAGGCAGACCATTTATCATAGAAGTGAAGAAACCTAGAAAGCGATATATAAATCCTCGAAGTCTAACACGAGAAATTAATCGAATGGCAGATGGTAAAGTGAAAGTACTGGGCTTGAAGATTGCAGGAAGAGAGATGATTAGAAAGCTGAAACGAGCGGAAGCAGCCCAGAAAATCTACAAGGTAACAATAAAGTTCAATAGAAATATTCACAATGAGGAACTGAAAACTCTGGAGAAAGTACTTGCTAACCGAGTTATTCGTCAACAGACTCCTCAACGTGTTCTTCATAGAAGGGCGAACCGCATTCGAGAAAAGCACATATATACGACCAAAATAAAAAGGCTAGGGCCCAATCGCGTGGAAATGCGAATTCACTGTCAAGGAGGGCTTTACATCAAAGAACTTGTAACAGGCGATAGCGGTCGAACCAACCCAAGCGTAACCACGATTATCGATGCCAAAGCAACACCATCAGAGCTAGATGTTCTAAACGTTATTGTGAGAGGATATTAGTGCCAGGAAAGTCTAAAGGGTATCGTACGAAAACTCGTTCCCTTCTACGAAGAAAACCTCGTGAAAAGGGGAAGACAGGTCTTAGTAAAGTACTCTATGAGTATAAACTCGGGGAGAAAGTAGTCGTTTTGATTGATCCTAGTGCTCATAAAGGTATGCCTCACAGGAGATTTCATGGGAGGGTTGGAGTAATAGAGAACAAGAAAGGCCGAGCTTATGTCGTTTCCGTCACTCAAGGGAAAGCTGTGAAAGAGATAATTGTCCGTCCTGAACATCTAAGACCTCATTTAGGGTGATGAAAATGCCTAGAAAATCGACGAGGACTCAACTAGTTACGGTTCCAGAAGTAAAGAGGATACTAGAGGCAATTGGCGAAGAGCAGCTTGATCAGTTCCAGCGAAGGTCACTAGACTACGCGGCTAAATTCTCAAAAATAGATTCGAAAATGGCAAAGAATCTTATGAAGAATCTAATAGAGCAATTTGAGCTGGAAGAAGGAGAAGCTACCCAGATTGTTAATTGCATGCCTGAAAGCATAGAGGAAATCAGGGTTTTCTTAGCTGGGGGGCATAAGATTATGGAAACTGCCAAGCTAAAGGCAATCCTAACGTTCTTGGACAAATATCGGAAGATTGAGTAGCAGCTCCAGCTTAGTCAAAGCAGCTTCGTCTGAGAGGATGATGAAGCTATATGTAGACAACCTTAAACCTACTGCGAACTGGGAATGGTAGATAGACTGACGCTTTAGCGTTGGTTTTCAGGTAGCAAGAAAACTAATAAACGTGAATCGGCAAAGGAATACTGCGAAATCTAGAAGGTTCTAATATTGGAACATGAATCCCGCGAAGGGGTAATCCCCAGTTGCCAATTCAGACTTGAATTTTTAACGAATTAGTTGACACAAGGCGTGAATCTAAATGCGGGGTAATGAGTTCTCAGGACGTAGAGAAGAGAGGACAGAAAGAGCCTATGAATCCTGGAAACGATATGAGGAGTTTGCTTTCGTCCTTGACTATTTACCCCACGGAAGAACAGAAGCAAGACACAGATATCGTACAGGTGCCTTAGTTCAGGCGGTCGGGGAAGAATACTTCACGCTTCTTGAAGCAATTGCGAAAGAAGGGCTTATCCTGAAAGCTTTTGATAAGATTTATGTTGGGAAAGAAAGCCGAGAGAAGATTACATACATTATTGGGAGAATCAGCCATGACGAATTGACAGGCAATGCAAAAATGGAGCTCTCAGGTGTGATTGAACGAATTGTGCAAAGCCGTGAAAGCTGGTTTATTAACTTCTTCAATACGGTTCAAGCAATAACTCCTAGAATGCACGCACTAGAGTTGATTCCCGGTATTGGAAAAAAATACATGTGGCAGATTCTCGATGAACGGGAAAGTAAACTCTTTGAGAACTTCGGGGATTTACAGCAACGGGCTAACATCCCCAGTCCAGCCAAGCTAGTCACAAAGAGAGTTCTTGAGGAGCTGACTGGCGAAAGCAAATACAGATTGTTCACAAGAGCACAATAGTGTTTCGATTATGAGCCTCCTCGAGGAAGCAAAGCAACTCATACATCTTCATAAATTCTCACCTAAGAGAGGCCTAGGGCAAAACTTCGCAGTGGATATGACGATTCTCAGGAGAATGATTTCCTTTGCGTCAGTAGATAAAGAGGATGTCGTTCTAGAGATAGGCGCTGGCCTAGGCTTCCTCACTAGGCTTCTTTGCGAAGAGTGCAAGCAGGTTATCGCAATCGAGATTGATTCCAGATTAGTAGAGATACTAAGAAGTCAGCTCAGGGGCTTAGAGAACGTAGACTTGATAGAAGGCGATGCGTTGCGTATCGACATTCCACTGTTTGACAAGGTTGTTTCTACTCCTCCCTATTCTATATCATCTTCGATGTTGTTCTGGCTGCTGGGAAAACCGTTCAGTTGCGCTGTCTTGACCTTTCAGAGAGAGTTCGCGAAGCGTCTGACAGCTCACGTTGGAGATAAAGATTACGGGCGATTGACGATTTCCGCCTACTATCGGGCTGATGTGGAGCTTTTGACTGATGTGTCCCGAAAAACATTTTATCCTTCTCCTGATGTTGAATCAACTATTGTGCGTCTAAAGCCTCGAGCCCCTCCTTTCCATGTTGAGAATGAATTTCTCTTCTTTAGTCTCCTGCGAACTTTGTTTATGCAGCCAAATAAAAAGGTGCGAAACGCAATCATTCCTTTTCTGCGGAATCTTGGAGTAGAGAGAGATGACGCGATGAACCGAGTTAATTCTCTACTTTTGTACAACAGAAGAGTACGTCAATTGACCCCAGAGGATTTCGGAGATTTAGCCAATGAGTTCGCCTAGCAAGAGTGTTTACTTTAGGAGTTTCCTCTTTCACGTTTCGAAGGATGTTTACTATCCTGCTGAGGATACTTTCCTCCTGGCTGAAAACGTTCATGTGAACCAAGGAGATTTGGTGTTAGATATGGGAACAGGATGTGGAATATTAGCCATTCTTGCTGCGGACAAGGCCCAAAAAGTTGTTGCAATAGATGTGAATCCTCAAGCCCTAAGATGTACTCAAATGAATGCAGAGCGAAATGGCGTTGCAGAAAGGGTAGAGACACGCCTAGGCAACCTGTTCGAACCTGTGATGGGTGAAGAAAGGTTCAATCTAGTACTATTCAATGCCCCGTATCTACCCTCAACGGAGGAGGAAACAAACGCGTGGCTAGACCGGGCTTGGAGCGGCGGTCCATCAGGAAGAAGAATAATTGATCGATTTCTCTCCGAGGCTCCGAAGCATATTACGAGGAAAGGGAAAGTCCTATTGGTCCAATCAACACTCTCTGATATTCAAGAAACGCTTCGAAAGCTCGAGGAGCAAGGATTATCCGCTCGGATCCTGGCTGAGGAGAAGGTAGCATTCGAGAAGATAGTCGTGATAGCAGGTGAATACCGTCACAGCAACGGCAGATGAAATATATGCTTATAACCGTCTCCGGGTTCCTCGAACCATATATAGGAGAATCAGTAACCCTCGACTGATGTGAAAAAGAATGAAAGAGTGCAAGAGACCAAGTTGGGATAGATACTTTCTTGACTTGTGTGAGGCTGTTTCGAAACGGGCGACATGTGATAGAGGCAGAAGTGGAAGTGTGATTGTCAAAGATAAACGGATTCTAGCTACAGGATATGTTGGTTCGCCTGCACAAATGCCCCATTGCGACGAAAAAGGACATGATATGCGTAAGGTCTTTGATGAGGCAGGAACGGTCACCGAGCATTGCGTGCGAACACTTCATGCAGAGCAAAACGCGATAATTCAAGCTGCAAAATTCGGCGTATCTATCGATGGTGCGACACTTTACTGTAAAATGGTTCCATGCAGGTCTTGTGCTATGATGATTGTAAACTCCGGTATCAAACGAGTAGTTGCGGAAAGACACTATCACGCTGAAGCAGATACTATGAGCATATTCAGAGAGGTAGGGATAGAGCTCGCGGTAGCAAGTGACGAGGTGGCGATGTACGACAGACAATGAAGCATGGTCTAGCGAACAGTCTAACCGGTTCTGAACAGACTCAGAAATCGGACTGAACCAACAAACGTTTTAAATATGGCGGACTTTGTAAGCTGAGAGGAAAACTGATGAAGGCTCATAACTATCGACGGGTGAAAGGCCAATCCTACACTAGAAAGAAGTACATGCGTGGCTTTCCCCAGCCAAAAATTACAAAATTCACAATGGGAACACCTGCTGATAGTTATCAGTATAAGGCGAGTTTGATAGCTGAGAAACCTGTACAGATACGCCACAATGCGCTAGAGGCAGCACGGATAGCGGCTAACCGTTTGCTATCAGAGAAATTCGAGAAAAGGTACTGCCTACGCGTCTTACCCTATCCTCACATCGTACTTAGAGAAAACAAGATGATTTTCGGAGCGCACGCAGACCGATTGCAAGATGGAATGAAAAGAGCCTTTGGAAGGCCAATAGGAACCGCGGCACGAGTGAGACCAAACCAGACGCTAATCACCGTGAGCGTCGATGAGGATGGCATTGAAACTGCAAAGGAAGCACTAAGACGTGGAGGAGCTAAACTCCCAACTCCATGTAGAATAGTCGTTGAAAAGGTTCAAGAAAAGGAATGACAACAGAATTCGTTGTAGACATTGATAATCCGCTCGCCACCGATGGAAGCGTGACTGGTGGAAAAGGGTCTAACCTAGCAAAATTAGTGAAGATTGTAGGCAAAGAAAACGTGCCATACGCTATCATGGTTACTACCGAATTTGCCAGAGTACTACTGAATAATACGAGGATTAACGAGCTAGTTGAAAGATTGGATGAAAAGCTTGCTCAGGCCGATGAAAAGGCTGCAGAAGAAATCTCAAGCAGATTGAACGAAGAAATCCAGAATATGGAAGTACCCAGAAGGCTACTCGATGCCCTCATCGATAGAGTAAATTCCATGAGACAAAACTCAAAAAGGCACAGGGTTGCCGTTAGAAGTTCTGGTGTCACCGAGGACTTACCTACTGCTGCTTTTGCAGGTCAGTTCGAGACATACCTGAATGTTCCGCTTGACTCCAACGTAACAAAGTTTGTGCTGAAATGCATTGCGTCCGCCTATGGGTGGCGAGTTGTAGACTACAGAAATGATTTGAGAAGGAAACAACTTCTGGACCTTTCTGAAGTCAACCTTGTTAAGAAAGGCGTTATGTCTGTCATAATTCAAGTCATGATTGACTCCGAAAAAGCTGGTGTAGCATTCTCCATCGATCCTGATACTGGTAATAGAAACATCGGGGTCATCCAGGCAGTTTATGGCCTTGGAGAGATGATTGTCCAAGGAACAGAGAACGCTCCTTGGACGGCGTTCATCAAGAAACCTAAACCGAAAATACTTGGCACAATAACCCCCTCAAAGCCCCAGAAGAAGATGCTTGTCTTTGATTCGAAAACTGGAAAGAACATCAAAGTTCCCGTAGAGGCTGGTGATCCAAAGGTTTTGACGCTAGATGAATCGGGCCAGGTTGCAGAATTTGTCACAAGAATAGAGGATGCGTATGGTAAACCTATGGATGTAGAGTTTGCTGTTGAGAATGGGAACGTTCACATTACTCAAGCTCGACCTGAAACCGTACATGGGACAAGAACAACTCTAACCTTGCATCAACTTAAGCATCCGCCAAAAACAGAGCCGACACATGTCGGTATAGCAGTTGGCACAAAGATTGCTGTAGGCCCCGTTGCTAAAGCCCTTGATCACACTGAAGCAAAAAAGGAAGTTGAAGCTCAGAATAAGAAGGGCGCAAAACCCGTATTGGTGACTTCAATGACCACTCCGGATTGGGAAGTCGTGATGAACTTGGAAAAAATCTCTGGAATAGTGTGCGAGCGGGGAAACAGAACCTCACACGCAGCCATTGTTTCACGAGAAAGGGGGGTACCCTGCGCTGTTAGTGTTTCCAATGCCCTCAAATTAGAAGATGGTGCGGTAATCACTCTTGATTGTTCTTCAGGTAAGGCTAGGATTTACAGCCAAGCTCTATCATTTGAAGTCCAGGAAGTTGAATTGGAAGAAATCCCTGAAACGGTTACCAGAATCTTGGTGAACATTGGCTCTCCAGATGAGGCTTTGAAGGTTAGCCAACTGCCTTCTCAGGGAAGCTCGTTGGTTAGAATAGAGTTCATAGTCGTCGGCTCTGATATGCATCCCGTCTTTGCACTGAAAGCCGACAAATTTGGCTACGATAGATGGGCTAAGGATGTAAGAGAAAAATACCCAAGCATAAAATCCCTTTCTCAAGAATACGTGGAAAGACTACGAACTGGAATTTCAATAATTGCTGCAGCATTCTTTCCAAGAAACGTGATTATCCGGTTTAGCGATTTCAAGACAAACGAGTACTCTGGGCTCCCCGGCGCCTTGCATTATGAGATTTCTTGCAGTTGTGGCAAGAGCATATCCCTAGCTAAGCAAGACCGATGCCCAATTTGTGGCTTAGATAATGTTGAATGCAAAAAGGTTGAGCTAGAGTTTATCGAGAACAACCCGATGCTGGGATTCAGAGGAGCCTCGAGATACATTAGCAATCTATTTA
>CP070679.1:771000-775899 GCA_020352535.1 Candidatus Bathyarchaeota archaeon | reverse complement strand
CATGCTCTCCGGATCGATGATAAAATGCGGTGCTTTCGGCATGATTAGAGTTCTCATCCCCATGTTCGGTCCAACGGTATTTCAAACCTCAGACTATTTGGCTATTATTGGAATCATTACGATAATCTATGGAGGATTGATGGCCCTTGCCCAGACGGATATCAAACGATTGCTGGCTTATTCCAGCATTAGCCAGATGGGATACATCTTCTTCGGCGTAGGAATCAGCTCTGAACTTGGAGTCACTGGCGGATTATTCCAAATCATAACCCACGCTGTCTGCAAGAGCCTTCTCTTCATGTGCGCAGGGGTCATTCTACATCAAACTGGAACAAGAGACATAAGAAAGCTAGGGGGATTAGCTGGAAGAATGCCAATAACAACCATTGCATGCTTTGTGGGAGCCCTATCTCTAGCAGGAACCCCACCGCTTAGCGGATTCTGGGGCGAATGGATGATATTTGGAGGTGGAATCGCTGTGGAAAAGACGCTCCTTACATTAGTTGCAGTCATAAGCTCCATAATCACTGCGGGGTATTACCTATGGTTTATATGGAGAGTGTTCTTCGGGGCAATGCCTGAGAATTTAGGGGTCGTGAAGGAGGGGTCGTGGCAATTACTCGCCCCGATTGTTGCCCTAGCGGTTGCTACAGTTGTGCTGGGATTATGGCCTGATTTGCTACTCGGGCTGATATCAGCTGCTTGATGAATCAACAACCTCAAGGTGTACACATCCTACCTGTGAGGAAGAAAACTGTGAGCGTAATGCTGTACAGAGAAACATTCGTGGAAGTCACTGAAGGTTTATATTATTTCGTTCCTTACTACAGTAATGTATATGAAGACAATTGAGAAGCTTAGGCTTCCCAGCGTGTGGTTAACGCTTGACAGAGCAGGTTAGAAGCTTCTTTCAAAGAATCAGATCATATCTGCGAATTACGCATGTCGGCAACATTGCCAGACGATACTTCGTCATGAATGGTTTTGACGGATCAATGACGATGCTTGGAATCGTCATAGGTTCATGGATCATAAGAAACTCGGATCCAAGGATAATAGTCACAGCTGGGTTTGGAGCATGCCTGGCTATGGGCGTGTCCGGCATCTTTGGAGCTTTCATGGCTGAGAAAGCGGAGAGAAAGCGAAATCTCAAAGAACTTGAGGATTCTATGTTAACCGACCTCAGCGACACGCTGCATGGTAATGCTTCCAACTTCGTCTCTGTCTATGCTGGAGTAATAGACGGTGTATCTCCCATGCTGACAGCAGTTGTCTCTCTTGTTCCCTTTGTCTTGACCCTAGCAGGAGCGATTGTCATCTGGGACGCTTATATCATCTCTTTTGTTCTAACATTAGCAACATTGTTCTCTTTGGGGCTCTATCTAGGTAGAATTGCGAAGGAGAATATCCTGCTATATGGTGCTCAGATGGTCGCTGCCGGACTGCTAACCGCAGCAATAGTGGTCCTTCTTGGCGGGTTCTAGTATCTCGCTAAGCCAATCCCCTCAGCAGAAAGCGTTCCAGTTCTGTAAATGGTAAAATCTAAAGGATTTCTATGACGTTGAGGAGTGAACCTATCGCTCTAGACCGATGTCTTCTTTACGAGAATTTTCCCAACAGAGACCTCGTCAATGCTGTGGATGACGGCTCCGCAGTCTTTCATCGTCTCCTTAAGGCGGTCAAGGTTAATACATTCGCCTTCTACTGTAATCCTCACGCTTTCGGTACTTTGGTCAATCTCTACTAGAGATATGTTGACGCCTTCTATGCCGTCAATCTCGCTTAGACGCGTGGCGAGTTCAGGTAAATCGGGTTCATGAGGTTTCAAGACATCTAGGACCAGTCGCCTTACGCCATCTTGCACCTACACAGGTCCTCCGATTCCAACTCACGTATTCTGGTTATTTAACTTTTATGAAGTATTCACACAGATTCTCTCTTGAACTCGAGGATGAGGTTCTTCCTTTTAGGGTCAGCTAATTCATAGAATTCGGTGAGTTTGATTGCTTCCCTTGGACAACCTTCCTCACATTGCCCACAGAATATGCATTCACCGAGATCAACCTTCAACTCCGCAGTTGGACCTGTGCCTATCATCTCAATAGCAAAGGCAGGGCAGTCTCTGGCGCATAGCCCACAACCAATACACCTCTCGGAATCCCAGGTATGTTTTCCACGTAAGCCCTCGATTAGAGGGCGCCTTTTGAATGGGTAGAGCAAGGTTGCCGGTCGTCGTATCAGACTCCTGATTAGCTCCGCTTCCATACTCATAGAATCACCATGGTATCAACTGTACCAAGATTATTTGAAAAAGCGCGAGAGGAATTAGATACTGCCACAATCCTCGAATCAACTGGTCAATTCTGAATCTGGCGAAGAGAGCTCTCAGGTTCGACAAGATTAGAATGCAAAGCGTCAGCTTCGCCATGAACCACGCAAATGGTGGCATAAACCAGAATCCAGATGGTCCCCCGAGATATAATGATGTCATGATTGCCCCTGCTAGAACAAGCTCAAAATCCTCTGCGAGTTTTAGCAGGGCTAGCTTTTTTCCACTAAACTCAGTAGCCCATCCAGCTACTAATTCCGTCTCAGCTTTTGGAATGTCAAAGGGAATCCTCTGGAGCGCAGCTAGCAAACAGATGGAAAGAATGCAGAATCCCAATGGTTGAGTGGTGACAAACCAGAACCCAGAGGATTGCCATTGAACAATCTTGCTTAACGATAAGCTCTTCGCGACGATGACAGGGCCCGTCATGACCACAGTCATTGGAATCTCATAACTAAGCATTTGGAGACAAGCCCTTACACCACCTACTGTGCTGAATCTGCTTGTGGAGGACCAAGCTCCGATGAACATCGAAACGATAATGAGTGTTGATAGGAAAATGACAAAGATAAGATCCCCTTCAAAGGCGATAAGCGCCGTGTTCTCTACTATCGGGACGCAGAAGAGCGCTAGAAGAGGAAAGGTGGCGAGAAATATTGGCGTAGCAGAAAAGAGAAGTTTATCCGCAGCAAGTGGGACAATATCTTCCTTAGAGAGAAGTTTCACAAGATCTGCGAATGGTTGAAGTAGGCCCATGGGGCCTGTATGCAGCGGACCAAACCTGTTCTGGAAACGAGCTACAAACTTCCTGTCAAGCCACTCATAGAAGAGCGCAGCTAGCACTAGGAATAGGAATCCAGGGAATACAACTATTTGGAGGAGAAAGGTTATTGCTCCTTGTGCCATTTGATTGCGTGTCTCCTTAATTCATCACATTTCCAGTTCCAAGTCTTGTCCGAGTTCACATCAATAAAGGTAAGTCGATCCATACAGCAGAAACATGGGTCGATTCCAGCTATTACCGCGGGAATATCCGCGATATATCCACCAATCAGCATCTTACATAACGCGGAAAGGTTAGCTAGGGTTGGAGCTCTAATCTTATATCTTGCTGGCTTGTCCGTTTCGTTTGATCGTAAGTAGTGAAGGTTTTCACCTCTAGGAGCCTCCACTCTGCTTACAACCTCATCAGATGGAATCACCCTTGAGACGATCACTTCAATAGAACCTTTTGGCATGTGATCCAAGGCATATTGGATTATTCCCACGCTCTCAACCACCTCATCGCATCTCGTAGCTACTCGACTTGCCAGATCACAACCATCATTGGTTACTACTTGAAAGGGGATCTCATCGTATGCCGCGTAAGGGTCATCTGCTCTTACATCGCGCTTGACACTACTTGCCCTTAATGTTGGTCCGACAGCACAGAGAGACACTGCATCTTTGGCTTTCAAAACCCCAACATTTGTTGTTCTGGCAAGCATCGTTTTCTCATCTGAACATACTTTCTTGTAGTATTTCATTCGCTCCGAAAGAACCTCTATTCCTTTGGTGATCTCAGAAGAGACTTCAGGCGTGATGTCACGTCTTACTCCACCAATGATATTCATAGCATATTGTACTCGGTTTCCTGAGATGCGTTCAAGTAAATCCATGACAATCTCACGATCTCTCCAAGTGTACATGAATAGAGTGTCAAACCCGATTTCATGAGCAAGCAATCCGAGCCATAAGTAATGATTATGTATGCGTTCAAGCTCAGCAACTATGGTCCTGATGTACCTTGCTCTGGATGGAACATCAACCTTCAGGGCTTCTTCAACAGCTTGCGTGTAGCAGGTCGTATGTGCGTGGGAACATATTCCGCAAATCCGCTCGATCAAGTACAGGTTCTGAATGTATGTTCGACTTTCAAGAGCTTTCTCGATTCCTCTGTGCGCATATCCGATTCTAGGAACAACATCAACTACGTATTCGCCATCAACTTCAAATAGGAAGCTCTCCGGTTCCTTGAGGGCAGGGTGTTGTGGACCAAACGGTATCTTGATAGTAGATGGCATTCAGGTTTCCCTCAAAAGCTTCTTCCGAATCTCTTCTTGTGTCCACTTCTTCCTTAGTGGGTAGATGCCTTCTGGCCATTCATCGGGTAGAACTAGAGGTATTAAACCAGGGTGCCCTGAGAATACCAAGCCTAGGAGCTCGTGGGCTTCGCGTTCGTAGAGAGCTGCACCAGGGAAAATTGACGTTATAGTTGGAAGAGAAGGGTGTCCAATAGAGACTACAACCTTCAGTGAAACTAACAGGCCTCCTTTACCTAGATGGTAAATCACTTCTAATCCGTCCTCGCTTTCCAGGCCTGTTATAGCTGAGAGATGGACAAATCCCTCCTCAGTGAGGAAGGTAACTGCTTCAATCAGTTTTCCTTTGTGGACCGAGAGAAAAATTCTCTTCGGTCGAGGGGTTGCCCATGAAAGCAGGTTCTCCGGTCCAATCTTCTGCCCAAGTCTTTTAACGATGTTGCTGTTGGTCTCAACCTGAGAGGTCAAAATGACCCCTCCGCATAATTT
>CP070679.1:755884-770900 GCA_020352535.1 Candidatus Bathyarchaeota archaeon | reverse complement strand
ACCAATACTATGCTTGTCCAAAATTGGAGCTTTATCAAATGTGAGTGTGCTCCCAGTCTCAACCATAGCTTTGGATAGGACTTCAATCTCATCCATGCTTAAACCATGAATATGAAGTGCTGTCACGAAAGAAGCGATTTCGACATCGCTGAGATGACGTTCCACAACCTCTTCTACGATCATCTTTGCTTCAGCTTCTCGCAGTCTTTCACCTCGTATCTTCGCCTGTACATGATTAACTGCCTCCGGTCTCTGTGCAGGTTGCACATCAATAATATCACCACTTTTTATTCCGAGCCTGGCTGAAACCTCTTCATAGACTCCTACAACATTGCTTGGGAAGTTACCAGCAACATTGACGATAGCAACCAGATGCTTCTTCTTGTGAGTTATTTCCACTCTATCAGACGAGTGGACTCCAATGAGACTGGCGGTTTCATCATCGAGAATAGCGATTCTTCTTCCGCCGGCTTGAATGTCTAAAAGCCTCGCTTGCAACTTCATCTAAATCCGCTCTTGGTTCAGAAGCTAAGTGAATCAATGCTTAAAGACTTTAAGCAATGCATTCTAATAGACAAACCACGGGGCAGGCCGGCTTGAGATATGTAGATTTTGTAAATCCCAATTACCAGCCAGGAGAGACCGACGTTGTCTGCACGTTCCACGTTGAACCTAGAGGGATTAGCCTAAAAGAGGCAGCAGGTGGAGTAGCCGCTGAAAGCTCCATTGGAACTTGGACCGAACTAACAACAGTAAAACCCTACGTTCAGAAACTTGCAGCCACTGTCTTCAGTCTAGAGGGCGACACTGCGAAGATAGCTTACCCTATCGAGCTCTTTGAACTCGGAAATATGCCCAACATACTAAGCAGCATCCAAGGAAACGTCTTCGGGCTAAGAACTCTCGAAAATCTACGGCTCAATGACATCCAATTCCCCACGCAGCTCCTCAAATCCTTTAAAGGCCCAAAATATGGTGTTGACGGAATTCGCAGGCTACTGAGGGTTTATAATCGCCCCCTTATTGGAACGATAATCAAACCTAAACTCGGATTGAGGACAACCGACCATGCAAAAGTCGCCTACGATGCCTGGGTTGGAGGATGCGACATCGTAAAGGACGACGAGAATCTAAGCAGCCAAAACTTCAACCCCTTTGAAAAACGCGTAATGGCGACCCTAGAGAGCCGCGACAGGGCTGAAGAGGAAACCGGTGAGAAGAAAATCTACATGGTCAATGTTACAGCAGAGACGAATGAGATGCTCCGGAGGTCTCAGCTCGTACTCGACCACAATGGCGAATACGTAATGGTGGACATCTTGACCTGCGGATTTGCAGCTCTGCAGACGCTACGGGAACAGGACATGAACCTTGTGATCCATGCTCATCGTGCAGGGCATGGAGCCTTTACAAAAGACCCCCGACATGGAGTGTCGATGCGAGTTGTAGCTAAAGCCGCTAGAACAGTAGGCGTAGACCAGCTTCACGTAGGTACCGTGGTCGGAAAGATGTTTGAGACACGAGAGGAAGTGCAGGAGAACTGCGACGCGGTAACGCAGGAGATGGCAGGTCTGAAAAGGGTGTTACCGGTTGCCTCAGGCGGGTTGCACCCCGCACTAGTACCAGCGCTTATGGAGTTCTTTGGGCTGGATTTTGCTATCCAGGCAGGGGGCGGAATCCATGGTCATCGTGATGGAACAGTAGCTGGGGCAAAAGCTATGAGACAAGCAGTGGATGCAACGTTGGTAGGCGTTTCCTTAGAAGAGCATTCAAAAGAACACCATGAGCTCGAAACTGCCATGCAGATGTGGGGGCAAATCGCCTAGCATCTCTGCTACTCAGAAATCCACGGATACCTTCTATGCATCACTTGGATTATTGAGTGAGGCGGGATTATTCCCTCCTCGCATATTATTCCATGCACAAAATCTCGCCTAGTGATGTCAAAAGCCGGATTCCTGATGACCAGACCTCTCGGCGGGGCTTCCCAAACTTCACTTGGACTCCTCTCCTCAATCTTCTCAAAATCTCCAAACCTAGTCACCGGATCGAACTTCAACAGCTCAGAAACCACATAGAAAGGAGTACGAGCCTCCTTAGCAATCAGGGCAACCATACTGGTTCCAATCTTGTTGACCACATTTCCCTCTGAGGTCAAGGCGTCTGCTCCCATGAATACCTGATCAACCTGATTCATGAAAGACCGTGCCGCTGAATCCACAATCAATGTAGTCTTCACTCCTAGTTCGAGCATTTCCTTTGCGGTTGTACGACCTTGAAAGACTGGCCTACTCTCAGTGCAGATAACTTCAAAGGTCTTCCCATCAAGCTTGGCTTGCCTCAGTAGGTGAGTGACTGTTGATGAATGGCAGTGAGTCATGATTACTGATCCATTCTTGACTCTCTTAGCTCCAATTTCCGCAATCCTCTCCTTTGAGGCTTCAAGATTCTTTAGGAATTGCTCAGCAGCTGAATCGACTAAACTTGCCAGCTTCTTGACTTCGATGCTGCTGCTCTCTTCCACTTGGTTTAGTATCCATCGAACCGCGTTTCTCATCAATGGCTCTGTTTCTCGGGAGGCGAAGAGGGTAGTCTTTGCCTCTGCAAGCTCCTTCAGGAACTCCTGTTTGTCTCTTGTTTTAGTCTCTGTCGCGAGCGCCTTTACCGCTTTTATTGCAGCTACTGCAATGTTTCTAGCCCCTTGGATTTCAAGCCGCTGTATCTTGGCGGCAGTTGTTTGAATAGTCTTCAAGGGTTACTTCACCTTGAAAGCAGTTATCTTCTAGGTAGTCGAGAGCACTAAAACTTTCGGTAGAAAATCCAGCTACAGTATTGTTAAGGAATTTTATGCTGCCTTTCCCAGAAATCAGAGATCTGTCCGGCGCATTCACTAGCATCCGTGACGACTGCCATCTCTCTCTGGAAGTACTTTGGGAGCTGCTGTTTGATTGCTGGTCGAGTAACGCGTTCATCCAAGATTAATATGCAGCCTTTATCACTTGCAGACCGATGAACGCGTCCACAGGTTTGAATCAAGCGAAGAATCGCTGGAGTCAGGTAAGCGTAGGTTCTCCCCTCTCTTGGAAATTGATGATCAAAATAGTCTATCAGGGCCTTCTGATAAATGTCCCATGTTGCGTATGGTAGCCCGACCGTAGCTACACACGTTAAGAGATTGCCTGGGTAATCGATACCTTCGCTGAACTTCCCACCCATCACACCGTACAATATGTTGTCTGGTGACTTCGCTAGCTGATTCATCACCTCGTTTCTTCTGGTCTTCCGCTGCTCTACTATCTCGTCTCGGTTATCCTTGACAAGGGGTAGAATGGTTTGCATCAGTCCGTAGCTGGTGAAGAAGACGGCAACGTTGCCCTCATTCGCTTTGGAGATGGCTTCAATGTAGCCTTTCCATCGGTCAAGCATTCTATCTGTTCTCTTCTCAAACCTTGAGGAAACTCCTCTTGCTGCCAGGATTAACCGATTTTCAGGTGGGAAAGGTGAGTCGAACTCTTTGAGATGGATCTTACCATTCTGATTAAGCATCAAATCTCTGTAGACTTTCGGGGGCGAAAGGAACCCGCTCATCAAGATGCTTCCGCGAACCTGCTGCAGGACAGGATCTGTCAGTTCTCTTCCATCCATGCTTCGAACCTCAAGAATCACGCCGCCCCTCCACTCCTTTTGGACCAGATGAACATACTGTAATCCAACCTTTTCGAAGAAGTTCTTCAGTAACTCGCCAACACGATGGTTGTAACTGAAGATTCTGTCAGATCCCTGTTCTTGGCGGGTTTTCCTTACAAACTCTCCATACTCATGAAGAGTCTGCGCAGCATCAAGACCTGTTGTACCGCTTTGGTCGAGAAACATATCATTGACCTCTTGTGGATTCAGCCTTCGAAGCTTCTCCTTTGCCAAGAGCTCCTCTGCACGTTGAAAGACCGTTTCGCCTAGCACCTGCAGATATTCCTGAACCGATGGGACATCCTCACGCCCAAACAAATCGGTCTCTCGGACTGCGCCTTCTACAGTATGATGTGTCAGTCGATCCGAGAGCAGCTCCCTACTGAAGGATGGAAGGTTGTGGGCCTCATCTACTACTAGATACACACTGGACAAGTCAACTCCAAAACCATTCAGCAACGACTTTCTAACCGCTGGATTGAAGGAGTAGTGATACGTTCCAAGAAAGACATCAACCCTATCAAGAACCTGCCTTAACGCCTCGTACGCACAGTATCCCCGTCTGGACATCCTTCGAGCTGCTTCCCCAGGAGCCATGATTCTCCTGGCACAATCCAGAGCCAGTTCTTCCGCTTCCTTCTTTTTCCGACTCATATTCCAGTAGAACTTACAGTAGGGCTTGGTTGAGGTCTTACAGTTCTTCTTCAGCCGAAGACATTCCTCTAGAAAGTCGTAGTAGGAGAGCTCTCCCTTAAGGCGCAAAGGGCACATATCCTGCTTACTAAACAGGGATACAGCTGAGGGATGACCCTCCAACGCCCTCAGTTCTTTCAGATAAATATGCAGTTGACTTCTCGTCCTAAAACAGATAAGCAGCTTATTTTCTCCTAGCTGTGGCAAAACTGCTAACAGCGAAGCGAGTGATTTTCCAATGCCCGCATGGCGCACTGGCAAGAAGAATGCCGTTCGCCTTGATGGATGCAGACGCTGAAGACACAAATTCCATCTGACCCTTTCGCAGCTCATAGCTATCTGGAAGCCAATTCCCAGTTGAAACTCGCCTTTTCGCCCTTGCCTTAGGCGTTCTAGGCAATCCTGCAGCTAGTTCGGAAAGCTTCCTCTCAGAAATCAGGTACGTTTCGCAGGTCCTGCAGAACGGGCTCTTCTCATACTCGCGATAGGTATATCGCTCGCCACATGTGCGACAAAGATAGACTTGGGGCAACTTCTCTCACATCATGATTCTATTGCATGCTGTACCTGCTCTTCGCTTTGCTCTTCTGCAACCCCAACCTGACTTATACTATACAACTCTGCCAATTGCTGCTTCTTCCTATGACTGAATGATTTGATCTCTCGCTCTCTCTTCATAGCTTCACTCCGACTCTCAAACTCTTCCACGTAGACAATCCTCTCTAGTTCATGTATTCTTATATATCGAGCACCTCGACCTTTTTTATGCCGTTTAACTCGTTGCTCTACATTTCTAGCATGTCCCGTGTAGAAACTACCATTTTTGCAGAGCAGGATGTAGACATAGTATGGCATGCTGTTCAACTCACAATATTCAGTCTAACCGGCTAACGCTGAGCATTACTCACCTTTGTCCGCCTCTTGAAGCCATACAGTCTCTCATCAGAACTGCGGTCGCTGAGACAACAGTTTTGGAAGCGTGAGCGCCCTGAACGGCTTGCCTTCTAACTTCTTCTTCACGTCATCTACCAGATCTTGTGACGACATCTTCCTAATCTTGCCTGTCTCTCTATCTCTCACAGGAAGGATCCCTGAGTCAACCTCTTTCTGCCCGATAACCACTATATAGTTTATCCATTCCATCTCTGCGTCTCTGACCTTCTTCTGCATAGTGATAGGTCTATCATCGACATCCACTCTTACTTGTTGGTCTTCAATCTCGTCTGCAAGTTTCTGGGCAGGCTCAGCGTAACTATCTGAAACCGGTATCACTCTTACTTGGATGGGAGCAAGCCACAGAGGTAGACGCGGAATCTTCTGCTTCAATGCTGTATCAAAAACGGTGAAGATGTATCGTTCAATTCCCCCTAGAATGGCGATGTGCAAGATTGAGGGATGTTTCTTCTTCCTATCCTTGTCTACATATTCTATTCCGAATCTACTTGCGTTGCCCATATCAATCTGGAAAGTAGCGATTTCCCTAGGTCTCCTAAGCTCGTCGATGACGCAGTATTCCACGTTGATAACCCAGTAGTATTTTCCTTCAGGCACGAAATGCAGGAGAACTGGCTTTTCCTCAATCGCGACGAGTTTTTCGAGAAATTTGCGGTTCTTCTCGAAGAAGCTCTTTGTCAGATTGTATACTGAGACATACTCGTTTCCAAGCTCTCGTATCTTCTCAAAGATTTTCTGATGAACACCTACGGAGACTTCTTTCGCGTGACCTAGGTCTCGACAGAAGATATGATAATCTGGCATGTAGAATCTTCTAAGCCTGAAGCCTACCAAGCATTCACCTGACTGTTCCAACCTATAGCTATCAGCGATTTCAAACATCCCAAGGGGTATCTGCCTATAGCTGATTGTCCAGTCTTTAATCATGGAGAACTGCTGGAAGCAAGCTGCATACTTGAGCACAAACTCCTCGTTATCAACTCTTACAGTGTATAGTCGTTCGCCGAACAGGTCAGCATGCTCCCTAATAGCGGGAACGTTAAGATTGAATAGGTTTGTACCTTTGATGGAAAAACTTGGTATCCCAAGTTCATTCACGCTCTGCCAAGCGTAGTCTCCAGCCAAATCTACCATTAGCGAAGCTTTTGGCCCGTACCGCATATGGCCAGAATCAGAGCATGCCTCCCACTCAAATCCAAATTTCCTTAAGGCTTTGATATACTTGGGTTCGCCACCGCAAGATTCCTCTTTGAAAGCTTCCTTCTCCACTAACGCCGCAAAATCTGCTTCACTCTTTCCGAACCTATAATCTTTTGCAGGTACAGCTCGACCATCTGTTGTTAGCACCAGATACTCCGGCTTAGGTGTTTTCCATCTCTTCTTCCTTGTTTCTTCTTTCAAATCATCTGCGTTGATTATCTTCCCTTGCTCTGCCAAGGGATGCCCCTTAATTGAAATCGAGAATTGCTTACACCAACCAAATGGAGTTCTACTAACTTCAATGCCCATCTCCTTTCCGATTTTCTCCATCGCTATGACTGCTTCTAAGGCAGTTCTGGGATTTGCCAAGTTTTTACTCAGGTGCGCATAGGGATATATCAGAATACGGTTAACCTTCAAAATCTGAAGAGATGTTTTGACCTCTTCCATCGCTCTTCTTGCCACACCTTCATTATCTCCCTGCTCAATACAGGTAAATAGTACAACTACCTCTTCCAGCCGATGCTTCCCCTTCTCACACTCTTCAGCAATTGAAGCCTCCTTCTTCACTGGCTCATATTCTATAAAATTTGAGTGCAGTTGCAGTATCCTCAATAATCATCTATCTCCATTTGACCTTCCTGATGCACCTTAATTAGAGTGAGCAAATCATCCATGGAAATCTCACTACCACAGATTTGAGTCAACTTGCTTGAGGGTTACTACCCTCTGTACCTCCATTTCTCCGCCATCTTCTCCTTCTTCGTCTTCTTCTTGTACTCCTTATAGTGCTCTTTGCAGAGGTAGCTCCGTCGTCGCTCGCCAACCTTCAATCCCGCTGAGCTCACCTTCTCAGTGGATAGAGAACGAAT
Source organism: Candidatus Bathyarchaeota archaeon (assembly GCA_020352535.1). GTDB lineage: Archaea > Thermoproteota > Bathyarchaeia > Bathyarchaeales > Bathyarchaeaceae > SOJZ01. The sequence continues at coordinate 763,494 of CP070679.1, read as the reverse complement.
CGCCTGTTTATCACACCCGACGACGCTGCAACTTACACCTTTTGCAACTCGACCCAAAAACAGCCCCTCAAACCCCTACTCCAAACATGAAAGTCCTTCCTCATAGATTCGGGCAGCTCGCTTATAGATTTGCTTCTCTTCTCCAAACACTGCAGGACCAACGCCCTCGACGACAAAGGAAGCAGCTGCTGAGCCAACACAGGAACACCAAGCTGGCCCTTTTCCACGAATAAGCTCAGCCAAGAAGGCTCCTGCGTAGGCGTCACCCGCACCTGTCAAATCGCGGATTACCGTTGGTCTGCATGCTGGAACCTTGCAGAACACACCTTCATGTAGCATCATTGAGCCCTTTATGCCCATTGTCACAATCACAATTCCCACACCGTAATCTTGAATTTCTTTCATAGCCAATCGCAGGTCAGCCTGCTCAGATACCATCCTAAGTTCATCTAGGGAAGATTTGTACAGGTCAACGAGCTCTAATATCCGCGTACCATTCCACTTTCTCAGGCGAATGTCACCACTTCGATTCACCTTACGAACAAATCCCTGAGGGTCCAACGACAAGAGATCCGTTTTCGCCCGTAAGTCCGCAACAATGGCCTGCGATACTTCACCTGCAATCGGAGCAACATGTATTATTCTGGATTGCAGAGAACCTGGAATATCTTTCACGAAGATATAAGGCGCTTGGCTCAGTAGTTTGGATTGGCATTCATCTCCTCTATGCTTTAAGGAGAATTTCGTGGTCGAAGCTCCTTTTACCCATATTAGCCCAGATAGATCCACATCTTTCATCTTGAGCAACTCTGAATATCCATTAGGGAAGTCTTCGCCTACCTTCGAAACGACGGAGACCCGTGCACCAAGTTTCCTCGCAGTTAGCGAAACATATGTGGGCGATCCCCCAAGCGCCTGCTCACAAACTGCTGTAGCTGGTGAAGCTATCAGATCAATTGCGAAGTGACCTACCGTAACTAGGTCGAACATATCCATCCTTCACAAGCCAGAAGCGTCTTTGTAAATATGCGAGCCTGTATAAAACTATAAATCAGACAGCAAAAGATAATGGTTGAGGATGCAAAATGCCGGTAAAACGCAAAAGCAGAGGCCGATCCAAGGGTGGCAAAGGCAAAGGCGGCCTTGTGCAATGCAACAAATGTGGGCAACAAGTACCTCGCGACAAGGCTAAGAAGATCTCTCGTCGCGTGTCGCTCGTAGACTCACGGCTATTTAAGGAACTCCGGCAGAAGGGCACCTACATGGCCAGCCAAACAGCTACAAAATACTACTGTGTTTCATGTGCTGTTCATAGCGGCGTCGTGAAAGTGCGGTCGCGAGATGAACGAAGAAAGCCCTATAAAAGAAGAAGATACCGGACTTAGCCCTCATCCCGATTCTTCTCTTCGCTTGGAAGCTCTGTGAAAGTAGACTACACGTTGAAGCACAGTCAGATTTGCAAGAACAGCTAATACAGCTACCCCCAGGTTCAAAGCTCCAGACCAAACTATATTGAGGAAGCTCATGATTACAAGCAAGAGCAGGCGCTCCGGTCTTTCAGCAAGACCTATCGACTCCATTCCAATCCCTTTGACCTCAGCCCTTGCTCTGGCATAGCTTACCAGTAATGAGCCCATGAGCGCTAAAAGTCCCCAAAAAGGGTGGCAAAGCCCACTGAGTACAATCCCGCATAGTACAAAACCATCAGCATACCTATCCAATAGTGAGTCAAAAAAACCGCCAAAGATAGAAGCTTCTGCATATATTCTTGCTATTGCCCCATCCAAAGCATCACAGAAACCTGAAATCAACAACAGAATAGGTGCTAAAACCATGAGAGCTTGATGAGTATTCCAATTCAGGTACGCAAGTCCCGAAAGCATTGCGAAGAGAATCCCAACTACACTCACATGATTTGGCGTGAAGCCTATGTTGTGAGCTACTCGCGCTTCGAATTTGACCCACTTCTGAAATCTCTGCTTTATTTTCGTCAGCAACTCATTTCCTCACAATCGATAGGCTTATTGTCACGGTTTTTATTTAAGACCAACACTTGATTGGACGGGAAAACGTCAATGATAAGAGTAGCCCCATTGAAAGTGGACAACAGAATAGTGACTGGTCTGAAGGTGGAACTGCCTGACTCTCCACCACTTCTTATGATAATAGGAGAAACAGGGTTCATAATGTGTGGCTTTCTCAACATAGACGCAGCTGAGCAGGCGAATGTGGCTGCAGCTATGGTCTGTGGAGTGAAAAACTTCGATGACATGCTTAAGGCTGAAATTAAGGCAGCTACTTCTAGAGCCCAGAGCAAAGGAATAACATATGGGATACGCGGAAAAGAAGCCATCAAACTGCTGCTCTAGACTCTCAATCCTGAGGAGCAGCATTCCTGCAAATCAACAACCCTTGATGAAAGAAACGTTTATATAAGTTCCACACCTCAAGCCTGAGGATGTGATTAGAATGGGTGACTTTGTTCCACAACGCTAATTTTACCAACACCCATTTTATATTGCTGATTGGATTTTCTAACAACCTATTCACGAGGAGAAGCTGAAATGTCCGATTCAGGGGTAACAGTCAAAAAGTCTGAACAATTCTCAGAGTGGTACACTCAAGCAGTCCTACGATCCGAACTTGCTGACTACGCTCCTGTCAAAGGCTGCATCATCTTCAGGGAATACTCATACTCCATCTGGGAGAAGATCCAAGACTACTTCGACAAAAGAATCCGAGAAACAGGACACAAGAACGCTTATTTCCCGCTTTTCGTGCCTGAAAGCCTTTTGAAGAAGGAGGCTGAACACTTTCAGGGATTCGTGCCTGAGTGTGCATGGGTAACAGTTGGCGGAGACACCGAACTCGAAGAACGACTTGCAATACGTCCTACATCTGAAACAATAATGTATCTGATGTATAAGAAATGGATAAAAAGCTGGAGAGACCTCCCCATCAAGCTGAATCAATGGTGCAACATTGTCAGATGGGAGAAAGCCACTAAGCCTTTCCTACGTACAAGAGAATTCTTGTGGCAAGAAGGACACACGGCACACACCACAAAAGAAGAGGCAGAGAGAGAAGCTATGGACATTCTAGAAATCTATAGAGACCTCTCGGAAGACGTACTAGCCATTCCAGTGCTCATTGGAAAGAAGACTGAAAGTGAGAAGTTTGCTGGAGCTCTCTACACCCTAACTCTTGAAGCTATGATGCCCGATGGGAAAGCCCTTCAAATGGGGACATCCCACAATCTCGGAGAGAACTTCTCCAAAGCTTTTGACATCAGGTTCATCGGAGAAGATGAGAAAGAACACTATGCTTGGCAGACATCTTGGGGGATAACAACCCGTCTAATAGGCGCACTCGTGATGGTCCATGGTGACGACAAAGGATTGGTTCTTCCCCCAAAAATCGCTCCATATCAGGTCGTAGTTATCCCAATATTCTATAAGGAGATTGAGAGAGACCTGATTTTAAGCAAAGCAGCGTCAATATCTCAAAGGCTGAAGAAGGAGGGAATCTCCACCATTCTTGATGACCGCGCTGAGTATACGCCAGGATGGAAGTTCAACCAATGGGAACTGAAAGGTGTCCCGATAAGACTTGAGATTGGACCAAGAGACATAAAGAATAAGCAGGTAGTTGCAGCCAGAAGAGATACTCTCGAAAGAACCACCGTCAAAGAGGAAGAACTGATTGAGACAACAAGTCAAATATTAGAGGAAATCCAAGATAACCTTCTTAATAGAGCGAAGAAATTCCTTGATAATCACATAACCTCAGTCAAGACCTATGATGAATTCAAGAAAGCTCAAAAAGGGAAAGGCGGATTCTTAAGAGCTTGCTGGTGCTCAAATCAAGCTTGTGAAGAGAAGATCAAAGAGGAAACCGGTGCAACTATCAGATTAATTCCATTCAAAAAGGAGAAACTATTCGCAACCTGCATCTGCTGTGGCAGTGAACCAAAAGAAGTGGTCTACTTTGCCCGAGCATACTAGAACACAGGTCCATTGTAGAGCAAGCAGGCTCAAACCAACCAAGAACACCGATATCAGAGTGCAAAGCCCACATCTCTATTCCTCCTGCAGAAAATCTGGATTGCTATAGATGTATTGAAATGACAGCAAAGTCATGGAGCCCAATCGCCAAGACGCTTGCAGGGATACTGCGATTTAAGATGGGCAAAGGACGCCCTATCTTCGCAACCTATGATGTAACCAGCAGATGTAATATGAAATGCACGTATTGCGGTTGGTGGAAGAAAGACACGCCTGAACTGTCAAGCAGAGATGCGCTCAGAGTTATAGACCAAGCTTGTCAACTCGGTATCTCGTTTATCAACCTCTGTGGAGGTGAACCGATGATGCGCGAAGACCTGATAGCCCTCGCGAAAAGAGCTTCAACGTATGGCTGCGTTGTAGGACTGAATACTAACGGCACCCTCCTGAATTCTGATAGAGCGTCTAGAATCTCAGACGCCTTTGATGTTGTTACAGTATCGCTTGATGGCCCGGAAGAAATCCATGAAAAGGGCAGAAGGGTAAAAGGCAGCTTCAAACGCGCTCTAGACGGGATAAAGCTTCTGAGATCTAAGGGCGTCCGAACTGGAGCAAGCGTGGTGCTATCCCCATGGAATATCGAAGCATTGCCGGAATTTGTGGAAAGACTTCGCAACCTAGTCGCTTTTGTTACAGTTCAACCTATTCACCCCTATCCACCGCCTTCTCAGAACAGACCCTCTTCCCCTGCTATCGAGAGAGTCGTAGGCTACTTGTTAAGGCTCAAGAGAGAGAACCCAAAGTTCATTTCGGTGCCTACAAGCTTTATCAACGGATTCAAATCCTTCTTCGAAGCAACAGCGACGAAGATATGCCATGCTGGAGAGCTTTACATGGCCATCGACCCAACCGGTAAGCTCAAGCCATGTGCAGCACGTCATGATATAATTCTGGGCAACATCTTCAACACTTCAATCGGGGAGATGTTGAGCAGCAGATGGAGAAATCCGGATTGGGATAAGGTCCTCGGCTGCGAAGGATGCTGGCTAGGGTGCACAGTAGGCATTTCGATGTGGATGAAAGCCTCCATCAAAGAAGCGATTAGCATATTTAGCCTTTGACCATCCCATTGGTTCATGGTATCGACTCAAAGACGACATGCCGTCGACACTGTTGAAACACAAACGAATAAAGGATAGACCCACCTAAATCGTTCGTATGATAAGCCAGTTTTGGGATTGGATGTACTCCTTTGCAGGGCAATATGGCTACCTTGGAGTCTTCCTGATCAGCGTCGTAGGCACAGCTTCCATAGTCGTGCCAATCCCTTATGCCCTCTTCATCTACGGGCTGGCCACTGTTCTAGACCCTTTTCTCTTGGCTGTTGCAGGCGGCTTGGGCTCTGCAGTAGGTGAATTATCAGGTTACTTGTTCGGTTACTACGGACATAGAATGATAAGCAAAGAGCGGCGAAGAAGAATGGAATTCATGATTAGGTTTTTGGATCATTATGGCCCTATTGCAGTCTTCCTATTTGCTTTAACTCCCCTGCCTGATGACATTCTCTTTATTCCATTAGGGATGATGCGGTTTAGCTTCCTGAAGGTCTTCATTCCATGCGTGCTAGGAAAAACATCGATGTGCTTCATAGTCGCCTATAGCGGAAGGTATTCCGTCGAGTTCATTCGCAACCTCTTCGGTGACGGAGGATGGCTCACTGGCATAATCACCGCGTTGCTGCTAGTAACTATCATCGTAGCAATGCTCAAGATTGACTGGGAGAAGATATTCGAAAAGTATGTAAACACTGGAGAACCTGACAGTTGAAGGTAGTTGCTGACCTGCATATTCACAGTAGGTATAGTCGTGCTACAAGCAAGAGAATGAATATAGATGAAATCACACGTTACGCTCGGATTAAAGGGCTTAGCCTAGTTGGCACAGGAGATTTCACACATCCTAAGTGGTTCGACGAATTGAGCACAGGCCTGACTCTAGTCTCCGGAGCCAGCCTCTACAAATCCATCAAACACCCGAACTCCCCTGTGCACTTCATGATAACAGCTGAGGTAGCTACATTCTTCTCCTCGCAAAACAAGGCGAAGAAGATCCATCATGTAATCCTAACTCCAAGCCTCGAAACTGCACGTCAGATCAGCGAGCGCTTGTCACAGTATGGCGACCTCAAAGCAGATGGAAGACCAATTCTCCACATGAACGCAGCACTGCTTGTGGAGGAAGTAATGCAAGTCTCAACTAAGAACATGGTCATACCTGCCCATATATGGACACCATGGTTCAGCCTATTTGGCGCATTCAGTGGATTTGACCGAATTGACGATTGCTATCAAGATATGACAAAGAATATCCACGCTCTGGAAACCGGTCTCTCCTCCGATCCACCAATGAACTGGCGATTAAGCGCACTTGATAGATTCACGTTGATTTCAAACAGCGACAGCCACAGCAGCTGGCCATGGCGGATAGGGCGAGAGGCAAATGCATTCGATTTGGGACGACTGACATATGATGAAGTTAGCGACTCAATCCGTAGAAAGAACACACACCGTCTTCAATTTACTATTGAAACCGATCCAGCTTATGGTAAATATCATTGGTCAGGTCACCGAAACTGCAGGATATCTCTCTCCCCGAAAAAAGCTGCAGAAATCGAGAATCATTGCCCAGTCTGTCACAAGCCACTAACGAAAGGTGTTGAACAACGAGTAGAGGAACTTGCTGATCGCCCTCCCGGCTTCAGGCCTAAAGGGACCGCAGGATACCTACGCTTGCTGCCACTTTCAGAAATAATCTCTTCTATCTTCGGCACTAGCTACCCCGGCACTCAAAGAGTGTGGGCTGCATACAACTCACTCATCTCAAGGTTTAGCGACGAATATACTATACTCCTGGATGCCCCCTTACAGGAAATGTCAGAAATAGTTGACCCCAGAATATCCGAAGCCATCACACGAGTTAGGGAGGGTAGGGTAAAGGTCGTCCCTGGTTATGACGGCGTCTATGGTCAGCCTATACTGCTCGAAGATGAAGCTTATGATGCCCAAATAGAAGAGGTTAGCCACAAAGACATTGCCGACTTCATGTAGGCATACAACACATCAATAAAAGAACTTGAGAACAGTCTCCCAGATGAAATAGCAGGCCAGTAGCAGAGTGATTACCGCATTAGAAAAAACCACTACCTCTTCTCGTTCTCTTACGTGTGCACCAGCAAGAGTCATTAAGGATACACCAAATGCCCAGGTTGTGAGCCCCGCAAAGAGCTGTGGCTGAGATATCATCAATCCTGTTCCTTCCCTCGTCATTGCTGAGCCATAGAAGAAGAATCCAAGTATTGCGGAGAACAATCCTGCGCCTTCAAAAGCCAGGAAGCGCCCTGCATTCAAGGAGCCGAAGTGCCCTGCAACGGCTACAGCAAGGAGAACCGCGCCCAACGCAGTAATCATCATTGCAGCAACATTGGTCAAGATGACTTGTTGAATGATTGCCTTGTCCCCGGATTCGCTTCCGCCCATGAAGAGTAAAGATATAAGAATCACGACTGGACCGAGGAAAAGGGCGCCATCTGTCACTTTCAGCTGCATT
>CP070679.1:752908-755784 GCA_020352535.1 Candidatus Bathyarchaeota archaeon | reverse complement strand
AGTGGGGTTATAGCCAAAAACCTTGAAAGGTTGAAGAGACTTGGAAAACCGACTTATCTATATGAATATTCAAGTGAGAATGACGACGTGATGGTCGGCGAACTCGATCCAAGACGCGTCTATAATCCCTTCTATCACCATTAGATATTGGGAACTAGAAAGATGGTTAGGCGTGTACATGCGCAAGCGTGAAGGTGAATGCTTGAAAAGGTCTGCGATAGTCCTTGCTGGCGGATTCTCTAATAGGTTTGGGCAAGACAAGGGGCTGCTCAGACTAGGTGATAGACCTCTTATACTTCATATTCTCGACAGCATTTCACCGATAGTTGACGAGGTTTTGATTGTGGTAAATTCTGTTGGTCGAAAAAGGGACTATGTCAATTTAGACCCGACGGCGGAGATTGTTATTGACAGGTATAAGATACAGAGTCCAGTGGTCGGGACCTTGACAGGGTTTGAGAGCGCAAAAGGCGAATACTCATTGCTCCTCCCGTGTGACACCCCTTTTGTATCTCCAAAGGTTGCGGAGTTACTGCTAGATGCATGTATTGGCAGTGATGCAGCAATCCCCAAATGGTCAGGAGGTCATATAGAGCCGCTTCAAGCTGCATACCATACGCGATCAGCTCTGACCGCGTCGAAGAAAGCCTTACGAGGGGAAAAATCTAGCATGCATCTTGTAATCAGCTATCTGAAGAAGATTTGTTATTTGCCCACCTCATCATTCAGACAGATAGATCCTCAGTTGATGACATTTTTCAACATCAACTCACCAGAGGATATGGTAAAAGCAGAGCGTGTGCTGCAAACAAACATTCAGAGGAGGAGCAAGAGTGCCCAGCAACTCGTCTAGGACTAAGAGAATAGCTATCGGTACAATCTTTGGCACCCTAATTTTCATTTTCAAAGTGTTTATCCCTACCCCATATGACAAGATGTTCGTAGGTTTTGAAGCTCTACTTCTTGCGCTAGGTTCGTTAATAATTAGGCGGATGGGGGCTACAAACGTGGGGGCTGTAGGTGGTCTCTTGATGACATATGGGAGAGTTGAGTATGCACCTTTTAGCCTAATCTTCGCTGTAATGTATGGAGCGCTGATAGACGGGCTTTTCCTTGCGCTACGAGTCAGAATGTCACATAGAAAAGTCAAGACAGGAGGAGTTATCATATCCCTAGCGCTAAGCACCACAATAGTTGGCTTACTGTCAACATATACTATTGTGTCACTAGAGCTTATGCCAATGATTCCTTTTCTATACCTTATCATACTTCTAGTAGGAATTGCCAATGGAGCTGCTGCTGGTTATATCACATCATTCCTATGGACGCGATACCTAGCCTTCTATATTCAGGAATAGAGGAAAACCATACCTGAAAATTCTCTAGCCTAGATTCTCTTCGGATAGCTCTCGAGACTTCTCTACACGCTTCGAGATGAGTATGCTCACCTCAGTTAATATTACAAGGGGAAGGAAAACGAAGCCCTCAGTTAAAAGGCCCGGTTCAGGATCCAGGAGTGCGATTACTACCAGGAGCCCTCCATACAAGTACTTTCTATTCTTCGTTATGGAACTAGTCTCCAAGATGCCAGCCTTAACAAGGAGAACAATGTATAATGGAAAAGTGAAGATTAAACCGCAAAGAAACAAGCTGAACCCAACTATCGAGAAGAACGCAGCGAAATCATAAAGTGGAGGAAGCTCAAGCAGGTTCGAAAATGAGAAGAGCATTCGCATGGTAGCTGGCATGACAAACAAGTATCCTATTGTGAAGCCGAAGACAAACAGGCCAACAAAGGAAAACACGAACTGCAAAGCGGTAGTTCGTTCACCTTTTCGTAAAGCTGGATTGATAAACTTGTAGAGCTCGTAGGAGATTACTGGCAAGCTTATCGTCACTCCGAGAATTACTGAGACAAAGATGTAAACCTCAAGCGGAGCAGTGAAACTCAATGGCAGGAGTTGTGCGTCTGGGGGAAGAAATCGTTCCTGCATATTTAGAATCACAAAAGATGTGATTGTAGTATAGAATGGATTGGTGACGGAGAAGTCTAGACCTATAGGAACTAACATCACTGCAATTGTTGCGATGACCACTGAGTAGAGTATGGTACGTACTCGGTTGAGCAATTCTGTTAGGTGATCCCAAAATGTCAGTTCTGACTTTTTCTTTTCACTCATCGAATCATCCGCTGCAGGAGGGAACGATTATAGAAAATGACTTCTAGGACTTTGTCTCGACGAGTTGCTCGTTCATCTCTTTCAGAATTTGCGCTGTATCTTTGTTCTTGGTCGCTATTCCCATTTTTCTTGCAGCTTCAATGATGGCCTCTTTATCATCTTTCTCTTTTACAGGCTCATCTGAAGATGCTCTCTTGAACTCTCGGATGCTTTCGCCAAAGCCCTTGGCTAAGCCTTTAAGTCTTGTTCCGCCGAAGAGGAGCAAGAGTATAACTAGAATGATTACTAATTCTGGCCAACCTAAGCCGAACATCATGCTTCCTCCTTCTCGCTAGTTAGAGTTTCCTCCTTATTTATCACTTTCGTTAAGAGCTCCTCGGTTAACTGCCTATCGGTTTTACCCTTGACATCCAAATTAAGTCTCTCCGCAGCCTTTTGAAGAAGGTTATCTTTCACCTCTTTCTGGGTTGTCTGAGGTGAATTCACAGCATTGATCATACTGGAGCTGGCTTTATTGAATTCATGCCATGCTTTTCCCAGTTCTCTCGCGATTTTCGGTATTTTTGATGGACCGAAAACTAGCAAGAGTATTGCTAGAATGAGGATGACTTCCTGCATTCCAATCATAGAAATCCCTGAGACGTTGAATCGCAGTTTCTATATTTAAGTCTGACGTCAGATTCCCCCAAGGAAAAA
>CP070679.1:749599-752808 GCA_020352535.1 Candidatus Bathyarchaeota archaeon | reverse complement strand
TGAGCGATAACTCCATCCCCGCTGCTTCCTCCGATCACATTCATTATTCTCGCCTCGCGGGTGTTACTCATGAAGTTAACAATGCCCTCGGCTAAGAAGTGCTCGTAGCCTGGCGTGTCCACCCTCGATCCTTGTGTCAACACCAACAGAGTCTTTCCCATGTGAAGTTGGTCTTTGCTGGCGACCTGCTGGCTATAGTCAACCCAAGCGTCACGCGCCATTTCGAGTCCTTGCTCTCGTGCTGCATCTGAGGTTCGCAGCCCCCATGTGCGTCCCACACCAATAGGAAGGCTGGTGGCGAGGGCGAAAAGTGACAGGCCATTGTAGCCAATGCCGGAAATCTGCTCGAGTTCCAAGTCGTCGTTTTCCAGTTCCCCTCCAGTAGTGTGACCGACAAGGCGAAGGTTGACGGTGGATCCTGTGAATCGCGCTTCGATGGTTTCTAGAATCATCCGGCAGATCTCAGCATCCTTGTCCACTGTGTCGCCACGGTAACTCTGATACAGAATCAATAGTTTCACCTCGTTTAGGTGATGGCCACTTCTCAGAATATCTTGCTCCAGCTTGCTGAGGATGAGATTGGCAAGTCTTTGAGCTTCTTCTGGACTATTGCGCCTTCTGAGCTCCAGCTCCTTCTGCTGGTCCACTTCCAGATCATTCAAAGTGTGAGCATGCGCAGCAAACCCCATAAAACAATCATCAGTCATATAGCATCCCATCCCGTGCCATATCAGAGCAAGTCAAAACGCCTTAAAAGCTAGCAGGGTTAGGTATAGCGACAGTCATGAAAGTCACGCATTGAATGTTACTATCAGCAGCTCCATGGGTGCTATTTGATGTGGAAGCTTCGATCGCTTGCCTTAGACTAACCTTCCTTTGCTGGCCACTTCCATGCGTACCAAACAATCAGTGCCATAAGCACGACTTCAACGGCTGCAAGAATATAATAGTAAATCCATCCTCCACCTGTCATAATCATTGTACTGAGATTGATACCAGCATAGGCTATCCCTACGATGACGTTTGTCCAGCGATTCGCTTTCGCCTTCAATGTGACGGACAGAAAAATCATGACAATCGGAATCAGCATTAATATCGCACTTGCCATCAGCGTTTCTGGAGAGATGGGTACACCTGCTAGTTCTCCAGCTAGTATTCCCTCTATAATATCAGACCTCATATGTGCCAGAATATCCGCATATGCATAGCAGAACATTACAGCTACCCACAAGGCTGCAAGCTTAATCTTCACATTAACCTCGACATCTTCCAGCATTCAATCGCATCTCTCTTCTCACATGTCTACATCTGCTTTTATCACTTGTGGGAAACTTCGATTAGTGCATGAGACTTGTCTCTCTTTCTTTCTAGAAACTTAGAGACCATTTCCATTAGCGACACGGTTGCTTGTGTAGATCATGCGCTGCTCCTGGTTCAGCAGACACACGCGCAGAACATGATTTGCGTGACACATTACTGCAATCACTATTAACCTCTCAGATGCTATGTTACTGGGGAAAAATGTGAAGGGAGCACCACTCGTGCTAGCTTGCATGATGACTATCCTTGGACTCACGGTGTGTGAAGCATGCAGTCTTCAGAGCACAGCAAATTCAATTCAATAAAGAAATTTCTATGTGGACTTTAATATCGAGTACGGCATATGAGATTATTGTTCTTGGGAGAGAAGGGAGGTGATTGAGTGAATAAGAAACTTCTGATGCTCACTCTGATACCGTTAGTATTGTCAGTCATAGTCACTCCAGGAACGGCAATTGGACCCCAAAAAGCGGAGAAGAACCCACATATCATAATTATGCCTGAAACGCCTGGGGTGACAGCTGGAGCAGCTGAGCTCATTCTTCCCAGCGGAGGAGACCACTCTTGGATGGCGGATACCTCAGAGATGGCGATAGATATCATGCATATTCTTGATGCGTCAAAGGCTAAAATCCCCAACGCATACACCCTTGACGTGATGGTCTTAATGGCAATGCTGATGGATCCAACGGTAGCCCTTGAATACGAGAACAAGTGGGGGTACATGTCGTATGCCGTCCTTTTAGCGGTTTCAGTAATGGAGGATCCCACACAAGTTTATTATGCAAGCAATTTAACTGCTGCTGCAACCGCAGGTCAACCCGTTGTTGAGGTTGTGGATGCAAGTGGGTTCTCTGTTGGCGATGAGGTTCTGATTTCAGACACCTTCTGGATGGTTCAGGAGGTTGGCATCGTTGAAGATGTTGATGCAGTGAATAACGAGCTAACTCTGGAGAGTAACCTTCAGAACACTTACGCTTCGGGCACGGTGTTCGTACCCTCAGAAACACTGATAGCTTCCTTAGGGATGTGGCGAGAAGGAGTATACGTTAGGTTTGTGAACGTGGGCCCTACGTGGGATGCATAGAAAGCTTCATAACTAAAGTAGAACTGAAGAACATGAAATTTGACCCCTACACAGTCTTCCACTTTTCTACGTCTCCACCAGGGAGAATAAGGCGTAGTTTAAACAGGCAGTCTTGTCGATAACGGAGAAAGACTAGAAGATCATTCTATAGGATCTTACAAACTGCGAAAGTACATCGCATAGAGCGGAAGTCACACGATAGATCGGACTACTTCGGGTGCTGTCTCCATTATGGGAGGGTTCAAATCCCTTCCCATCCACATAAGGGATCTTCCAGAATTCATAAAGCGTGAATAGGAGCCTTTTGAAGAAAAAAAGGTGAGTTTTGGTGATCTTTGATTAGAGGTCGAAATCACCTGGGAAATTGTCGTAGAGCTGTGGCTGTGAATCAGGCTGCTCAGCGAGCACATGTGGATAGGCGTATTCATGAGCTGCCTCGACGGAATAAGCGTTGTTGTCTAGCAGACCTTCATCAACAAAGTAGTAGCCCCACAACGTGTTGCCGAGTTGGAGATAATCCCAGCCGTACTGATCAGCTTTACATGCGGACGCAATGACTCGGCCAGTGCCCTGCAGGTCATCGTTGTCGTCGAACATCCCGCCTGAATGACACGAGCCGAACATCAATGCGAATTGCGTACTTTCAATCGCTGCGAACTTCTGCGCAAACCATCCATCGGGTAGACCATAGAAATCATGCGTCACAATCATCTCATCATGCCCATCTGATTCCACGTCTCCATCCCATCCATCACTATCAGGCGCGCGATAGCCATGACCACTGTAGAAGAAGACAACCTCG
>CP070679.1:740139-749499 GCA_020352535.1 Candidatus Bathyarchaeota archaeon | reverse complement strand
CTTCAGACCTGCAATTATATTCGTTTATGAAGATTGTTCGTGAATTTCACGATATCTCTCGCGATTTTGTCAAATCCGAACCATTGGTACTTTGCCATGATGATTTAATACCATGCAATGTTATTTTTCGCGATGATTATCCATTTGTTATTATTGATTGGGATAGCGTTCATCCAGATGAACGTTGGCAAGACTTGACATACATCCTATGGTCATGGATTAACATTGGGAATCGTCGTGAGAATGGAAATATCGTTTCTCAAATGAGTAGTGCTTTGAAGGTCTATGGAGCTGACGAAACTACAAAGGATGACTTTGCAGATAAATTGTCGCAACGAATGAAACGAGTGCTTGTTGATGTTGATATGTCACGAGATGACTACGGGGAAATAGAAGAATGGGTTCAACGTTCCGTTCAATGGGTAGAACAGCATAAAAGGATCATCACAAAAGAAATCGGGTGAAATAACTAGCATAAACCCGCACCTATTGGGATTTGGTGCCTAATTTTCAAGACTGCCTGCACACGTCTGCCCGGGCAGGACTAGGACTCAATGGGGTTCAAGTCTAGTGACCTAAGGCATTCTATTGCGTTAAGCTTCTGATTGGATTGGAAGAATGACGCCAAGAATGGGATCTTGTCACCGCTATCTTTGGGGAACGTAGAGGTGATTCTTCAAACCTCTTATATGTCCAAATAAACAACGGTAAGGAAGCCGTTTAGCCTTCATACGTTGTGATTTGCGTGGTCAAAGGCGAGATTAGACTGAAGTACGCTGGAATTGTCTTGTTTGGATCGAAGCTTTTGAGTGTAGTCACTGGTCTTGCTTTTGTCCTTATGATCACTAGAAGCGTTTCCGCTGAGGAGTTTGGAATTTGGGGAAACCTCAGCGACGTCTTGAGCTATTTTATTCTCCTCTCTACTGTGATTCCTTTCTGGACGACTCGCTTCGTAGCCAGAGAGCATGCAGGATCAGCTAGAACAGGGGTCGTGGCGAACATATTTGTCTCTCTGGTATCGTCAGCCATCTACCTCGCGGTGCTTCCGACTACGCTTTCTGCCCTTCAGATTGGCGCTAACTACGTGATGCTCTATGTAGTTGTTGCACTTCAGGTGATTGAGCTTCACATGATCGCTGCTTTGGAAGCAGTCTTGCATGCCAAGCAGCCGGAAATCATCGGATATGGCCTTCTCATCTACGAAATCTGCAAGGTTGCCCTCGGCTTTGTTCTAATAATGCAGTATGAACTTGGCTTGCTTGGAGCAATCCTCAGCATAATGATTGGCTACATCATCCAAACTGCTGTCTACATCAAAATCGCCGCCAAAGAGCTTAGGATAGGGATTGATTGGACATACCTGAAGGAGTGGCTCAAAGCATCCCCTATCAACATCTATAACATTCTGGGAGATAGAATCGCTGCTTTCCCGCTCATTCTGCTATTTCTGTATGGCGAGTTGGCTCGATCATACTATGGGGCAGCACTCACGATTGCCAATGTCGTAGCATACTCAACATTTCTGTCCTATGCATTATACCCTAGGCTACTTTTGAAAACTGAAGCACAGGATGTATCAACGAGTCTAAAAATGGTTCTGATGCCTGCGGTTCCCATGACTGTTGGAGCGATAGTCCTATCTGACTCTTATCTAACAATCTTACATCCGGAATACTTAGAGGCGAGACCCGTACTGGCTGTCCTGTCGATTTGTGTTTTCACATTAGCCCTCCTCCAGGTCTTTAGAGCAGTAGTGTTAGGGACCGAGAGAATTGACAGCAAAGCGAAGATCCCTTTCAGACAGCTCGCAGGAACTAGGCTTTTCCAAATCTTCACCATACCATATGTGCAATCCATCATCACATTACCGACAGCCTTCTTTGTTCTCTTCTACGCAACAGATAGCTCCTTGGCTGCAGCTACATACCTCGCAATAATTAACCTAGTCGTTGGTTTAGCCACCCTAGTCGTCACTTATCGTATTTCACGCAAGTGTCTGACCTTCTCGTTTCCTTGGAGAAGTACCGCTAGATTTGCCTTAGCCTCTGCAGCGATGGCAACACTGCTCATCCTGATTCCACATCCTTCAAGGATTTCATCAACACTGATTCTGACAGGGATCGGAGGACTCGTATATATCGCTGTGCTTGCCATCTTCGACAAAGATATCAGAGAGATGGGAGAATCTGTCCTAAGTGAAGTCAAATCTAGGCTAGCTGGCATGAAGCATAGCCTCTAAGTGGTGGAACATCGCAGAGGCTGCTTGAGCCACACTGATCTCCAGGACCAAGGTAGAATCGCCATTGTGCAGAACCTCACTGCCTTAAGAGAATCAGTCAATAGCTGGTAGTAGAGCAGGTTTCACCACCTATTGGACTCCTTCAGAAATACAAGGAAGCAGGTAACCACAGAAAAAGCGTAAGTGAACGTTGAGTAGGAAGAAGACTGTGGAGTCATAGCTATCCTAAATCAAGGGATTTCTGACGTTTTGTTTCATGGTGCATGTATACTGCATTTCGAAACATGATAATGAAGCAATGATTATGTCGTGTTGATTCTATGCATAAATCTTAAATTCCTAGTGCAACAATATGAATAATGACGCTGTGGAAGATCCTCCTGAACGCCCTCTTAGGAGCTTCTCTCCTTTCTCTCACTCTCCCACGTTGTGGGATGGTGTTCTGGGGGATTCTTCCATTAGTGCGGCTTGCAGCCAGCAGAAACGAAATCTTATATGCAGCTCCACAGCTCTTGTAGTACCATTAGGGAGCTGGTTGAGGATTGAGCCCCAAGAAAGGTTTTCCGGATATGATTGATGCCCATATCAAGTTTGAGAGAAACACAGAAAGAGAGATCAAAAGGCTAGAGAATAGCATAACGAATCTGGCAGCAAAGTTGTTTTTGGCGGAGATGCGGTTTGACACTGAGAAACACGCTAAGATTCTCCAAACCATGTTGGATGTAATGAAGCAGAAGGATGCTGAAGCTAGTTCCACAACGCTTTGGAAGACGAAAATACATAGTTATGTAGACGCCCTCGTCGCGAAGAGAATGCTGGAGGACCATCTCAAGGTCGAAACGAAGATGTTGAAGCATGTGGAAGATGAAATCAAAGGGACTAAAGATGAAGCGTTGAAGGTGCTACTCAAGCATATTGCCGATGATGAGAAGAAGCACCACCAAATTATGGAAACCATACTCAAGAAATCCTTTAAGATGGGGCCGTAGTCTCTCGTCCTTGAATTAACGTATGAAATACGGAACAAGCCTGAGCACGGGTGCTCTCAGGTTTCGCCTGTTCTGCAGTTAGGATTGGATTCTGGTAATCCATTAGGTAGCAGTTGAAACGTTGGTTAACGCATCTCGAGCAGCTGCTTTCATAAATCTAAGAGCTGACGATGAGCAGACTAGTCATGTGACCCATGTACCTAGGTGGCTCAGAGTGAACAGTGTACGCTAGTATTAGCTTTTAGCGCCTCTTCTCTGGTTCGAGGGACAATGAAAGGGACTTGAATAGAATACCATCAATTCAGACCTCACATTCATACAAGTTAAATCCATCAGCCAGTCAAGAACACTCTATTTGGCACGACGAATGGGCAACGGAAGTCAATCCAGTGGCTAGACAGCTTGACACAGCAAAGGAGTTAGGTGGTGTTGGTAGGCTACTTTCGGACATAGTCAACAGAACGATAAAGGAGGTTTTCAGAGAGGAAGGGTCCACAGTCATCCGTTGCTACATCGAGAACAAAGCTAAGCTGAAGCTGGAGGAGGTAGTCGATAAGCCAGAGGAATTCTCTGCCAGCTTAGGGAGACTACTGGGTTCAGGAGCGCCAATGATAGAAGGAATGATACTGAAAGGCTTGTACCATGAGCTTGGCTTGGAGTACGAAGAGAAGGAGGAATATCAGTTCTCGGATTACATAAAGGAGTTGAATGGGGATGCACTTGCGAGAAGGTGAAGCGACGAAGGGCTCAGTCAAAGATAGTTCCTTGCGGTGGTCGCGCGTGGGAGAAAAAACAGTAAGTTCACGCTACCGAAGTATCAACATAGCGGGGGAGAAGGGAGTAGGGAAGCTATTCGTAGAGTTAGGTTGGCCATCTGAGTGGAAGATGGAGGTGAGAAGCTTACAATGAAGAAGAAAGCGAGCATCCTCATAGTGGAGGACGATGCCGATATACGTGAAACCATGAGCAAGATACTTCAGCAAAATGGGTACAGAACGGACATGGCGGAAAACGGTTATGAAGCCATCCAGAAGGCGGAAGCTAGGTTCTACAATCTGGTACTGCTGGACATCAAGCTGCCAGATATGGACGGTACAAGATTGCTTGCCACAATGCATGAAAGTATGCCGGAAATGGTGAAGATCATGGTCACAGGGTTCCCCAGCCTAGAAAACGCTGTCGAAGCTTTGAATCTTGGAGCTGATGCCTATGTTGTGAAACCAGTCAAGCCTAAAAGCCTCCTGTTGGTAATCGAGGAGAAGCTGGAACGTCAACGATTGACTGAAAAGATGACTGAAGACAAGGTTACCGAGTGGATTAAAACTAGGGTACGTAAGCTGGAGGATTAGAGTCGGAATCAAATACACTTGGCAGCCTCGACTCTCTGGGTAGGCTTCTTCAGTTGTGTAGCCTCGATGAGCCCTATCCAACAAGACTGAGCTCAGCTCAGTATTTGATTCTGTATACGCACACCAGCGGAATAGCCCCGCCGTAGGTCCTCAATGAGCCAACCTGAGAGAAGTAGGCTCTCTCGAAGTGGGTCAAGGTTACCGAGGACGCTAGGTTCAATGTAGCCTCCTGGCCAAACCTCATCAACTTGTAGATTACGCTGTTAAGTCCAAGCTCATTCCAGCCCTGATCTTCTAGGGCACCAGTATCCTGGTTTGGTACCATGTTCCGGTAGCCTGTGTCATTCAGACCCGTGAGAGGCTCAGAAATCCGTGCCATCCACCGCCACTTGCCTTCATCACCCCAACCAACCTCCTGAATACTGCCCTGCTCATCATCAAAGTAGAAGGTGGTAAACACAACAACATGAGTGGCATCATATCTGCCTAAAATCTCGACGGCTTCGCTCTCGTTCGACATGAACATCAATGCAACCTGCTCAATCTGAGTTGAGTTGAATGTCCCATTATCAACAAGTGTTGTCCGGTTGCCTAGAGCAGTAATCCAATATCCGTAATCCCACCAGCTCGCAACAACCGTTGAGCCATATGGGGGACTGAGTGGAAGCTCGTCGCGCATCCACTTCAATGTATCAATCCAATCGGTCACAGGCTCATTAGGCTTGACAGGCATGCTTCCTGCAGCGATTGTCACAGGGGAATAGGCGTGATCAAATACCCTTGGGTAAGGGGACAGCTGGGTGGGCAACACAAACGTGAGTGCCAACAAAAGAAAAATAAGTATTAGGAAGATTCCGCTGAACTCCTTGCCAACATATGCTTCGATGCGCATTCTCCGTCTCGGCACAATTGGAGCTTCCTTTAGAATCGTGGTAAAGGGTTTTATCAGTCGAACCAGCGCTAATGCCCAAAGAAGGCATAAGGCAGGAGCCATCAGCAGAACCAATCGCACCATGGAACCAGCAAAGTAAATGGATGTCAAGCTAAAGATGGCTAGGAGGATGTTACGGTTAGTGGGGTTTCGCAAGGCAAAGTATAGGCCAATCGGCATAAAAAAGGTGCCAATCCCAAAATCATAGTAGAATGACCCCCACGCAGCAGGCCTATGCTCCTGGACGGACTGCACGAGTGGATGTCCCAGTCGCTCAAAGGGATTCAGAACAGACACGAACTTGGTTCCTAAAGGCTGCATATAACCGAAATGTGAAAGCGCTAGAAAGACAGCGATGAGAAAAACGAGTGACCCCAAGACAAACAGCACCTTCATCCTCAACATTCGAATAGAACGAGAAATTTCACAGAAACACAGCAACAAGAAGACTGCAGAGACTGCCAGAATCGTAGTTTCAGTCAGATACACTAACCCAATCTTGGGTACGCTCACAGAAAGGAAAAGGGCTACGCCAAATGTCGTACTGTATGCAAGAAGTAGACGGGAAGAATACCGTCTAAGTAATACTAGAACAAAGGCAAAAACAACAGCTATGCCAATAGGATATCGTGAAGCCCCCCAAGAAGCTGAGATATACCCAAGCGACAAACCTGCCGCAACCGCATAGCTGAAATTGTATCTAAACGACTTTTCAGGCTCAATTGAACGCAAGAAGAAGAACATGAACAGCAGTATTCCAAGTATTCCTACAGACTCATCATCAAAGAAGCCCAGGGTGGTACGACCTATAAAAGAGGGGCTTAAAGCTAAGAAGAACGCGGAGAAGATACCTACTTGCTTCCCACCGATGTCTTTGCCTAGGAAGTACATTGCTAAACATGTCAACGTGCCCATGATGACCGGGAAAATCACGCAGAAGTTGTATACTGGGTCATTGACAAGCGAGCTGGTGGAAAGCGAAAAGGATAGGCCCAGAGCGTTGGCTATTTGGTATAGAGCAGCAGCCGTAAAGGCGAGTCCTGGAAAGGATGAGGCTGCGACATCACGTCCCCACGGATACCAACTCATCATGTCGTTAGATGGAGCGATCGCTGACCAATCGGACGCCCAAGACAAGAAGCCGTTATCAACTATATGCTTCGTCAAACGGTAGTGCCAATGAGGATCAAACTCTGAGAGAAAGTAGCCCCAACGAAGTGGAAGTAACCGCACGAGAAAGGCTAAGAAGAGAATCAGCGAAAGCAGAGAAGCATATACCAGTGTGGAGTGTGACACTGAAAAGTGGAGGATGCCCACTCTCTTCAGTATTTCAACAACTCTTGCTCTGCTTAGCAGATTCCGAATTTTCAACGTAGGCTAGCTTCCTTTCTCAAACAATTCTGCCAACATGTTTATTTCTGTTACGGTAACCGCATAGACCATTTCCCCAGTTTGCTACACACACCTAGAATTACCCGCATAGTCAAGTCTATTTGATGAACGGCTTTAACTTTGTTAGTTGCAAGAGTATACCAGCTTGGTTGCGACCGTAAGATGGAAAGAGGCTTTAAAGCAGTCCTCGCACGCCGACTTGAGGCCAGCGTGCTTAAGCTTATCAATAGATCATTTGACGTTGTTGGTGACATTGCCATCATAAAAATCCCCAAAGCGGTAGAACAGCATGAACGCCTAGTTGCGGAAGCAATCATGCAAACTAATACGCACATCAAAACCGTATTACGGCAAACCAGCGCTGTCGCTAGCGACTATCGATTGCGAGCAATCAAATGGATAGGGGGCGAAAAAAAGACTGAAACCATCCACAGAGAGAATGGATGTATCTTTGGAGTAGACTTGAAAGAATGCTACTTCTCGCCTCGACTCATACATGAGAGAATGCGGATAGCGGGGCAGGTTAGACCTGGCGAAGTGATTGTCAACATGTTTGCTGGTGTAGGATGCTACTCCATCGTGATTGCTAGACATTCCAGGGCTGAAAGAGTCTACTCCGTAGACATCAACCCAGCAGCTGTCAGGTCCATGCAAGAAAACATTAACACTAACAAGGCTGCAGGGCAGGTTGTTCCAGTTGAGGGAGACGCGAAGATCATAATCGAGAGGAGTCTGCAGAACGTCGCAGATCGGGTTCTCATGCCTCTACCTCAAAGAGCTTATGAATACCTCGATTCTGCGTTGCAGGCTCTCAAGCCAAGTGGGGGATGGATTCATTACTACGAGTTTGAGCATGCTTTAAAAGGTGAATCTCCTGTTGAAAAAGCCAAGGTAAAAGTAGTGAAGAGATTGCGAAATTCCTGTTTGCATATTGATGGGTTCTTTGGTGGGATTGTGAGGTCCGTAGGCCCCAACTGGTACCAAGTAGCCCTAGACATTCATCTAGCAAATCTTTTATAGATTCTATTCTATCACACAGGATTGGCTTGGAGGGATATATCATCAAAGAAAAATTAATGGATATCCTAGCGTGTCCTGCAACCTACATGTGGAAGTGTGTCGAGTGTGGATACATATATCCACCAGCTGAAGACGAACAGATTTGCACCTTTGATAATCCTCCAAAGAAATGCCCAAAATGTGGTTCAACCACTTTTGAAGGCAGCAAGTTCTTTCCGCTCAAGGTGCATGTCTTTGAAGAAGAAGACGAGATTGTTGAAGGTGTAATCGTCTGTCCGAAATGTCAGCGTTGGTACCCTATCCGAGATGAAATTCCAGAGCTGTTGCCAGATGAACTACGAGAAGCAAGAGACGAGCTCCACTTTTTGAGGAAGTGGAAGGATCGAATCCCTAAGGAAATCCTTTCAAACGGCAAACCCTTCAGTCTCAAGAAATCCTCTAAGAAGCCTTAGTAGCAGCTCTAGCCGCATCTACATAATTCCCAAGAAGAGGAGAATCACGAAGCATAGTTGTATGAGAATCAGTAGGATAGTGACCTGCCGCTCAGTGAACGCCCCCAGATTCATCAGTACATGAGTCCAGCTATACACTCTTCGTCCATAAGGCGAATCCAGCTTTCCATCCTTCCTGAGTCTGCCTATAGATGTTGCCTTAAACTTGGTTAGAGACTTGAGAAAGAACTCTATGATGAAGGGCAACATCACAATGATCCCGCTTCTTTCCATATTACCAACAATTACGCCTGCTGCAACTACCGAGCCAAGCAGATAAGTTAGCGAGTCGCCAGGTAGAATCCTAGCAGGATATACGTTGTATCTTATGAAGCCTACCAGCGCAGCAAAAGCAATCAAGAAAACAACGGCTCCAATGCTTCGATGCAACGCTGCATAGACTCCTAGCCCCAAGAAGTAGATAATGCCCATCCCAGCCTCTAATCCGTTGAAGCCAGCAAGCAGATTGACAGCATTGGAGGCTCCTACAACCCCCACCGGTATAATTAAGAGTGGGTAGAGGAACGGGCCAACATTAACTACTCCCCAGAACGGAATCGCCATTTCCATATGAGGGTATTGCAGCACCATAAGAGGTATGGCAGCCGGCAAGGTCAGCAGGGGTTTCAGCCATTGAGGGATTCCAACGCGGATATCTTGGCCTTCCTTGGTTTGGACTAGTCTAGGCTTGACGTTTAGGTCGTCGAGTAAACCTACAAACATTACTATGACGATAGTGGTGGTAACTGCCAGAATATAGACGAGCCAATTCTCTAAATCGTAGATGGGTCGGAACGCGTATCCTAAATATGTCTGCAGTCCAATGTATGTGAGCAACCCGGAGAGAACGCCGAAAGCTACGCAGATGCCACCAGAGGTTGGTAGCTTTGGCTTATGTTCTTTGTGGAGGTCTAACCCGATTACACCCACGGAGTAGAGAAACCTCATG
>CP070679.1:735056-740039 GCA_020352535.1 Candidatus Bathyarchaeota archaeon | reverse complement strand
ATTCATAAGCAATATGCCTAAGGTCAACTGACCATTATGTTGTGGTTACGATGGTAGACTGCCCGGAGTGCGGAAAGCCACTTAGGAGAAACAAGTCCAAGTATCAATGTGAGAATGAAGAGTGTACCGTGATATTCGTGCGGTATCCAAATATCCCTGCATTAAGGGTGGTTGTCCACGAGGCATCGCGCAGAGAGTGAAATATGCATATCCGGTCGTAGCTAAAATAACCGTCGGACCTCTAAATCCATTTAACAATGGGCTCCTTCTTCTTCGGTCGTATGCTAGCCATTGCATCAGATTCTTCTTTTGGATAGCCAAGCACTATGGGGCCGTATATTCGTTCGTCATCCTTTAGTTCTAATGCCTCTACGATATCAGCGTCGCCCTTGACCATCGAACCGAATCCTACATAGCAGCTACCGAGACCAAGAGAGGATGCAGCAACCATCATGTTCTCGCAGGCAAGCGCACAGCTCACAGCGTAGCTAGCTGGACCTATGACGAAGATTATGATTGGTGCTGAATGATAGACCATGTCTTTGGGTTCGTCCATCGCCTCATAGTCCATCATGACTTTTTCGTACATCTCAGGGAGTGTCTCCTTCATGCTTTCCATGGATTTCCTCCAGATCGGTCGTGTGGTATGAACGAGTTTCAGTTTGAATTCAGCGTTCTCAACAACTACAAAACGCCAAGGTTGAAACTGAACAACTCCTTTCTCAAAGCGTCCACGGGAAGGGGCCTGATTGCCTGCTTCGATGATCATCTTGATGATAGCCCTTGGAATTGGTTTTGGCTCGTAGGACCTAACCGACCGTCGCTTGCCTATTGTCTCAATTACGGGATTCGTCATTAGGTTCGCCGTCAAGAGAGCATGAATCGACATACATAAGGCGTTCCATGTGGCCCGCGCGTTAGGAAGATTTATAAGTAAATGTTTACTATATTTTAGTAAATAAATACCGAAACTCGTGAGGGATGGTAGCATGGGACTACTCTCAAACCACGAATCCATTGTATGGAGAGAATTTCAGAAAGGAAGACCAACCAGCGACATAGCCAATGAAGTCGGAAGAGAGTGGAGCCCATCATATGTGTCGCGAGTCCTCACCAGAACAAGGAAGAAGATTACAGAAGCCTTGAAAGAGCGTGCAAAAAGCCATCGACTCGACACTGAAAGCATCCTAGACTATAAGGGGCTTCTGATTGGCTTTGACTATCAAGCGAATGCACAAGTCTACATTCTCTTCACAGAGAAGCTAGGAATCATTGTCTGGTACAAACACGATTCCTATGCGGGAAAACTCTGCCCTGATTGCCCGAAAGAGTCCGAATGCAGAGAGATTCTGGACACCGTCATGAATGAGTATTCAATCGCGTTGAGACCTGATGAGCGAGAGCTTCTTATGACTCAACAATCCATCGCCATCCTCAACAAACTCGCGGCAAAAGAAATCCCTCGATATAAAAGAAGAAAAGAAGGTGATTAGATTTGGGAAATGATGTTAAAGCGAAGGTTATCAAGCCACCATTCAAGAGAGTTACTAGCGGAAAAATCTTCAAACCATCAAAGGCGTTCCTGCATAAGATGTTGTTACAATCTGTGGTTGTAGCTGTAATTTTTTGGGTACTCGTCGTCCTTGGCTTCATTGGAATATCTTTTGTTGTCGCTGCCGGAGAACCACAGAATATTCCGGATCCCGTCCAATATGTCAAAACTTGGATTGGTCTCGTAAACTTATCAGTGATAGGCTTCAACTTGATTTGGCTCGTACCTTTACTAATTTACACGCCCTACTACTTCAGGAGCATTGAATTCTCAGTGAAGGCTGAGACAGGGGAGACAATGCCAGAAGTCTATGTGAAGAGGGGTGTCCTGACCTTATCCCGAAAACACGTGCCCTTTCGCACAATCACTAACATATCCAGCAAAGCGGGGCCCTTTGACCGACTGTTCGGCATTGGCTCAGTTCACATCGAGACTGCAGGTTACTCTGGTAGTCAGCAGAAGGGTCCAGAAGTCAAACTTGAAGGCATAGTCTTCTACGAGGAAGTCCGAGACTTCATCCTCAATGAGCTTAGAAGGCTAAAGGCACCGTATGTAACAGGAACCGAGGTTGTCCAACCGGTTGAGGAACCCGTGCCAAGATTGGAAGGATTGGAAGACGAGATATTGATAACTCTGAGGGAGATACGAAATATCCTACGAAAGCGGAAGAAAGGCGACCAATCTTGATTAAATGCGGACGTATTCGAATCGTTATTTCTACGTAGCTTTCGGAGTTGGCTTAGAGAGTTCTCTGCGGACTAGCAGGTAGAACGCGGCTGTGTAGATTGCCATAATTAGAGTCACAATCATTGCCAGGATCATCAACACTCGGGCAATATCATTGGTAATCCATAGTAGCAGGAATTTGAGGAAGTCTGGCAGAACGTCTGCTAGGTAGGCAAAGTCGAACGGGAAGACTGTGTAAAGCCAAATTATGGCGATGAAGTCGAAGCAGGCTCCGATTACGTCAAGAAGGCGGGCCTTGTTCTTGCGACCAAACAGTCCTTTTAGAACTCCTGATACGATTCCATATGCTATGGTCCCATAGAAAAGGAGCATTTCTAACGGACCGAACTTTGAAGTGAAGAAACCTGTTAATCCGGTTTGATGACCGATGAAATAGAGCACAACCAAAAGGCCGACCACAACTCCAACGATGTTTCCAATGCGCTCATAGGATGGGATGATGTCTTTCTTTGCCTCAGCCTTTGCATGTCGAGTAAACCAGTTTTCAGTCGTCTTTGCTTCAGTCAAGATACTTTCAGCCTCGAATGGTACATGTTCCTGTGCGTTCTATCTTTCAGGATTTAAGCCTTACTGCGTCCTTCTCCTTTTCGTTGCGGCTAGGCACGTACGAAAAGGAATCGGTTTTGCCCTAGTCTCATTTTCGTTTTGAGAACTGTGGATTGTGTTCCAGAATCTTCTTCACGGTCCATCTCGCGAGGTTCCCGGTTACTTCCTTGCAGAAAGGGTCAGACATTGATAACTTCATAAACTCCTGCATAGCCTCCGGATTGGTGAACCTGTAGGACTTTCCCCAGTGTTGAAACTGAACCTCCTGACATTGTATATGACCGTATACCTCCTGCATCTTTCTACCCACCTCACCAATCACGTCAGCTACTTGCATGACTTTGTGCATCTTCTCACGTTCGCTGAGTTCCTCCCTAGTAATGCCGAAGCTATAGCTTATCGCCATCGCAGCACCAGCCATAGCCCCACAGGTGCCAATAGCCATGTTACCAGTTCCACCGATTAGACCCAAGCTAGCTTTCCAAACCTCATTGACCACAGGATCAGCTTCGTAACCTAGAGTATCCATAACTGCAGCAAAAACACCTGGGGCGCAGCCTCCATACTGCAAACAATAATCATATCCAAGACGGTAGGCCTTATCCAAAGCCGCCTTCTCTACCTTTGTTTCGTCAGTCATCGAATTATCCTCAAGACGAGTTTTGTCCCATAGCGTTAAGAACATTCCGATATAAGGGTTAGTGAACCCATGCGCAAGGTTGGTGTCCATAGTGATGTGTTACCTATGAGGCAAAAGGTTGGGCTCTTTGCATTGACGTCTTGGGGCGTTGGGATTATACTAGGTGCGGGAATCTATGTTTTGGTTGGAGAGGCTGCGGGAATAGCGGGTAATTCCGTCTGGCTCTCTTTCATAGTTGGTGCTATGGTTGCTTCTTTGACGGGACTTAGCTATGCTGAGCTCTCCTCCGTATTTCCAAGAGATGCTGCGGAGTATGTCTATGTTAGGATTGCGTGTGGGTGTGAGATCCTATCTTTTGCGGTTGGGTGGATGACGGTCTTGACGGGTATAATCTCGGCGTCCACAGTGGCTTTGGGCTTTGCAGGGTATCTTGAAGGGCTTTTCGGGCTTCCTCGAGTTGTGGGAGCCCTCCTGTTGATAGTGGGTTTATCATATGTCAACTTCCGAGGAATAAAGGAGTCGACTCGAATGAACATACTCTTCACTTTCATCGAGGCTGTTGGACTGATGTTCCTTGTTGCCATTGGGATAGGCAGTCTGGGAAGCGTTGATCTATTGGAAGCACCGAATGGTATAACGGGGATTCTAGCGGCATCAGCCTTGATATTCTTCGCCTATCTTGGCTTCGAAGATATTGTCAACATAGCTGAAGAGACCAAGACACCAGAGAAGACAATTCCAAGGGCTCTGGTCTTGTCAATCCTCATTTCGACGCTACTTTATGTCTTGGTAGCCGTGGTTTCTGTCAGCTTAGTTGATTGGCAGATACTCGGCATCAGTAGCGCTCCACTAGCTTCAGCTGCCTCCACAGTCTTGGGTGAGGGCGCGTTCACCGCCATGTCTTTGATTGCCCTTTTCGCCACAAGTAACACCGTGCTCATCATGCTAGTCGTAGGGTCCAGAATGATCTATGGTATGGCTAAGGAAGGAGCCTTTCCAAAAGCTCTTTCCCGAGTTAATCGTAGAAAGGGAACACCTTGGGCAGCGATTTTGATTACCCTGGCCGCTTCCGTGATTTTTCTCTTCTTGGGTGACCTCGAGCTTATAGCTTCATTGACGAGTTTCGGAGCCTTCATCACGTTTGCCTTTGTGAATATCTCGCTGATTTACATCCGCTATCGAAGAGCAGATTTAGAGCGTCCCTTCAAAGTCCCGCTGAATATCGGTAGATTCCCAGTAACAGGCTTTCTGGGTCTTCTAACGTGCCTTTTCCTCTTGTCACAATTCAATGTAATTGTGATTACGTTTGGTTCTGTATTCCTTTTAGTGGGAGTCGTCTTATACAAGACTAGTAAGTTGTTCCAAGCCACTAGGCACGCGCATACGCAGGTGTAGAAAGCTCCGACCTACTTCTTGTCTTCTTAAAGCACCCCCAACACTTTCCATACTTTGGCCTGTGGTAGCTTTGTCCGCAGATTTCGCAAAGAACAAGCCCTTT
>CP070679.1:733568-734956 GCA_020352535.1 Candidatus Bathyarchaeota archaeon | reverse complement strand
TGATGCACAATCCCGGGTATGCACAGACCGCCTTAGAAACCATACTGTCCGTGGACCCTGCAGGCGTCGTCGACCCAACTCTTACACCGGGACACACCTTCACGGTGGACATCCAGGTTGTTGACGTTGAATTCCTCTTCGCGTGGCAGGTCAACCTTAGCTTCAATCCCGACGTACTCGAGTGCATCAGGATTCTGGAAGGTAGCTTCCTGACGAGCCAGCCGGAAGGAACCTACGGCGCTTGGTGTATAGAAGAGGCTTGGACGCTCTTCGGCTGGTCCACCCTAGGCAGCTACGCAGGGAAAAATGGGAGCGGAACCTTGGCAACGGTTGAATTCGAAGTCGAGGGCCACGGGGAATCCACAATAAAGTTTGAGTTAGGCGGGCGGAATCTAACGTACCTAATCGCACAATGCGAGCCTACCCCACCTCCAAAATTCTACGACATCCCCTTCACCGCAGAAGATGGAAGCTTCAACAACACAATCGCCACCACGCTCTATGTTCACCCAGCAAGCATTGCTGATCCCACGCTAACCCCAGGGCACACCTTCACAATAGACATCAAAGTCATGGATGTTGAGTTTCTCTACTGCTGGCAGGTGAACCTCAGCTTCAACCCAGAGGTGCTACAACTCATCAACATCATAGAGGGAGGCTTTCTAGCAGTTCAGCCCAACGGAACATGGGGTGCCTCCCGAATTGAAGAATCTTGGGCGCTATTTGGCTGGTCCACCCTTGGCCCGCATCAAGGAGTAAATGGCAGCGGGACTCTAGCAACTGTTGAGTTTAAGGTTCTAGGAAAAGGTGAGTCTCGCATTACATTTGAGACTGACCCCGTCTACATTGACCCACCGGGCACTTGGCTCTGCCTAACCTTTCTATCGGCACAGATCGCGCCTGAGCCACCCCCTCACTTCTACGACATTCCTTTTGTAGCAGAAGACTGCTGCTTCGACAACACGCGACCTTCAACCGCGGTCTACTTCAAACTAAGTCCTAATCCCGCAAATGTTGGCGATATGCTGATGCTGCAAGGTATCCTTCTCGACGAATCCTTAAATCCACTACCTGTAGAAACCGTAAAAATCGTCGCACGTCCACTAGCAGGGTTCTGGAGATACATCACATCTCTCATAACAAGCGAAGACGGAATCTTCACGTGGCAAGTCGAAATCCCTCTTGAAGGCATCTTCATCATCGCGGCTTACTATCCTGGCTCAACCCACTACGACGCCAGCTACGATTTGGCAGTGCTAGTTGTCAGATAGCCCCTCTTCGCTCTGAAACTCTCTGTGTACATTTCCCCTTTATCTGGGTAAGCAGAAGATTATTCCATAAGCCATAAGTGGAGCGAACTGCTTCAGTTTAATGTAGTAGATTGAAGG
>CP070679.1:723457-733468 GCA_020352535.1 Candidatus Bathyarchaeota archaeon | reverse complement strand
AAATCGGGAGAATCCCATCTCCTTTTCAGTCTTAGCCTTACCTACCATCTAGCATCCTCACTTGCGAATCTCACACTTTTGCCGAACGTCCTTCTTTCAGGAGTACTGTCCACAAAAGTGCTCTATCGCAAGACTTAATAAACTCTATGAACGCCAAATCACTTAACGATCAGATGTAAATAGTTTCTCTAGAACACACTCAGCTAGGGAACTAGGACCTTTCAAAGAGCAGCTAGCTTGAATAACCAGAGCTACAAGATGTATCTAGTATTACTTCTCTACGTACTTGAGCTAGCCCAGAATGGAGACTCGCGTCTCTTCAGCTCCACAAACTCCTCCAGCACTTCAAGCTCAT
Organism: Candidatus Bathyarchaeota archaeon; assembly: GCA_020352535.1. Taxonomy (GTDB): domain Archaea; phylum Thermoproteota; class Bathyarchaeia; order Bathyarchaeales; family Bathyarchaeaceae; genus SOJZ01. Next base: position 733,113 of record CP070679.1, on the reverse strand, counting down.
CGGGTGATAGGCGATTCTGGAATTTTGTCAGCAATAGTCTTGCATGTTTTTCAGGGATTTTAACGTAGAGGACATCCTTTTCGTGGATGTGTCTACCTACAATGGCTTTTTCCAAGGATATAGCCACCTGTGTTCCAGACTCTGCTTCTGAGACTGCTTGTCCACGGTCTTGAATCTGTACAATCTCTCCTACATCACTTCCGTCTTCTCTGGAAAGCATGTATCTTGGCTTGATGTGCCCCGCTAGAATCTCCACTCCGACCACGGCGGGTTTTGCCCTTCTGAAAATGTAGCCGGGGAGAAGCTTCATCTTGCCAGGTTTGATTAGCTGGTCGAATTCCTCTTGGAGCCCTTCTTCTCTTTGCTTGTTCAGCCATTTGGTATAGTCATCTATCAAATGGTAGATAATGTTGTGTCTAAAGATTCGAATTCTCCGATTTCTGGCTTCTTCTTGGGCATCTCTCAGTATCTTCACATTGAATGCTAAGACCACACCATGGAGAGGATCATCTTCCTTGACAGCGACAGCCTCCATCATATCTCGTTTGGAGACATCGCCCACATCAGCTATTCGAATTGGGACATTGTTTCGTGTCAGGCTTTCTGCAATAGCTTCAAGGGAGCCTAGTGTATCAGTCTTTAATACAATGCCTTCTATGTCAGTTGCGATTCTAATATTCTCTATCTCTTCGGAGACTGTCTCTACAAGCTTTTCACGTTGGTCTTCGAATGGGACCACATATAATGGTGAACCAGCTAGTGCTGCTTCGAGGCCTGGTGCTACCACTTTTATTCCACTAGCAGCTGAAACCATGTCAGCGGATAGGAATTTATCCCGTGGGTCTCTGATTTCCTCAAGAGGCTTGGGTAGAAGGACTGCACGGACCTTAGTAACAAGTGGTTTTTCCTTTCCTCCTACAACAATAGTGTCCCCCTTCCTCAGCACACCATCATATATGACCGCGTTGATTGTAATTCCAAGTCCCGGCTCTTCCTTCACTTCTAGTATAGTACCTTTTGCCGGACCTTTCGTAACTTTCAACCGAGCTTTCAGGAATTGTTGCGTCAGTCCAATAAGGACAGCCAGAAGCTCTGGTATTCCTTCGCCAGTCTTGGCGCTCGTGGGTATGACCGCAGCCGTCTGAGTGAAATCTGTTATCTTATCGAATCGATCAGCTCTGAAGCCTATCCTAGAGAGGGTACCTAGAATCGTATATAGTCGCTCGTCTAGATCTCGACGAACGTAAGGATCTTGGGCCTCGTAAGACTTCATGAAAGGCTCATCTGGTCTGGATTTCCAACCAGGAAGGCGGTCAATCTTGTTAGCAGCAATTAGAAACGGGGTTTTTCTTGCTTTCAGAATCTCTATGCATTCATAGGTCTGGGCTTCGAATCCTCTTAGGATGTCGACTAGAAGAATAGCGATATCTGCTACACCACCTCCTCTCTTTCTTAGATTGGCAAAGGCTTCGTGCCCTGGTGTATCAATTACAAGCATTCCAGGAATTCGTATTCCTTTCCCTAATTCTCCAAGAAGCAATCCACAAATCCGTTTAAGAGTTTCAAGGGGGAAGAAGCTTGCCCCGATGTGCTGAGTGATTCCTCCGGCTTCTCGGGCTTGGACACTGCTAATTCTGATTCGGTCTAGTAGCGAGGTCTTTCCAGTATCGATGTGACCAAGTACACACACTATTGGTTGCCGTGCAGGCATTAATCTTCCTCTTTTAATCGAAGTTAGTGAGCACCTGCAGCATGTCGAGTGGTTCTTAATGCTATTAATAATTTCGCCGATGTAGCTACTTCATAAGGGCATCTCACTGATTGATTGTATAATGGTTGGGGATGAAACTACCTGTCTAGTAAGAGGTTGAGGGGTGGTTCTCGGCTGTAGCTAGGCTTTTCCTTTTTCCTCTTTTCCAAAATACTTTGTCCATCTAACCTTGCGTGAATCGCGCCCCAAATCTATTGAGCTCTTTCTGCACTTACTTGAGCAAAACCAGAAGACTGTTCCATCGTTCTTAACGTACATGATCCCTGTGCCTAACGGGAATTCATTGCCGCAGAATGAACATTGACGAGGTCGTGGCAGCACCCTAACCTCCGTTATCGTCGCCGGATTTTCTTTGCTTCCCGTTCTGTCTCTCTCAGCATAAGGACATCGTTTGTACGGACTGGTCCCTTTACATTTCTAGTGATGATTCGGCCTTTGTCTCTGCCTTCAAGTACGCGAACCCTTACTTGTGTAATCTGACCGGTGGTTCCTGTTCTCCCTATGACCTGAATGACTTCAGCTGGGATTAGCCCCTCTGCTTCCTCACTCATTCGTTGGGCCCTTCTTCTTCAGCTCCTCAATTCTGGTGGTGATTTCCTTGACTAGTTCTGTTGCTTCACCAACTTCTGTTATGCATGCCGCGGCTGCAGGGACATCTATTCCAGCAGAGGTTCCGAGTTTTCCTTTGTTGGGTACAAAGACGTAGGGGACTTTTCGTTCGTCACAGAGTATGGGGAGATGAGCGACGACTTCAGGTGGATCTACGTCCCCTGCGATAACCACCAGTTTTGCCTGTCCTCTTTCTACTGCTTTGGTTGTTTCATTTGTTCCTTTACTTGTGGAGCCTGTTTGTGAAGCTATCTGCAGAGCTTCATAGGCCGCATCTTCTACTTCTTTTGGGACTTCGATTTTCATGTAGAATGGTCTGGACATGATCCTTCACCCCTATAAGTCCTATTTGCGGTGGTTTTTATCCGCAATTGGTGTTTATGAATGTTTCGACTCTTTTGCACACGCGATATTTGCATACCTAGAACGGTTTAGGTCCCGATTTAGCAGCAACTTAGGTCCGAAAGCAATGTTAATAAGAACATGAAATGCCTAGTAGGTAAGAAGCCCCGCTTGGTGCGTGAAAAATGTCATCTGAGAATCGTCGAGGACACCAGCTTTTCAGGTGGATTACAGTGCGAGGACTCGTTGCTGCACTGCTTTTCCTTCTAGTAACGCTTCTTATTGAGTATCTCATAGTTAGTCTCTTCATTTCCTTCGGCTTGGATGATGTCTATCTATTCACTGGCTTACCATTTGCGTTGACTATTAGCCCTTTGTACCATTTGTTACCATTAGGTGTAATCGTGGTCTTGGCCCTAAGTTGGGGATATCTGACAGAGAATATGCCTAGAGCACCCAGCAAGGCAGGGGTAAAGAAAGAAGTGTCGACTAGGTCTCGACGGCAGCGCTTACGGGTAAGGAAAACGCGTCTTCGTTCGACTAGACGCTTTCTAAAGGAGCTAGACCGTGGATTTAGACGATTTAGTCGACCGGTCTGGTCTTTCTATCATCTTCACTTGGCGAAAGCATCGGTCAAGAGCGCTGTGACTATTTGTGGGGTTTTCCTGGTTGTAGTTATGACCTTGTTGGCTCTTGGATACCCTCACTTCATTCATGGTGTTACAGCTGGGTTTTATGGGGCAAACCCTGCTTTTCACGGGTTTGTACTAGGAACGTTTGAAACGCTGCAATCTATTGGAGAGCTTATCACGCCATTAGGGGGGCTTGGTTCTGCCATAAACGGTGCCTTACTGGCGATGGCCCCAAGTTTCAGAACGAGCCTTGAAGGCTATGGCGTGTCCATAACAGGGGTCTTGGTTGAGCTTGATTTCGTGTGGAAGTACGCGATTTGCCAAAACGTCGCAGCCTTTGTTTCTGCTCTAATGGCATTAGCATATAGACATAGACTCAATCCGCGTCATCGCCTCAAGAGGCGATAGATGTTGCCCTGTTTCATCTCGGAGTCAAGAAATCCTCTCAACAGTCTGAGTTGTCATTTGAATCTTAGTGAGCTCAAATCCTATCGTGCTTGGTGAACTGGTTTTGGTCCGACTCAAAGGATTTGATAAGCTATCAAGTGTCGATGAAGCCCTTTCTATCTTTCACTGCCAGCTCAAGTTGGACCGGATGTCATCCACATGGATTCCAACGATTAGGGCTCTTGGACAAGTTGTGGCTGATGATATCTTTGCGGGAAGTGACCTACCTCCATTTGATCGATCTGCTGTCGATGGCTATGCGCTGAGAGCCCATGACACTTTTGGAGCGTCCCAATTCAACCCTAGAATCCTGAAGCTAACTAGGAACGACAAGCTCGGGGAGAACCAAGCAAGGGAAATATGGACTGGAAATCCGCTTCCTGAAGGTGCTGATGCAGTGGTCATGTTGGAGCATACAAGATTAAAAACAAGTGGACTTGAAGTATGGGTGCCAGTTACCCCGGGGAGAAACGTCTCTAAGCAAGGTGAGGATGTGAGAAATGGAGACCTTGCGATTCAGTCTGGAACACGTCTGAAGCCTCACCACATGGGTTTGCTGGCTGCTCTAGGGCTAACGCGTGTGAGTGTCGTGGAAAAGCCACGCATCGCTATTCTATCTACTGGAAATGAGATCGTGGAGTTGGGTCACAAACCTGGTTTTGGTCAGGTGGTTGGTGTGAATCGGATAATCATCTCATGTTTGTGCCAGGAATTGGGTGCAGATTCTGTAGACCTTGGTATAGTGAAGGACGATTCAGATGAGATCGCTGAGAAGGTTCGTGGAGCATTAGAGAGAACGGAGATGCTGGTCACTACGGGAGGAACAAGTGTCGGGCATGCTGATGTTGTTCCCGCCACGGTTAACAAGGTAGGAGCTCCTGGCGTAGTTGTGCATGGCATAGCAATGCGACCGGGTATGCCAACAGCCCTAGCGATTCTTAAAGGGAAGCCAGTTGTAATATTACCTGGTAATCCAGTCGCAGCATTCTTTGGCTTTGAGGTCTTCGCTCGACCGCTTATCCACCAGATGCTGGGAATAAGGTATGAGCCTAGACCTACAATAGTAGTAAAAATGACTGAGAAAGCCCCCTCAGCGCTTGGGAGAAGGGTCTTCTTAAGAGTGCGAGTTTCTCAAAGAAAGGGTGAGTACTTCGCAGAGCCTATTCGAATAAAGGGCGCCGGGATCCTTTCAACGATGACGCAGGCTAATGGATATGTGATTATTCCCGAGGTTTGTGAGGGACTAGAGAAGGGTGAGTCTATTAAGGCACACCTCTTTGACAAAGTTGAAGGCGAGAAACATGTTTAGAAAGCTCGTTCATTTTGAAAAAGCCCTGCAGATTCTCCAGCGAGAGTTCCCGATAAGACCTATTGACGTTGAGCAAGTTACTCTATCTGAAGCGCTTGGTCGCATTCTAGCTCATGAAGTTCTGTCTCCAGAAAACGTTCCATCCTTTGACAGGTCAACGGTTGATGGTTATGCGGTGAAAGCTGCTGATACCTTCGGGGCAGATGAGAACCGACCTGTTACCTTAACGCTTAAAGGGTACGTCGCAATAGGCGGGCTCCCACATGCAATAGTCAGAAATGGCGCAGTTGCTGAAATCGTGACTGGAGCGCCATTGCCAAGTGGCGCTGACGCAGTTGTCATGGTGGAGTATGCAGTTCGAAGAGGAAACGTGATTTCTATACATCGACCAGTCTCAAAAGGTGAGAACATAATGAAAGCTGGGTCTGATTTTCAGAAGGGGGAGAAGATTTTAAGAAAAGGACAGGTCTTGGGCCCCCGCGAGGTTGGCGCCCTAGCAGCGATTGGGCTCCCCAAAGTCAGTGTATTCAAAAAACCGAAAATCGCAGTTCTCTCCACAGGCGAAGAGATAGTTGAACAGGGGAAACCTCTTCCTCCAGGGAAAGTCTATGACATAAATACGCATACCCTTAGTTCTGCAGTCCAGAGCTTTGGAGGAGACCCCATCAATCTAGGAGTGGTTCCTGATGATTTTGGGTTGCTCAAGGCAGCTCTTGACAAGGCATTAGGCCTAGCTGATGTTGTAATCACTTCTGGAGGGGTTTCAGTGGGGCCCAAGGATATTGTGCCAAGAGTGCTGGACACATTGGGCAAGCCAGGTGTGATAGTTAATGGGATTGCGGTGAAGCCTGGGAAACCCACAACCATAGCGGTTGTCAACAAGAAGTTGATTTTTTCTTTGCCAGGTCACCCTACATCATCGTTGATGATGTTCTACTTACTTGCCCGTCCTGTCCTTGACCAACTGACTGGAAAGCATGAGGGGGCCCCTCAAACGTTGAAAGCTGTTGCAGCGACGAGAATGTTTCCGGCAAGAGGCCGTAAGACACTCACAATGGTAACCATAGATCATGGCAAATCTGGCAGGCTGGTGGCGTCACCTGTTCCTTTAGGGCTCTCTGGGGCGATTAGTACGTTAACGAAAGCTGATGGGTTCGTTGAGATAGAAGAGGAACGGCAGTTTGTGGATGTTGGTGAAGAGGTTACCGTTAGCCTGTTTAGATATAAGCAGGGCTTCTGAGAACCTAGTACTAGTATACTGCTTACTCGAAATCTTCTCTCATAGATGCGACATATACTAAACCAGCAAAGAGCATGACTAAGTATGCTACTAATGCGGAATTCAGAAGGGTTGCCTCAAGGCCTGCTGAAGATGGATTGATTACAATCGAACGATAGAGCAAGGGGGCACTGAAAGCAGTTCCCAGGAGAAAGAGCAAGACCGCAAGCAAAACTGACCACTTCTTCGTCCTGAAGAGGCCATAGGCGGTGACGAAGCTCAGGAATGCTAGAACCGCAGCATGTGGTACTGTGAAGCTTGAAAGCACCATAATTGAAGTTATTGCTACTCCAGCGGCTGCGTAGAAGATGGAGAATACGGTCATCCCTAATTTCTCAACTTTAAATCTCGACTTTGCCACTCAGCAAGCCTCCATAATGATCGTTGTGATTTTATGATGTGATGAATCAAATGGCATTTTGTAGCTGATAAATATATGTCTATCGAATATCGACCAGTGGCCGTTCTGTACTAATGCAAACATTTACAGCCAGAAGAAAACATAGACAGAGTTCCTGGAGGACAGCATGAACGTGAGTTATCATGAGCTTTTCATTTCTCCTTCTCCAGTTTTCACTGGTCTTCAGAAGGCTTTCGACGAAGCGGAGTTTGTGGTGTTGGGGGTTCCATTTGATGCAACCAGCACTTACCGTAGTGGGGCGAAATTTGCGCCACTAGCTATTAGAGATGCCTCACTCAACATCGAAATGCATAGCTTCAGGACAAATATCGATGCGGAGGATTTAAGAGTTCATGACCTCGGGGACCTTGATACTTCCAACAGGGTTGATGAAACCTTAGAACGGTTAAAACTGGTAGTTGGTGAGCTCATACAGGCTGGGAAAACTCCTGCTATCATTGGTGGGGAGCATACGATTTCTTTGGGCAGCGTACAAAGCGTAGGAAGGAACCTTGCTATAGTCAGCTTTGATGCTCACCTAGATCTCCGCAACGAGTACATGGGCCAAGTTCTGTCCCACTCCACTTTCATGCGGCGACTTGATGAATTGGTGAAACCACCTTTGATTCTGGAAATTGGCACTCGCGCGGTATGCAAGGAAGAATTGGAATACGCAAAGAAATCCAACATTGAATTTCTTACTGCTAATCAGATGAGGATTAGAGGTATTAAGAAGGCAGTCCAGGCAGTCAAGAAACTCCTTGCTGACTATAAGGAAGTGTACGTCACAGTTGATATGGATGTTCTAGATCCTGCGTTCGCGCCTGCGGTTCAGAACCCAGAGCCTGACGGATTGGATATGCATATGCTTCTTGAGGTCTTATCCAGTGTATGCGATAGCAGGGTGGCTGCAATTGACTTAGCTGAAGTAGCTCCTCATTATGATAATGGCGTGACTGCTATCCAAGCTGCAAAGGTACTTGTTGAGATTCTTTGCCAAATTAAGAAGGCTCGGAAAGACTGATTCTACAGTCTGCTTCCTAGAGTTGCCTAGGTGGTTTGTTTCAGGAGCTTTGCAACAAAGAAGCCATTGCAGTTATGAAGGTGCGGATAGAGTCTTTGAGAGTGAACCTGCCCTCTCAGACCACTCACTCCAATCCTTGGTAAGGATTCTACGGGTGTGAACTCAGAGTTGTGCTTTAAGAATCGTTCGATTAGCATCTCGTTCTCCTCGACTGTTATGCTGCATGTGGAGTATACAAGATGGCCGTCATCATCTACGAAGCTGCTACATAGGTTTAGCATTTCCCATTGAATCCTAGCCATGTTCATGATTGAACGTTTCGTCAGTCTCCATTTGCCAGAGGGCATCCGACTGAATGTGCCGGTGCTTGTGCAGGGCGGGTCTAGAACCACAAGGTTAGCCAGGAGCTTCGTTGGCAGGGATTTGCGCAAGTCTGTTAGCGCCGGAAAGGCGTTCTCGGTGCCTAAGCGTTTTATATCTTGTTTCCAGACTCTCATTCTTCGTTTTGAGTAGTCGAGGGAGAGGATTGTGCCCTTATTCTTCATCAGTTGGGCGAGATAGGTTGTCTTAGCTCCTGGCGCTGCGCAAGCATCAATCACCTTCATGCCAGGCTGAGGATTGGCAACTTCTGCAGCTAGGCAGCTGGCTTTATCTTGTATGTAGAAGAAACCGTTGCGGAAACTTTGCATTTTGGGGAGTGCTTTCTGACTCTTTGTGACTTTGTATGTGTGCATCAGTTTGGCTTCCTTCTTTAAAGTGACACCATCCTTTCTTATCGCATCGAGCAAGGCTTCTGTGGGTGCTTTGAGCGTGTTCAGTCTAATGTAGGTTGATGGGATTTGATTGGAGTATTTGAGGAACTCCAAAGCTTCCGCTCGACCGAGTAGTCGATAGCAGTATCGTACAAACCAAGTAGGATGATAGGTTTGCAGTGCAACTCTCTCTTCATCAGACTTTCTCTTCAGAACAACATCCACATTTGTGTAGAGTAGTCGTTCTAGCGTGCCTTCGACTTTTCGGAGTTCACGCCAGCCTAGAATTGCTCTTCCGGTTCTAGTGATTTTCTCTGCTCTCTCAACACCTCCTTGCCTGATGCTTGTCTCATATGTATACAGCCGAAGGAATGCCCGGAGACCAAGCCTAAAATCATCAAGAGCTCGTGACATCAAAGCTCTGTTTATAAGGTAATCGGTGAGGTTCTTTCTGCGACTGGTTTCGAGTACAAGCTTGTGCGCCAGTCCGAGTATTTTAGGGTCGCGTATGCGAAGCTGCTTTGTTGCTTGAGTTAAGGCGGTCCGCTCGCTGATTCTATTCAGCTCAATTTGGCTGAGTGCTTCAATGGCGAGTGCCCAGGCTTCTCTCAGCATCTCCGCTCCCAGTTAGCAGTGAAAATAGTCTTCATAAAAGCTTGCTCTATATTACACCGTCTTTGGTTTCAAGCTATTTCCTTGTTATCAGAGGGTTTTTTAGAGCATGCCTCGCATAGAATACGGGTTGCGGCATAGCATGAAAAGGTACTTGGACGATTTTTTTAAGGGCACTGAGACGGCGGACAAAGGGCAACCCACTTCTCGTGCACCTAAAGAGACCGCGCCTACCGAGAGAAAGGAGATAATTAGAGAAACAGCTCCTCGGAACCTGCCTCCGTCATATCTCGTATCTGCCACCTATGATGGTGGTAGTAGACGAGCCTGCCTAAGACTGTATGAGCCTAAATCTGGGGAGCTCTACTCTTGGTTTGATACAACGGGGCACCAACCCTATTGCCTCACGAATCTCCCTCCTAAAGAACTTAGGAAGATTGAGGGTGTTACATCTCATGTTGGGTTTGACCACTTCGAAA
>CP070679.1:715910-723357 GCA_020352535.1 Candidatus Bathyarchaeota archaeon | reverse complement strand
CGGAAACGAGAAGCCTATAACATGTCGACCAGCAAATCTTCTGAAACCCATTCTTGGGAAGATTCCAGATGAAGCTGAACCGTACATATTAAGTGAGGAGGATAGAATAACCTACGCGCTCTTTCCATCAGCAGCTCTGGAATTCTTCAAGAAGAGAAAGACCCAACCAGAAGGTGGAGTGCCATCACGTTCGTTTGAGAGGTTAGGGGACCTAAAAGAAGTTGCTGCCCTCTCAGTTGCCATTGCCACCTTCTTGAGGCATGGGCAAAAAACAAGAGCCTTGATCCCAACCAGAAGAAAGGAGATACTCTCACCTTGGGTATTGGCTGGTCGGCAAAATCAGTCTGAGCGTGGTGCCTGACATTGCCTACCTATGAGGTTTTCATCAATGGAAGCCCTCTAAAAGTTGAGTTAAAAAGGACTGAGCAGCGTTGTTTCACAGCTAATATAGCTGGAAAATCCTTCAGGATTGAGCTGCCCACCGATGAACCCAACTTCGAAAGCGAAGTTGTACTGAGAATAAATGGGGAAACATACAGAACAGGGATGTTGACCAGAAATCAAGAAAGACTTGTCCGGGTCAAGCGAGCACGCAGAGAAGCAACATTCAAGACTGAGATCAGGACTACTATGAAAAGACCTATAATAACGACTAGATTGAAACCTGAAATTTTCACAATGAGGGACGCGACTCCTAGATTGAAGGTGAAAGGGGCGATTACAGCCCCTATGACAGGAAAAATCGTCTCAGTGACGGTCCAGGAGGGAGAACACGTGAAGGAAGGTCAGGTTGCATGCATCCTTGAAGCTATGAAAATGGAGAACGAAATTACTATTCCCCAAGCGGGAACCGTCCAAAAGGTGCACATCTCTAAAGGTGCCTCCGTGAGTAAGGGTGAAACACTCTTTGTGGTTCGCTAATAGATTGGAGGCGGTTTATACTCGCCAAAAACCTCTCGTAGAGCGTTGCAGATCTCCCCTAACGTCACTTTTTCTTTTACCGCTTGAAGCATGAAAGGCACAAGATTCACGTTTTCATATCCAGCAGCATTGTGTAATTTACGCAAAACCGCACTTACACTCTTCTTATCTCTTTGCTGCTTCAAGTGGCTGATTCGTCTAAGAAGCTTCCTCTCGATAGCTGCATTAATTCGAAGAAGCTTTATTCTGATTTTCTCGTCTACGGTAAATTTATTCACACCCACTATCGTTCGCTTCTCAGTTTCAATCTCTTTCTGAAAACGATAGGCATTATCCGCAATCTCCCGTTGCATAAAGCCCGTCTCAATCGCTGCAACAGCTCCGCCCATCGCGTCAATCCGTTGTATGTACTTTGATGCTCGCTCTTCAATCTGATCTGTTAGATACTCAACGAAATACGAACCGGCGACGGGATCTATTGTATCAGCTACTCCGCTTTCATAGGCTATTATCTGCTGAGTCCTAAGGGCAAGCATTGCTGCTTGCTTACTTGGTAGCGCATGAGCCTCATCAAAAGAGTTAGTGTGCAGCGATTGAGTGCCTCCTAGAACAGCAGCCAGCGCTTGTAAGGTCACCCTTGTCAGATTGTTGTAAGGTTGCTGCGCTGTTAGGGAAACACCAGAAGTCTGAGTATGAAAACGGAGCCTCCAAGAAGCAGGATTCTGAGCTTCAAAGCGATCCCTCATTATCCTAGCCCAAAGTCTCCTAGCAGCTCGATACTTGGCAATTTCCTCAAAAAAGTTGTTATGGGCAGCGAAGAAGAAGGATAGTCTGCCTGCGAACTTGTCCAGATCCAAGCCTCTATCAATAGCTGCCTGTACATAGGCAATCGCGTTAGCAAGGGTAAAGGCGACCTCTTCTACTGCGTCTGCGCCAGCTTCACGCATGTGGTACCCGCTTATACTGATAGTATTCCATCTAGGCATACATTGAGAGCAGTACTCAAAGATGTCAGTCACCATTCTTATCGAGGGTTTAGGCGGGAAGATGTAGAGATTTCTCGCCACGTACTCCTTCAAGATGTCATTCTGAACTGTTCCTCCAAGTCTGTGTTGCTCAACGCCTCGCCCTGCGCCAACCAATATATACATAGCCAGCAAAACCATTGCTGGCGCATTGATAGTCATCGAAGTTGTCACATCGCCTAGAGGAATTTCATTGAAAATAATTTCCATATCCTTGAGAGAACTTACACTTACTCCTGCCTTTCCCACTTCACCCTGAGCACTCAAGTGGTCACAGTCCAACCCGAGCTGGGTTGGTAGGTCAAAGGCTACACTAAGTCCTTTCTGTCCCTGCTCAAGCAGATATCTGAAGCGCTGGTTAGTCTGTTCAGCTGTACCAAATCCTGCATATTGTCTCATGGTCCAGAACCTAGCTCGGTACATGGTCGGGAAGACACCACGAGTAAAGGGAAATTCGCCTGGGAAGCCCAAGGCGTGGGAATAGTCAAAATCCGCGATGTCAAGAGGAGTATATATTCGTCCTACTGGAATGTCAGAACTCATACTGAAATCACCTTTCTCTGGGAGCTTTTCAAGGCTCTTCGGCACCGTATTCTTCTCCCAATTCTCCTTCCTTTGCTGGACCTCTTCCAAGGTCTTCCGGAGCATGCTGCAGCACCCAGCATGTAGACTGCGCGAGAAGGATAAAAGAATTATCGAAGAGGAAAACGGCTCAGAAACTTAGATGTAATAGGTCTGAGTCTTCTCGTTGGGATTATATTTTATTGAGTAACCAGTCTAATGTGGTCTGGTGACTCAAACTGACCGAGAAATCTCTTACGCGATGTATACAGAAACTACTTCCTACTTTTGATCAGATGAAAACCTTGAAAAAAGTCACTGTTGTAGTGATGCCAGACTTCTTCTTGGACCGTATTGTAGCGTATGGCGGAACACCAGGAGCCTTTTGTGAAGCCATCACAGAGGTTACAGAACGCTATGGAGGAAGTCTACACGGGATTAGACAAGCGGTGTTAAGAGGAGGGAATGCTGCTAACACCGCTGCAGCCTTGGCTTCATTGGGCGTGAAGGTTTGCCCACTCATAAAAACAAGTCTACTAGGATATCAACTACTGAAATATTATCTCGCTCCTTTTCAAGTGGATTTATCCCATGTGAAGATAGATGGCACGATGGCGCTTACCACTGCGTTGGAACTCACGTATCGAGGAAAGAAAGCTAACGTGATGATGAGCAATCTCGGCTCATTAGCAGAGTTCAGCCTTGAGGATTTAACCTCTGAGGATTTCCAGCTATTCCATGAAGCAGACTATGTCTGCATTTTCAACTGGGCAGCTACTAAACATTGGGGAACCGAAGTAGCGAAAGGAGTTTTCGAAACGGTAAAAAGCGAAGGGAAGGGAAAAACATACTTTGACACTTCTGATCCAAGACCAAACAAGGAAAACGTCCCAAAACTTATGAAAAGAGTTCTTCTGAGTAACCTTGTTGATAGACTCAGCGTTAATGAAAGCGAGGCGCTCTACTTCGCATCTCAATTAAGCAGGGAAGCGGCTGGGCTTCGAAAAAACTCAAATGCAGATACGAAGGCAAGAATGAGTGCACGAATCCTCGCAAAGACCCTTTCAGCACGAATTGACCTACATACTCCCAGATTTGCTGGGTCATTCACAGGGCAAACAGAAATCGTCGTTCCTGCTTTCAAAGTCCACGCCTTAAGAGCGACCGGAGCAGGAGATGCATGGAATGCTGGAAACATTCTTGGTGACGTGCTTAACTTGTCTGATAATCAAAGGTTAACCCTAGCAAATGCCGTTGCAGCATACTATGTCTCAAACTCAAACGCAGAACACCCCACAGTCAATAAGCTCCAAGAGTTCTGTTCTGCAGCATTGCTTTGACTATCAAATGAGCTATACTCAATTGCCTTGTGACAGCAAGTCTCGGACCATTGGATACCACGGGCAGGTTGAAGGGCACCAAGATGTGTGGTGACCTACCTCTGCAAAGACCGCTGAAAAGGCTATGAAAGATTTCAGTCTCCGACTGTGATGTGTGACCAAAGCATAATTTAAGTAATCCTGCCTGAATAGGTGAAGGGGCTACTGGTAGTGACAATTCCTAGGGAGCCTGATCTTGAGACTATCTTCAGAGCGTACGATATCAGAGGTATTTTTGGCAAGCAGCTTACAGGCAGGGTAGCAACTAAACTTGGAATAGCAATCGGCAACTTTCTCGGAAGAGATAGAGAAGTGGTCGTTGGCAGAGATGTCAGGCTGAGTGGAGAAAGCCTTAGGAACGCTCTGGTCTCTGGGTTGCTACAGGAATGCTGCGTTACTGACATCGGTGTTGTGCCAACTCCTTTGCTCTTTTTTACTATGAATCAGTTGAAGATGGATGCGGGAATAATGATTACTGCGTCCCATAACCCTCCGGAATGGAATGGGTTCAAGTTGTTCACGCAAAGGGGATGCATATATGGGGATGACATGAATCGGCTAAAGCAGATGACGAGGGAAATCAGCTATGGGGCAGTCAGAGAGGCGTGCGGACAAGTCTTAAAGCATAAGAAGGTTCTCCAAGAATACATGAGCTTCGTCTGCGACATGATTGGCATGGAGAAAGAGCTTACGATTGTTGCGGACACTGCTAACGGAACGTGTGGACTACTCGTGCCATCGCTCTTCAAGCAGCTGGACTGCAATATCCTGACATTAAACGAAAGACCGAATGGAAAGTTCCCAGCACACCTGCCTGAGCCTAGAACAGAAACCCTTGGTGAGTTGACACAGCGCACAAAGAAGAGTGGAGCAGACTTCGGGGTGGGATATGATGGAGATGGGGATCGAGCAGTTTTCGTCGATGACAAAGGGAAGATTGTACCAGGTAATATAACCTTGCTCATCTTAGCTAGAGACGTCTTGCAGCGAAAGAATGGTGGCAAGGTGGTCTTCGAATTAGGTTGCTCCATGGCTGTTGAGGAATGCATAATGGAATACGGCGGAATCCCTATCGTTGACAGGGTGGGTCACGCATTCATCATGGATAGGATGATTGCTGAAAATGCAGTGTTTGGAGGGGAGACGAGTGGACACTTTTACTTTCCTGAGCTTTATGGTATGGATGACGCGATTTTTGCGAGTTTGAGGATGGCTGAAATACTTTCCAGAAGCGAAAGAAAGCTTTCAGAAGTCGTAGATTCTCTACCAAAGTATCCATCAATCTCTGAAACATCCATCGATTGCCCGGATGATGTGAAGTTCGATGTTGTTCATAGGCTAAAGGCTAAGTTCAGGAACAGTGGCTTGGAAATCCTTGATATAGATGGCGTCAAGCTCTTGGATGAGGAGGGTTGGGTCCTCTTGAGACCATCCAACACTGAACCGGTCATAAGGATTTCTGCTGAGGCTAAGACTGAAGCTAAGCTGAAGGAGCTCTATGATTTTACCGTAAAGGAGCTGAAACGCGTCATGGAGGGAGGCTAATTGCAGACCGTTATCCTGGCCGGCGGGATGGGTAAACGAGTCTTTCCATTGGCTTCGGATATGCCCAAGCCCATGTATGAAGTGCTGGGTAAACCGCTGATTCAGCATCTTGTTGAGAGCCTAAAGGACAGCGGATTCAAGCATCTCGTCATCATCACTGGCCGCGGTGGCGAGCAGATAAGAAACCACTTTCTAGATGGCAGCAGATTTGGCGTTGGTGTGGACTACGCTGTTCAGAAGAACGCCCTAGGAATGGCTAATGCCCTCGAAGCAGCAAAGGATCTAGTGGAGGACACCTTCCTCGTCGTAAACGCAGATGACATTCTTGAGAGAGCTCTACTAGAGCGTATAAGGAAGCAGCATAAGGATAGCGGAGCTGGAATCGCGCTTTCCTGCAAGCCTGTCACAGAGACCTGGAAGTTCGGCATAGTCCAAATGGAAGGTGATCGGGTAACCAAGCTTCTCGAAAAGCCAGCAAAGGGAGAAGAACCGAGTAACCTAGCCGTTGTCGGAGCATACATCCTGACCAGAGATATTTTCAGCCACTTCAAGCATGTTCCAGTTTCAGACCATCAATTTGAGGATGCCATTCAAAGGTTTATTGATGAAGGAAACCTTGTAACTGCGACTGTCTATAACGGCTTTTTCGCCGGTTTCAAGTTTCCTTGGGACCTGTTTGCAATCAACAAGCATCTGATGGACACACATTTGAAGGAGCCGAAGATTGAAGCTGATGTTGACATCTCAGCCAAGTCCATGGTGGAAGGACCTGTTTGGATTAAGCAAGGCTCAAAGATATTGGAGGGCGCTTGCATCAGAGGACCATGCTATATCGGGGCAGATAGTATTGTAGGAAACAGCTGTCTAATCTGGAACTACTCCAGTATTGGGAATCATTGCGTTGTTGGCTTCTCAACGGAGATTAAGCACTCTCTAATCGGAGATAACTGCTGGTTCCATACGAACTATATTGGTGACTCCATAGTCAGTAGTGGGTGCAACTTTGGCGCTGGAACAATCACTGCAAACTTCAGGTTCGACGAAAAGAACATAAAAGTCAAGGTTGAAGAAGAGATAATCGATTCTGGATTAGACAAGCTTGGCGCTATCATCGGCAAGGACTGCAAGACAGGTATCAACGCTTGCCTAGCCCCTGGTGTCACGGTTGGACCACATAGCATAGTTGGCCCCAGCGTCAACCTTCAAGAGAATCTGGCGCCTGATAAAATCATCTTCAAGGACAAAGGAGACTACATCGAGAAGGAAAACAAGATAGCCCCCGTATTCGAGAAAAAGCATGGACAGATAAAGAAGCTGATGAAACTCAGAGGAGATGAATGAATAGCAACCAGAGGACATTGATAACCGATTGGATTTATCCAAGCAAACCCTACTGCACATAAGCCTATTAGGAACCATAGCTGACAGTATCAGGAGATGATTCACATTGTCAGTCGCCCAGAGGAAATTTCAGGGAGAAATAGCAGCATTACTTGAGAAGACTGTAACCGTGACAACAACCAATAAACAGAGCTATACAGGAACTCTCACCGGAGTAAAGCCAGATACACTCGCTCTCTGCCTTGCGAATGCAAAAGACGAGAAAGGAAAAGCCCTTCACAGGATAGTCCTGAATGGCGGCATCGTCGCCCAGATACTTGCTGTCGACAAACCCTTTGATCTCAACGCGTTAGCAGAACGTCTTCAGAAAGTTTTTCCGACAATGGTCAGATTGTATGAAGACAAAGGCTTCATATGGGTAATGGATAAGATCAAAGTCACTGAAAAGGGAGTAACAGAAGGAAAAGGTCCTGCCGCTGAGAGAGTCCAGAAAGTTTTTGATCTCTTTCGCAGCGAAGCAAAAGACTAGATAAGCCAGCGAAACCGAGATTCCTCACTTGCCCTTTTTTCCGTTGAGTGAGTAGCCAGACCAAAAGACTCCAGTATTTCGCGTGTAGATTCAGCAGCCAACTCAACATTGGTAAGATCAACCTCCAAACGCAACGTTTTACAGAC
>CP070679.1:693712-715810 GCA_020352535.1 Candidatus Bathyarchaeota archaeon | reverse complement strand
ATTCGGTTTGACCTTAACAGAATTTAAGCTTTGTCATACGTTTGAAGGCTGATTCAGCGGAAACGCCTTCTTTTCTGGTCTAAACTGTCAAAAAAGGCGTAAAAAGGCGTTCTACAGTGTGCCCAGAAAAGCCTCTTTCAGAGAGGCATCCACCCTATATCTGGTCAAGCTTAAATATTCTCCAGCTACATTGAGAACCACAGATTCTCTAGGCGGAACCAGCTTTGACGCCACTATTCAAGCGTAAAAGTTCAACTACAAAAATTCTCTTTGCCACGGATATGCATGGGTCGGAAGGTGCTTGGAGAAAATTCCTGAATGCCTCATCCATGATGAAGGTGGATATGGCGATATCTGGCGGCGACTTAACTGGGAAGATGATTGTGCCTATCGTTGAGAAGAAAGGTGGGAAGTATGGCTACTACTTTCTAGGCGAGAACCATCTTATCACCTCTGATGGTCTGGAAAAGGCGCTGAAAGACATTCGTGGAATTGGATACTATCCTTACCTAACGAACGAACAACAAGTTGAGGCGATGAGGGGAGACAGCTCAAGAGTTGATGAAGTATTCATGGAGGTTATGCAGTCAACTTTGAAGGACTGGTTTGACCTGATTCGCGAGAAAGTGCCCAGCGAGACTCAAGTAGTCGTATGCCCTGGAAACGATGATAGATTTCCAGTGGATGACATCATCCGGGAGCACGAAGATGTAATCAATGGAGAGGGAGAAGTGATTGATGTTGGTGGGCACGAGATGGTTAGTACTGGCTGGACTAACCCTAGCCCTTGGAAGACTACTCGAGAAGAACCTGATGAGAAGCTTGAGACAAGGTTGGAACGGTACATCTCTAAGCTGCAGGATCCAAAGTCGGCCATATTCAACTTTCACGCCCCACCGTATCAATCCAAGCTGGATGATGCCCCGCTACTCGATAAAGACCTCAACCCTATACTCCAGGCAGGACGGGTCGTGATGGTTCCTGTAGGCTCAAAAGCGGTTCGAGCAATGATTGAGAAGCACCAACCGCTATTAGGCCTTCACGGACACATTCACGAAGCTTCTGGATCAATAAAAATCGGACGAACACACTGTGTCAACCCCGGTAGCGAATATGCTGAGGGGATTCTACGAGCCTTTCTAATCGAGTTTGACGCTCATAAGATCTTTCGGCTTCAGAGGATAGAAGGTTGAAGGAGACCGGCTAGAATGTCTTGGATGCTTGACAAAGAGATCAAGCGAGAATTGCCCAGTAGCTGGAAGGGCCTGGTCCCTGCGAAAGTGTTTCTTGAAGAAGCTGAGCGCCTAGTCCAAGAAGCTGAGAAGCGGCAAATCATGCTTCGCGTTATGGGCGGGTTAGGTGTAGCGATGCATAGTCCAGAGTCCCAGGATTTCGCGAAGAACCTAGGTAGGACTGGCGCAGGGGTTGTAAAAGGTCAGGAATATACAGACATAGATTTCATGTCCTATCGCACACATCGAGACCGTATCAAGCAGCTCTTCAGCGACATGGGATACGCCAAGAGACGGGCAACTCTCTCCTCCGCTGCGTCTGAACGCCAGATATACTATCATCCTAAGGGCTGGTTCTACGTGGACATCTTCTACGACCGACTTATAGTGGCAAATCACCCGGTGGACTTCAGAGGACGACTAGAACAAGATTACCCCACAGTTTCTGTCACTGATATGCTGCTCGAGAAGATTCAGATGTGGGAAGCCTTTGGCATCAAGGATTTGAAGGACTGCCTGATTCTACTGAAGGCTCATAAGGTCCAAGAGCAACCCGAAGAAAATACCGTCAATGCATCCTACATCGCCAAACTCCTCGCCAAAGACTGGGGCTTCTGGTTCACGGCGACCACCAACCTTCGGAAGATTCGGACATTCATCACAGAAATCGATGAGCTGGGTGTAAAGGCTCAAATCGACGCTAGGAATCTTCGGAGAGAAGACCGCGAGGAGATTGCTGGAAGGTTAGATGCTCTTCTAGCAAGAATCGATAGAGAGCCGAAATCTCTTGGTTGGCGCCTTAGATCGAAGGCTGGGACAAAGAAGCGATGGTACAACCCGGTTGAAAGACCAGAGACAGTCTCCGGATTCGGAATTTGGGACGTATTGCTTGAGAAGGAACAGCCAGGCTCCGCGTAAGCCACGTCAGCCCTGAGTAGAAGCAGGTGCATCTTACACATTCATCACAAGATAAAAATGGGGAAAAACGTAGAGGAGACAGTGCATACAGACATCGCTTCTCAGATGCAAGGCGGGTAAGAGGATGCTAGACGTACAGAATGTGAGAAGAGACTTTCCTATCTTGAAGACCGGCGTCATCTATCTAGACAGCGCCGCCAGCAGTCTCACACCGGAACCAGTACTTCAGAGTATGCTGGAGTTCTACCATCAGTATCGCGCTAACGTGGTCCGTGGTGTTCACCATCTATCTCAGAAGGCGAGTGAGGAATATGAGCGCGTTCACAGTAAGGTTGCAGAGTTTATCAACGCCAGATCCGACTCAGAGATTATCATCACGCGAAACACCACGGAGGGAATCAACACTGTTTCGAATGGCTTGAAATGGCGAAATGGCGACAAGATCGTTACATCCATTCTTGAACACCACTCAAACTTCGTCGTTTGGCTCCGAGTGAGGAATCAGCATCACGTGGACGTGGAGATTGTACGACCTCGGGAACCCGTCAGACGTGGAGTCCTAGACCCCGCGGATTTCGAGGCGGTAATCGACGATCGGACCAGACTGGTGGCAATCACCCACGCTTCAAACCTGCTCGGATCAATCACGCCAGTTGAAGAGATTGCGGAGATTGCCCATGACCATGGCGCCTATCTCCTCCTTGATGGTGCGCAGTCGGTTGCTCATATGAAGGTTGATGTCCGAAAGATTGGATGTGATTTCCTCGCGTTCAGCGGTCATAAGATGTGTGCGCCAACCGGTGTCGGCGTCCTTTACATCAGAGAAGACGTGATGGGCGAAGTTGAGCCTCTTTGCATCGGCGGCGGAACAATAGTCGATGTGGATCTCGATAGCTACCGGCTTGAGGAAACCTCCTCTCGATTTGAAGCGGGAACACCGCCCATTGCGGAGTCAATTGGGCTGGGAGCAGCGGTTGATTACCTGCGGCGATTAGGAATGGAGAATATTGAAGCCCATGAACGTCAGCTTACGGTGCAGATGCATGAGGGGCTTGCAGGTCTTCCCCAAGTAGAACTCTATGGACCTGAGCCAGCTGAGAAAATCGGGGTGACAGCCTTCAACGTAGGCGACTTGAATCCACATGATGTGGCACTAACACTCGACGTTTCAGCCAATATCATGGTTCGCTCTGGGCATCACTGCGCCTTTCCGCTGACAAGACAAGTGATACGAAGGCCAGGCAGCGTTCGTGCGTCCGTCTACTTCTACAACACAGGAGCAGAGATTGAGAAGCTAGTGTCGACTGTCAGCGACCTAGTTGCAGCTATGAATCAGTAAGCGTCGTGCAGCTCCAACCCGTACACCAAGCACCTGAAAACGTTAAATCTCTCCACCTGCAACCTAGAGGGGGTAGCGTCGTGTCTTTCCGCCTTAAGATGGATGCCTCTGCAAGAAGCGCGGAGTCAAATATAATACTCGCTCTGGATCTTCCACCTGACCGGCCTCATCAGCTTCTGCAACGAAGCTTGAGGATTTTCGAGCTAGCGTCACCCCATATCTGTGCGGTCAAGATAAATCGTCAGCTCCTCCTTCCACTCGGCCTCTTCAAGGGTGTGGAAGAGATTGTCAAGCTCGCCCATCAGCATGACCTCCCAGCAATCATGGACTGCAAGATTAATGATGTCGGACACACGAATCGATCAATCGCTGAAAACTACTATCACGCCGGATTCGACGCCGTAATAGCTAATCCCTTCGTTGGCTGGGAAGGTGGACTCCAACCAGTCTTCGATGCGGCCCGAGAGCTGAAGCGCGGTGTCATTCTCCTCGTATACATGAGTCACAAAGGAGCCTTTGAAGGATACGGACAGACCGTGCTAGACGCTGAAACCAAAACGCTGAAGCGTCAATACCTAGTCTTCGCGAGAAAGGCGGTATCGTGGAAAGCGGATGGAGCCGTAGTTGGCGCAACCTACACCGAGAAGATTGCAGAACTTCATGGCATCCTAGGAGATGAAGTGCCGATATATTCCCCAGGAGTAGGCACCCAAGGAGGCAGTGTCAACTCCGCTATCAAGGCTGGAGCACGCTTTCTCATCGTCGGACGATCTATAACGCTTGCGAAAGACCCCTCTGAAGCTGCAAGACACGTTCAAGAGGAAGCAAACCGCTGCCTAACCCGGCTGCGCAGTTGACAGCTTCATCTACCAACGAACTAGAATGCGCTATTCTCCCCGTCTACGCCATAATTCTTTGTTAAGCATATCTCGAACAGCAGCACGAATTGCTGCGCTGCGACTTGGATACATGGCTGCTCTCACAAGCTCATCAAGTCCTTCTAACGCAGCTTCAGGAAGGAGAACAGTAACAAGCTTCACGGAATTCACCTCAACGTCTAGCATATTGTGTCACTATCATTATAAATGTGTTAGACATGCCCTGTCTCGGTCTACACCCGCATTCCCTGCCCTGAAACATATTCGCCTCTTTCCACCTCCCAAAAGTAATGCTTGCCTAGTCTGCACTAGGGAATGAGGGCTTGCCCTGTCCGCCTTATCTAAATTCATCTAGCTGTAGGCATAGCATCAGCGCCTGCAGATATGTATGCGAATAGACTACGCAGATAGGTGTGGCGAATCAGCAAACATATAAAAAGAGGCTGTCTGAATCAACGTAGCGAGGTTTCAAGTATGTCGGAGTTTGATCCTCAAGAGTTCGTGGAAACGCAGGTCGCAGCGATCCGAACCACTGTTAACGGGGAAAAGGCGCTCATCGCTGTTTCAGGTGGCGTCGATAGCACGACCTGTGCAGTACTCACTCATCGTGCTCTCGGCGAGAACCTTCTCTGCGTAACGTTGGATGATGCGTTTATGCGACGCGGAGAACCTGAAAGAATCGCTCAACTACTATCTGAACCCCCATTACGCCTTCCGATTCAGATACTGAAAGTCCAGAAGCGCTTCTTGAAGGCGTTGGATGGGCTGCGTGACGCCGAGGAGAAGCGAAAGGCGTTTCGAGCAAGCTTCTATGAATCTCTGAGTGATGCTGCAGGAAGTGAGGGATACCGATTCCTCGTACAGGGAACGATTCGCGCAGACATTGATGAGACCACACGAGGCATAAAGACCCAGCATAACGTTCTCTCCCAGATGGGCATCAGCCCGGCAGAGCAGTACGGCTTCCAAATCATTGAACCGTTAGTTTCTATCTATAAGCCACAGGTAAGAGCTTTAGCCAGGTTTCTGAAGGTTCCCTCAGAGCTGTCAGAGCGCCAGCCATTCCCTGGACCCGGATTATCCGTACGGGTTGTTGGCCAAAATCGGCCTGACAAGTTGGAGTCGCTGAAAACAGCCACCAGCATCGTTGAGTCGAACCTCGCGAAACATCAACCCGACCAGTACTTCGCAACAATCCTTGATAACAACGAGTCTTCTGACCACTCCCATCCAAAGAACATCGAGTCCATAGTCGCTCAACACCTCAAGATTCCACCAGAAAGCGTTGATGTACGGGTCTACCAAGATCGAGCTACAGGTATGAAAGGCGACAGACGACACTATGGTGAGATCGTAGGGATAACATCTCGGACGTCGAAGGATTCTACTGTTCAGCCTCCTATCAAGGACCTGGTGGCTATGCAAGCGAAAATCACTGCAGCGGATTCAGCGTTCACCCGCATCCTCTACTGCATTCAAGAGGCTCCGCAACCCAAGCCCTATGTGACCACCATTCGTGCCATTCAAACCCAAAACTTCTTGACTGCTGAGGTTTCAGAGATTCCGTGGAAAACGTTGAACCTGACTGCTCAGGGAGTGCTTGACGCCTGCTCCAACGTTTCTTGCGTATACTATGATGTGACGCCGAAGCCGCCTGCAACCATCGAGATGGAATAGGCGTATCCTCATCCTGGAAACGCATAAAAGTGGTCAGTTGATAGTAAGGGCAGGCATTGAAGGGACCAATATGACTCGAGTACGGATTCAGAAGATTGAATCAATCCGAGACCCTGACGGAAATCTGGGAAAGCGAGTTGAGCTGATTGAGGATCGTAAGATCCCGCGATTTGCGGTCAGGCCTTCCACAGAAGAAGCGAGAATGGTTCAAGGCGTTGTCCAGGCGCTTCAGCAGCAGATGCCGATGTTCCCCTCGCGGATGCAGTTCAGCATACCTAAGATGATTCTTTTCTTGACGGAACAGGAATATGAAGCGTTGGGCATCGACTTTGACGTGAACAAAGTCTACGAGCTTGAGCTGTCAGGCCAAGCCATTCGATTCAAGAAGCCGCTCTAATCGAAGCTTAGCACTAGCTCAACAGCTAGTTTTCCTTCCTTTCGCTCCGCAATTCTGAGTGCTCCGGGTGAAAGGACAGCACGAACATCATGCCTTGGATAGCCCGGTAGACGTCATCTACGGTTCCCTCCTTCCCCCAGTCGCAGTATATCGGTATATCTTCTTCATCATGTCTGCTCCGATAGTACACGTAGATCGGCGACAGCTTCTTAGTGTGGGTCACCTCGAGCTCAAGTCTCAGGTTTTGAGCAGCCTTTGCCACAGCAGGTTTAACAATCCCTAAACGTTTGTTGTGATTTGGGGCGTAGACCAGGAATCTTCCATTATTCGATAGCATGGCTCTCGCTTCATATAGCTGAGCTTTCCCACAGGTTTTAAAAGGCACGAGGCAACGTAGCTGAGGCCAGCGGAGAGAGCTGGATGAAAATGTTAACAGCTGGAACCCTGTGATGATAGGACGACCCTGTCGTCACGTCTCCTATAGGTGAAGGTGCGGATAATGAAGATCAAAGCCCACATCTTCGTGAGTGGCAGAGTCCAAGGCGTCTTCTTCCGACATGAAACCAGAAAACGGGCAATACTACTCCACGTCTACGGCTGGATACGGAACCTGCCTGACGGGAGGGTCGAGGCGCTCTTTGAGGGTGAGGAAGGATCTGTGAAGAAGCTTATTGCGTTCTGCAGGCAAGGACCACCAGGGGCCCAAGTGACCGGTGTTAACGTTTCGTGGGCAGATTATACCGGCGCATTTGATGCTTTCCGAATTCGGGGGTAGCATCAGCTCATAGCTATCAGGTATTATCCTTCATTCTGCTTCTCGAGGAACCTTGAAGTGTGACTGTTTCCCAGCGCTTACGTATTCCCCGCCAACACCACGAATTATTGCCGCGATCTTCGAGAAGTTGTCCGGGCCTAGATACTGGCGGGGCTTGATCGCGATGTAGTCCTTCTTCTCCTCAAAGGTTAACATCGCCTCTAACTCACCGGGGAACAGCATCTTGGCGTCCTCTACACCACGCCTGCCTGCAGGAGTGGCTGACGGAGGAGTGGGTACTGCTTCAGATACGCTTGGTGATGGGGTAGCCTGAAGCGACTTCGCAACCTCGCCAAGATCCCGAGAAATCATCTTTAGAACGTTGAGAAGCTCATCAATTCTCTCAAGCAGCTGCTCTCGGCTCAGCTTCTTTTGGCTCATGAGCACACCTCAGTACCTACTCTATATGCTTTCTCATTTATTTTTATCCTTGCAGGTCCCAGTTAGACAAGAGACGAGGGATAGCAAGCCGACCTAGAGGCTTCAACATGCTCGAAATTGATGGAAGTGTAAGAAGCGGGAGTGGTACAATTCTACGTTTATCCATTGCGCTTGCTGCTATAACTCAACAGCCACTCCACATCTACAACATTCGCTGGAGACGCCGTCAACCCGGCTTAAGACCTCAACACCTCGAAGCGGTACGTACAGCTGCTGAACTCTGTGAAGCCGAGTGTACGGGCCTCACTCTCGGGTCTCGTGAACTCTGGTTCAAGCCTCAGGAAATCCGCAGCGACCGCGTGAAAGCGGAGATTGGTACTGCTGGGAGTATTCCCATGCTTCTGCTAACGATTCTGCCCATCTGCGCCTTTGCTCGTCATCCTGTACGAGTCGACGTTGTTCACGGTGGCACTGACGTTCCCCATTCTCCCCCCGTCAACTACCTACGGTATGTGCTTCTCGAGATGCTAAGGCGAATGAACTTCGAAACTTCCCTTGTCATCCACAAGTACGGCTACTACCCGAAAGGCATGGGCGCGGTCACTCTGCAAGCTCAGCCCTGCTTGAAGCTGCGTCCACTACAGCTTGAAGAGTTCGGAACCATGAAGGAGTCGCATGGTGTTTCCGTATGCACTTTCCTAGCAGACCGGAGAGTCGCAGAACGCCAGGCCACCTCGGCTAGCAAGTACCTTGCAGCCCGAGGCATTGAAACATCGATCGAGGTGATTAACGACCAGTCTAATCCCGACCAACGCGGTAGTTCCATCGTGCTATGGGCAGACTCTACCGCAGACGCGCTGATCGGAGGCGATGCAATCGGCGAACTCCGCAAGCCCAGCGAAACCGTTGGTAAGCAAGCAGCCGCAGACTTCTTCATGGAGGCTGATTCGAAAGCTACTGTCGACTCTCACCTTGCAGATATGCTGATACCTTATATGGCGCTGGCTGATGGTCCGTCGAGCTTCCTTACCCGATCCTTGACAGCGCACTTGGATAGTAACCTATGGCTAGCTCAGGAGATTCTTGACGTGAGATTCAGGGTTTCAAGAAGCAGAAACCTAATTAGAGTTGAGAAGTCAGGTCCATGACCTGACCATCAGTATCTAGATTTCGTGCTCTGCTTCTTCCCGAAGTGGAGCCCAGTCTCCATCTGCCAGCGGTCATCAACACGAAGTTATGGTTAGCGTTGAGTTACCAGCAACGCCATATGTTCAATCACCAGGCTAAGTAGCCCCTTCTCCTTAGATGCAGCTTCGAGCTCAAGGTCTGAAATATCGAATAATTCCTTGATCCCCTCATCCTTCTCCGCCGTCAAGTCGAGGACGCCTTCATCTTGGTCACCCGATATGAGCTGCACCACTGCCTTCAACGCCTCGTCTGCTCCTTGCTTTGTGTCCGTGATGACAAGCACTGCAATCTCAGAGGATTCCCGCGTAATTCCAAGCATCTCTACCGCCTTATTGATTTGTCTCTGCGAAGAAGCGTAGAGAAGGGTTTCCACAGCCAAACTATTGGAGATATTTAGTTTGCTCTTGAATACGCTCAACGCGTTCAAAGCTGCGAAATACAGGTGCTCCCATCCTGCAATCAGTTTGGCATTGAAAAACTGAATCTGCGTCTTCTTCATTCTTCTTCGGGCTTGACTGAGAAGGGTTTCAACATCAGTGATCCGGGCATCCTTGAAGCCTGTTATGCCTACGTATTTACTAAAACTCGATAATTGCTTAATCACGGCTATCCCTCAGAGACTTCTTTCACGAATTGCTCAGCAAGCTCTCGAGGCATACCATGTTTTATGAGTTTCTCCGTGACTCCTGCTATGTCCCTGCCCTGACACCTGCATTGTTCAAGAAGCTTTCTAATCGTTTCCTTTCTTTCCCAAGGAAAGACCACCCATGCGTTCGACTTTCGCGCATAGTAGTCAGGGATTACAGTGCTCCACGGTTTGAAGTAGACCGTAGCCACCTTAATCTCAATGGCTCCGTGCTCCTTCAAATGCTGTTCGATGAGTTGGAGGCTCTTACCAGTATCAGCGATTTCATCTACTACTAGCACCCTTCTGTTCCGGACGGAGACGGATACTGGCTGCGTTATCATCGGCTTCTGCTTGGTCTTAGCGACGCCTATGTAAAACTCGGTTTTGACGTTTGCCAACTCCGAATTTTCTAATAAGTCCGAAAGCACTCTTGCGGGAGGCCATCCTCCACGAGACACGCCTAAGATTACATCCGGCTTGAAATTGTCTTTCCGGATTGCAGCAGCCAAGTTCAGGAGCATATCATAGACTTGCTCCCAAGTAGGCACCTCAAACTCTGCCTCTGAACTCAGGATTGTTCTCCTCCAGAAAGGCGGAATAAAGGTCAGACATTGGCGATTTAAGCGTTGTCACTTTAACATCAAGTGAACGTCAAAATATCATTCGCTAAAAGGACTTAAGCACCAACGGTTATACTTTAGCCCAACTCTGTATGCTGGAGGTCACATGGTTGAACCAGATTGTAGAGTGTATACCAAACTTCAGCACATCCATTCCCAACGTTGTGGAGGCTATTCTGAAGGTTGTCACCCAAGTTGAAAACACCTATCTCCTAGATCATACCTATGATTCCTACTACAATCGACTCGTAGTCTCATTTGTGGGCGACAAGAAGGCGGTTCTTACAGCCGCGTTAGACTCAGCAGGAAAGGCTGTTGAGCTAATCGATATGAACCGGCATCGTGGTCAGCACCCTCGTATCGGAGCCGTAGATGTTGTACCATTCATCCCTATTCAGAACGTCAGTCTGGATGAATGCATCGAATTGGCGAAGAGATTTGGAGAGGAACTAGCAGACCGATGGAAAGTGCCTGTCTATCTGTACGGTCCAGCTGCTGTCAGTCCCCAAAGAGGTGATTTAGATTGGATACGGCTAGGTGACTACGAAGCCCTATCCGAGATACTGTGCCAACCAGAACGGAGACCCGACTTTGGGCCATCGACTCCTCATCCTACAGCTGGTGCCACTATAACTGGTGCTCGACACCCAATGGCCGGGTTCAACGTGAACCTTGGCACACCCGATATTCGGATAGCCAAAA
Organism: Candidatus Bathyarchaeota archaeon; assembly: GCA_020352535.1. Lineage (GTDB taxonomy): Archaea > Thermoproteota > Bathyarchaeia > Bathyarchaeales > Bathyarchaeaceae > SOJZ01. Next base: position 705,036 of record CP070679.1, on the reverse strand, counting down.
AGATAGCTAGAGCGTTACACGCTAAGAAGGGTGGTTTAGCGTCTGTGAAGGCTATGGCCGCAGAGATACCTGAGAAAAGAATCACGCAGATTGGGATGAGCATAAGCGACTATCAGAAGACGCCTTTATATCGCGTCTTTGAGCTGCTCCGGCTTGAGGCCCGGCGATACAATGTTCCAATAATCGGTTCAGAATTCTGTGGCCTCGCTCCTTTGCAGGCAGTTATCGATATCGCCAATTACTACCTGAAGATCGACAATCTTAATGAAGACAAGGTTCTGGAAATTGCTGTGAAGCGGGCGATCGAGAAAGGGCGAGAGTAGCGTGGTCAGAAAAAAGGTAGATCTGCTGATTGAGAATGCTGCAGAGCTCATCACGATTAAAGGTGCAACTCAGAGACCATGTTGCCGCCCTCAGCCTCGTGATTTAGGCATCATCAGACATGGTAGCATCGCAATCAATGATGGGCTTATAGTCCAGACAGGACGGGCAGAAGAACTCAAATCGAGATTCAGAAGCGAAGAGGTGATTGACGCAACAGGAAAAGTTGTCATGCCAGGATTTGTGGACCCTCACACGCACCTAGTTTTTTCAGGCTCCAGAGAAGACGAGTTTCATATGCGCGTAGAAGGCGCGGCATACATGGAGATCCTAGCGAAGGGCGGTGGAATCCTCAAAACTGTTGATGCTACACGAAAGGCTAGCAAGGAGATGCTGTTGGGTAGATGCGCAAAAGCCTTAGATGTTATGCTCCATCACGGAACGACCACGGTAGAATCGAAGAGTGGCTATGGGCTATCCACAGAGAGCGAGGTGAAATGCCTGGAAGTCATGAAGCAGCTGGACAGGAGTCACCCCGTCGACGTAGTGCCCACGTTTATGGGTGCTCACGCCACTCCGTTGGATTACCGAGACAATGAGGATGAATATGTAGACCTCATCGTCAACGAGATGATTCCCAAGGTCGCAGAAAACGGGCTGGCTGATTTCTGTGATGTCTTCTGCGAAGAAGGCGTCTTCAGCATAGCACAATCGCGACGAATTCTCCGGTGCGGGTTAGAACATGGGCTTTCAGCCAAGATACACGCAGATGAAATGACTTGGCTTGGCGGAGCTGAATTGGCTGCAGAGTTGCAGGCGACTTCTGCAGACCACCTGCTCTTCACATCTGACAAGGGATTCAAAGCAATGGCACAGCAGAGAATACTGGGGATTCTGCTTCCATTGGCTTCCTTTTCCCTCATGACGAACCACTATGCGAACGCTCGAATGGCTATCGCGGTTGGTGTACCTGTAGCCTTAGGAACAGACTACAATCCTAGCTGCTGGGCCGAGGACCAACAAACCACAATCGCGTTTGCCTACCGAATGTTGCGGATGACCCCGTCAGAGGCTATCTTGGCTACCACCATAAATGCAGCTCATGCCATAGATCGAGCGCAGAGTATAGGAAGCTTAGAACGGGGCAAGAAGGCGGACATCCTCATCCTAGGTATACCTAGCCACAAATTGCTTGGCTACCGGTTTGGTGTCAATCTTGTTGCCAAAGTGATAAAGGATGGTCAAGTAGTCGTGGATGAACGCGAAGGAAATCACAAATAGGGGATGACAACTCACCTTGACTTCAGAGTGTTGGTGTGGTGACAACGTTGAGAAAGGTGGTGAAACGTATCACAGGTTCTGAACTACACTGCAGAAACTGGCAGATTGAAGGCGCTCTCCGTATGCTGCATAACGTGGTAGATCCTGAAGTAGCGAAGGATCCTGAACATCTTATCGTCTATGGCGGAACCGGAAAAGCAGCTAGAAGTTGGGAATGCTTCGAGAAGATTGTGGCCGCTTTGAAGGCTCTTGAGAGTGACGAGACACTTCTTATTCAGAGCGGAAAACCGGTAGCAGTATTCAGAACCCACGAGTGGAGTCCTCGAGTGCTAATCGTAAACAGCATGCTTGTACCGAAGTGGGCAACTTGGGATTACTTCTACGAGCTTGAGCAGAAGGGATTGATTATGTATGGGCAGATGACTGCAGGATCATGGGCTTACATAGGGACGCAAGGCATACTACAGGGAACCTATGAAACGTTGGCTGCCGTGGCGAGAGAGCATTTTGGTGGAAGTCTTGCAGGAAGGCTTCTGCTTACCGCTGGACTCGGTGAGATGGGGGGCGCCCAACCATTGGCAGTAACGATGAATGATGGAGTCGCATTGATTGTTGAAATCAGCAAGGCAGCGATTGACAGGCGACTTAAATATGGATATGTTCAAACATGGATGGACGATTTGACCGATGCGGTTGACGCTGTCAAGCAGGCGAAGGAGGAGCGGGAACCGAAGAGCATTGGACTGCTTGGAAATGCGGCTGAAGTCTATCCAGAGTTGCTTAGGCGTGGCCTAATCCCGGATATCCTTACTGATCAGACCGCAGCCCACGACCCGCTTAACGGGTATTACCCCGCAGGGCTGTCGATAGATGAAGCTGACGCCCTCCGAAAGTCCGATCCTCAACTCTACATCCGCAAGGCAAAGGCGAGCATTCGCACTCACGTGGCAGTTATGGTTGAGATGATGAAGAAGGGGGCCGTCACCTTCGAATACGGGAACAACATTCGACAGCAAGCATATGACAGCGGATTCAAAGATGCTTTTGCCTTTCCAGGTTTTGTGCAGCGATATATACGACCCATGTTTTGTGAAGGTCGTGGACCCTTTCGATGGATCTCCCTCGTTGGCAATCCTGAAGATATCTACTGCCTAGATGATGTAATCCTAAAGGAATTCTCGCATAATGAGGGGTTATGCCGCTGGATTAGAAAAGCCAAAGCGGAGGTCAAGTTTCAGGGCTTACCAGCTCGGGTCTGCTGGCTGGGTTTTGGGGAGAGAGCCAGATTCGGCAAGCTCATAAATGACATGGTTCATGATGGAGCCCTATCAGGCCCTATCTGGATTGGGCGTGACCATCTTGATGGGGGAAGCGTCGCATCCCCGAATCGGGAGACCGAGGGCATGCCAGATGGGAGTGATGCGATTGCAGACTGGCCCATCCTTAACGCCCTTCTCAACGCGGTTGCAGGTGCGACCTGGGTTTCAGTGCATCATGGTGGAGGCGTCGGAATCGGCTACAGCATTCACGCAGGAATGTGTTTGGTGGCAGATGGAACCAAAGACGCGGAAACCCGTCTTACAACAGTGCTGACGACGGATCCAGGAACTGCTGTTGTCCGCCATGCTGATGCAGGCTACGAAGAAGCTCAAAGAGTGGCAAGGGCGAAGGGAATCAAAATGCCCATGTTAGAGTGAGGTTCCTCATACATGACCTTAGGTGACCTATAGAGCGGGGATGAGAAGGAGATGAAGACGGTAGCTGTTGACGGAGAAACCCTAACCATCCACGATGCTGTTGCTGTGGCTCGTCGTGGCGCAACTGTAGTGTTTCCACCGAAGACCCGACAGAGAGTACAGAGATGTAGACGTGCACTCGAGGAGATTGTCAGGACGGAGAAGACACTCTACGGTGTCACCACTGGATTCGGAGCACTCGGCACGGTTAGGGTTTCCTCAAAGAATATCAAAGAGCTTCAGCGTAACCTGATCAGGAGCCATGCAGCAGGCGTTGGGAAACCATTGCCAAAAGACGTAACACGGGCACTCATGCTGCTCCGCGTCAACACGTTGGCGAAGGGAAACTCAGGCATACGATTGAAGACTTTAGAGACCCTCATCAACATGATTAATCGGGGAGTACACCCGGTGATTCCTGAGAAAGGATCTGTAGGTGCTAGCGGCGACCTCTCGCCATTAGCTCATATGACCTTGGTGATGATGGGTGAAGGTGAGGCTGAGTACAAAGGTGCTACGATGAGTGGGAAAGAGGCAATGGCCAAAGCCGGAATTGATCCCGTTGAACTCGACTCAAAGGAGGGAATCGCCCTCATCAATGGCGCTCAGATGATGACCGCGATTGGTGCATTGGCAACTTGGGATAGTGAAACCCTTATCGAGACTGCTGAAACCGCCACCGCTTTGAGCCTGGAAGCCCTTCGTGGAATCGATGATGCCTTTGACGCGAGAATTCACCGTGTACGCCCATTCCCAGGACAGATTGAGAGCGCCCGAAACATCCGACTATTGACTGCTGGGAGCAAGCTGGTCTGCTCAAGCTCCGAAACATTGCGTATGACTGCAAATCGGTCCCCTCAAGACCCCTATAGTCTGAGGTGTGCACCTCAGGTCTTAGGCGCAGCCAGAGACGCCATTGCCTATGCAAGAAGAACAATCGAAACCGAACTCAATTCCGCCACAGACAACCCCCTAGTATTCCCGGAAGACAAGGAATGTCTATCTGGCGGCAACTTCCATGGACAACCGATTGCAGTGGCAATGGACTTGCTCGGAATCGCCCTCACAATAATCGGAAACATCTCTGAGCGAAGAATAGCTAGGCTAATTGATGAGAACCTAAGCGAGGGTCTACCAGCTTTTCTGATATCCCGAGCCGTCAAGAAGGGGATGAATAGCGGCTACATGGCGATTCAATACACCGCTGCTTCGCTGGCTTCAGAGAACAAGACCTTAGCGCATCCAGCAAGTGCAGACTCGATACCGACCTCGGCAAATTTCGAAGACTTCGTGAGTATGGGCACCATTTCCGCAAGGAAAGCTGCGGAGATACTTCATAACGTGGAGTTCATTGTGGCTATCGAGCTGCTATGCGCAGCTCAGGGCATCGATTTTCGCGGGCCCAATCAACTTGGGAAAGGCACTGAAATGATCTTCAGGATGATACGAGAGCACGTGCCTATGCTAAGAAAGGATCGGATACTTTCATCTGATATACAAGTGATTTCTGAGCTGGTTCGGAACGGAGAGTTCTCAAAGGTTCTCAAAACCTTGAAGTATGGGAAGCCGAAGTAGGAGAATCGCCGGGAAGACGTGTGCATCAAAGCTCAGCTTTCAGCTCTCACGATTAAATATCCGTTTTCAATCAACCAGTGATGGAATTGCCATGTGGTGTATCGGCACTCATCTCGGCAGACATTTCGTACTGCTTCGTACTCCTTAGAACCTGGCTGCTTAGAATTGAGCCTCAACTGCACTGGGCATTGAACATCGTTGCAGAATTCCCTCTTCTTATACTCAGCGTATCCTTTGATTGACACGATTATTGAGAGCGTTAGAGGGAAAATAAGGCTTGTGCAAAGAGATTATGGCCTTCTCCCAAGGCTGTCAGACCATGTGACCTGAGAGGCGGTTACCTTTGCTTCTGAGCGTCTAACACATCTTTTAGACTGATATGTCCCTCACGTAAGATTCTGGGCCTTCGCTCGGTCAGGTCCACAATAGTTGATGATACGCCCAGAGGAGCTGGACCATCATCAAGGGCTAAACTCACTTCTTCACCCAGCTGCTCAGCAGCGTCATAAGCAGTTCTCGGCGGCTCTCTGCCAGTCTTGTTGGCACTAGTCCCTACCAGGAGCCCACCTGATAAACCAATCAACTGAAGCGCGACTTTGTGATGCGGAATTCTAACCGCCACGGATTCCATGCCACTCGTAACCGCGTCAGGAAGAGCCTGTCTTTTAGGAATCACCATCGTGAGTGGTCCTGGCCAAAACTTCTCTGCAACTCTTCTCGCGCTCTTCGACAGGTAGGCAATTTCCTCAACGCGGTCGACCTCTACCGCCAGTATTGGCAAAGGTTTCTCTCTCAGGCCTTTGACCTTGAAGACTAGCTTCACTGCCTCTACGTAGAAAGGGTCACACCCCAATCCATACACAGTGTCAGTGGGGTAAACAACAAGGCCACCCGCCCTCACTATCTCTGAGGCTGCTCGAATGTTCCTCGCTGTCCCTCGTAAGATCCGCATTCTTACACGCAAGCCTTTACATTATTCACCTAGATAGTTAAGCTTCATGTTCGCTTACTGCCGAAGCGTATGGCGGATTAGTCTTCCACAGGTTATACGTTTAAATCCAAAGGTGAATACTGTAAGCCATCTGGGTGAAGAACGTGCATAAACCCGTAATCGTGGTGCACGGTGGGGCTGGAGCCTGGCACCCTGAAAGACAGGATCTTGGACTTGCTGGTGTGAAAGACGCAGCGAGGGCTGGCTTTAAGACTCTAAGCCGCGGTGATAGCGCCCTTGATGCTGTTGAAGCCGCCGTTGTGCAGATGGAAGATAACGAGGTCTTCAACGCGGGGCGGGGCTCAGCCTTATCCATTGATAAGCGCATCGAGATGGAGGCTTCAATCATGGATGGAAGGACACTCGATGCAGGAGCGGTCGGGCTCTTGACAGATATCAGAAACCCTGTGCGCTTGGCCAGAATTATCCTGGAGCAGACGGACCACGTATTCGTCGTCGCCCGCGGCGCCGAGAAGCTGGCAGATCTATTTCATCTAGAGCGAAGAGACCCCTTCACAAAGCTTAGAGTACAGCACTGGAACGCTCTTAAAGAGAAGCTGGCGCAGGAAAAGCTGGACTACCTCCCAAAACTGCAGAAACTCGTCACCTCTGAATCACGACCTTTCGACCCAGGCACTGTGGGAGCTGTTGCGTTGGATCAGAATGGAGATGTAGCAGCAGCAACATCCACCGGCGGGTTCTCTCTAAAGCTTCCTGGAAGAATTGGAGATTCCCCTCTCATCGGATGTGGCACCTACGCGGACAACGAAGCTGGAGCCTGCTCAGCAACCGGAATCGGAGAAATCGCGATCAGACTAGTCTTGGCGAAGTGCGTCTGTGATTCTATACACGAAGGCAAGCCCCCTCAAGAGGCTGCGGAACGCGCGATTAAACGTGTCAATAGAAGAATGGGCGGAGGCTTCATGGGATTGATTGCTGTGGACATGCTTGGCGGAATAGGCGTGGCGCATAACTCGCCTAACCTCTGTTGGGCGTATATGACCGCTAAGATGCGGCACCCTGAAGCTTCGTTAGAAGCAAGAATTATAAGAGAGCAGAGTTAGAGCGGCTTTTGTGCATCCTCTGATTGAGGTCAAGTGGAGGAACACGAAATACCTTCTCGACGCCAGACAGGTAGGGAAAGGCGCTACTAGGGAGGTGAAGACTCTTGGAAGAAGAAGAGGAGTGGGATGACGAAGATTGGGAAGATGAAGAGGACGAAGAGTAAAGGCGGCAGCTGAACCCCAACACTCCGAGTCCCCAGTGAAACTTCTAAGGAGGATTTTCCTGTGGGACTCTGCCAGAGTCGATAGTTCAAGCTTATTATCCCTTAATCCTAATCATACTACCCTTGACAGAGTGAAGCGAGAGCGATGGTCCGAGTTGCAGTACTTGACAAGGATCGGTGTAAGCCAAAGCGGTGTGCCCGGCTTTGCTACCGTTTTTGTCCAAAGGTGCGAAGCAAGATAGAGGCGATTCAGTTTGAGGTTGACAAGCCTCTTATTGTGGAAGCCTTATGCGTAGGCTGTGGTATCTGCGTGAAGAAGTGCCCATTCAGGGCGCTCTCTATCGTCAATCTTCCTGACGAGCTAGAAAAGGATTGCAGCCACCGATTCGGCCCAAACGCATTCAAACTCTTTCGTCTCCCTGCACCAGCTCCAGGTGTTGTGCTAGGGCTTCTCGGTCAGAACGGAATAGGAAAAACAACAACGTTGAATATTCTCTCTGGAGAGACAAAGCCCAACCTTGGAGATTACGCGACACAACCTGACTGGTCACAGGTTATCCGACACTTTCGAGGGTCAACCCTCCAAGAGTACTTTCAGAAGCTGAGCATCAGCGAACTCCGAGTGGTTCACAAGCCTCAGTATGTCGATAAGATTCCACGGGTTTACTCTGGTGATGTCGGAAGCCTCCTTGAGAAGGTTGATGACAAAGGTAGACTGAAGCAAGTGGCACGCCATCTTCAACTTCAGACTATTTGGAATCGTTCCCTAGATGTTCTCAGCGGGGGGGAACTCCAAAGAGTCGCCATCACAGCGACGGTCTGTCGAGACGCGGATGTCTACCTCTTTGATGAGCCATCTAGCTACCTAGATGTGAAACAACGACTTGAAGTTGCCAGAACCATCCGAAGCCTCAAAGAAGATGAGAAAACGATTATCGTGGCTGAACATGATTTAGCAGTCCTCGACTATCTGTCTGATCAAATCTGCGTCTTCTACGGAACCCCAGCTGTCTACGGCATCATATCGCATGTCCATGGGGTAAGAGTTGGAATCAACATCTACTTGGAAGGGTATATCCAGGACGAGAATGTTCGTTTCCGAAAGAACGCAATCATCTTTCATGAGAAGCCACCAACCACACGGTTGGTTGCAGGTGAGATACTGCTGAAATGGGGCGCTATGAGGAAAGCCTTCGAGGGATTTGAGCTCTCCGTTGTACCGGGAGATGCAAAACAGAGTGAAGTCATCGGCGTATTAGGACCTAATGGCATCGGGAAGACCACTTTTGTAAGACTCCTAGCTGGACTTGAAGAGGCTGACGAAGGAGCAACATCGATGCCTTACAAGCTGGCTGTCAGCTATAAACCTCAATACATCTCAGCAGAGTATGAAGGAACCGTGGAAGAGCTGCTTAAGAGCGTAGCAAAAGACGATTACACCTCCAGCTGGTTCCAAAGCGAGATATTGCAACCTCTAAACGTACAGCCAATCATCGACCGAAGCATAGTCGAACTTAGCGGAGGCGAACTCCAGAAAGTTGCCATCGCCACCTGTCTCTCCCGGAAGGCTCAGCTCTACCTCCTTGATGAGCCCAGCGCCTACCTAGACGTTGAGGAGCGGCTATCGATGGCCCGTACAATCAGACGAGTGGTGGAGAACCGGAACGTAATCGCTTTGGTCGTCGAACATGATGTGGTAGCTCAAGACTTTATTGCAGACCGCCTAATGATATTCACCGGAGAACCTGGTGTCTACGGTGTTGCTAACCCCCCTACCAACCTTCGAAATGGCATGAACACTTTTCTCAAAGACATGGAAATCACCTTCCGACGAGATTCGGTGACCAAGAGGCCGAGAGTGAACAAAGAGGGCTCCAAACTGGACCGATATCAGAGGAAAATCGGAGAACACTACTATGTATCCACCAAAGAGGGGTAGCATAGAACCCAGCTCATCACCTCTCCCAAACCATTTTAATTCTTAAGGTATAGCTATAGCAGGTGGTCAGATGCCGAGTAAGATTAACACACCCCTCATCCTTGTAAACTTCAAGACGTATCGCGAGGCTTCTGGAGACAATGCTGCAAGACTTGCCAGAATCATAGAGAAGGTTCGGCGGCAAACCGGAGTCTGCGTTGGGCTGGCCCCCCAGTTCGTGGACATTGCGCCTATCGCCCAGATTGTATCAGCTCCCATATTCGCACAACATGTCGATCCTATCGACGGGGGCAGCTTTACTGGGCATGTTCTTCCACAATCCATACGTGCTGCCGGCGCGGTCGGAACCCTAATCAACCATTCTGAAAGACGCCTCCGACTCGCCGACATCGACACTGCGATTCAGCAGTCACGTAAGGTCGGCTTGACCTCGGTGGTCTGTACAAACAACCAAGCAGTGAGCGCAGCAGTAGCTGCGCTGAAACCAGACATGATTGCAGTGGAACCGCCTGAGCTGATTGGAACAGGAGTTCCAGTATCTCAAGCCCAGCCAAGAGTCGTAGAAGATACGGTTAAAGCTGTGAAGCAGATGGATCCGAACATCATAGTCCTCTGCGGGGCGGGAATCACAAAGGCAGACGACGTGGCTGCTGCAATGAAGCTTGGCACTGAGGGCGTCTTGGTGGCAAGCGGCGTTGTAAAGGCGAAAGACCCTTTCAAAGTTTTATCCAGGTTTGCTGAGAGGCTGACCACTCACTAAGACCATGACCTAGGCTTGCGGAGGACGGTTTGACCATAGATGACGCAGCATCAGCTGAGAGGTGAACAAGACTGACAGATACCAAAGCTGTAGTGTTGATGCTAGCGTTGCTCTTGATAGGGCTGTACACAACAGCCTACAAAACTCAACCCGTCTGGAGCGAGCCTGCAACGATAACTGTCCCAGATGACTACTCGACCATTCAAGAAGCTATCAACGCTGCAAACCCAGGAGACACAGTCCTCGCACGGAGCAACACCTACTATCAGAATGTAGTAGCCAACAAAACCCTCATACTCGTTGGCGAAGCAGCAGAAACCACACTCATTGATGGGAATGGAACAGGCCTGGTAGTAGAGATAGCAGCAAGCAACGTTACCATCAGCGGATTCACAGTCCAGAATGGCGACTCCGGAATCTCCGCAATCGGCAACATTCATGGTCACAACATAAGCAATAACATAATCGCCAACAACACCCGCGGAATCCATCTTGTCTCATCTTCCAACAACATGATATCCCAGAACATCATTACAAACAACACCAAAGGCCTCTTGCTCTCCAGCTCTTCACACAATCATATTCTTGATAGCTTGATGGACAACAATGAATATGGCTTTGACATCAGAGGAGACGAGTTAGGCCACTTCCTCCACATGATTGAAACCTCAAACCTTGTCAACGGAAAACCCGTCTACTACCTGGTCAATCAGACAGACTTTGCGTTGAATCAAACGTCGCATCCAGAAACTGGATACTTGGGACTCGTAAACTGCGTCAACGCAACCGTGACCAATCTGACTCTGCGAGATAACGTACAAGGACTGCTTCTTGCATATACAAATGGCTCCCAAATTTCCGGAAACAACATCACAGACAACCAATACGGTGTCTGGCTTTACTCATCATCAGACAACACGCTTTCCGGAAACAACATCACCAGCAACGACTCTGGCATCCAACTCAGCAGGTCCCTCCGCAATCTGCTTTCTGGCAACAACATCACCAACAATGATGATGGCATATGGCTGCTCTCATCGTCTAACAACACGCTCTCAGAAAACACCATCATCGATAGCAGAACCGGAATCTACTTCAGCAGCTCTAGCGACAACAGAATCTTCGAAAACACTATTAGCGAAGATAACGCGGACATAACCAGTATATATGGTGTTGACTTCCTTGAGTCCTCTAATAACACGATGCTAGGCAACGACATAACAGGCTACTCCAATGGCATCTACATGTATAACTCATCTGACAACACCATTTTCGAGAATAACTTTACAAACAACACGATTGGATTACATCTTGACCATTCTTCTGGTAACACTGTCTCTAAAAGCAGTTTTGTGGATAACAGATTTGGCGTCAATCTCGACGGCTCCTCAAACAACATCCTATATGAGAACACCATCTCTGCAAACGATTTTGATGGAATCGATTTCTTCGAATCTCCCCAGAACACTGTCTCTAGGAACAACATCACTAGC
>CP070679.1:691724-693612 GCA_020352535.1 Candidatus Bathyarchaeota archaeon | reverse complement strand
TTTTGCGCACAGATATGTTGAGACTCCTACATAGTGAAGCCCATATTAGCTTTACGGAATGAAATCAATGTCAACTTACTCATGGTATCTATATCTTAATATTCCACCTACGCGTTACACAAGTGTGTGGAATATTCCTCGAGAATACTGACAAAAGGCGTTCATTGCTTCTTGTCGCTTCTCCTGAAATTCTACTGCGAAAGATGAGAGTGTAAATTCCAAGTGTGAGATGCGACTACCTGATCGTTGGGAGGCAAGCGTAGGATGTCCCTTACTGGAATTCAGTTCAAAATGCAGCACAGGATTCTAACTAAAATTCGCAAAGCAGGCGGAATCTCCAAAGAAAAGGCTGTTACTGTCGACGATGCCAACTTCGATTTACAGGAACTACAATGGCTAGACTATTTCACAGGGACCTTTCGCGGTGGAATTAAGAGGACTAAGGATAATCGCTACTACCTCTAGAAACACACATATGCTGCATGAAAACCAAATCAGTAGTCCAAATCCTTGATTAAACCGGCATTCTTAGCAGATAGGTCCAAGTCAAGGGTGAGTAGATCCTCAAACCCTTTTGGAATAGGTTTTTTCAATTTGCCCTCATCCATTACTTTGATATAGTGCTTGCATTTCATGCAGAAGTCAATATGAAAAGCAGGTTGTTCCTCAGCTGTCATGAAGTTCAGCGTATATGGATCTTTATTTTCACAGTGAACACAAAGGTAGTGGTCAGAGAGGTATTCAGCGCCACAGAATGTGCAGACCAGGTAGCGTTTCCGCTGTCTGAGTTTTGCTACAGCAGGAATCCTACCACAAACAGGGCATGATGCTTGCCACCACCTGTCAAATGTAGAGGAATCGATCTTCCGTGTAATCTCCTCAAAGCAAGGTTGTATCAAAGCTCCTACGATAAAAAGAAGTAGTGCTGGTTGAATATCGTACTCTCTCGCAACCTTTCTTATATAATCAAAGTTCTCCTTGAGGGTAGCCTTGATAAGATCTGGCAGCTTCAGCCCTCCGGATTCCAGAGAGTCAAAAAGCTTCTTCAGGCCTTTATCTCCAGCTTTCCTTCCCAAAAGAATCTGGATGATATTCTTAGATAGGGGAAAAAGTACATCATGGTCGAATACAGTGGGGTCAAGGAAATGGATAATTGGCTTCTTCTTCGTGCAGGCTTTCTGCCATAGAGTCTCCACATTCTTCTGGTCTTCCCAATTAATCGTTGTCCCCTTTGTAGGAGAGCTATCTAGTTCCAGCTGAACCTGCAGGATCTTCTCTTGCAGCATCAAAGAGTCTTGCAGGTCTTCATGCTGTGGAAGCAACGTAGAGACAGCTTTCAGCTGCTCTTGAACAACAGGATTTCCCACAGTGGAACCCTCATTGAATTGTATTCAGGTGCAGGAACTAGACAACCGCAGGGATATAAATCAAACGTAGTGCCATACCCTACACTCTCTCCCCTTTCAGTTCAGACACAGTTGTCATGAAGCGTATACGGATTCTGTTTGGAGCAGCTTGAGCTTCGATACTGCTTTGGGCGCATCTAGCTCATGTGTAGATGAGCATTTTCACCGTCATTTTACCCACACATGTACAAATTTCCATCAGTTTACCATCAAGTCACAGTCTGTTGACAGTCTCGGGCCAAAATTCGCATCGGTTAACAGTCGTATAACAGTCTTAACAGTCCAACTGTCAGGCACGGTCGGAGGGATTCTTTGTTAACAGTCTATTCACTATTCCTTGTATATTGGTCTCCCTCTAGTTTCTCGAGGGGTTGACTTGTGCAGGTCTTAGCTTGTAGGCTGTCAATAGGGTTTTCAGGTGTAGCTATAAATCATACTTGTGCGTGTGCTTCCTTTCTTCTTACATACAAATCGATACTCGC
>CP070679.1:685926-691624 GCA_020352535.1 Candidatus Bathyarchaeota archaeon | reverse complement strand
TCGACCGCTACAAGAAGGAAGCCCCTATCTGGAAGAAGGAGCACTTGACCGATGGAGAGTCCCGCTGGGTGTCAGAACGACACTGAGCAGCGCCTTTCAGGCTGCTTCTAATGGCGTAGCAGCGCCTGCACGTGTATCATAGCCTAGTTCGTCCGTCAACGCTTGGTCGTGTAGGGAACTCGTGATTACACTGCGGGCATTTAACGTGGTCACAGGATACGGCTGAGGGGCAGGTTCCACATGCATACACTCGGGCATAACCTACATCAAATCGGAACCCGCACTTGGGGCACACCACAATTCGTCTACGCCTACTCATCTACAGACCTCTAGGCTCAGTGTTCCTGACCTCATCTGAGTCGCCCTGCTCATGGTTCCGGGTATCCATCGCCCCGGGCCTTGTCCAGCCGCATGTATCACCACTTCTCACCCTCACTTGAAGGATTCAGATTGAGGCAATGTTGGCATACAAGTATCCCATCCGCATTGACATGCCTCGACCGTTCTCAAAACGGGTAAGATGGATTTATGCATCTCACAAAGCAGCCCTTCTGATCGCATTATCTGGCAGACTTTGCACAAATCTAGTAGTACCTCGTAGGCTGATGCATCACCCTTGGCAATGTGGCTGGCCATCTCAGAGATAGCTTTGATAGCCTCTTTGGAACGTTCAACAGTTTTAACCGCTGTCTCTCCTCGCACATTCTTGAGATATTGGGTTATGGCTGCGGGAGTCAATCCCATCATCTCCGCGGCTTTGACTCGGCTTAATCCGTGCACTGCAACCAGCTCTCGGGCAATCAGAACCCTAACGGTCGGTAGAATGTATCGTACCACTATTATGCATGGTGGTTTCAAACGATCACACCAGTTTCTGGTGACCACGCATTTAAATATTTAACGTACGTTAAAAGCGGGGTAGCGAGGAACACACTCCATGGCCCAACCAGTATTGAAGAGGCCTAGTCTAGAGAGTCGTAAAACAAGAACGGTAATTAGTGACATTGGATATAGCAGGAAATATGCGAACCTAGCTGCTTGTAGGAGCTGAGGAGATAATGACCAAGCCGAGGGAAAGGCGTTCAACGTTAAGAGTGAATCTAAGGCTCTTCGCCAGCCTGCGAGAACTGTTAGGCAATATCCGAGAGGAAGAGTACGAAGTTGAAGAGGGAACCACACTCAAGGATCTACTCCTCAGCCATGTACCTCAAAGACACAGCAACATCACCAAGAACTGGAAAGAATGGATCTTTGAGACTGACGGGCACAAAGTAAAATTCGATGAGCAAGGATCGCCTGTTCTCAGCTACTATCTGATCCTCGTGAATGGAAAATCGATTAACTCGATTTCCGAAGATGGAAAGCATCCAGGCCTTGCCTACCAGCTCAAAGAGGGAGACGACCTGGCAATCCTGCCACCAGTAGGCGGAGGATAGAAGAATCTCACAGGAACCCGTTATTGCAGAAGGGAGCATATAGTCCAAGCTTGGAGAGGAAACGTGTGGAAGAGAAAAAAGTTAAGGAGTTTGTGAAAAAGAGATACGGGGAGATGGCTGAACAAGGTGCGTCTTGCTGCTCCTCATGTGACACCACGTCCTCTCTCGCAGAACTCGGTAAGAAGATAGGCTACACGGATGAGGATCTCCAGAACGTTCCAGAAGCATCCAACATGGGCTTAGGATGTGGAAACCCTGTTGCATTTGCCGCCTTAAAGGAAGGAGACACGGTACTTGACCTAGGCTCAGGCGGCGGAATCGACGTCTTCCTAGCTGCAAAGCGTGTTGGACCAACAGGGAAAGCCATAGGAGTTGACATGACAGAGGCTATGGTCACAAAAGCGAAAGCCACCGCCGAGAAATACGGCTATGACAACGTGGAATTTCGGCTGGGCGAAATCGAGAACCTTCCCCTCGAGGACAACTCGGTCGATATCATCATCAGCAACTGCGTCGTCAATCTTGCCCTAGACAAGGAGAAGGTGTTTCGCGAAGCCTTTCGTGTTCTGAAGCCGGGCGGAAGAATCATGATCTCGGATCTTGTCACTGAAGGCGACCTCCCGAAGGATGTGAAGCAGAGCTTCGATGCGTGGGCTGGATGCATAGCAGGAGCATTGGAGAAGCAGAAGTACATAGACACCATCAGGAAAGCAGGATTCAAGCGAGTCAAGATTGTGTCAGAAGCAGCCTATGACATCGACGTTCAAGACGACCTGAAAGGCAAGATTATCAGCGTGAAGGTGGAAGGGCAGAAGAAGCTCAGCCTGCCTGACAGGCACCCATAAATTTCTTAAAGCGCTCACCACACTTGGATGGCATGCCACTGAGGAAGCCTGAAGCAATCCCAGCTGAGGGGGCTGCCATTGTCCTAACTGGACCTGCCACTGATATGAGCGACTTCAACCTCAGCCCCTTTCGGGCGTTCACAGGAGGATTTCCAACAGGAATCATCCCAAGGAAGCTGCTCAGAAAATACTGGTATCCCCCCGTACCCAGCTATGGCGATGGCACAGCAAAATACGCGCCCTATGGCATGAGAAAGATTGAAGCCTTGCTTGTCAGAGAGTTTGGAGCCGACAGCGTTGCAGTCGTCCACCCTAACAGCCTAGAAAGAGTTGTTGGACCAGGAACTAAGGCAATCGGAATCTCATCGATGGAGCCAGCTGGAACCGGGTTCGTAAGCCGAACCTACACGTCGCTTCTCGGCTTCGGCGGAGAACCAGTTGCAGCCGCAGAGTTCCGAGACCTGGTGAATAAGCCGGTTCTGAGGAGATGGGGAGCCAAAATCATCCTCGGAGGCTCAGGCGCCTGGCAGATTCATAAATCGAAGCTGCAGGCGAAGTATGATGTAGACTGCATCGTTATGGGGGAAGGTGAGAGAACCGCGCTGAACATCTTTCGAATGGCTCTAAACAATGAAAGGCTACCCCCCCTAGTCGAAGCGGAATCACCCAATCCAGAGGAGGTCCCATGCATCCTGCGTCCATCCATCTTTGGCACTGTCGAGGTTACACGAGGCTGCGGACGAGGCTGCAGATTCTGTTCCCCCACGATGAGAAGGAGCTTCTCCTTCCCCCTCAATCACATCATGAAAGAGGTCCAATTGAACGCGAAGAACGGGACAAAGATGATTATCCTCGCCAGCGACGACATCTTCCTATACAAGTCGAAGAAGAGGTTTCTACCAAACCGCGAAGCTGTTACCTCCCTCATCAAATCAGTTGCTGCAGTACCAGGAGTCCAGTATATCCAACCAGCCCATGCATCGCTAGCCCCAGTAGTTTACGACCCTGAGATGGTTGAGGAGATTGGACCCATTCTTCTCGAGAAGGCGAATTGGGTGGCAAACGGTACGAAGCACAGCTCCGTCGAGATTGGCATAGAAACAGGGAGCATTCGACTTATGAATGAGCATATGAAAGGCAAGATGCTTCCGTATGAGCCTACTGAGTGGCATACCATCGTAACAGAGGGAGTTGACATCTTGAATGCAAACGGCATTTGGCCCCTAGCAACCCTTATAGTTGGATTACCCGGAGAGGCTGAGGAGGATACGATTGCCACTCTGGATTTACTTGATGAACTGCGGCAGAGAAAGGTTTTCTATGTCCCATTACTGTTCACGTCCGAGGAGGATTGCATGTTAAAAAAGGCCCGACATATGGATCTCAATCATCTGTCACCC
Organism: Candidatus Bathyarchaeota archaeon; assembly: GCA_020352535.1. Lineage (GTDB taxonomy): Archaea > Thermoproteota > Bathyarchaeia > Bathyarchaeales > Bathyarchaeaceae > SOJZ01. Next base: position 687,943 of record CP070679.1, on the reverse strand, counting down.
CTGCAATGGGACCTCATCGCCACCTGTTGGGAGCGTAACCTAAGCGTATTTGTGTCAAAGGGGCTACACAAGAAGATTGGGCTCGCCGCGATGACCACTTACCCCCTCTACTATCGATGGAAACATGGGAGCAAAGTCCTGCGCCCCATGATGAAGCTGGCTGGATGGACCCGTGATAGTGTATCCACCGAAGCCAGCGTCTAGGCAGTGACTAAGCAGTCCGTTCTACGTAAGCAGCTCCTCTAGGGTTTCTTCTGCAGCTCGTCTCCCATTCATCCCTTTGAGGATTAGTTTGCCAGTGACGAAGATGCTGATGGCCTTATCCTTATACTTCCCTTTCATCATGATTCTCGAGAAGCTGCGGTCGATTTCGCACTTTGCAAGAATCTTCTTGATAGCCTCTTCACGCTTTGCATGCTTCAGAATCACAATGAAGTCTCGGCCTTCCCCGCAGGCTTCCTCGATTCTGCTTACGTATTCCCGCATCAAGATGCTACTTCCCTACGGATTCTCACTTACACTCCAGTCTTCTGGGTCAGGGCTCGGGAAGGTCTTCTTCGCCATATGCATGCTTCTCCTCGGAGGTTACCTCATCAGATAGTCAACTAGGGCTTCCCACTACAGCAAAGGCGGCGGCATCTTCAAGTTTTCCCAGGTTCCGAGGGTTTCTGAAGAGCTCGATAATCCAGGGATTGTAGGGTAGTGGCGCCCTAGACATTTGGCTTGGATCCTCCCTGGACTGCGCTCATTGATCGAAGGCGCTGGACCGCATTCGGTAGTACTTTGAGAACATATTTGAGGTCTTCATCCGTGTGATAGCACGTTATCTTCATCAAGAGGCTTCCATGCACTTCTTCAGCCTTCCTACCTATCCCGGTTAAGACATGGCTCGGCTGTAAGATGGCTCTTGTGCAGGCACTTCCGCTGGACACATAGACGCCCGTCAAACTCAACTCGATGGTCAATGACTCGCCTTCACAGTATAGGAAGCTGATGTTGACGTTGTCCGGGGCTCTCTTGTCACCTCTAGGCCCATTCAGTATAGTATCAGGGATCTCCTCAAGAACGCCATTTATCAGCTGGTCCCGGAGTGTCCGCATCCTTAGGGTGTTTTGGGTAAAGTTCTGGAAGGCTATGTTGGAGGCTTCGCGAAAGCCTACAATCAGAGGCGTATTTTCAACTCCAGGCCATAGCTTCTGAGTGCCTATCTGCCCTTCCAAGAGCCGCTCTACCTGCACTCCTTCGCGGGTGTAGAGTGCGCCAACGCCCCGTGGCCCCAGAATCTTGTAGCTACTCAATGTCAGCAGGTCGACTCCTAGCACGTTCACGTCTAGGGGGATTCGGCCGTAGGCATCAGATGCATCAGCATGAAACAGCACATCAGGGTTCTTCTCTTTGACCGTTGTGACAGCAGCTTTGATTGGCTCGATTGTGCCAATCTCATTGTTAGCTAACATTGCGCTGACAAGGATGGTATCCTGATCAGCAGCATCACGGAGCGCATCTAAGCTTAGGAATCCCTCCCTGTCGACCGGTATCTTCTCGACTGTGAACCCAAGTTTCTCAAGCATTTTTGATGGAAAAACTATGCTCAGAGGTGCTATCTCGGAGATTAACACCTTGTTCCCTCTCCGCCGATTTGCTAACACGGTACCGAGTAGAGCGAGATTGTTTGCTTCAACTTCTCCTGGGGTGAAGTTGACCTCCTCTACGGAGTCTGCCCCGATGTAGTGGGCTATCTGCGCTGAGGTCTTCTGTATCTCCTCATAAGCCATCCATCCAAGCTTATGGGTTATCGTCGGGTTACCATAGGCCTTCTCCGAGAAATAGGGAACCATCGCTTCGACTACTTTCTTTGGGAGGGGGCTGGAGTTTTCCAGGTCTAGGTAGACCTCATGCTCCAAGCCTTTATGGGCTTCCACAATCTTGTCAACGCTCTCAAACAAGAGAATTCCCCAACAGGTTTTCCAGGATTACACGCCTTGACTCCATCGCTCCTAAATGATTTGCTGTGAAT
>CP070679.1:682993-685826 GCA_020352535.1 Candidatus Bathyarchaeota archaeon | reverse complement strand
ATGTCAGAACGCTACTTAAGGACTGGAAGAAGAAGATATTTTCGTAGTAGGCTAAGGCAAGGCCCGCCACAAAAGCTAGTCCCAACAAAGCCACTTTGTACTTCTCTCTCACTACTAGTCCATCCCGAAAGCATCGAACATGAAGGGCCCAATGCACCATAGAGCAAATGTAGTCAATCGTTAAAGCCTTATGGACTTAGAATCAGTGATAGGTACGCCGCTCCTAGTTGTTGTGAGTCAACTTTCAGGAGTCATTGATTAAAGGATGGTTTTCAGGCTCACACGATTCCAAACAATTTTACAGGCTCCTATTGCTTGTAAGAAAAAGAAATAGGTCTCTCAAAATGATAGATACATAGGTCTTCGAAGGCTGTGACCAGTGAATCAACCAAATATCCTTTTCATCGTTGCTGACGCCCTACGGGCAAGAAACCTTGGTTGTTATGGCTACTGCAAGAATACCAGTCCCAACATCGACAAGCTGGCTGACGAAGGGGTCGTTTTTGAGAATGCCTTCTCTTGTTCAACATATACCTATCCGTCGCTCACAAGCATTTTCACAGGAAAGTACCCTCGTTCACATGGAGTAATGACGCAAATAGCGACACCCCGGCAAGCACCTCGAAGTCAGCTGTTGGGGCAAACATTGCAGCGACTGAATGAAAGCCAGTCAATCTTCCTGGCAGAGGTTCTGAAATCGAAAGGCTACGCAACTGCTGCTGTAGATTGGGTTGGGCGATGGACGAAAAGAGGATTTGACTATTACAGCGGAGACGTGACATCTGCGAGTCAGAAGCTTAGTCCCTATCTTCTTGCCTTCTATAGAATCGTAGACAAGCATTTGCATCTTCCTAACAAGATTGTGCAGTCTCTGATAGGTTTCCGTAGGCAGAGCCGGAAGCTGAAAGTCCACGGAAGCGCTGTCACTCGAGAAGCAATCAAGCTCATCCGCGAACTTCATAAGAAAAGCTTCTTTCTGTTCTTGCACTATTGGGATACCCATACAATCTATGATCCACCTAGATACTCTACAGACAAATTCCAAGATTATGGGCAATATGATAATCTAGGCCTAGGGGAGATCTCTAGCCCGTCTACCATGGAGCGTCTTCGAAAACGAGTACTACCAGAACTGAAGACGGTAGGAGAGGTTCTAGCGAGGTATGACGGAGCGATATCCTTTGTAGACGAAGAATTTGGAAGGCTGATTAAAGTATTGGAGAGCTGGGGAATATCGGATAATACTCTGATCATTCTCACATCCGATCATGGCGAAAGCTTGACTGAACATGGAATCTACTTCTCTCACCATGGGTTGTATGATGTGACCATACAGGTCCCACTTATCGTTCGATATCAAGGTCTTCCAAAAGGAAAGCGAATCAGAAGCCTCGTTCAGCACATTGACATTCTTCCTACAATGTTAAACATCCTGAACATCAGTGGTCGAAGCTTGTCCCTGGATGGTAGCAGTCTCATCCCCCTGATGTATGACAAGGCTGGGCGCTGGCGGAAAGCTGTATATATTGAAGAATCAGAAGTGGAACAGAAAGCTGCTATCAGAACAGAAAGCTACAAGTACATTCGTTCACCGTCAGCGAAACAGGCGCTCTGCAAGGAGTGTGGTCTCATACATGGCGGAGTAGAAGAGTTGTATGACCTGACCCAAGATCCTGAGGAAACCGTCAACGTGGCAGAAGACAAGCCTAGGCAAGTCCAGAAATTAAAGTCGCGTCTACTCAGGTTCTTAAGTCAATATGGAGTGAAGAAGTCGCTAGAGCCCAGTGATGAAAGGAAGAGGTCGGAAGATTCATCTCCCGAAGAGGAAAGAATGATTCTCAAACGGTTAAGGGCGCTGGGGTACATGGACTAGCTCTGCTGAGTCCACGCTTGCTCAATTCAATACAGTCTAATGCCCTTCGTCCGGGCAATTCCCGTCTGACATGCAATAACAGTTTTTCAATACCCGGAGAACTCCCTCTAGTTTCTAAAGGGGGGTCACTGGTGTTAGAAGTCGCTTTCCTGCTAGATGGAAAGCGGGAAGATTCAAAAATGCAAGTAGTCGAAATCTTCTTCTGTGCAAAGTGATGAAAGATTAGATCACGTTATGATGTTACTAGTTCTAGTATCTCTTGGTGTATCTGAACCAGCGTAGAGCTGAGACATCACAGACGTAGAGGGTTTTCACTTACATTCTTTCCGGCGCCTTGATTCCGAGGAGGCTCAAGGCGTTTCCAAGCACAATTTGAGTTCCACGGACTAGGGCAAGTCGGGCAGCGCTCAATTCGATAGGCTCAACGCCGATTACGCGCAGTGCGTTGTAGAAGGTGTTGAACTTGTCGGCGAGTGCATTAGCGAAGTCTGCTATGGTATTAGGCCTCAGGTTTTCAGCTGCGTCGACAACGATTTCTGGGAAGCGAGCAAGCATTATGACCAAATCATGTTCTTTTTGGTCTATCAGCAAAGCGTAGTTCGCTTTGTCAGCGATGTTGGGAGCCTTTCGCAATATGCTGCACGCTCTGGCATGTGAGTATTGAATGTACGGGGCGCTGTTTTTCTCGAAGTTCAAGACGCGGTCCCATGTGAAGGACACGGTTTTCATGGGGTCGACTTCCACGAGGGCGTATTTCATGGCGCCTATACCGACGATGTTGGAAATCTCTCGCTTCTGCTCTTCAGGAAGGTGAGGTGAACGTTTTGAAACCTCTTCGTAAGCCCTTTTCACGGCTTCTTCCATGACCTCATCCATTGTTACATAGCGTCCTCTGCGGCTGGACATTGTGTATCCAGGGAGATTGACAAGATTGTATGCAAAGTGGACAAGGTTTTCAGC
>CP070679.1:677461-682893 GCA_020352535.1 Candidatus Bathyarchaeota archaeon | reverse complement strand
GCCATCCAGCATGGACTGCACAGGAGATGGAAGAGTCGAACCACGTGTCCAATACGTCCATCTCTGGCTTGAAGCTTGAAGAACCACACTTTGGGCATTTCTCTATCTTCGGTGGATCTGTTCTCGGGTCTATTGGAAGCCATTCTGGCTCAGCGAGTACTATGTATTCACACTTCTTGCAGTACCAGATAGGAATCGGCGTACCGAAGATTCGCTGCCGGCTGATTACCCAGTCCCAATCAAGTGATCTAGCCCAGTCGATTAAGCGTTTTTTCATGTAGTCTGGGTACCATGAGATTTCTAGCGCGGTCTTTTCTACAAGTGGTGTTAGTACACGTGTCTTCATGAACCATTGCTTCTGCTCTAAGATTTCGATAGGTGTACTGCATCTCCAGCAGACTCCAACTTCTTGCTGGATGGGTTCGGTTTTCTCGATTGACCCCGACTTTTCAAGGTCTTCCGCCATTGCCCTTTTTGCTTCCTGGGTTGTTAAGCCTGCATATTTGCCTGTGTTCTTATTCATCTCACCCTTCTGATTTATGGCCATGATGACCGGGAGCTTATGTTTCTGAGCGCATTTCACATCTGCTTTGTCTCCGTACGTGCAGATCATGACTACGCCCGTGCCAAAGGCTTGATCTACAAGGTCGTCTGCGATTATAGTTACCGAACGGTTTGCGATTGGGACAGTTATTGACTTACCAACATAATCTTTGAAGCGCTGATCTTGGGGATTGACAGCTACGGTCACGCATGCCGGGAGGAGTTCAGGTCTGGTCGTGGCTACGACGAGGTGTTCGCCATCTTCTAGCTTAAACTTGACGTAGTAGAGGATTCCCTGTTTTGTCTGATGCTCTACTTCTGCATCTGCGATTGCGGTTTCGCAGCGAGGACACCAGTTGATTGGGTACGTTCCTTGGTATATCAGGTCTTTCTGGTGGAGGAGAATGAAGCTGAGTTGAGTGCGTCTCCAGAAGTCTGGATCCATAGTCTTATATTCTGTTGTCCAATCGACGGAGATTGCTAGGCGTTTGATCGAGTCCTTCATTATTCCGATATACTTGCTGGTCAATTGCTTGCAGAGCTTCACAAAATGGTCTCGAGGTACTTCACGCTTCTTGATTTTATGTTCTTTCTCGGTTTCCACCTCTGTTGGCAGCCCATGGCAGTCCCATCCCTGGGGGAAGAGAACGTTGAATCCCCGCATTCGCATGTAACGGGCGACGATATCAAAATACGTCCAGTTAAGCACGTTTCCCATATGAAAGTCACCAGAAGGATACGGCGGAGGCGTATCTATGACGTAGGATGGACGCTTCGTCTCTTTCCAGTCAAAATGATAGATGCCCATCCCTTCCCAACGTTTCTGCCATTTCTTCTCGATTTGGATAATATCGAATTCCTTCGGGAGCTGCCTCAAATGGAATGTCAACCCTTCACTCTACGTGCGCATACGCTCAGAGCAGACGATGTAGGATAATATAAATTTTCATCCATCGGAATTCGAGGCGCACAGCTCCGAGTATTATGTCTCACTGATGACGTGCCAACGTAACTCAGAGCTTAAATACAGGTCGAATGGAGAGTTATCGCCCAGACTGCGAGGAGTTGCTTATATGTCCTTTGATGCGGGCAGGAGAGCCATTGATGAAGCTTCCAAGCACGGAGCTTCCTATGTTGATGTTAGAGTAGTTGAGATTCTTGATGAGAACCTCAGCATTCGGAAGGGGGTTCCAGAAGAAGTCAACCTTTCCCAATCAAATGGGATTGGAGTGCGAGTCATCGCCAACGGCGCATGGGGTTTTGCAGGCACCATAGACCTTGGGGGTAAGAGCGTGGCTGAGACAGCTCGGAACGCTGTTAGCGTAGCCTTCGCAAGCTCCAAGCTGAAGAAGAGGGACGTTCAACTATCGACTCCGGACCCCCGAAAAGACAAGTATCTCACACCGTTGAAGAAAGACCCTTTTAGTGTCCCCTTGGAGGACAAAATGGATATTCTGCTCAGTGCTGAGCGAATTGTCGCGGATCAATCCTCATTGATCAAGTCCTCATCAACATTCTTTAGAGCCTATCGCGAGAACAAGCTTTTCATGAGCAGTGAGGGTGCAGAGATACACCAGCAGATTACATGGTGTGGCGGCGGAATCTTATGCGTAGCTGTCAGGAATGGTGAGGTTCAGCGAAGATCTTACCCCTGCTCCTTCCGAGGAAATCATAGCACAGCAGGTTACGAGTTCTTCGAGTCACTGAACCTTGTCGAGCATGCCAAAGATATCGGGTCAGAGGCTATCAAATTACTTGATGCTAAGAAGTGTCCTTCTAACACCTTAGATTTGGTTATTACTGGGGAACAGCTGGAACTCCAGATTCACGAGAGCTGTGGGCATCCAACCGAGTTGGACAGAGCATTAGGGACTGAAGCCGATTACGCTGGTACAAGCTTTCTCACACCTGATAAGCTAGGCAAACTGACATATGGTTCAAAAAACGTGAACATTGTTGCGGATGCTACATCTGCTGGTGGACTTGGAACCTTTGGATATGACGACGAGGGAACCCCAGCCCAACAGGTATTTCTTGTCAAGAAAGGCGTGTTTGTCGGATACCAGACTTCGCGTGAAACCGCTGCTGAGCTGTGCGCGGAGAGTAGCGGTGGAATGCGGGCAGATTCTCCTTTGGCGATTCCACTGATTCGCATGACAAACATCAATCTGCTTCCGGGCGACTGGAAACGGGAGGAGATTATTGAGGACACAAAGGATGGCGTGTTAATGGAGACAAATCGGTCATGGAGCATTGATGATAAGCGTCTTAATTTCCAGTTTGGGACAGAGATTGGCTGGAAAGTGACGAATGGAAGCGTAGACGGGCTGGTGAAAAACCCAACATACACTGGGATAACGCCCAAGTTCTGGGGCTCATGTGACGCAATAAGCAAGGATGACTGGATGATGTGGGGAACGCCAAATTGTGGAAAAGGCGTCCCAGCGCAGGTGATGTATGTAGGCCATGGTTGTAGCACTGCACGGTTTAGAAAGGCGAGAGTGGGAGTACTCCAATAGGAGATGATTGATGATGTCAATAGAACAATTGCTGCATATCTCTGAAGCGACGTTGAAATCAGCATTGAAAGAGAAGATTGACCAAGCCCAAACCTCAGCCTTCCTCTTTGATTCAGCACGGACACGTTTTGCTAACTCGCAGATTCATCAAAACGTCGCTTCCAAGAAAGGTGGCGTAACAGTCAAGGTTGCGATTGGGAAGAGGATCGGATACATACAGGCTGCGGTTCTGGAATCAAAACAGATTGAAAGGGTAGTCAAGCAAGCTGTCAAAATCGCCAGAGTTTCCCCTGAGAACAAGGACTTCAAGAGTTTCCCCCAACCAAAGCAATGGCAGCCGCTGGACGACGCATTCGACGCGGCTACAGCCACCTGCAGCCCTGACTACCGCAGCGAACGGGCTAAAGAAGCCATTGACGTGGCTCATTCAGCGTCCCCTGTTGTCAAGGCGGTTGCAGGCTCCATTCTTTCAGCTGCGTACTCTTTTGCAGTAACCAACTCCTGGGGCGTCTCTGCGCAGGCAAGAATGACCCTTGCCTCAATGAACATTACGGTGATTTCTGAGAAATCGGGGTCTGAAGGTTTTGGTCATGCCGTACAAAGTTCAAGACATATCACAGATATCAATCCAGTCGAGTTAGGCACTATGGCCTCGGAGAAATCAGTGAACAGCACAACCCCCATAAAACTCACCCCGAAAGAGTATGAAGTAGTGCTAGCCCCTTTAGCAGTAAGCACCCTCTTTGATTATCTATCCTACATTGGCTTCTCAGCCCTGCCATACCAGCAAGGCGTATCTTTTGTTAAGTATCATCTAAACGAGCAAGTCTTCGATGAGAAATTGAGTGCCAAAGACGATGTCGAAGACCCGAGAACTGTCTTCAAGCTTGCGGTTGATGGGGATGGCGTTCCGAAGAAGCGTCTTCCCCTTATCAATGAAGGCTCTGTTTCAGAAGCAAGCATTTTTCACAACACTTTAACCGCAAGCCGAGAAAACAGGGAGAGCACCGGTCACGCACTACCGCCAGGATTGTTCAGAATGACGCGCCCAATTCCTTATCCTTTGAACGTCCTCATAAGCCCTGGAACAGCCTCAATTGAGGAAATGATTGAAGAAACCCAGAATGGAATATTCGTGACGAGATTTCACTATACAAATCCTGTAGAGCCAACAAAAGCCGTTCTGACAGGACTAACGAGAGATGGAACATTTAAAATCGCAAATGGGGAAATCGCAGAGCCCGTCAAGAACCTTCGATATACAGATAGCATGCTTTCAGCTCTCAAGAGCATACCTCTGATAGGGAAGGAATTGAAAGCTGAGCAGCTAGGAACAGTAACTGTACCAGCAATGAAACTGGAAAAGCTTCGATTCACTGGAACAACAGAATACTAGATGAAACCCGTGATCTTCCTTCTTTCTAAGACTCTGCTGCACGCCCTACCCATCATTGGTGAACGCTTAAGAGCTTGGAAGCCAATGATAGAGAACTTACCGGAGTGACCTGATGCCTGAACTACAAGACCATTCTACGCTAATTCGGGAGTTCTTCTCTCAATCCCTGATGAAAGAACAAGTCGCCTTCCTCTATTTAGGATACTCCGGTATCATCTTAAGAATTAAGGACGGAGCTATAGCAGTCGATCCGAGCAACCTCTTAGGAGATAGAGCATTACCTGCATTTAGCAGACTTGACCTTCTGCTCTTTACTCACAGCCATTATGATCATTACAACCGTGCCTTAGCCAACAAACTGCTGGAGAACACAAATGCCCACATCGTTGCCCCGAAACAAGTAGCTGAAGACCTAAAGGACCGGATTTCACTAGACCGAATGACAGTCGCCTCGCATGGATTAAAACTGGACATTAATGGCTTCCGAGTCACTCCCTTTGAAGGGGTTCATCCTAGACCCATAACCATCTACAAAATAGAGAAAGATGCCTACAGCATCTTTCACGCAGGCGACTCCGGTTACTCTCCCATTGAAGGCTCATCTGTTAAGCTGGCATTCCTCCCTACAGGTCGCCCTTCACCATCATGCTCTCCTGAGAACGCTCTTAAATTCGTAAGGGACCTCAAACCGATAATAGCGGTCGCAATGCATGGGACACAACTCCAAATGATTAAATTCCGAAAACTCGTCGAGAAGGACACGGTTGAGACCTCTGTCATAATCCCTAAGGAGTATAAGATTGAGACCGTAGTTCCGTGATATACGTAGAACTAATTCGTATAACCTCTCATCCCATCTAAATATGATGATGGCTAATCCAGTGGCGAAGAGAGACCAGAATGCGATATCAGATACGAAGATTCGTCAATAGAAGGGGTAGATTGCAGGGTTGTTTGGATAGACAATCCAAGAT
>CP070679.1:672377-677361 GCA_020352535.1 Candidatus Bathyarchaeota archaeon | reverse complement strand
AGTTCAGTATAAGCATCTTGGTCCTTTCTGTCACCCGTTCCATAAGATCAGAGCAGTCGAACGCAAACCCATCCTTTCCTGAAACTGGCAAGGACACAGGGAGAGCTCCTGCAAAACGCACCACAGATTCAAAGATAGGATAGCCTGGGTTGGGACATATCACCTCATCACCTGGCTCCAAACACGCCAACGCACTGAAGAAGGCGATAGGTTTTCCCCCAGGGGTTACCACAACCTCTTCAGGATCTACATCAACCTTGCGACTCTCCGCGATATGCTCTGCGATCACTTCCCGCAGCTCTGGGAGGCCAGCAGCAGAAACATAATGGGTGTATCCTTTATTCAGGGCTGTGATAGCCGCATCCTTGATGTTTTCTGGCGTATCAAAATCCGGCTCACCAATCTCAAGATGTACAATCTCACGCCCTTGGCTTTCTAGAGCCCTAGCCCGTGCAAGAAGCTCAAACCCTGTCTCAATCTCTAACGCCTTAGTTCGCTCTGCAAAGAGAGGTTTCAAAGGAAATCACCTAACCTATTGATTGAAGATTCAGTAGAGCAGTCGCGAGATATTTAACATTTACACTAACTCCAACCATTCTCCATAGCATCCGATATCCAAGGAGATGAGCCTACTCCAGCAATCAAGGTTCCTTAACTTTCAAGACCTCTTGATTCACTAGATTCGGTGGAACCCTTCCCTTAAAATAAGCAACCAGATTCTCCGCAACCATCTCAGCCATCTTCGACCGAGTTTCTACACTAGCACTGGAGATATGGGGAGCCACGACCACATTCTTCAAACCTAATAATGGATTGCCTGCTGGTGTAGGCTCTTCCGTAAAAACGTCCAATCCTGCCCCAGCAATCTTGTCCTCCCGAAGCGCCTTAAATAATGCTTTTTCATCAACCACCTGACCTCTAGAGGTGTTTATTAAGAACGCAGTTCGCTTCATCAAATCCAACCTTCGCCGATCTATCAGATGATGGGTCGCCTTAACTAAGGGAACGTGAAGGCTGACGAAATCCGCCTGTTGAAGAAGCGTGTCCAAATCAACGAAGGTCAATCCCAACCTATCCTCAATATCCGGTTTTCTCCGTGTGCTATAGTAGAGGATTTTCATGTTGAAACCCTGAGCCCTAACGGCCATAGCTTCACCAATTCTACCCATCCCTACAATCCCTAATGTAGCCCCATAGACATCCCTACCTAGAATCATAGTCGGATGCCACGCCACGCTCCAATCACCGTTCCGAAGGTACTGGTCTGCCTCCACAACTCGTCGCGCAGCCGCCATCAAGAGCGCCCATGCAAAATCTGCAGTAGTCTCAGTCAATACGCCCGGCGTATTCGTCACGTAGATACCTCGTCTCGTTGCATCCGGCACGTCAATATTATCATATCCAACCGCGTACTGAGCTATAATCCTCAGATTTGATGCGGCATCAAGGACCTCTGTGTCAATCTTATCCGTTAGGAGCGAGACCAAAGCATCAGCTTGGCCAACCTTCTCAATAATAACTTGCTTGGAGGGTGGAGCATCCTCAGCCCAGACCTCCGTTTTAAATTGGTCCTGAATCCTCTGAAGCCCGCTCTCCGGAATCTTACGAGTAACAAACACGCTAGGCATAGTATATCCCTCTAAAGCCTTGTCCCTTACTTATCCCTAATAATTTATGACACTTATGGCAAAACCAGAAAGGAACGGTCAATCCCTCAAACAGCTTGTGAGGAGACAAGAGTGGCTAACATCAGGAACAGGAAGGTGCTCGTGAACAACGGAAGGTCAACACTTGACAGGAAAGCTCGAAAGCTTGCTCTGGACAGCCTTGAAGCTGCCCTTGAAGCTGCGAACCCTCAGAACTTCATCAATTCGAGAGTTAGGCTGAAAGGAGAACAACTCACAATTGATGGTCGCATATTTGACCTAGACAAATTCAACAGGATTTTTGTGGTCGGAGGTGGGAAGGCCAGTGGCGGTATGGCTGAAGCATTAGAAGCAATCTTAGAGGACCGCATAACGAACGGAATCGTAAGTACCCCATATGGCAGCGAACACTATAGGCTCAAACATGTTACCCTGCACCTGGCAAGTCATCCGCTCCCCGATAAGGCAGGCGTGAAAGGAGTACGCCTCATGATAGACTTGGTCACCCAAGCCAACAAGGATGACCTAGTCATCTGCTTAATATCAGGGGGAGGATCCAGCCTTATGCCACTTCCACGGCACCCAATTTCTCTGGAAGATAAGAAGACTGTGACCAAAGCCTTGTTAGAATCGGGAGCAGGAATAACGGAAATCAACACAGTTCGCAAACACATCTCAGATTTCAAAGGCGGATGGCTGGCTAAACAAGCGCACCCTGCCACTGTAGTTAACCTTCTCATCTCTGATGTTGTAGGCGACCGAATCGACTCCATAGCTTCAGGACCTACAGTCCCAGATTCCTCAACGTTTCAGGATGCCATAGAAGTCTTAAACAGATACGGACTATGGAAAAAGACACCCCAATCAGTGAAACATGTTCTCTTAGGTGGAAAGGCAGGAAAGCTGCCTGAAACACTAAAACCAGATGATGAAGCGTTCACCCACGTTCACACATTCATTGTGGGCAACAACAGCGCGGTCACCCTCGCAGCCTACCGCAACCTCCAAAAGGCTGGGCTCAACACGCTACTTCTCCCCTCATCTCTGGAAGGGGAGGCCAAACATGTTGGCAGAAAGTTTGCCTCATTCATGCAAGAGACCACCATCTCTGAACAAGCAATGCCCAAACCAGCTGGACTGGTAGTAGGAGGTGAAACCACCGTGACTGTTGTAGGTGAAGGTCGAGGAGGACGAAATCAAGAGACTGCACTAAGCGCGGCCTTGCCCATAAACGGAATCAAAGGGGCAGCCATAGCCTCGATAAGTACTGATGGGCTTGACGGACCAACAGATGCTGCTGGTGCCCTTGCTGATGGAAGTACCATACTTCATTCTCAAGAGCTACAGCTGGACGCCGAGGAGCTACTTGCCCAAAATGATTCCTATACTGTTTTCGAAAAGCTAGGGGACCTCATCTTTACTGGACCCACAAGCACCAATGTCAACGACATCCTTGTCATTGTCATGATGTAGAATCGGGAGCATCCAATCAGACTGAGTTACACCATGGGTCACGTGAAATCAAGATTGACCTAACGAGCTGCATAAATGGTTAAATAATTTGTGCCCTCTATGGATTCTTCTCACACAAGTGGTGAATAGAATGCACAAAAGATTGTTAATCCCCGGACCCACCGAAGTAAGCGCAGAAATGCTCCGTGAACAAACACGCCCTCTAATTGGACACCGCGCCCAAGAATTCACTGACCTCTATGTCGGAATAATTAAGAAACTGCACGACTTCTTCCAACTATCTGAGAACTATCAAGTCACCGTAACCACATCATCAGGCACGCTGTGGTTCGACATAGTCGGGAGAAGCATAGTCAAAGAAGATGCACTCGCTTGCACCAACGGAGCCTTCTCAGAACGGTTTGGAAAAGCCGTACAAGGTTGCGGTAAGAATGTAGACCTCCTTGAAGTAGAGTGGGGAAAGGCAGTCAAACCCGAAATGATTGCGGACAAACTAGGTTCAGGAGAGTACGACACGCTAACAATATGTCACAATGAGACATCCACAGGAGTCCGAAATCCAATCTATAAAATAGGGAAGATGATGAAGAAGGACTTCCCTAATGTGATGCTCACAATCGATAGCATCTCAGGAATGGTTGGAGACAAGCTGCTCCCTTCAGAAATCGGTTGCGATGTCATCTTTGCCTCCACCCAGAAGTGTTTTGCATTACCACCAGGATTAGCAATTGGAATCGTCAGCGACCAGGCTCTAAACAGGGCCCGTGAAGTCCAGAACCGAGGCCTATACACAAACCTCGTACATCTCTTCGATTACTATGAAAAGAAACATCAAACACCATTCACCCCAAACATCGCTTTACTATACGCCCTTGATAAGCGATTGGACCTTTTGCTAGAAGAAACAGCTGATGGAGTATACAAGAGACACCTCGCCATGGCTGAATATACACGCAACTGGGCACAGAAACATCTAGCATTATTCCCTGAACCAGGATACGAATCTGTCACAGTAACCTGCGTCAAGAACACCTCCGGAAAAGGCGTGAAAGAACTAAACGAGGAATTAGCCAAGAGACACTACATGATTTCCAACGGTTATGGCAAGCTACGCGAACAAACTTTCCGCATTGGTCATATGGGCGAATGGACCCTCGATGGAATCAAAGAAGTACTCAGACATATTGAGGACATATGGGGGTTTGAGAAATGACCTTTAAGATTCTAGTCTCTGACAAGATTGCAGATGAAGGCATCCGACTTCTAGAAGAAAAAGGCTATGAAATCACCAAAGCCTGGGATACTCCTAAAGATCAGCTTCCCGAAATCATCGCAGAATACGACGCTATAATCGTTCGATCCGCGACCAAGGTCAAAGGCGACCTAATCGGTAGCGCAAGAAAACTGAAAGTCATCGGTCGGGCTGGCATTGGCCTAGACAATATAGATCTAAAAACGGCGAAAGCAAAGGGAATTGTCGTAGTCAACACCCCAGAAGCCTCCGCAAACAGCGTTGCTGAACTGGCAATCGGCCACATGCTCGCACTCTCAAGAAGCGTAGTCAAAGGCACAACCACACTCCGCAAAGGAGAATGGGCGAAGAAAGAACTAAAGGGTGTCGAAGTGCAAGGCAAGACTCTTGGATTAATAGGCTACGGAAACATTGCGAAAATCGTGGAAAAGCTCGCACAAGCCCTTGGCATGAAGGTTCTCATAGTAAGGAGCCGAGTTTACGACCGGTTCATATCTCTAGCCGATATGCTCCCCAAAGCAGACTTCATCTCACTCCACGTGCCACTAACTCCACAAACGAAGTATATGTTATCATCAAAAGAGATCACGAAGATGAAAGATGGAGTCATGAT
>CP070679.1:664123-672277 GCA_020352535.1 Candidatus Bathyarchaeota archaeon | reverse complement strand
TAGGAGAAAAGGACCATTCGACTTCGTCCAAGAGGAATCAAGCTTCATTGATGCCCAAGAGATCCGTATACAGGAACGCCCTGAGAATCTTCCCCCGGGTCAACTACCAATCTGGGTAGGCATCAAATTACATGGAAGGGAGCTTGTTGATGAAGCACGACCTGGGGATGATGTCTTGGTCGTAGGCATTGTACGTGCTGTGGCTCCAACACTCCCCAAAGTAGGAAAGCTACGAATGTTCACACTACATCTTGACGCAAACCTGATAGATGTCGTAAGCAAAGAACCAGAAACCGTAGCCATCTCACCCGAAGAAGAGGAAGAGATACTCGCGCTTGCCAAGGATCCTTGGGTTCACCGTAAAATCATCCGATCGATTGCACCATCCATCTATGGCTACGAGCATATCAAAGAAGCTATCATGTATCTTCTCTTCGGTGGAGTTTCAAAGCACCTACCAGACATAACCATTCGAGGAGAGATGAATATCCTCATGGTAGGTGACCCAGGAACTGCCAAATCCCAATTGCTCCAATATGTCGCTCAAGTTGCGCCCCGAGGTTTGTACACTTCCGGTCGAGGAACAACTGCTGCAGGGCTAACTGCCGCTGTTCTCCGAGAGAGAGCTAGTGGTGGAATGACGCTAGAGGCAGGGGCCCTTGTACTTGCTGATAAAGGTGTTGCATGTATAGACGAGATTGACAAGATGCGAGCTGAAGACCGAGTGGCGATTCATGAGGCTATGGAGCAGCACACAGTCTCAGTAGCCAAGGGCGGTATCGTAGCGACACTTAATGCGCGAACCGCAATACTAGCAGCAGCCAATCCCACCCTTGGAAGATATAACAACTATCAGAATGTAGCAGAGAACATCTCTCTCCCAGTCACGATACTCTCAAGGTTTGACCTAATCTTCGTGCTTAAGGATGAGCCAGACAAAGATAAGGACGCGGAGATGACCGAGCATATACTCAACCTTCACAAGACAGGGGCTGCTCCTATTGAACCCCCAATCAGGCCTGAACTGCTCAGAAAGTACATCAGCTATACCAAGAATTTGAAGCCCGTGTTGACCCCTGACGCTCTTGACCGGCTGAAAGACTTCTACCTAACCATGCGTTCAGCAAGCGAAACCGAGGGAACCCCTATTGCCATTACTGCACGGCAGCTTGAGTCGCTCGTGCGAGTCGCTGAGGCGAGAGCCCGTGTCGCCTACCAAAAGGAGATCTCTGTGGAAGACGCTGAAGCCTCGATTGTTATAATGAAGCGGTCGTTAGGAGAGGTTGGGATTGACATTTCATCCAAGAAATTCGACATCGATGTTATCATGACAGGGAAACCGAAGAGCCTACGAGACAAACTGCAGGTGATAATAGGAATATTGGTTGAGATGGAACGAGAAAAGGGTATGGTCGAAAGATCTGCCTTCTTAGAAAAGCTCGAAATAGAGTCTGGATTATCACCCGCCGAAGCAGAGAGACTGATAGGACAACTCGTTAAGGAAGGAACTATATACTCTCCTAGAGAGGGCTACCTTAAGAAGACATAACCTGTAAAAGGGTTCGACGATTGAATGTTGAAGATTTACCCATAGCAGATGCTGTCAAAGAGATCTTAGCCAGCTCAAATATCAATGAGCTCTATCCTCCACAAGAAGAAGCCATACGAGCTGGGGCTTTAAAAGATAAAAACCTGATTCTCGCAAGTCCAACAGCATCAGGCAAAACATTAGTTGCAGAGTTCTGCGCTCTCAAGCACATTCTGGAAAGGAGCGGAAAAACCCTCTACCTCACCCCCTTACGAGCACTAGCCAGCGAAAAGTATGAGGAGTTCAAGAAATACTCATCAATTAAGAAGGAAAACGGACGAAGAATCAATGTTGGCATAAGTACTGGCGATCATGACAGCAGCGACCCATGGCTAGGAAGGTATGACATTATAGTCACCACAAACGAAAAGGCGGATTCACTGCTAAGACATAGAGCGAAATGGATGAACGACATCTCGCTTGTGGTCGCAGACGAAGTACACTTGCTAAACGACGCTGAACGCGGGCCAACCTTGGAGGTTGTGCTGGCACGCCTCATGCAGATCAACCCAGATGCTCAAATATTGGCCCTCAGCGCCACTGTAAAGAATGCAGATGAAGCTGCAGAATGGCTGAATGCCGATTCAATAACAACCGAGTGGAGACCAGTCGTACTTAGAGAAGGAGTACTCCTGCACAACGAAACCCACTTCAAAGACGGCGACGCTTTCAAAATCGAGATACCCTCCAAGAATCCTGCAATTGATATGGCACTGCATGTCATGCGCTTAGGTGGACAGGCACTTATCTTTGCTGCTACAAGAAGGAATGCAGTCAGTTTAGCAAGGAAGGCAGCCGCAAACATAGCTCTGCGCTTATCAAAACCAGCAAAGCGAAGCCTCGCTCGTATTGCGGAGAGAATCCTCAACACTGGGGAACGGACGAGAATTAGCGATCTATTAGCCCAACTTATTCAACAAGGAGTTGCTTTTCACCACGCAGGACTGAATGGAGGACATAGAAGAATCGTGGAAGACGCCTTCAGACAAGGCAAAATCAAGGTTATTGCTGCAACACCTACATTAGCATTTGGGGTGAACCTGCCAGCGAGAATGGTGATTATTAATGATTATCGGCGATACGAGTCGGGGTACGGTTACTACCCTATCACAGTGTTGGAGTACAAGCAGATGGCTGGACGGGCTGGGAGACCCCGATATGACAGGGTAGGAGAAGCCGTTCTGATTGCGAAGACAGAGGATGAACACCAATACCTAATGGAAAGCTACGTTCTATCAGAGCCTGAGAGAATCTGGTCAAAGTTAGCTGTGGAACGCACATTACGCTCACATGTCCTAGCCACAATTGCCGCTGAATTTGCACACACGGAGCAAGGAATACATGAATTCTTCAGTAAAACCTTCTACGCATACCAGTACGGATCAGATGCAATTAAGGGAGTCACTGCGAAGATTCTAAAGTTCCTCTTCGATGAAACGATGATTGAGACGAATCGCGAAAATGTCTCAGCCACCAAGTTTGGACGAAGAGTCTCTGAACTCTATATTGACCCGATATCTGGAGTGGAGATTCGAGATGCCTTATTAAATCGTGCAAAGGTCCTGACAGATATGAGTTTTCTGCACTTGATTGCACATACACCGGACATGTTCCCAAAATTAAGGCCATACTCCAACGAGATTGACCAACTCGCCCTATTTGTAGATGAACATCAAGACGAGTTCATGCTGAAAGTTCCCGAAGAATGGGTAGACAGAATTGCCTATGAGAACTTCCTAGGGGAAGTGAAGCTTGCTAGCGTTTTGAATGCCTGGATAGAGGAAACCACCGAAGATGAGACCATCGGAAAGTTCAGAGTACAATCAGGCGATTTGTACCGGCTGATTTCCACAGCACGATGGCTACTCTATGCTACACACGAACTGGCAGCTCTCTTCGGGCACAAAGACCTCTCACGTAATCTAGCTCAGCTTACAGAACGAGTCAAGAGAGGTGTAAAGAGTGAGCTCCTCCCACTAGTCAAGCTGGAAGGGATTGGCAGAGTCCGAGCCCGTATATTATTCAATTCTGGCCTTAAAACCATTAGAGACATCAAGAGAGCCCCATTGGAGAACCTGACAAATCTCCCTCTGATTGGTCCTCGAGTAGCAAAGAGAATCAAGGAGCAAGTAGGAGGACTTGTCAAGTCAGAAGAATGGAAAAAGCTGAGTAGGACAAAAGTCGAGGAACAACAAGCCTTAACAAATTACTAATCCGAAAGCCCTCTGGCAGCCCGTTCCTGACAAGTTACTATTATGGCTTGGTCAATCTGCGTAAGAGCTGTGCCCAGGTAGTTTGTTGGGTTTAGAGCTTCGTTAATTTCAGCTTCACTCAACCTACCACTCACAACCTTGTCCTCAAGTAGTGCCTGCCTAAAAGGCGCCTTATCAAAATAGCTGCGCATCGCTAATTTCCGGACGAGTTCATGTGCCTGCTGTCGGTCAACTCCCTTCTGTGTCAATGCCAGCATAACCGCCTCTGACATCATTCGCCCTTGAGTCAGGTCTAGGTTCTTCCGCATCCTCTCTCTATCTACCCGCAGATTTTCAAGCACGTTAATCATCGAAGCAAGCATATGATCTATGAGAATACAGGCCTCAGGAATCAGAAATCGCTCAGCAGATGATTGCGTCATATCTCTTTCATGCCACGTCGGAATATTCTCCAATGCAGGTATGACAAGGCTCCTCATGATTTTAGCTAAGCCACAAACCGTCTCGCATGTTTGCGGATCATGTTTGTGAGGCATTGTAGAGCTTCCCACCTGTTTCTTCCGCTCAAAGAACTCGGATACCTCCCTTATCTCAGGACGTTGTAGCTCTCGAATCTCGATTGCTACCTTATCAAGCGTGGATGCAATGACGCTCAGAAGGCATATTAGTTCAGCGAATCGGTCTCTCTGGACGATTTGAGTGGAGACTTCTACCGCTTTGAGTTGAAGCCTTTCCATTACCAATTCCTGGATTTTTATAGCGTGTGGACCCAAACCCGCTTGGGTTCCAACTGCGCCAGTCATCTTGCCTACCAGTAGTCGTTTCCTACAATCCTGAAGGCGCTGTATGTGCCTAGAAGTCTCGCGCATCCAAACCGCGAGTTTCAATCCGAACGTGATTGGCAGCGCATGTTGCCCGTGAGTCCTCCCCATCATGATTGTCGTCTTATGTGCGTGTACACCTTTCAGCAAAGCCTGCTCAAGATCATCGAGTTTCTCCCCTATCAGGTCGACAGCTTCCTTGAGCTGAAGAGCCGTCGCAGTATCCAGAATATCTGAGCTCGTTGCTCCGAGATGAATATAGGCTCCGCTCGACCCGCACACCTCAGATAATGCCCGAACAACCGACATTATGTCATGTCTAATCTCGCTTTCAATAGCGTTCACGCGATCCAGCTTTACGTACTTAATTGAGGCCTTCTCCACAATTTTATCAGCATCCTTTAGCGGGATATTCCCCGTCTTCCCATGTGCCCAAGCGAGTGCAGCTTCTACATCTAGCAACTTCTGAAGCCGATTCTCTTCGTCGAAGATTCCACGCATTTCGCTTGTTCCGTAACGACCCGTATCAATTGGAAGAACTGGCACTCCGGAACCGCTCCTAAGAGATACATATTAGCCCACCTAAGGTATTTGAATGTTAAATATCCTCAAACCAAACGTGGCGGATACGCATCTCCACGCTTGGCATCTCTAAAACTGTCATCAAAGCGGGTTTCGGTTTGGGTGCAATTGCAGCGATCTTTCACAGGAATGGAGGAAACTCAGTCCCAAGCATCATGGCTATGCTTAAGACTTTAAAGCATAGAGGCCTTGATGCTCAAGGGATTGCCACTCCAAATCAAGCCACTATCATCAAATCTTGGAACGAGGCTTTAGGCCTCAACTCACCCATCGCGCTAGGTCATAATCTCTCCCGAATCCTTCCCAACGACATCCCACAGCCTGTTCTAGGAAATAACTTCGCTATGGCTTTTGAGGGTTGCCTATTTCCTCCTTCGGGTAGACCAGAAGTAGAACAAGCCATTAGGATACTTGATGACCGACCCAGAGAGAACGCAGGCTTAATCATTCGCAAGTTTGAAGGCTCATACGTGTTTGCCATAGCATTTCCAGAGAAAATCGTTGCGGGGCGAGACATGTTCGGTGTAAATCCGCTATACTATGGCGAAAACGAATCTCTGTGTGCAATTGCGTCTGAACGTAAAGCCCTGTGGGCTATCAAAGTTGAGATGGTTCAGCCTTTTCCTCCAGGAACCATAGCTATAATCAATGCTCAAGGCTTCAGTTTCAAAACAATCGAAACCATAGCTAGACCTCCCTTAGTCCGGCTAAACGCGGATGATGCAACCAAACGTCTCGAAGAGCTTCTGCTGGAATCAACAAGAAGAAGAACCAACCTTCTACAAAAGGTTGCTGTAGCCTTTTCAGGCGGATTAGACAGCAGCGTTATTGCAGCTCTTGCCAAGAAATGCGGAAAAGAAGTCCATCTCGTATCCGTGGGTTTGGAAGACACTCCAGAAGAAAAACAAGTCAAAGGAGCCGCTAGAGCACTCGACCTACCGCTTCATTATCAAACCTATCGAGAAAACGACATTCAACCAGACCTATCAGAAACGCTCTGGCTGATTGAGGAACCTGACGTTGTAAAGACAAGTATTGCTCTGCCTTTCTACTGGATCGCAGAAGCAACTTCCCAATTAGGATACCCTGTTCTCTTTGCTGGACAGGGAGGAGACGAGTTGTTCGGAGGATACTACCGATACCTTGAGGATTACACGAATTATAGAGTCATAGCTATGCATAATGTAGTATACCAAGACATTACAGCGTGTCATGAAAGAAACTTTCAAAGAGACAACAAGGTTTGCGCCTTTCACAAGGTGGAGCTGCGGCTCCCATTCGTTGACCGCGAGGTTATACGATTTGGGCTAAGTTTGCCCGTAGACCTTAACATCGAATCGAGGAACGATAGACTGCGAAAGCATATGCTACGCCGAGTAGCCCGAAACTTAGGGCTGCCACAATTCATATACAAGAAACCGAAGAGAGCCATTCAATATTCAACAGGCGTGAGTAAGGCTCTTCAGCGATTAGCAAGAAGCGAAGACCTAACCCTGCGGAAGTATATTAGCCAAGTCTATCAAAAAATATACCCGCTGAGTGCGTGAAATGAAGAGGACAGGAGTCATCTATTCACCAAAATACTTGAACCACAAAACAGGGTGGAATCATCCAGACTCCCCAAAGCGTCTTGAAGTGATTTTCAGAGAAATGAAGTGCAGTGGGATTCTTGACAAAGAGGAATGCGCAGTCATCAAGCCAGAGCCAGCTCGTACATCTGACTTAACCCTCGTCCATAAACCAGAGCACATCGAACTTGTCAGGCAGTGCTGTGCTTCTGGTGGAGGGCTTCTTGACATTGGCGACACGATTGTATGTTCGGAAAGCTTTGAGGTCGCTCTCCTAGCTGCAGGAGGTGCAGTCAAAGCTGTGGACCTCGTCATGGCAGGTAAACTGAGAAATGCATTCGCACTTATTCGCCCACCAGGGCATCATGCGGGTTCTTACTACGCCATGGGCTTCTGTGTGCTGAATAACGTTGCCGTTGCAGCATCGCATCTACTTCAACATGCTGAGGTTGATCGCGTCTTGATCTTAGACATTGATGCACATCATGGTAATGGAACTCAGGAAATCTTCTACAATACTAACGAAGTTCTCTACATAAGCTTACACCAAGATCCCACCATCTTTCCTCAGGCAGGTTTCCCTGAAGAGGTAGGAGAAGAAAAAGGGTTAGGATACACAGTCAACATTCCACTTCCATTCCACACAGATGACCAAACTTACTTGCAAGCTTTCTCCCAAATTGTCCCTCCCATCGTCCAACAATACAGACCTCAGTTCACACTTATTTCCATCGGCTTTGACACGCACTATGCTGACCCAGTTGGAGAGTTGTCACTTTCAATGTATGGAATCCTCGAAGTCTTCACCAAGATTCTGAAGCTTGCAGACAAATTCTCCAAAGCGAAGCTTGTTGCTGTCCTTGAAGGAGGGTATAGCCTTAGATTTCTGGGGAGAATGGCGACTGCCGCTGTCGCACGAATGGCTGGAGTCCGATACCAGATTCAGGACAAGCGCCCAGCGACCCGGCCAAGAATCAGCAAACAGGCTAAGGAAATCATAGAGGATTTGAGGAAGAAGCAATCAATGTTCTGGGATTTCTAACGAGCTGTTATTACGCCCATACTTGACTGAAAATCCAGAAGTTGCGTTGTGACAAGTTTGATGAAAGAAGCAATAAATCAGACCATCATATTTTCGACGGGTTGTAGACTATGCTCATTCCTATCTTTTATAAGGCGCAGAAGAATAATTAGAGTTACTCGATAATCTCTATCGCTGTCTCCGGGCACTGAACCTCACATGCTCTGCATACAAGGCATTCATCTAGATTCACAATCTTGGATTTTTCATCCTGTATTTCGAGAACCGCGACGGGACAAATGTCAACGCATGTTCCACATCCAGTGCACTTCTCTTCATCGATCTTGATTTCAACCATGTC
>CP070679.1:655696-664023 GCA_020352535.1 Candidatus Bathyarchaeota archaeon | reverse complement strand
GATGAGGAATGAATTACCCTCACATCTTCTTGAAGGGCTCCCGCATTCGATAGATTTCATAGGTGACATTGCAGTCGTCGAAATCCCTCTGATTCTTAGGAGTTACAAGGAATTAATCGGAGAAGCTATTCTGAATGCACACAAGAGAGTACATACGGTGCTAGCGAAATCTGGCCCTGTGGAAGGCGTCTTTCGTACAAGAGCATTGGAGAAGATAGCTGGTATAGGGAAAACGGAAACGGTTCACAGGGAACATGGTTGCCGATTCTTCCTAGACCCCACGAGAGTCTACTTTTCACCTAGGCTCTCCCATGAGCACGACAGAGTTGCATCTCAAATCAGGTGTGGCGAGACAATAGTTGATATGTTTGCTGGAGTTGGTCCATTCTCGATTTTAATTGCGAAGAGACATGAGGGTGTCAGAGTATATGCTGTGGATGTAAACCCTGATGCCGTGGAGTACTTAAGAAAGAATATAAGAGCCAATCATGTTGTAGAAAGGATTACGCCTCTTCTTGGCGACATTAGACAAATCGCTCAGGCTCAAATGCTTGGAATTGCGGACCGGGTCATTATGAATCTTCCTGAAAGCGCAATACAATACGTAGATGTAGCTTGTCAGATTCTAAAACCTGAGGGTGGAATCATGCATTATTATGAGTTTTCCAATAAAACCAATCCCATGGAAGCCGCCAAGACTCGACTTATCGAATCCTTAGAGCAGACTAGTTGTAGTATAAAGCGGGTTCTATGTACACGCCTAGTCAGAGCCACTGCACCTTACACATATCATGTAGCTGTGGATGCAGAAACCTGATTGTTCTTGAGAACAAGCGTGATTCTAATGCTCTGGGTAGCGCTTTGGATCTTCTCTACAAAGTTCATGGAGAAGTCTCTCGCAGATTTGTTTGCTTCAATAGCGATTGTACGACCACAGGCATAGCTGCTCTTCCTCACGACCATATCAGTTGGATGAGTGAACAACAACTGCGGGCTTCCTCTCGCCACAACTACTTCTCTCGCTTCCCCTGCGTCAATTATTATCGTCACTCTCGCAGTCTCCCTTTTCATCGCTTTCTTGAATTCCTCACTCAAGTTCTTTGCTCCCTTCGACGCACCAGTGGCAATCACACAGTCGCCACGCTTGGTCAGAGCAGTCTGTTTCGTGATTTCAAATGTAGTTCCATGCGTAGCCAGTACGTTTTCATGTCCATAGGCATCGACAATCTCGACCACTACCATCAGGAACATCCCATAGAAGCACGGGTAGTAGGACTACTCGAGAACCTCAACAGAATCTACCTTTCCATCGCCGTCGAGGTCAAATCCTTGAATCAGAGTAGCGAAGCTGTCTTGGTTAATATAATTCTTGAGAGTATCTTTCGAGAACCTCGTGAGCGCGATAACACAGGCCTTTGTACCAACGGCCTTGTTGCCAGCGAGAACAACTATTCTTCTCTTCTCATTCCAAGGGTTAACCAGCTTTGCGATGACTCCCACAGTATCACCAGAATAAACGTTTCCAGTCTCCTGAGAAATCAATCCACCCAATAGAAACCCGTGTTTCGAAGCCATCATGTCGAATCGTATTGGTAGGAAATCATTAACCTCTTGTGTGATTAGGTTTGTACCTGGCCCGCCGACTAATATCATGTTGCTACCCTCTTCCTTCTCAGCTTTGATGTCTACATCCAGCTTAACTGCAAACCCCTCTTGTGACCCACCCAATCTACCTAGGAATAGAGTGAGGTAGGTAGCGTAGTGACCATCTCTAGCCCGTGCTTTGAATGGACCGTGTGGGTCTGGGCTGCCAACTACAACCTTCCCGTTGAAGGGGTCGCCATCGATCATAATGGGATTGAAGAATCGCTTTACTTTTTCATCGGCATCCGAAGTAGGCATCGTATGGATTACTCGGTAGCCTTGTGGAAGTTCAACTCCAAAGGCGGGGAAGGAAACTTTGTAGTACTTGGCGATAGCGCCCTTCTTCTCCTCTTCTCTGACGACTCTGATTAACCCTGCTCTCACAAGCTTTCTGATGTGATAGTAGATCTTTTGCTCGTGCATCTTCAACTGCCTAGCGAGCTCCATTGGATACATTTCTTTTTCGTTGAGAGCCTCTAGAATCTTCCAGCTTAGCTTGTTAAGAGCAGCTCCAAGCCTTTCTCGCTGGTCAAAAATGGCGATGTCCTTCACTCTATACTCTCTTTTCGTCTTAGCAAGTAGTAATTTCTTCTTCACATTTCTTCATCTTGTGAGTCATCCTCTATAAATGTTTTTTTAGTGGTAGCGCCCCAAGTGCTCGAAAGCCCTTCAAACCACTAGAGCTTGAGTTTTAGGATTGAGACTCGTTTCCTAAAAAAGCTTATACAAGGCTCCTTGGTTTAGGTAAAGCGCACACGCAGGAGCTTGAGGAGAAGAAAATGTGCGGAATATTCGGGTGCATTCTTAAGAGTGGCAATGCAGCTCCCATAATCCACAAGGCATTAAAGCGATTGGAATACCGCGGATATGATTCCGTTGGCGAGGCCACAATATACGAAGGCAAACTGCTCGTAAAGAAGGACAAAGGAAAAATCGATGAGGTTCATGCTGCACATAATCTAGATGATCTTCCAGGACGAATTGGATTAGGTCATACAAGATGGGCAACCCATGGAGGGCCATCCGAAACAAACGCGCATCCTCACGGTGACTGCGAGACACAGGTAATGGTTGTCCACAATGGAATAATCGAGAACTTTCTAGAACTCAAGAACGAACTAGAAGAGATGGGTCATGTTTTCAAGTCGAAAACTGACACTGAAGTGATTTCCCATATTGTTGAGGAGGAACTGAAGGAGGGTTGTAGCTTAGCTGATGCTGTCCGTAACGCAGTCGAGAAACTAGATGGGTCATATGCTATAGCCGTCATCTCGAATAAGGAGCCTGACAAGATTGTCTGCGCTAGGAAAGAAAGTCCTCTAGTCATCGGGGTTGCCAACGATGCGGTCTATTGCGCATCGGATATCCCAGCCTTTCTTCCACTAACGAATACCGCTGTCATCGTTGAAGACGGAGAGCTGGTTGTTCTTGATGACAAAGGATATGAAGTGAGAAAGATTTCGGACAGAATCTTGGTTTCAAGAGAACCTACGATAATCGATTGGAGCCCAGAGATGGCTGAGAAGCAGGGATACCCTCACTATATGTTGAAGGAGATTCATGAGCAACCACTATGTCTCAGAAACACGCTCAGGCTACAGGAGCAGTATCTAGACCTAATGACTACGTTCCTCGACCGGGCTGGAGAGGTTTTCCTTGTCGCTTGTGGTACGTCCTACCACGCGTGTCTGGCAGCCTCGTACATCTTTTCCAAACTTGCTATGCTAGCTACTCACCCGATTATCGCGTCGGAGTTCGTTGAGCAGCATGGAAGGGCCATAAACATCGACAGCGTCCTTCTTGCCGTCAGTCAATCTGGAGAAACAGCTGACACCCTGGAGGCTGTGCAATGTGCAAGGGAACGTGCTGCCACCGTCTTAGGATTAACTAATGTTATCGGCTCCACTTTGACGCGTGTTGCGCGGGCTTATGTATGTCAGCAGTCGCGCCCAGAAATTGGGGTTGCGGCCACCAAGACATTTACATCACAACTCTCTGTGCTCTCCCAACTCGCCTTGAGACTAGCAAAGAAACGGGGGAAGGTTTCGCACGTGGAGATTGAACAACTCGAAGAGAAACTTCAGCAAATCCCCGATATTGTTGAAAGGCTCCTCGAAGCTCAAGAGGGGCAAATCAAGAAGTTGGCTAGAAAATATCGGGATAAGAAATGCTTCTTTTTCCTGGGGAGGGGAATCAGCTCTTCTTCAGCTCTCGAGGGTCGGCTGAAGCTCTTGGAGATTGCCTATGCCCCAGCCATAGCATTTCCAGCAGGTGAAAGTAAGCACGGCCCAATAAGCTTGATTGAGCCAGGCTTCCCAGTAATTTTCGTATGCCCCAGAGATGGGACACATAAGACGATTCGGAGTAATATTATGGAGATGAAGGCACGTGGAGCCTCCATCATAGCAGTTATTGAGGAGGGAGATGAAGCCATCAAAGGCATGGCTGATGACTACGTTGAGATACCGAAAGGTCTACCTGAGGTTCTCTCGCCTATTCCCTATGTTATTCCGCTACAGCTATTCGCATACTATATGGCTACCGAACGAGGTTGCGACCCTGACCAGCCTAGAAACCTAGCTAAATCAGTCACGGTCAAATAACTCCTACTCACGTGCTGGGAATTTGAACTGCAGACTCATAAGGCATAACTTGGACATTATCATAGGACTATATATGAAAAGACAGCCTTGGTTCGAACTGATTCAGAAACTGGTCAGGCAGGGCATACTCAGATCGCCACCGGTCATTCGCGCATTGCATCGAGTTTCGCGTGACCTCTTTCTCCCTGAGAACGTGAGGTCTTATGGGGCTGTGGACTCTCCTCTTCCAATAGGATATGGGCAGACCATTTCAGCGCCTCTCGACTGATTCATGCGGTCGGTCGGGCGAAACATGGTTTCAATAATGGATGAAGCCCTTGAGTTGGAAGTGGGTAACCGAGTACTGGAGGTTGGCGCAGGATCGGGTTGGCATGCTTCTACAATAGCTGAGGTTGTCGCACCGACAGGTACACCTGAGAAAAACTGGGGTCATGTCTACACGGTTGAGATAGTCACTGGGTTAGCTGAATCTGCGAGGAAGAACATTGAGAAGGCTGGTTATGGTGATCGTGTCACTGTTATGTGCGGAGATGGATCGAAGGGTTTTCCGGAAGAAGCTCCCTTTGACCGTGTCTTGGTGGCTGCTGCAGCTCCTGATATCCCTCAACCAATGATTGAGCAGCTGGATACTAATGGAATCCTAGTTATACCAGTTGGGGGACTCTACCTGTATCAGACGCTTCTACGGGTGAGAAAGAGAGATGGAAAGCTGGTTCGGGAGAACTTAGGGGGAGTTGCGTTTGTACCCTTGACTGGGAAATATGGCCATCGAGTCTAAAGCCTAGCCAAAAAATCTTTCTAAGGTCACTTTTTCTTTTGCCTCCTTCGAGCCTTCTATCATCCTTTCTAGAGCTTTCGTTATGCGGTCTTCTGAGAAGTCACGTTCATGGCACAAGAAGTCTACGATGTCCTCTCCTTTCGGTTCTTTCCACACCAAATGATACTTGTCGGTAACCCTTGGATGTTCAAAGATTTCTCTTATGCGACTTGGCTCTACAGGAAACTCCGCCTTTTCCAGAGTAGACACAGCCTCTTCAATGGTTCCGTGCTCCTGAATGAGCTTGAGAGCGGTTTTTGGGCCAACGCCTTCAATTCCGTCGGGATTGAAGTCCGTGCCCACCAGAATGCCAACATCTATGAGCTGTTTATGTGTGATGCCCAGTTCCCTGAGAATTCGATTTAGCTCCAACATCTCAGGTACAACTTCAATGTAGACACGTCTTCGTGGCAGTTTCCTTCTACCACTTATAGTAATATTCCTCACCAAAGTTGGTGCACCGAACAAGAGGCTATCGTAGTCTTGACTGGCGCAATAGTCCGCATCCCCTCGTTTCGTGGTGTAAGCGGCTTGGGCTTCTCCTTCGCTAGGCGCTTGTATCCAAGGTATGCCCATCTGGGTGAGAAGCCGTTTCGAGTCACTTGTCATATAATCCTTAAGACGGCTAGTGGCTTGGGCATATCTCCGAGCCTGTTCAACTTTACCTTCTTTAAGCGCCCTTTCATACTGGACAGCTGCCTGCTTTTTTATCTTGACCCTTCGTTTGATTTCCACCTCTTTTAACGCTGGCGGAGTTCCATCGAAGACATAGATAGGCTTGATACCGATTTCAACAAGGTTGACGGTTCGGTAGAACAGACCGCTCAAATGGCTGGTGACTCTTCCCGTGGAGTCTTTAAGCGGTGTTCCATCCGGTTGACGAATGATTGCGAGAAATTGATAGAGCGCATTGTAAGCGTCTATTGCAATGGACTTTCCACTCAGGCTTTTAAGTTCAGTGGTCTTTTTGGGCAAGAGGTCTCTCAGGTTCACGCCCAAGGTTCTGCACCATAGTCTAAGCCAATAATGAAATTGATTATAAAGTTACTGAGCCTCTATGCACATGTACTTTTCACTTCTGAGTTCTAGAGGGCAACCGCCACCGCATAGAGGTAGTTGTGGGCACTGTCCGCACTTTTCTAGTGCGTATTCCCTGTTTCTCAGGCTTGTGCAGAGTGTATGGTTCCAAATTTTCTTCCAATGGTCTTCGAGAATATTGCCTACGCTCTCGAAGTAGCTCTGGCAAGGATAGACTTGCCCTCCTGGTCCTATACACATGTTTACTCTCGCAGCTGTGCAGGATTTGACTCCCAATCCTAGGCTGAGCGGGTCAAGTTGGCAGTACTGCGTCGGTGTATACCACATGAACTTCATATCTAGCTGGTTAGCCTTCCCAAGGATTCTGGGTAATAACTCCTTCAACTCGTCTACTGTCAGGGCAAACTCATCAGCTACCATTGGAGCATTTCCTGAGTAGATTATGCTGTTACATCCGAAGGTTTTCAGCCCGAGGTTGTGTAGAAACTCGATGGTTTCAAGAAAACTGCCTGCGTTGCGCTTGTTGAGAGTGGTGTTTGTAGTCGCGTAGATCGGTGTAGGCACCACATTCTTGATTGCTTCCACCGTCTCCTGCCAACTTCCCTTCTTGCAGGTTATTGAATCATGTATCTGAGAATCGTGAGATTCAAGCGTAATCTGCACAAAGTCTAATCCTGCATCTACGAGTTTCTTCACATAACCTGCTTCCTTTAGTCTACGCCCATTTGTGATGAGACCGGAGACAATCCCCTGATCTTGAGCATGTTTCAGAAGTTCAGGTAGATCGTTGCGAAGGGTTGACTCGCCACCAGTGAAGGTGACAATGAAGACGCCGATTCTCTTCAAACGGTTTATGATTTTTCTCCACTGGTTAGTGTCTAACTCAGGGATTTCTTGTGGGCCACCTGTGTAGCAGTGGATACAGTTGTTCTGGCACCTGAATGTTAGTGCTAGATCCATACGTATTGGAGCGGACAGTTCCTGTGTGAATGGTTCTGTCTGCTCCACGTTGAGGAATGATATTGGGCAGACTTCCTCAGTTTCGGCAAGTGTGCTGATTGTATAGATAATTCTCTCGTGGTCTTTGTGAGCGGTTGCTCCATCAATCCGGTAGTCTCTTTTAACGTTTTTTACTGCTTCTTCTGTTGGCATGCCCTGCATGAAGAAGTAGGCGTGGGCTGTTGCGGTTTCGTTCAAATGTAGAACTGTGTTCGCGTTGATGACTAGCAGGCCTTCTCCACTGGATTCTACGCGTAATTGAAGTGACAAGCCAGCGAATTTTCCCTTGCCACGATATGAATAGAGGCCTGTGGGTATTCTTGAATCCTTACCCATGTTCTTTATTCTTCTGAAAATGCTTGGCACAGCTCCTCTTCAGCCTACTCCTCCTGATGCACAAGCGCAAGCGCAAGAAACACACGCACATGCACAGGCGCACGCAGCACACGCACAGGCACAACTTGCCCTGCTGCGGGTAGGTGTCCTAGATGTCTTAGTAGATGGTGGTGGTGCTGGAATTATTGAGTTCGTAAATTTCTCGATGCTGGCAACGATGCTATTGGTGATCGCTTCAACGGACATCGCTATGTTATTCGCGAAGTCTGCTCCTGGGATAGATGGCGGAGGTTCGGGTGGAGTGGTCATTGGGCTTGGCTTGTACGTTGGCTTGGGATGATGAAGTGTGTAGCCATACCAATACCACCACCAGTTTATGCCAGGTTCAAACGTTTGTTCTCGGAAGGTGTCTTTGGTTCTGGGCTTGAAGCCATCATGGAGAAGAAGCCAGAGGAGGTTCTCGTCATAGGCTTTGGATGCAAGCTCTGCTGTGTCTGCGCCTTTCACTTGTTCCCATGCGTCACCGACGACTTTCTTGTAGTAGTTGATTGTGTCTCTACGGCAGTATCCATGAAGCTTCTTCTCTACGGTGTCGCGAAGCAGCATGACAGTATGTGCAAGCTTCTCTTCGTCCAGCGTTCCGTTACTTTTTACTGCTCCGAGGAATTCTTTTTCGTAGTAGCGAAGAGGAGTCTCAGGCGTACCCGTCTGATCTTTGAATGGCTTCATAACTTCGAGCTTCACTGCGGGAGTTGTAGTCGCAACCCAGATGGCTCTCTTCTTCAGCAGGCTATACAAGATTTCCGTGATTATTCTTACTGGGGGTAGGTCTAACAGATATGAAGCCTCCACAGCGGTCAAACCGTGTCGAATTCCCAACGCTTCTATTC
>CP070679.1:645174-655596 GCA_020352535.1 Candidatus Bathyarchaeota archaeon | reverse complement strand
AGATCGATTCCCCTGCTACCATCACAAGAGCTCCTATCAAACACACCGAAATTCCAACGCAAATATAGCGCATCCCAAGCTTCTCATTTTCACGTGTTTCTTCATCATTTACTTCCACCTCAGTTATATATTTCCAATATTAAGTTGGATATTTCTAATATAATATTAGAAATGGTGCACCTATTACTTAAACCTTTCGGATGCACGCGTGCATATGTTTGCCTGAAAATCCTCTTTCCTCGA
The DNA here is from genome assembly GCA_020352535.1 of Candidatus Bathyarchaeota archaeon. Classification (GTDB taxonomy): domain Archaea; phylum Thermoproteota; class Bathyarchaeia; order Bathyarchaeales; family Bathyarchaeaceae; genus SOJZ01. The sequence goes on along the minus strand of CP070679.1, from coordinate 655,353 downwards.
GATGAAAAGCATGGATTTGGGAGACTATTTCTTTAGTCGACAAGAGATTAATTGTTATTGCATACATGCGTTGAGCGTTTAGCATAGATCGTGTACGTTTCTTGTACACAGGACATCATTTAATGTACAACTCGGTAAGCATGCAATCAAAGCATATGGAAATCTGCAGAGAATTCGAATTTCTTCATGGTTTGAAAGAATGGAAAAGTGTCATCAACCAGATCCGTCGAGGAGGATAAAGGGCCTAAAGGCCTACACTTTGATTAGTCCCAGCATCTTAACTGCAGAAGACGCTAGACTTAAACCATCTCTCGCCACAATCATATTTCGAAGGTGCAGGGTGACGTAACTGTGAACACTGAGGAAATCATGAGGCTATCTCTGAAGCTTGCGGGATTGACGCGTGTTCCAGAAGACAGCGCTATTTACGTCAAAGGTGACCGCGTCAAACGAGTTCTCTTTGGCATTGACGCGGGGGTTCCAGAACTCTCGATGGCGAAGCAGCTGGGCTATGACGCCGTGATTGCCCATCATCCTCAAGGCGAATCGGCCATCGTAGACTACTACCAGGTCTTCAAACGTCATATTCAGCAGATGACAACCGCTGGAGTACCGAGAGAAGCTGCTGAAGCCGCGGTCAAGACGAAGCTGAAAGCGTTGGAAGTGCAATCGCACATGCGAAACTACGCGCATGCAGTAGACGTTGCTAGGCTCCTGAAAATCCCATACATGAACATCCATACGCCGCTAGATGAGATCGGTCGACGAATCATGAACGAGCAGATCCACAGCAGACTCGAGGAACACTCCACACTACGGGATGTAGTTTCCGCCTTAGACGAGCTGCCTGAGTTTCAACACGCGACCACCAAGATCAAGATTCACATCGGGAACCCTGAGACACCAGCTGGAAGCGTCGTTATGTCACATGGCGCAGGAACGAACGGGGGCTACGAGATTGCGAAAGCCTACTTCGATCATGGCATAGGAACAGTCGTATACATTCACATAAGCCCTACAGACTTGGAGCGGCTGAAAGTTATCCGCGGAGGAAATCTGATTGTCACAGGACACGTCGCCAGCGACTCCGTCGGTATCAATCCCTTCCTCCATAAACTGGAAGAAAACGGCCTAATTGTGACAACGATGGGCGTTGTTGGTGACTAGGCGAAGTCATCCACGGACCGGCAACATCTCCATCTTCTTCCGTGTGAACTACAAAACCTTTAAATAGGCGTAACTCATTTACGTAAATCAGTTACGAACGCGTAAATTGTTTACACGAGGTTGAACGTATGACTGAAGATGAATGGCATGAATGGAAACAATGGTATAAGAAGTCTCTACGCGAGTGGAAGGAGAAGTATCGAAAATCTCTGCAAGATTGGAAGCATCAATATCGGCAGTGGAAGGCTCAAGCTCAGATCGGGACGACTACAAAAACCTTGAAGCACGCTGTCCGTATCGCCATGCCTCTCCCCCCAATACCGCCAATCCCACCACTCCACTCCGGATCAATCGGTAGAGTGAACGTTGTCGCTTCACGACTCGGCGACGAGGAGCTGCGACTCATCGATATGATAATTGAGGCTGGTATCTTCAGCACCCGATCCGAGGCTGTAGCATACTTGGTTGCTGAGGGCATCAAAGCGCGACAAGACGTCTTTGACAAGGTCTCATCTGGCCTCAGCGAACTCCGAAGCATCAGGAAGAAGGCTGAGGAGCAGGTCGAGAAATTAAAGGAGGAGATTGGCCTTGCTAAGCCCGAAGATGAAGAAGCCTCTGAAGAGCGGTTCTGTTCTGAGTGTGGCAAGGAGCTCTCATTATTGCCTGATGATATTACCGCCTGCCCATACTGTGGAGCCAAACTCAAGAAAGAAAAAGAAATACCCATAGTGTCGGAGGACGAGGAATGAACGCCAAGATCTCTCTCCCTTCACGTGCACAAGCACCCTCAGTAGCGTACATTCTCGCTGTCCTGACACTAGCTGTCTACGGCTTGGTTGCCTACAGCGTAGTTCCCATAGTCAATGTCATTGCTATGACGATAGCGCTGTACGCAGCCACCTCCCTTGTGGTCGGCGGCGGCGTCAAAAACCTTTTCACCGTTTTAACAGTCTCAATCCTATCCACGATTGTCTCCGATCTCTGCTTCGCCACGCTACAGCCCTTCATCGCCTTCTGCCTCTCCTTCTTCGTCCTGCTGGTCGCCCTCAAATACTCGGTGATACGAGATCATGACTCAGGCTGGTTTGGAGCACTCGGCGCCCAATTCATCGGCATGATACTCCTCATGGTCATCGAGATTGCGTTGGGACTGGTCTATCTCTTCCCAATCTAACCGTACACGACGTATATACCTAGCATCACTAGTTACGACGCCTGCACGTGCAATTCAACTCTGCCAGTTTGCTCCTAAATCCTCAAATAGCTGCTGCATTGCTTAAGTGAGGAGTCAACCGAGGCCGGAAGATATGCTGACGCGGCTGAAGAGCGAGCTTTCATTCATGAGGGGCAATCTACTCACCCTCATCGTCAGCTGGATCTTCATGCAGTTCGCCTTCTCTATGGTCTTTCCCTTCGAGTCTCCCTACTTTCTAGCTCTGGGAGCTCCTCCTATAATCATCGGTTTCATGGGATCCATCGGAGCAGCGATGCTTAGCCTCGTCCGGATACCTGGAGCCTACTTGGCTGACAAGTTTGGGCGACGACAGCTGATCATCACCATGACATTTGCGATTGCCTTCTCCTACCTCTTCTTCATCTTTGCACCAGACTGGCGGTTCGTCCTCATCGGCATGGTCATCTCGAACCTCAGCCTCATCTATCAGCCAGCCCTCCAGGCCATACTTGCCGACTCTATTCCACCTGAGAAACGGGGAATGGGCTATGCAGCAGTCCAAGTAGTCCCGAGCATCCCCACCGTAATCGCCCCCACAATAGCAGGCTTCCTCGTAGCTGATATCAAGAACCCGGAAGTCCTGATCTCCGGGATGCGAATCGTCTATACCATCGTATTCTTCTCTCTCATCGCTGCAGCGGTGATACGGCTCTTCTTCATCAAGGAAACTCTCAGCGACGCTCAACGAATTCGGCTTGGCGAGCTTAAAGATGCTTTCCGAGGGTCTATTGGCGCAATAGCTGAAGCTTGGAGATCCATGTCTACAAGCTTGAAATACTTAACCGTGGCATTTCTCATCAGCGCCTTCGAGGAACCCATGTTCCGTATGTTTACGTCTCTCTACGTTGCTGAAATCATCAAGATCAGTAGCTTCGAATGGGGGTTCATCAACACCGTCTACATCGCCATCACACTCATCCTTGGATTCCCACTGGGCAAAGTAGTGGATATGATTCCGAGAAAACGCGCAATACTCGTAGCCTACCTCATCTTTGCACCCTCTAGCATCATCTTCATCCTCGCCAGAGATTTCTCCCAACTCCTCTTCGCCAACATCATGTTTGCAGTAGGCGGCTGCCTGATAATGCCGGCTTATAACGCGCTGCAGGCAGATATGATTCCCCGGGAGAAGCGGGGACGCATAATGGGAACCATTGGAACCCTCAACATCCTCGGGACGATTCCTGCCTCAATCCTCGGCGGGATCCTCTACACAAGCGATCCTACCCACCCTTTCATCTTCGCGATTGCACTGAGCGCAATCGTAAGTCTAATCGTAATCCTCGCGGTCAAGGAACCTAAGGAAAGAGAGGTTTAACCTCATCTCGTGTGCGGGTTGCGATACGCCGACTTCCATCCTCACTTGTAAAGAGGGAGCTGCTCGTTTCTTTCCTTCATAATCCTGCTCATCCGCTTGTTGTTAGCACTCTTGCTCTTCTCAACAAGCTCAAAGAACTTCGCGAGCACCTTCTTCTTCAAGTCGTCTGGGAGTTGTTCAATCTGGCTTGGATGGTTCCAATAGAATCGATAGTTTATCCGCTTCGCCATTCTCTTTCAGCACCAACCTCAATTCTGACAAAGCAGATAAAGGCGTTTACTCCCGAATGAGATATATTCTTCGAGGAAAAGTAGGGAAAGCACATCTATAGATGTATTCCGAAGGCTGACGAAGCTGCTGGATGTAAAAAGAGATAATGATTATACGTGCCTTCTTCCACTAGTTGAAGGAACGGAGCGAAGATCCCATCCTTAGACATGGACTCGTAGGTATCTGCGAAAGGAGCATGATGGAAGATGGTGGATCAGCCGGCAGGTGAAGAGAATCGCGGTGAAGACGAGCAGGGTAGAGTCGAGTTTAGCTTTCCACTCTTGATCTTCCGGGCAAAGATCTTCACCAGAGTGTATGATCGGCTGGGAAGCCTTCGCGTGTTACAGCCAGCTGCATGGGCAGCCATGGTTGGCATGCCAGCGGTGGCAGGCTTCGGACTCTACTTCATCGTCTTTGGCTTCGTCACCTTGCTGACCTCTCCTGCAGCAAGAGAAATCGGGCGTGAACTGGGACCTCAAGTCTACATTATCCTCCCCGGGGTCAACCCTTACGTCCCGATATTCTACGGGTGGATTGCTCTCATCGTTGCGATAGTCCTTCATGAAGGGGCCCACGGCGTAATTGCCCGAAGCCGCGGCTTCAAAGTCAAGTCTAGCGGATTACTATTCTTCTTCATAGTTCCGGTGGGCGCGTTTGTGGATGTGGACGAGGATGAGCTGGCGTCAGCCAAGCCTAAACGGTCAATCAAAGTGTTTGCAGCTGGTGCTGGAGCTAACGTTGCAGCAGCTGTCGCCTGCATCCTCGGCGTGCTACTCATCACAGGCGGGCTCACTCCAGTAATTGATGGATTGTACGTCTTTGAGGTGATGGATGGAACGCCCGCTCAGGATGCTGGCATAATGGTGAGGGACGTGATTGTAAGCGTGGATGACTTGCCTATCTCTGATTTTGATGTCTTCGAATCAGTTCTCGATCAAAAGAACCCTGGCGACACAATCGAGATTAAGGTGGCAAGAGGAGAGAAGTGGAGTGACCAATTCTCGACTACCGCAATATTGACGGAGGATAATGGCAGCGCCTACCTGGGAGTGAGCGTTGGGGAACTGCTGACTGAGCAGCGACTGAGGACCTACCAGAAACTAGCGACAGAGATGATTCTCTTGCACTTCATGCCACCAACCCTTGCCTCAGGCCTCGTACCGTTCTCTGGAGCCTTGAGCAACTTCTACGCGCATCCACTCGGGGAGAACTGGCATATCTTAGCGAGCTTTCTCTTCTGGATGTGGTTCGTTAACATCAACATTGCGATATTCAATTCCCTGCCAATTTATCCATTGGATGGTGGTCAAGCGCTCAAAGCAGTGTTGAAAAGCCTTCTCGGCCATCGCCTCGAAGAGAAAACGATCTCCCAGATAATGGTGGCTATAACTGCCGTTCTGTTATCAGTGGTCGCATTGACTGTTGTTATTCCCTTCGTAATGTAGCCGTATGTGCAGGCTTCGCCTGTTGCTTCTTCAGCTTCTTGAGGTAAAGGAGAGCGAACCCACTGATCACTCCCACCATCACAAAGATTACCGCGGCCTCTATCAGAGAGGGCGCCGCCTCCTTCAGGTCCACGCTGAAGTAGACGGGGTCTGATACCCAGGTGTTACCGGTAGCATCATGGGCATAGACCGTCAGATTGTGCAGCCCAAGCGTCAACTCTGAGAGCGTCGCGTTTTCAGCAACGGTCACGTTTGCTTGAGAATCTAAACTGTACCCAATCCAGGAGAATGATGGGCTTCCAATCAAATCGAGGAGAACCTCGCCGGTATGGTAAGTCATATTCCTTGGGGATTGAATAGTGATGATGCGCACTCTCACCACGACTCCATCTGTGTTCCAGTTGCCACTGTAATCAGAAACGTTCAGCACCACCTCAAAGTCACCAATGTTGCTGAATGTGTGGGATGGTTGCATACCGGATAGGAACTGTGGCTCACCATCAGTGAGCGACCACGAGTAGCTTCTGATGGCTAGGTCGTCTGTGGATTTCCCCCCGTTAAAAGCCACTGTGGCTCCTAGAACGCTTGCTACATCTGGTCCCGCGTCAGCCAGCGGAGGCTCGAGATCTCCACTAGGACTTATGAGAGGGCATTCGTCTCGATTATTCTCGTCGATGATATACGGCGTGTTCCATATGTCGGGTTTCAGCCCTTCTGTAGCATTTGGATATCTCTCTACATAGTCGCTCCAATAGTTCCCGCTGAGGATGGAGCTGTTGACCCATTGGTTCAGGCTGGGATTGCATGCTTTGCAGCCCCAGGAGACGTCATACACTTGGAGGGCATTACTTAGCAGATTGTTGCTATGGATGGAGTTGTTGGAGGATTGATAGAGTCTGATGGCATAGGCGTTCTCTTCAACAGTGTTTCTTACGATGATGTTTCGTGAGGCAGTGTCAAGCCAGATGCCTTCTATGCTGTTCTGCCCGATCCTGTTCTCCGATACAATGCTGCTGTTAGACTCTAACAAGTGGATGCCCCGGTGACTATCGTCCAGCGTGTTCTCTGAGATAGTGATGTTGGAGGAACTGATGAGGGTGATGCAGCTCCATCCCGACGCGGTTACGTGATTCCCAAAGATGACGTCGGAATCTGCAAAGGAGGCGGCTATGCCACTGACGCTGCTTCCCACAACCTTGTTGTCTATCACCGTGTTGTTGAAGGAGTTTCGCATCTTGACGCCTTCTTCGTTGTCTGCAAGGCTATTGGCTGATACTGTGATGTCCGCTGACTTGTAGAGGTTGATTCCGACTTCGAATCGCATGACACCAAGCCTCTCCACAGTCACGTTCCTTCGATAGGCAAGATTCACGCCTTTCCCTCTTCCAGACCCACTCAACCTATAGCCTGCGCCATCCAGAACAATGTTATCTGTCTCAACCACGACTCCATCAGCATCACAGGTGATGTTCCCCGTCAAAACGTACCGACTTCCACTTCGCAATATGGGCGCTGTCGCAGGGTCAATGGTTCCATCAGCTCTGACATGGATTGTAGCTGATGCCATAACCAAACGAGTTCCATGCACAACAGGTGTCCCTAGTAAGACAAGCATCACGAAGATTGCAGACGCTAGCTTAGAATTCATATCTACCGTCTAGTGTGGTCTCTACTCCGTTTTTATGGATTATGGCGAAGAGGATTATCCGGGAAGCATGTTTCACCGCAAAGATGAATTGATCTGCCTATGCGCCAGTTAGAACTATTGGTTACGATGATCAACCGTTTATGGGCTTACGCCTGCCTGTAGCCTATAGGCTAATTGCTCTATGAGAGAACCTTATAGACTCTGTCGCCTTCTCTGACTCTCTGATCAACCTTCAAACCTACGCTCTGCCCTGCGCTGGCGCTTTCGATATTCTCATGCTCAATCTGCATAGAGTTCACCGTCTGTTCGAAGTCAGTCGTCTCGCCCTGAACGAGAATTCTGTCACCAGTCTTTAATGCCCCTTTCAACTCGAGAACAGCCACACTAATCTTCACGAAGAAATGAGTGATATGACCGATTTCCTCCAATTCCGTATCGATTGACAATCGCGAATTCCCCATCATCTAAACATGTGATTTCGCTTTAAGGCTTTTCTACCAAACCCTGATCCATCCGCCGTCAATTATCTGAGACCATCTAGCTGAGATAGATTTTGCCTCATAGAATTGAAGCATCCCGCCAATCCGCCTTAACCTCCCTTTTTTAGCTGCAGGCATACCGCTGGCTATGCAGCCCGGAGCGTGTTGCGTCCTGCCCCTTAAAGCTTCTGTCGCCACGCCTGAACTCTAGCATGAATCCCTTCCCTCCTAGAGAACAGGGTTAAGAAGACCGCCAGCCACAGGAGAAACAGGGCATATCCAATCCACGAGTGAATCTCTCCCCACCTGTCGTATCCGAAGTAGTAGATGACTGCTGCGATCATGCTGACTCGTAGTATGTTCATGAGAAACATGCCTACAACACCCCCAACCGACCACAGGAATCTCGTAGGGATACTCGCCTGCTCCTCCATCATCGTGATTACAACGATTACTGCGAAGACTAGAAAGCTCTGAATACCCACGCACCCAGCTTCAAACACCACGGGGACGAATCCCCTGGATGTTTCAAGCATGATCATCGTCGGCGTCTGAATGAAGGCTGGTATGCCTAGCACCCACAACACAGACACCATGAGCTGCACAAAAAATGGCACCAACGGTTCCATGTAAAACTCCAGCCATCCCCCCATGTAGAAGCTGCATCCCCCAGCAACTACGAGGAAGAGCACTGAGATTGACAGCTTCAACGCAGGGAGGGCGAAGAAGGCTAGAAAGAGCCCGATAATATAGATGGCGTAGAATGCAGCTCCCACCTCATAGAAGTTTGAGAATCGAATTTGCAGGGCTAGATAATATGCGAGGAAACCTGCTACCATGCTGGCGCCACCGATAACCTGCTGCGTCAGCCCTGGATTCGAGAATTGGCCTAGCCTATCCTTCTTGAGGAAGAGCAGCACGAACCCATAAAACGGGACCAACACACTCAGAACACTACGGCCCATGATGTAGCTGAAGTACTCTATCGGGACCAGAGGTAGAAACGCTAGAAGGTAGAAGAGGCTGAGCCTGCTTTTCAAGGCTCGAAAGGACGCGCTGAGGCTTGGCATAATCTCCACAATCACTAGAATATCGCTGCTTCATATACTCACCGCCCTCGATGGCGCTCACTCAATCTGAAGCTGCAATAGCTGTTCCCTAATGTTCCACTCTTCTACGACGTGAGTATATACCGTGCATATGATTTTATAGCATCAATGCCATCTCTTAGTAAAAGCACCTAGAATGAAAAGGATCAGGACTACTGCACCAAAAGGCAGGATTGAAACGGGATGGCTCGAAGGACGAAGTGATTCAACCAATACTGAAGCTCTTAGGACCTCGGACTTTGATGGTGTCCAATGCGACTTTTGTCATAAGATGATTGATCCACTCACCCAGCTGGGTCAGCCAAGCGTTCCAGCTGAGACCGATCCGACGGCAATCTCTATGGCGGACGATGCTTACCAGCGGGATATAGCCGTATTGATTGCACTTTCACTCTTTAATGGTACTGGACTATTCCTTGATCCGGTTACCAATCTTCCCACTTATTATGGTAATGGAAGCCTTCCTAACTATGTGGAAAACGCGGGTGGACAGTACTTTATAGATCCCGGCAGCGCCAAGAGCGGGCCCTTCTATGACCCGGATGCACGGCATCAAGTACACTACTCCCGCTACCACAAGAGTGAAACCTTCTGCTCGACTTGCCACGACGTCTCAAATCCAATCCTTGCTAGCGTATTGCAGGGAGCTGATGTTCCCGAAACGCAGGCAGCATCCAGCTATTTCCACGTGGAAAGGACGACCAGCGAATTCCTACTCAGCGCATACGCACAAGGCGGGGCTACCACTATAATACCAGGTATCCCATGGGCAGACAAATGTCAAGACTGCCATATGAGAGATGTAACAGGCGCTGGCTGCGACAAAGCTGGAGCACCAATCAGGGATGATTTGCCACTTCACGACTTGGCTGGAGGTAACCAGTGGATTGCACGGATTCTTGCCTCAGCTGACACAGAAAGCACAACGTACGATCCCTACAACTATCTGATTCTCTCCGGACAGAAATACGAGGGTGCTCAGATTGATGTGACTGGACTCGTAGGAGTCGGCGACGCACTTCTGGATGGGGCATACCGCGTTGACCGACAGCTTGAGGTATCAGCCAACCTAGACATCGTAGGAGAGTCAGCTGACAACATGACTTTACGGGTAACCAACAATGCTGGACATAAACTCATCTCCGGCTTCCCCGAAGGAAGAAGAATGTTCCTTAATATCCAATTCTACGATTCATCGGACAACCTCTTAGATGAGATTAATCCCTATGAGCCACTGGTGACGACACAGGATCCCAACGGTGACGAAGTCTATGTTTCAGGAGGAATCCTCACCAACACTCATGATGAGTTGGTGTGGGAAGCTCAGATGTCAAGCAATGAGCTTACTGGTGAGAATAAGACCTTCCACTTCGCCTTAGCCACTAACCGTTACAAGGATAATCGAATCCCCCCGAAAGGCTTCAACACCTCGGAGATGTATTCCCGACTCGTCCAGCCAAGGTGGCATGGTGAGGATGCACCTGACTACTTCACTCCCGAAGAGTATGC
>CP070679.1:638272-645074 GCA_020352535.1 Candidatus Bathyarchaeota archaeon | reverse complement strand
TTCGGTTCTTCTTCAAGAAGGGCTACAGCGGGATAAAACAGGGGTCGCCCGTAAGTGGCTTTTCCAAAATCCTCGATGATCTGCTGGCCTTTTGCTGATGTGAGGAACTCGGTGAAGTTGATGGCGCCTTCAAAGTTGGCTTCCGGGTGTACGTTCACGTTGCCTACCATCGCACTGTATACATTCAGAAGCTCTTCTCCAGATGTCACCAAATCTTTGAGCGTGACGATGTTGTCTTTGTGGTATTTCAGATAGGTGCCCATATCCGCAAGGGTGTACCCCGAGAATTGTTCCGTAATCTGCAAAGTAGCTCCCATCCCAGAACCTGCTTCAATATACCATGGCTCTTCCTTCAACTCGGTCCAGTTCAAACCTGCAGCATTCCACAACCCCTTCTCTTTGGCGTGAGTCCCGGAGTCATCACCACGTGATACCCATTTAGCTTGCTCCTGCCTTCCAGCCTCTACGAGTTTCAGTAGGGCTTGGACAGGGGATAATCCCTTAATCTCTACAACATCTGTCTCTGGACCAACTATTGCGAAAAAGTTGTATGCAATGATTCTTCTGCATACGCCATAACCCGCCTCCAGAAAAGCCTTCTCTCGAAGTGGGTCGTGGACCAGTATCATATCAGCATCGCCTTGCTGCGCAAGCTTTATCGCTAGACCAGTCCCTCTCGAGATGAAGCGAAGGTCAATAGGATACTCTGCTTCGAATTGGTCTTCAAGGGTGTCAAGCAGAAGGGTGTCATATAGGCTGGTGGTGGTAGAAACCACAAGCTTCTCTCTCGTGGATGTTGCAGCGAGGTAGGCGGTTCCAGCAATCGAGGTGATTACCATCAAGACTAGAGCAGCTGCCCACACCCAATATCTCGTTTCCACTATACGTGACCACCGTTATGTTCAGCGGTACATATCGCTTGAGACGGTTTATAAACATAACGGTGGGATTACCACGGAGCTTGGCTACCTAACCTGAGAAATCGGTACTGGCTCGTGTGGCTTAGACCGCGTAGATGGCATAACGCAAGTCAGAAACTAGGAAATGGAAGCATCCAAGGGATTTGGTATTGACTTCGCTGCTCAGAAGCTGCCACGCACGTGTACAGATTATTCCTTGCTTAGGCTTGCCTGAGAAGATTGAAGGAATCCAATCAGATGAATCTGGCTCCCACACTTGTTGCATTGTATCGTTAGTTCTTCAAGATCCGCGTCCATGCCAGTTCCGTTCATTTTCGTGTCCAGAACGGTATAGACGGCGTCTGTCTCGTCTTCTGGAGATATGACAGTGCTACAGCTGGGGCATGGGAAGTCGCCGCTTCCTTCAATCTTGGTTAGGTCGATTCTGTAGATTTGATGGTGCTTCACCATTCGCTCCCTCTAGGTGATGGTCTTCGTTTCTTGCTTGAGGAGTTTTATAACTTTTATGAACGTGTAGTTAATATGTTTGGGGTGATTATCCCAGTCTTTCTCGGAATCGTCTTCCGTCTGATGTATGACATAGCTGCAGCAGGTTTGCATAGAAGGTTTGGTGAAGATTCGTTATAGAGGGCCTGTTCCGCTTACCCTCTGAGGAGGTCAGCCCAGCTTGTAGTGCTTTCTTATTCGCTCCTTGATCTCCCAAGTGCATTTGAGTCCTTTGGGAAAAGTGACGAAGTCACCAGCCCTGAATTCCACCTCACCATCATCCGTCTTGACAATAGATTTACCCTCCAGGATTAGACATGCTTCGGTTTGGTCATACTCCCAAGGGAATGTAGATGGCTCCTTTTCCCAGATTGGCCAGCTTCTTGCTCGTCTTCGCTCTTCTTCAGTGGGCTTCTTAACCTTGATCTGCATCTCAATCAACTGCACTTCAATGAGATATAGGGAGTATTTATGGATTGGTCCGCATCATGCTTTGGTTCCAAGATCCTTTCTAGCGAGGTAGAGAGAACAGAATCTGCAACGCTTGTTTACATATCCTAGATTCATAAACAAGAAATACCCTGAATCGTCAAGAACCTGTAGGGAATGCTGTGAAGAATAGAAAGAGGATTACCAAAGAGGTAATTGAAAAACTGGAACAAGACATCATGTATCTTCGCAGGTATGAATAACATAGGAATGCATGACTGAATCAAGCCTGGATTCACAACGTATGCGGAGACCTTCAGAAAACAGTGAAAGAGGCGAGGTAATATGAAGAATCATGCCAAGCGGTTATTGAAAGCGGAAAATAAGAGAAAGGAAAAGATGGAAATTCAATCAGAAGAAGGAGAAGAAGGTCTCGACCAAAGGTCTATTCCTCTCGAAGACCTGCACTCTTCCCCAAGCCACAAAAAGTCTGATGAGTTCGTCTGCTCAAACAAGAAATGCGGAAAAGCAGTAGTTGAGCCTTTCAAGATCATTGATTTGTCAGAGGGTACAAAGGAGAATGTTCTGCATGTCTGCCCTCACTGCCTCTCAAGGCTGGAAGATGTTCCTAGCAAGGTAACCACGCCATCTTCGCCAGTAAATGAACCGAGTCAGGCAGCTGAAGGGCTAAAAGGAGCAGCTGAGAATGAGGGGTCTGGTCCTAAAGGGTGCCCCCAGTTTCTTGGATACCTGGGAAAGCGGCCTAAAGATAAGCCAATCCCAGATGAGTGCCTTATGTGCTCAGAGGCAGTCAGGTGCATGCTTGGTTGAGCATGCCTTCTGCTAGTTCTTGGTCTATGAAAGCAAGTAGCAGCTCTAGCGGATAGCCATCTATCGCTTCTCGGTCATTTGGGTCAAGATATCACTGAACCGACATGGATCGCAGAATCCATCCTTGTCAGTTGCCAATCGTTTGCCGCATTTGTTACAATTTACCTGGAGTTCTTCATCAAGTGAGCGTCCGCGGGCTGACCTTAATAGTCGTGCAATCTTTGACAACAGAGGCCCCATATTCTAAATGCGCCCAGGAGGTATTTCATCATTATGAAGGAAAGCTCCATACTTCTGATTCATCCATGCAAAAGGTAGATGGGTTCTTAGGAAGACTCGATTCATTGGCTAAAGAGCATGTTGCTTGTGTCTCATCATTTGAAGAAATGGGCCAAGGTTACTCAGGAGCTACCTATGATAGACGTAGAGGGTGTGGGATGGATAGCCGAGCCTCGGGTTTTCACAGAAGCTGTCGATTTTAGTTGGCTTCCATCCTAGAATCTCATAATCGTGAGAGACGACGCGTGTTCCAGGCTTGAGCTCTGACTCCAGTTTTGGGCGTATTCGCTCATTTGCACTGGTAGTGAGGTACAGCGTGACGACATCAGCCTGTCCCAAGTCTACATCGAACAGGTCTTGCTGGACAATCTTTACCATGCTGTCAAGACCGAGTTCCGAGACTCGGTTGAGAGCTTTCTTTACCAAGTCGTCTCTCAGCTCGACGCCTACAGCGGTGGCGCCAAACTCTTCCGCTGCCATTATGGCGACTCGACCGTCTCCACAGCCGAGATCATACACTGTCTCATTTTTGCTCAGCTCAGCAAGGATAAGCATTTGATGAACTACTGGAAGTGGTGATGCTACATATGGTGCGATATACAAGCTGACCCTCCTCATCATTCAATATCCTTTTGGCTCTCTCCGCGTTTATCTTCGTTTAGAGCAATTAGGGCTTGAATCCAGGTTACCTCCATATCAAATCTTAGATGAGTAGTGTTAGGCTACATATGTTGTCTTCTTGGCTGTCGGTTGCTTGGCCTCGCCGCATTTCTTGCAGCTTTGCTCACAGAGGTCAAGATATTCTTCCTCGCTATCAAGGACGATGCTGGCAGCTTTCTTGCAAAGCTCGCTTGGTTCTCCACACCCAGCCTCTTTGCACAATTCACAGATGAAGGAGCAACATGCCTGAACGTCCTCCTTATTCAGAGCCACACGGTTTGCGCGTACTAGCACACAAAGCTCTCTGGCTAGGACGCAAGTCTTTACATATTTGAAACGGTGGAGCACGCGTCCTCGCTGCCTTTTACGGCTAACCTCCATCTAATACTCCCCTCAGAATTGCGAATCTAAATCTTTGGAGTCTTCCCTTTTATAGTTTCAGAATCCCCCATCACTAACACAAATCTGCCTCGAGCGTCGGTGTGCTAAGGCAATGCTAGCATTCCATTTGTCACTATTTCTTGGGTCATACCGTTCAGGTGCGTAGCTTTTATCGTGGGCTTGTTGACGAGCATATCTGCGTGGTATCGGATGTTTCCTGGGGCTATATGACAAGTGCCTCTAAGTTTCTCGTCTTCAAGCATGTTTCCAGTTAGCCGTGCCCGCTCATTCAGCCCGATTCCCACTTCTTCAAGAATCGTGGGCAGGCCATATCTGTGTTGGGTTGCTAACATCTTCTCAAATACGGGGGCAGGTCCCGGATCGTCGCAGTGGAAGTTGGTTATGACGCCATCTTCTAGCTCCACGGTAATCGGTTTCTCAGGGGCAATCCGCTCGTTGTAGCCTCCGATGCAAACGTCACAGACCCAAGTGCCATTTGCGATGAGCTTTACGGGATAATGTTGAGTGATTTTCTTTCCGGACTGGTTGTCTTGGACTTCGATAAATTGCCCCTTTTCCGCCCACACTTCTCCAACAGGTAGGTTACCGAATTTCCCAGGTTTGTTGTAGATGTTTGGTGGCACAATTATGCAGTCTGTCTCGAACTTCACCGACTCTGGTAATACAATCTCGATGTCAGAGCCACCAGGGGCGGTGATATGCAGTTTCTTGACGTTTTTCAGCTTCTGCATCATTTGTTCTGCTTCAGTTGCGAGCCTTCGGTAATCGCATTGCAGTGGACCATTAATGGCCATGTCCAAGGTGATCTGCGGGGAATGCGCCCAGCTTATGGGAACCTCCTCGATCACGTCAAATAGTAGTTCTATTCGGGCTCCTAGCTCCTTCAAGCTCCAATCCTGGTGTTCGCTGTAATCGAAAAGGCCCATTCCACCTTTTGGGGTTCTTTCGCGTAGCAGCTTGAGGAGTTCTTCAGGAAAGTGTTCATAAGGCTGACTTGCAGGGAGATCAAATCTTCTAACATTCAGTCTGCAGCTCTCGGCTGCTTCCACAGCTGCCTTACTTAGAACCGGTGAGTTCCGGTTTACAATCAGGTAGGAATCATTTGGTTTCAACCGTTGAGAGAGCCTGATGAACTCTGCAAGTTTGCTCACAATCTTCTTGAAGTCTTCTATGCTTGGCGTCTGCATGTTCTATCGAGGAGGATATTCTTCCTAATAAAATATTCAGGCAGCGGGTTGACTTGATGAAGCGGGGATTGTTCTGTCTGCGCCAGCTATCTGCCACGACCTTGAAGCAGCAAAGGGTTTGGTCTATGGATTCAACAACTTACCCTCATGGTCAATCTCCATGTTTCTAATCCGAGTTGTGGAGATTGGCACTCGATCATCCGCTGGAATCATATCGATAGCCACAATGGTCAAAAGCGGCAAGCCCTTCGCCTTTCGTTTGTCGTTGATTTCTCGTGCAACCGGTTCAGTTTCTTTGCCTACAACTAAGGCTTCCAGCTCGCTACGCGAGAGAGTTACGCCATAGCGATCGTAAATCGGGATGATTTCAGCACGTTTAAGTAGTCCTTGTCTTCTCAAAAAGCTCTTGAGTTCTTCCAACCTAACGTCAAAGGTCGCTACTACATGGGGTTTTCCCATTTTCAGCACCAAACCATCGACCGAAAGGCCTAGCAGAACTTTCTCGCCAACTTCAAAGGCTCTTAGTAGCAGTGTTCTGTGACCTCTGTGAAACTCATCAAATGTTCCGCCTACTGCCACACTCTTGAATCGCTTCCTCAAGATTCTGTCACTTGAGCCATCGTGCACCTTGGAAGTCGAGCTTTGCTATTACAATTCGCTTATTTACGGCTGCTTGCTTAAGAGCCTTGATGACATCCTCCAGCCTATCTGATGTGACCAAGGCATGAACAGCTTCGCCGAGCATGTTCTGTGCTGCTCCTACAGCACCCGCTTTCTCTGCAACTGCAATCAACCGCTTAATTCGACCCGTGGCAAACCCCGTCTTCAGAGCGAACTCTTTGCTTGCTTGCATAAAGTTCTCTAGTGAGGGGTTACCCACAATTCTCTCAACAGTCTTCAATCCCCACTTGTTGATTAGAGGTCTCCGTTCTTGGGATAGAAGTGTGTCTTTTGTCGGTAAAGGACGGTAGGTTACAGCGACAATTCTATGGTCGGAGGAGATGGGGATGCGATCGATAACCGAATAGCCTGGGGCTCCAGGCTCGGTGGTGATTGCACATCCTCCCAGCAGCAATGGACCAACAGTTCCTAACCCAGTAAGGCATTTCACTTCAGCAACATGAGCAATCCGGCCCAGCTGGTTGTAAGTGAGGTTGATGCCTAGCATCCTGCTCAGAGCGAGGGCAGTGCCCAATGCTCCCGCAGCGCTCGATCCAAAGCCAGCTCCTATTGGAACATCAACACGATGTTCAATAGCAATATCGAGTATTTTCCCAGCTTCTCGAAGCAAGGACTCCGCCACTGTTCTTGTAGTTTCTGCATAGGGCGCAGGCTTGCCATCAATGAATATGCTGATACGCTCTTCCTCTGCTTCCACGGCGCGGACTTCTGTCGAAACACCTGTCTCTATCGCGAAGCCACCGCCCCGTGCACCTACACGCGCAGGATCTGTTATAGCTTCTCCATCTTTTGTTTTATCGCAAATCTGAAAAAAACTCGATATTCCTGCAGGACAAAAGGCCCGTGCCGTTTTCATTGCCGGCTCTCGGCCTCTTTCTTCGCAGGCATCAGAAATGGAAAGGCTCTATAGCAGGCTTTCAAGATTGG
>CP070679.1:624745-638172 GCA_020352535.1 Candidatus Bathyarchaeota archaeon | reverse complement strand
ACTTCTTGTATTCCTCGAGTTTCTCGATTTTCTCTTCTGTTGTAAGGAATCGTCGCCCGCAATGCATTCCACGATGTCCATGGTATGTTTCATGACACAAGCCATTCTCACCTCCATAGCTCAATATTGGTTTTGCGATATTGGAAATACGATATATGCATATAAACCTATCGGTTAACCGATATATCGATGGGTGCTCAAGCCTTAAATATCGATTATCCGATACTGTTACATATGGCGCATTGCCGGATGAAGGGATTCCTATCGTTTCTCATTCTTTGGCTAGCAAGTAGAAGAAGCATGACGGGAGCAGAGATTGCCCTTGAGCTGGAGAAGAGAAAAGGTCGAAGGCCAAGCCCGGGTACGATATACCCTGTGCTGAAGCATTTAAAGGATGTCGGATTGCTCTCAATAGATGAGAATAAACGTTACTCTTTGACAGAGCGAGGTAGAAAGGAGCTGGATACGCATTTAAACATGTTTTTCAAGACATTCTGCGACATAGATGAAATGAAGTCCTGCCACAAAGACAAGTCTTCTTGTAGGAAGGAAACTGAAGGGTAGCAGGAAGCGTGACGACATCGTCGAATAATCGTGATGGGGTTCGAAACCTGCCTCCAGGACAAAGGCCTATCAAGCGTTTGTTGAGATGGGGAGAAGATCATAGAACTATTAGTGGTTCTATTCCTAAGATAGATGTGGAAACATGGATTCTGACAGTAGATGGAGAAGTCGAGAAGGCCATGAAGCTCGATTGGGATGGTCTCCGCAGTCTTCCAAAGGTTGAATCTGAAAGTGACTTTCACTGTGTTGAAGGATGGAGTGTTCTAGGTCTCAAGTGGGAGGGAATATCCTTCAAGCAGTTGTCGAGTCTGGCGGAGCCCAAGAAGACCGCGAGGTTTGCTACTTTCGAGTGTGCTGATGGATACACAACGTCGCTCTCTTTAGAGGAGCTCGAAGGGGATGATATTCTTCTGGCTTACAAACTGGATGGAGAGTACCTTAAGGAAGGATGCGGCGCACCGCTGCGCTTAGTGGTTCCTGACAAGTATGGCTACAAGAGCGCTATGTGGATCACCAAGATTAAATTCACAGCGGAAAAGGAGCTAGGCTACTGGGAGCGTCTAGGCTACAGCGATACGGCTGATGTGTGGAAAAACGATAGGTTCGTCTCGCGATAGTGAAGGCTGGACGCTACACCTACTTATCGAGGAGAATCGTCTGTGTTGGGAAGGGCATCTTGATACCTTCCTTCTCAAAGGCCTCGAGTATTTTGAAGTTAATCTCTTGTTGCGTATCCATGTATTTTGTATAGTCGGGCGTCTTCATGTAGTAAACCACCTCAAAGTTCTGTTTGAAGTCGCCGAATTCAGTGAAGTGAACTCGGTCAAATTCGACTAGCTCCATACTTCCGATTATCTTGGCGATGATGGTGGGGATTTGTTTCAGCTTTTTAAGGGGTGTATCGCACGCTACGCCAAGCGTGAAGACGATTCGTCGACGTTTTAGTTTCTTGAAGTTTCTCAAGCTTGCTGTCGTAAGCTGCCTGTTTGATACTACTAGCTCTTCGCCCTGTAGTAGTTGCACTCGGGTTGACTTGATTCCTATCTTCCGGACTGTTCCCGAATAGCCGTCTAGGACAATGAAGTCGCCTACTTCGAAGGGTCTATCGAAATAGATGGAGAAGGCGCTGAAGACGTCACTCAGGACGTTCTGCAATGCTAAGGCAATCGCTATGCCTCCAACGCCCAAGCCGACGACTATGCCGGATAGATCGACTCTGAACACGACCAGGAGGGCTAGAAACGCTGAGATGTAGACAATAGCCTGAACCGTCTTTTTCAGGATGAAGAGAAGGTGTTCGCTCAGTCTTCGTTGGCGCCCTGCTCGTCGAGCGTACCAAGTGATGAGTGCGTCCACAACCCTGGTGATCATGAATGCGACTATCAAGATTCCTGCAACTGTGAAGATTGCTGTTAGAGTCGTAGAGTAGGGTAGGATGGAGGCTAAGGATTCTAGGCTGTAGTATGCTCCGATCAGGATGATTAGGAGCAGGGTTGGAGCTCTCACGATACGCAGTATCTCGTCGTCTACTTTGGTTTTAGTTCCCTCAGCCCATCTGGAGATGTATCGTTTTGAGATGAAGAAGGTCAGCCAGCCAAAGAATGCTACAAGGGTAAAAACAATGGCTGAGGCTATGATTTCACTGGTCAGTTGATTCAGACCGAGGTAGGTTCGTAGCAGTTCCGCTAAGTTGGCGGCTAACATGGTGAGTTGAGAATTCCGGAGAACCTTAACTTAAGTCTTGTGAGCAGAAGGCATTTCGCTGCAAGATAAATCATAAATCTGAAGACAGAGAAGGTAGAATCATGAATCTGAAGAAGCTGAAGAGTAGCCTGAAGTGGAGACTTCGACACTCATTCGCATTCATGATTCTAGAGGCAGTGGCTCAGCACCAGGCAATTTTATTCTGCTTGTTCATAGGTCCTATGTTGTTTTTTTGCCTGGTTTACTGGTTGCAGGCTAACTTCTTCCCGTGGGGAGCAATCCTCTTTTGGGCAGTATATATTCCCTTGATCTGTGGAGCAGCTGCTATCGATTATACCCGGAAACGTAAAGGAATCCGTTGACAGCCCACTTAAATCCCTCGATTCTGACTGTATTGGTGTCAGGGAACGAGGGAATGATGAAGAGAACTGCTTGTATCTTGCTCTGCACGTTGTTATATCTTCCTGCCTTCACAGTAATGGTAAGCGTACAAGCCACGCGCATAAATCACATATCGCTTAAGCTTACAGAGACCATGGTGAACCTAGAAACCACTATTGATGGTGAGAGTCGAGCTTCCGGCTTGGTATCTACTCCTTTGGTGACCATATTGGTGGTTCCGATAAGCCCGCCAGTAAGAATCCCACCGTCAGGCAGTAGCTTTGATTATTCCATCACTGTAGCCAACAATGAGATTGTGCCCCTTACCTTTCACGTTTGGACTGTGGCCACCTTACCAAATGGGAAACCATATGGCCCAGTAATCGGAGTCCAAGTTAGTCTGCCTGGAGGGTGGTCTGGAAGCAGTGACCTAGCATTGAATGTTCCAGATTTCGCACCTCAAGGCAACTACACATATCATGGATACGTTGGCATCTACCCCGACAATATCTGGGATAGCGACCACTTCACCTTTGAGAAACTGTCAAGTGGAGGATGGTTTGCTCAAAACTCCGAAACCTCAGCTGTTCTCACTGATGTCTATTTCACAGACGCTGAGAATGGCTGGGCAGTAGGGTCCGTTCGGACAATTTTACACACCAAAAATGGTGGAAACAATTGGTATCCACAAACGTCCGAGAAGTTCTCCACGTTTTATGGCGTCTACTTTACGGACGTCAATACAGGGTGGACTGTAGGAAGTTTAGGCGTAATCATACACACCGAGGATGGCGGGAGTAGCTGGATCACTCAAAATTCAGGGTCTTCTCACACCCTCCAAGATGTCCACTTCATAGATGACAACACAGGCTGGGCAGTCGGAGGGCGGGAGCCATCTTTCCAACCGCCGCGCCGTGTAATACTGCATACAACAGATGGCGGAATTAACTGGAACACTCAGCTGTCTGAATCCAACTTTTTACCCCTTTACTCAGTTTGCTTTATCGATGCAAATAGAGGATGGGCCGTGGGAGGAATGGGAGCAATTCTGCACACCTCAGACGGTGGGGCTCACTGGGATCCTCAGGCTTCCGGAACTAGCACACAACTCGAGAGTGTCCATTTTGCAGATGACAATGTTGGTTGGGTGGTGGGGAGAGATGGGACAATACTCCACACCATAGATGGCGGAAGCTTCTGGTCCCCCCAAGTGTCTGGAACATCGGTATGGCTCAAGAGCGTATGCTTTGTGGATGACCATACGGGCTGGACTGTAGGGGGAGATGGCGTAGTTCTACACACCACGAATGCGGGAGATACTTGGATAGCTCAGACGTCCAGCACCACGAACGCCCTCTTCAGCGTCCATTTTATCGATGATAAAACCGGCTGGGCAGTCGGAATCGATAGCGAGATCATCCACACAACAACTGGCGGGATAACCTGAGAGAGAGATAGTACCTAGCCAAGGAATCTAAGGTCTAAACTTGGATGTCAGCAGCCAGTTTCTCCGTCTGCCTTAGATTTACATTGGTGGGGTCGTACCCCAGTTCTGCAGTATTGCTTGAAGTGTTTAAAGAAAGGCGGGGTCTGAGGGGCCGACTGCACATATTCTACGAATGTCGCTAACCGCTTCACCGTTTCGTGGTCTATCCTATGTTCTATCTCACATGCATCTCGATCTGCGGTTTCTTCATTAACGCCAATCATGATCAAGAATCCTCTCAATGCTTCGTGCCGTCGTTCTAGAGCCTTTGCCAAGGCTGTTCCTTTTGCGGTCAGGATGACACCACGATATTTCGTGTAGTTGACATACTTCTGCTTATCGAGTTTCTGAAGCATGTTAGTAACGCTTGGTGGCTTCACATTCAGCGTCTCCGAGATGTCCGCTACTCTGGCGTAGCCATGTGTTTGGATTAAATTGTAGATTGTCTCTATGTAGCCTTCTTCGCGTCTACTCGGTCTACCGTGGTTTCTTGGCTCCATTCTTCAGCTACCTACACATTTAGTCTTTTCTAATATTGTTATACTAACCTAAATATTTATCTATGGGCTTTCCGATTATATAACCTAAACTACGTGAAAGGACGAGAGGATGGTCACGCTGGAGCTTCCTTTGTCACGTCTTAGAGATGGAGAGAGCGGAGTAATTATTTCCATCGATATGGCGTCAAGACGTGATGCTAATCAACATCATCGTCGTAGATGGGGGTTTCGGAAGAGACTGGAGGATATGGGACTCACCCCAGGGACTAAGGTGACCGTGGTGAAATCCGCGCCCTTTCACGGGCCTAAAGAGCTCCAAGTACGCGGGTCGAGGTTGGCCATAGGAAGAGGAATGGCAGAAAGAATTATGGTTCGGGTAGAGAGTTGGCCAAGCGAAGAATCATCATAGCCCTTGCAGGCAACGCTAACGTTGGAAAATCAGTAATATTCAACCACCTCACCGGAATGCACCAACACATTGGAAATTGGCCGGGAAAGACCATTGAGAAGGCCGACGGAACTCTACACTTCAAAGGCTACACCATAGATATTGTCGATCTGCCCGGAATTTACTCACTATCCACTTTTTCCATCGAGGAGCTCATCTCAAGAGAATATATCGCTATTGAGAAGCCTGATTTCGTAATTAACGTGATTGACTCCTCAGTTCTTGAGAGAAATCTCTTCTTCACGCTCCAGCTGATTGAGCTAGAAACACCCTTGATTGTTGCTTTGAATCAGATGGACATGGCGAAGAAGAAAGGCATACAGATTGACCATAAGAAACTTGAGGATGTTCTTGGCGTTCCAGTTGTCCCCACAATTGCACCGAATCAGGTGGGTATCTACGAGCTACTCGATAAGGTCATCAGCCTAATCGAGAAAGGAGATTCAATTCCCTCTCCTGTCAAATATGGAGAGGAGATAGAAGAGAGAATAGAGAAGCTCAGCAGTCTGCTTGAGAAGCTGGACATTCCTTATCCGGCTCGGTGGATTGCTATCAAACTTCTAGAGAGAGACGAGCAAATAGAGAGCAGAGTTCGCCAAATAGATTCTAAGGTTTTATCCAAGGTAAAGGAGCTTGCACAAGAGATTGAGGGTATTCACAAGCATTCATGTTCTACTGTGATAACTTCTGAGCGGTATGAGATTGCGGGTTGCATCGCAAGGGAGGTTCAAGAGATTGTCCCCCCATCGAAACTCCCCTTACGAGAAAGACTTCATACTCTGACGACTCACAGGGTTTCTGGCTATCTCGTCATGGTATTAGCGTTGCTCCTAGTTTTTCTCGCGATATTCACCTTCGGAGATTATACATCTGGCTTGTTGAACGGTGTTCTCTATGGGTTGAAACCGCTCTTTGACAGTGTCTTTGGCGTCGGAATTGTGGCAACGCTTGTCTGGGGCGGTATTCTTGAAGGTCTCATAGCGGGAACCACAATTGCATTGCCTTATCTCTTGCCATTCTACCTGATGCAGTACATTCTAGAAGACTCTGGGTATCTGAGTCGAATCGCTTTCTTGATGGACAACCTAATGCACAAGATGGGTCTACATGGAAAGGCGTTTATCCCAGTGATGCTTGCCTGCGGCTGCAATGTTCCAGCCTGCCTGGGATGTAGAATCATGGAGACCGATCGAGAGAGGCTTATAGCGACGTTTGTTGTCACCTTGGTGCCTTGTGCAGCCACTTCAGTTGTCATTTTAGGTCTTGTGGGCTCATTTGTAGGTGTCCAATGGGCGCTTCTGCTGTACATCATAGATTTGGTGATCATCTTCTTGCTTGGACGAATAGCGTTCAAGGCTTTGCCAGGGGAACCGACTGGCCTAATCATGGAGATGCATGATTACAGGATACCTCATGGGAAGACCGTGCTGAAGCAGACCTGGTTCAGGCTGAAGGAATTTATCAAGATGGCGTTCCCACTCATAGTTGCCGGCACGTTTGTGATTAAGCTGGTTGACCTGCTTGGTTGGCTACAGCCGATAACCTACATGCTTAGTCCTGTGACTGTTGGCTGGTTAGGATTGCCGGCTGTCACTGGGATAACGCTGATTTTCGGGGTTCTGAGGAAGGAATTAACCCTAATCATGTTGGCGACGCTGTTGGGAACCTCAGACTTCGCGACGGTTCCAGGTTTCGGACCAATCCAGATGTTTGTATTCGCTTTGGTGGCAATGCTGTATATCCCGTGCATATCTACGATTGGAGCGCTTCTCAGAGAGCTTGGTTGGAGAAAAGCAGCAGTCATTACGGTTTTTGAGATCGCGTTCGCCATCGTCGTTGGAGGAGTAGCTTATAGGCTACTGCTGCTCGTAGGAATCTAGTCATCTGTAGCAGCTTTGCATGCGATCACGGATTTCAAACCACGAGACCGTATAGAGCATGGTCTGTGCGTGCGTAGGGGAGTATGCGGGAGATATCTCCATGTGTTCGGGGTTCAAATCCCCGCGACCCCAATAGCATTCTTTGTAGCCTTTGGGATTGAGAAGCTCTTCTGGGACTGCCTAATGGGTGAAAGTGGTAGCAATATATTGTGACCATCCTTCTAGAATAGGAAATAATGACCATCCCCCTTTAGTTTTTCGAGGGATTTGAGCCTAGTTGCCTTGCTTTGGCTGCCCATAGAGTGAATACTCGAAAGTCAAAATAACATGCAGGGGCACTTATGAATCGGTGTTTGTCCTTATGGGGAGGAGTTCTGTGTCGATTCGGTCAGGAAGAACTAGCGATTATAATCTGGGCCTTCCACTGCTTGAGAAGCTGTATCATGGAGATATTGGGCTAGACCTGAAGCAAGCTTTCATTGATTACGTGCGTAAGGAGAATGGTGTTGTGTTGTTCGCCGAGGACGCTGGCAAGGTAGTTGGGATCCTAGTGGGGAGTTTTCAGTTGGATATTGACTGGGAGGGTAAGACGGGTAAGATTGATGCGATTATCGTGGATGAGAAGCAGAGGCGGAGGGGAGTTGGTAGGAAACTCGTGCAGCGCTTCCTCGCTTGGGCCAAGAGAAAAGGGTGCAAGGCCGTGAAGGCGCGGATAAACAGAGAGAACGATGTTGCCCAGGAGTTTCATAGGAGTCTAGGATTTGAGGAAGCGGAAACCTATGAGTACTTCTTAGACTTTGATCATCCTAGAGAATCCTGAAAGGAATAGTGAAATGCCTAATTGCCAATCGCAGTACGCAGGTGAATTAGACGGGTTTGAAGGCACTTGGCTTTGGTTCCGCCTTCAGGTTTTTCGGGACATCAACCACTCGAACAATATTCCTGCTGTTGATTACGTAGACTGGTAGACCGTCTGGGCTCCACTTCTTCAATCGTTTAACCCCTCGGAGCACCAGCTTGATTTTCAGTGTTGTTCCATCCTTCAGCTTGTAGGTGTTCCAATATTCCTTTTCGTCTGTGAAGTCTATATCCTCGGCTTCCATCAGGTCTTTCTGCATCACTCGCATCTGGTTCTGAACCTCCATCATCCATCACCTCTTCAGCTACATTCATTGTACTTGAATGGCATTCAGACATATTAATGCATAAGGAGTTGTTTTATGCCCTAACCTTTAATGAAAGCATAGGGTGTAAATCGTGAAGATTAAACTAACCAGCATTTTTGTAGATGACCAGACCAAAGCTCTCAGGTTCTATACTGAGTCTTGGGCTTTTTCAAGAAGTTGGACCTACTAGTAGGGAAGTTCAGATGGCTTACTGTCGTATCGCCCGAAGAGCCAGAGGGAGCTGAGTTGCTGCTTGAACCTAGCGACAATCCTGCAGCCAAGACCTTCAAGGAGGCTTGTTTCAGCAGGGAATACCTCTCACAGCGTTCGCTGTTAAGGATACTCAGAAGGAAAATGAAAGACTGAAGAAACCAAGTGTCGAGTTCAGAGTGAAACCAACAAAGACGGAAGGAGCAGCCATCGCAGTATTTGATGATGCCTGCGAGAAACTTATCCAGCTCTACCAGGCTTAGCAATCTATGGCTCCTATGCGCGAGCAGATAGCCTGGTAGCTTACAGGCCTGTGGAGCCTGGCGCCCGGGTTCGAATCCCGGCCCCGGCCCTCCATATTAGTTTGGCTCTGGAGGCTGGTTTCTGATTCCGGCTCCCGTAGCCGTCCGATTGCTTCCTTCAGGGCGTTCTCGGAGACCCTGCTGAGGTTCAGGCCCAGTCGCCTGGCGGTCCGCA
The DNA here is from genome assembly GCA_020352535.1 of Candidatus Bathyarchaeota archaeon. Classification (GTDB taxonomy): domain Archaea; phylum Thermoproteota; class Bathyarchaeia; order Bathyarchaeales; family Bathyarchaeaceae; genus SOJZ01. The sequence continues at coordinate 629,356 of CP070679.1, read as the reverse complement.
CGAGCTCTTGGTCCAGGTACAGGCATGTAGATTTCCTGTTTCCCGTTTTGCCATTCGATTGCATATGGTTGCATGTGCGCGGGGCTATTTATTGCCCCCTACGGGAATGGTCGAGGCGGTAATTCTCCCAGGGTTACATTTGCGCTGGAAGGTGTAACACGTTCGGCTTCACACACTTACAAGTGTGAATCTTTTAACCTAGTTGATTGACAATACCTGCAATGTAGATGGATGGAAGATGCATGTTTGAGGGATTATTACCAAGCCTTCTGATTTCCTTCAGAGAATCGCTTGAAGCTGCTTTGATTGTGGTGATAATGGCAGCATACCTTCAGAAAGCAGGAAAAGCGGAACTAAACAGGTTCCTCTACTTGGGAACTGGCACTGCCATCATAGCGAGCATCATTCTAGCAGGAATCGTGCAGCTGGTCTACGGGGGGCTCACTGGAATAGCTGCGGAAATGTTTGAGGGGGTTGCTTCGATTATGGCAACAGTGGTACTAACCTATATGATATTTTGGATGTCAGGTCACGCTAAAAGGATAAAGAGTGAACTTCAAGAGAGGATTGACTTGGCAATCACAAAGGGACAACTGGTTGGCATTGCCACGCTTGCTTTCATAGCAGTGTTCAGAGAAGGGCTCGAAACAGTGCTATTCTTGACCGCAACATTCTTCCTCGACCCGTTGGGTGCAACAATTGGACTATTGATTGGCTTGGTGGTTGTGATTGTATTAGCGATGATTCTGATGAAAGGAGCCTATAGGCTTGACATTGGGAAATTTTTCAAATACACGAGTATCGTCCTGATAGTCTTCGCAGCAGGATTGGCTGGTTATGGGGTCCATGAACTCATAGAGGCTGGGGAAGGCGTTGGTGTCGAATTTGGTCTCTTGGGTCAGGAGGCGTTCAACATCAATCCATCAAGAAACCCGGACGGAACCTACCCGCTACTACACGAGAATGGAGCTGTAGGTTCCATAATGAAGGCATTAGTAGGATTTGATGGCAACCCCGAATGGTTAAGAGTACTTGTGTACGTTGGATATTGGTGTGTAGTCGGTACATACATTCTGAGAACCTACAAAATGAGCAAGTGAATGGGGAAAGCGACCGGGTCTAAGTATTGCTAACGCTTCCAGTAAGGATATGCAAACTGGCTAATCTATCTTCTCAGGTTTCCAGAGTACAGCGAGTATTCCCCCGATGCCCCCCAAGACTATCCCTATGCCAAAGCCGCCTAGGCAGCCCAGCACGCTGACTACTGAGAAGACAATGATTAAAGCGCCCAGGAGTTCGTGCTGCTTGGGATTTGTGTACAGCATGATCGCTGTAATTATTGTTGCCACGCCAAAGATGATGCTCAAGACGCCCATTGGAAGAGCCAATCCGCCCAGGTTCCATCCGTCCATGTGCTCATCCCAGCCATGCATCATGCTGTCCACCCAGCTGAAACTCCAGATGCCATCGAGCCAGAGGCACCAGAGAGAACCGCCCAATACTATGAACAGACCAGACAGGAGCGAGAGCATGAAGGCCGCAATTGGCTTCTGATTGGAACTCACAAGCTCACCAACAGCACCCATTTCTTGGAGGGTTAATAATGTTTGCTCAGATGCGGTAGGGGTCAACTCGTGGCTAATTGATTTCGCCAACCAGCCACCATACATATACCCGCGCGAACTTTTTCTCTGTGGGGAATACCTCAAAGCGGACACCTAACCATAGCAATCCATAGAAAAAAATCTTTACAGGGAACCCTATATGGGGCCCGGTTGTTGACCAAAATTGCCAGCAGGATTCCGGGTTAACTTCCTGACAGGAAGGCGGAAGGAAACCGCGCAGGGCGCCCGGGGGAGCATACATGCATGAAGTAGTCCAGCGACAGGCTTTTATTCCACTTGGAATCATGTTGCCGAGGGATTTCTTTGAGCAGCGGTTCACGTAAATACGCCTATGGTGGCAAGGCTGAGGAAGCGATGAGGCTTGAGGCACAAGCCAAAGCTTTCGAAAAAGTAATCGCGAGAGAACTGGAGATTCTAAACCTTAAGCCAAAAATGAAGGTTCTTGATGCTGGGTGCGGAACAGGTGTAATCACGAGAAGAATCGCTTCGAGGGTCTATCCGGAAGAAGTTTGCGCCATAGACTTTGACCCCCTGTTCATCAAAGAAGCAAAGAAGCTCGCGACTAGGGATGGTATAGAGAACGCGAAATTCGAGGTAGGCGACATCCACAATCTAAAATTCAACAATGCTGAATTTGATTTATCATATTGTCGGCTAGTCCTCATGCATGTGAGAGACCCAGTGACGACCATTGCTGAACTGAAGAGAGTAACTAAAAGTGGGGGATTTGTTGCAGCCTCGGATGTTGATGACGGAACAGTACTCACATTCCCCCAAACACCAAAGCTTCTTGAGCTATGGTCGAAATTCGGTCAAAATGCAAAGACTAGAGGAGATGACCGCTACATTGGCAGACAGCTATTCTCTATTTTCTCGCAAGCTGGCTTGAGGTCTATAAGCATCCACCCGATTCCATTTCTCGCTACCCAGCAAGAACTGGAAGAGTTGAAGATGTTTGTTTCCGTCCCTATCCAAATCATGCTGCAAGATAGAGATGCTATGATGGAAGCAGGTCTAGCCACATCTGGCGACTTCGATGAAGCCATAAGGGAAGCTCAACTCGTTACGAAGGACCCAGGCGCATTCATGATGTGCGTATTCTTCCTCGCGTTGGGGAAGGTGCCCTAGAGATAACGTAAACATGTTTGATTCTATGTTTTTATTATCTGTGCAAACTCCCGAGAAAACTCTCCGTAAGTACGCGCACGCATGGTCGAGGCGGTCGCACGAGTGAGGTGCGCTCTGAGAATTGTCTAGTCTAAGTGAAATACTCCAAACTACTTCCATAGGTAGGATCGGGGCCAATTTCCTCTACGATTATATCTACAGCTTTGTCAAGGCTTGACCCCTGCGAATATATGGCTTCGATTAATCTTATTGTGGCTGCATCTGTGTAGGATAGGTCAACATAGCCATTCCATGCCAAGTAGGCTTTGGCTCCTCTTTCAATGAGCCTTTGTATGGAGTATAAGTCATCTGTAGCGTTGCACCCCATCAGTATGATCGTGGTGTCTTCTAGGCTGTTCGGAGAATTAATCCCCAAGTAGGCTGAGTTCAGTGCAAAAAATGGGGCTTCATCCTCATCAAACGTATAGGCTTTTCTGACCGCTCCTGAGAGCTGGTCTGCCACGTATTTAGACTCGATGTAGGGCTCCCCGCTGAAAATGTAAAGCCATCTATCTGTGTGTATCCCACTATGGAGTCTAAGAATCAGCAAATCATAGTCCTTCACATCTTTCAAGAGATTTATGGTAACGCTTTTACCTTGGTAAAGGGAAACATTGAAACGAGCTTCCTCAAGGGTTCTTGTTAGAGTTTCAGTGAAGGCTACGTTTGGTCTGGTGTTGTGCAATCCATCGAGAATGGCGGCTCTTAACTCTGTAATGTCCGATTCGTTGTTCTGTTCTGTGATTTGTAGGCTCTCATTGCTAACGATGAAAGGCCAATACACGTAGAGGAGGCTTCCGCTTAGGAGCAGAATGGAAACAACTGAAACTACCAACTTGACTCTTGACCAGTTCGGATTTGATCTCTTCTCGGCTGCTAGTGTTCCCGTCTTGATAGCCCGTTGATGACGGAGTCTGGGCGTCTTCTTTCTTCTTCGCTTAGAATGCGTACTTCGTTTCTTCCCGCCCATGATTAATCCCAAAGAAAGACATGCTCTTTCTGATGGTTTGGATTTCATCGGCCGTAGAATTTAAGACTTCTGAACAAGTAGAATCCTGCTGATGACTTTGTTGGGGATGTGACAAACGTTAAATATTCTCAGTTTGTAGAGACATTCCATTTGACTATGTTCTAGGGGTTGAAGTTAGAATGATTTCCAAGAGAGGAAAAACTCTGAGTTGGACAATGTTGTTAATCCTTGCAGTTGGATTCTCAGCCTTACTTGTCTTGCCAGCTAAGGCGCAAGCCCCAGTTCTAGGAATCGGAAAGACTGCTGTTCCAGCCCCTGGAGGTACAGTGCAACCTGGCGACACGATTACTTACACTATCACCTACAATAACACTGGGACTGACAATGCAACCAACGTTGCCATCATCGATGCAGTACCGACCTACTCAACATATGTAACTGGTAGTGCCTCTGGGGCTGACACCACGATTACCTATAGTCATGACGGCGGCTCATCCTACGACCCATTCGAGGCTCCACCTGTTACACACATCAATTGGACAAGAGGCATATTGACCAATGGTACAATTGGGCAGACGGTTTCATTCCAAGTCACAGTGAACATGCCTCTTGATGACGGCACGACTATTAGCAATCAAGCAAGCATTGAAAGCAACGAGACAGCTCCTACAGACAGCAACGTAGTAACCCACTACGTCTCTTCAGCACCAATTCTGAACATAGCCAAGACAGATACCCCAGACCCTGTTGTGGCTGGTAGCGAGTTGACCTACACGATTACATACGAGAACACTGGCAACATGGTAGCCAACAATGTGGTCATCACGGAAACATACGACAGTAGCGTGA
>CP070679.1:619975-624645 GCA_020352535.1 Candidatus Bathyarchaeota archaeon | reverse complement strand
GAGAATACGACATGGTTGTCTCCAATGTAGGTGCATGCTGACTTAAGATGAAGCACATTTCGAACCTTGACAGGGATTACCTTTCGACCAGTGCTTTCTAGAATTCGTCTAAGCTGCGCAGCAGCTTGGGCGTTGGTTCGGTTTGAGAGGCCTACGAAGACTTTATCCTTGATTTGTATCACGTCTCCTCCGTCGATGGTGGCTGGAGGCTTGATGTAGTATGTCTCCATCAGTTCTTCTAGGACTTGGGCGACTTCGACAACTTCGCCTGCCCTTGTTTTCATCTTCATGTTGCAGACTACTGCGGTTTCTCCGAAGATCATTGCTGTGTCTTCGACAAAGCAGCTGTCAGGAAGATTGTTGTCCCCGGGTATCCATACAAGCTCTAATCCGTGCTTCTGTAATGCCCTGCAGTATTCTTCATGCTGCTGCTTTGCAGTGCCTACGTCTATTTTCTGAGTCTTGGTTTGAATGCATCGGTCGTAGGAGTCAGGTACAGGTCTTACAATGGCGTGTTGAGCGGAGGGGTCATCCATGTTCCAACACTCAGTATGCGCCTACTATTACCCCTGTTTCTTTCCGGCTAGGAAGAAGCCGCGTTTCTCGAACTGCTTCAGCAGGTCCTTTGGGTCGGGATCCCACTGTCCCAGCTTTCGGCAGATATGTTCAATCCAGCTATAGTCGGTGTAGGTGTAGGTCTCCTCGCGACCACCTTCTAATGGAATCTTTGCCTTTAGTTTGGAGTAGTAGTCTTGGGCGAGGTATCCCTCATCCATCTGTTGCATGGCTTTTGAGATAGTCTTCTCGTCTAGCATGGGGTATTTATCCTCGAAGAGGGTGAATTCGAGGGGATATCGAGGGCGTGGTGGCGGGTTTTCAGCAGGATAGCCCATCACTAGCTGTACTATGGGGAATACTCTCTGTGGGAGGTGATACTTCTCCGCGATTTTATCTGCTATGTAGGGTGCATGTCCAAGGAGGCAGCTGCCTAGTCCGAGGCTCCTTGCTGTAGTTATCATGTTTTCCACCATTAATGATGCGTCTTGTACGCCGAGGACTAATAGGCCGAGATCATTCAGGACGAGTTTCCACCCTCTTCGGGCCATGATGCGTTCGAATTTGTGTGGGTCAAGGCAGATGGTGAAGAGGAGAGGTGCCTTGTAGGGATGTGACTTCTGATTGCGTGATAGTAGAATGCTGTAACATTGGTAAGCGAAGGGTGCTTGCTGACCGGTTCTAACGATGGTCTTTATCACTTCATCTGGTGGCATTTTTGAAGTGTATTTTCGTATTGACTTGTGGTCGAGCATGGTTTGAATAGTCGGGTTCTCTTTCATTGCGTATCCTTCCAAGACTGAGTCTAGCTTTCAATTGTATCTGTGGTCTTATAAACATCTGAGATACCTTTGGTCAATAGACTGCTATCTCGATGAGATAGTATATGCTCTGTAGTCAAGTATTTCTATGGGGACTATCATATGCTCCGACCATAGGAGCTAACGCTGGTTGACGATAACGATCGATGATGCGGGTGTGGGGGATCTTCTCTTCGGTGTGATTGTCGGCGGCTTTCGCGAGGAACCTCGAGAGTTCCTGTATGAGGTCTTAGACATCAAGTATTTCAGATCCCCACGCTTTCGCCGAAAACAGTACTTGAAGCAAGCTTCTACAGCTGTATTCCAGCTTCTAAAGAGGCTTAGATTGAGGGTTGGAGAACCAATCCACATCTGTAGAGGCTATGTCTTTGATAAGGCTGTTGTCGATTTGCAGCGAAAGTATGGTGATGACAGGGTCCGGAGGGTCAAGGTGGTTGGCGAACCACAGCGTCTTACTGAGATAGCCTATCTTGATGAGATCCGAAACTTGGGCTATAAGCCGCTGGACGAAAGGGAACGGAACCGCGCGAAAAGCTTCTTTCACATGTTGAATTGGCTGAAGCAGAATCCCGATCGATTGAAATATGCTAAGACGGGTTGGCCGCGCTTGTCAAGGTATCGTCTGTTCCAGTCACAAACTCAGTCGCGGTCGAAGAGAGCTCGGGAGTAGGCAGTTTGGATCAAGTCAAGACTGCCCTCTTGATCCAACTTCTTCACTCCTTTGTGGGTGGTGTCTTCGCGGTTGTTCTACCCTTGATGATGAAGGAGCGGAACATCGACATTGTTGTGATGGGACTCGTGTTTTCAGCCCTGCCGTTGATTATGCAGTTTAGCCGGATGTTATTTGCTACTGTTTCTGATTTTTGGGGTCGAAAGCCCTTTTTTGCCTTCAATGGGGTCCTGTGTGCTATTTCCAGCTTGATCTACTATTCTGCTTACCTGCCTGTGCAGTTTCTGCTGGGCAAACTTGTGGAAGGGTCCAGAGAAGGGGCAATCTGGGCTGTGAACCGCCCGTTTCTTTTGGAGAAGAGCAAGGGAGGCTGGAAGGTCCTAGTGCATCTTAGAGCGGCTTTGTACTTAGCTTTCGCTGTTGGCAGCCTATTAGCTGGTTTTCTCATCGTCTGGTTCTTGTATGACGGGACGATGGTGTTCTGTGCTCTTATCGGAGGTGTCATCTTCCTCATGTCACTGCTGCTTGTGGGTGGACCGAGAATGCAGTTCGAGGCGAGAAAGGCGCTGCAGTTTCTGGACATCAGGAAGAAGACGAGAGCATTCAAGATTTTTCTGGTTTTGTTCTTTATGTTGGGGCTGTCCTATGGATTTCGTGGAGGATTCATTATCCCTATGTTTCTGGATGGTTTCGGGTTCCCAACTGAGACCATCGGGTTGGTTATAGGTGTTCAAATCCTACTGGCTGGAGTATTCTCCTACGCGTTCTCAAGGAGTAGCAGAATGCGACAGCTTATCCTCTTAAGTGGGCTACTATATTCTCTCATTTTCTCGTTGGTTGGATTTCAGAACCCACTGCCTGCTACCGGGCTTCTTATCGCTTATGGGTTTGTTGAAGGCATGGCAGCAGTCGGTCAGGAAGGAATCCTAGCGAGAGTCAGTAGCAAAGAATCGTATGGCACGGATATTGGTTTGATGATGATGGGGCTGCACATCGGAGAAACTCTGAGCCTAGCTCTATCCGGTATTCTGATATCCGTTTGGGGGTTTGCTGCGCCTTTCTTACTGACGGCTTCGGCCTATACGGTTTTCTATGCAGTCTCGTATATCATTCTAAGCGATTAAGACTACTCTGAAGGTTGAGCAGTTCAGGTATGGTGCTAAGGTGTTTCGAAGATGGGTAAGAATCCGTTGACTCGGGCTGATATAATTAAGACTCTTGTGGACGCATTAAAACCAATTGACTATGTCTTAGCCTTCTGGGAAGGAGGGGCAGCAGCCTTCAACCGCGTTGATGAATGGTCCGATATCGATCTATACCTGGTTGTGGCTGATGAGAAAGTTGATGAAACGTTCCTTGCTGTCGAAGAAGCCCTGAAATCTCTGTCCCCGATTCAGCAGAAGCACACTGTGGTGCATCCAGAACCTGGGCTTTTCCAAGCCTTCTACAGGCTGGAAGACGCCAATAAGTTTCTCCTCATTGATCTGGCTGTTATGACGCTTAGCAATCCCGATAAATTCCTTGAACCAGAAATCCATGGCGAAGCTATGTTCTACTTTAACAAGTCCAAGGAGATCAAGGCACCTGCTTTGGATAAGAAGGCTATGATAACAAAACTTGTGAAGAGGCTGGAGCAGTTGAAGGCGAGGTTCAACATGTTCAACAGCTTCATCCAGAAAGAGATTAACAGGGGCAATCATGTTGAAGCCATCGACCTCTACCACGTTCTCATCCTCGGTGCATTAGTGACGGTTCTCCGAATCAAGCACAGTCCTGTTCACTATGACTTCAAGACACGATACGTCCACTATGAGCTTCCAGCTGAGATAACGGAGAAACTTAAGGAATTATACTTCGTTGCCAATGAAGACGAGCTGCAGGAGAAGTATGACGAAGCGTCAAAATTATTCCGCAAGATAACCTCAGAGCTGACTCAAGCTTCAATAGAAAAGCTTGTGCAGTCAACCTGAGCTTGTGCTCTAGCTTCTGTCTACACCCAGATTTTTGGGAAACAAATCTTGCAGATGAGCTTGGAACGGTGCTTGTTTCGGTTGCTCCAAGCTTCATCATTATCATCGATTTCACAGTCACAAACCGTGCATTGTCGACCATTCTGGGGCTTACGGCCTGACTTTCTGATGCGTATCAATTTCCATGGCATTGTTAGGCTACCTGATTTTAGCTATGGGTTTGCAGGATTGTTAGCGGAAGCAGAGTAACTTAAACGTTTTTCAGCGTGAAGGATTCTAGGCGCTGTCTGCTAGGGTTGCAGTGGTTTCGGAAGGTTTTTAGGATGGATATTCCATATGTCATATTTAGGTATTTGTGCATACAATATTACTAGGTGCTTCGTATGCCAGTAGAACCTCAAACCTATGCCCTTAGACTCAATTCAGCAGAGGGCTTCAATGAGGTCTGGGAGATCGTTAAAGATACCGTTAAGGACACGCTGGGTGAATATCGAAAGAGCATGCTCCTCTTCTTGGATAGTCTCCCTCTTCACCTTGGCGCATATCACTCGTTAGGCACCAACAACATCGTCTTGAATCGAACTTTGGTTGATTTAGTAGAGGCGACAACAGAGTCGAAGCAGATGGTCAACGCCTTCGTCTATAGTATGTTGA
>CP070679.1:585351-619875 GCA_020352535.1 Candidatus Bathyarchaeota archaeon | reverse complement strand
CTGCTGCTTCACCATCTTCCACTGATTGTTGTAGCATTCTAGGGTAGTGAACTCCGTTGACCGCGGTTTCCGCCTGGAAGGCTTGCTCTAGATTGGTCTGTGTATCCGCAACTGATTCGAGCAATTCAAAGTGTCGTCTGGAGTGGATGGCTTCGGCTGTAGCGACAGCTCTGAACAAGTGTGCTATTTGAGGTAGGTCTTCTTCGTCCGCTCGCTTGGCGAACATCAAGAGTCTCTGATGGGCTTTCGCTTCTTCAACAAATGCGGTATGTATGTTTCTAGAGGTTCTTTCCTTCAATATTCCTCACATTTAAGCTCGAAGTAACTTCTTGAGTGGTCACATGAGGGGCATTCTTCAGGCGGTTCTTTCCCGAAATGCATGTATCCACACTCCCGGCAGGCCCACCATACTTCCTTTTCTTTCTTGAAAAAGGCGCGCTTCTCAACCTCCTTCAGCAGTTTTCTGTATCGTTCTTCATGATGTTTTTCTGCTGTCGCTATCGCTCGTAGCCTCTGTCCGATTTCTGGGAAACCATCCTTTTCAGCAATGCCTGCAAATTCCGGATACATCTTCGTGTATTCATAGTTCTCTCCTGCAATCGCAGCTTTCAGATTCTCTGCTGTAGTTCCAAGAATTGTAGGCGCTGCTGCTTCTACCGCTATTTCATCCATCTTCTCGGTTGTCTTCTTCTTCAGCTTATTGACTAGCTTGAACAAATTGTCTGCATGCTCTTTTTCGTTCTCCGCAGTGATTAGGAAAATTCCTGCAATCTGCTCGAAGCCTTCTTTCTTTGCGATTTTTGCATAGAAGGTATATCGGTTTCTCGCTTGGCTTTCACCGATGAACGCTTTAACCAAGCTTTCAACTGTGTTTATCATCTCTGTTCCTCAACTGTGTAAATTGGTGAGAGGTGTGGATTATTTAAGGATTCATCTGTTGAAGCACTCGTTGATGTGTGAGCAATGTATTGACGATCAGGCTAGGTTAATCCCCGCTTGCTAGACCTAGGTCGTAATCTATTCGGATCATCTCAATCTGCAGCTTTTTTGGTCCATTCCGTAGGTTCTTGGGGCAGTCGCACTCAAAACATCCGTTGCAAATGCTGCAGCACCCGCTTTTTTTCATAATTTCTTCCAGCGTCTTGGGCAAGTCACCTTCCCCCAACAGTATCAATAGGCCTCAAACATATACGGTTTCTGCTTTGCCAGGGGCTAGAAGAACTCCGCCATTACCGATGTGATGTCTATGTCTTGAATCTCCTGCTTAGCTAGGGGAGTTTCAGCAATTTGGGGTAGCTCGTTTTCATATGTTGGTCGAGTTTCCTCATAGAAAATGCCTATTGGGATATGGTTGTTCCATTCCAGCGACTTTTGGAACGCAGCTTGTTTGCTTGTGATATCATGATTTGTATCTTCCAGCTTGTAGATTCTTTCTGAAAACCATTTGTAGGTGTTCTTGCGGTTGAATGTCACACAGGGCTGGAGCACATCTATGAGGGCAAATCCTTCATGTCTTATGCCATCTACAATCAACTGTGTTAGGTGATTCAATTCTTTTGAGAATCCTCTGGAAATGTAGGTTGCATTGGATGCTATGGCTAGGGCTATTGGGTTTATTGGTACTTCTATGACTCCTGTTGGGGTTGATTTTGATGAGAATCCCCTATCGCTTGTTGGAGATGTCTGTCCCGTCGTTAGGCCATAGACCTGATTGTTTGTGACTAAGTAAGTGATGTTGAGATTTCGTCGCATCGCGTGTATGAAATGGCCTATTCCTATTCCATATCCGTCGCCATCTCCGCCAACCGCAACTACCGTCAAGTCAGTATTGGCCAGCCTTGCCCCAGTTGCGACGGGTAAAGGCCTACCATGAATTGTGTGAAATCCGTATGTGTTAATCCAGTGAGGCATCTTCGAAGAGCACCCAATTCCGGAGAAGATGGTAACATTGAATGGGTCGATGCCCAGTTCAATGATAGCGCTTTTGAGAGCATGCCAGATAGGGAAGTTCCCACAGCCAGGACACCAGTTGGGTTGCTCTATCGTCGTTAAGTCAGCCAAATCAACCAATTCGGGAAGCCTCCTTAACATATCGACAGATGTCAATTGGGAAGAATTGCCTTCCATCATACTTCAACATTTTCTCTTTAACTTCTATACCAGTTTCCTCCATGATTAAACGAGCCAGCTGGGCTGTTTTGTTATTCTCTATGACGACTACCCTTTCTGCAGTTTCAAGAATCCTTGCAACAGAATTCTTTGGGAATGGACTGAGATAGACTATCTGCAGAAGATTCGCATCTATTCCCTCTCTCTTCAGGAGCCTCATCGCCTCTCTTATCGGTCCCTTTGTGGAGCCCCAGCCTATCATCGTTACTTCCGCATTCTTAGGGCCTAGAAGCGTTGGCTCTGGAATCTCCTTTCTGGCATGCCGGAATTTCCTGTATCTCTTGTTCATCATCTTAGTTCGAATGGCTTTGTCCTCACTCACGTATCCTGTTTCATCATGTTCATTCCCAGTGGCTGTGAACCTTCCTTTCTTCTGAGATGGAATAGTCCTCGGAGAGATTCCGGTCGCTGTGATCTTATACCTCTTGAACTCCTTGTCTTCTTCTAGTGTCTCGTCGTCTATCATTAACCCTCGATCTATAACTATCTTGCTTACTTCGAATTGCTCAGTGGTCTTGTGGCTTTCAGAGAGGTATTTATCCAGGAGGAGAATCGCGGGGCATTGATATTTCTCGGACAAATTGAATGCTTCAATAGTTCTGTAGAAGCAGTCTACAACGTCTCCTGGGGCAATGACAAATCTCGGGAAGTCTCCCTGAGATGCGTTAAGTACAAACCTCAAGTCTCCTTGTTCGGTTCGTGTAGGCAGTCCGGTGCTGGGTCCAGGTCGCTGGCTCACTACAATCACTAAAGGAGTTTCGGTCATCGCAGCGAGACCAAGTCCCTCAGACATGAGTGAGAATCCCCCTCCGGATGTTGCGGTCATAGCTCTTACACCTGCAAAACTAGCTCCAATAGCCATGTTTATGGAGGCAATCTCATCCTCCGCATGCTTCACTACTAGGTTGAATCTTCGTTCTTGGCTTGCCATGAAGTGAAGTATCGAGGACGCTGGAGTCATTGGATAGGCTGAGTAAAACTTGCATCCTGCCTTTATCGCTCCCAGTCCCACGGCATGGTTGCCTGTAAGTAGCATTCGTCTCTTCCTAAGGGTCTTGGGTATTCTAGGTCCAAACTCCTTGCCCATGCCCTGCTTTCTCATGTAGCTGTATCCTCTCTGGGCGGCCTTGATGTTGCCTTCAACTACTTCCTTCGCTTTCCCGTGATAAACGTCTCCAATGACGTTGGAAAGCATTTCAAAGTTTAAACCGACAAGAGCAGCTGAAGCGCCAATGGCGACTGAGTTTGTCATAATCCTCCTTCCCCCAGACTCTTCAGCAAGTTGGCGTAATGGAATAGAGTAGAGCCTAATGTCATCACGATTTTTCTTCTCATTGCTAAGAACGGTATTGTCTTCGTCGTGAATTATGCCTCCTCTTAGCGCTAGCTCTTCTATATGCAGGTCAATAGTTTCTTCATTCAGGGCTACAAGCAAATCTACGTGTTTCACATGCGAGAAGACTTCTGAGACCATTGCAGTGACTTGATAGGTGTTATGCCCTCCTCTTATGAGCGATGGATATTCAGTGTGACCGAAAACATGTAGACCAGCTCGGGAACAGGTTTTGGCAAAGATGTACCCTGTTGTCATTATTCCATAGCCGGCTTCACCGCCAATCTTCCATGAAATGCCTTCTTGTTCCATCGATTTCCTCTTCAGAGGGTACATCTAGACGAGGAAACTTAAAAGGTCGGTGCTATGATGTGCGAGAACCAATCCAATGTTGAATCTGCTTGATCATATCTTGCGGTCTGAAGGGTTCAATGGCTGAAGCGGTTTCTACGTGGTGTCTGGCTCTCGATACTCCTTCAACCACCCTGAGACTGCTCTATAGATGGGGTGTCCGCTGACGTTGATAACGAATACCTTTACATTGGTTTCTTTAATGAGGATTACTTCCTTAAACTCCGGCATTCGAGCCCATTCCACCGATGACCAATGAATAATGCCTTCCAGCTTTTCCTTAACGACATCCTTTGTTTCAAGCATCGTTGAGCTAGAAAACGCGATTCCATCAGCCCAGAGCAGGAAATCCCCCAGGCCCCCTGGCTCCACACCCAAGCTTTGGAGTTTCACCAAATCATTTAGGGCGTACTCAACTATTTCATGTATAACGATTTTCTTCCAAGGTTGGTAAACAACTTCTACCATTCGTAGCCCCCTTACTCAAGGAGTCTTTTTTCCCCACTTAGCTTCTGTATAGCTGAAATATCCTGCGAAGCTTCAAGACAGCCAAGGTATCTACCTTCTTCGTCTCGCAGAGCGAAGTATTGGATCAAAATCTTATGCATTCCATTGCTTTTCCCAACCAGTAGATCTATCCAGAAGGTGGCACTTTCCCGCTTTCCTGCCCTCATTTCGCTTAGGATTTGCTCGACTTTTCCTAGGCTCTTTCTTGGGTGACACTTGCGAACGTTTCGGCCAACAACGCCTTCTGGTCTTCTAAATATTCTGGATTTGTGTTTATTCCATGCAAGAACATTATCATCTTTGTCAAGAACAGAGAACTCAACAGGTATGGTTTCAAGTACTGCTTCCAATACATCCTTACTCATTTTTCCAATCATCTGTTATTTCCTCTCTTTTTGCTGTCTCCTTCACTTGTGCTTGCAAACGCGTCTAGGCATACGTTTGTAAAAATGCCACATAGCAGTTAGAGCTGTAATCCAATAAGCTTTATCATTTCTCGTCTCTGTAGACAATCGTGCGTGTCACAAAAAGAGAGGATTTGAAGATGCGCCAGCCATCTTCTGTTGACTACTTTGACTTCCAAAGCCCATGGATGCTACAATATTCTCTTGCCTTCAAGGTCTCTGCAGTCGTCTCAAATTCTGCTTCAGCTTTATCTCCTGGTTTGAGGAACTTCCTTTGAGTCTGACCGTCAGCTATCAGCTCAATCCATTCAATATAGTGTGTCTCTTCCATGGGATGTGGAATGCTGCCAACCTTGACCTTGATTTTGCCCCTAGCCTTCTCTATTACTGGAACATGTTTTTCTAGGCCAACATCCTCAGTTTTCTCGACGATTAGCTCCATTGGCTTACCGCAACAGACTAGCTGTCCACCTCCAGCATGAACAACTTCGACGATATTACCGCAGACGCCACACTTGAAGACCTGTTTTAGTTTGGTCAAACGATTACCTCCTTGATTTCTCCTTTGCCTTTTTCTCCCTCTCCAACTTATGCCTTGTCCTAGTTAACCTTAGACACCTACTGCTCTTCTACTTCCAAGCCTTTCATCAAATCAGAGAAATATCATCCTCCGGGAGCCCCATGGAATGGGACATTCTTCCAGAGAATGCCCCACCAGTCCTCCTCGGTGATCGTCTCTCCTCGAACAAGTATTTCCAGAACTTCTTTCAAGAGTTGGTGATGTCTTTTCTCATCCTGTAATATTCCTTTCACGAGAAGCTTGACCTTCTCATTCTCAATGCTTGGCACCTGCTTGTTGAGCTCTCTGATTAGCTCCGCCTCCATTCGCATGTGTTTCTCTACAAGCTCCTTTTGCTCGTCTAGGTTCTTTTGAGCGAGCGCTGGGGAGACGCTCGTTAGAAGCTTAATGGCTGCACTATACATTTCTGAATGCTTTCGTGAATCGAGGGAAATCCCCTTTAGAACTCCCTTGACTGCTGGATTTCTCATTTCTTCCAAAGGCCTACGCAGCAAACTCACTATCTCGTTCTCGATGTTAATCTGTTTCTGGAAAAAGTCCACCAGTTTGTCTTTTGAAACCAACTGCTCACCTCCTTGCTTGCTATTGACTTGTAGCTTTGTCCTTCAACAACTCTCTTGTTTGGACACTTCCACCATAGATTTAACTACAGAAGATTGTTGGTCTTGTGCCTATTTGATATCTCATCAGCGAGTCTGTCTAGGGCTGTGAAGTCTTCCTTCTTTGGGAAGCCCTTTATGAAAACTGGTTCTAGCAAATCAACCTTCAGGTTTGACAGCATCCCTTTGATCTGTTCTACTGTCCTGCCGCCCCAGCCGTAGGATCCGATTATCGATGCGAATTTCGTTTTCGGTCTTAGGGCGTTGGCAAGGTAGACTGCGTAGACAACGTTCGGGTGGGGTCCTGCTAGGACCGTGGGGGAACCTACCACAATAGTGGCTGCATCTACCAACGCCATTGCCAACTTGCCTATATCTGTTCGGCTCAAGTTGAACTGTTTGACAGTTATGCCTCTGTCTACTAGAGTGGCTACGAAATAATCTACCATCTTCTTGGTGCTGTCGTGCATTGAGATATACGGAAGTACGACGGTGTTCTTCGGTGGGCCATACACCCATTCTTTGTACGCTTCGATTATGAATTCTGGTCTGTTATGTACAGGTCCATGGCTAGGAGCTATCAGCTCTATGCTCAAATCCTTTATCTTCTCTAAGTTTCTTTCTATTATTGTCCTGAAGGGCATCATGATTTCCGCATAGTATCTCTTAGCCGCTTCGAAGACTGTTGGTTCATCTGTCACGAGCAAGTCGGATGTTGCGAGGTGCGAGCCGAATAAGTCGCATGTGAAGAGTATTTCTTGTTCTCTGATGTAGGTGAGCATCGTATCTGGCCAGTGAACCCAAGGGGCGTGGATGAACTGTAAGGTCTTGTCACCAAGCGATAGGGTGGCTTGGTCTTCCACTGCCACTATTCTATCGTTTGGAATTAGAAGCAGGTGCTTGAGCAGATCCTTGCCTTTGGGTGTCGACATGACTTTAGCATTTGGGTAGACTTTTAGAATTCTAGGCAGGGTTCCTGAATGGTCTTGTTCACCATGATTTGCTACAACATAGTCGATGTCGTCAACACCCAGTTGCCCTAAGTTATCAAACAGTTCGTTTGTCATTGAAGAGTCAACAGTATCTATCAAAGCTGTCTTCTTGCTGCCCTTGACTAGATATGCATTATAGCTTGTACCGTCTGGAAGTGGGATTAACTCGTCGAAAAGCCGTCTATCCCAATCGACGGCACCAACCCAATAGACATCTTCTCTGAGTTTCCTTGGCTTCATCTGCTCTATTCCAGCTTTTCAAATTGGTCTTTGGATACGCCGCAGATTGGGCAAATCCAATCGTCTGGAAGTTCCTCAAACGCAGTTCCGGAGGGTATCCCCGAGTCTGGGTCACCAACATCTGGATTATATACATATCCACAGACTGTGCACTTGTACTTGTTCAACTTGGCATCTCTCCTGTATGCTCAACTCTTACCGCCTTCTAGGTAATATTCTATTGCCTTATTCTGGTCCTCCATCATCTTTTAGGAAATAAGAAAACTTCATTGTGAACAGGTAAGTAAGGTAGGAATTCGTTCGGACAGAAAGCACAGCACATATAAACAACTATTCCTTATATCGAACACCCCGCGAGGAAATAATTGTGACAGAGCAAGCTGCAACTACAATGCCTACCTGCACATCGTGCCACAGAATCATAGCTCCAACAACAGAAGCAACGAAGTTTCCATGCCCAGATTGCGGAGAGATAATCATACAGCGCTGTTCAAAGTGCAGGCAGTTTGGGAGACCATACCGCTGCCCCAAATGCGAATTTATAGGTCCCTAAGAGCGTCTGCCAAGCCTTTTCCTGCCATTCAAGATTGTTGCTATCATCTATAGATTCCTGGATTACCCAGTAATCTAAAGAATTGTACAGGCAGGGCAATGCTCTCAACGGGTCTTCAACCTTTCTTCTCTTCCTAGTTATTACCGAGTAATGACGCAGATTCTCCACTGCGTCCTTTCGAGTACCGGTGCTTCTGTTTACGGGATAGTTTTAAATGGTGTCCATCATCCGTTTCATCAGAGGCTTCCCTGCAAATGAATCTGCTGAGAGCCAAGAGTCGGAGTTTGCTCTTTGTAACGCAACTCCGCAAAGTTGTTAGAAACAAGATGTTTCCTCACACTCTTGGAGTACTTCAATGGGCAGTGCTTATCCTGACTCTGGCTATCAACCCTAACATCTCTGTGGCTGTGACTAGTGCAATAGCTGATGGCGGACTCAAGGTCTTGATGCTTTTTCATGTTTGGATGTTTTTCTTCTCGGTCCTTCTAGGTTTGATATCTCATAGAATAAGAACAGAGGGAACAGCAGAGAGGTTCATTGTCCGCTTATCAATAGTTACGGCTGTGCTCTCGATAACTAACATCACTCTTCATTTCATCAATGATTTTGCACTGCTAATGAAAATCACAGAGTTAGCTTCGTGGAGCTCATACAATATCATGCTGTCTGCTAGTGTCTACAAGGTCATAGTTGTATTCCTATTGCCAACTCTATCAAAATCCACTGAGATTGAAGGGGAGACACTTTCTAGTGATCGACAAGCGTGGGTACAGGGCTAAATATGCGAAGGGCGCCATCCATCATCATATTATTGGTTCTGCTTGGCTCCCTATTCGTCCTTTCAGTGCTCTCGGATGTCCTGTCTAGTTACCCTGAACCTCCTCGTCTACCTGAGCCCGAGAGAGATCGAACAGGTGGAGAGCCAGAGGAAGAGCCCTCAGTCTTATTGTTCAAGGTTTCACCTATAGTGCCTGAGTTATACTGGAGAGTCTGGAGTGCTGATTTCTACACGGGACGAAACTGGCTTACAACAACAGATGAAGAAGTCCTTGAGGAACTACCACCTTTTCCCGACGATAATGCCACTCAAGTTTTTACAGTAGAAGTCAACAATACTCAACGCGAAACTTTCCTCCCATTAGCCTCAGCGAGCTCAACGCCCGCGAACATATCTTGGGAAAATGCGGATAGTCTTGAGTTTTTCACAGATACACTTGGAGGCATTTACAGGGTCATTAGGCATGGAGAGGCAACAGAAGCCCTATTGATCTATCAAGTTTCTTGGTATGATGCTGAGATTGACGACAAGCTGATTTCGCTTGGTAATATCTCAGAGGGGATCACAGAAAAATATCTCCAGCTGCCAAACATGCCCCTTGAGGTCTGGAGGTTAGCAGAAGACCTGACTGACCCCTCCTACAGCGTCCTTGATCAGATTCTTGCTAACATTCAGTTCTTAAGAACTAGTTGTGTATACGACCTTCAGAATTCAAAATACCTGTATGAACGTGTCACCCAGGGATCTGATATCTCCATCTACCTTGAACGGAGAAAAGGCGTTTGTATAGATGCAGCAACAGCACTCGCTATCATCCTGAGGATTCAGGGGATCCCAGCTAGGATAAGCATCGGATACAAACCAAGAGGTGTTGAAGATGGTAAGCTTCTGTATCACACAACTGAGGCGCACTCCGTGACCGAAGCATATCTTCCCCCTTATGGCTGGGTTCAATTTGACGCTACACCCCCACTTGAAGAAACTCCTCTCGTCGAAGTATCTCCACTCAAGAAAGTAGGTTCTCCCGGCAGTAGGCTTTTTTATCAGTTGTCAATCAAGAATAGACGCAACTTGACTGATAATTTCAGGATTTTCGTGAATGACAATCAACAATGGAATATCAAGGTAGCTCCTGAGAGACTCCGAATTGATTCTCTTCAAACAACAGATGCTTTGCTTGAGGTCACCATTCCAAGTGACATAGCCCTTGGTGAAAAGGATGTCGTGACAATGACCGTAGTTTCTCTCAAGGATTCAATGGTTGCCATCTCAATCATAGCTATCGCACAGGTCGGTGACATCATCCATGTTCCTACTATTACAACGCTTCGATGGATCGATGAGGTTGCTGTCCGAGGGGATACCTTTTGGATTAATGGTTCGGTCTCTACGACTCATGGCAGTCAAATTAACAATATGACAGTATTCGTCTTCCTGACAAAAGCTGGGATGGCTGAAGGGCTTGTGATTGGAAAGGGGCACTCTATCCAAGGAGACTTCCAGATAGAATGCGTGGCACCGTACTTCAATGAAATCGGAGACTATGGAGTTATCTGTATATCTTTGGGGACATTAGAATTTGCCCCGTCTAATGCTAGCTCCAACCTAAGGGTTCAGGCAAGAACAAGAATGGAGCTAGGTCCGGAAGAAGAATTCTTGCTTGGGTATGGCGCAGTTCATGGGTTATTGCTGTGGGATAATAGAACTGCACTAGCAGAGGATTCAATCCACCTAAGAACGACCTTGCTGGACACGTCTCAGACCTGGGAATCACAGAACTCAACTTCTGAGGATGGTGCCTTCAGATTAGAAACCACCTATGACGACTCAGGGTCATACAAGATAGAAGCGGTATTCTTCGGGGATGAGTATATCCTCGGGAGCAATGCATTGCGTTTGGTGGAGTTCAAACGAGGGTTGCCTTCAATTCATATTGCGGGTGAAGCAGTCGCTGTCAGAGGTGAGGCTTACAATATGACAGTCACTGTTCAACATGAAGAGATTATGGTTTGGGGCGAACCAATCACTATCATTTTCGACAACAGATTGTTAGCGACGGCAGAAACCAAGGATAATGGCTCGTACACAGGGTCTTTTCTTATGGACTCGGAAGAAACCTTGGGACCGCATTTCTTGACCGTGACTTTGAATAAAGGAGATATCTCCGCAGTTCATGAAGTTGCTGTGAAATCCAGAATTACGTTAATGACCGAAGTCTCCGATGTAGCTGGAGGTCTGCTTACGCTGTTTTCTGCATCGGTTTTGGACGACCATGATATGCCAGTCCAGGAAGAAGAAGTTGCTATCGACGATTATGGGTTGTCCTGGAAAACTGATAGTAATGGCAACCTGACCTTCCTTCTTAGCACCATCAAACTATGGCCAGCGAATACTAGGCTTACTGCAAGATTCGAGGGTTCGGAGTTATATCTGCCAGCAGCGGAGGAGACGCAGCTGATTTCTAAGCCAGCCATCAGCATACCATTCCTCATGCCGCTGACTGCCCCGACATTGGCTATCCTAGCCTTCATGTCTGCTAGACGGCTCGCAAGAAAGCGTCAGGCGTATCACCAGATTAGTGAAATGGACTCTGTATTGGATGAGCTAAGAGTCAAGCCTGATCTCGCACCCAAACCGCTAGGGGCGCAGTTCCTCTGGTTTGTTCTCCCTGATATAGGGGATCAGCTTCCCAACGTCTGGGGAGTCAAAGACAAGCTTCGCATCGGCGTTACATTGAATAAAAGTGGCTTGGAGGAGGCTAGGACAAGCGAAGTTAAGATTTGGATTGACGAGGAGAAGGCAACTCTCATTAAGCTCTCTAGACAAGGACACTCGGAGCTCTCTCATATCTTCACCGAGAAAGGCGAGCATAGAGTGCGTGCGATTCTAGAGAGAGGACTCGAGAAAGTGCCGTGGAAGGCTGAGTTAGAGCTTCGCGTTGTTGAGTACCAAGAAGAAATCGTTAGACTCTACAATAAGTTCTTAGAAGGACTAGGCGAATATGGTGTCAACCAAAAGGACGAGAAGACAGCACGAGAAATTCAGCGCCTTATCCTAAGAGTTGATGGTTTTAACGCGAATGCCCTAGACAGGCTGACTGCTTGCTTCGAGAAGGCTGAGTATAGTAGCCATATGGTAGGCCGCCAGGACTACGAAGCTATGTATGCGTCGCTGAAGGAGCTTGGTTTCGATTTCGAGTAGACAAAGAAGGCTTTTGGTCTTGGCGCTGTCAGTCCTTTTGTTAGTGTTCGTTAGAAATTTGATTGACCAAGGCGTGGATACATTCAGTCAGCTTCTCCAGATAGTTACCTACGCCTCTCTCTCCATCTCTGGAGGGCTGGTTATGCTTTCTTCGTTTTCTCTTCTCGGTACAATCTCAGGTTCAAGGGACTCAGCAGCATGGCATCTTGCAAGGCGAGCCTCAAAAGACCCTGCAAGAAATTTCTTTGCAGGGTTTTTCACAACAGCTTACTTGAACCTCGTTCGACCACCTCTGACCGTTAACGTGCTCTTCCTTCCATATCTGGAGTGGATTGTAGTTGCGTTGGCGGTCTACGCGGTTTATTCAATGACGAGGCTTCCAACCGATGAATTCTATGCTGGCTCTGAAACCATGGATTGGAAACGACATGTACAAGGAATAAGACGTGAGACTGGACGGGACCTATCCCTTTTAACATCTGTTATGGAGGAGTTCGTTGACAGCGGAGTGAAAGAGCCACTACTGGTTTACCTTGCACTCTACCTACAACGGCTGGGTGCAATTGAAGAACGAATACTCAAGATTCTAAGCCCACTGGTTGACTATCGAAAGAGAACTGGGGAGCAGAAGTTACTATTCATGCTCTTTCCTTGGGCAAAACGGCGTTTCATTATGAGAAACAGAGAAATCAGAGAGACTCTACTAATCAACATCCTTGAAAGAATGAGTGGATTGTGACTGAAATGAACTTGGAGAAAGCAAGAACTGCCTGTAAAACCATACTTCGACAGGTACTGAACCTATACGTTGGAGACGAATTGCTGGTCATGAAGCTACTCGCAGCAACATTGGCTAATGGTCATGTCCTCTTTGAAGATAATCCTGGACTGGGAAAGACATTATTAGCAAAGACGCTTGCCTTCTCAGTTGACTGCGATTTCTCTCGAGTCCAATGTACGCCTGACCTCCTGCCCGCTGATATCCTTGGGACAAAAGTGTGGCGACCAAAAGATGGTTCTTTCGAGCTGTTCAAAGGACCGGTCTTCACCAATGTACTATTAGTAGACGAGATAAATCGGTCACCACCGAAAACGCAGTCAGCTGTGTTGGAGGTTATGGAGGAACGACAAGTTACTATCGAAGGGGCGACCTACAGGTGCGAAGAGCCATTTTTTGTTTTGGCGACACAGAATCCAATAGAATACGAAGGTACGTACCCTCTACCTGAAGCCCAAATCGATCGCTTCATGATGAAACTCTCCACTGGCTACCCAAGGACTCTGGATGAAGAGAAGCTAATCGTTAAGAGACGCATAGCGTGGAAGAAAGATGACCCAACAAGAGATTTGAAGCCTGTTATATCCGCGAAAGACTTCAGCTCTCTACAGAAGGCAGTGGAGAATGACATCTACATAGACGAGGTGATTATCAGATACATTGCAGAAATTGTTAGGGAAACGAGAAAGCACCCCCAAGTTGAGGTTGGGTCAAGTCCAAGAGGTAGCCTTGCACTGCTTAAAGCTTCAAGAGCAATGGCACTTATCGGTGGACGAGATTTCGTCACGCCCGATGATATTAAGATGCTCGCTGTTGATGCCCTTGCTCATCGACTGATTCTGAAGGTAGAGGATGTAATGAAACGAGTGGATGAACGGAAGATAGTCCAAGAAGCCCTTGATTCAGTAGTTGTGCCGAAAGACTACAATCCAAGGTGATTTCTTGGCTCCAATGGCAAGGGAGGCTGGTCTGCTCTTAACAGGGTTCACAACCATTTTCTTCTCTGGCTTTCTCCTAGCAAACCCCATACTGATTTGTGCTTCGTTCATTCCAATCTTCATATACTTCATGAGATTCTCCATTGCACCCCCACATGTGAGCGTAAAGAAGACTGGCCTGTCAGGTTCTGTGAGGCTTAACCAAATAGTAGAAATGAGAACCACGGGTGAGGTGACGGGTGGTCCAGGTGTAGCAGTCATCTACGACGAGATCCCTGAGCCCTTTCAGCTTGTTGAAGGCACAAACTTCAAGGTACTCTCTAAATGGTTCGGGGACAAATCGTTTGGTCTTTCCTACAAGATTAGGTGTACAAAACTTGGCGTCTATCGGCTTGCGCTGGGTTGGGAGACAAGACATATTGTCGGTCTCACTCGCGCTCAGGTTTCAATTGAAGAAACAGGGCACCTGAGGGTATTTCCCAAAGCTCCCAGGATAAGGAGGATGAAGCTGCCTTTGAAGAGGACGCAGAGAATACACCCTAGTGAGGGCATTGCCAAAATTGGGCCTTTAAGCACGAACTTCAAGGAGATTCGCGACTACATATATGGTGACCCATTTAAGAGCATCAATTGGAAAGCCTCGGCCCGTGCTACAGGTCGGGGAAAACTGTATCCGATGGTCAACGAGTATGAGCGGGAAGGGAAGCTTTCGATTTGGTTGTTTCTTGATGCCAGCCCAGATTTGAGGGTTGGCACATCCTTCGAAAATGCCTTAGAGTACTGTGTACGAGCAGCATATACTATTTCTTTCTACTTCTTGAACAAAGGCTACAGCCTAGGCATGTATATCTACAATCATCAGGGGGAGACGCTTCACTTTGATACAGGAAAGAAGCAGTTCATTAGAATCGCTGATAGTCTCCTTAGATTGACTCCGGAGACTGGGCTACATGTCTTCTGGGATGAAGGCTTTTCCAAGGCTGTAGAGCGGAATCAAAAGCACATAGTCCCCCAATCTCCAGCTATCGGAATTATAACACATGTTACCTCGGGCAATTGGAACGATCTCCTTAATGGATTAAGGCAGATTCTGATTTACAAACGAAGGAAAAGAGAACCTAACATTCTGCTGATTAATGCTCTACCATACGACCTTATCCCGAAAGTAAACGATTGGGAGATACATGCCGCTAAGATGCTTGATGTAACCAGCAGAGCCTTCTCCAATAGGCTGCGGAATCTGGGAGCGACCGTGCTAGATTGGAATCCAGCGAGGGAAAGTATTGAAGCCACGCTCCTGAGTACAATTTGGCTGAGGTGACGATTCTTGAAACTGATTGGACTGACCTCTACAAGTCTCCAATTCATTGCCATCGTCGCTATGAGCGTTGCTGCCTCCTACGGCTTTGAGCACACCCAGACCACGCTCCAAGTAGGAGGACTATGCTTCTATCGCTATCTAACCTATGTTGTTGCCATCTTTCTAGGATACGTGTGCTTCTCTAGTCTCCGGAAACCTATTGCTTTAACATTCTCTATCGCGCTTTCTGCATTGGCGCTCTCTCCCGTAGGCTTTGAAGTCATAGAATTGTTTCCGCTGGTGGCTCCACTCTTAGCGGTTCTAATGGGTATCACATCCGTCTTAGTTTCCCCTCGCTCTCGTGGTAGGGGATTCTTCGAATTTCTTTTAGTATTAATCCTACCAGCAATCATAGCGGAATCTCGAGTGGGCGGGTCAGTCCAGCTGCTTGCGACTGTGGAATCCGTAAACTACTATGAGCTTATAGCCATAACTGTCACAGTCATTGGAGGGTACTTCTTCCTTAGATATGCGACCTTAGCAAACCTCAGTCGACTTGAACTTCTATCTAGTGGAGCTAGCAGAAGCGATGTAGCAGAAGCAAACAAGACATCTAACATTCTGACAATACTCGTTGTCGCCTGTGCTTGTGGAATAGCCGCGTTCTTGATGGCTGTGGCTCCAATCGTCGCGAGTGCTTTTCAGGCTGAAGCCTCCACACTACCCCTTTATGTCCTTGGGCTGGCACTGGCCACAGGAATCGCCATTACCACAGCTTTCTACATTTTTCAACTGTCCTATAGACAGACCACTGGCTCGCTTCACGCAGACTAGTTGTCGCCAAGTAAACGTGGAGGGCAAGCTTCCCTTACATATTCAGGTGCTCCGTAAATCCACGAAGGATTTGATGGATTGAAGGCGAGGATGAGGTGGTTAAGGGTCGGTTTCTCCTAGATGCCTCGCAACGATAACAAGGTCTCGCATATCGACAATTCCATCCTCATTCAAATCTGCTGTGGAGTCGTAATCAGGTTCACCTTCGAAATTACCATAGGCAAGAGATACCACGGTTAGGTCCAGAACATTTACAGCGCCATCGCCATTAACATCCCCGATGTGGGCACGCGCAAATACTCTGTGATTCGAAATGGTCAGTGGCGTATCGTAGGAGACTGCCTTGGCACTTAATGAGCTCGAGCTATAATTGCCATAGTTTTCAATTGAAAACGAAAGAAGTGTTCCGGTGGTGGAGGGTGCGGGCGGAGTCTCTATTGACCAGCCATTGTATGTCCATCCACCAGATCCACCTTCGACATCGTCAAAGAAGCCAACTTCCTGGATTTCTATATCGTCAACATACCATCCATGCTCAAGAGTATACGGATCTGTCCAATATGTGAAGTACAACTCTATCGTGTGGTTGGCAAATGGTGTCAAGTCCATCTCTTCTTCGTACATATCCCCGCTAAAACCGGTAAAGGCGTTCCATGTTCCCGCATCATAATAAGTTGTAGGTTCATAGGCTGCAGGGCAATTCGGATTGTCTTGGCGTTCCGGGAGTGTTGAAATCGTCTTCGAGCCGGGTAGAGTTGCCCATTCGTCGGTATCCAAATCATGAACCTCGACATACCCATAATCCCAGTCTTCCTCGATTTCATAGTAACTCCAGAATCTGAGGTTTGCCCCAGTTTCAGGAATGCTAAAGGTCTGGTTCAGTCTGAACCACGAGTACGCTGCTCCATTCGAAAACCATTCGTATAACCCGCTTTGTGGGGGTGGAATGCCCACTCGAGCTTGTATGAAAAAAGTTTCACTAATGGCTGAAGACGATGCATCTCCAAACTCGGTGATATCAATAATGATGTCGTTGGAACAGAATGGAAATGGTCCTCCATCGATTTGGTTGCTGAATGACTTTAGAGCGAGAGGGCTGTTATTGTTGCCCATACCAACTGTAATGTCACAATCCATTCGCCTAGAGTGGTCCACTCCAAATGCTGCAACTAGGTTCGGCTCGTAGCCAATTCTGTCCCGATAGAACACACAAGACCCAACAATCTGCTTCATAGCTTCATAGGATATCCAATAACATCCGTCTCGAACATTCTCCCAGCCTGCTTCTCCCCAGGAATTCGCGATTTTGAAAGCTCCCTGCCGTGTTTCTCCCTCTTCAACATAGGTTAAGTTGTCATCATAGCCAACTATTGTATTTGCGTGATTCAGCACTGGGTTTGCATAATTGTCTAAAGTCCACAGGTCTTCGCTGGTCATGCTTGAATACTGGTCTGCATCTATCGCTATCACTGCAAGGTGAGCTGAGGCTGCCCAGTTCTTTAAACTGGCCAAACCCTCCTCTGTGTCAAGCTCAAGATACTCAAATCCACTGCTGTTTCCACGATAGAGTGGTGCCTCTCTCCACGCCTGTTCAGGGGGCCAGCTAGCTGAATCAGTTGAATCGTAAGGCATCTCCTTCCAGGAGCTGGCTCCAATAGTGCAAACAAGATTGATTGCATCGTAGAAGGAGGAGCCCATATCTACCCCACCATTAACTAGGTGATAGATGAAATCTGGGCTGAAGATTCTATCTTGATAGGCTAGTGTGGGACCCCACCAATTCCATTCTGCCCCAGTTAGATTCCATCCATGTTCCTTAGCCTCCTGAAAGGTCTTCATGTAGTATCCAACTGCCCATGTCGTGCAAGAGCCTTCACTACCTTGGTTCCCTATAGGAGGGAACCATGGCTCAGTTGTGAGGTCTACGCTGTGTGGCGATTGAATTGTCGGGCCAAGCGAAATCCTCTCAACAACATAACCATTCGCTAGGACTTCACCCCACTCTTCCTCGGTTGGGGGCTGCAATCCTGTTCCGTGCCCATCAACCATTCTAGTGTAGTTTGTGTCCTTCTCCCAAACCCCGATTTTTCGTTTCAATCCCTCCAACTCAGCCGTGCTAATCCTATGTTCAATCACTATTGCAGCTTTAGCGGTTTTTTCAGGCAAGAGATGAAAACTAGCCTTGGATGGTGGATTTCCAAACATCAACACTCCTACCAAAACTACTATAAATAGAATAGTGAAGGCGGGTGTCCGCAACTCCTTTCTCTCTCCGAAAGCTATCAGTATTTTCTCTCCTTTCTTAATTAGTGTTTATAGAAGAATTATCTATACAGCATCGTCTTCACCATTTCAACAGTACAACACTGTCATGTTCAAGTGGAGCGGCAAACGTTGATGAGCGGCGGGACACACCCCAAAAGGTTTTTAGAACACAAGCCTCAGTTAAACCATTCAACTGGAGGAGAATTTCGAGGGTCATCTCTTCGACGTTTCTTAAAAACAGATTTACAGGGGTGTGTGAAGGAAAGGATGGCGAAAGTGCTGATATCCTACAAGATTCTGCCAACCGAAGTCACGGTTAACCTTAACCTGTTAAAAGAGAAGATAAAAAAGGGGTTGCCTAAATTTGCTGAAGTTCATAGGTTCGCTGAAGAACCAATAGCCTATGGCCTTGTCGCACTAATCGCACATATCACGATTCCTGAACAAGAGTCTGGTAGTCTAGATAAGCTTGAGAAACATTTAGAGAATATCGAAGAGATTAAGCAAGTCGAAGCGATGATGGTCCACCGAGTTTGAGCACACTTTAAGATTTATATACGAACATGCTTCTTTCGAAGTAGATGTTCACATTCACGGAGGAATCTGAGATATGAGTGAGACTCAGTTGAAGGTAGGAGATGCCAGGCAGCGTGATGTGGGCAGAGGAATCGCTAGAGTCAACCAGAGGACAATGCAGGAGCTAGGAATTTCTGCAGGTGACGTTATCGAAATCCTCGGCAAGAGAAACACTGCAGCGATTGCTTGGCCAGCCTACTCTGAAGATCAAGACAAACCAATCATCCGAATCGACGGCTTCAGCCGGAAAAATGCTGGAGTAGGAATCAACGAGTATGTGATAATCCGCCCAGGCAAGGTGAAAAACGCTGCAAATGTCGTCTTGGCTCCAATCGACATGCGGCTTAATGTTGATCAAGACTTTACTAATTTCGTGAAGAACCGACTTATGGAACGCACTTTTGTAGAGGGCGATACAACGCTCGTAATGATGCTAGGTCAGGCAATCCCTTTCACGGTGACCAAGACACGCCCTCACGGGATTGTGAGAATGACCTACGAGACCAATCTGCAAATCTTGGGTGAACCTGCACCTGAAGCCAAGGGTAGGCCTCGTACGACCTACGAGGACATCGGTGGATTACATGAGGAGATTCAACGAATCCGCGAGATGGTTGAGCTTCCCATGCGCCATCCTGAGCTGTTCCAAAGGCTTGGGATTCGTCCGCCACAGGGCGTTCTGTTGCATGGTCCCCCGGGTTGCGGAAAAACGTTGTTGGCAAGAGCTGTCGCAAACGAGTCAGAGGCCAATTTCTTCCCAGTAAACGGTCCGGAGATTATGAACAAGTTCTACGGTGGGTCAGAACAGAATGTCCGCGATATTTTTCAGCAAGCTCAGAAAAGTTCACCCAGCATCATCTTCATCGATGAACTGGATGCAATCGCCCCTAAGAGAGGGGAGGTTACCGGTGAGGTTGAGAGACGGGTAGTTGCCCAACTCCTTGCATCGATGGACGGTCTCACAGGAAGACAGAACGTCATCGTAGTTGGGGCAACAAACAGACCGGATGCACTTGATCCCGCTCTACGAAGACCTGGCAGATTCGATCGTGAAATTGAGATTGGAGTTCCAGACAAGAAGGGACGCCATGAAATCCTACAAATTCACACCAGAGGAATGCCTCTGGCGAAGGAAGTCGATTTAGGAAACCTTGCTAACACTACACACGGTTATACCGGAGCAGACCTAGCAGGCTTATGCCGTGAAACCGCCATGAAAGCTCTACGCCGTTACTTGCCAGAGATAAATCTAGAGGACGAGCGGATACCTCCTAAAGTCCTAGAGAAGATGGAAATTCGAATGGAAGACTTTCTGAACGCGTATCGAGAGGTCACGCCTACAGCCATGAGAGAAGTATACATTGAAGTACCCACGGTCAAATGGACCGATGTAGGAGGCCTCGAAGAGGTGAAGGCAGAACTCATCGAGGCCGTTGAATGGCCATTGAAGAATCCACAGGTGTTCAAAAGAATGGGCATACAACCGACAAAAGGAATCCTACTTTTTGGGCCACCAGGGTGTGGAAAAACATTGCTGGCGAGAGCTGTTGCCACTGAGAGTGAAGCTAATTTCATCACGATAAAAGGCCCGGAGGTGTTCTCTAAGTGGGTTGGAGAATCGGAGAAGGCAATTCGTGAGGTATTCAGGAAGGGAAGAATGGCATCTCCCGCAGTGATATTCTTTGACGAGTTTGATTCACTCGTGCCTAGGAGAGGCTTGGGATATGCTGATAGTGGTGTAACAGAGCGGGTGATCAGTCAGCTCCTAACGGAGATGGATGGAATAACGAGTTTGGAGGACGTGGTCGTCGTTGCTGCAACTAATAGACCTGACATTATCGACCCAGCTATCCTCCGACCTGGAAGATTTGACCGCTTGATCTATGTTCCTGATCCGAATGAGAAGGCTAGGCTGGAAATCTTCAAAATCTACACGAAGGAAATGCCCTTAGCCAAGGATGTGGATCTCAATCAGCTGGCAGCTGACGCAAAGAACTACTCTGGAGCAGACATTAATGCACTCTGTCGGGAAGCCGCTTTAAATGCTCTGCGAAGAGACGCTGACACCAAGGCGGTCAATCTTGCGGACTTCAAAGAGGCATTAAGCAAAATCGGGCCAACAATCACGACTGATATGGAATCGTGGTACAAGGGATTCCTAAAGAAAGCTTGGCGAGTTGAAAGGCCTGCAACGCCTGTCGCATAGCCATAAAGGTGATTTAGCTGTCTGCTAAGACTTGGAAGCCTCATCCAGTTGACTTGGCGATTACAGAGCTCCTAGATCGAAAAGGTGTATTGACAGACACTGAGCTCTTCGATTTGCTGAAGGAACGCTACTCTGATGTTGGCTTCGCAGCCTTCAATAAAGTCTTAATGCGTTTGGAGGTTAGGGGCAGAATCCACGTCTCCTCCCTTGTTAGGGGCAAGAGGAGAGTTGAACTAAAGAAAAGGGAGTAGCTATTTGTTACAGGCATCATCACATGATGACCTAACAGCTCTGGAAGAAGGCGTTAGCAACTAATCCTCTTACGAGACGCCTATTATCTCCTCACAGGAAGACACTTAGGATTCACGAGTAACATATACGCTCGTGTAGCCTTCGGGGCACACCTATCTGAACCGTGAGCCAGTTACGAAAACTATTAAAGGATTTCGTCTGCCGTTTAGATTTACCAAGGGCCGGTAGTCCAGCCCGGTTAAGACGTCGCCCTCACGTGGCGAAGATCGCCGGTTCAACTCCGGCCCGGCCCACCAAAAGGATTCTACCCAGCATTATCAGGAGGATGCTCCGCTTAGTTTTGGTGGAATCGCAACCGCTGTCTGTGTCCGCTCAACTCCTTCTATAGATTGAAATCCATCTAAAATCCTCTTGAGCATATCCATGTCTGTAAACTCGATATACGCAACCACATCGAACTGACCAGTGACTGAATGCGCCATTTTGACCCCCTCGATTTTCAACGCGTCTTCAGCAATCTCTAGTAGTCTTTCTGGTCCAGAAGTCACGAAAACATAGCCCTCCATCTTAAGTGTCACCTACACAGACCTACCTTTGAAGAAACATATATCACCTTTGGCGGCTAAAATTGCCCCAATTGGGAGATGCCATTTCCTAGTCGGCATCTCAAGCTTAGGCCACCGGCTATTAATCTACAATATCGCCATTTGTGGGATGAGCATAAGCTTATAAGGAGCCTGCCAATGCATAAGCAAGCACGCAAGAATCGAGACTCTCAGAACTCTACCTCTTGCTCAACCGAAGGAGCGTGAAATGATGGCATACAGAGAAAGAAGATCCAACCGACCGCCCCGCGAAATGCACAAGGCTGTCTGCGCAGATTGTAACCAAGAATGTGAAGTACCATTCAAACCCGATCCTAGCAGACCAGTCTACTGCAGAGAATGCTGGGCGAAGAAAAGGGATTCAAGAAGATACTGATTTAGCTCTCAGTTCGAGAGAACCATTCAAACACTTTCTAAGTATTTTTCCGCCAACGTGAGAGGGGTGACCATGCCAAATAGGAACACGAACTTTACCTGAGCCCGTAACCTCAAGGAGCGCGAATTGGACCATGACGGATAAATACTTCGCTGGCTCATACTCAGAAGCAGTCGAGGGTACATGCAGTGATCACAAAAGAAAGAGTCATGAAATGCGCTGAGGCCATCGTAAACGGGATGAACCTTAAGAAGGAAGAAGCAGTTCTCATTCGAGGAGGCTCCCACACCCAGGAGTTGCTTGAGGAAATTGGCATACTCTGTTACAAGTGTGGCGCAGCTCCAGTCATCTCAGCAACCTCAGACAGCTATTCGGCAAGGATATTCGATGAAATTCCATTGGAGAACCTTGAGTTTACCCCGAAACACTACTTGGGAATGATTAAGGAGATTGACGCATACATCGTTGTTGAACCGTTCCAGAACCCACAGATTCAGACCATGTTTCCACGTGACAAGATGGCTGCTAGACAGAAAGCCAACGTCCCAATTCGAAAAGCCCTTTATGGCGAAGAAACTGGGAAGGGTAAGAAATGGACCTACGCGGGATGGCCTACAACCCAAGCCGCAAGATTCTATGGCATAGACTACGACGCACTGGAACACCTGATCATCGACGGCATGATGGTGCCTACGTCGAAACTAAAGGAAAACTGTGCCAAACTGACTAAACATCTTTCAGGAAAAGACGTACTTCACATAACCGATGAGAAAGGCACGGACTTCACCTGCCATATCAAAGGACGCCGCATCAATGAAGATGATGGAGTAGTCGATGACCATGACATCGCAGTCAACGACTTGGGTAACAACTTACCAGCAGGAGAGCTTTTCATCGCTCCGCATGAAACATTAGGCGAGGGCACAATATACTGTCCCATCACAATTGATCGGTTCAGTAACAAGCTTGTCAAAGATGTAACGCTTCACTTCCGAAGTGGAAAACTGTTATTGGATGAGTGTACAGCGGGGACGAACCGTGACCAGATGATTGACTCGTTCAATCGCTGCTTAGAAATCGACAAGAAAGAGCAGAACATCCGGACGACAAATATTGCTGAACTAGGCATCGGCTGCAACCCTGCAATTGATAAGGCAATTGGCTACATCCTCACAGATGAGAAGCTAGGTGGCTCAGCTCATATTGCCTTTGGTTCTAACTTCAGCTACGGTGGAACTTCAAGATCAAGTATGCATTGGGATTTTGTGACCCATCCGAGCGCGACAATCGAGGTCGTTGACACAAAGGAAGTCGTAATGAAAGACGGAGCAATCCAATAGGATGAAATACGTTTCTCCCCTGAAGTCCAGCACACCCTAGCAATAGCTTGGATTCGACTGAGCACTAGGTGCTGACCTAGCGTCAGCAGCCCGTTCTTACCTGACATGTGATTAGATTTGCAGGGCATTAGATTTCATGTTTTGAGCCTAAAAACCATGCTCCGAAAACTTAAAAGTAAACCTGCAAGTCTTGTTGACTAATAGCCGCGGTAGCTCAGACTGGGAGAGCACCCGACTTGATGGTACGCCATTGAGGGTGACGCTGAAGACCGGGTTGTCGGGAGTTCAAATCTCCCCCGCGGCACCACAGAATCACCAGTTATGCTTTCACGCAACATGAACACAAAACGTTAGCTGAGAAAGGCTATTAGAAACCTTGTTGAACGTAATCAGGTGGAAGGGCGGTCGTAGTCTAGTTTGGCTAGGACATCAGCCTGCCACGCTGACGACCCGGGTTCAAATCCCGGCGACCGCACCACAAATACACGTATTGTTCTTGCATCGCAGGCGGTCAGCAAAACAACACTAGTTCAGCACGAAGTGCCCTCGATTGTAGCTTGAGATGTACCACGCACAGCAAGCTGGGCAGTAACTACACCGTAGATTTGATTCACTGAATACATGTCAAATCCATAACAAAGCTTAAATTTCGATGGAGCAAACTTGCACTATAACCTAGTGCTTCTGAAGGTTTTGAAAATGAAAAAACTCAAAGACTCGAAGAGGGGAATTTCTACAACGACCATCGCTGGAACCATAATCCTCATCGTTATCATAGCCGTTGCAGCGCTATATGTTCTAGAATTGCCACCTTTCACGAGACCAGTATCTAAAGCCCTAATCATGGGAACAACAGACTCGGTGGAATCTGCAATTGATCCTGCTCAGGCATACGACTATTTTGGATGGGAGATACTCCAGAACACCGGTTGCACCTTGATAGAGGTGGAACCAGGCTCTTCAGCAGAGGCGGACGACTATAACCCCGCTTTGGCGACGCAATGGACAACAAGTACAGATCTGAAGATTTGGACTTTCACTCTCAGACAAGGTGTTCTCTTCGGGGATGGAACGGAGTTCAACGCAACCCATGTGAAATACAGCTTCGACAGAAATATGGGAATCGCTAGCCCCGACGGTCCTCAACTTAACATGGAATACGACGCAATCATCGACAACGTGGAGGTCGTTAGCAAGTACGTGGTTAGGTTCAACCTCAGGATACCTTTCGGTCCATTCTTGGGATTATTGGCATGTCAAGCATCATCAATCGTCAATCCCGAGTATTCAGGAGGCTGGAAGACCAATTGGTGGGATGCCGACTCATGGAGCACGGATGACGTGGTCTGGTTTGCCAACGGGACCGATGCTCGAACACGCAACACGATGGACCTAGGACCATACAGATTAGCAAATTGGACGAGGGTGGCTGGAAAAGACTATGAAATGAGATTGGAGGCTAACCCCAACTACTGGAACAGGGCAGCTGAAGGAGGCTTGCCAAAAACAGAAGAGGTCATAATCAGGTTCTATGCTGACGCCACAGCCCTCCGCTTAGCTATTGAAGCTGGAGATATTGATGTAGCATTCCGGCATATCACCGCAACCGATATCGAAGACTTGAAGGACAATCCTAACCTGCATGTCTGGCAGGGCACAGGAGCAGCTATTCAATACATGATTTTCCAGGAAGACCACGTACCAGGCTTGCCACAGCTTAACGATGCAAAAATCAGGAGAGCTCTAGCAGCCTGCCTAGATCGACCAGAAGTATGTGAGACAGTATTCCTGGGTCAGGCTTCTCCTCTATACAGCATGATTCCCACAGGCATGCTCGGACGTCCAGAGGGCGTGCCGGGACCATTTGCGGTGTTAGGGGATGCCAACTACACATATGCTAAGAGCTTGCTTGCTGATTTGGGTTACAACGAAACGAATAAACTGGAAATCGAGCTATGGTACGAAACGAGCGGCCACTATCCATCAAGCCCAGATCAAGCTGAGCTCTACAAGTCACAGTTCGAGGCAAGCAACGTAACCACGGTAACTCTCCAGTCTGCCGATTGGCCGAGTTACAGGATAAACAGGAATGAAGGCGTCATGCACGTTTTCCTGTATGGGTGGTACCCCGACTATATAGACCCTGACAACTACGCTTTCCTCTATTGGGCTCCGTGGTTAGGCCACCACTACATCGGCCATAACGCAACAAACAACTACTCCGCCATGAAGGCTGCATATGATGCAGCACGAGCCTCAACAGATGAAACTGAGCGGATAAGCCTATATAATGAGCTTGAAGGCTACGCGGTTGAAGATTGTCCTGTTGTTCCAATATGGCAAGGCGCTGCTTGGGCGGTCACGAAGCCTAACATCAAAGGCGTTTACCTAGACATCACGCAGAACTGGCGAATCTGGCTACTCTACGAAGAGTAGCCCTTAACCCCCCTCCCTTTTTCTTTTGAGCCACCTAAATAAGAGTAGGTACCTACCGCAAGAGTGGTGTTAGCCTATGGGTCTACGAACCTACATCATCACCAGAATACTGCTCACTCTACCCATGATTATGCTACTTCTCTCAATTGTCTTTCTCATTATCAGAGTGATGCCGGGAGATCCCGTGCTACTTCATTTTGAGAAAAAAGCTAGCGAGGAGGCTATGGCGGAGATGAGGAGAATCTTAGGATTGGACAAACCGCTTTACATCCAATATTTCGAATACTTGGTTGGGCTGCTCCGTGGAGATCTTGGGAAGTCGATGCAGGACTTCTCCCCAATCTCAGACCAGATTTTCTCCGCTTTTCCTGCAACACTTGAGCTGGCAATCAGCTCCACGCTCGTCGCCGTCATCGTCGGTGTACTACTTGGAGTGAAGGCCTCGCAGTCCTATAACTCGCTGTGGGACCACTCGATTAGAACCCTAGGAATAGCCGTGTATGCAACACCAATATTCTTTCTCGGGATGGTTCTTCAGCTGGTCTTCGCCATTAATCTTCGAATGCTCCCAGCAAACGGTCGCTTTCCGCCGTTTCTGCTCGAACCGAATGGGCTAACTCTACAGCTGGGCATACAGACGCCAGACCTGGTTCCAATCGTCCTTTGGTTTGTGCCTATAGGCTTCGCATCACTCGCAATATGCATAACGGTGTTGAAGAGGAAACGTCTTAGATTCTGGCCAAACGGTCTGATAGCTGTCCTCTCTACCCTTCTGGTCGGATGGGTTATCTGCATGTATCTCGCCTGGTACTTCCCAAGCGCGAGGACCCTGCATATTAAGACTGGCTTGTACACAGTTGACAGTCTCATGGAGGGCAGTCCCCTGAAATTTGTAGAGAGCATCAGGTATCTCTTTCTCCCATCCATAACACTCGGGCTCGTTCTGTCTGGAGTATTCACCAGGCTCACCAGGAGCAACATGCTCGAAACCTTACGCTTGGATTTCGTTACTGCTGCAAGAGCAAGAGGGCTGAAAGAGGGCGCAGTGATTTACGGATATGCACTAAGAAACGCCTTTCTCCCTATCCTTACGATGATGGGACTCCAGTTTGCCACTCTCCTCGGTGGCGCTATCCTGACGGAAACCACGTTCTCATGGCCTGGCCTAGGAAGATACCTAGTGGATCGAATAAACTTCCGAGACTATACAGCCATTCAAGGAGCGGTAGTCTACTTTGCCGTCATCGTGGCTGCCGTGAATCTGATTATTGATCTACTATACGCGTTCCTTGACCCTAGAATTCGACTATAGGAGGAGCTGAAAAGCCTATGATTAAAACCCGTAAAGCAATCCTCACTCGTCTGATTCCCAGCCTAACCTCACTCGCCAAAAGAGGATCCGCAGGGTGGATGGTAATAATCGGACTGTTCATTTCAGTTACGATAATATCCATGACAATACTCGGTCCATGGATTTCACCACATGATCCAACAGCTAAACTTGTCAATCCACCGCCAAATCCTAGTCCCCCGAGTTTGGATTTCCCTATGGGCACAAATCTTCTAGGCCAAGACATGCTAAGCAGAGTGCTGAGTGGTGGGAGCATTATGCTGCAAGTAGCATTTCTCTCGGTGCTCTTCTGCTTCATCATCGGAGTACCCATTGGTCTCCTCTCTTCATATGCTGGAGGCATAGTCGACAAAACGTTCACCCTAGTTATGGACAGTTTCTACGCCTTTCCAGGATTGGTCTTAGCTATCGCCATCGCTGCAATGATGGGACGAGGAGTGGTTAACATGGCTCTCTCCATCGCGGTTGTCTACGTCCCATCGTACTTCCGAATAGTCCGGAGCCAGGTATTGACCATACGAGAGTTACCATATACGGAAGCAGCCCGAGCAGCAGGCGCCAAAGGACGAACGATACTTCTTCATTACGTTCTGCCAAATGTCGTTCCATCCATAGTAGTTGTTGCGACCGTCAATTTTGCGGATGCAATCTTAACCGCGGCAGGACTGACCTTCGTGGGCTTAGGAGTTGGAATAGATGTTCCCGATTGGGGGTGGGACCTGACGAAAGGAAGAGCGTTGCTCCCAAGCGGTGCATGGTGGGTAATCACCTTCCCCGGGCTGATGATTGTCCTTCTTGCCTTGGGATTCACATTCATTGGAGAAGGATTAAGCGAATTGCTAAATCCTAGACTTGAACAGTGAGTTGGTCCTATGCCTTTGCTTGAAGTCAACTCCTTAACGGTGGATTACCAAACTCGAAGGGGAAGCATCCG
The DNA here is from genome assembly GCA_020352535.1 of Candidatus Bathyarchaeota archaeon. Classification (GTDB taxonomy): domain Archaea; phylum Thermoproteota; class Bathyarchaeia; order Bathyarchaeales; family Bathyarchaeaceae; genus SOJZ01. The sequence goes on along the minus strand of CP070679.1, from coordinate 591,977 downwards.
AGCCGTCGATGACATGTCCTTCACTCTCAAAAAAGGCGAAATGATGGGATTGGTTGGTGAATCAGGCTCCGGAAAGTCCACCCTCGGTCTTTCCATAGTCCGCCTTGTTCCCTCTCCCGGTATTATTGTTGCAGGTCATCTAGAAATAGATGGAATAAGCCTCTTGGACGCTTCAGAAGAAGAAATGCGCTCAATTAGAGGGAAGAAAGCTGCCTTTGTATTTCAAGACCCTATGACCTCATTGAGCCCCGTTAAGAGGATTAGTGCTCATTTCGTTGAGCTAATCCGTGCTCATGAGCCCCGAATAGGCAAGGAACAAGCGCTTCTGCGAGCTAAAGCCACGCTGATGGATGTAGGGATTCTACCTGAACGTATTGATGACTATCCACATCAGTTTAGTGGCGGAATGAGACAACGCATCATGATTGCCCTTGCCATTACCCTCAATCCAGCTCTTCTAATAGCTGATGAACCGACGACAGCTCTCGACGTGATTGTTCAATCCAAAATACTTGACCTAATGAAAGGCTTACGAGAAAAGTACAAGATGGCGCTTATCCTCATCACTCACGATTTGAGCATCGTCCTGGAGAGATGTGATAAGATTCTTGTCATGTACGCAGGCAGCTTTGTTGAATATGCAGATAGCATGGAATTGCATACCAATCCGATGCATCCTTACACGCAGGGGCTTCTCCGCAGTATCCCTAATGTTGAATTAGCTGATCAAAAGCTGGAGGCGATTTCAGGCTCGCCACCAGACATGCTCAGCCCTCCTGATGGCTGCAGATTTCAGCCTCGTTGCGTCAACGCCCAAGAAAGGTGTCGAATGGAAAGACCACCAATATTAGAACCCGAGCCTGGACATTTCGTCCGATGTTTCGAGGTGAAAGAATAGTTTGAGCGAAGTGGTGACTGCTGAAGGCTTGAAGAAGTATTTCCCTGTTCAGAAGGGCTTCTTTGAAAGATTGCTCGCCCCAGCAAAAGAGAGTGTCAAAGCTGTTGACGGTATCAGCTTCTCGATAGAAGCGGGTGAGGTTTTTACGTTAGCAGGTGAAAGCGGATGCGGGAAGACTACAGCGGGAAAGCTTTTGGTAGGACTTCTCGAACCAACCGCCGGCAAAGTCTTCTTCAAAGACATAGATATTGCAGGTCTTGGAGATGAAAGACTCAGGCTTCTCCGGAGAAAAATGCAGATTATCTTCCAGGATCCTTACGCTTCGCTTAACCCGAGAATGAGAGTCGGGAAAGCCATTGGCCATCCGCTCGAGATTCATAACCTGGCGAAAGGGAAAGAGCGAAGTACGGTCCTCGAAATGCTTCGCAAAGTCGGCTTGACACCACCCGAGCAGGTCCTTAACCTATATCCACACCAGCTAAGCGGAGGTCAGAGACAACGTGTCGCGCTTGCCAGATCAATCATTACAGAGCCCGAATTCGTAGTGGCTGACGAACCAGTTTCTATGATTGATGTTTCTTTGAGAACAACGCTCATCGACCTTATGCTTAACCTGAGAGAGGAACTTGGATTAACCTATCTATTCATAACACACGACTTGGCAGTCGCAAAATACATGTCAGATAGGATAGGCATAATGTATTTGGGACGAATAGTTGAGATTGGAGGCAAAGAAGAGCTCTTCTCGAACCCGCTGCATCCATATACCCAAGCTTTGCTCTCTGCTATCCCAGTTCCCAATCCAAAACGAAGAAGAAAAACCGTACAGCTAGAGGGCGAGGTACCCTCTGCAATCGACATTCCATCTGGTTGTCGTTTCCACCCTCGCTGCCCAGAAACATTCAATAAGTGTCCACTCAACGAGCCAAATCTAATGAGTGTCGGGGCAACACATCTTGTTGCCTGCCATCTCTACTGAATAACTAGAATCCGCAGATGGCGGCAAGTTAGCCCACAAACAATATCTGCAACAACAAGCTCTCTTCTTGGTTGGACTCAGACTCTGCGGTCGTGGTCTAGTCTGGTTAGGACACAGACTTCGGTGTAAGCCTTCCAAGCCTGCAATCCCGGGTTCAATTCCCGGCGACCGCACCAAGACAATCTCCATGCTGCCAAACCCTTCTGTTTCGGTGGGGAAAGGCTTTCATTGTCAAACCGATGAATCTACGGGTTCTATGGATGTTACGGCAAGCCCTCTCAACTTTGCGTTCTCTACAACAATTAGGTACTGAATGTCTTTAGCGCGGGGTCGAGTCTAATCCCAATCTGAGCGATAAACTCTAATGCGAGGCTTGACGAAGCATCTGCTAGGATGAACTCGACAAAACGGATTGCCTTCCAACGGATTCAGACTCTCTTTCGCCTTGCCAGAGAGATAATCCATAGTGATCCCCAGCTAGCACAGCGATACGTAAGCGTGGCTAGGAAGATCGCCATGGCCACCAAACTGCGACTGCCCAAGGAATACCGAGAGTCGATTTGCAGACACTGTAAAAACTTTATTCTGCCCGGCGTGAATAGCCGAGTCCGAATCAAGCCGAGAAGGGAACCGCATAGGGTGACAACATGCCTTGTATGCGGTAGGCACTCACGTGTACCATTGAGACGTAGGTGAAGCGTGTGATTACATCAAGGAAGAAGCGGAGTATCAAGCGCAGACTGAATTCCGAAAGACCGACCATATGGATTGGAAAGGAAGGGGCTACATCACAAATCCAGGGCGAAATTTGTAGACAACTTGAGCAGAAGGAAGTGGTCAAGGTAAAGATGCTGAAGACTGCGCTTAAAGATGAAGACGCTGCACAAATTGCCTTTCGCCTTGCGCAGCAGACCGAGTCAGAGCTCATTGACCTTCGCGGTCATACGTTTATCCTGTATAAACAGAGAAAACACGAGATGTGAAAAGTCTTTATAAGAGACCTCATGAAGTACTGAGGGAAAATCAGTCGAGGCGAACAAGTCTTGCCAACCCCCTACGAGGCACCAGGACCAGTTCTGATTGAGAAGCTAGCCAGGCACCTGAAGGAAAATGTAGAAGGTGTTGTTCCACCTCGATGGGCTCCCTATGCCAAGACCGGCTCCCATGTATCAAGACCTCCACAGAACCCTGAGTGGTGGTTTACCAGATGTGCCTCGATTCTGCGCAAGATTTACCTCAAGGGTCCAATTGGAGTGCAACATCTCCGGTCTGAGTACGGGGGGCGAATCGATCGTGGGATGAGACCCGAGCATGCCAGGAGAAGCGGTGGCTCAATTATCCGGAAAGCTATACAGCAGCTTGAAGCTGCAGGGCTTGTGGAGCCTTCTAGAAATAGAGGGCGCGTGGTCACGGGAGAAGGGAGACGACTGCTAGACAGATTATCCACCGAAACTAAGAGAAGCCTAGAGAAGAAGCTTCCTGAACTCAAGAAGTATTAGGTGTGGGACATGAGCGAGGAGGAATTAGAAGAACTGCGAAAGAGAAGACTCCTCGAGATGCAGCGTCAATATGCCCAAGAGCAAGAACAGATTCAGGCTCAGCAGCAACTCGAAATGCAGAAGCAGGCTCTGCTTCGCCGGATACTCACTGCTGACGCAAGACAACGCCTCTCCAACCTGAAAATGGTCAAGCCAGAGTTTGCCCAGCAGCTAGAGCTCCAGCTCATCCAACTTGCACAGCAAGGCAAGGCAGCCATCCCCATAACCGATGCGCAGCTAAAAGAGATACTGGTTAGACTGCAATCCCGTCGTAGGGAAATCAGAATCCGGAGAGTTTGAAAGTGGCAAGAAACAAGCCAACAGCAAAGAAACGTAGATTGTCAAAGGCTGGAAAGCAGAAAAAACCAGTTCCTACATGGGTTATTCAAAGGACTGCAGGGCGCGTAAGGACTAATCCTAAGAGGAGACGTTGGCGTCAGAGGAAGATTAAGGCCTGAGGCGGCACATTTGAAGGAAGAGAATGAAGAAGCAGACGTTAAGCCTGATGAGCTAACCAAAGAGCCGGAAGCGACGGAAGAAGCCGCGGAAGTCGAAGTTGCCACTGAAGATGAAGAACTCGCTGAAGAAGCAAATCATGATGAGGAGCCAGAAGCAGAAGGATCGGTGGAGTTCAAAGAGGCGAGAAAGGCAGAGCCAGCTGAAGAGGAGATTGTGGAAGAGAGAATCTATACAATACCACTGAGTAGAGCGTGGCTATCTCCCCGTCAGAAACGTGCTCCCCGGGCGATGCGTCTCATTCGAGGCTACATCCAGAAACATATGAAAGTCAAAGAGGAGGCTCTAGAGGAAGGAGAAGAGGGTGAAGCGGTCGTCATCAGCAATGAGGTGAACCAGAAAATCTGGAGCAGAGGAATCCAGAAACCACCGCGGAGAATCAGAGTGCGAGCAGCCAAGGACAAAGAGGGATTAATCACAATTTACCTTGCAGAAGGAGATTGATGCTTGCCAGTCTTCCTCTTCAACATACTTGGCAATGCAAGCATAGGTGTCTACTGTCTAGCCACCGATGAGATAGCGATAGTTCCGCCCCAAATTACTGAAGCCAAAGCCGAGAAACTGGAAGAGTGGCTGAAGGTGAAAGTTATCCGATCAACGGTTGGAGGCTCCACGGTCATCGGTGCCTTAGCCTGCGCTAACTCCAATGGGATAGTCCTTCCACACGCGACCAACGAGGATGAGGTCGCAGCCATCAAGTCGGCTGCAGACGTCAAGATTGCTGTAATGCAAACCAAGAAGACGGCCTATGGAAATCTTGTGTTATCCAATGACCACGGAGCAATTGCCGATGTTCGGTTAGAGAAAGAGGATATGGCAAGAATCGAAGATACCCTCGACGTTGAAGTGGTTCCTGGAGAAATAGCGGGACTCGAATACGTGGGATCCGTTGCCATGGCCACAAGCAAAGGTGTGTTAGCGCATCCCCTCTTGAAAGCTGAGGAAAAGGAAACCTTAGTCGACGTGCTGAAGGTTAATGTAGATGTTGGCACAATCAACTGTGGAATACCGTACGTCTCTACGGGGCTCTTGGGAAACAGCCATAGCGCAATTGCGGGTTCTGCGACAACCGGTCCAGAGCTTTTCATGATTGGACAAGCATTAGATGTGGTGGAATAGTTGAACAGCGTTAAGATATATCGAGTAACGGGAGAGATTAGGAAACCGAATTTCCATACAAAGTTTCGAAAGGAGATTCGATCCCTCAAACCAGAAGATGCCGTCGAAATAGTCTACAAGGAGATTGGCAGTAAACATCGAGCCAAACGTTTCCAAATCAAGATCGCGAAAGTGGAGGAGATATCACCCGAGGAGATTGAAAGCCCAATCCTACGGAAGCTGACACTCGGAGAAGAGGACCATGTCAAGTGACGAAAAAGCCTTCCGTAGACTCGCCGTTGAGCTACGAATTCTCGAAGGAACCGCCGAAGCTCTACAATCCAGGATAGGTCTTGTGAACGCTGCTTTGACTGAACTCAGAGTAGCAGATATGACATTGAAGGGATTAGAGAAGGAGAGCAAGGATGCGTCGCTTTTTGTACCAATCGGCGGGGGGTCTTATGTGAAAGCGAGACTGGACAGCCCCGACAAGATGATTGTAGGGGTTGGTGCAAACATAGCTGTCGAAAAAACGATAAAGGCAGCCAAAGAAAAGATGGAAACCCGCATTACAGAGTTGGAAAAGACTAGAACCAGCCTTCAACAGCAGATGACCCAAGTCATTGATAAGGTTCAGAGCAACCGATCTCAGCTTCAAGAACTGACCAGGAAGCTCAACAAAGGAGAGAGGCAGACAAGTGTTCGAAAAACTGAGAACACGAGTTAGCAGCCTAGTCAACAAGGTAGCAACAACAGAACTGAAAGCTGATCAGCTCCAACCAATCCTAGAGGGCTTCAAGCTAAGCCTTGTCGAGAATGATGTAGCAATATCTGTAGCTGACCATATATGTCAGGAGATGACGAAACGGTTAGATGGAGTTCAGGTGAAACGGCTGGAAGACCGAAAGAGAGTTGTAGAAGACCACCTACGAGAAATCTTGCTTGAAATCTTGAGCGCCAAAGAAGGAACCAGTCTCCTGAAGATGCTCAAGGAGAAGCGGGTTACAAAGGAGCCGCACATCATTGTTTTTGTCGGAATCAATGGAACTGGCAAGACTACAAGCATAGCAAAGGTGGCAAGGCTGCTGATGCAGCAAGGCTACTCTGTTATTCTCGCCTGCAGCGATACCTATCGGGCTGGATCTATTGAGCAACTAGAAGAACATGCAAAGAGATTGGGTATCCGTATGGTTAAGCATAAGTATGGAGCAGACCCTGCGGCTGTCGCATATGATGCCATAAGCCATGGAAAGGCGCACGGAGTGGACGTTGTTCTTATCGATACTGCTGGACGGATTCAGACCGATAAGAATCTTATGAACGAGCTAGCGAAGATAAAGAGGATAATCTCCCCTGATCTCACAATCCTCACAGTAGATGCCTTGACTGGAAATGATGCTGTCATGCAGGCTGATGAGTTCCATAGAAGCATAGGCATTGATGGGACCATACTTACAAAGGTGGATGCTGATGTGAAAGGGGGTTCAGCGCTCAGCGTTACGTACGTAACAGGTAAACCCATCTTATATATTGGAGTCGGCCAGAAGTATGAGGATCTGCAGGAGTTCAACCCAGAGCAGTTCGCTGAAATGCTCCT
>CP070679.1:582906-585251 GCA_020352535.1 Candidatus Bathyarchaeota archaeon | reverse complement strand
CCAAGACCGGAGAATTCAATCTTGTGGTGTTATCGGTTGGAATGAGGCCACCCAAACACGCTGAGAAATTGGCCGAAACGCTCGACATTAAACTGAATAAATATAATTTCTGTCACTCCGAAAAGTTCTCACCGTTGGAGACCTCTAGGCCGGGAATATACGTTTGCGGAGCATTTTCCTCTCCAAAAGATATCCCTGAGAGCGTGGCGCAGGCGAGCGGGGCTGCGGTGAAAGCGGCTAGCTTGATTTCTTCAGAGAGGGGGACGCTAACAACCGTAAAAGGGTATCCACCAGAGAGAGAGGTTTCTAGTGAGGAGCCGCGCATTGGAGTTTTTGTCTGCTACTGTGGCATAAACGTTGGGCGGGTCATCAATGTGCCTGAAGTTGTGGAGTATGTCAAAAAAATGCCAGATGTTGTTTACGCGGAGCACAACCTGTATACCTGCTCACAAGACACGCAGAAGAGGATAAAGGAAATAATAGAGGAACACAGCCTCAATCGCGTGGTTGTGGCGTCGTGCACCCCAAGAACTCATGAACCACTTTTCAGAGAAACTGTTCGAGAAGCCGGACTCAACATCTATCTCTTTGAAATGGCAAACATTCGTGATCAATGTAGCTGGGTCCACGCGCATGAACCTGTAGAGGCGACCGGAAAAGCGAAGGATCTCGTGAGATCCATCGTCGCTAAAGCCCGCTTGTTGAAGCCTCTCAAGAAACACGCGATTGATGTTACACCCACTGGCCTAATAATTGGTGGTGGCTTGGCTGGGATGACTGCCGCCTTAGAATTGGCGAAACAAGGCTTCGAAGTTCATTTAGTAGAGAAAGAGAAGGAACTCGGAGGACATCTACGTCACATCCGCTTTCTTCTCGGATTCGGTGACCCACAAGAGCGGCTAAAGTCAATCGTTAAGGAAGTCACCGAAAACGAGAAGGTTCATGTTTATCTAAATTCTGAAATTTCTAATGTTGACGGATACGTCGGGAACTTCAAGACGACCCTCAACAGTGGCGGAGAGAGAAGGGAGATAAACCATGGCATCGTGATAGTGGCCACCGGAGCCATAGAGTATAGACCAACTGAGTTTCTCTATGGCGTCGACGAAAGAGTTTTGACTCAACGTGAATTGGAGGAGAGATTGGCTAATGGACAAGTTAACGCTAAAACAGTGGCGATGATCCAATGTGTAGGGTCCAGAAACGACGTGCGACGATACTGCTCGCAAATATGCTGTTCACAAGCCGTAAAGAATGCTTTGAAGATCAAAGAGCTGAACCCTGAAACAGAAGTCTACATCCTTTACAAGGACATGAGAACCTATGGATTCATGGAGGACTACTATCATGAGGCAGCAAGTAAGGGCGTTCTGTTCATACGCTACGATGACGAAAACAAGCCTAAGGTTATCCAAGAAGATGGAAAGCTCAAAGTGATTGTGTGGGAGCTAGTCGTCAAGACATGGATTCCCATCGAGACCGACCTCTTAGCACTAAGTGTCGCCACCATCCCAAATCCATACAATGAACAGATAGCGAGATTGTTGAAAGTTCCCCTCAGCGAAGACGGGTTCTTCTTGGAAGCTCACATGAAGCTCCGTCCCGTTGACTTCGCAACGGATGGTATATTCCTTTGTGGATTGGCTCATTGGCCTAAATCCATCGAAAAGAGTATTTCACAAGCGTGTGCAGCTGCATCTCGAGCAATCACGATCCTTTCCAAGGAGGTATTGGAAGTAGATGGCGCCATAGCAAGCGTAAACGATGGCTTCTGTAGTGGTTGCAGAATTTGTGAGCCCATTTGCGAGTATGGTGCCATAGAAATGAAAGAGGTAAATGGAAAGCTAAGTGCGCACGTTCTCGAAGCTCTATGTAAGAGCTGTGGTGTTTGTGGCTCCTCCTGCCCCGCTGGAGCCATATCCATGCTTCACTTCACGGATGAACAAATTCTTGCCCAAGTTAGAGGGGCGTTGAAGGAGGAAGCAAAATTTGACTAAATCTGCATTCAAGCCAAAAATTGTGGGTTTTCTCTGCAACTGGTGCTCCTACGCTGGTGCCGATCTAGCTGGCGTTAGCCGAATTCAGTATCCCCCAACCCTTAGAATCGTGAGGGTGATGTGTTCCGGGAGGGTGAAACCCGAGATGGTGATTAAGACCTTGTATTACGGTGCTGACGGCGTATTAGTCTTGGGCTGCCACATTGGGGACTGCCACTACCAAACAGGCAACCACCGAGCGAAGAAGAGGATAGCGGTTCTTAAACGGCTCTTGGACTACTTGGGGATTGACCCGAGTAGGGTAAGGCTTGACTGGGTATCAGCATCAGAAGGTAGCAAATTCGCCCA
>CP070679.1:574450-582806 GCA_020352535.1 Candidatus Bathyarchaeota archaeon | reverse complement strand
CCACTTCGGCCTACCCGTTGGATTAGACTTGTAACCTGTCGTGGTGAAAGATATTGAATGACTAGGTCAATATGTCCTATGTCAATCCCTAGTTGCAGTGTACTAGTACACACTATTGCTTTGAGCACTCCATCTTTGAACTCATCTTCGATTCGGCTTCTCTCTTCTCTGGATAATGATCCATGGTGCACAGCGATATTCGGTGTGAGTTGACTGAATTTATGTCCCAACATTTCGGCGTTGGTCCGTGCATTGACAAAGATCAGAGTAGAATTATGTTCCTTCACCAAATCTATAATTCTGTTGATTCTTGCAGCAGCCTCAGGAGCTGTTCTTAGGTCTTGGGCTGCATCATAATCTAAATCTGTGGGCAGTGGGCTCTCGACAACATACTGAAATGACTTTGGAAGTGGAACAGTGACTACTTCGATGGACCGGTCTTTTCCTGCTATGAACTGTGCTATTTCTTGGGAATTGCCAACGGTGGCGGATAAGCCTACTCTTTGGAACTCTTTCCCGGTGATTTCAGCGAGTCTCTCCAATGCAACTGTTAGCTGTACCCCGCGTTTGTCCTCTGCTATCTCATGAACCTCGTCGATAATCACATACTGAACCCCGCGGAGATGCTTCTGCATTCTTGAACCAGGTAGAATCGCTTGGAGAGTCTCAGGAGTTGTTACAAGCATATTTGGTGGAGAGATGGCTTGCCTTCGCCGGATTTTCGCCTTTGTATCTCCATGCCGCACTTCCACAGTAAAGCCAAGCTGGTCTGCCCAATTGGATAGGCGTAGTGTCATGTCGCGGTTGAGGGCTCGGAGCGGTGTGATATAGATGATGGATATCCCAGTTTTATCGACTTGCTGAATGAAGTTGGACAGAATGGGGAGGAGTACTGCTTCTGTCTTTCCGCTTCCTGTCGCAGCAACTAGTAGAACATTTTTTCCGTCGAGGATGGGCGGGATGGCACTCTCTTGCGGTGCTGTTGGCTTGGAGAACCCTAGCTGAATTATTACGTTTTGCACTGGCTTGTTCAGTATGTCGAAGACGCTAGTACTAAGTTGTGTTCCCTTTTCAGCCAATTGGTAGTACCCACCACATCCTTGATTGCTCAATAATCATTCTATTGGCTAATTATAGGAATTCTGCCTACAGGAAAACACTGCAGCTGTGGAGAGGGTTAACACTGGGGAAAAAGGAAAAGGGTTGGAGGTTTGGAGTGATACGCCTTAATCTTGGGATCCGCTTAGGTAGACCCAAAGTATGAGCATGACAAGAGTCAGCATAGCACCGGCAAGCCCTGATATCATCCACTCGGCGTTGAGCATGGCTGGAAAGACTTGTAGTAGCCATGGCCAGACGATGTGGTAGAGCAGATTTGCGATGATTCCAGCGAAGAAGCCCAGCAAAGCGAAGGTCCCAAGCACTTTTATTCTTTCACTCATCTCGGTCACGTGGCTTATCATTCCAAATTTCGTGCATTTTAGCCTACCCTACACAATTCTGTCTATTTTTGCGAATTCGCTTAGCCTTCCTTTCCATATCGCAATTAAAGCTCAAAACGGAAAGGAAACTGTGGTACACGCTTAGAGATATACTCATATGTTCTCTACATATTAATAACCTAATAATACGCTTAAAGCGTCACTGTTCTGGGAGGAAATCGAATTGCCAGACAAATTTGTAAAACGATGGGGAGAAGGATATAATCAAACCCCTCTTGCTACCAAGATCAAGGAAGCCGTACGCCCCCAGGGCCCACTGAAGCCACGCCTAGACTTCGCTATCCGACGCATCGAATCACAGGTTCAAAAACTTGACAAAGCAAATGACCGATTCTCAGATCGTGACAAATCAATCTTCAAACGCATCGTTGACGCGTACAGTAAACACGACATGTCCAGAGCAAATGTTTTCGCCAGTGAACTAGCTGAAATCCGAAAAATGGAAAAGATGATAATGCATGCCAGGCTTGCCCTCGAACAGATCGTTCTAAGGCTTAGAACTGTATCAGAGCTTGGAGACATAGTCACCACGCTCGCACCAGCAGTCGGCGTGTTACGCAACATTCAGACAGGAATGGCTAACATCTTTCCAGAAGCAGAGAAGGAATTCGGACAAATTGGCAATATGCTTAGCGGAATCATCGTTGACGCTGGACAAACGACAGGACTGAACTTAGACTTTGAAGCCTCAAACGAAGACGCACAGAAAATTCTCGCCGAAGCAGCCACAGTCGCTGAACAGAAGATTAAAGAGAAATTCCCGGAGCTTCCTGCAGGCATACCATCCATGGCAGAGCAGACCCCAACAGAAATCGGATGACCAACTAGTGAGTGAACAAACATAGAAGGGTGAGAATAATGCCAAAACCTTCTTCCAACCCCTTTCTATTTGTCGGAAAGGATGTAGTAGATGAATATGGACGCCAAATAGGGCGAATAGCCTCTTTCATGATTAACCCAGACGGACGCATAAACACGGTCTTTGTAGAGCATGGGGACGGCGAATTTCTCTGCTACCCAAACAACCAGTTCAGAGTCAATGGAAACAACATCATATTCCAGCCTGCAGTCAAGCTGAAGGTGAAATCCCTCTGTGACGAAATTCCGCTGATCTGGCGAAAAGATCAGGCGCTACGCGAACTATCTGAGAAGAAGCGCGTTACAACTGAGATGTTCAATGACATTCACCAAAGCTTCGAGGGTGCACTGAGCCAACTGAAGGCAGATGCCCAAGCGACAATAAGTGACATTGACAGACAAATCGAAAAGTGCACTCAGCAGACTAATGATCTTCACTCCGCCCTAGTGAACTTGGAAATCGAGCGTGAAGTCGGCAGAATTGACGACAAATCCTACCAAGCTGCTATGGGTATGATTCAGAGAGGCTTAAAGTGGGTCAATGCTGAACGAAATGATCTTGAAGCGATGCGAAGTCAACTTTCTAACATAGTACTTGGTGACACATTTGCAGCTCCAGAAGAACTGGGGACTGAGGAAAAAGCTCCGAACCCCGAGGAAACGACACTTCCTGAACCCCCAGTTGTCGTCCACGTAAACCAAGACTCTTAGATCGACCTGCTGAAAACGGGATGAGTGGATGGTGTTCGAGAAGGTTTTTCGCTCCCCTCCACTTGAGGATCGTATTCTTCAGGCATTACATAAACTCAAGGTTCAGCATGCCAAGCTACAGCATGTTAGTCTCAGATTATCCAAGAGGGACGAGTTGTTGTTTGCCAAGTGTACGTTGGCAATCAAACAGCAGAATAAAGATCGTGCATTGATTTTTGCCAATGAATCTGCGGAAATAAGGAAACTAATTACTATAGTTGTGCAGACACAGCTTGTAATCGAACGTGTGATTCTGCGACTCGAAACAATTAGAGAACTACACATTGTGATGGTAGATCTCAGGCCAGCACTTGGGGCTCTAAGGAATGTGACAAAGTGCATCGACGGAATCATGCCAGATGTCTCGTCTGAACTTGGAAAAGTGAATGAAGCCATCTGTGACACACTTGCTCTGACTAATATAAACTCTCCAACCCTGACTATGCCTCTTGAAGTGAAAACTCCAGGGGGCGAGAAGATACTGGAGGAAGTCTCAATGCTGCTAGAAGAACGGTTGAAAGAGAAGCTTCCTCAACCTCCAGTCTCTGTAACTGTCACTGAGAAGGTGGAACCATTGGAAAGACCCAAGCAGATGGTTGCTTTGACAACAGGTTGTTCAACAGCTTACTCCGAGGAGGTACCGCAGAAGGAAAATAGATCAAGCCCTATCCCCTTTGTACCTCAGCGCTCTTCATCACTTGAAGACGCCCTGTTGGACTATGTAAAAAGGCATGAAGGTCAAGTCCACGTAAAGAAGTGTGCCCTAGAGCTGAATGTCTCATCTGAAGATGTTGCGAAGACGCTAGAAAGCCTAGGCACACAAAGGAAAATTCGAATTGAGTAGTGATTGAATATGAGTGCATCTCAGGAATTGGAACAAGCAGCGAAAAACTATGCAACTGAGGCCATCCGTCTTGATAAGCAAGGGTCCAAAGGGATGGCTATCACCATGTACCAAAAAGCCATTGAAACGCTCCTGAAACTTGCTCAGTTGTATCCTGACTACAACTTAAACAAGGTCTACATTCAACGAGCGATGGCGTATCAAGAAAGAGTTGGGACTCTTCAAGGAGTTGGACCAGTTGAATCACGAAATGAGCAGACATCTGGTGAAGCAACACCCTCAACTGGGAAAGAAAAAGCAGGCTATGATGAGCTCGTGCTCAAGGAGAAACCTGATGTACGTTGGGGGCAGGTCATTGGCATAGGAACTGCAAAGAAAGCTATCAAAGAGGCAATTGTCTATCCGGTTCAAAGACCTGATTTATTCCCATTAGGATGGCCACGAGGAATCCTTCTATTCGGCCCACCAGGTTGTGGAAAAACGCTGCTTGCCGCAGCTGTGGCAACAGAGATTGACGCCCAGTTCGTCTCGGTGGACGCTGCATCCATTATGTCCAAATGGTTAGGTGAGGCAGAGCAAAATGTAGCTAGACTCTTCAATTCAGCAAGGAAGACAGCCATGGACGGGCGACCTGCTATCATTTTCATTGACGAGTTAGACTCGCTGATCGGCATGCACTCAAACGAAGTTGGTGGGGAGACTAGAGTGCGCAATCAGTTTCTGAAAGAAATGGATGGAATAGTTGACAAAGGCAAGAACCTTCACATGTATGTTATTGGAGCCACGAACAAGCCTTGGGTCCTAGATTGGCCATTCATAAGAAGATTCCAGAAGCGAATCTTAGTTCCCCTACCCGATCATTCCTCACGCCTAGGAATGTTCAAGCTTTACTCCGACTCTCTCAAATTAGCTGAAGGCATCGATGTTCATGGCCTAGCCAGATTTGCTGAAGGATTCTCTGGAAGCGACATCCGTGATGTATGCCAATCCGCACACCTCAAAGTCATAGGCGAATTCTTCGAATCCGGCAAAGCGAATGATAAGACGGCCCAGCCCCGGTCAATCTCAATGGATGACTTCAAACATATACTCGAGAATAGAAAACCAAGCGTCTCTGTGGATATGGTAGCAGAATACAACCGTTGGTCAAATGGATTCAAGGCACTCTAGCTTAGGGGACCGCTGGAAAGGCTTAGAGCGGACATATTTTCTCCCCTAAATATATGCTGGAAAACTCTCCTTTCTCTTCAGCATACCGGTCTAGGTCCCATAAAGGTCCTGCTAGGCTAAGCTTCGCAGGTATGTGGAGAAAGGATTCTACGTCATCTCTTCTTGGAAGATTTCTTCCAGAAACTCCTTCTTGACGCCAAGTTTTTCAGAGAGCTCCCTCAAGCCTTTTGCGTATGATTTGAGAGCGCTTCGAATTATCTCTATTTTTTCATCACGAGATAAGGCATCCTCTTCAGCGATGAGGAGGGCGAACCACTTGCCTAGGTCTGTCAGAACAAAATGCTTGACCCAAACAGTGCGACCCGCACTCTCAGTCTTTTCCATATCCTCCTTAAGGATTCCGAGATCGGTTAGGTCTTTGAGACGCTCTATCGTCGTCTTATTAGAGTAGCTGAAAGCGTCAATCAAGCCTTTCTGGTAAACCTTCCTAGAAATTCCTTTGTCTATGAAATACTGGAGGATGTCGATAGAAACTTTGGACCTGAAGATGGCCCTCAAGACACTTTGCTTCTTCTTGGTCGGTAAGAATATCACATATGGATACAGCTTCTCACCCAATAGATCCAACTCAGGCTTTGACCTTAGACTACTTTTCCGCCTTTAGCTTCTTAGCTACTTCTTTGCCTTTCTTGGCGAAGCCCGTCTGCTCAAATATGAGCGCGGTGGCTATGCTCATCAAGGAAACGAGAAGCATGATGAAGAAGATTGGGTTCTCTATAAAGCCGTCCAAGGTGTTATTGTAGGCGTTTACGCTGAAGACGTAGGCTGTCCAGAGTAGGCCTATCCAACCGAGGTAGAAGAGCAGAAAGTAAAGTATGCGAGACACTTTGTCTTCCATATTCATCCCATATCTATTAAGCCGCTTTTCCTTAAAGCAATTACAAGCCCATAAGCTAGGTAAACCGTGAAGACTGTGAAGAGTAATCTTTCAGCAATCGTAATGGGTAGGACGGCTGCGAAGATTGCAGCAAGCGGGTCTTCTGGATGCGGCAGCCCAGATTTCAGCCAGAAGAATCCAAGACTCTTGATTGTGTCCTTTATAGCTTTGAGAGATACGAACCAGCCGACTGAACCTATGAATATGAGATTTCCCATCATATGGTTCGCCATTATGGCGCCAAAGCTACAGATTGTTGCACCTAGCACCTTCTTGACTTTTGCCTCTGCATTCAGGAAGAGGTGCGTTCTTTCTCTGAAGACCAGGATAAGTGCGAAGGCTATCCAATGCAGGAAGGGATAATAGTAGAGCTCTAGCCCCGGTGGGGTCAGGTACCAGACGCCCATAAGGAGGGCGTAGACGATTGCAGCAACCTTCCAGTTAGAGTATTTCGTGTTTCTTGCTAGGCACCCACTGACGATAGCAGCGACAGGTCCCGTTGGCAGGTTCAGGAGACCATAGAAGCTGACTGATGGGATAATCCACGCAACCGAATTTCCTAGAAGCGAGGTCAAGCCACCAACCCATGGCCCCAATAATATTCCAACGATAGGATCAAGAATCACGACAGGCTCAATCCTGCCCCCTCCTCCTATTGTAGGGATTCCTGGTAATCTCGAGATTACGGCATAAAGGGCAGCAAAGATTGCTATCATGGCCACTTGTCTTGATGAGAGTTTCATTTTTGACAACGCAATGTAGTTGATTACATTTGCTTTTTAAATCTTATCACGAGGGCTGGTAGTATTGCGCGGGTGGCTCAGACGCTGGAAGTTGTCCATCTCTCAAAAAGGGAATGGTCCATTCCAATGCAGTCTAACGTCTTTCCCACCACATAATCAGTTAGACCACGAATGTTCTTCGGTTTATGGTAGTAGGCGGGCATTGCAGGGACAATCATAACTCCTAACCCTGCTAGGTCCAGCATGTTACGAAGGTGAATCGCATTCAGTGGTGTCTCCCGGGGAACAAGGATCAATTTTCTTCCTTCCTTCAGTGTTACGTCTGCAGCTCTCAAGATTAGGTTATCCGAGTATCCTTGGGTAATGCCGGCTAGTGTCTTCATACTGCAAGGGATGACTACCATGGCATCTGTGTTGTATGATCCACTCACAATCGGAGCGCTCAAGTCATTTATGTCATATGAATGTGCTGCTAGCTTCTCGAGGCTCTCTTTAGACGTTTCTAACTCGTGCTCAATCACTTTCTCCGCTGCTTTGCTGATGACCAGATGAGTTTCTACATTCTTTTTGTGTAGCACTTCAAGAAGGCGTTTTCCGTAGATGACTCCACTGGCTCCGGTGAGGGCGACTATCAATCGCATGGGGTCTGCCTGCTAGGTTAGCTTCAAAACCTCTTTGAGATAGGCTCGGTATGGACCGAGTTTTCCTCCATAGTTTCCCGCTGAAATCTTGACTACCCCGGGGATCGCTACAGCAGCTTTTATCCCTTCAGCCATCGCCTTCTTTATGGAATCAGTATTCAATCCATTAATCACAATCTCGTAGACACTGTTCACGCCCTCAGGAATCTGCGAGTCAGGGACAATCTTGGTCAATGTTGGGCATAATGGATGATTTGTGGATGCAGGAAGCTTGTACTTCACTGAACCTGATTTAGACCCAGATCTGCATATGCCACCTGGGAATGGCAAGATGACTCCGCTTCCGCTTTGTCGAATCGCCTTGGCTCCTTCCTCAGCTGCCAATAGGCAAGCGTTCTGGCTCTTTGCCAAGATGAGGAAGTTTCCGCCAGCGACAGCTTTCATGGCGCCAAAGCGATCTTCTACTATAAATTCACCTTCCATGACTGGAATCCGCCAAATATCACGCCCAGCAATAACATCCTTCTTCTGGAATCCGTCTCCAAAGAGGCGAAGGCTTCGGCCTACCTTCAATCGTCGCTTTGCATTTGGCATCGCATCAAAAGCTGCAGCAGTAGGACAGGTCATGACGCACTGGCTTATTCTCAAGCCCATTTGAGCCCTCAAATCTCTACGTGTTCTATGGTAGATCTGGATTACCGCTCCAGCCCTTTTATCGGGCGTCTGGTTGGATGAGACGATTCCTTCTATCCCTGCTTCTGCTGGAGACATAATTATTGAAGCAGCAAATCCCGTTGCAGTAGTTGCTGCGATTTGAGCCCACTTCTGGGAATCCGCAGTTATTAGAATTCTTCCAGCCCACATCGGAAACATCTCGGCGAAGGTATCATCAATTTCTACGAATGTGTCCT
>CP070679.1:571786-574350 GCA_020352535.1 Candidatus Bathyarchaeota archaeon | reverse complement strand
CGTTGGAGCAGAAGCTGAGCCAGTACTCAGAACTTCTCTCTCAAATGCAAGACAAGGACCTGAAGAGCCTTCTAGAATTCGTCTTCTTCTACGTCGTTGAGAAGCCCGATGCAGCGCCATGGAACAAAACCATTGCGAAGCACTTTGAAATTACCTCTGAGAACAAGAAGCTCAGAGATGACATTAGGCGGTTCCTCTATGCAATCAGGCTGACGAAGAGCATCGCAATCGACAAGCAACTCATTGACAGTATGCAGATAGCAGAGAAAGTCGTAACTGACGAGCCGATAAAGAAGAATGGAATCCTGATTCCTTCCCGAGGCGTCTGGTTACGTCGAAACAAAGGCAAAACTCAGAGCTAGATAGCAACAATCCCATAACTCCCTTCGCCACAGAACCGAGGAAAATCTGGTCAGGGTAGCTGACTTGTTAGAATCTGAATCATAAGTTCGCAGTATTTTTCACTCTAAATAGATTATGATTATACAGGAGCTCCAAAGATTGGCATCCACGCAACTAGACGAAGAGTACATTGCAAGCAAGTTGAAGGGCAATACCCTTCGAGTTTACTGGAGCTTGCTAGGATCTCCTAATGGCGTAGTGAAGGTCAGAGAAACCCAGCGATCACTTGGCTTTTCGAGTCCAGCATTAGCTATGTACCATTTGGAGAAGCTCACGGAACTAGGCCTGGTTAGAAAAACACAAGGTGAATATCACCTTGCCAAAACAGTGAATATTGGTGTTCTCAAACAGTTTATGAAGATTGGCAGTTTTCTGTTACCCCGTTTTATGCTGTATGCGACGATGTTCGCGACGCTCCTCATCTTCTTTGTATCTCAGATGAGAGTTGTAAGCTTCTACAGCGTGTTTGCGTTGATCTTCGGGATACTAGCTACTGGAATTCTGTGGTTTGAGGCTATCAGGACTTGGAGACAGAAGCCGTAGTTAGGCTAGGACGGTTGCTTTGAGAACGGGCTTCAGCTTCCTACTCTGACTAATGGCCACAGTGTCAGCCTGCATGTCAATAAGCACTGTTGTGGTTTCTCCTTCAGTAATCTCAAAGTGAATGATGACTTTAATATGGTCGCTTGGTACTTCTAGGTCAGTTGTGTTGCCATCAGCATAGGTTGCATTAGCCGTCTTGATGTGCATCTTGATCATCGTATAGTTGCCGGGAGGGATTTCAGTGATAGAGAGATCGATTGCTACATCCTGTAATGCTAGCAAGTCGAAGTAAACTTCTGTTACATTCTCAACGAAGACAAGATCGACCCATGACTCGTTGCCGTATCCCTGTCGGTGGGCAGATATACTGTCAAGAGTGACGTTGAGATGTGTTAGATTGGCAGGGGCATCAGTCAGCATTACGCGTAATGAGCCTGTTTCAGGAGTCAGCGAGGGACGAGTGAACCAGGGGAAACCAAGATCAGGCAAGGCCAAGCTTGAAATCGCGACTGACGTAATTATCACAAGAGCTATCAGAGCTCCAGAGGCCGCATACCATAATGTTCTCTTGCCATTGTTTGCCACTAATTTCATCTCCTCTTACTTCAGCTTATTTCCGCACTCCGGACATCTTTCAGAGTCAATTCCACAGCTAAGGCAATACCATCTTCCACACTTGAAGCAGTGAAAACTCACACCATTGGTCTTTGTCCTGCACTTCTGGCAGAGCCTTTTAGAGATCCTGGACCGAAACATATTCCGAATGTACGGGTTGGTTGTGAACATGTGTTCATCCAATACGTTAACGGCACCGTATGATTTAATCCAACGTTTTTGAACAATCCGTTCAAGATTTTGAACAGTCAAAGTTCTGCGTGGTCTAGGCTTCTCGACCAGGAGACTCTAAGCCTCTAGATCATGAAAAGCTTATCTCTAAGGATAGAGTCTCACTGAACGATATCTATGCCTAGGCAGACATCGGTGCTCTTCATATGGGATGTTGACAGACGCCTAAAGACTCACCTGAAAGCAAGATTAAAGCATAATTCAAGCGTTCGGCTGATGTTTCCGACAGATCCGACCTCAGAGAGCATTGTTAAACTAGCGCCTGATGCAGAAGTAATCGTAGGGTGGCGACCAACAGAAGAGCTCCTGAAGGCAGCCGAGAAACTACAGCTCTTCATCAATCCTGGAGCAGGAGTCCAGCATTTAATAGAGCTCTTCAAGGGTTTACCACCCTCTAGAAATGTACTTCTCGCGAACTGCCATGGCAACTCCTACTTTGTTGCACAACATGTTGTCGCTCTTCTTCTTTCATTGGCAAACAAGATAGTCATTCATCACAATCGGATGGCAGCTGGAGAGTGGAGAAAGCGAGATGAAAGGACCAAGTCCTTTCCGCTGAGAAACCGTAAAGTCGGTCTTCTAGGATATGGAGCTGTAAATCAGAAAGTCCATAAACTTCTATCAGGCTTCGATCTAGAGTTCTCGATACTCCGAAGAAGTTGGGATGATTCATCAGTTCAGCTGCCAACACCTGCAAGGACCTTCTCGTCCAGCCAACTTCCGCGATTCCTTGAGGAAATCGATATCCTTGTGCTGGCAGTTCCCTTGACAGG
>CP070679.1:569123-571686 GCA_020352535.1 Candidatus Bathyarchaeota archaeon | reverse complement strand
ACCTTCTCGTCGCCAATCCATTTATGCCCACATTTCAAACACGTCCATTCCGCCAAAGCCTTCACCGCATCAACTTTCAGAGTCGATGATTATTGATCTGAGGCACTTAAATCTTTACGTGCAGCCAACTACTACATGAAACGTTCAAGCCTTGTCAATCCGATTATCTCACTGAAGTCTAATCCCATAGCGTCAAGAACCTGATCAAAGACCGTCTGCATCTGCCCCACATACTTCTCTACATCTACTTCACTGTTTGAAGCCAGCTGAACTGGCTTCACATGAGGCTCCTTCTTAACCTTCACATAGCTGATTAGGTCTCCCGTCTTTAACTTGACTCCCTCCTTTCGAAGAAGCAAAGCAGCTTTCACATGTTGGGGCGTTGTCTTAGTATATCCCTCCGGCGCCTTTCCTAGAACCACGTGAAACGCTAAATCCACAGGAGTTTCACCCCATTCACGACGCTTCAGCGTGAAGTAGCGTTCTCGAAGTATATCTCGGATATCCTTCTTAGCCTCCTCAAACTCAATAGGAGACCTAACCTGACCGAGCCGTTCCTCCATCTGGTCAAAAGCATTCTTAATAAACACAGGGATATGCCTCTTCTTCCCCGTCATACCCTTAACATCTACGCTCCCATCAGGGTGAATCCCTAGATAATTCTTCTTTCGCGAACTGAAGACCGAGTAACGATAGACCTTATCCACCTCCAACTCCATCTCTAATTCCTTATCTGACCAGTCCATCAAAGCGCCTATCTGCGCATCAGATGGTTGTCGCAAGAAGATGCTATCCGTATCTCCATAAATGACCTCAATCCCCAACTCCTGGGCTTTGCCAATCGACTTCGATATGACATGTCGTCCAATCGCAGCGGTGGCTTCCGCTAAAGGTGGACAGTGCAAGTCAAACGTTTCAGCGCCAAACACGCCATAACTTGCGTTGAGTATGACCTTCAAAGCGCTCTGTATGATGGCATACCAGTTTCGTACCTCCCGTGGCAACGTCTTGTCTTTAGCCTTTGGCTTGTACCATGTCACCCGAAGGTCTCGGAGAGATCCAATTAACAAACTTTCTACTGCACGATGTCTCGTGCACACCCAATGAGAGGTCCCAGGAACTTTATTATTCTTGCATTCGTCATGCGGGCAACGAACAGATTGATACCCCAAGTTGTGAACCTTGGTTATAGAGGGGTAAAGGCTGGCGAAGTCCATAACCTTAACATCGAAGTGCACGCCCGGTACAGGCTCCACGACAATGGCGCCTTTGTACTTCTTGCCCTTTATCATCGCTTCAGTAGTTGTCTTCCCTTTCACAGCCACTATATCATCCGCATTGGGAATCAGCATGTTTCGTCGACGATGTTCATGATGAAGAAAGTTGCGAATCCATCGAGAAACCCCTTGGCGGCTAACATCCTCCATAGGCATACGGGCGATTCTTGTAAGCGCTAGAATCAGCTTCATAACGAGGTCATTGTCAAACGAGCAAAGCTTGAGGGTGATTTCAGCATCTCTCGCACAGTATCGCGCCAACTCAGTGTATGTCAAATCAGAGATGGAACGCTCGTGCTCAAGCTTGGCGAGTCCCAGCAATGCTTGACCAACCTCATCCAGAGTCGCACCACGGTATTTTTGACCAAATGCGTAGATTTGGATAGACCGGTTGTAGAAGAATTTGTAGAGGTCAATGTGGATTCCATGGTTGAGCAGACATACGCGTCTCCGAACCTCAATAGGAATTCTGCTCTTCTTCACTCCTAGATTCACAGCTCGATTGTAGAGGTATCGAAAATCAAAGTCGTCGCCGTTGAACGTTATCACAAAAGGATATGTCCAAAGCGCCCTGAAAATCTCTGTGATGAGGTTCTCTTCGGAGTCGTAGTACTTGACACGTAAATCAGGAGCCAACTTCTCAGAGCCGGCTTCAACTCCTTCGCGTCTCAAAAGCAGTACCCAGTTTGTCCCATCAGAACCCAAGAGTGTTGCACAGATAACAGGGTAGGCAGCTTCTTCAGGATCTGGCACCCGAGTGGGGGAAGGAGAGAAGACCTCAATATCGATAGCAACTCTCCTGAAATCGGGAACTGGATACTCCAGCAATCTCGCCCACAGTTCAACGCTTTGAAGCGACTCCTCTGGCTCATCCCGAAACAGGTCACGAATTCTGTCAACGGATTCTTCAGAAGCCTTATGTCTCACCTGCACCAGCTTGCCGTTCTCAATCTTGTAGACCATCCCTGGAGCCAAGTTTCGGTCATAGATGTAGCATTGATAGTACCTAATGGCAGCCTCCCAAACCTTAACCTCCTTCTCCGTCCCAGCAATCTTAGGGTACTCCTCAGGGATTATATCGCGAATGCAGCCTCTCGGGCGTCCCCCAATTGCCAACGGATCCTTAGCCACCACTTTGGTTACAGCTACGGAGCGGTCAAGTAGAGAATCGTACTTTTCGATAATTTCGAAGTGGTCAAACCCAACATGAGATGTAACACCCGCAATCTTCCTAAGTTCTTTAGGAGGGAGATTCGTGAGGCAATAGGGTTGGTGCCCCGTTGTAT
>CP070679.1:565428-569023 GCA_020352535.1 Candidatus Bathyarchaeota archaeon | reverse complement strand
TTCACCATTTCCCAAGCTTAGCTTTGAAAATGTATGATAAGAATCCTCGGATTTCAGCAAGAGTAAGTTTCGACTTACCTATCTTTCTATTTGTAAATGTTATTGGGATTTCTTTGATAGTGAATTTCTGGCTTCTCGCTTGCTTCACCGTTTCAATCTGAATATCATAGGTTTGGCTATGCAGATCTCCTATGACATTCCGGATGTAGTTGAGAGAGTAACATCTGAGTCCGCTGGTGCAATCGTTCACCTGCATATTGAACATAGTGACTGCTGCAAGGTTGGCTGTTCTACTAATCAAGTATCGTAGAGAACTCCACCCAACAATCCTACCGCCAGGACGATATCTACTGCCGATGACAAGGTCGCAACCATCCTTTGCATGCTCCATAAGACGTGGGATGTCCTGTGGATTGTGTGAGTAGTCAGCATCCATTGTAATTATGTAGCTTGGTGGTTTTTCCATCGACAGAATGTATCTGAATCCATCAGTGATGGCAGTGCCCAATCCAAGCTTATTTGGGCGAACTAGCAAATCGATATTGTACTCCGCTTTTAATTCTTCAGCAATCTCTGCTGTTCCGTCGGGACTAGAATCATCAATTACAATGATAAGGGGATCGATGTCTAGGCTTCCGATTTCATGAATTAGATTTTCAATGTTCCCTGCTTCACAGTAGGTTGGAAGCAGGATGGCAACTTCAGGATTGCTCCAGTCGCGAACAGGTGCGGAATCCTGAGAGATGGGACTTGAGAGTTCGGCTTCCTCCTCCGGAAAGCTTTGCATATTCGACTCATCCAAAATAGAGGTTCCACCTATAGGATTCTCACACGAACTCTACGTACTTGTGCACGTTTGTTATATAAGCATATTTATAAATTGTCATAATCCAGAAGACAAGAAAATTCAGCCACCTACATTTTCATTACTCTCCTAGCCCAGATTTGGCCTAGAGAACATGATAAGGCCTTCGTCCTTGTCCTTTCGTCAAAGAATTAAAACTACCTGATATAGAGCTGTTATGTAGATTTTACGTCTATAACATTATTTTTGATATGAATCTGTATATGGAAAGACTTTTAAAGAAAAATTTTGTAAGCTATAGCCGCTACGTATACGATTCGAAAAAGAGGAAAAAAGAGCAATGAACATATCAAAGAAGAAAACATTGGCGATACTACTAACACTCACAACTTTCATAGCGATGTTTAGCATTCTGAAACCAGCTATTTCAACCGAATTCATCGATGTCGACAACTACTGCTGGATTGAAGGTGTGCTTCACGACGACACCTACGCATTGTACCCGTATGCTGAAGAAAGCCTAGACATTGGCTTCTCAAAATACGGTGAGATGATAGGCTACAACGAAGCCACTCAAATCGGTCTTGGTCTGCAATACCCAGGATATGAAAGCGCAGCAACTGTTGATGCGCCTGGAGGCACCTATGACCAGAGGGAGGACAGTTCAGTCGATCCCTTCTGCAACGAATACATCGGTGTCGATTGGTGGATGAACGGATGGTTCATCGACATTAAATATCGAACACCAGCAGGTGTCTACAGAGAGATCTGGGCATTCGCAATGTTCAGTGACGGTCAGCAGCACGGTGGCGACTGGATTACGATGCCTTCGGTGGAAGCAACCTCCGCTGCAAGACCATTGTGGCAGGAGTATCCACCTTACGCTAATCCAGACTCTACCGAGTACTCAGGCATTATCTCCCCGATACCTGACAAAGGTGGAAGGAAGACTAATGGTGACTGCATGACCGAGGACATTGACATCATCTACAACGGACCAAGAAGGTTTATAGCAGTAACCAAGACGACTGTCAGTGATATAGGAGGCGGCGCAGACCTTGTCGCCATCTATTTCACTTTCATCTTCAACAAGGCAGAGAAAAACGTCATCATCCTCAAAGACGTCAAGAGATTGTACTCCAAGCAGCCTATGAACATCCAGTTCGGCAACCGTGGTGAATGGGACCTCGGCGAAGCTGGTGACACCGACTCCTACACCCATTGGTACACTGACCACCCAGTCCAATACTGGGACATGGACGGAGACACTTACATTAATGCAACTGAAGTAGCAACATCCTTCAACTTCTTCAGACAGTACATGATAACCCAAAAGCATCCAAAGAAATGGTGGGACGATCCACCAACATTCGAAAGACCTCTTACGGTGTTCAACGAATTCAGCGAAAGTCCTGATGAACCATTCCCTGAGACTTGGTTAGAAACCCAGCCTACCTGCTATGGTCGCGATTGGCACATGGATGAGACCATCAAGGATCATTCATTTGCAGTTGCTCAAGTCATATCTCGAGCAGGCGACTACGTTGGTGCGTTGGCTGTTTGGCCTCATCCAGAGTTCTGGAGCGCGGCAAACACATACTTCCCACCAGCACGCACGGTAGCACCAGTGGGTAACAACCCAAGCAGCGTACCGCTCATGCTTGCGCCCATCTCAAGGATGCTTGAATGGCACAAATGGACGGTTGCAGAAGATCCTAACCAAGACGAAGACTTAGACTTGGACGACAGAGATGACATATGGGTCAAGAACGACGACATACGAATGCCAGATGGCACAACACTAGAGCCCATCATTCCGTTCACAATCTACGAACACGACTTCATGCTAAGCTCCTCATTACAGGAGTACCGAATGGTCTCAGTCTACATGCTGACAGACTACCATGACGCAGACGACGCGGATGCAGATGATGTTGGCAACGAAGAAGATTGGTCCATGGGCTATAACATTATTGATCGGGAGATCCAATATCAAATAGACGAGATCTTCGACCCATGGGACATCTACGACGCTATGCACAAGAACTACAAACGGTGGGTGCAATTCTACGATGCTGGCTGGGACGACATCTGGGGCTACTCGGAGGGCACATGGGATGGCGAAACCTACTTCTGCATTAAGCTTGATGAATACCGAGAAGTCGAATCTGGCGACTTGATTCCTTCACTGCCTGCAGCACACCACAAGAAGTGGGATGCGTACTGCTCGTTCAGTGAACGGGTTCTTGTTGACACAGGTGAAGGCTTCGAGCTGATATACCCCGCAGGCTATGAAGACATTGATCCAATCCCGGACGACGAGATGCCCTTCTACACATTTGATCCTCACACAGGCTGGATCTGCTTCTGGGAGTGGGACGACGACCTAGAGGTCTATGTACCTTGGTATCTCCCAGAAGGCTCACTTGTCAAAGTTCTCTGGTCAAGTGAACACAAAGCAGATACCGCTGAAGTGTGGACCGAATACGACTTGCTGTACCCATTTGACGGCACAACCTACATCTTCCCACTGCACCATGATATCATGCCAAAATACAAGGAAGACGTTGAGGTCTTCTACATCCCCGACGAAGCACCTGTAGCGCTGCTAGAGCACGGAGATTTCGTCTACAACAATGCATCTGCAACCGTTATCCTGCAAGATCCCCCGATGCCTGGTCAGTGGTTGATGATCAACTACACCGCCGGGGGCTACAACCGATGCAACTGGTACCTAGGTGACGGATGGGAGACAGTATTCAAACTTGAGGATGACCACGGAAATGACCA
>CP070679.1:561319-565328 GCA_020352535.1 Candidatus Bathyarchaeota archaeon | reverse complement strand
ACAATCTCTTCAGCTCTCTTATCGACATTTCGCTCGCTTTTTCGGGGAACACCGCCTAGTATTCGTTTGGGGCAACTCTGGGTTTGGGCAATGAAATCGAAAGGAGCCTTCCACGTAGGAGCCGCATCGAAATTGAACTGTGAGAACTTCTTTAGAACGACTTGGAGAAAGCAGTGTTTAGTAATGATACGCTTGGCTGTAGCAAAGAACCCGGTGTCATGAGAAGCTGATCTAAACACATCGATAGATTGGGCTACCGGGATGCCTAGGATCCATTCAAGACCATAAGCTGCTGATACTGAGGCTTTGGCCATGCCCTTCTCGTAGCCATATACCGTTCTACGAGAAACGCCCAGCATCTCCGCCAGCTTACCTACTGACAACCCCAGCACCAGCCGCCTTTTCCTGATTGCATCTCCGTTGAGTCGGATGTAATAGCCTCCGGGACCAGCTTCGATAAGAGGTTGCGTCTTGTGACAGAGAATGTCTTCAAGAGTCTTGAGTGTGATTGTGCAGACGTTGCATCTTGAGTAGACTGTATCATCTTCTAGCGGTCTTCGGCGCGTCTTGTCGCTGATGAATAGTGGGGTAGCAGAAAAACATTCAGAGATAGCTTGGATTTCCGAGGCATCTTTTGTTGGGATATTCCTAATGTCGGGATGAACCTTTAGGAAAACAAGGTTCTTCCCTCTTCTTGTTACAAGGTCAAAGCAACTTGGTCGAGATGTGCATCTTTTAGAAACTCTGAAGCCGGCTTTCTTTAAAATCAATTCGGTGGCGTGAAGAATCTCCGCCAGCTTATTCATCTCCCCTCTGGGGTAGATTCATTGGGGGAGTACAATATAAACTTACAGCTGAACGTCGCTCAACATGTCTAGCAGCTATACTGCTTCCTATTACCTGCCAAGCCTTTCTGCAACAATCATAGCATGAGCTTTATCGTAAGGCTCCAACGGGATTACTGCGTCAATTCGAAAATTCCGACGCATCAGAATCTCCATCTCTTGCTGATAGACCAGCGTGGGTTCTTTCGTTACGTCAATGCTCTGAGCCTTGATGGCTAACAACACGCGTCCAGCCCCCTTGAGGAATAAATCAGCGTTATCCCCCAAGACCTTAGCCTGTTCTGGCTGAGCTATGTCACAGTATATAGCGTCTACCTTCCCTACAAGAGCCGAGTAGCGATCAGGAAGCCGAGCGTCCATCAGCACAGGCGCCATATTCGGTCGAAACTCACATACGTTAGCAACCAAATCTCGAATAGCCCGAGCTGCAAACTCTACACAATATACGTAGCCCTCAGCTCCAACAATATCAGAGACGTGACTTGCAGTGGTTCCTGAAGCTGCCCCTAGGTACAAGACTTCACAGCGAGGTTGGATAGGCATCAGCTCTAGACCATTCAGGATGACAGCTGCAAGTTTGCTGCGGAAAGGGTTCCAAAGCCTGTATTCCACGCGTCTATGGTTGATAAGGGATTCATCATACACGGTCTTCCCAGGCACAAGGTTTCTGGTAGCAAGCTTCTGAGAGCCATCAGCATAGGTCGCCCAGTAAACGCCTGGAAAACGGGAGTGATTTTTAACGTCTATGACCACGCTTTCTTCTCCTTGTCGGCTTCTTAGGGGAAGAATGGCTTCGTGAAGGCTTCTTGTACTTTTCTTGAACCTCCTTCACGCGTCGCTCGACGCTGGCTTTGAGCCTATCACTAATGTATTTCCCGCTGAAAGCATCCGAACGGGCTGCAATAGCCAGGCTTCCAGCTAACGCCCGCGCTACCTTCCCGCGTTGCCAAAGCTTGGCACCATGAATCAAGCTGTGCTGAAAGATAATTCCGTGTTTTGGAGGTCGACTTCCTGTTCGAAGTGACCTAAAAAGGGCTTTCTCAGCTCCTAGAACCTGAATGGTGCTTGCCGGAAGCTTCGCCATGTTATCTAATCCACCAGCAAGTGCGATTAACCGAGCGCCAAGTAAGGAACCGGCGAGAGCCTGGATGTTAGGAGCAACCTCTCGCAATGCTGAGTCGAGGTAGCGCTCCATGGATTGCCGTATGCTGTAGAGCTCTAGAACAGCCTTGCATACGGCCTGTATCTGCAGCATGTCTTCCATATTGACCTGGGCTCCCATTGATGTACGCGCAGCTTGGCTGATACGCTTCGCCTTCAGCTTGGGCAGCCCTGCCTTCTCTAGGTTTTCTTGAGTGAAGCTCTCCCTATCGTCTAGGGTGGCTACGAGTCTCGCATATGTCTCATGTTTCTCGACGAGTCGGTCAAATTCAGGAAAGTAAAGGCCAAACCACTCGCGAACTCTACTCATAAACAAGTTGAGCGTCGCGTCGAGATCATCAATTGTGTGAATGGCTTGAACAATCGCTAAATCCCGCTTCTCAACTGCTCGCCTGACCCGCATCTTGGTCAATTCCATGGAAACCCTATGAGTCCACCTGCGCAGGTCTGATGCCTCCGTCGCAAATCCTACGCGGACTGCGAAGTCGTCAAGATTCGCTCGTAACAGTTCTCCCGCTTCTGAGGGTTTAGCCACTTCAACCCTGATGTTCAGTCTGTCACGTGCATTCCAAGCAATCTCTGCGTTCTCAAAAATGAAGACCGCGTAGCCCTTATCCCGCAGCCGCTCAACTAAACTGGCGACCTCGTCGATAACTTCGCCGGCCTCGATTCTAGCCAACTTGATTGCTGTTTCCTTCGGGTCCTTGGGGAAGAGAACCGCATCAACAAGTTGTCCCGCTTCCTCGAAGGAGAAGATGCCCATCACACATTCGATAATCGCTATCTTCATAGAAGTCTCCCCATCATTAAAAGGCTGCTCTGAATCTACTCGCGCTAACTTTTATCTTACTTGCTGAATAACCTTACTGCAGCTGGAGAGACCCTCAGTGCCCAATCCTTTGGCTGTAAAAGTTGCAGGACTCGAACTCAAAAACCCTGTGATGCTGGCTTCCGGGATTCTTGGATTGACTGGGCTAACGTTGAAGAGGGTGGTAGACGCCGGCGCTGGAGCAGTAGTCACGAAGTCTGTGGGACCTTGTGAGAGGGAGGGCTACCCTAACCCCACCGTAGTAGAGGTGGAGTGCGGATTTCTGAACGCGGTGGGGCTTCCCAACGCCGGGATAAGGCATTTCCGCAAGGAGATTTCTGAAACCAAGACTCTTGGTGTTCCCATAATCGTGAGCATCTATGGATTCACGCCCCACGAGTTTGCCGAGGTCGGTGCTGCTGCAGTGGAAGCTGGAGCTGCTGCGTTGGAGTTGAATGTATCATGTCCGCATGTGAAGAATACTGGATCTGAGATAGGACAAACGCCACGGCTGGTGAGGGATGTTGTTAGAGCGGTGAAAAGCAGGGTTGACAAGCCAGTGCTGGTTAAGCTAACCCCCAACGTTACTGACATCACCAAAGTGGCGAAGGCCGCGGCTGCTGCTGGAGCTGATGCGATCACCGCAATCAACACAGTAAGAGCGATGGTCATCGACATCGAAACCACCCGGCCGATACTAGCCAACAAGTTTGGCGGATTATCAGGAGTTGGAATAAAGCCCATTGCGGTCAGGTGTGTCTACGAAGTCAGCCGTGAGGTTGAAATCCCAGTAATCGGTTGCGGAGGGATAGGCACATGGCAGGATGCTGTCGAATTCATGTTGGCCGGGGCTTCAGCGGTTCAAATAGGAACAGCCATCGCGTTCAATGGTTTTGAAGTATTCAAATCGGTCCGAAAGGGAATCAAGACCTACCTAGAGAGGAAAGGGTTCAGGAGTGTAACAGAGATTGTCGGGCTATCCCAGAGTAAATAACCGACCTAGAATCGTGAAGATTCTAGAGGTGAGGAGAGAGAGCCAGACCTGCAAGACTTTCTCCTTTCAGGACCAGCGTTGTGCTCAAGCCGAAGCCGGCCAGTTCATCATGCTTTGGATTCCAGATGTCGATGAGATCCCCATGAGCATTTCAGCCACAAGCCCAAATGGGAACTGCGCAATAACGGCCGCAGAGGTTGG
>CP070679.1:559683-561219 GCA_020352535.1 Candidatus Bathyarchaeota archaeon | reverse complement strand
TTGAAGGCCAGTATCGCCTTGAACCTCTTAAATATGGTTGAAGGTATAGTGCATCTAAGATAGGAGGGAAGAGATGGAACTCCAAAAGGTGCTCTATCCCGTTGTGGCCGTGGTGGTGAACATCATTGCATCCTACGTCGCCTTTGTTGCAGGACCCTCTCCGGTCGCTGGACTTGAAGGAGACATCTACAGAATATTCTATACACATACACCAACCGCCTGGATTTGTTATCTCACACTAGGCATCTCATCTTTGTCTAGCCTGCTATTCTTGGCATATAGAGAAGCTAAGTATGATACACTCGCTGAAGTGGCAGCTATTCTAGGGCTAATCTATGGAGCCGTTGCGTTAGCCACAGGTTCGGTGTGGGCAAATGCCATCTGGGGTATCTACTGGCATTGGGATCCACGTGAAACGACCACACTCATCCTTTGGATAGCCTATCTAGGGTACATTTCTCTTCGGTTCTCTATTGACAATCTAGAACGGCGAGGTTTGATAGGTGCAGTATACAACATTGTAGCGTTTTCGACGATTCCATTAAGCTATCTGTCTTTCAGGCTCTGGCAGTCCCTCCACCCACAGATAATCATACCAGGATCAGGAATCTCTGCTACACTACCGGTCATAGAGACCTTGCTGGTGAATCTTGTCAGCGGTACACTGCTCTGCATTTTTCTTCTGAAGATGATGTATACCACGCGGATTCTCCAAAAACGCGTTGAAGCATTGACCCAGGAAGAAAGGGGGTGACACGGTGATATACGAGCTTTTCCTGGTTTCGGCCATCTATTGGGGTGGACTCTCCCTCATCCTGGTCTGGCTCACGAAGCAGGTAACAGCCCTCCAAAAAGAACTTAGGAACTTCGAGAAGGCGACGAGTTGACATGAGAATTCGGTACACCTACATAATTGCTGTCGTTCTGATCGGGTTCAGCCTTATACTTGCGTATGATGCAGCCACATCATATATGAATCCATACCTCACGGTATCCCACGTCGTAGAGAACAGTGTCAGCTATCTCAACCAAGATGTCCAAGTTCTTGGAATCGTTTCAAACGGGACCATTCAATACCTACCTAGCTCACTCACCTTTGAACTCAGGGATGAAGAATCAGCAATCACGGTAACCTATGTTGGGAGCACACCATCAAACTTCGAAGAGAACATCCAAGTCGTGGTCATTGGGGCTCTTGTCTCCCCCGAAAGTATAGAAGCATCCCAGATGCTTGTCAAGTGCCCCTCAAAGTACGAAGGAGGCGAGGCGTCACTGGTCACAGATCCTGTCTTTCTGGCTGCCATCCTGTTGGGCTGTGCAGCAATCTTGGGCACTTTGGGCTCCATCATCTTAAGGGATCGACAGAAGTCTAGGAAAACTCGGGAGAAACAAGGAGGGCAGGAATAATCGCTGCAACCATCGAAATTGTAGATGTTTCAAAGAAATACGGATCGTTCTGGGCGTTGAAGCCGTTTTCAACACAAGTAAGCGAAGGAGAATCCATCGCTATATTAGGTGCAAACGGTGCGGGAAAGT
>CP070679.1:557095-559583 GCA_020352535.1 Candidatus Bathyarchaeota archaeon | reverse complement strand
TCCCCTGAAGAGTATACGCTAATAAAGTTCAGATTCGGAGATGCATTCCTACCCGCAGCAACATTCAGACCAGAAACGATCTATGGTGTCACAAACATGTGGATACACCCTGACGCCATCTATGTCAAAGCCAGGGTTAATAATGAAGAGTGGATTATAAGCGAGGAAGCTGCGGAGAAACTGAAAGAACAGCAACGCAAGGTCGAGATTACTGCGCGTTTCAAGGGTCGAAGTATCATCGGACAAGCTTTTGTGAATCCAATCAACAACGCTGAACTACCCATTCTGCCTGGCTGGTTTGTAAGTCCTGCCCATGCAACCGGCGTTGTGTACAGCGTCCCAGCACATGCCCCTTACGATTGGCTCGCGCTCAGAGATTTACAGGAAAAGCCAGGTTTGCTAAGCGAATTTGCCATCAAACCATCCATGGTCAAGGCTATTCAATCGATTTCGATGATTTCAGTAGAGAACTTTGGGGAATACCCTGCCATCGAAATCGTTGACCAGATGGGAATCATCGATCAACATGACCCAAAAGCGGAAGAAGCAACGAAGCAACTCTACAAGAAGGAGTTCCACAGCGGCATCTTAAAGGATATCTGCGAAGGATATGCTGGCAGAACAGTTGCTGAAGTGAAGGATCAGTTAATAGAGGACTTCAAGCAAAGCGGCATCGCGGACTCTATGTACGATTTGCCCAATCCCGTTATCTGCCGTTGCCTTACTCCATGCATCATCAAGGTCCTAGAAGACCAGTGGTTTCTAAGATACTCTGATAAGGCTTGGAAGGAAAAAGCCCGAGCAGCATTAGATCAAGCCTCAATCTACCCTGAAACCACAACCCAATGGTTCATCAACATCATCGAATGGCTAAGGGAATGGGCATGTGCACGAAAGACGGGGCTTGGAACGCCACTCCCATGGAGCCCTGGATGGATTGTTGAAACACTGAGTGACTCAACCGTATACATGGCTTTCTACACGATAAATAAACACATCAAACATCATGCCCTGCAACCGAAGCAGCTGACCACGCAGGTGTTCGACTATATCTTCTATGGCGAGAACGAAGTTGAACAGGTGGCCCAAGCATCAGGAATCAGCCTAGAAGTGCTAAAATCCATGCGAGCTGAGTTCCTCTACTTCTACCCTGTGGATCTTAGAGTTTCTGCTAAAGAGCTGGTCCCAAACCACCTAACCTTCTTCCTCTTCCACCACGCTGTCCTCTTTCCGAAGCAATTACCAAGGGCAATCGGCGTGAACGGTATGTTGATGATTGAAGGAAGAAAGATGTCAAAGTCAAAAGGCAACTTTGTAACGTTAAACTCCGCCCTTGACCTTTATGGGGCTGATGTCACTCGATGCGCCTTACTCCTAGGTGCAGAAGATATGGATGATCCAGACTGGCGAAGTGAAAACGTCAGAGACGTGAAGAGCAAACTTGAAAGCTTCTACAACCTAGCGCTGAAGATAATTGGGACTAATACAAAGAGTGGAGAAGACGGTCACTTGGAGAAGTGGCTGGCCAGTCGACTGGAACATCGAATCGGAAAGGTGACAGAGAGCATGGAGGTTCTGAAGACTCGAACAGCGATTGAAAACGTGCTGTTTGAGGTATGGAATGACTTTCGCTGGTACAGACGAAGAACAGAGCAGGTCAATCACGCAGCGCAGAAGAAAGCCTTGGAAATCTGGCTACGTCTACTTGCCCCATTTGCCCCGTACATCTGTGAGGAGCTTTGGGAAAGGCTAGGTGGACACGGCTTCATTTCACTGACCAAGTGGCCAACGACAGATAAGGCGAAGATAGACATCCTGGCAGAAGAGACAGAAGGTTTGGTTAAAAATGTCCTAGATGACACCTCCAATATCCTCCGAGCAACCAAGATTCAACCCAAGATCATCTACTACTACTCTGCTGCATCGTGGAAATGGGACGTCTACCTGAAGCTGCTGAAAGAATCACTCTCAGGCGAGCTCAACCAAGATAAGGCTATGAAAGAACTGATGATTGACCCTCGAATGAAGCAGATGGCAAAAGCAGCAGCAACATTCATCCGTCAAACCCTCGAAGAAATCGGCCAGATCCCAATAGACATGAGACAGCGACGGTTAAGCGCTGGTATGATTGATGAAGCCAAAGCGATGAACGAGGCCCGAAGCTTCCTTGAACGTGAACTCGGCGCAGACGTCTCTGCGTATCGTGAAGAGGAGTTGGGCTACCCAGACCCGAAGAAACGAGCTAGATTCGCCAAACCCTACCGTCCAGCAATCTATATTGAGTAGTCAGCCCCTCCTATATACACTGGCTACACTCAGCCTGGTTGAAGTCGGCAGCTCCTAACAGCTTAGGCAAGAATATGCTTCAATGTCTACGTTTTGATGTTGCTGCCCTCAAGCGTCGCCTATCTCTGTACTCTTGCACTACGCTGGAAAACGAGGAGACAGAAGCGACTAGCAATGGTACTCCAACCTCCAGCAAAGACAT
>CP070679.1:552643-556995 GCA_020352535.1 Candidatus Bathyarchaeota archaeon | reverse complement strand
AAATCTCCGCTAGGGCTGAGGAACGAGGTATCCACATCCTAAACCCCCGAGAAATAAAAGAACTTGAAGAAGTTGAGGAAGAACGGAAGGAGACAAAGGAAGAAAAGGCTGAATAGCATGGTTAAGGCGAAAGGACATGAGTCTTGAGAGTCAACGTCGATTAGCCGCGGAGCTCCTTAAGGTCGGAAAGGGCCGGGTGTGGATAGATCCTGACCGAATAGAAGATGTTGAAGCGGCAATCACCAGAGCAGAAATCAGAAGGTTAATCCACGAAGAAATCATTCAGCCCTTGCCTAGAAAAGGCGTTAGTCGTGCCCGTGCCCGCGTTCAGCATGAGAAGAAGAAGAAAGGACTGCGAAAAGGACCAGGTCAAAAGAGTGGGGCAGCTCACGCCGGGATTTCCAAAAAGACGGTATGGATGCGGAAAATCCGAGCATTGCGACGAAAGCTCCGTGAGTTGAAGACAGATCGTACCATCACTGAGAACGCGTATCGCAGACTCTATAATATGGCTGGGAGCGGAGTATTCGAATCAACAGCTGACTTGGAACGCTACATCCAGACGCATGCTTTGGGGAGGAAGCGGTGATGGCTGAAGGACCCAGCTATCGCGTCCCCTTCCGGCGACGAAAAGAGGGAAAAACTGATTACAGGTTAAGGAGAGCCCTCGTTTTGTCTAAGCAACCGCGGCTCGTAGTCCGACCTACGCTAAGACACACAATCGCCCAGATTGTGAAGGCAAAGACCAATGGTGACATGGTCATCACCTCTGCTCACTCCCAAGACCTGAGAAAAAGGTTTGGATGGCAAGGCAGCTGCAAGAATCTTCCAGCAGCCTACTTGACTGGTCTCCTATGCGGCTACAGAGCAGTAGCCCAAGGAGCCAAGAAAGCGGTTCTAGACATAGGTCTGCGGCGACCATCCCAAGGTTCGAGAGTATTCGCTGTGCTGAAGGGTGCCCTTGACGCTGGAATGCTGATTCCGCATGACGAGAAGGTCCTTCCAACCGAAGAGAGGGTGGGTGGAAGACATGTTGCTGACTACGCGAGAAAGCTGCTCGCAGGCTCGGACAGCTCTCAAACAACAGCTTTCACGCAACTATCAAAGGAGCTGCGTCCTGATCAGCTCTTCAAGCACTTCGCTCTAACAAAGGAAAAAATCACTTCATCATCGACGGAGGAGAACACATGACATCCGCGGAGGACCACATAGAAACCTGGAAACCTCGTACAAGACTTGGTAAGATGATACTTGAAGGCCACATTTCTTCTATTGAGGAAATCTTCGTAGAGGGACTGAAGATAAGGGAACCTGAAATCGTGGATATCCTTTTACCGGACCTGCAAGAAGAAGTTATCAACATAAACCTGGTGCAGAAGCAAACCGACGCAGGAGAAAAATCCAGATTCAAAGCCATTGTCGCTGTAGGAAACCGTGATGGATACGTCGGTTTAGGTTCTGGAAAGGCCAAACAGGTGCGCACTGCCATCGAGAAGGGCGGAGTAGATGCACGTCTCAACATCACGCTTGTTCGTCGAGGCTGTGGAAGCTGGGAGTGTGGTTGTGGAAAGCTTCATTCTCTGCCATTTCGAGTCCAAGCCAAGTGTGGCGGCGTGACACTCGAGTTAATTCCAGGTCCTCGTGGGTTAGGCGTTGTGGCGAATGAATCAGCAAAGGTAATACTAGGGCTTGCAGGAGTGAAAGACTGTTGGGCACGAAGCTACGGCTCTACAAAGACTGTTCCCTCCTTTGCCTATGCCGTGTTTGAGGCACTTCGGAACACGTATGCTCTCGTGATGCCAACTGACTGGGTGGGCTAAATTGAGAGATACACGGAAGTGTTTAGCAGTCATTCGGGTTCGAGGGGTCAGCGACATCTTTCAAGAAATAGATGACACACTTAAGCTGCTTCATCTCACTCGGAACTGCCACGCTACGCTGATTGACGATCGACCTTCCCATCTCGGCATGTTGAGCAAAGCAAAAGACTACTTGACCTGGGGAGAGGTTTCCAGGGAAGGCATCATACTCCTGCTAAAGAAGCGAGGTCGACTTGAAGGTAACCGAAAGCTGACTGATGCCTATCTTCAAGAGATTGGCTACGATACAATAGAGGACTTGGCTGAGGCTGTCCACAAGATGAAGGCTGAATATCATAAGCTCCATGGAGTCAAACCTATATTTCGTCTCCGTCCGCCCAAGAAGGGCTATGGTGGGAAAGTGAAACGGAGCTTTGCCTCCGGAGGCGTCACTGGCGATAGAGGACAGGCGATTAACGACCTCATCAAGCGGATGGCCTAGACAGCTATGCCAATGGCCTGGATTCCTGAAGGCGATAACGAAGCCAAGCCTAGATTCTCATCGAACTGGTGACCAAACCTTCGATATGTTCTTTCCGCGTATAATGAAGGAGAGATAGTTAGCAAGCCAGATTCCGACGACCCTTGGAAGGCCAAGCTTCCGAAATCGCCTCAACGACTCATACACAGTGAGTCCCTTGATGAAGACGAACCTTCCCCTCTTCGAGAGGCGAAATGCTAGTTCATGGTCCTCAGTGCATGGAAGGCTCTCATCGAACCCGTTAACCCTCAGAAACTGGCTTCTTCGTGCCACGAAGAACTCGCCGCGACAATGCGGTCGGAACCTAGCAAGGATTCTCGTTAAACAGTTGTGAACGTGAAAGAAGACTCTTTCATAAAGTCTTGAATGTGCGGGCATGATGGAGCATGTCGCACCCACAACCGACGAGTCGCTGAAGGTTTCCAGCACTTTCTCTACAAAATCTACTGGCGTCGTTACGTCCGCATCGAGAAAAATCAAGACGTCTCCACAGGCCTGCCTAGCGCCATAGTTTCGCGCCTTTGCTATTCCCCGTTCTCGTACAACGAAGACCTTGTCGGTGAAGCGGCGTGAAGCCTTAATTGTCTTATCTTCGCTTCCCCCGTCAACTACTATAATCTCGGTGAGATGATTTGCACCGACTAGTCTTGACAAGGTTGTAGCTATGTATTTTCCCTCCTGAAAGGTCGGAATGACCACTGAAACTGTCTGGGCTTTCAGTCTCACAGGCCTCCCTGCATAGCTTCGCTTGACCGTGTATGTTTTGTTACCTACTCTTATGATTCATATACCTTTTGCGTTTCTCTATCGAACCGGAACCCACTCATGAGAAGTCCTGCCATAGACCAGGAAGAGCAGATAATTCCTGATCCAGGCTCGGAACAACTTGAATAATCCTTCATGCCTGGGACGTCTCATCGACTCGTAGATTACCAAGTCGTCGATGAAGACGAATTTCCCATGCTTAGACAAGCGATAAACTAGGTCCGCATCCTCAGATGTGGTTGTGTCTTCATCAAATCCTCCAATTTGGTCAAACACCTTCCGCCTTACTGCGACAAACGCTCCACTTGGATAGAACTTGAATCTCGTTGGAGGTAAGATGTTAAAGGAGAGCTTGATACAAGCATTCAAGACTTTGAAGAAGACTTGCTCCAAGGATTCGGGATTAAGCGGAAGATTGTGGCAGGTTGCACCAGCAACGTGAGGGCTGGAGAAACTGTCTTGTATCACCTTCACTAAGCCTGGCGGAACTACAACGCTTGCATCAATAAACAGTATTATCTCACCTTCTGTATGAGCTGCACCGAAATTTCTAGCTTTGGACACCCCTCGCTCGTCCAGGACATAGACATTATTTACGTAGCGTTTCGCAGTTTCAACAGTGTTGTCAGTGCTTCCCCCATCCACCACGATTATCTCCAGTCCGAAGTCAGCTTTGAGCAAGCTTGCTAAAGCAGCCCCAACAAGCTTTTCTTCTTGGAACGTTGGGATAACGACGGATATCATCTCTTTCCCTTCTTACTCTAAGCAATATTTGGTATATGCCATGACGTGGCAGGAGATTATCACGTACTCTGCTGCAGCCATGGTGCTACTATGCTCCGAAGGAGGGGTCAAAGCCATCTCTCTCCACTTCCCTCATCTAAGTTAAGCGAACGATGCCATCTGTAGTATACCTGGGAACTAGTGGATAGCGATTAAGCTGACAGCAAAACTCCACATCTTCTTTATGTCCAATGCTTTCTAGAAATTGCGCATGACGTCCACGACCTATCGTCTTAGCAAGTCGCCGATGCGCTTGCTGGAAAGCCAGCAACGCGGATGTGACACTGTCTGAACAATCAACATGGCTGGCTGGCAGATACTCCACGATTGCCCCAGCGCATATGAAATCCTCTAGTGAGAAGCGACCTTGCGTTCCCGAAAGCACAAAGGAGATTCCGCCAGCTTCCTGTTGGGCAATACTTACGGCTCTTTCGGCAACAGCTGCTGCATTGAGGAAAGCTCCG
>CP070679.1:547170-552543 GCA_020352535.1 Candidatus Bathyarchaeota archaeon | reverse complement strand
GACAGGCAACACGGCTGATTCAACGAGTAGGCAGAAGTGGGCATAGGATAGGAAGAACTGCAAGAGGGGTTATCATTACTATGGATTCTGATGACACTCTAGAAGCTATGGCAATTGCGCGAATGGCGGTAGAAGAGAGACTAGAGCCAGTAATAGTTCCAGATAAGCCGTATGATGCTTTGTCTCATCAAATTGTAGGATTGTTAATGAAGAAGACTAGGTGGCGCTTCAGCGAAATCCATGATATCTGCAAGAACGCTTATCCATATGCCAAGCTAACGGAGGATGATATCCGTAAAGTGCTAACCTACATGCATCAACGTTTCCCACGTTTCGCGTGGGTATCATTCGAGGATCATCTAGTAATTAAACCGCGTCGAACGAAAGCTATGTATGAGTACTACTTTGAGAATCTGTCAATGATACCGGCTGAGAAGAAGTATCTAGTGATAGACGAGAATTCGGACGGTGCGATAGGGGTTTTAGACGAGGCATTTGTCGCTGAGTATGGTAAACCAGGTGTCAAATTCATTATCCGAGGAACCCCTTGGAAGATTTCGAATGTGATGGGTGATCACCTGTATGTGAAGGCAGATGATGATCCAACAGGCGCTATCCCAAGTTGGGTCGGAGAGGAGATTCCTGTCCCATTCATAGTTGCGCAAGAAGTCGGACAGATAAGAGGTAGAATAGAAACAGAGATTGCAGCGGGGGCGAAGCTTGAAGATATCGCTGTTCGGCTAACAAAGGATTACCCAGCGGATAGGGATACAATAGTTCGGGCACTAGAAGATACAGCTGACCAAGTGCATCGAGGACTTCCCGTACCTACCGACCATCGAGTGTTGGTAGAGGATTGGGAAGACTTCGTGATTATTCATGGCAATTTTGGCTCATTGGCGAATCGTGCTCTGGCCCAGCTGATTGGGCATGTCTTATCTGATGAACTTGGAACTGGGGTGGCTGTTCAGCACGATCCCTATCGAATTTTTGTGCAAACTGGAGGGCAAGTTGATGCAGATCGCATTACCTCCCTGTTTGGCAGGTTAAGCCAACTAAGTGAGGGAGCAGTTCGAGATTTACTGACGAAGTCTGCTGTTCGGACAGGAATCTTCAAGCGCCGCATGGTTCATGTAGCCCGCCGTTTTGGCGCCCTGCAAAGATGGGTAGATTTCAGCCGTGTAAGTCTTTCACGATTGATGAAAAGCTTCGAGGGAACAGCAATCTTCGATGAGGCATTGAAAGAGGTCTTTACAAAAGACCTGAACTTAGAGCGCTTGGTTCGAATCTTGAACGAAGTTCGAAATAGCGAAATCACCATAATCAAGCTCAAGGTTGATGGAGAAGCAAGTCCTATTGCGCGTGTCGGAATTGAAAAAGCTAGTATGAAAACCGATCTAATTCAACCAGAACGCATGAGGAGAATTCTGTTAGAGTCCACAAGAGTAAGGCTGCTGAATGAGACACGAACTTTCGTCTGTTGTAGCTGTTGGGATTATCTAGAAATGCTCCGAGTGAAAGGCCTGCCTGCACATCCATCCTGTCCAAGGTGCAGCTCCCGTCGACTCGGTGTATTGCGTGTAGAAGAAAGGCAGGTTTTGCCTTTGGTGGACAAAGATGAAGGAGAAAAGCTGACAAAAGCTGAGGCGAAGATTCAGAGGAAAGCGGTGAAAACGGCAGCTCTTGTAGAGAGATTCGGTTTACCCGCAGTCGTAGTCTTATGTGGACGCGGATTGAGAGTGAATGATGCAGAACAGGTGCTGAAGCAGGAAAAAACTATTTCAGATACTCTCTTTGATTTGATAATTGAAGCTGAACGGAACGCTCTGAAAAGGCGATTCTGGTGATAATCAATCCATCAGTCGATATATGCTAGCAGCCTAATACACGTCAATCTTGATTTAGAGTCGAGAGTCCAAACATATCTTCACCTTGTAAGCTTTTTATGAGGTAGAAGGCATTGGTTCAAGATGCAGCCAATTAACAGCGGCAGCTGATTTCCCTGGAGATCACAATGGACATCAGGATACAAGGAGCAAAGGAACACAATCTGAAAAACATCGATGTCCAACTTAGCGATGGTCTCACAGTAGTAACCGGTGTATCCGGTTCTGGAAAGACTAGCCTAGTATTTGACACGCTGCATCATGAGGCGCATAGAAGGTTTCTCAACATCTTCTTGTATGGGAGAGCTAGGCAACGACTAGCGCCAGCGAACGTGGAAGCAATAACCGGCTTGGGACCAGCGATCGCGGTAGGACAAAACCTGCTAAACCGCAATCCCAGGTCAACCCTAGCAACAGCATCAGGATTGCACCCTTTTTTCCGGCTACTCTACGCAAATTACGCATTACGCTATTGCCTTGAATGCGGTCATCCAATCAAAGTGTTAACCGAGGATGAGATAGTAGATCAAATTATCTCTATTTCGAAGCAAGAGCCAATCAGCATATTTACCCCCCTACTCCGCCATGCAAAGGGAAGCCACGAAACGCTATTGAAAACCCTGATGGAAGAGGTCGACTCAGATCAGCTAATTGTTGATGGAAAAGGTTGGAATGCTGCCCCACTCCAACCCGAGGAGGCCCATAACATCGAAATCCGAATCAGCCGGGTTGATAAGTCGACAGCAACAAGGAAAATCCGTGCATCCATTCAGAAGGCAATGGCGCTAGGTGGCGGAGCAGTACGAGTGGAGGGGACAAAGTACAAAGAAATCTTGACCATGACCCGCCTTTGTAACTTCTGCGGTGGCAGCTTTGGGAAGCTGGAAGCCACTCATTTCAACCAACCCTGCCCATATTGTGTAGGAAAAGGGTGCGAAAAATGTGGCCACACTGGTATGCACCCACAAGCAGTGTCCGCTCGCTGGAATAGTCTGAGACTACCAGAGCTGTTAATGCTTTCAGTCGATGAAGCGCGACACCTCTTCCTCAAAACACGGATACCCCAGACAGCAGACCGGCTACGCTCAGAGATCCAACGTCGCCTCGATGCTTTGAAGAGCGTAGGGCTGGGATACCTTTCACTAGACAGACCTACCCCAAGCTTGTCCCGCGGTGAATCACAACGAGTTCGTCTGGCCATCTCACTGTCCAGTCAACTGGAGGACATGCTTCATGTTCTAGATGAACCAACAATCGGTCAACATCCAGCAGACGTAGCCCGTTTGATACCGACCTTCAGAGACTTGCCAGGACCGGTGGTCTATGTGGAACACGATAGAGCAGCTGCTGCAGAGGCTGATCACGTTGTAGATATGGGACCAGGAGCTGGAGACCAAGGGGGCGAGGTGGTTCTAACCGGAGCACCAACTGATCTGTGGAAGGCAGATACTTCTACAGGACGTTATTTCAGCCTTCGAAGTCGAGTTTCGACAATACAGCATCGCCTTCCAACCAATCACTTCCTCTACATCCGAGGTGCACATCAACATAACCTCAAACGGATTGATGTGAAAATACCAATCAGTCGACTCACAGTGATTAGTGGCGTATCAGGATCAGGGAAGAGCACGCTCGTTGAACATGTACTTGTCCCATCCCTAACACAAAAGAAGCCAATAGGATGCAGAAAAGTCGAAGGAACGGAAATCAAACCAGTATTGGTAGATCAAAGCCCCATCGGGAAGAATCCTAGATCCAATCCAGCGACCTACACGAAACTTTCAGAAATCATACGGGACCTATTTGCTGAAGCCACAGGCCTTTCCAAATCTCATTTCTCATTTAATCGCCCTGAGGGTGCATGTCCCACCTGCAAAGGGATTGGGGCAAAAGAAATCAAGATGCGATACTTGCCTTCGCTTTGGGCTCCATGTTCTGACTGCAACGGTCAACGATTCAACGAGAAGGTTCTCGCAGTAACCGCTAGATTTGGAACTCAAAACCTAACCATCGCAGATGTCTATTCGCGTTCAATCCAAGAAGTCCAGAGCTTGGTTACGGAGGCGGGGTGGATCTCGCCTTCACGTCGGCAAACGGCCTACAGAATCCTACAAGCCCTCAGCGATATTGGCCTTGGGTATCTGAAGCTTGGGCAGCCTTCACCTACGCTCTCTGGTGGCGAGGCACAACGTGTCAAACTGACTAAATACCTCGGTCAAAACAACTTGAGCAATCGGCTTATCGTTCTTGATGAACCTTCCACTGGGCTCCACCCACAGGATCTTCATGGACTGCTAATGGTGCTAGACCGCTTAGTCCATAGTGGTGCAACCATCGTCATCATAGAACATAATACGGACATTATACGAACCGCAGACTGGGTAGTCGACCTAGGACCAGGAGCAGGACAGGAGGGTGGCTACCTCATCTACCAAGGGCCTTTGGAGGGACTCACGAAGGCAAAAGAATCAATCACAGGAGAGGCTCTCAAGAACGAAGCTGAGATTCAGCCCCGAAGGGGACTGCGGAAGACAATTGGACAAGTGACACCATCAATCAAGATTCGCAACGCCCGAGCGAACAACCTGAAAGGCATCAACGTTGATATTCCTAAAGGAGTTTTGACGGTAATCACAGGGGTCTCTGGCTCAGGAAAGTCAAGTTTGATCCGAGATGTGCTTCAAACCGAAGCCAGACGACGATATCTAGAATCGCTAACAATGTTTGAGAGGCAAGGTGTTCGAGAGACCGCAGAGGCTCCTGTCGACGCTGTAACAGGAATAGGAGTAACTTTGACCATTGCGCCGCATCAAGCGCACTTGTGGAGCCACATACCTCAATTCACCCGACGAAACAGTGTGGGAGTAATCTCCGAGCTTAGTTTTCATGTAGCAAATTTGCTTGCTGCACTCGGGCAGCGCCATTGTCTAAGGTGCGGAGCTGAGATGAAACGAGGAAAAACTTGGGTATGCACCGAATGCAACGCTACCGCACCCATTGCAGAAGCTCGGTACTTTTCAGGAGCCCACTTTGTCAGCTCATGCCCTCGATGTAGCGGACTCGGTTCTCTTCAAGCTCCACAACCCGACAAACTCATCGTCCACCCGGAAAGACCACTATGTAACGGAGCCATGTGGTCACCCGGATACTGGCCTGGAACCTACCTATGCAAGGACCAGCCAATCATTCCAGCACTCGGAAAGCGGTATGGATTCGACCCTTTCAAGACTGCATGGAAGGACATGCCTGAAGAGGCCCAGAACGCCTTCCTTTATGGTGATGACGAAACCTATGTCTTTACCTATAGAAGCAAGTCATCTAGGCAGTTGAAGGGTCAGCTGCGAACTAGTCGGTGGAAATGGCGTGGTTTCTTCGCAAAGGATAGCTGGCTATGGGACTGGGACCTCCATGGAACCTACACCAAGACCGTGACTTGTCCAGAGTGTGATGGAAGAGGACTGCTTCCAGAATTTCTAGCTGTAACATT
>CP070679.1:542031-547070 GCA_020352535.1 Candidatus Bathyarchaeota archaeon | reverse complement strand
CAACGGATGTTCATCCTTGTCCAACCATTATCCGATCCATAGCCAGGAGATTTGATAACGCCTTCAAGATGTGTAGCATATGAGTTGAAGTAGATCCGTGAGTACATCATCATGTATGCGAGTGCAAATGCATCTGCGTTAGGATATTTAGACTTGTTACTAGTGTACAACATCTCTTGGACCTGCTTGGCAGCAACCTCGATTGCGTCTGGGTCAAGGCTGAATCGTACGGTTTCAACCAAAGTATCTATTGTGTGGTCCTTGCCATCCGGAGCGCCATCTGCGCCAGGCAGGACTAAGCAATCCTGACTAGAGTGAAGGAAGCTGTACAACTGGTCAGGTATCCTTCCCATACCATAGAAGACCATGTATGCATCGAAGTCTGTTCGGTCGTACACATCAGACAGATAGTCGTTGAAGTCTCGCCCAATGTTGAGCCAGCCCCTATTCCCGTTGGCTGCAGTCGCCTTCAGACCTATCTCAGCTAGGTCAGCCACGAATTCATGACCATGCTGCCAAGAGACCGGTGCAACACCTTGAAGTGGCGTCCACAACTCCATATAGGGCATGTTTGAGCTGTTTGGACATTTCCAGTAATCGGTCTCAGTAACATTACCGCTTGAATCCGCGTCTACAAATGTATAGCCTGCATCTAGAAGGATGCCGCATGAGTCATGGTCACCGCTTGTGGATGTGAATGGGTTGCCAGGGTCATATGGATGCGTTGGAACAGCAGAATTGTGGTATTTGCTCTGAGCGGGAGGAACCAG
Organism: Candidatus Bathyarchaeota archaeon; assembly: GCA_020352535.1. Classification (GTDB taxonomy): domain Archaea; phylum Thermoproteota; class Bathyarchaeia; order Bathyarchaeales; family Bathyarchaeaceae; genus SOJZ01. Next base: position 546,300 of record CP070679.1, on the reverse strand, counting down.
TGAATTGATGGGTGTCACAATGTAGCCGTAGATTGGAGGGATAATTCCCATTTGATCATAACAGTGAAAGAGGGCGTGCCTGAACTCCATATCAGCTAGAGGCCAGTAGCTATCTGACCGTCGATAAGACTGATCAGCTCGGATGTTGTACGCGATGAAGCCCATGTGAAAACCTACGTCTTGGGTTATGAGAAAGCCGTCTGAGTCTAGCGCTTCCACATCAACCGTTCTCCATAAATCGGGGTATACATCAATCATTCCGGTCTGCATGGCAAGACGCGCATAATCGGGACCAGTAACAACCTGAAACCTAAGCACCTCAGGCCCCCATCCATCCCCACCTTGGGAATACGGGACAAGCGCAAGGACCAGCATCAATGAAAGCAGGACTAAACATGCAGTTACTCTATTCAATTTACCCACACTCACCTACTCATTTCCAACAAAACAGATGAAAGGAAAACATAGAAACCACTATTATCTGTGAAATCTAGTCGTGAAGGTGCAGAAAAGGGTTATGGAGGAATGTTCCATGGATGCAATTGTTTGTGAATCTGAAATCTAACATCAAGAACGACATACATCAGTCAATCAGATGGCTTTCTTCAACTCGAGAGATCAAGGAGAAAACAATCGCTATGACGCCTAGGATAACCAGAGTATTGCTCAATGACCAGTCAGCTAGAACGCCTACGACGGGATTTATCACGATCAGCGCTAGTGTTCGGAGCATCGACACGGTTGAGAGGGCAGTGGCCCTGCTTGATGATGGAAGGTACTTGTTCATGCAGCTGACGAAGAGTGGTCTTCTTGATAAACCGAAGCCTCCGCCCACTATAATGACTAGCAGGACAACGGGGAGGAACGTTGTCAAGCCACCAATGATGAATGTTATACCTGTTATGGCAGAGCTGATCATTATCAATCGTCGTTTGGAACCGAATATTCTTTCAAGCCGCCCATAATTGGTCATGACGAGGATTTGGCTACCTGCAAACGCTGCATGGACGATTCCGAAGTAGGCGACATCTACACCTGCTTGCTTCAGCATCGGCTGATAGAACCAGATCAAGAAATAAGCGATTGTGGCGATGACAATCATATCTAATGCTAGAATGCGGAGCACTCGATGCTTGATGAAGTGGGTCACTCCATCACGGAGGAGCGCGGCATAGCTGTACTGCCCCGTTTTCCTCGTTCTTGCAGGTTCCTTGAATGTAAGAGCGATTGCGAAGGCCACGGTAAATGGTACGACGAGAAGCAGCATTGGCATCCTCAAGCCCAACTCGGCCCCAAGCACACTGCCAATCGGCGCGGCAACCATGATACCTGCCAAGCCTAGACTGGAGATTCTACCGAAGACTCGTTTTGACTTGTCGGATTCGCTGATTTCTTCTAAAGTATCATAAATGAAGGCTTCGCTAGCACCAGATAGGAGAGCAGCCGATAACGCGAACAGAGCTTCCCCGAGCATGAAGATGGAGAAGTCAGGACGGCTTGCGTAAACCCATGCCGCCGCTGCATTGACCCCGCAAGCTAGAATCAGCGACTGTTTTCTACCGACAAAATCAGCGAAGGCTCCAGATGGAACCTCTAGCAAGAGAATACAGAGCATGAACCACGACTGTAAGATAAGTACTTGAGTTAGGGTTAGGCCAGCCCAGTCCGTGAAGAAGGGAACAAGAACCCCACCAATGAAGTGTAGGCTTACGAAGAACCGGAAGAGATACATCTTCCAGAGGTTAGCATGAAACGCTGTCGTAGCCTTCCCAGTCTTCATCATCTTTGCTTCAGTTCTATAACATCTGGGAACATTATAAAAACGAAGTTATACCTAGGGTTGTACTTGTGATTCTAGTCCTAATGCATTACTGTATCGCTGCCTACTCAATTCTGCCGATGCGTCTTCTCCCAAGATAGAGGAATAAGATGCCCATCGACCAGATGACCACAGCTTGAAGGAGCAAGGTGTTGACGTAGCTAAGATCGAGAATGATTTGGGAACCGATGAAGATGCCTATCGACGTGAACATGGCAACTTGGGCGTTAATCATTAAGCCCATCATCTGAGTACGGGTGTTCTTTGAGAACTCGGGATTCAGGAGAGAGAGCCCGAGAGCGAGCGTTGTGTTGGCAGCAACGAATTGCATCATAAACCCGGTGTATACAAGTATGGATGTAATGGTGATTTGAGGAACAGACAGCATTGACAAAGCCGTAATCATCGCAGCAATTGGAACAGCAACCAGGAGACTCTGCAGAAGCCGCGCCTTCACAAGCTTTCCAACACCGTGTGGAGCCTTCTTGTAGATGAAGAGGTTCTCCTTACCACCAAGCGCGATTTGACCAACGACCAGGACTGCGAGGAAGGGAAAGAAGAAGAGACTCATCATGGTTGCTCCTTCAGAATCCTCAAAACCTCTCCCAAAGAAGAACTCAAGCATGGCAATCAGCGCAACGATGTAGATTATTCGCGACAAGTTCTCAAGCCTTCGACTATAGTCCTTGGTGATGGAGACTAAGAGAGCTCCGAAAGACCGACCACCGCCCAACGCTTTAATGGTCTTGTAGAAAGCGCCATCCGGCTTCACCCTTGAAGCGGTGAACGAGGTGGGTTCGAGACTATACGCTCGACTCGCTGCCTTCGTGCCTAGAAACAGCACTGCCCCGAAGAACGCGAGCAAGCCTCCAAATCGCATTGCCACTTCGAAGCCAACAGCAACGATGTTGCCAGGACTAGACGCAAAGCTCGCTATGACCTCAGCACCCCAGGAACTAGGTAGAAAACTGAGGACCAAGCGAGCCATACCGCTGGCTTCTGGGTCAGCGAGCGCATCCATCAAACCACCACCCATCATTGCGTACATCACCGCAATCATCGGCAGAGCCAATACCAGAGATAATGCTTTACCAATATCTCTTCCACGAGCGGATTTAGCGAACCTAGTTCGGATTAAGGCAGCAGCCACCGTACCAATCCACAGAGCCGAAAGAGAAGTGACAACAAAGATTGAGACTGTTATTGCGATTTGGAGCATATCCAGCCCTAACGGATTCAATACTGCCGTAAAAGTTCCTGCCAGAGCCCCGATTGCTACGGCGTAGAAGGGGAGAACACCCAAGAACTCACCAAGAAGAACGTGGCTGGGCTTGATGGGGGCTGCAAGGAAGATCTCCACCTGCTCAGCCTGCATTCCCTGCAACGTATAGGTGATTGGCAGGATGATGAGATAGAAGAAAATCGTGAACATAATGATCGGTATAATCGCTAGCGCCACATGCGAAAGGAAGAAAGCAAGGAGGTCATCGACGAAGAAGCTGACCAATGATGGTGCAACGAACCAGACATAGACGGCCAGAAACCCAATAGCCAAGTAAGGGAAGAAGGGCCTTATTATCCCCATCTGATTGGCGCGGATTCTGTATTCGTTCCGGGCCACAATGAGCCACTTAGGCAGGGGCACTTTTCTGCTCCCTCCACGCCAAGAGCTCCTTCTCTTCCACTCCTCCTGTCAAAGCGATGAACGCTTCTTCAAGCGTCTTCGTCTTGGTCTGTGCAATAATCTCATCGACTGTGCCGATAGCGACTAGTCTGCCCTGGTTGATTATGCCGATTCTGTCACAGAGTTCCTCAACAATTGGTAGGATGTGACTGCAGATGAAGATGGTCTTACCTGCGCTGTCAGCTAATTTCTTGATGAGATCTTTCACCATAACAGCTGCTCGTGGATCCAACATTGAGGTGGGTTCATCAAAGAAGAGAATCGGAGGGTCGTGTATCAAGGCGGATGCAATCAAGATTTTCTGTTTCATGCCGCGGCTGTAGCCTTCCAGCAGATGGTCGCGTCGGCTTTCAAGGTTGAAGAGCTTGAGTAAATCGTTGATTCGTTCAGGAAGAACTTCAGCTTGAACATCGTAGAGGGCGCCCATGAACTCGAGGAACTCACGGGCGCTGAGCTTCTCGTATAAGCCAGGGGACTCGGCGAGAAGACCAGTGACGCGTTTGACCTGCATCTCCTCTTTCAGAATGTCATAGCCATTTACAGAGGCTGTACCCTGAGTTGGCTTGATAATGCAATTCAGTAGACGAACAGTTGTCGTCTTACCCGCTCCGTTAGGGCCTAGAAGCCCGAAGGTTTCGCCTTCGTAGACCTCAAGCTCAAGCTCATCCACAGCACGGATTTCACCGCCCTTTCCATAGTGCTTCGACAGCTTCTCTGTACGAATAATAGCCTTCATGATTAATCACTTGGATCTTGACCCTTTAAA
>CP070679.1:539595-541931 GCA_020352535.1 Candidatus Bathyarchaeota archaeon | reverse complement strand
ACGTATGCCTCGGGATTTGCGTGGAGCCCAATCTCCTTTGCCCTCTTGATTATTGGGTGCCTTAAAACCCTATCATTTGCATCTACAAACCAAAGATAGTCCACATCTGTCCCCATTAGAAGATGGTTCATAACGGTATTCCCACCAGCAGAGATGCTTGTTATCTCTTCACTCTGAATTCCCGCACTTGACACAAGCTGTTTCAAGAGATCATTTATACTTTGAACGACGGCTTGCTGAAGCTTTCCGAGTCCATCGAAAGCTTTTCGGGAGAAGGCAATCCTGGTAAGGAGTGTTTCTCCATAGGTGACTTGCTTGTTCAGCGTGGAAGCTGTACCGAGAGTCTGTCCGTTTGTCAAGTCTGCTAAAAGTGCAGCAATCGTAGTTGTACCGATATCGACGGCTAGACCATAGTTTGAGCTTGTTCTGTCACCAGGTTCAACGTTGATGACTTCAGGTGGAGTATGCGTACGAGATAAGGTTACGGTAATCAACTGTTCATGCTTCGTGCCATCTAGGTGCTTGTAGACCGCCTCGCTTACTCTTGGTTCCGGGCCAGAGTAATTCCTAAGCCTGATTGATGGTCGTGGAGCATCTGAAGATGGGAAAAGAGTTGCAAGATACTTTTTTGATGGCGGATCAAGCCTTTCGATACTCATCTTCGTGATGGTGAGTATCTTTGGGTTTGCAACCAAGCTCTCTACAGGTATAGTAAAGGTGCTATCACTTGAAACGCGAATCTGACAGGCAAGATAATAGCCTTCAGATATCTCCTCAGGGGTTAGGAATCTCTTGGATTTCGAAGATAGGCTAGGCCTTTCTCCTTTGACAAGGACAACTCGACACTTACCACACTCACCTTTACCACCGCATATGCTTTCAACCCTTATGCCAGCATCTCTCATCGCATCCAGCAAAATCGTGCCAGGCTTGACTGAAATCTCCTTGTTCATCGGATCAAAGAGAATCTTGATGTGACCTTCCAACACCTGCGCCTCCATACCATAGCAATCTTCCAATCCCGTACAAAGCTCAGACTATGACCAGACATGATGCTTCAAGGAACATCTGACAGAAGAACGTGTGAAATATATATATGAAGCTAGTGATTTGGGGAAGGGATACTCTGTGAAAAGAATTGTAGTTATGGGTAGAGGAGGAAGCGGCAAGACAAGTTTTGTGGGGTTAATGACGAAGTATCTTATCGAAACTGCTAATACGCCCCTACTTCTTGTAGATGTAGACCCAGATCAGAATTTGGGAGAAATCGTGGGAATAGACCTTGGGGAAAAGGGAAAGGAAACAATTTCTGAACTGCTTACTTCTACTTTTTTGAAGGAGGGAGGAACAACCGTTGGGGTACCTCCTTCAGAAAGGATGGAAAGCAAAATTTGGGAAAAGGGACTGTACGAAGGCGAGTCCTTTGATTTGATCGCGGTTGGAACGAAGTTCATAGAAGGCTGCTACTGTCTTCCAGATGCAGCACTGAAGAAGGCGTTAGAGAGCCTTACGAAAACTTATCGTTATGTGCTTATTGACTCACCTGGTGGCCTAGAGCATCTCAACAGGAGAATCACGACAGAAGTTGATGACATATTCGATATAATAGACCCATCGAAGAAGTCTTTTGCGCATGTCGAAAGAGCCTATAGAATCGCAAAGGAGATTGACATTAGCTTTCAGAATTTCTATGTCGTCGGAGGCTACAGGTTCCCAGAAGCCCTCAACCCAGAAGTTGAGAAGAGAATATCCCTGAAGTTTCTCGGAAGCATCGCATATGATAAGGACGTTGAGGAATACTCGTTATCTGGAAAGTCTCTTCTCGAACTGCCCTCGACCTCACCAGCATACCGTTCGTTGAAGGAGATTATGAAAAAGGTAGGATTCTAATAATTAAGCCCACCGGAGTCCTGCATCTATATGATTACACACAAGGAAGACTAATCAGGCAGCAGTCTCTAATCGCTTCTCGCCTATGAAGCTGAGAATTGATTCAGTAGGAACACGATTCAAGTTCAAGCCCACTTCTTCAGGACTCATGTTCATAGCGAGTCCTAGAAGCTGAGGGTAGTATAACACTGGAAGACTATAGTTCTCATCATAGAGTTTCGCTATGCTGGGCTGTAGCACGTCAAAGGAGAGCTGACATGAGGGGCATGTAGTTACCATACAGTCTGCTCCTGCATCTTTGGCGTCTCGAAGCTTGTTCCGGGCTAGTTTCATACCCATCTCCCTATTGGTAGGGAGTAGTGGGAAGCCACAGCACCAAAGCTTCAGGGGCCAATAAATGCTCTTTGCCCCAGTGACCTCCACCAAGTCATCAAGAATTCGTGGGG
>CP070679.1:537436-539495 GCA_020352535.1 Candidatus Bathyarchaeota archaeon | reverse complement strand
TACTGGAAGAGCTCTTGCCAACGCTTCTGTGCGTTCTCCTTGAGCCGCTGCTGCTTTTATTACTGCTGATTGCGTCCATCCACGATGATGATGTTTGCAGTCAGCGCAGATGATAAGAGGATCCTTGCAGCCAACAACGTCAATCTCCCATCTTCGTCCAATCGACTTGAACCGTAATCCCTTTCTTACTTTAAAATGATTGAGTTCAAATGCTATCGCGCTTATTCTTTCAAATTCTTTCCATTGAAGAAGGGTACATACGCTTTCAGGATCTGCACCCAGTTTCATAACGTGAAGTGCAATTTTCACACGTTGATCTAGTGAAGCTTCAATTCTGTTGCCGGCTAGTTGGATGAATCCTACGTCTGAAAGGTTTTCGAGCAGGTTATCAACAAGATGAATCGGTGTATGAGCGTACTTACTGATTAGATGCTTTTCAATTGGGCCATCTTTTGTCAGCCTCAGTACTGACATGATCAAGTTATTCTTTACTGACATTTCTGCAACCTTGCGCAGGATAAGCTAGGCTTTGGGCAATTGATTTCATGCCTTTGTCATTGCACGACGTAATAGCAGGTTTTTTCATGTAAGCGTTTTGGTGAGTTTAGACTACATTCAAGTTCACGTGGTTATGGATTCCGTAGGATTTCCTCTTCAGGTGGAGGGCTGGGTATTAAGCCATTTTTCATCAATAGGGCAGTGGAGTCCATAGCGTTCTTAATGATAGAGACAGCTCGATCCCACAGCTCTTGTCTGCTCAGTTTCACGCGTGCTACTCCCTCTTTGATTGACTGTAGAGCGCAGGCGACAGCTTCTCGTGGGAAGACTTCCCATTCTTCCATTCTGGGGACAATGTCTCCTTCATGAATTCCGCGTTCTTCAGCGAATGCGGCTAGTTCTCGACCTGCCGCGATGCACATGTCATCTGTGATTGTAGTTGCCCTTACGTCTAGGACGCCTCGGAAGATTGCTGGGAAGCCGAGAGAGTTGTTTATCTGGTTCTCAAAGTCTGAGCGACCTGTAGCGGTGATTCTTGCTCCTGCTTCCTTGGCATCCCATGGCCAGATTTCGGGGATGGGGTTTGCACAGGCAAAGACGATGGCGTCTGTTGCCATCTTGGCTACATCTGTCTTCTTTATTACGTTCGGACTAGGTTTTGAGGCTGCTATGCATATGTCTGCGCCTTCTAGTGAGTCGCTAATGCTCCCGGTTTTTCCTTCAGCATTTGTGTTTAAGCAGAAGTCCCATTTCCATGGATTCTCTCGTTTCTGAGCCTCAATATCCTTTCGACCGGGATGAAGGATCCCCTTGCTATCTACCAGAATGAGATTGCCAGGTTTTACGCCTGCTCTTTCAAGAACAATAGCGGCACGCGTGTTTGCAGCGCCCACTCCGATGATTGCCATCTTCGCCTGACTCATCTTCTTTCCTACAATTTTCAGGGCGTTTATTACTCCCGCCAGTGTAACTGTGGCGGTTCCTTGTTGATCATCATGCCATACCGGTATACTGAGTCGTTTCCTTGTCTCCTCTAAAATGTGGAAGCACTTCGGCTTACTGATGTCTTCCAGGTTGATTCCACCGAACGTGGGTTCTAGCCATTCGCAAGCAGTAATAATCTCCTCAGGGTTCCTAGTACCTAAGCATATGGGAAAGGCATCGACTCCGCCCAGATATTTGAACAGAAGCGCTTTGCCTTCCATAACCGGTAAGCCTGCTTGGGGTCCGATATCCCCTAGTCCAAGCACCCGCGTACCATCACTTACTACGGCAACATAGTTCCATCTATTCGTTTGAGAGAAGACTTGTTCTGGATCATCTTTGATCTTCCTGCATGATGCTGCGACGCCAGGAGTATACCAAATCGCGAAGTCTGCCGGTGTCCGAATCGGGCACTTCGGCATGATTTGAACTTTCCCTTGATAGAACGGATGATAGGCTAAAGCCAGTTTTGATGGTCTTTTGGCCTTTGCTAACAATTCATCAACTGTTGGTTTCCTAGACTCGGGCAAATACGCAATCTCCTTTCTTGCTTGTTGAAGCTTGTTGGTAGTTGTCT
>CP070679.1:526015-537336 GCA_020352535.1 Candidatus Bathyarchaeota archaeon | reverse complement strand
GGATTACTGTCGGATACTCACTGACGCCAGCAGGGTCGTTGAGCCCAAAACGGCGATACTCGTTGTGGGTAGGTGCACTGAAGCAGATGTCGACCGAGCATTGGGTGACATCGAAGACCATGGACCAGAGCGTTCCAAAGCAGTCATTGTAAGCATGGTTGCAGAGTCCATCAGGATGCTTCGTGGCAAATAGCGTCTGGACAGCCTCTCTGCTGACTCTTTGAGCATGTGTCTTGTACCATTTGGTGATCAGGGCTTCACGAACCTTTGAGTGCGTGATTATGCCGCAATTAAGCTTGTTGAGCTTTCGAAGTTCTTCATGGCGGAAGTGGTTCACCGAAAAGACGTAGGGTTCAGGATCGTCACCATGGATACGTGTTACACCCATCGGACCATCAGCAAATTCAACGATGGCCGCGTTATCCTGTTTGTCCACCAACATGAGGCTGAAGTAGCCCGCTATTGGAATGGACTCCAACCGCTTTAGGGCGTTATCTACAGACGAACACCAGTCAAGTAAGGAGCGAATGACCAACCAGAACATCGGACCTCTCTGCTTGAATTGTACGCCAAAGATACCACCACCAGTCATTGAAACCAACAGCCCATGCTCGTTCAAGCCGTCATGTCGACCGAATAGCAGACATGAAAACCCAACATGATTCGCCTTTGACTTGACTCGTGTCGTAATAAGCTTCAAATCCTCTTCTTTGTGAGTCCACTCATAGCTACGCCCAGCGTAGATATGGTGGTCTTCTGTGATACGTGATAGCACAGCGAGCTGAGAGCAATTACCACCGAGTATCGGGCTGTAGGTCCAATTCCAGAAGGGGATTTTCTCTGGCGAGGTTCCTAGACCATCAGCAAAGCCTTGGATCTCTTCGGTTATGCCGGGACAGCACTCTTCGCAATTGCTGCGTAAGGCCTCAAAGTCTGGGAATCCCACTCTCTTCAGGTCCAGCTTTGCTGAGCTGAAAAAGTGCTTAGCCTCCGAGTCTGCACTGATAATCCCGCCGAGCTGCCTCCCAGCTTCATACCCGGAACCGTCCAACACCAGATGATGATAATTCACATCTTCAGGAGAATAGGAGTTTTCCACCAATCTGCTCACCTTAAAAAATTCAACCTTGTTCTTTATTGCAGAAGCCTCGTTGGCCATTTTCACTACCGATTTACGAGGATAGATATAAGCTTTTCCGATAAAAGGCTTTAAAAAGCGCTTATTTCCAATTTTAAATGCGAATCAGAGTTTAAATGCCATTTAAATCTCTATTTAAGCAATTTGATGGTGAACTCCATCTAGATCCATACCGTTGAGCGGGGTGACGGCACATCAGGCAAACAAGACAAAACCACTAGCCTTTCACGGAGAGAGAGCTACTCACGCCTTAGGTTGGGTATCTTCCAAGGTGATGCAGCCCTGCAGGAGATCTTGAACAGCCTTTGACTTTGCCATCACATCACACTCGCGCCTTTTCAGAAACGCCTTCTTCGTCCTAATCCTCCCCAACTCCGAGCGGGAACGAAGGCTGGTCCAAATTCCCCAAATGGTAAGAAGGGCGAAAAAAGTGAAGTTTAGTACATCTAGAACCGGGGCAAATTCCACTTGAAGCAGAGAAAAGATGTACGCAACAAGGGTACTCGCCGCCGGAGCAATCACAGTAAGTGCTAGTCCAGTTCTAAACACCGCGAGCTCTGTTCTCTCCTCTGCCAGGTAGTTTCTCTCGATTGCTAGTAAGGTGCGGATTTCCGCTAGGATTTCAGCTTCACTCGCTTTCACTGTCATCCGGGTCACACTAGATTCGTTATACCTGGTTTTAAAGGTTCATCGATTCTACACGCAGTCCTTGCGAAGCGCCACTATGGATACGCAACGAAAGGCATATTACCCAAGCACTCAAATCAGCAGTAGATGGCAGCAATGAAGTGCATGTTTGACTTGGAGAAAGAATGCCCAGTATATAACGTTCTTAAGGAAATTGTGGATCGTCCAGATCCATACAAGATTCTGGAACATGCATGCCCGTACTGCCAGAATCGACCGTTCCCAGAAAGACCCTTTCCAGAACGCCCTTTCCCTAGACGTCCTGAAAGACCTGAAAGGTAGAATATCATCACGTGTACTTGCTCGAGTAAGCTCTTATTCTTCGTCACGAGCCTTTCACTTGAGTTGTCTTCCTCACCGCCAATTTTCACATTCAATTCCTGAACAGGAGTCCTTGCTCTCAAGCTCAATAGTAGAGTGTTCGATATGGTGTCGTCTGAGAACCGCTCTGATTCGTCTTCGAGCTTCATCGGGGGTTTTGAGTAACGCTTCATCTACCACCACATGCCCAGAGAAGACATCAGTCTCGCCTTCTAATGACCAGATATGCACATCATGAACCGCAATCACACCGTCAACTGTAGCAAGCTCCTTCTTGACTTTGGTAATGCTGATGTGCTTTGGCACGCCTTGAAGCAGAATATTGATTGTCTCCCTCAAGTTCTTGGCAACATTATACAGTACGAACGCAGTTACCCCCAATGTCATCAGCGGATCAATGATGTAGATACCCCAGAACCGTACGATAAATCCTCCAATCAAGACAATAATCCATCCAAGAACATCTTCTAAGAGATGGAGAGAGAGCACTTCCTCGCTGACACTTGTTCCTCTTCTCAAGAGAGTGAACCCGAAGCCATTGACCACTATTCCCAGAATGGCCAAGCCGACCATACCCGTGCCATCGACCGGTTCAGGATCTAGAAGCCTAGGGACGACTTGTGAGAGAATAATCATGGACCCTCCGACTAGCACCAGCGACGAAAAGATGGCGGAGAAGAGCGATAGTCGCTGATACCCAAACGTTCGACTGGCATCAGGCTTCCTGCGAGACTGCCGCTCCAGAACCACAGAACTCCCCAACGCTACGCTGTCTCCAAAGTCATGTAAGGCATCAGAGAGGATTGCCAGGCTGTTTGTCCACAAGCCACCCCCAATTTCCACGATTGTGAAACAGATATTCAGTAGTGCTGCAAGCTGAACTCTCTTCTCTCGATCTTCCATATCCTATGATGGAATGAAACGAGATAAAAGGATAGCCGAGGTCTTCGTTATCGCCCAATACACAGACTGTCCACCCAAAAATCTAAATCAAGTGATAGGCAATTCGAGAATCGTGATTCATATGTCAAAAGAGGAGAAAATGCTAGAAGAATTGAAGCGAATCAGAGAGCTACTAGAACCTAAGCCGACTCTAGCCCCGCCAAAAGGACTCTGGAATGAATTCATGGACTTCCTATCAAAGTACAAGGTTATGGGACTCGCCGTTGCCTTCATAATGGCTATCTATCTAGGAGAACTCGTCAAGGCACTCGTCGACGACCTAGTCATGCCAATAGTCACCTTCGCTATGCCTGGCATCGAATGGGATACAATCGTGGCGGGACCATTCCGAATAGGCCACTTCATTGGGGCACTGATAACATTCCTCATAGTAACCTTCGTAATCTTCCTGCTGGTCAAGGTTACGAAGAGATGGGGAATCGAATAGCGGATTTCCCCTACCCCCTTTTCTTCAACCAATAATGATTCTGTGAATACCAGTCTATTGAGTCGTTACTCGCAAGCGGTATCACTTCTTTCTGGCAATGTAGTCTATGTAGGCTCGTTTTCCTTTCTTCCCCTTCACCAAGGTTTTCTTGATCCGCTTGTTCCGTTGCAGGATTTGAAACCCATTGAAGTACATATCTGGCTCTCCATACTCATGATAGGTGAAGCCTTCGCTGCCTAGCATAGCACGTACGCTTTTCTTGGAGTAGATGACCCGCTTGCTATCCTCTACTGATTTAAATGTCACAAAACAAAGGCCCATCGGCTTCAGCACCCGTTCGATCTCCTCCATGGCAGCAGCGATGTCGTCTCTGGTCAAGAAGAAGATTGACTCGTAGGCAAATACAAAACTGAAGGACTTGTCTGCGAAAGGTAGAATACGCATATCCGCCCGGAAGATGTTCAATTCCAATCCATTCTCTCTGCAGAACATTTGAGCCCGATCTAGCTGCTTCTTGCCGATCTCGATCCCATACGTTTCATATCCATGGTCATGGAAAATGGTGAGTGGAGGATACTTTCCACCAGCTCCACAGTCCAATACAATCTTCTCAAGAGGCGCCAATTCACACAACTTAAAGAAGTCATAAATCGGTGTCGATTTGATGAGGTACCTTAGACACATTTCTACTGTGTAGACCTTGGGCATAAGGGCACCCCTAAATCTAGGTTCAGTCTTCTGTGAGTTTGTCCCATTTAATGCTGTCGAAATGTTGGAGAGTTATAACAGGCTCTATCATACATTGCTAGAGTAAAAATCTGCTTAAAAGTAGCGTAATCGATATGAAACTGTAGGCCTGTGTGACAAGCATTATCCATCGAGGATTGTCTGCAGCCATACGCATGATCTCTTCAGCAACCGAGACTGAATTTTCTGAAGCCGCATGCTTTTTAGAGAGAGAGTAGAGCTTCCTGAATTTTCTAAGGACGAAAATGACGACAACTGGGATCATAAAGAGAAAAACACTCAACCAAGAATGTCCAGCTCTAATCCATTCAAGAAGGAACGCTGTCGTAGTCAGCACGGCCCCAATAGTCAGCAGGGCAATGCCCATGAGCGAAGCTTTTGCCAGTCCTAAACGTACGGTCATTGTCTTGATGCCCATTGCTTTATCTCCGAAATAATCTCTTATCTCAGTCGGAATAATCACGCCGTATACGGTCAGAGCAAGCCCTCCTAGCGACATTAGGAAGTTCAGGTTCATCACATTCGTGAAAGCGTAGTATGCAAAGAGCACTGGGAAGATTGCCAATGATAGAATCAGAGAGATTGGGGCTAGCCAGCCTCTAGATTTCAGTCTTAACGGTGGCAGCGAATAACAGCAACCAAGAGAAATCCCTACCAGCCAGAGGAGGAGCAAGGTGAGGTTCTGCTGAACAAGCGTAAATGCCAGAACAGCGATTAGGTTAAAAGTAAACTCGACTAACAACACGATAACCAGTCGACTTGATCCAAAGGTATTCATTGCATTCACAAGTTGCTTCTTGCGGTTGTCCTTTGAATCCAATTCGCGGTCTGATAGGGTGTTAGCCTGGGCGCCAATCGCAGAGCTAAGATTGATTATCGTGAATGACAAAACCATCAGAACTACCAATTCACTAACACCCATAGGCGGGGCTGCTCCCCACGCAAGTCCCATAATAAGCGATCCAAGGTTGGGTAGTAGGAATTCCGCTCTGGAAATAGTGCCTAGCACTTTCACCATTTCAAACATAATGTGTCAATAGGTCGTAGGAGCACTAGTTTAAAAGAGAATTGTACATGACTTCGCAGGCTCATTGATAAGCTACTCTACTCTGGTGCCAAGTTCAACGTCACGTTCAGGCTGAACCAAGAACCAATTGTTGGGCCGAGACGAATCAGCAACTCCTAGAGTCAATACTTCAGACTGGAATCCTGCAATTATCTTGAGTGGAAAATTAACGACGCCTATGACCAGCTTACCGACCAGCTCTCTTTTTCGGTACCCTGTTATCTGGGCACTAGATTTCCTTATGCCGATCTCGCGACCAAAGTCTATCTTTAATTTATAGGAGAGTTTTCTTGCCTCAGGAAAATCCTCAACACTCAGCACTCGACCAACCCGCATGTCTACTTTCCGGAAGTCATCATATGTAATCATCTAAGAACCACCAGCTCATTTATGCACTCATCAAGTCTATCAGGCGTCCCTAAATATCGATTACCATAGTTCTCATCCGGCGTAGCTATGGGGATGAGCCAAGGCTGGCAGCATGCACCGAATCGCTCGAAGAAAGCCTTAAAAGCGTCACTCCTCATTAACCGTCGCAACCAATCAGAGAGGATGATGGATCTCACAATGTTGAAAATCAGAGAATTCATCAAAGGAGAAGACGAAGAGACCTGGCTTAGCATAAGGAATGCCGCGTTCAAAGAGTACGATGATTTCAGACCAGGCACCATGGAAGATATGGAAATCTGGAAAAAGGACCCTGGCTTCGATGAGGTAGGAATGTTCATCGCGGAGCTTGATGGGAAGCCTATTGGTAGAATCCATGCTTATATCGACAAGCAACGGAAAGACAAGAAAGGATACATCCAAGGCTTGGGTGTTATACCCGGCTTCCGAGGGAGAGGATTTGGGCGCCAACTGGTTGACAAGGCAATTGAGAGTCTGAAGGAGAGAGGTGTACAGACTGCACAGACCTGGATACGAGACGACAAGCCAATAGCTAAGCATATCTTCGAATCCAGTGGATTTAAGCTGGTTCGAATCTTCAGCACAATGAGAAGAAAGCTGGATGCAATTCCGGACAACGTTGAAAAGAACACCGATGTCATGCTTAGAGCAATGAATGAAGGAATAGGGGATAAAAAACTGGCGTGGAAGTTGAATGATGAAGCTTTCAGCGAACACTTCGATTATAGACCAACCACCCTCGAGGAATGGAAGCATTGGTTCAGCCATCCAGACTTTGATAGAGAAGGATGGTTCATCGCCTTTCTCGATGGACAACCTGTAGGACTTGTAGGTACATGGATTGACAGCAAATTCGTTCAACACACAGGAGTGAAACGGGGCTGGATTGAGACTATAGGAGTTCTGAAACCCTACCGTCGAAAGAATATTGGAACCTCCCTGATTCTACACGGTATGGAGCATCTAAAGTCGAAGGGAATGACAGAAGTAGAACTAGGCGTCGACGACCTAAATCAAACTGAAGCAATTAAATTATACAAGAAAGTAGGATTCCAAGTAATACGCAAGGACCTGACACACCAGAAGAAAATCAACTAGAACCCCACCCAATGACTCAAAGAAGCCCCAAGCACGCTCAGTCTCTTACCCATAGGTTTTTAACGGCTAAATTGACACTTGAAAGCCGAAGTGAGAGAACTGATGTTCAAAACTCAACGTAATCTCGAGCATCTAATTCCTGATAGGCGTGCAATAGGGAACCTAGCGGCAGCCATAATAGCGCTGGCAATTATAGGATCAGTCCTGATAGGCGTTGCACTAATCATCTGGTTTTGGCCAGCTCAAACATTCAGCCCGTGGCCCATAGTAAACGGATCCGGAAACTTAGTTACGGAGGAACAGCATCTCAGTGATTTCACGATTGCAGACATAGGATACGCCTTCGACGTGGAAATCATTCAAGCGAACTCATACAGTATAAACATCACTGTAGACGATAACCTTCTTGACTACGTTGAAGTCTTCAAGACAGGAAACACACTAACAATTCGTCTCAAGTCAGGTTACTCCTATCACTCTGCCACAAAGAGAGCCGTAATCATGATGCCCGAGCTCTACGAACTAAGATTGTCAGGAGCAACGCATGGCACAGTCGTAGGATTCGACTCGACCAATGAACTAGCCCTCGACATATCAGGAGCAAGCTCACTCAATGGTGACTTTTTGACCAGCGAAAACGCGCAAATCACCGTATCAGGGGCAAGCTCTGTTGAAATCAACGGCACAGCCGCAGATCTTCAGATCAGCGTCTCTGGTGCAAGCCATTTAGACCTATCCGACTTCCCAGTACATGATGTGGACGTAGACATCAGCGGAGCAAGCCATGCAACCGTAAACCTTGATGGCAGACTAGCAGGCCATGTCAGCGGAGCATCACACCTCAAGTACTTGGGGAATCCGACTTCTACTGATGGTGTTAGTACCTCCGGTGCCTCTACTGTAGGCCCACAATAGGAAAAAATGGCTTAGGGGATAGGAGAAAACTCCAGAAACCCTTTTTTCTCTAACGTATTTCAGTAGACAACGAGTAGGCTAATTCCTGTATCGGATTTCCTGTTAGGAATATGTCGCCCATGGAAATAAATGGTATATTAAGCCTTCAGATACAGTAGAGACGAGGTTCTAACAAGTGCGGACTGAAGTAAGGGAACTCAACAAGCTTCTATGCAAACGCTGTGACGAAAAGAACTACGATCACTGTACCGTCTGCAAAGTCTATCTTCTAGTCAACTCCCTCGCCTCCTAGGTGCTGAAAGAGAAAGGAGAAAGCGTTTAGAGCTGGCAGAGAGGTCCTCCCCCTCCTTCCTCTCTCCAGCGATGACAACACAATAACCTGCAAACTTACAAGCCAAACGAGCCGGCGTTCATCCCGAGTTTTTTTATAATCTTGTTGAAAACGTTCAATGCGGATGCTTCATCCTTCACGTGCTTCATCAGCATTCTCCCGCTACTGAACAAGCTAACCTCGATATCTCTATCATACTGAAAGATGACCACATAAGGGGATTTCACAAGCATCCTGAATTCACCCTTAAGAGCCTTATGCGCTTTATCAAGCTTGATACGCAGAGGTTTAGGAGGGTTCACGTTAACCGTGTCGCGACCGCACAGCCATGCTAATCGCTCCGCGGCTTTATCTGGCTTCTTGGCTATGCCTTGACACGCAGGGCACTTTGGCGACTTGAAAATATCAATTGCGGAGAAGTACATGGTTTTGAAGTCGCATATCAGCAGTTTTCCTTTCAGAGTCTCATCCATTCCAGTGAGGAGCTTGATGGTCTCCATCGCCTGCATCGTGCCAATAATCCCTGCAGTTGCCCCCATTACTCCCCGCGTATCGCATGTTGGCAGGTGATTATCATCAATTCCGGGGAGAATGCACTCAAGACAGGGAGTTTCAGGTGGAGCAAAGACCGATAGGTTCCCTTCAAATCCAAGTGCTCCTCCAAACACATACGGGATCTCGCGTTTGATGCTCGCACGATTCAGAAGGTATCGAGTCTGCATATTGTCGAGGCCATCGACGATGCAGTCGACATCATTGACCAATTCATCGATGTTGCTGGCTCGAACGTTTCGTGGGATTGGATCAATCTCGACATCGGGATTTACTTTCCGGATTGTCTGCGCAGCTATTTCAGCCTTAGGATAACGTAGATTCTCCATTGTGTAGAGCACCTGACGATGCAGGTTGTGCAGCTCCACCGTGTCCTGATCTATCAATCGTAAATAGCCAACCCCTGCTAAGGCTAGGTAGAGCGTCGATATGCTTCCAAGACCACCGAGACCAACTACGACAACTCGGGCATCTCTCAGATTCCGTTGGCCCGTCGGACCGAGCTCACGCAACACGGTTTGTCTACTATAGAATTCATCAGGATTGAATGTTGGAGGATTATCCATAAGACTCCCATCAAGACCTCAGCTGCTGCAAAGGAACTGAGTTTACTGAAGACTTTAGAACTTGGCCCATATTTAAGGCCGCCATCCTCAAGAGGAGAGTTTGACCAAGAAAAGGAGAATACATAGGCAACGGGGGAGGCTCTTCTTCAACTTGTAGAGCCTAGCTCAGTCGAGGCTATTCCTCTAGTTCTTTCTTCATCGTCAAGAATTGCTCCCTTGTGATTTCTCCCTTTGAGTATCGCTCCTTGAGTATTTCGAGGGCTTTACCACCATGGTCAAATGCGGGTTTACCTGCTCCTTCTAGTCCTGTGATGAGGATGTATACTCCTAAAGCTATGACCACGAGAAATGCTATGGGTATCAGGACCATAGAGCCTAAACTGTAACCCATCATACCCATCATCCCCAACGGATACCAACCCCCGAATCCGACTATTAGCATTAGCAGGACACTGACAAACGCAACGAGAAACCCGAGGATCCAAAACAAATCTTTATTTTTCTCAGGCATTCTTATCCGCATTTATTTGTAGACTGAGTAATATTTAAATATATCTATTCTCAATATATTTTTTGGTAACATACAATGTCGGGTGAAGACGTTGCCTTTGACATGATACGATCATCCATTGTCCTAGTTCTCAGCGAGAAGCCTCTTCATGGTTATGGAATCATGAAGGAAGTCGAAAACCGGATCGGTAAACCAGTCAATCCAAGCCTACTCTATCCATTCCTTAAACAACTTGAAAAGAATGATTTAGTAAGGTCCACGAAAAAGCCGGTAGGCCAGAAACCAAAGAACATCTATGAGTTAACAACAACAGGAAGAGAACTAGCTGTTCGCATCTACAAGCGGATTGCTTCCATGGTTTCTTTAGCCATCGAACCGAATCTAAGCATTTGCTTCCACTGCAGCTGTAAAATATACGAAGGAGGCTACCGGGAAGTGATAGGTGAGAGAGAATTGGTCTTTTGTTGCGTTCACTGTGCTCAAGCCTACAAAAACGAGTTATCGTCAACACAACCATCTGAGGAAACCAGAGAGAGGATGCTTGAATGACCAAAAAGAAGAGCAAGATCAAAATCAGTGGAATGCACTGCACAGCTTGCGCGCAGACAATAGAGAAGGCGCTGCTGAAGGCCGAAGGTGTCGACAATGCTGTAGTGAATTTCGCAAACGAAACTGCATACATTGAGTACGAAGACTCCAAAACAAATCGAAAGGAGTTTTCAGAAATCATCAAAGAGACAGGATACAACGTGGCCGAAGAACCTCAGCGGATGACGCTGAGAATCGGCGGGATGACATGTGCTTCTTGCGCTCAAACTATCGAAGGTGCCCTAAGAAAGAAGAATGGCATCAATGAAGCTAACGTCAATCTGGCGACTGAGAAGGCAGCTGTAACCTACAATCCAAACGAGATAGAGTATGAAGAAATCAAAGGCGTCGTTGAAGATGCTGGTTATCAGGTTCTAGGCAGGGAGGATCAAAGGGCAAAGTTTGAGGAAGAAGAAGCGAAAGAACTCCAAGCATTCTCAACTGCAAGGAGAAGAGTTCTCATCGCTTGGGCGTTTACGATCCCGATTATGATCTGGATGATACCTGAGATGGTCTTTGGAATCAGTTGGCCTAACTCCGTGGTTTTCAATCTTGGCGTGGTCGCCTTAGCTGCTCCAGTTCTCTTCTATCCAGGCTGGAACACTTACAAGTCAGCTGGAAAGGCTATAGCCCATTTCACAGCGAACATGGACGTACTTATCATGCTGGGCACACTGGCCTCATTCCTAACAGGCCCTCCATCATTCTTCACCGCCATAGCTAACTACGCAGGGATTGCAGCGATGATCATGTCCTTTCACCTGACGGGAAGGTATATTGAAGCTAAGGCTAAGGGCAGAGCGTCTCAAGCCATCAGACGACTCTTGGAACTTGAAGCGAAGAACGCGAGAATCCTTCGAGAAGGAAAAGAAGTTGAGGTTCCCATCGATGAGGTGAAAGTAGGTGATGTCATGGTCATACGACCCGGAGAAAAGATACCTACAGATGGCGTAGTCATTGAAGGCGAGAGCGGTGTCGATGAGTCGATGGCAACTGGAGAGTC
>CP070679.1:485430-525915 GCA_020352535.1 Candidatus Bathyarchaeota archaeon | reverse complement strand
GGATTATTTCTGACTTGGCACGTTCACTGGTCGAATTCATCTCATCATCAGACACGCTACTTGCCAAACATATTCGCCTCCACACATTGGACGGAACCGCACATTATGCTGGCAGAGCTCAATAGATACTTTAGGTTTTTGCACGTGCGCAAAGAAATCCTATCCAATCAACGAACACTTCGTTGTTTTAGTGTGTGTGTAGGGTTAGATTTTTATCCCAAGCTTCTCACTGCTAGAGTTATGACAGGTAAGAAGCATTTCACAACTGAAGAAGCCAAGAGAATCGGCGAAGCCCTTAACATTGATTGGAGCAAATTTGACGTAGAGCAGTTCAGAATGGGCATGGATGTCGAGCTAGAACATGGATTACAGGATGCCAATACCAACGTCACCGACGATGACGCATTGGTAACTGGGAAGATAGCCTTAGCTCACTTGAATGAATTCTCAGATTACTATACAAGACTCAAGAAGATGGAAGAAGAAGCCGAGGAATACTACGAGAGCAAGCATCACTAGCACAAACGAGTCTCTGCACTCATCTAAAGACCCGGGCTCAAGCGAACCGCCCATGAAGCAGCTAGGTCATTATCTATTTCTACCTGAGCTTTAGCTAAGCAAACAAAAAAACTATCACGGGCACTGCAGTAGAAAGGAATGTCGGTGGGACTCTTGAAGAGAGCAGTCATCGTCCATGGAGGAGCCTGGAAAATACCGAAGGAGCTACAGAAACCCAGCAGAAAAGGTGTGAAAGAGTCTGCCAGACTTGCAATGAAATGCCTGATGAACAATGGCTCAGCCCTTGACGCTGTCGAACTAGCAGTCAGATACCTAGAAGATAACCCCCATTTTGACGCAGGAACTGGCTCAGTCTTGAATGCCGAAGGCGAAGTCGAACTAGACGCTGCAATCATGGAAGGCAAGACCTTGAACGCTGGAGCTATTGCTGCAGTTAGAAATATCAAGAATCCCATTTCACTAGCTAGAAGCGTGATGGAAAATTCGAACTATGTGCTCCTTGTCGGGAGGGGCGCTAACAAATTCGCCACTCATCAAGGATACGAGATATTCACGAGCTTGAAAGTTCGAAGAGAGACTGAAAGATGGAAGCGACTCCACAAAGAATACAAGGAAACAATGAAGTTCTCCGAAATAGGTGGAACGGTGGGAGCTGTCGCCATCGATGCTACCGGAAACATCGCAGCAGCAACATCAACTGGCGGCGTACCATTCAAGCCTCCAGGTAGAGTTGGAGATTCATGCTTGATCGGCAGTGGTCTTTATGCTGATAACGAGGTCGGCGGCGTCTCTGCAACGGGTGATGGAGAATCAATAATGAAGATTGCCCTCTCCAAAGTCGTCTGCGAATACCTCGGTAAAGGATTGAACGCAGAAAAGGCTGCCCAAGAAAGCGTGAAGCTGCTGGAGAACCGGATTGACGGCAGAGGAGGAGTCATCGTAATAGACAAAGGTGGAGATATTGGGCTCTCCTACAACACGCCAAAGATGGCCTGTGCCTATATGAAGGAAGGAATGGACAAGCCCGAATCGCAAGTCTAGCCATATTCGCGGATGCAAGTCAATAGTGTGGAATCAGCCTTGAATCTTATATTGCATATCACAAGGCTGGAGCAATGGAAACAGGCAGAATCAACTGGAATCTATAAAGGCGACACCCTAAGCTCTGACGGTTTCATACACTGCTCATCTCCACAGCAAGTAGTCAAAGTGGCAAACGCCGTGTACCATGGTCAAAGGGGACTGGTGCTCCTTACCATCAATCCCAGCAAGGTTCGGTCGGAAATTCGATTTGAAAAGTCTGAGGGAAGAGAGCTGTATCCTCATATCTATGGTCCTCTGAACGTGGATGCTGTTGTCAAAGTCCGCAGCTTTGAGCCAAATCGAGATGGCAAGTTCATACTGCCAGCCGAGCTGGAAGATACTAGGGAATAGGCCTCATAGCTGCAACAGAGAACACATCCTAGACACAAGGGCTATTTCCGGAGTTCAAGCAGATAGGTTGTACCGTGCGCTGCTAGGACTAAGAGTTCGAAAATCTTGTAACCCTCAATCATATCGCTTGCTTCATACTCAACGTTTAGCCCATCAATTCTATTGACCATCGGCAGTGATTCCGCAACATCCGCAAAGTGGCTCCTCTGAAAAGTCATCTTGACCCGAACCGGCTTCTTGGCGGTAAGCAGCTTAACCTTATTCTTTCGATAGTTGACAACCGCACGGGCCACAGCCTTCCGCAGGTTCTTCTCAATTCTCACCATGCTCTGGCTCTTTGCAGCAACTCTGCTTAGAGAGCGTTTCAGAGGAACAGTCTCCGCCCATGGCGCATATTTCTCGACATCATCCTCTAGAAGTTGGGCGTCGCCTGCAACCAGTATGACAGGCACCTTCAGCTCTCCCGCTGCATAACCATTCAGGAGAAACTCACTTACAGCATTGCCATTGATTTCAAGCTTGTTGATGGTTCCACCACTATAAGTATGATCAAACGATGACCTAGTAGTACCGAACTTCGCATGGTACCCAAGGAATAATGCGACATCGCATCCCTCTTCCACACCAGCAACCATACTGACGGGTCGAGGGTAACCTCGGACAAGCTCGACATACTCAGGTAGATTGTCAACTAAGAGGTTAACCATAGGCCCATGACTATCAGCAACTACAACTTCGTCAAATCCATTCTTATATAGTTCCTCAGCTACAATGAACGTGACCTTCGTGGCAATCTTCCTAGCCTCCTTGTACAATGAGCCTTTCAAACTCAAATGACCAGGAATAACGATGTAAGGCATACCTTCCAAATCAACAGAAATGAACGCTTTCATCGAAACACCGTGAAGGAAATCAGGGCAACGGCATTAAAGAATTTCGATATTCGTCCGTTGACCAAGAAGGGGCAGATTTGCGCAAGGGAAACGATTTTACCCTTAAAACCGTATTTGGAGCCTATGACCCACAAGATAGAGCAGGTTTCTCGCTTCGTCCACGACTACTTAATCAAGAGTGGCAAAGACCACCTAGACGAAACATGGGGCCCAAAATATCGATGGGAACACACGCTTCGAGTCTCTCACTGGGCCCACCAACTAGCAGACGAAGCTAAGGCTGATGTCGAATCCTGCGTTATCTCAGCGCTTTTTCACGATGTATCCCACTTCACCTCAGAAGAGTATCGTAAACACGGAATAAAGAGCGCTGAGATAGCTCGAAATTACCTAGAGAAGAAAGACTTCTCCCAAGAATTCATTGAAAAAGTCGCGTATGCCATCAAAAGCCACGTTGGAGAATTCCATCCAATAACAATCGAAGCAAAAATCCTGCAAGATGCAGACACACTAGATAGATTCGGGTTCGTAAGAATACTGCTCTTCGGAAAGAAGGCGGAGCTCACAGATCTGAAGAAGCTGAAGGAACAAGTTCAATCCTTCCTCAACTATTTAAGGAAAGCCGAGAAGGGTGATTTTGGCCGCATGTGGACTAAAACTGGAGAAGATGAACTGGCAAAGCTAGTGAAGATAAACATGGCAATTTGCAGCGGCGTTTTGAAGGAATTAGAAGATACCAAAGCCTTAGAGAAGAGCCTCAAGCGACATAGGCAGTAACCACCAATCACCAATCCTTGAGGGTGGTTGAAGTGAACTATGGACCTGCCTCAAAATACTACGACCTGTTCGCAGCAAAAGACGACATAAACTTCTACAAGGAACTAGCCCTCAAACATGGAAGAAAAGCCCTAGAACTAGGCGTAGGCACAGGACGCGTGGCAATTGAACTAGCCAAAGCAGATGTCAATATGTGGGGAATCGACAACTCAAAATACATGCTTGGAGTTGCCAGACAGAAGCTGAGAAGCTCCGCAACTGCAGTCCGGAAACGCGTAGTCCTGAAACACGGAGATATGCGAAACTTCAAGCTGAAAGAAAGATTTCCCTTCGTCTACATCCCATCCGCAACGTTCGAACACTGCCTTACGCAAGAAGACCAAACCAAGTGTTTAACGAGCGTACTCAACATTCTAGAAAGACCAGGCGTATTCGCCTTCGACCTATCCCAACCTCCACTAGGAAAACCCGAAAGCTCATGGTGGATTGAACGCAGAGAACTAAGCCCCGGAAGAGAAGTTATCCGGACAATCTTCTCAAAACGGGACTCCCAGACCAATATTGTAATGGTGCAGCTCTTCTTCGGAGTCTATCATGAAGGAAGGGTGGAAGAGAGATTCTATGAACAGGGTGAAGCAAAGATTTCCACGAAGATAGAAATCGAGAAACTTCTGAAAGACGTAGGTTTCAATATAGACAGCATCTATGGAAGCTTCAACAAGACAGCACATTCCTCAGAAAGTAAGAACTTAATCTTCGTTGCGAGCACCTCATAGCTACACCTTGCTTAATCAGATGAACCCACAGACTACGCTTCCAGCTCAAGACAGAAGGAACACGTAATTCTTAATAATCGGGCCCCACACGAGGTGACAATTGAGACACAACAGGGAGAATAAGCATCGGATGCCAACATGGATATGTTCAGAATGCAAAAGAGAATACACCAGCAGATGCCGACAAGCAACCTGCTCAAGCTGTGGAGCGCTAAAAGAAAAACACAATAAGAAGGGCTAAACATGACGACGACGAACTCAGCAGACTTCGTTGGTCATTGCGGCCTCTACTGCAACGCCTGTGGAATCCGCCAAGAGAAGATTAAGGACGCGGCAAATAACCTGCAAGGCCTCATTACCTACTATGGCTTCGACAAGGTGATGCCAGACCTCGTAAAATATGAGCCAAGCTTGAAAAACTATGACAAATTCGCCGAAGTCTTAGACGGCTTGGTGAATTTATTCGGTGACTGTCCAGGATGTATGCATGAAGGCGGAGATCCCGGCTGCAAAGTACGAGCATGTGCAAAGCAGAAAGGATACCGCACCTGCGCTGAATGCAAGGAAATTAAAACCTGCGAAAACCTAGCACCCTATCGCCAGGGCTACAAGGGGCTCGTACCAGCTCTGAAAAACATCCGCAAGAACGGAATCGAAAGCTACGCAAAAGAAATGCAGCAGAAAGTAGACAAAGGCTTCAGCTACCTAGAAGAACCCAAATAGATTCATTTCCACTTCCACACTTCGAGAATGCATATTCAGAGTCCAGGCGAATTTAATAGCTCATCGAATGCAAATGTGCCCTAGATGAGAAGCGCAAAAGAAGTCACCATAAAACCATCAAGTCGCATACTACGTATACTCTTCCGCCTGCCCCTAGTGCTATATCGAATCGGCCTAGGAAATCTAATGGGTATGCAAATCCTCCTAACAACGATAGGACGTAGAACCAGACGACCACACAAAGTCGCTGTAGATATTATCAAACACGACAAGACCAAAGACACCTACTACATAAGTGCAGCATTTGGCTCACGTTCAGACTAGGTTCTCAACCTCAAAGCCAATCCCATTGTAGAAGCACAAATCGGTCGACGCAAGTTTACAGTTCGAACATCGGCTCTGCCACTCGACATGGCTAAAAAGATACTCGTAGACTTCACACATCAGCACCAACGATATGTTCACATCTTGACGCGTAAAGTGGGCATCGGAATGGGCTGGTCCGAAGATGATATGCGTGCCCTAATAACTAAGATGCCTGTAACAGCATGCAAGGTTACACATGGACCTAGCAAGTAGAAGTCACGCGAGAATTACGTGGTGGGCCGGGCCGGATTTGAACCAGCGACCTTCTGCACGTCAAGCCGATGTCCTAACCGAGCTAGACTACCGGCCCACGGGGTTTGCTGGTTATTCTCAGTATGTAGCCTTGAAAAGGTTTTCTAACTAACAGCTCTGGTCAGATGCCCACACACGTAGGCTCCCATTTGCTGCTAGAAAACGATATCAAGAGCTGCATGCCTGTATCAGACCTGCCTACATCTCAAGTTAGAAGGTGAAGCTAATGGCGAAATACCCTAGAGAATGGACAAAACAAGTTGTCCTCAAGAGCGGAACCGAGGTCTTCCTACGACCTGAACAGGCCGATGATACCGATATGCTCTGGCAGATGTTCTCAACCCTCTCCAAAGAAAGCCTCGGATACCTAATCCACCCATTCACTCGAGAACGAATCGAAGGCTGGACCAGCAACATCGATTACAGCAAGCACCTTCCCATACTAGCTCTAATCCAAGAAGACGACAGGAAACGAATCATCGCCACAGCATCACTGTCCTTCCACTCCAGAGAATCCAATAAACACAAAGCAGAACTCGGTATAACCGTCCACGACGGTTATCAAGATCAAGGCCTCGGAACCATCATGGTCATGCACCTCCTTGAAATCGCACAAGCTAGTAAGTTGAAGAAGATCTACCTCCGAGTAGACACAAACAACAGCAGAGCAATCCACGTCTACGAAAAATGCGGATTCATAAAAGAAGCGAAGCTGGAAAAAGAGGACTACGTTGATGGACGCTTCCGAGATGACTACAGAATGGCAAAGTTCCTTTAGATGAAACCATCATCTACAAGCACCTGGCTTTCCTCTACACAAGCAATAAGAACTTGACCGCAAATACGTTAAAGATGAAGGATTGAATGGAGGCGTGAAGATTGGAGAAGGAACATGTAAGACCCTGCGGTGAATACTGTGGTTTCTGTCTATACTACAAGAAAGAGAAGAAACCAAGCTGCTCCGGATGCAGCAACCACAAAGGACATCCATTCTGGGGCGAATGCAAACTCTATGCCTGCGTAACTGATCACAAGGTCGAACACTGTGGACTCTGCACCGAATTTCCCTGCGACCTCTTCGTCGGACACTTTGAAGGGGCACCTGATAATCTAGAAGGGCAGAAAGACGCTATATTTAGAATCGGGCTTCTAGCCTATCGACGAAAGACTGGAATCGATAAGTACTTAGAGATGAGAAAAAAGCTCAAGGGACAATAGGAGAAGAGACACTCTTCTCCACCCAGACCTAAAAATCTACGCTGTCAGCCAGATTCTATTATTCGGGCTTCACAGCTGAGACACTCAGACTCATAGTAGAAGATAGCACCTGCTCCACAATTGCCTTCTGCTTCTCCTCTAGCTCGGATATGCTCTTCAATTCCTCAGTCTTCGTCTTAGGGTTGGCAACTATCACTTTTGCGTTTGGATCATTGGCAACCTCTTCGATTGAATACTGTCCCTTACCAGCAGTCTCGATGTTGCGAAAACCCGCTTGTTCAATTGTCTTGAGGTATTTGTCTTTCAGCATAGCGCCTTTGACACAACTGGCTGGATGAGCACCTTCTTTAACAGAGTCTGGAAGCTCCTTCAGCAAGACAATATCTGAGACCATCAACCTTCCTCCGGGCTTCAGGATTCTAAACGCTTCGTCGAAAACCCTCTGCTTGTTAGGTGTCAAGTTAATTACGCAATTTGAGATTATCACGTCTGCAGTGTTATCCGCAACCGGTAGATTCTCAATTTCTCCAAGCCGGAATTCAACATTCTCGTAATCGCCTTTCTTCGCGTTCTCGCGAGCCTTGTCAATCATTTCTATCGTCATATCAACGCCAATAACGTGGCCCTTTGCGCCAACCTTCTTTGAAGCGAGGAAGCAGTCAACGCCAGCACCCGAACCAAGATCAACAACGGTTTCGCCCTTCTTCAACGAGGCTAAAGCAACCGGATTTCCACAGCCGAGGCTTAGATTGGCTCCTTCTGGAATCGATTTCAGATCCTCCTCTGTGTAGCCCATCTTCTTGCCCATATCTTCAACCATAGCAGCACTGCCCTCGCAGGATGTGCTAGGTCCGCAGCAAAGCCCGTCCCTAGCAATCTTCGCGTATCCCTTTCTCACATCCTTCCGCATCTCTTCTTCATCCAAATCAGCCACCCCCCACAATCATCAAGTTACTCTCTACTAAGCGATTGTTTAGCCTGCTCTTTCAGGGCACGAATCTTCTCCACAGTTGGCATTACGTTCTCGAAGAGGTCTTTTCGAGCTTGTATGCCTTCTTTGATAAAGAAGGCTGCAGCTTCAGATCTACTCTTGAATGCTTCAACTTCTACCAATGCATCTATCTGCTTCAAATCCTCATCACTCAATCTTGTCATCACTACGTTGCTTCGTTCCCCCAACTTTCCGCCTATCCGCATGAGAACCCGCTCTTTGATGCTTTCTCCGCCCTCGCCTTCTGGGCAACAGGCCATCATGACGACTTCGTCCTCTTCTTCAGTGAGTTTATCTTTCTTCTTTTCTTCTACTTCACTCATTCATTTCACCTTTCTTCGTAACATGTAATTTGTAATTTGTATCTATGAATAAGAGTTATATAAACATATCGTTACATCCCCCAAGAAACCCACTACGAAGACTCGTTAACTTTCCCACTATCAAGTCAGCGATGTTTTTTTAACTCTAGCTCCACTCATTAATGATTGAGAAGAATGTCTGAACCAAGCCTTCTGGCACGATTCTCAGTCATCAACAAGTTCATCAAACATCGAGATGACTTCATCACCAACCTAATCAAACAACGTAACCTCAAAGATTACTTCATCAACTCCAACCTCGCAATCATCACGTTCTCTGCAGTCTACGGTGCAACTATGGGCATCTATCCAGGCGGAATACAAGTCCTGTATAGTGCTCTGAAAATCCCAATGCTGCTCTTAATAGCACTCTACGTGACAGCGCCAAGTTACTACGTGATGAGCTCACTGTTCGGAGGAAGACACTCCTTCAGTCAAATGGTCATTCTCTTGCTTTCAAGCCTTACAGTAATGTCGACTGTTCTCCTTGCCCTTGTTCCAATAAACCTGTTCTTCATCCTCACCACGGCAAACTCAACCTACTCCAGCTACGCCTTCCTCGTCATCCTGAATGTAATCATCTTCGCTCTTGCAGGGCTCTTCGCACTCGTCTACCTCCTCAGAGGTTTTCTATCCATGTATCCAGGGATTAGCTGGACCGCAGCCTTTTTCGTTGGAAGCATCATCTTCATGTTCGTTGGTACGCAGCTTGCATGGGTCTTGAGACCGTACTTCCACTATTATCCACAATTCATCCGACCAATCGAGAAGAACTTCTACGTAGCCATGGTTGAGCTAGTATTCAACCTGTTTCGTGGCATCGACTAACGCCAAAATCCTATGAGAATATTGCCAGCTGAGACAATATGAATAGGTTGGATTACTTCCGTGATTTCCTGAGATAGTACCAGATTCCCCACGTTATGATGAAGATCGGGAAGATATCAGCACCGGGAATCAGCTCAATCAACGAGACTACACCTGTCCAACGGAACATTACAAAGCATGCTAAGATTCCAGCTATATCTAGAAAATCGCCTACTGTAGGTAGAAGCAGAATCGCGAAGATGTACTCGCTGACATCTAATGCAATGCAGACAATAAGGAAGAGCAGTTCATCCTCAGCAAACAAGAAGTACTTGGGAACAGACTGGGAACTTTTTTTCCACGGTCTCATATATCTCGCATCCGACTCTGAAAATCCCACTCTCCTCAGAGTCTAGAAGAAGTGTAAAATATACCTTGGTATTAGTTAACATCCAGATGCCCGTGAGAAAGGAGGTGATTCACCGTGGAAGATATACCTCGAATCGGATTCGGAAGTAGAAGTCAGCTAACAAAAGCCGTAACGGTATTCGTAGTCATATTGATAATCTGCGCAATCATAATTCCATTGACCATGTTCAGAACAGCCGGTGTTGGCTATGGCGTAGTCCTTGTAAATCCCATGGATGGTACAATCTCTGAACCCCTTATCGGTCCCACGTGGTTCCTCAAAGCCCCGTGGGTGTCTGACGTGCACCTGTATTACGCAATAGATAGCGTTGGCATGTGGACAGAGGGCCAAGTGCAAGGCGATTACCCCGCAGTTACACCAATGAGTAAAGACGGATTGAGAATAGAAGTAGACTTGCAGGTCAGGTGGAGTCTAGATCCCACGAAGCTTAAAACCCTGTATCAAACATTTCCTGCTCTAGATTGGAAGACTCGAGCCATTTCATCAGTTATCAGGGAAACCACCAGAGACGTAGTTGGTCACTATACAGCAATCGAAATAATTGAGAACAGAACAGACATTACTCAAGCTTTAAGCGCTGGAATTGTGACTTCGCTATTTGCTGAAAAATCATTAGGCGATGCACTCGTAAGTGTTGAGGTGGACTTGAGAGATATAGATCCACCTATCGAGTTTCTACAAGCCATTGAAGGAAAACTCGCGGCAGAGCAGTCAAAACTGGCAGCAGAATTTGAGAGGGAGAGAATCCTCATCTTAGCTAACGCGTCAGCAGCTGAGAGAATCATCGCAGCGGATGGTGAAGCCACGTCACGACTAATCATCGCGAATGGAACAGCCGAGTCAATCCGAATCATAGCAGAAAATACCGAGTTGAATACGACAGAGTTGACGAACCTCTATTTGACTTTAGAAGCGTTGAAGGAAATTGCTGAAACCTCTGAGAACTTTGTAGTCATCCTAGGTCAAGACGGGCTGACGTATCTCTTGCCCGTTGCACCAGAAGAACCATAAACCGCCTACAGATTCCACCCTATGGCTGACAACTCGTGATGAAGAGTAAAATTCCCATATACCTTAGGTGAGCCAAGCTGACAGTGAAAGCCGTCTTATTTGACCTAGGAAACACATTAATCAAGTATGATGTAGGCTCACCTGAAGATGTGTTTCGAAGAGTCCTCGCTTCAATGGGAATCTCCCGAGCTGTCGACGAGATAAAGCAAGCACTGGCGATCACAGAGAAAGAAGCCGAGAAACTGGGCCTACTCTCCGCCTATGGCAGGATGCCCTGCGAAGAATATTGGACCCGATGGGATGCATTGGTCCTGAAACACCTCAACATCACAGATGATGGAGAACGCGCTAGGTTGGTTCATTCCACGTGGTTCAATCACATCGACTGTGCACCCTATCCCGAAACAGAGGAGGTTCTACAAAAGCTCAGAAAGATGAAGATGAAGCTGGGTCTCATAACCACTGCATATGAGGAAGAAGTCGACTACATCCTAGAAAATGCTAACATCCCAAAGAAGAGCTTCAATGTCATCGTTGGGGCTGACACAATCGGGAAGGCTAAACCTCACCCAGAAGCATTCAGACACGCACTCAGGACGCTTGGAGTTGCACCCTCAGAAGGCTTGTTCATTGGAGACCGCATAGATATCGACTACAAGGCTGCAGAGAGAGTGGGGATAAGCGCCATGCTGGTTCGTAGAGAGGAAGATTGCTTCAATGAAGGTTACCTGAACGTAATTGGCAATCTCCGAGAGATCTTCGAACATATCACATAGAGTAGCCTCGATATGTGCGTACGGTACTCGAAGAATGAACGCCCTTTTGACCAAGCACTCTACTTTACTTCTGTATCCAACGAGAGGAGGATTTCGCCACACTTCGGGCATTTAACGGGGCAATCATAAAGGAGACCCTTATACTCGTACCCACACTGACACTTAGCATGAACTCGTCTTGACATTGCTAATCCCCTAACTTCTGCCAATTGCTGCTTGTATGCAGAACCGCACTATTCCTTCAGGCTCTACGCATAAAACTGTAGCGACTTTTCATCTAGCTTTCCGGCTTTACCGCTTCTTCAGTCTTCGTCGCCTGGATTTCTTCGATATATCGGATATCCGTGAAGAGCCACGCTACAGTCGACACCACTATCCCTAATCCAGCGCACGCCAAGAAGAGATTAGTCGTTGCTGTGAACTCAACCACTGCTCCAGAGAGAATCATGCCAAACGGGGTTGCTGCAGAAGCCAACGCTCCGAGAACAGACGTTACTCTACCCTGCATTTCCATGGGTACAACAATCTGTCTTATCGTCTGAATCGAAACATTCGCAATTGGGATACAGAAGGCCATTGCTGCACCGCCTATCGCCATAAACAAGAAGAGTCCGGTAGGAGTAAGCGCAACGAGTGCATATCCTACGCAGATGAAGTACACAGAGAGCATGATCGCAACCATCTTTTTCTGAAATCCTTTGATAACCGTCATTAGCAATCCTCCGCCAAGAATCCCCGCTTGGAAAGATGCCATAATAAGCGCTAAGTCAGGGGCACTCCCCAAATGATCAAACCGCACATAGTAGGGGAGCAGAGTCGACAAGGGCGTGAGGAGAAAATTCAGTACTGTAGCTAACAAAACGAAAGGGAGAAAACCTCTTGCATTTCTGATGAAGCCTAGCCCTTCTCCGAACTCCTTTCGGAAGGAAGGTTTGCCCTGCAGTTGCATGTTGTCTCTCCTTCGGACAGAAGGAATTCCGATCATCAAGAGTGGCAGGATAGCTACCAGAAACGTGGCTGCATCAATCCAAAGAATCTGATAGATGGGCCAGATTTCTAACAGGACAGCTGCCAAGACTGGCCCAATCAATGTAACTGCACCGGAGAGGAGGTAGTTCAACCCATTCACACGGCTCAACTTGTCGCGGGGAACCATCAAGGGGATGATCGCTGCTACTGCAGGGTTGTGGAAGGCTTGGAAAATAGCCCTCAAGCCAAGTAGCACCAAGACAAGCCAGACCGATACAATGTCAAACCAGAAGAAGAAGATGAGGACCACTGTGGCTAGGGCCTGCAGGAAATCTACAATGCCGATAAGTACTTTGCGATCCCACCTATCAACTAGCACGCCAGTGAAGGGAACCAGAATTATCATAGGCGCGAAGCCTACTAATGAAGCAATTGACAGATACAATGCGCTCTCCGTTTCCAACGTAATCCACCAGATGATGACAAACGAAGCAACGGATGACCCTAACAAGGAGACTAGCTGCCCCGACCAAAGAAGCATATAGCTTCTGAACGTTGTCTGAGATGCTTGAGATTCCAAAGGCTTGACCCCCAATCTGCCGCATCAATTCAGCGAAACAGAAGTCTTAAAACCTTTCTCCATTCTAGACGCCGTTGCAGCAGAAGAATCGCTACGCTTTAGCATGCCAAGTGCTTCCGAAGGACATACAGTAATAACATGCTTACCCCAATAGCTCTCAGGGCTACAAGTTGCAACTTAGAACAGCTGCAGCAATCCTGATGTTGGTTGTGGTAGCCCTGCTCTTCGTGAACAGGGTTCTCCAATCCGAGTGGTTATGGCTTGTCTCCGTCACAACCATGGTGGTAGCACTGATAATCTATTTTATACCTCGATTTAGGCATTGACACCGTGACACGCTCCTTGAGTTCCACTACCTGCAGATTTATCTCCGCTCGCATTTCTACGTAGTAGAGGAGAACCAATCATGGAACAGGAGCCTCTCCAGGTTCTCATCGCCATAGCAAAAATCGCAGGATGGATTTCTGCCGCCAGCCTGATTGCTGCCGTACTACTCTGGATCTTTGATTCGCTGCATCTACTAATTCTTGCGATCACGTATGAAGCCCTATTTACACTGATTGTTGGAGTTGTGCAAACTCTCAGTTCGTATGTCTACAAGAAGGACAGCATCCGATATCGGTGGGGATTTCGCACTAGATGGTTTGATTTCGCGAAGTTCGCCAAACTAAAGCCTAGAGAAAGACAACGCTATCGGCAAGAAGGCGCAATCACAGTGGCAATTGCCCTGATACTATTAGCAGTAACCATAATCCTTCAACTCCATATGCTCCGCTAATCTAGGACCACAAATCTAACCCAAAGACTTTGCAGGTGCGTGCGGGGGATTGCTCACCTGCACATCGCAGTTGTAGTTACTGATTCTAGATTCATAAACGATATATCAAAAACAGGGAGTGAAGAAGCCATGGAGCAAAACCAACATGGATTTTCGATACGCACCAAAACGGAAGACTCGGAAGAAGAAGAGAAAGTTCGGTCAACTCTTCTAGCTGGCAGCTATCAGCGCTAACCGAAGTCCAAAGGACCAGCCCATATGGCTGCTCAGTTTGCAGCTAACAGACGCCTAAGCCAAAGTATGGTCTTAAATCCAAAGTGAGGCGAGCCAACTCACTAATAGCCCGATGAGAATAAGTGAGACGCCTAGCATCACCAAGCCAGCGCCCCATTTTTGCTGAGACAGGCGTCTTTCTTTCCATCCCCTTGCTTGTTCGCCTGCAAGAGTTGGCCATAAAGCTGCTTGGCTCACAAGCCGGTACTCACTAAAGCCGAGAAACATGAAGCCTCCGATTCCACCACATAGAGCTCCCTCAAATAGAAGCAGCAATGTCAGAAGCTCAATGAAACTGATAAGGTCCCACGATCCCTGATAGGAGAGAAATATCCATAATCCGACTACATCAACCGAAACGACGAGCCCAGCAAATACTATGATACGTCGGAGAAATCTAAGAAGAGGTTTGACAAGGTTTCTGCTCACCCCTACTCCCTTGTGGCGTGGCTCTCTTGTCAAATCCGCCCTCCAATAATAGCGTATCCAAACGAGACCTAATACACCTAAGCCACCAACTGTCAGAAACAGTAGTCCTATCACTACACCTTCTCCCGGCAATGTTCCAATTGCAATCACCAGAATAGCCAGAATGCCTGACACAATAAGGACTTGCGCATTTACAGAACTTCTTCCTAGAGCCCCCCCAACAGCGAGTAGAATGATTAGCACAATTGTCAGGAGCAAGAGGGCTGAGCCGAGAAGGATCAGAAGAGTACCCAGCAACCGTACATACCCTTCTTCTTGCATAGTTATCAACGAGAATGCTTTCTTAAATGTTCGGTGTCGCCGAAGAAGAGTGGCTCCAGCCATGTCAAGAAAGGAGAAAGGAGAAACGGTGGCCGTTTTTCCAATCTCTTCAAGACAAATCTAGGAATACCCTACTTCAGCTTAGGGGTATCTAACGTTCAAAAGGCTTGTTTCGAATATGGGAATATTACACCTCAGAAAAGCTAGAGTTGCTGGGAGGAAGTACATTTTGGCTTCGTTCTTAATTGTAACCTAATTCATCGAACCGTGCTTTATCCTATGATGCTAACGTCGCCGAGTGGGACGCCGCCTCTTGGCACGTTTTTCAGTCCCGCGCCGTCTATATACAATAATTGAGACGCCGAGAAGGACGATAATAGCCCCGCCCAGCAGCCACGGAATAAGGCTTCCGCCATTAATGGTTGGAGGTGGAGCTCCTCCTGACTCCCAAAGATTCGTTTCAACCAGCATATCTGATTTGTGCCAAGAGGTCAGGTAGCTCCCCGTCTGATTAATGAAGGAGCCTTCGCGTTCCACCAGAATGCCTGTAGCTTGGTCCCAATAATAGTCGAGGGATATCAGTATGTTTTGAGGCTCAGTCGCATCGACCGTGTAACTAGACCTCAAGCTCAGGTGGTTCACCAAGCGCTCTGCGCCAGCGTAGGTACCAGTTAAGGTTCT
Organism: Candidatus Bathyarchaeota archaeon; assembly: GCA_020352535.1. GTDB lineage: Archaea > Thermoproteota > Bathyarchaeia > Bathyarchaeales > Bathyarchaeaceae > SOJZ01. The sequence goes on along the minus strand of CP070679.1, from coordinate 510,549 downwards.
ATTGATGTACACTGGCTCGATGGTTTGCTCATAGAGGAGAACCCCGTCATTCAGCCACGCTGAAATGAACATTAGTGTTCCATTGCCAGTTCCGCTCTCAATGTCAACCCATGCTGTGTTTGATATTTCCGTACCATCCTTGAGATGAGTGGTGTTTCTGAAGAAGACGGCCGGACCAGTGACAACAGTGACGTCGTGTCTAAACCATGCAGTGTTGTTGCTTAGGATGAGGCTTTCATCAGGTTCCATTCCAGGATCGTTGGAGCTCCAGGTGACGGTTATATTACCGTAGAGGCCCCAATCTCCAACCTTTACGCCAACTTCGCGTTCTTCGTTAACGCTCCAAGCAAGTGGACAAGATGTCCAGAGTGCCCCAGACAGCACCAAGAAGAGCAGCAGGTGCATGTTTAGGGCTGGCTTAAGGTTCACTTCTCAACCCGCGCACGTGCTTTGTATTCCGTACGCATGTATGTTAATAGTCCGCATGCAAGCACAATCGCACCGAAGGACATGAGTACATCAGAATATAACGGCTTCCTCCGCAGGGCAAAGCTGCCGGTGATGTTGATTTGAATTGGGTCGATCCATCCCTGCAATGGATTATAGTAGCCCTTGTCATCATTCTCAATTTCGATTTCAAATCTATGTCCGACTGTGACTGGAACCTGTTCGCTGAAAGCAGTCTGCGCGTTAGCGTGGAATAATTCGATTCGTACACCACGCGCTTCAATCCGGCGTACATATAAAGTGCTGTTACCAGTTGTGCTAATATCAAAATCAAAGAGAAACTTGCTCAACGAGACTTCAGTCGATGTGTCAATCGAGTCAGAGAAGTAGGAGGTTCTCGTAGTCTCATCAACTTCGATCAGATATACAATCTCCGTCGGAGGAAACAGCCAAAGAACCGACATGATAACTACACCGGCTATTAACATAGCGAATCCAAAAATCATGAAGCTCTTGGTTGGATTGGAGGTAGACGTGAGCATCCTGCAGGAATAAGGGATTTGTTCCTTATTAAGTGGACTGCAAAGCAGCTTTTGGGTAGGTCTTGGCTGCTACAAGTCATAGCTCATGTGTCTAGAGATCTAGCATCAGTAAGCAGTGAGTTCTATAGGTTATATCATGTTTGTGGATGATAGGAGACATAGTTCCAAAGCGATTCATAATATGCGTCCAGCAGTTTCTTCCAGACTGGAATGTGATAGAGATTACGGCTGTTCCGGTGGTATATCTCTATCAATCTCTGGTTGACTAAAGCTTCTAGCACATGCGAGAGTTTGTGTCGACCCTTAGGTTTTATTCCCAGCATATTTGTCAAATCCCGGGTTTTGAAGAAGCTCTTGTTCAGAGAGATTACGCACCCTAAGGTCTTCAATTCTGCTTTCATATTTCCCCTTCGTGCATCCAATTTTTGAATGTACATCAAATACACGTATTTAGATGGAATTTTAAAAGGGGAATGACTGATTTTGCTATGGAACAATCCTACATCAGTGTTTTATATTCCTGACCGAACCATTGAATTGGTGCGGACCTAAGCTTACTTTGCAGGTGACTATCCTCTCACTCTTCACCTCCAAACTCCGCACCATCATAAAATTCTTGTTTTCCCTAGGTTCTATCGGAATATGGTTCTAAGGCTCATCTTAAAGGAAGGAACATTGACAAAAAGACTATAAGAATGAATGACAACGCAACACAAATCACTGACTTAGCCGTTGATATTCCATAGTTTTCGCGTGTAGCAATAGTAAGAAGAATCATTGACCAGATACGGAAGATTGAGAATGTGCTTGCGGCAACGTCGACGATAGAGCCTGCTGAGAGCTGAAAACCTGCAAATTGTAGAACTCCTTCTGGGTTGATGACATAGGAGTCCATCAAGCGAAGCAATTGCTGTATCAGAAGCGGTAGAGAAGCGTATCCAGCCAGCGTCAGGAAATTGGTGAAGGAGCCGTTTCCCCGTTGAAGCTTTGCGAAGCTATGTGTGAGCGTAGAGCTGATTATCCATGTTCCGAAAATCCCAATCAAAGCTGAGAAACCACTCCCGATTTCTAGCAATCCTAGGGGCAGCTGTCGAGGTAGAGAATCTGAAGGAAGTTTGCTCATGTAGTTGAAGCTGGCTACAGCTGCAACAAGAGCAATTGCAAGTATTATTCCGGTCGCCTTTATGAGACGTGGCTTCTCAAGTATCGATTTGAGCGTGCGTCTTGGCGAGGTGAAGCAGCCGATGAGTTCTTCCATGAACATCGCTCTTCCACCCAAATCCTCATTCATATCTCAAAGCCTCTACAGGAGCGAGTTTCGACGCCTTTCGAGAAGGGTAAAGCCCCGATAATGTACCGGTAATGATAGCGAAGACTATTCCAGCTACCGCAACCTCTAATGATGGCACCGAGGTTAAAGGAATATCCATGGAAAAGGACAGAGCAGCGGAGGCTATTTGACCAAGAAGTGCTCCAAAAGCAACTCCGACTATTCCACCAATCAATCCAGTCAATAGGGATTCTGTGAGAAACATCGTCAACACATCTCGACTCTTCGCTCCCAACGCCTTCATCACGCCTATCTCACGAGTACGCTCCATGACAGAGATAGTCATTGTGTTGATGACAGAAATCCCAGCGACCACTAGAGATATTGCAGCAATTCCGCCAAGTATTGCCTCCATCATCGTCATCACGCTACCAACCATCTCAGTAATCACATCGGAGGACATCACCATCACGTCCTCGCCGAGCTCTTCTTGTATATCTGAGGTGATCTTCTCTACATACTCAACACTACGAGCTTTTACTATGATCTGGTCGATTGAGTTGCCAGTGTGAAAAATCCGTTGCGCAGTTGAGAAGGTCGCGAATATCTGCGTGTCAGCAGAGCTGAAAAAAGTGCCTCCAATCTCCTCCAGAACACCGGCTACTCGGAATGTAGTAGTCTCCTCCTCGTCTTCATCAGCAAGTGTCAGTGTCACCCGGCTTCCTATACGGGCAATGGGCTCATCAAGGTGTTGAGGATGGGCAACACTCGCGCCTAGCACGGTCGACATACTGTCACTACCTCGTAGGAACCTGCCCTCAGTGACCTCAACCGTGGTGAAGGCTTGGGTATATTCCTCGGGAATCATGCCAGTGACCGTCACAGAATCAGAGTAGCTACCAACATGGATTTCAACGGTCTTGCTTATCACAGGCGTTACCATTTCCACGCCAGATACTCGTTCTATTCTGTCAATGTCTCTCAAAGTCAGTGAAACTGAACCTCCTAGTCCACCACCCTCATTGGCCTGTTGACCGATGCCCATGAAGCTTCCAGGAATTACTATTATTGTAGTGGGATCTAGAATCTCCAGCTGCTCAGTGATTGATACACTCATCCCTGTTGTGATGGAAAGGAGGGCCACTATGGCAGATATGCCGATCAGAATTCCTAGAACATTCAAAGATACTCGGAACTTACGCTCCTTTATTCCGTCCACAGCCATGAAGACGATGTCGTCAAGCTTCATTAGCAGTCCTCTATGGCGTTACTCCAAACAGGATTCTAATAAAAGCCCAAATTATGTCCCATAGCGTTAGATTTGCCGCGCCATTCGGATTTGATGTCTCACCTACGGTGATGGGCTGCGTAATCACTACTTGGCGGGGTTGATTGTATCCGTCCCAACAGCTGACCTGTAATTGGATGGGGTAGTCTCCTAGCTCAGCGTCAGAGGCAACGACGAATTGGACTGTGAATAGAACAGGACTATCTGGATCCATACGTCCGATGTACTCATAGCTCTCTGAAACGGTTGAAATCGGAGCAATGGAATGGTCCTCGACTATTTCCACCTCCACGAAGTCGACCGTTTCTGTTCCTAGTAGCAGCAGGTCAGCCTCGATGGTAACAGACTCGCCTGGACTGGCTTCGATGGTTGAGGGTTGGATGTCGAGTAGGCGAAAATCAATGATATTACTCACCATTATAGCGATGTCTTCGTTGAAGCTGGCTGGCTGGTCATCCATATCATAGTAGGAGATTACGAATGAAAGGCGGTGAAGTTGAGCAGCTGCATCGCCACTACTGACCAAATCGTAGATGACTTTTACAGTTTCGTCCTGCTTAAGGTCTCCAGCGAAGATGAGAGTAGGGTTAAGCGATACGAATGGACTTTGAGCATCAATTGTCAGTTGAACTTGAACATCGTAGGCACTTGGTCCCCAGTTTCTCAGCTCCAGCTCCATAGTGAATTCATCTCCCGGAAAGATATCGGTGGGAGTGACAGTGAAATTCTGTATTGCGATTCGTGTCCGTTCAATCGGGATGACTGCGTCGACTGCAACGCCAATCTGCACGCTGTCGCTGTAGACATTGTCCGAAGTATCGGTATACTCTAAATCCAGCGTCAAAGAGTACGCCCCAAGCGGACAATCACTCTCAACATACAAAACCGGATGCATCCACACTATCGCATCCATCGTATAATATACAATCTGCTCAAACACTGCGTGAGACCCATTCACAATCGATATCTCGGTGACAGAAGAAGGAACCGACAACGCCGCCTTAACATCATACGCATTCGACTCACCAGCATTTTCAAGAGAGATGCTTAGTGCATTCTCACCCCCAGCTGTCAGGTAACCTCCAACGACCTTAACCTCCAAAAGTGGGTTCTGGTAACCTATAGCTGGCTGCAAATTCATTGCAGTAGCTAACATGACAAGGCATACTGCCAAGACTGCAGAAGTCAATTGCTTTCTAGTCATAGTGAATCACCCGACCAATTCCTCCTTCACTATCAGACCATCTTGCATATGTGCAATGCGATCAACGGAACGTGCGACCAGCGGGTCATGGGTCACTATCACAAAGGTCTGTTGCTGTTCCCTGTTCAGTCTTCTTAGAATCTCAATAATCTCTTTCCCTGTCTCTGAGTCCACATTTCCAGTAGGCTCATCGCATAGTGCCACTGACGGATCATTCGCCAACGCCCTTGCAATGGCAACTCTCTGCTGTTCACCGCCGCTTAGCTCTGTCGGTCGATGGTTCACTCGATCTCCTAAGCCAACCTCCTCCAGAAGCCGGATTGCCCGTTTCCTACGCTCCTCTTGAGAAACGCCAGCAAACGCCATTGGCATCTCTACATTTTGAATCGCGGACATCCGAGCCATGAGATTGAAGAATTGAAAGACGAAACCGATTTCTCTGTTTCTAAGCTCCGCCAACTCATTATCGTTGAGCTGTGAAATGTTAGTTCCATTAATCAGGACCTTTCCCCCGCTAGGTTTGTCCAAGGCGCCAATCATGTTGAGTAAGGTTGTCTTTCCACTACCTGATGGTCCCATTATGCTCATGAATTCCCCTTTCTCGATTCTCAGGTCTACTCCGCTCAGCGCCGATACATCGATTGCTCCCATCTGGTACATTTTCCTAAGGCCTTGAGTCTCGATTACAGCGTTCAGTTCTGTTGTTATGTCTACCATCTAACGTCCCTTCTCGAGTTTCTTTCTAAATGCAACAATCCTTTTAGTTGTGCTATTCAACAAGTCTCTGGTTTCACCTAGAGATTGATCCGTCAAGTTCTCCTCCAACACCACTCGTAAATCAAGTAGTGCTTTGAGAAATTGGCGGATAGGCTCACGAAGCTTACGGAGTTTTTCAGGATTAGGAGTAAAACCAAGTCCTCCGAAAAATGGCGGTGTGAAGTATTCCAGCTTCTCCTGAACCTTCTCTTGGAGTCTGGATTGCTCCCTTAGGAAGCCTAAGCCTTTTTCAGTTAGTCGATAGTATTTCATTCCTGTTGCCTTTGCTGGAACCTCTTCTGTATAGCCATTGTCTTGGAGCCACGCAAGAAGCGGATAGATAGATCCCGGACTTGGTTTCCAATGGCCCCCTGTTTCCCTTTCAATCTCAGACATTATCTCTGATCCTGATCTAGGCTGTTCTTTCAGCAGCTGAAAAACACGGTATCTAAGGAATCCTTTTGGAACACTTGCTGTATGTCTCATCCAATATCGAAAGCGTGGAGGAGGCGATAATGCCCTATCAACTAAGAAATCTTCAGCAATCTTATCGAAGTTTTTTTCTACCTCCTTCGCCCGTTTCTCTGAGAGGTAGTATTTGCCATCAACCTCAACGAAGACGCCTAGCTGCCTTAGCGGTCCTTGCATCAACCATTCAAACTCAGACGGAAGACCCAACTCAACAGCGCTCATAGCCTTGTCTGGATTGGTCGCGTTCTCTCGACGAAATTTTCCTATGGTCTCGAGCAATCGTTCTTTAATCACTGCAAGGCTTGGGAACATCACATCACCAGTGATATCACATTTGATATCAAACGTGATACTTAAGCTTTTACCTGAATCCTATAAGCTAGAGGTACAGCAACCTTTGGAAGCCGCATCAACTCCATGTCCAAGAGATAAAACATGAGTTACCAAATGACATAACGCTTAATAGTTTTAGCTTTCAACGTATGATTTCCGGGCGGGTAGATCAGCTTGGAATGATCGCGACGTTGGCATCGTCGAGGTCCGGGGTTCAAATCCCCGCCCGTCCACCATCCGAAATCAATGCCAACCTTATCCTCGATAAAGGCTCCAGCTGAAAACACCAGCAGCCAGATCAAACGAATGTCTAGATAGCATCTGCGTTCTCGTTTGACCTACTAATCCAGTCGTGTGAAAAAAGGGGACCTCAGGCATATTCTGAATCTATATTCTCTCTTCATAATCGTTTTGTAGAAACTGTGGTCACCCTTGTAGGCGGGTGATGTCGTGGACGAACGTAGTCGTAGACGGTTGAAGCTTCTGAGACGATCCATGAACCGCCGGATTAGGACTAATCACTGCGATTAGCCTGAACAGCGCCACTTGGACATCGCCGCTAAAAGAGTACCAAATGCTTCAGACAGGTTTACAGTCGAGAGTATGTGTGAGTGGTCTGAGGAATCAGAGCCATCCATCAGCCTTCTTTCCGGAAGCACCAAAGATTTAAGCGAAAAAACGTTCTGTTGCTGCGGAGAGAAGGATCGTTGAGTAAAGCAGCCCCGTTGATCGGTCGTTTGAATGCGGCTCTAGCTAGCTCCATTAACGATGAAGGACGAGTGGACTACTCCCTGCTAGAAAGGAGTCACACGATAGAGGAGTTTTCGGGTTGGCTTGTAGCATTTGATAGAAAGAGCCTAGAGTCTGTCAACGAGAAGATAGTATTTTGGATCAACGCGTATAACATGTTGGTCATCTCCAGCGTCATCGAGAGACTCCGGAAGAATCCCAAGTACGCGAGAACAGGCAATCAAGGTAGATTGCAGAGACTACGTTTCTTTTACAAGACCAAGCACGAGATTGGAGGGAAGAAATACAGTTTTGGTCAAATCGAGAAGATACTACGAAGTGCACTTGACCCTCGAGTGCACTTTGCGATGTGCTGCGCATCGCTGAGTTGTCCCAATTTGAGGAAACAGTTATACACCGTAGAACATCTTGACATGGAGCTGGATGAAGCCGCAAGAATGTTTGTAAGAAGTCCGAAGGGCTTGGAGCTCCACGAGGGAAGCCGAAGTCTACGCTTGTCGCCTATCTTTGACTGGTTTAAGAAGGATTTTGAAATCGAGTCAGGTGGCGTATTATCCTTCGTAGAGAAATACCTAGAAAAGGATCGCAAAGGCTTTCTAAAGGCTAATCGTTCAGAGATGAAGGTCAGTTTTCTGCCCTATGATTGGGGATTAAACATCAAGAGCTCTATAGACTAGCCTTTTCAACTGCCTGCCACTGCATCAGCGTTTGGATCTGGTCAATCAAGCCTTTCTATCGGGTTCGCTTTCAGCATTCGAGATGACGACTGCCCATATGCAGTGCACGATTCTGGCTCGACTGGGGGTACCCGTTGTTGGAGCTAGCGTTGCTTGCGTTGGATTCAGCGCAATCGTGAGGCATTTGGCTTCGGGTGTTGCACATCTTCCCGTAGCCTTTCGACTTCTCCTCGTAGTTTCATCACTTCGAACAAGAGGAATACATTTCCCCGCTTCAAGAATTGCTCCACTTTCTTTGCAGCAGCCTGTCGGTCTACTCTGTCTCCAACCTTCTCAATGACCTCTTCCAGAAGCATCTCTTTGTGATTCATCTTGATCCCAGAGCCTTTACCACGAGAAGCTATGATAAGAATTATGAAGTGTGAATCACTATTTCAGATAGGCAAAACATGACTACATACCGAAAGTCTTAAGAAGATTCAGTATGAATGAAACCTGACTCGATGTAGGAGAAAGACTGATGGTTGTTTGCACCAAATGCGGGGCGAAGAACGAAGAAGAGGCAAAGTTCTGTGTGAAGTGCGGACTCAACCTGGAAACAGGAACCCCTCCTCCCCCTCCTCGGAAACGTCGACATAAACATGAGGAGGACTGTTTTGGAATTAGGCAAGAGGAAGAGTGTTTTGGAATTCCAAGAGGTGGTTCGATCGTCGGCCTGGCAATTGGCGTACTCATCGTGCTTTGGGGGCTCATATGGCTTTTAGGACAAGTGTTTCCTGAGCAGATGCCTAATGTGGAGATCGGGCCTTTCGCAGCAATAGTCTTCGGCGTGCTAATACTCGTTGGCGCTATCTATGGGCTAAGCCGTCGATAGCAGCTCAACCCCCCTTATTGTCTAATATTCGGTGTCGACAGGAATCCACAGGGCAATTGTGGCAGATTCGCCAGTTGTTCCACTGCGACAGCGATATTCGCGTGAAAAGCCAAAATAGAGCTAGCCCAATCACAAATAGGTCAGCTAGTACGCTTTGAGCGAGCTCATCAATCCCTACTAACAGGAAGAGTGTACCGATGACGAAAAAGCTGTTCGCTATCAGGCGGATGATGTTTGACCCTATCTTGTACTGAAGTAGGCCAAGACCAACTCCGACCAGTCCTAGGAGGATTCCTTGCAAGCTATTCCCACTGAGGCTCCATTCACCAAAGAAGAAGAGCCAAGTGCCTGCAAGAGAAATCAGTCCTCCAAGCAGTAATCCAAGGCACGCTGCGCAAGTCCTTCGATTGTTGGTGTGAAACACATGGGCTGAGAAGTTCTGGCAGTCAGGGTGATGGGCGCCTATAAAGGGATATATGCTAGTGGGTTTAAAGGGGCTTGTGGCGAGGCTATGACGCGTCGCTTTCTTCTTGGAAGTAACCAAAGTGGAACAGAGTGTCGGAAAGAAGACCGCTACAATCCCAGCAAGGCAGATCAATGCATAGAGGGAGCCAATCAAGGGTTTGCGCCAAAGGAAGTTCGCCTTTATCGGTTGTAGATTCAGAGCCACAACACCAATGAGGAGCAATCCGAAGAAGGAGGTTCCGACCATAAACAGGAGCCCAGGGTTTCGATATAGGCATTTGGACAAGTGTTTCACGGCTCAGAACAAGCTTTTCAGCTGCCGAATGATACCTCTTGTAGACATGTACCAGTAGACGCGTCGCTTTATTTCGTTCGATGAGAAGAAACCTTTCAATCGTCGGCTCCATGATCCGAAGAAGCTTCGGTAGCAGTTGTAGAGTTCTTCCTGCACTTCTGCTCTTGAGAGCGTTTCGGTAGGCATAATTGCGTGAACCATGTCGTAATGAGCCCAGTTGAAATCTTCGATCCAGCCTTCTCGTTTGGCTTGCGTGAAAATCGCTGTACCAGGAAACGGTGTGAGGATCCCGAAAATCGCAAAAGCGGGATCAATCTCATTCATGAATTCTCTAACGTGTGCAATTGACTTCGTTGTATCCTTGCGTTCTCCAATAATCAACATGGCATGGGCAAAGATGTCGTTAGCCCGTAGCAGCTTCACAGCCTTTCGGGCATCGTCCGGACTCAAATTTTTCTTGAAAGCGCGTAGCGTTGACGGGTTCGGGTTTTCCACTCCCAGAAGCGTCCAGCGAAGACCGGATTTCCGCAACTTCGGGAGCAGATGGTTGTATTTGACGACATCATCACACCGAACTTGTGTAAACCACATCAAGTCGTCGGAGAAACCTCGTTGAGCGATTTCTTCAGCTAAATCGTTTGCTCGCTTCCCCAATCCAAAGTTGTCATCGGTAAGCCAGATGAATCGGCTTCCATACTTTTCATAACAATACTCAAACTCGTCCGCAATTCTACTCGGTGACTTTGTCCGCCAAGTACCATTCCAATGAGCCCATTGGGTGCAAAATGTGCAACGATGCTGACAGCCTCGAGACCCTTCGATTAGGGCATATCGTTTCCTAGGACCCGCCATCCCCGTGAAGTGGTATTTGTGAACAACATCCTCTACCAAGTGATACCCAGGGAAGGGCAAATCATCCAAGTTCTGGAGTAGAGGTTGTGGGGGGTTGTGGATAATTTTACCGTTGTGTCTGAAAGAGAGCCCTTTCACATTTCCGAATGATTCGTTCTTGGCAAATGCTCGAACTAGCTTCACCAAGGTTTGCTCTCCTTCGCCACGTACAATAGCGTCGATTTCAGGGTAAGACTCAAGGCTTTCCTGAGCGGTTGTAGTGAAGTGTTGGCCCCCAGCGAGCGTTAGGACGCTAGGATTTGCCTTCTTGGCGGTCTCAAAGGTTCGAACTGCAACATAGGTGTTGCAGGTGGCAAGCGAACTCGACGCGACGATATCAGGCATAGAAGAAGCCAAGCGTTTCTCAAGGCCCTTCCAATCTAAGCCTTCAGCTTGGCAGTCCAACACCTCAACTTCCACACTCGGAGCTTCACTTTCAAGAAACGCGGCGAGCTGTAGAATCCCATAAGGAGGCGGAAGGTACTCGCCCATGACAAACCAGTAATCTTTTGGTGGTTCCACGAAGAGAATTCTCAAGAAGATTTCCCCAGATATTTGGCTAACACATCCTATCCGTTGCAGCCTAATCAGAGAATGAGAGCATAAAGCTCTTTCCAACACGGTCAAGACCTGTCTGAGCAGTGAGCCTTTGCACCTGATGTTCGAGTCATCGACTGATGATTCAGTCTGACAACGGTTGGAATTCTTAGAGGGTCTATAGCAATCAGCACATCCTAGAAAGCCTTCGTTTCTCGGCTTACCACAATGCTTAAGAATAGGGATGTTCAATTGGCATTGAAACGTTGCGAGCGTAGAAGATATGTCAGATGAAAAACCAGCTGAAGGTAAGGAGTTCATAAAGATTGAAAAACTGACTCCAAGCTCGAGAGAAGTAAACACTATTGCCAAGGTAATCTCAAAGAGTGAGGTTAGAAACGTTACATCTTCAAGAGATTACACGTCACGGAGAGTCCTAGACGCGCTAGTCGGAGACGAGACAGGATGCGTGTATCTGACTCTCTGGGATGAGAACATTGACAAAGTCGGTGATGATGCGACCCTGCAGATCACCAATGGCTATGTCAATCTGTTCCGAGGAAATATGCGTCTGAACATCGGAAGATATGGCAGCTTTGAGCTTCTTGAAGAGTCACCCATATCCGAAGTCAATACGGATAACAACCTCTCCGATAAACGATACGAGCAAGAGAGGCGTTATCGATCCTATCGCCCAAGATACGGTGAAAGAAGAGGGTATGGGGATCGTCGCGGTCAACAGCGAAGAAGATACTGAGACCGCGCTCAAGACCGATTGCTCTAGACGAACGTAAACCTTTATCTTTCGCCCTCTAGAGTATTCCATGCCGGATGATGAAAAGGCATTAGTTTGATCTTGATGAAATCTCAGAGTTACTCAGACGGCGCTACTCAGTAGAAGCTAAGAATCCGAAGGAACTTTCACAGGTGGTCGGGAACTCAGTACCTAGAATTGGAAGCTTGCAGGAATCGCCTGTGTTTATATAGGTTTCTCTTAGAATATACAACCATGTCCCGACATGTCGTCGTAATCATAATGGGGTCCAAAGGAGACCTCGACTTCGCAATCCCAATAGGCCGGATGCTCGAACGGTTGAACGTTCATTACGAGTATCGGGTAGCATCTGCCCATAAAACGCCAAATGAACTACTCAGAATCTTGGAGGAATACGAACGAACAGAGCAGGCAATCGTCTACATTACGGTTGCTGGCTTATCCAACGCGCTTTCAGGAGTAGTTGATGCTCAGACAAAATTCCCAGTTATCGCTTGCCCACCCTATTCCGAGAAGTTCGCAGGCAATGATATCCTCTCATCCTTGAGGATGCCAAGTGGAGTGTCCCCCCTTGTTGTCCTCAACCCAGAGAGCGCTGGTTTAGCAGCTGCAAAAATTCTAGCCCTAGAAGAGCCAGACCTGGCTAAGAGAATCATAGAGGGACAACTAGCTAAGAGAAGAAACGTCAATGTTGCTGATGGCAAAGTTAAAGGAAGAAAAGTTGCTGAGCTGACAGGTGGATGATGCATTGAACAAACCAGCAGGTCGCTATCTTCGAAGCGGGAAGGTTAAGGATATCTACGATGTCGGGGAAGCTAGGCTTCTACTCGTCTACACAAATCGACTGTCGTCTCATGACGTAATGCTAGCAGACGAAATTCCTCACAAAGGCGAGGTTCTATGTCGCCTATCTACATATTACTTCTCGAAGTGTAGCATTTCTGGCATTGAAACCCATTTAATCGAGAATCCTAGCCCAGACCAGATGCTTGTCAAGAAGCTCTTTCTCATCCCCATAGAAGTAATAGGAAGGAACTATGTGTATGGCTCCTTCTGGAAGAGATTTCAACGCCATGAAGTTAAGCTTCCAGAAGGGACAGACCCGATATTGGCTGCAAAACTTAGAGAACCTATAGTGGAATTTACCACCAAGTTGGAATCCAAGGATAGGCTGATAACAGAGAAAGACATCAGCACCTATGGATGGCTCACTCCTGATGAAATCGACGAAATCCGAACAGTCGCCTTAAGATTGAACAATATGATGCTAGAAGATGCAGAGCGAGCTGGATTCATCCTCGCAGACTTTAAAGTAGAGTTCGGAAAAGATGAGAATGACAAGATAGTTCTAATCGATGAAATCGGAACACCGGATGGCTGCCGATTCTGGGAAAAAAGTAAATATCAGCCGGGAAGAGCCCAGGATAGCTTTGACAAACAGATTGTAAGAGACTACCTCGAAAAAGAGAAGGGATGGAATAAGAATCCCCCCAAGCCTGGAACCAAGCTGAAGGAACCGATTCTACCTGATCAGCTCGTACAGAAGACAAGCCAACGATACATCGAAGCTTATGAAAGACTCACTGGTGAGAAGTTCTGACATTCTGGAGAGTTTTAGATGACCCTGAAATTGGCTTCTGCAGCTACAGACGCAGAGCGGAATGCCCGAAAACAGTTACAGACAGCTATATCCGCTCACTCTCCTAGGCAGAGGACGAAGCTGATGGAGGAGAGCATTTGAGAGTTACGTGCGGTGATTATAGAGGTGAAGTAGAATGATTAGCGATGATGTTAGGAGGATAGCCTCAAAGTATGATGTCCGTAAGATTAGAGTTGGCGTGTTAGGCTCGCATTCAGCCCTTGAAGTCGCCCATGGAGCTAAACAAGAAGGATTTGAAACAGTAGTGGTTTGCCAAAAGGGTAGAGAAAAAACATACACCAAACACTATAGAAATCTCTTCGACCACGTAATGTTACTAGATAAGTTTGCGGATATGGCGAAACCAAAGCAGATTAAGAAATTTAGGGAATTATCCACGATTTTCGTGCCAAATCGTTCATTCTCAACCTATGTAGGATATGAAGCCATAGAAGAGAGATTCAGTGTACCCATCATGGGAAATCGGTACATGCTTAGGACTGAGGAACTTAACTCGCCCAAGAACCAGCACTACCTGCTTACGAAATCCAGGATACCGACGCCAAAGATCTTCAAGTCACATAACGAGATAGACCGTTTAGTCATAGTCAAGGTCCCGGAGAAAGAGAGAAAGATTGAACGAGCCTTTTTCTATGCTTCTTCCCCTAAAGAGTTTGAAAAGAAAGCTAGTCAGCGACTTGAAAAGGGAATTATCAGTAAAGAGGACCTGGAAGACGCTGTCATAGAAGAGTATATAATCGGAGCAAAGTTCAATGCCAACTTCTTCTGGTCTCCGCTAGCCGATGAGCTTGACTTTCTAGGATTTGATAGAAGAATACAAACTGATTTAGATGGAGTATTAGATTTATCAGCCAACGAGCAGCTTCAACTTGAAATACCAACTCAGAACATTGAGATAGGCCACTTTGGCTTGACCATGCGAGAAAGCCAGATAGAGAAAGTCTTTAGCGTAGGAGAAAGCTTCGTGGATGTCTGTAAAAAAGTGTATCCGCCTGGGATCGTAGGACTATTCGCACTACAAGGGGCGATCACAAAGAGCCTGCAATTCTACGTTTTTGATGTTAGCCCTCGTGTTCCTGGTTGCCCATGTGTAGAGCCTACCTCACCCTACATGAAATACAAGTATGGGATGGAAGTTGGTCCCGGAAGGAGGGTGGCAATGGAAATAAGACGGGCTATCAAAGGAAAAAGGCTTGAGGAAATTGTAACGTGATAGACAACAAGGAAATACAGGAGATACTAGCCAAATACGACTCAGATAGGCTGACAATAGGAACTTTGGGCTCTCATTCAGCGCTGAATATTCTGAAGGGAGCACAAGAAGAAGGCTTTAAAACAGTATGTGTTTGTAGGAAAGCCGATGCAATCCTTTACAGGAGATTCGGAGTAGCAGATGAACTAGTACTGGTAAGAGACTTCGCTGACATATCAAGCGAAAGCATCCAAGAGAAGCTGCGTCATCTCAACACGATTCTTGTTCCCCATGGATCATTCACAGCCTACTTGAGCATGAAGCAGATGGCTGATCTCCTGCGTGTTCCCATGTTCGGAAACCGGGAGCTGCTCAATTGGGAAACCAGTCGTGAGAAGCAGAGAGAATGGCTGTCTAAGGCGGAGCTCAGGTTGCCACGAACCTTTGAGAAGCCAGAGGAGATTCATGGCCTGACCATAGCTAAGCTCCCTGGAGCAAAAGGTGGGAAGGGGTACTTCTTGTCAGACTCCCCAGAATCGTTCCACAGAAAAGTTAAGGAGATGGTTGGTCGCAAGCTTCTCAACCAAGTAGACATCGGTCGAATACATCTGCAGGAATACATCTTGGGTGTAAACGTTTACCCACATTACTTTTCTTCTATAGTGAATGACGATGTTGAGTTTTTCGGGGTGGATCGACGTTATGAATCAGCTGTTGACGCCATCGGAAAAATCCCAGCAAGCGAACAGCTTAGGGCAATCACAAATCCCACTTATACGATAGTTGGTAATATTCCGATCACGCTTCGGGAATCCCTTCTTCCAGAATTAATTCGAATGGGTGACAGTGTGGTGAACGCTTCAAAGGATATAGTTTCAGCAGGAATCATAGGTCCATTCTGCCTGGAAATGGTCATAACAGACAATCTCGAGATCTACGTGTTTGAGATTTCAGCTCGAATAGTCGCGGGTACCAATGTTGGAATTGGGACTTCGCCTTATGCCTACCTGAAACATGGCAATCGCATGTACATGGGAAGAAGAATAGCGGTAGAAATCCGAGAAGCACGGAAAAGGAAACAGCTCCCAAAGATAATAACGTAGCCTTAATCAATCTTGCATACTCAAGAACGGTGTATCCTGTGTCAAACGAGTTTACATATGCAGAGGCTGGCGTGGATAGGAAGTTGAGGGCAGAATCCAAAGCAGCTCTGCAAACTCTGAAACAAACGTACAAGCTTGGACGATATGGAAGTATCATCCAGCTTCCCTACGGCAACATCTTTCCCGTCAGCAGTGGATACTTCGACTTCGTGATAGAGGGAATCGGGACCAAGGTTCTTCTAGCGCAGCTAGCCGATAAATATGATACGATAGGCATCGACGGCGTGGCAATGGCTGTAAACGATGTCATCCGATCTGGTGCGAAACCGCTAGCCTTAGTGGATAACATCCACGCTCAGGTATCCGACCCCCATCTGATAGGTGAATGGATGAAAGGCATAGTGAGTGGTGCCCAAGAAGCTGAGTGTATAGTGCCAAGCGGAGAGATAGGAGATGTAGCAGAAATCATTCAGGGCATCACCGAAGGGAAAGGCTTTGACATGACCTTCGCTTGCGTTGGTGACCTGTCTAAGGATGACATAATCTTTGGAACCAACATCGAATCCGGAGATGTCGTAATAGGCTTGAGAAGCTCTGGGATCCATAGTAACGGAATATCGTTGGCTAGAAAGGTACTTTTCAAACGGTGGGGAGGTTGGTACGAGCCATATGACATTCCGAACACGCTGGAAAGAGAACTCATCACTGAAGTCTTGGAGCCCACAAAGATTTACGTTAAGCCTATCTTGAAGGCTGCAAAGGAGTATAAGCTGAAAGGGCTGGTTCACATCACTGGAGATGCTTATCTGAAGTTTAACCGGCTGATGCGGTTCTCCAAGGGAATAGGATTTGAGTTTGATAACTTCAAACCACAACCAATCTTTAATCTCATACAAGAGACAGCAAAAAAAACGCGAGGTGTCATCTCGGACGATGAGATGCTGAGAACCTTCAACATGGGATGGGGGTTTGCAGTGGTCGTGGGGAAGACCGAGAGAGATGATTTGATTGGCTGCCTTGAAGATAACGGGGCTAAGGCAGACCAGATCGGAAAAGTAACAAAAACCGGAAGAATCATCGTATTGTACAAAGGAGAAAAGATTCCGCTACACGAGGGAATTTAAACTTTTATTTAAATTTCCGTTAAAGCAAAGCTTAAATTTTTAATTGTTTAATACTACTCTATGATGTACCGCGTGAGAATTGAGGTTTCCCTCAAGCAGGGACACTCGGATCCTGAAGGCGAAACCGCTGCTAAATCCCTGCAAGAGTTAGGATACCCTGTCAAAGCTACCCATGTAGGCAAAGTCTACACAGTCTACCTCTCAGCAGACTCCGGAAGCGAAGCTCGCAGAATCACCGATGAGATGTGCAGAAAACTCTTGGCTAACCCGACCAAAGACGACTACAGCTACGCTCTCGAGGAGGTGTGATAGGGTTACACCTATACCGTAAGCGCCACAAGCCCTTCGAGCTTGCCGACATAAATCTGCGAGACGCAACGAATCGCCAGCTACTTCAGATAAGCAACGAGCTTGGGATAGGTCTCAATCTCGTTGAAATGAGGAGCATCCAGAGGTACTTTTCAAAACAGAACCGAAATCCAACCGATGTGGAGCTTCAGACGATAGGGCAGACTTGGTCTGAACATTGTTTCCACAAGACCTTCAAAGGAGAGATAGTCTCACCAGATGGTAAGCTAATCGTAGCTGGCATGTTCCAGGAATACATTGCCAAAGCAACAGAAGAACTTGCTTTACCTTGGTGTCTCTCAGTCTTCGAAGACAACGCAGGCATAGTAGACTTTGAGGATGGAAAAGCAATCGCCATGAAGGTAGAAACCCACAACCACCCTTCAGCAATCGAGCCGTTCGGAGGTGCAGCAACTGGCACAGGCGGCGTCATCAGAGACATCCTCGGTGTATGGGCTGACCCAATCGCTTGCACAGATGTCCTCTGCTTTGGCCCATCAGACTACGACAATGACCTCCCTGCTGGAGTAAAGCATCCCAAGTATATTTTCAGAGGCGTAGTCGCTGGAATAGGACATTACGGAAATAACATGGGAATCCCCACCGTCAACGGAGCAATCTACTTCGACCAAAGCTATACAGGAAACGTGGTGGTCTACTGTGGATGCCTCGGCATCCTGCCTATGAACGAATTTGTCAGAAATACGCAGCCAGGAGACATCGCCATCTTGGCTGGTGGAAGGACAGGAAGAGACGGAATCCACGGAGTCACCTTTGCCTCCGCTGAGTTGACTAAGGAGTCTGAAGAGGTGTCAAGACCCGCAGTCCAAATCGCCAATCCGATCGAAGAGGAAAAAGTGAAACGGGCAATCATCGAGGTTAGAAGGCAACAGCTTGGCTCAGCCATAACTGACCTAGGTGGCGGGGGTCTCTCCTGTGCTCTAGGTGAGATGGCCCACCGGTCCAACTGCGGAATCCACGTCGATCTCGACAATGTGCCCCTCAAGCACGTAGGAGTAGCTCCTTGGGAGATTCATGTCTCAGAGTCACAGGAAAGAATGTTGCTATCCGTCAAAGAGAAGGATCTGCAGAAAGCCCTAGCCATCTTCAAACGCGAAGATGTCGAAGCCACACCTATTGGCAAGTTCACTCCAGGTCACATGCTCAAAGTGGATTACCAAGGTCACCTAGTCGCCTTGCTCGACCTAGACTTCTTGTATACTCCACCCACGACCATACGAGAAGCAGTCTGGAAGCCTCCTAAACGTTCGGAACCAACAGTCACTGAACCCGCAGACCTAACCCAAGAACTACTGAAGCTCTTATCGTCACCAAACATTGCGAGCAGGGAACCCATCATAAGAACTTACGACCATGAGGTGAAAGGGAATACTGTGCTAAAACCGCTACAGGGAAAACATGGTGGACCTAATGATGCAGCAATAATCAAGCCTCTACCAGACTCTTGGAGAGGCGTTGTCATCTCTTGCGGAATGAACCCAAATTACGGTAAGATCGACCCCTACTGGATGGCTGCTTCTGCTATAGACGAAGCCATTAGAAATAATGTTTCCGTTGGTGGAGGGAGAATCGCGCTTCTTGACAACTTCACTTGGGGGAGTCCAGAGAAGGCTGACAGAGTCGGGGGATTACTCAGAGCATGCAAGGCCTGCTATGACTTCGCGAAAGTGTATGGAACACCATTCATCTCAGGAAAGGATAGCCTCTACAACGAGTCACCCTTAGGACCTGTGACGCCGACCCTGCTCATCACCGCGGTTGGAGTAATCAAAGACATAAGAAGAGCGGTTTCCATGGATGTAAAAGAGCCAGGGAACCTTCTCTATTTAGCCGGTCGAACCTATCCCGAGCTAGGAGGCTCTGAGTATTACAGGTTGAAGGGCTATGTAGGAAAAACGGTTCCCAAGGTCAGAATTGAACAGGCGGGAGCATTACTGAAATCCATGACTGAAGCAATCAGTGCTGGATACGTGAAAGCCTGTCACGATCTCTCAGAAGGTGGCTTAGCCGTCGCTGCAGCAGAAATGGCACTCAGCGGAGACCTTGGAATCGACCTTTCCCTGAGAAGCGTTCTGAAATCCAAGAGCGCTGAAAGAGACGATCAGATTCTCTTCTCAGAATCAAACAGCAGGTTCCTAGTAGAGGTCGAAGAGAAACACAAAGCGGACTTTGAAAGTGTGATGGAGAGGAACCTCTGCACGCTCATAGGAAGAGTCGAGAAGGATAACTCTCTTGCCATACATGGACTCAATGGCGCAACAATAGTTGAAGTTAGCCTAGTCAAGCTACGAAAAGCATGGAAAAATCTGTGGAGAAAATCATGAAACGGTCAGAAATCCGCGTCTGCGTACTGAGGGTTGGTGGAACAAACTGCGACGCTGAGACATGCAGAGCCTTCACTGACCTCGGGGTGAAGGCAGAGACAGTACACATGAACGATATGGTCGAAAGCAGGAATCTCCCAAGCTACAGCGCCCTCGTGGTTCCAGGCGGCTTTTCCTACGGTGACTACGTAAGAGCAGGAGCGATTTGGGCTAAGGAAATCTCGGCGAAACTTGGTCCAGAGTTGAAGGAATACGCTGAAGGAGGAAAACCGATTCTAGGAATCTGTAATGGCTTTCAAGTCTTAGTAGAGGCTGGTCTGCTTCCAGGTTTCACCGGAATCAGTGAGCAGCCTGAAAGCGCTTTAGGAACCAATGTACCAATTGGGTACTACTGCGGGTGGGTCTATGTTCGACATACCAGTCAAGGCAACTGCATCTTCGCGAAGAGCATTCCTATGCAAAAGGTGCTGAGAATGCCAGTAGCCCATGCCGAAGGTCGATTTATGGTTACAAAGGAGAATGAGAGCAGCTTCCTCCAGGTACTGCACGACAACGATCAACTAGTCTTCCGATATTGTAATGAGGATGGCAATCCTGCAAACGGCAGGCATCCAGCCAGTCCAAACGGTGCCTTCCATGACATCGCTGGAATCTGCAATCCAGCTGGAAACGTTCTCGGACTCATGCCTCATCCAGAACGGGCCTACTATAGCTGGCAACTGCCAGACTGGACTAGACTGGGAAATGCAATGGATTATGGTGATGGAAGACTACTCTTTGAGTCTGTTGTGAGACACTTGAAGGAGAAGAATGGGCGACTCTGATGAAACCCGACACAATCCTCGTTCTCGATTTTGGCGGACAATACTGTCACCTGATAGGAAGAAGAGTCAGAGAACACCGAGTCTACTCGGAGATTACCCCATACAACATCACATCCAATCACATCAAAGCCTTGACGAAGCACATCAACATTAAAGGAATCATACTTTCCGGCGGACCGTCCAGCATCTACGAAGAAGATGCGCCCAAGTGTGACCCAATGATATTTGACTTGAACATCCCGACTCTAGGCTTATGCTATGGACACCAACTGATTGCTTCCCTATATGGTGGAAGAGTAGAAGCTGCAAAGAAGAGGGAATATGGTATAAGCTATGCAATGGTGGATAGTCCAGATGATTTGCTGAAGGGTTTGACCGGGATTCAGAAGGTTTGGATGAGCCATGGGGATACAGTCTTTGAGCTCCCTAGACCCTTCCAGATACTTGCACACACCAAGAACTGCCCGGTAGCCGCGTTCAAGCATCGAGAGAAACCAATCTATGGTTTACAGTGGCATCCCGAGGTTATACATACAGAGAATGGCTCATTGACGCTGAAGAATTTCCTTTTCAGGATTTGTCATTGTGTGCCGAATTGGGTTATGGAAGACTTTGCAGCCCAAGCCATCAAAGAGGTGCGACAGGTCGTGGGGAGCAAGAAGTGTGTCATCGGTCTAAGCGGTGGAATTGATTCTAGCACAGCTACAGTCTTAGCGTCGAAAGCAATTGGACGAAGCCTTACCGCGGTCTTTGTTGATCATGGATTCATGCGAAAAGGGGAGCCTGAATTCATTCAATCCTTCTTCCAGAGATTCGATTTAAGCTTCATCCCAATTGATGCCAGGAGGAGATTCCTGCAGAGACTGAAAGGAGTAACCGATCCTGAGCAAAAAAGAAAGATTATCGGCGAAGAGTTCATCCGAGTCTTCGAGGAAGTGGCTGAGAGAGTTGGGGCAGAATATCTCATGCAGGGAACCATCTATCCAGATATAATCGAATCAGGTTTTGGCCAGCATTCCGCAAAGATTAAGACCCATCACAATGTAGCTGGGATTCCAGCAAGAATCAAGTTTCGGGGAATCGTTGAGCCATTGAGGAACCTATACAAAGATGAGGTGAGAAGAGTGGCGGAGAAGCTAAATTTATCCGATCTGCTTGTCAGGAGACAACCTTTCCCCGGTCCAGGGCTGGCAGTGAGAATAATTGGAGATATAACGCAAGAAAAGATAGATGTAGTGAGAGAAGCAGACGCGATTGTCAGAGAAGAGATTGAGGCTAGTGGATTAGGTGAAAACCTATGGCAATACTTCGCCGTGCTAATTGATTCGAAAACCACCGGAGTCAAGGGTGATGCCAGAGCTTATGGCCATACCATAGTAGTTAGGGCACTGGAAAGCAAAGAGGCCATGACCGCTAGTTTCGCTAAAATCCCGTATGAAACCCTGGAGAAAATCGCAACAAGGATTACCAATGAGATTTCCGAGGTCACACGAGTTGTATATGATATTACGCACAAACCGCCAGCTACAATAGAATGGGAGTAGAAGGTAATCGGCTGATGTGCTACAAGTTACTATATCTTTTAAGCTCCCAGTCAGTAACGCTACTCTGATAGTCAGTCCATTCTGCCCTTTTAATGTCAAGGTACTTGCTGAAGACGTGTTCACCTAACGTTTCTTTCATGAATCTGCTTGCTTCAAACGCATCTATCGCTTCCCCTAAGTTAGCGGGGAGAGTTTTTATGTAAAACCTCGCGAGTTTCCCATTGTCAAATTTATAGACATCTTCTTCCACGGGCTTAGGCGGCGTGATCTTCTGGTCAATTCCTTCCAGACCAGCAGCTAGCATCACAGCGAAGGCCAAGTAAGGGTTGCAGCTTGGGTCAGGACACCTCAACTCAAGTCTGGTTGACTTTTCTCTCCCTCGACTGTATCGTGGAACTCTTATCAATGCTGATCGGTTTCGCTGCCCCCAGCAAATGTACACTGGTGCCTCGTAGCCCCGTACAAGGCGTTTGTAGCTGTTCACTGTAGGACACAGTATCGCAGCCATTTCTCTGATATGCTTCAGTTGACCGCCCATGAAGTGATAGGCTAGCTGTGACAGCCTATACCCATCCTTCTCACCATAGAAGAGGTTTACACCTCTCTTATCAAAGAGTGATTGGTGAGTGTGCATCCCGCTTCCGTTTATCCCGAAGATAGGTTTCGGCATGAAGGTTGCGCTAAGACCACTGCCACTTGCCACTGTCTTGATAGCCTGCTTGAGGATCATAACGTTATCCGCACACTTCAGAGCACCTGAATACTCTATGTCTATCTCATGTTGGCTTGGGGCACACTCGTGATGAGACATCTCGACGTTTATTCCAAGCTGCTCAAGGGTTGAGGTTATGATCGCTCGTATGTCAGTTGCCAGATCCCTAGGAGAAAAGTCGAAGTATCCAGCGGTGTCATGATAGGTTCGGTCCTCTCGTGACCTAAATAGAAAGAATTCGATTTCGGGTCCAACATTGTAGGAGTACGATTTCGCACGAGCCTCTTCTTCAATCCGTTTGAGAACGTATCGTGGATCACCAGCAAAGGGAGCGTTATTAGGATTGTAAACATCGCAGATTATTCGGGCAACTCGTTTTTGGTCACGTGGCCAAGGGAGGAGAACGTACGTTGAAGGATCTGGAATCAGCATCATGTCGCTTTCATGTATCCTCGTGAACCCTTCAATAGAGGAGCCATCAAACCATTTTCCGTTGTCAAGACAATCCTTCAGTTCCCTTGGCGAGATTGTTACGCTCTTCAATTGACCAAGCAAATCTGAGAACATCAAGTCAATGAACTCAATCTTTTCTCGTTGGACTTTTTCGACTAGTTCATCTCGTTTCATGCAATCGCACCTTCGGCTCTTTATGGATAAGCTGATTTAGGGCTTCTGCTTCATCTAGATCGGAAGCTCGTGGCAATCCTTCTCTGGCACCAATTTCCCTGATACAGCGAGAAGCAACAAGATTCCCCAGTCTTCCACACTCATACAAGTCTTTCCCGTTTATCAGGCCGTATAGGAAGCCGGCGCAAAACGCGTCGCCAGCACCCGTTGTGTCTATGGCGCTCACCTTAAACGACTCCACGAGGTGATGTTCGTGTTCATCAACGACGTAGCAACCTCTCCGGCCTAGTTTGACAGCCACTATATCTGCTCCTTCTTCAAGTAGGATTCTTGCCCCCTCAACGTACTCTCGCCCAGTTAGCAGTTTCACTTCATTCTCACTTGGCAGAACTACTGAACTTCTCCTCAGCAGTGGTGACAAAGCTGCTAACCCCCTTCGAGCGTACAACTCGCCAGGGTCGAGAGTCACCTTAACATTGTGAAGCTTCGTCACCAACTTCTTCTGCGCTTCAAACGGCTTCTCCCCAACAAAAGATGTCAGATGCAAAAGCTTAGCAGTACCCGCATACTCAAGATTGATGTCGCTGAATTCTAAAGCGTTATTCGCACCAGGAGCAATGTAGAGTGCTCTGTCACCTGCTGAGTCAACATAGCCAAGGACTAAACCGGTTCTACCTTCCTCTGCAATTACAGTTCCCACGGTGTCCACGTTTTGACGCTTGAAGTCATCGAGAAGAAACGTGCCTTCAGGGTCATCAGAGAGCTTCCCAATGAAGCCTATTCTCAGTCCAAGCCTAGCTAATCCTACTGCAGTGTTAGCGGCGGAGCCTCCAGCATGTTCCTCTACACTCGTAATGAAACTCTCTTCATCTCTTCCTGCTATTCGATTCACTCGGTACAGTCTATCAACGTTCAAGGCGCCGAAGCAGATGGCGTCAAACCTCAAGGAAACAGCTCCCGAAGAAATATCTTGTACTGGCCTAGCTGCCCGCCATAGTTACCTGCAGATATCATCAGGACATCCTTAACACTTCTAGCAGCTTGGATGCCCGCCTTCATCGCTTCTTTGACCACGTCAAGTGATGTACCGCTTACTACGATTTCTGGAATGTAGTTTGTACCCACTTGCACCTTCGATTGGTGTCCCAACGCATCTCTCAGCGTTGGACAATAAGGGTGATTGGTCGTTGGGCCAATCCATGGAAACTTTGTTTCAGGTTTTGATCCCGCGGAGCAGACATGAAACGGGGTGATAGCTCCTGCCACTTCTCCAATAGCTCTCAGCGCGCTTTCCCCAGCGTTGGTTACCGCCGTCTTAGTTTTACATAAGTACCAGAAGTTGCCACCCATTACACCACGAGCATACCCAAGGTACCGTTCTATTTGGAAGTCAGGTACCATAAGAGGTACAATAATCATGTTACGTCCATGACGCGTCTCCTCCCATTCAAAACCATCTCCGCAGTGACCAATCCGCTTCATAGTGTCGATTTTTCCCGCAGGATTAAGAAGCGCGTCAAATATTGCAGTAAATGGTTTCACCAATACGTCTTGACGTATGCGGTATGACAGCTCAACCTCAAATCGTTCAGCAGACGTAGTTAGAGGTTTTCTCCTGTCGATTCCTCCCCAAAGCTGCACAACGGCGCCAGGACGTCCATCTGGAGTCGCCTTATCGTTTAGCCATTGCTCGGTTCCCCCTTCGATTCTACCTATGACGAGTGAAGGGGTTGCTGTAACGTCTTCGACTGCTCTTCGCAGGGTCTTTTCATCATCTGCAGTGATTATGATTCTGGAGTATAATCCCTCAAAGGCTTCTGCATATGTGTCTTCAACCTTAGCCAGCATGACTTCACCTCAACTAGCCTAGTTCTCCTATAGACTTGCCTCTGACCAGCTTTCTGAAAGCTATGCTCTCCTCCGTCAACTGTTCACGATTGCTGGATGTTACTATCTCGACCTTCGGGAGAGCGCTAGAATCTAATGCTGATGGGTGGCTCTGTAGGAGAGGCTTACAGAGGTCCTGAATGACGGGGTAGCTCCATTCTTCAGCCAGTCGAATGAC
>CP070679.1:460716-485330 GCA_020352535.1 Candidatus Bathyarchaeota archaeon | reverse complement strand
TTAACGAAAAATGATAGGGTCCGCTTTCATCTCCCCAATAATTGTATTCCGCGTTGACTTTAGCATTAAATGAGTCGCTAACGTCTATTCCATATATGTTACCGTAGATGTCATTGTAGTAGGCTACTTGATCCGTATGGAAGGCCTGCATTTGTGCGTCAGGTGCATAGAGAATCCCAATTGTATTGTAGGAGATCGAGTTCTGAGTTATGTGAGTGCTTGCTAGTCCTGTGACATGAAATCCATTCTCATTGGCTGAAAGGATGTTATTTAAAAGGATTAAATCGTTGTAGGAATCTGCCCCGAGTTGAATTCCGCTTTGCGTATTGGACATTATCAGGTTATCGGTAATACTCACTCCTGAGACTTGGGCTCCAATCAATAATATTCCGATTTTATTCGAGTCTAGCGTGTTGTTCTGTATTGTCACCTGATTGTCGCCTGCTATACGGATGCCGCTCTCTCGGCTGTATGCCACTTCGTTGTATCTTAGATCTATTGCACTATCGGAAATGGTGATTCCGTTTTCTCCGTACTCCACAATGCAGTACTCCATTATTGAGGATTCAGCTCGATTGAATTCAATGGCGGGCCAATCTCCACTATTTGGTTCCTCTCTGTTTGATGTGAATGTTATTGTGTTGTTCTCTTCACCAACTGCAATGAGCCTTCCCTGCACAACGAGTGAATACCAGCCTCCGAATCTCACCTCAACTCCAGGCTCTACAGTTAGAGTTGAGCCATCCAAGATCGTTACATTCTTAGAAAGCACGAATGGACTATCGATGAGTGTCCAAGTGGTGTCTTGTGTGATATCTCCCTCGACATAGGTTGCTTTAGCAACTAGTGGGCGCAGACTGAATGTAAATGCTAGCGAGCCTGAGGCTACTACCATTAAAAGACAAAAGAGTCCTAGGTTTACCTTCACTTGATGACACGCATCCATTGTCTAGAATCAAAGTATCTTCTTCTGACCTGTTGGTTTAAACATTATGAATTCAGAATAGAGTTTCCCAATTAACGTGCAACTCTTACGAGTGTAGATGTAGACGCCAAGTTTTCGTGCCTGCATTCAGCTCCGAGATTATGTTCCAATGTAGACTGCTTGACCGCCGACAATTGTCATTTCTACTTTGACGTTCTTGATTTCACGGGGCGCCACTTCTCTCAGGTCATGGGATAATACCGTGAAATCCGCCAGCTTTCCAACTTCAATTGATCCCTTGATGTTCTCTTCAAAGGATGCGAATGCAGCATCTGAAGTATATAGGCGTAGAGCTTCGTCAATAGTGATCCTTTCTTCGGGTAGGGCTTCTCGGGTCACTGCTGCATAGATGCCTAGCAGAGGCTCTATCGGCTCTATTGGGCAGTCAGAACCGCCGCAGGTCATTATGCCCTTCTTGATGAGCGTTTTGAAGGGGTAGACCCATCGAGCTCTGTGAGGTCCAAGACGCTGGGGCACCCAGAAGTCTGAGACCACGAAATGTGGTTGGACAGTTACTACCGCGTTTAATCTCTTAAGGCGCTGTATATGCTGTTCGTTAAGGACAGAGGCATGCTCTATCCGATGCCGATGGTCTTGTCTCGGTGTCTCCTTCAGCAACTTTTCTAGCTGGTTCAGCACCATTTCTATAGCTCGGTCTCCAATGGCATGGATGGCTAGTTGCAGACCAGCTTTGTGAGCTTTCTCCAGAAGGATGTTCAGTTCCTCCGACGTGTATAGCAGGAGGCCTTGCCTTGAGGGCTTGTCGTGATATGGTTGAGAGAGGGCTGCTGTACGAGCTCCCAAAGAACCATCAGTGTATATCTTAATGCTTCCAATTCGGATTGCCGTGTTTCCAAAGCCTGTTTTCAGGCCAAGTTCCACGAGGTGATCTAGGAGTTTGACAGGGATTATGAGATATACTCGAAGAAGTAATCTCTTCTGTTCGTGAAGCTTCTGTATGACCCGGATTTCAGTTGGAGAGTTGACTAGCCAGTGGATGCTTGTTAATCCAGCTGATACGGCTTTCTGGCATGCTAGGCTACATGCTTCAGTGAGCTCTTCTTCGTTAGGTGGGGATATGATTTTGGTGACAAGGATCATTGCGTCTTCACGTAGGATCCCTGTTGGTTCCTTCGTTCTTACATCTCGGTCTATCTGTCCGCTTGGTGGGGGCTGAGTACTTCCTGTGATTGCGGCCTTTTCGAGTGCTTGACTGTTTGCGACGCTCAAATGTCCACATACACGCGTCAAGACCACCGGATTGTGTGGGGATACCTCATCCAGGTCCCATCGTGTTGGATATCGCCCTTCCTTTAGTCGATCTTGATCCCATCCACGACCTAGAATCCATTGTCCTCGCGGTGTTCTTTGAATGCGCTTCAGAAGTCTCGTCTGGATTTCCTTTATTGAGTTGACGCCTCTGAGGTTAATTTGTGTCAAAGACTTACCATATGCGGTGACATGCGCATGAGTGTCTATAAGACCTGGGATAACTGTCTTCTCTCTAAGATCTAGCACTTTCGTCTTTTTTCCAATGTAGGCTTTGATATCCTTGCTTGAACCAGCCTTGACGATTCTGTCACCTTGTACTGCTACGGCCCGAGCGTGTGGCTGGGAAGCATTCATGGTTAGAATGTTTGCGTTTATCAGGACTAGGTCAGCGTGCATCCTTGGGGGCCTCTTTCTACCTTGGTTCGGACTAAACTATCTAATTGACTCTCCACATAAGGATGCTTGTTCCAAGAAATTATGATAGACAGAGTCTTTCCTGCGAAGGATAAATGAATCAGACTGACTGGAGAAGGCTTGACGCTACTCTCAGCGTCGTCGTCGTCTTCGTTTCAGCGGATTCTGACCAGGGTTACGTTGAAGGATAACTCGCTTTTCGAAGTTACGCCGGCTCCGTATTCGGGGCATTCGCGTTTTTCTCGGCGTGGACGCGACCTTCGGGGTCTGCGAACGGACTTTACCTGCTTTGGATAGTGATCCGTGAGTTGGCATTTCTCATTCCCTGCGTTGTGTGCTTCGTTGTGTTTAAGGGCGCTTTTAAGTGTTTTTCCTACTTGGCTTAAGCTGATTGATTCCTTTTGTGTGAGCAGCATTTAGCTGAATTAACGAGTCTCCTAGCTCGAATCATGTTAAAACCAAGCCTTATATTGTTGAGATTTGTCTGTTCGGACGTGGAATCCTTGGGATTGGTAGACGCTCTTCAGCGGGAATTCTCGTTCATCACTGG
Source organism: Candidatus Bathyarchaeota archaeon (assembly GCA_020352535.1). GTDB lineage: Archaea > Thermoproteota > Bathyarchaeia > Bathyarchaeales > Bathyarchaeaceae > SOJZ01. Next base: position 482,109 of record CP070679.1, on the reverse strand, counting down.
GAATTACCGGATACTTGTGATAAGTTGGATGATTATGGACTTGGCTTTTGAAATGCCAGCTCCGAATTTTCAGTATTATGTTGAGGCTCTTGGTGGAACGGGCGTCGCATTAGGGCTAATCGGTCTAGGTAATTTTCTGGCAATGGCGGCGGTAGCATTTCCTGGAGGGTATTTAACGGATAAGTATGGACGACGTTGGCTGATTACGACGATGACTTTTGGAATGGCGTTGTCATGGCTGTTCTATGCTCTTGCTCCGACTTGGCATTTCATTTTACTAGGGTCAATTGTTAGCAGTCTGTGTTTAATCTATCAACCTGCATTATTCGCCATGGTTCAGGATTCGCTTCCTCCTGAGCGTAGAGGAATGGGATCTTCTATCATTCAACTCATTCACGGAACTTTCAACACTCCTGGTCCTATAATTGCGGGCTTCCTATTGCTACGGTTTGGGCTAATCGTTAGCATGAGAATTATCTACTTAATCATGACTGCCTTGTTTCTTGCAGCTGCGGTCTGGCGACTTAGGTTGAAGGAGACAATCACGAATGCGAAGCCCATTCGCTTTCGGTATTTCATCTCTTCATACCCAAAGGCTATCAAAGAGAGTTTTGCGGTCTGGAAGGTTGTTCCGCGGTCAATGTTTTGGTTGTTCATATTGCAGAGCCTTATGATGTTTGGGATGTCCTTGATTAATGTGATTAATGCATTGTATGCTAGAGATGTACTTCTTATACCTGAGGAGCAATGGTGGCTTGTCTTCATTCCACTCCTGCTGACGATTGTAGTAGCCTCGCTCCCAATTGGCAAAGCCGTTGACACACTTGGAAGAAAGCCACCATTAATTGCTGGTCTCTCAGTTTTCGGTGCAGCAACTTGGATTTTTATGACTGGAGACTTTCTGAGGGTTATGGTTTCAATGTGCCTGTTTGCGATTGGTCAGCTATTTGTAATGTCTTCCGTCATGGCTCTTGCAGCAGATTTGGTGCCCCCAAAGAACAGAGGCAAAATTGTGGGATTCCGGAATTTCGTCGGTTATATTGTAATGGGCTTTGGTATGCTGCTTGGTAACTATCTCTATATAGCATCAGCCCCTCAGATGCCCTTCTATGTGACCTTTGGACTGATTGCAATAGGAATCCCTCTGGTCCTGTTTACTGTACATGAGCCTGAGAAGCGAGTAGACTAGCCTGATTAATGCACTGAAGGTAGTAATGTGAAATCCTCTGCAATTGCTCATTCGAATATTGCGCTTGTCAAGTATTGGGGACGTTCTAGAACGCACGATCCCAGCCTGAACATTCCTTCCACAGATAGTGTAGGCATGACAAAACTCGGCGAGTCCGATGACATTCGTCTTCTAACTCATACGACTATAGAATTTTCTGATGTATACGAGCAAGATTCCGCCACTCTGGATGGTGTATTCCTAACTGGAAGAGCAATGGAGAGGGTACTTAAAGTCGTTAATCCGTTAAGGACGATAGCAGGCATCAGTCACAGATTCAAGATGATGAGTAGGAATGATTTTCCTACTCAAGCGGGGCTAGCCTCCTCAGCTTCAGGATTTGCAGCTTTAACGATTGCTACAGTTGATGGTTTAGGGATTAGCCTCTCAAAGAGGGAGATTTCAGCATTTGCCAGGTTAGGTTCAGGTTCAGCAGCGAGGTCAATTCATGGGGGGCTTGTCTACTGGTACAAAGGGGACTCACATGAAACCTCTTTTGCCAGACAGATTTGTGGCCCAACCGAGTTCGATATGAGCGCCGTTATTGCCATCATTCACAAAGGAAGGAAAGAGGTCACCTCCGATGTCGGCCACAAGTCAGCCCATACTAGCCCGTTTGACAGAGCTAGGGTTAACATTTCTAGGAAGCAGGCGAAAGATATTGAAAAGGCAATCCTGACTGATGATTTTAGTGTGGTCGGCAGAATCTCCGAGGAGAGCAGTCGATACATGCACGTAGTAATGATGACCTCAGATCCTCCGTTATTCTACTGGCATCCTAACACTTTGAGGCTTATCAAGCTAATTCAGAAGCTGAGACCCAGTCTTGAATGCTATGCATCGGTTGATGCCGGACCCAATGTTCATTGCCTGTGTAGGCCAGAGGATGCATACGAGCTACGCAAGATTTTAGATGAGACAGACTACGTCAACATGACTATCGTTGCAGGACTTGCAGGGGGCTCACATAAAACGGGAGAGCATCTATTCTAGATTAGCCGCTCTACACATTTCAGCCAATGCAAATGAAACTATCCTCTTCCTAACTAGATGTAAAGGCCTCAAGGGTTCTTTCTCTAGGATTTAGAGCTTCCCCTTTGCCTTACATTCACAAATTCAAGACTCATGTCAAGAGTCTTCGTACTGCTTGTCAATTCTCCTAGGCTTAAGATATCTACTCCTGTACCTGCGTAGTCAAGGATGTTTTGCTCCGTAATTCGTCCGCTCGCCTCAATCAGAACCTTGTTTCTCAATCCTCCCTTTTTTAGAAGACTAATAGTCTCCTTCGCTTGCTTGGGTGTGAAGTTGTCAAGCATGACGATATCTGCACCAGCTTTAGCTGCATCTAGCGCTTTTCTAGCATCGGTGACCTCAATCTCGATTTTCTTAGAAAACGATACGGTGTTTCTTGCTGTTTTCACAGTATCTGCGATTTTTCCGCCCACTGCAAGGTGATTGTCCTTTATCAGGACCAAATCATCCATGTGAAGACGATGTGTGTCACCACCGCCCAACATTACTGCTCTCTTGTCGAAGTATAGGAGCCCTGGTGCCACTTTTCGGGTGCAGGCGATTCTCGTTTTGTGGCCTGCCCTTCTCACTTTATTGACTAGTCGATTGGTCATGGTGGCTATGCCACTCATTCTTGTTAGGAGGTTGAGCAGGGTTCTTTCGATTGAGAGTAGGGTTCTAGCATCTCCGGTTATTTTCATAACGATTGTCTTTCTTTCGACTCTTGATCCATCTTCTACGAGTGCTTCAACTTGTAGGTTTCTCAGCATAATCAAAGACTCTTTCACCCCTGCCACGACTCCTGATTCCTTTACCACTACTTCAGCGTCAACAATTGTCCCGGAAGGAACTGTGATTTCGCTGGTTATGTCTCCTTGCCCGACATCTTCCTCTACGAACTTACGGATTTTTTCTTCCAACACTTCTTTGGGAAGGCCCATGGTTAATTTCCCAACTCTGCTACTTCCATTATATTCTGAATTGCAGCTTCTATGCCGTCTAGCTCCAATACATCTGCTTGAATTTTCCCCATTCTGCCTTCAAACTGCTTGTCTTCTAGTAGCGACTCGACGGCTTCAAGAAGCCCTTTTTTGTCAAGATTATCCTGTTCGATGATTTTCACTATGCCCAGATCAGCAGCTCTCTTAGCGTTGTTAAGCTGCTCGGTGTGACTAGGTGTTGGGACAAGAATCATGGGTTTACCGTAGCAGATGGATTGAGTTAAAGTCCCATGTCCTGCCCTGGCGACCACCAGGTCGCAAGCCTTCAGATGCTCAAAGCGATTGGGGAGCCAGTTATAGACAGTGACGTTTCCATTGTGGATCGGCTTTATTGAAGCGTCAGGATAGCCAAGCGACATCACAATCTGGTAGTTTCTTGGAAACTCCTCAAAGATTCGCCGGAGGATTCCTGTGAAGTACGCACGCTCCTTCACTGGTCCGCTTACAGGTGCAAAAATGAGCGGTGTTCTTTCGTCAAATCCAAGCTTCTTCCGAATTTCCTTCTTGCTAGGAAGTTGGTCAGGTCGCACAGGTATGATTGGGCCTATGAGCCTAACTCGTTTCTGATACCCATTAGGAATCCGTAGGTTTCCTGCGGAAAGAGTGTAAGGGCTTGGATAGTCGGGGATTAGAACACGTTTTCCGGATGTCCACATCTTTCCGATAATTGCTAGAGTCCCTGCATCAGTTAATCTGGCTAGTCGCAAGAACCGAGTTCGTCGCGGGACGATTATCTGGAATTGGTTGAGGATGCAGATGTCAGGAATTCCGAGCAGTCTTGCAGCGATGAGAGGCGAAGCGCGAGAATCTGATACTACTACATTGGGCTTGAACGCCTTCATCACATCGATTTCTGCCTCAACCTGTCTTAAGAGGGTGAATGACGATAGAAAAGGTCCAATATTGACCAATGATCGCTTAAAATCTACCGTTCCATCGGGTTTAACGACAAATTCTATTGGCGGGACTTCAACTACAGGGAACCCTTCCTGTCGTATGTATCGTGTGCCATCCTTATAGGTGGAGAATAAAACCTCGACTCCATTCTTCTCTAGTTTCCTAGCTATGGGAAGACAACGTCCTGCATGACCTAACCCAATTCCACATGGAGAGAACTGAACACGCATTGGACTGTTCTGCCCACCACAATTATGATTAGGTGTACAGCATTTAAGTTACACTTAATTATAGTGGAGAATCTGGGGAAGCTTCTCATTGTCTGCTGAACGAAGAAGAACGAAGTATGACATCTATGCAGATGTTATAGAGGTTATTGCAAGAAGAGGTGTGTGCTCTCTAACGAGGGCTTCCTACGGAGCAAATCTACCTGTGGATAGGTTGAAGAAGATTCTAGACTTTCTGGTTTCACATGGGGTGGTGCGAGAAGTTCTCGTAGGCGACCGCAGGAAATATCGGGCTACAAAATGGGGTCTTGAGTATCTGGAAGCATTCAAGCGGATACAGAAGTTCTTTGCGGCATTAGAGGAACCAGTGAAGGTGAAGGTTCCAGAGGTTACTCTTCCGGGACGTGTTTCAACAGGATACAAGGAACTTGACAATATCCTGTTTGGTGGGATACCTGAGAATTACGCGACTATACTGACATCGCCTTCATGTGATGAGACGGACTTGTTGGTTCAACGATTTCTGAGGGCTGGGATAAAGAAAGAACAAACCACTTTTTATGTCACTACGGAGCTAGGAGGAATTGGAGCCTTACCAGAGAAGTCACAGGCAAGCTTCCATGTTTTCTTATGCAACCCTCAAGCGGACAAGATCATCAAAAGCCTGCCAAATGTTTCCAAACTAAAAGGAGTTGAAAACCTTACTGATATTGGTATTGCCTTGAACTCAGCTTTCCGTAGAATTGACATGTCCCAGAAGAGCTCGCGGAGAGCCTGTCTCGGAATATTATCAGACGTTTTGCTTCAGCATCAAGCTGTTCATACGCGGAGATGGCTAATAGGGCTTATTCCCGAGTTGAAATCAAGAGGTTTCACGACGCTTGCGGTGATGAATCCTCACATGCATTCACCGCAAGAGGTCCATGCAATCTTAGGTCTTTTTGATGGAGAGATTAATATCTTTGAGAGAGAAACTGAGAAGGGCTCGGAGAAATTCCTGAAGATTCGGAAAATGTCTAATCAGAGGTACCTTGAGAGCCGAATCGAGCTGACAAAGGAAAAGCTGAAGATGTGAGAAGAAAGGACCACCTCCACGATTCGGTTGTCGAGAATCTACTTGTCTACTAATGAGACGTGCGTGTGGAGTTGACTTACTGTTCGCCAAACAGTGGCATGTTGGGGAAGATTTCGATGCCGCTTTGGTCTATCGAGTATGGTACAAGGCTTGGATTTACCTTGGCTTCTCTCATCTTCTCTACTTGTATTGCTCTCGTTGTGGTTCCACCTGAGAAAAGCGTCTGCATCATGATGACTCCGTGAACAAGAAACTCTTCTTCGACTGCATTTCGCTCAAGGCCTAGATAACCAAGTTCAGTAGTTACAAGGCTTGTGACTCCCAAGTCTGCTAGTGACTCGATTAGATCTACAATGGCGGTTCTTCGCTCGACGGGGTCTGGGAATCTGTAGATGAGCGCTGCAAGAGTGTCTACAACAACCCGTTTTGCATTGACATGCACGATCTGGGATTGCAGATTCTCAATCAAATTATCGACTGACAACCGTTTGCCTCGAAGGCTGCGGGTCTCCTCTTTGTAGATTTTCTCCTTCAGCATAGCAACTCGAGATATTCGCGTGGCATCTATGAAGGCGAACTTCTTATTAGCCTCTTCCTTGCGGAAGTCCCAGCCAAACTTCTTCATCTCTGAGTAGAAATGGTCTTTGCTTTCATCTAGGCTCACAAAAACCCCGTTCTCTTGCTTCTCGTGAATTCCGTTATACAGGAATTGGCTGCACAGTATTGTCTTTCCTGTGCCTGGACCGCCGATGATCAGGATGACTCTTCCTTCAGGAATGCCTCCTCCGATGAGTTCATCTAAACCATTCACTCCAGTAGCAATCTTCTTTGACATCTTAGATTCCCCCAGTGACCTTAGATAGACTTCAGTCGATATTTATACCTTATGCATTCTCCAATTTTCGTTCGCAATGTCTTAATTAACATTGAGCCCTGTGCATTTTCGAGGTTAATGATCGAGTTTAACCACCGAAGCTTCAGAAGCATTTATATTTTTCTCTATTGTAGACTCGTGAGGATTAGCATGAGAACCTATGTATTCACAGACCGAGAGAGACGAATCGTACAGAGCTTTCTGAATGAGAAGATTCCAATGAATGACAGGAACTTGAGCAAGGTCAGGTCAAGAATCAAGCTCTTTGATCGCCTGCGGAGCGACATCTTTCTCTACTTGGAATTCTATGATTCGCTTGTGTTGGCTGGAATTCCAGAGTCCTCAGGATAAGATCAACAGAGAATGCATTGAAATGATCTGTTGAAGCCTATCTGAAACCTCTGCAACATGTCTGCACGTACATTACTATAGTCACAAGTTGTGACTACAAGACGTGAGTTGGCCTTTTATGTTTCGGAGTCCCTGCATAATACATCAGAGGAATGATAATGAGCGGTGAAATGGCTGTTCCTTCGAGAAGCAGAAAGAAACTAGATATCGTTGATGGCGGTTTGATGATAGGTAGGCATGTAGTTATCGAAGGAACTGGGACGCCACCATCAGTGAAAGTTTCTGGTACAATCTATTGTGAAGGTGACGACACGTTTGAGTGTAACGTCTCAGCCAGGAGCTTGGAAGCTGAAGACGACGTGACAATCAAAGGGGACCTAGAAGTAGAAAACAATGTCGAAGTAGAAGATGGCCACCTGGTAGTCCGTGGAAGGATGAATGCCAAACGCGTTGATGTTGATGCAACCTTGTATGTGACTGGGGACTTGGCAGTTGAAGGGGTCGATGTTGGTGGGAGCCTGAAGGTTGATGGGAATGTCACGGCTGGAAACATAGATGTTGGCGGCAGCTTCAAAGCTGTAGGCGAAGTAGAAGCAAGAAAAATCGATGTAGGTGGAAGCGTCCTAATCGAGTCTACTGCAGACATTTCAGATTTGAATGTAGGTGGTACTGCAAAAGTTGGGGGCGGAAAAATCGCTGAAGTAGACATTGGTGGAAGCTTCGAGTCAAGAGCCTCACTAACATTCGAACGAATCAATGTGGGGGGCGTAGTTCGACTGGCCAGCAAGTGCAAGGGCGGTAGTGTGAATGTTGGTGGCGTCTTCAAGGTAGACGGAGACTTGGAGTTCAAAGATGTGAATGTTGGCGGAAAGGTAGTGATAACTGGTCTAGCCGAAGGCAATGGTATGGATGTCGGTGGAAAAGTGGAGGTAAGCAAATCGCTTAACCTCTCAGGCAATCTCGAGGTAGGCGGTAAAGCAAGTGTCGATGAGAAGCTTCATGCGCGAAACATCGAGGTAGGCGGAGTTTTGCGAACAAGAGAAGCAATAGCAGAAGATTGCGTTGAAGTTGGTGGAGCGATAACAACTGAGGATGGCGTAACAGCACGTTGCGTTGAGATAGGCAGAAGAGGTACAGTCCATGGATTGATAAGGGCAGACGAGGTTGTTATCGGTAAAGATGCACATGCTGAAGACATTTATGGCAAACGAGTGTTCCTCGAAAGAGGTGCCCAAGTAGAAAACATCTACGGAGAAAACATCACGATCGAATCCGACTGTGTCATAAAAGGTGAAGTGCAGTACACCAACGAACTCAAGATCGATAGGAACGTCTCACTAGTTAATGAGCCACAGAAAGTAGCTAAACTAGCCTCTAGGCCTTCACGAACACCCACTGTTCCCGCAAGGAGAAAGCAGTGTCCAAACTGTGGAACAGATAGTCAGGATGACGCCATCTTCTGCAAAAGATGTGGAAAGAAACTCCCAGAGGAGTAACTACGTCTATATCATACGCTTTGCTTCTACGGGATAAGCAGTCTAATCGACGAGACAACAACCAGAGTGAGAAACAGCCTTCTAATCCAAATGTTCCCTGCTTTCAATGCTAACTTCACCCCAATTTTTGCCCCTGCCACGAAACTCAAAGCTAAGACCAAGCCATACAGGAAGTCGATTTTCATGTTGAATAGGAACACTGGAACTGCAGTCATCGATAGTATACTAACTACGAATCTGGTCATCCCAGCGCTTCCAATAAAACTCATCCCAAGAAGCGAAACGAAGACAAAGGTGAACATCGTCGAGACGCCAGCCCCGAAGAATCCTCCATAGATGCCAAGTAGAAAACTTAGAGTGAGAATTGCTGCAATCATGCTTCTTGATTTTTTTACTTCCCCTTCCTCCAATCCAAGTCTCTTCTTTAGGAATATCACACTACCCATTATCAACATCAACGCTGCTATGACATATCTTAGGGTCACCTCGTCAATCGAGAGAACGATGTTGGCCCCCAAGAGTGAGCCTGCTGAAGCAAACACGGAGAGAGCAAGCGCTGTCTTGATACGGAACCTGACCTTTCGATAATATTCTATTGCGCCTACCCCTGTATTGAAGACCATGGCAAGCCTGTTAGTTCCTATGGCCAGATGAGGAGACAAGCCGGCTGTGATTAAAAGTGGTACAGAGACCAATGATCCTCCGCCTACCACCGTGTTCAGTATACCTGCAAAAAACCCTCCTAGCAGAATAACAATCGCAGTTACCAAGTCCATGATGACTAGGCATCCTCAAATGGATTTATAGTTTTGCTGCATGCAAGTAGCTAGTCTCTCCTTAACTTAATCTCCGAGAGCAGCATTCCTGAGACTATTAAGGCTGCTCCAGCAATTCCTTCATAGCTCAAGGTTTCTCCTAGCAATAGAAAGGAGAAGACAAATGCAAAAACAGGTTCAGCTGTGAAGATTATCACAGCTTTAGTTGGGGATGTATACTTCTGGGCGAAGTTCTGAGCCAAGAAGGCGAGTGAGGTGCCAAAGACAGCAGTGAACAGCACGGCAGCCCAGACAATCGTGGAGGTAGGGAGGGAGACTGGCTCAATCATGACCCAAAGCAAGGTGCAGAGAACCCAGACTGTCAGAATCTGCGTTGTAGCCATAATTGACGAGCCATACTTCTTGGTAAACTTGCTAATTAGAACGATGCTGAAGGCATAGGCAATGGCAGAAATCAGCGTCAAGAAATCTCCGTAGCCCATACGTAAACCTGTGATCTCAATCCCTGAAAGTAGGAAGAGGCCCAATAAGGCTAGCAACACAGCGAAAACTTGTTCCTTCGGGAGAAGGGTCTTCAGGATTAAATACGCAAGAACAGGTGTGAACACAATATACAGCCCTGTGATAAATCCCGACTTCGAGGCTGTTGTGTATTCTAAGCCGACTGTTTGGGTGACATATCCAATAAAAATGAATACTCCGATTAAAAAGCCTGCCTTTAAAGTCCCCCAGCTAGCAGAAACAATCTCCTTTCGAAAGATTACAACTAAGAGACTGGCTGCTACGAGAAATCGGAGAGCAAGGAAGGCAAATGGAGAACTGTATCGCAGGGCGACTTTTATAAGAGGAAATGTTCCGCCCCAGATCACCGAGGCCCCAAGTAAGGTGATGTCTGCTATTACTTCTTTGGAGGTCATACTCTAACTCCATACACTCTATTCAGCGTGTTCAGGAGTTAAGACTAGTGCTCCCAAACACGTCACACACTTCCCCGCATTAGCTGCAGACCTTGCAGTTGGTCAGCGCCTTTAGCTATGCACAAATGTTTATGAAACTTGAGTGCATCTCAAGCGAATGGTAGGCTTTACTATGCCAAGCTCCGAATTCCAGAGTCTTCTAGTACTTGGGATTGACTTGGTCGCCCTTGCTAACTCAGCAAGCAGGGCAGGCTATCAGGTCTACGCTGCAGACTATTTCGGTGATTCCGACTTGCACAGCATGGGTATTCGATTCAAGTCTGTGACAAGACAGGATCTTGGGCAGAATCTTGTCCAACTTGGACCGAGTTTTGGGCCTGAAGCTCTTCTCAGCCTGGCAAAGCCGTTGGTACAGGAAAACGAGATAGATGCCATCTTACTTTCCTCTGGACTGGATGATTGCCACTCTATTCTCTGCGAATTGAATGAATTGGCTCCAATCCTAGGAAACTCACCTCAAACGATTCAGAAGGTCCGTGAAAAGCCGGAGTTTTTCGACGAGCTGAAACGCTTGGGAATTCTACACCCGGAAACAGCATTAGCTTCAGACATTGAAGAAGCGAAGAAGATGGCTGCTGAAATTGGATATCCTGTGATGATTAAGCCATCAGAAGGCTTTGGCGGAATCGGCATCCGAACTGCTAGAAACCAGCAGGAACTTAAGCGTAGGCTTCGAGAAGTACAACTGGTTAATGGCAATGTCCTGATTCAACAACGCATTCTAGGGACTCATGCCAGCATATCCCTTCTTGCGTCGCATAGCAAGGTTAAAGTCTTGACGATAAACGAGCAGCTTATAGGATTATCAGCCACATATCAAAGCGAACCATATGGATATTGCGGAAATGTTGTACCACTCTCGCATGATTACCAAATCTCTACAAGGTGTGAAGAGCTTGCAGAGAAGATTACCTCACACTTTGGCCTAGCTGGCTCGAACGGAATTGACCTAGTGATTTCTGAGGAAGGGAAGCCCTATGTGATAGAGCTGAATCCTCGTTTCCAAGGAACTCTCGAGTGCGTTGAACGGAAACTTGGAATGAATCTAGTTGAGGCGCATATCCGTGCGTGTGTGGATGGGTTTTTACCAACACTCCTTTGGAAAGGCACAACCTTTCATACCCGCCTGATCTTGTATGCCCCTCAGTCAGGAATTGTGCCTGATTTAACGATTCTTCTAGGAGTCGAAGATATTCCGCTTCCGGGAACTGTTGTTGAGAAGAATGCCCCTCTCTGCTCGGTTATTACCAATGGAAGTAGCCGTGATGATTCATTACAAAAGGCTCAAGAATTAGCTAGTGCAATCTTTGAGATGCTTTCTCCAGCAAAGAGTTCCCTGTAGAAAGTAGGCCTGCTTTCCTAACTGCCAAGAGTATTGGGGGTCCGATGATAATCGTCACAAGTGTGGCAAGCGCTACCTTTATTGGCGTTTCTCCAGCGCCATAAAGAAAGACACCCTGCAATGCTGTCAAATCCCATTCAAAAATCAGTTGGTAGGCTTGACCAGGCACGAGAACCATTATTCGATATAAAACATCAGCTTCTAGTCCGATAATGGCGCATAATGCGAGAATATAAAGGAGTTTGGCCTCTTCACGGGTATCCAAGGCACCTCTCCATTTCTGCATCAGAACTACAATTGATAGAAGGAGGCCCAAGGCCAAGAAAGTATCCCACATACACCATAAGGGGAGTTGCCATGCAACTGGTGAAGCAAAAAAGGCTCCAAACATAGCCAAGTAACAGATCAAAACCTCCCAGCTTCTCCCTCTGAACAGGAGACCTGAAATCATCGCTCCAAGCGGAGCACCAAGCGTGAAGAGAAACTCCTCCGACCCTCGAAACACTATCGAGTGACCAACCATTACACCGATTAGACTGGAAAGAAAGCCAGCGTAGGGACCAAGCAGGATTCCACTAATCGGTGTAACTATGAATATCCAGCTGAACCAGACACCTGAGGGCAACATGGGAGAACTCAGCAAGAGATCGCAGATTACATTGAAAGCTGCAAATAGCGAGACAAGAGAAATGAAAGATGATTTCCTCGACTTGTTGGTAAATGAGAATATGCCGGTTCTTTTCATGCTGTGGTCACTTTCTCAGAATACTTCTGAACATTGAATAAAGATTTTAGGGCTCGTGGATCTTCCAATCTGAGGAATCTTATTATCAAGGCGGTTATCTTACATCAATACTCACATTCAGGAGAAGGTGGTAGGCAAAGCTTTGAGGTTGACTCGCTATCGTCATTCAACCATGGAGTCTTATGGCCTCCTTACTGATAATGGAATTGTATGCCCATTAGCACTACCAAAGGCGGTCAAATCCCCACCTCCACTCAGCATCGATGAGCTCATTGCTCTTGGCACTAAAGGCGTAGAGGCTGTTGAGCGGTTGATCAGGATTTCCTCAGATAACGAGAAGAGGAATGCAACCATCAGTGTTGAGGATGTGACTCTATTAGCACCTGTACTTAGACCTCCAAAGATAGTCTGCTTAGGCCTGAATTACAAAGACCACGCAAAAGAGCAAGGAAAGGACTTACCCAAAGAGCCTATCCTCTTCATGAAACCTCGAACAGCGGTGATCGGCCCTAACCAGCCGGTAGTCCGACCAAAATCTGTGAAGCAGCTGGATTATGAGGTTGAACTAGCAATAGTGATTGGCCAGAAAGGACGGAACATCCAAGTTTCAGAGGTCAAGGATTACATTTTGGGATTCACAGCACTCAACGACATAAGTGCCCGTGATCTTCAATACAAGGATAAGCAATGGACTAGAGGTAAAGGCTTTGACACCTTCGCACCAATGGGACCATGCATCACAACTTCTAACCAGATTGGAGACCCGAACAACCTTAAGGTCAGCACAAAGGTGAACGGGGAACTTAGACAGAACTCCTGCACAAAGAATCTAGCTTTCAATGTGTACGAAATAGTCAACTACATCAGCCAAGTCATGACCTTAGAACCAGGAGACGTGATTGCTACTGGAACTCCCGCTGGAGTAGGAGTATGGATGAAGCCTAAACCCAAATTCTTGTCTCCTGGGGATGAAATCGAAATACAGGTCGAGAATATTGGAACACTAAGAAACAATATAATAGACGAAGAGTAGTCCCCTCTAACCCAGTTGTAGCGTGTGTTCTCCTCTTCGCTTGTCAGAAGCATGCTTCATCCGATGAATAGAAGCAGGATGAGGCTAATCATAAGGCCAAGCAGCGTTGGGGGAGAGATCACCTTGAGAAAGTCTCTGATTCCAACATCGAAGAACTGTAAAGACAACGATACACAAGGGTGTATAGGCGAAAGTGCGTAGCCTAGAAAGATGCTGAAGTACATTACCGCAAAGATGGGAGCAGTCATGAGCCATCCCTTAGTCAAGAATATTGGAATGATGATGAGGGCAGGCGTCTGGATTCTTCCAGTAGCAAAGCCGAGTAGAAATGCTATGACTCCGCAGAGAAGCAAGGGGTTAATCTGGAGAGTCTGAATTAAGTCTGGGACGCCTGAGGCTGTGAATACGTTAAGGAAGACAGTCATTCCCACAATTATAAGGGCAAAATTCCATGGCTTTGACTTCCAGACAATCTCACCGAACTCCCAAGGTTTTAATCTCGAGATTCCAACGACAAGAGCTAGACTGCTTGCCACAGCTACAAGTGTAGCTAGTTCGGAGACTGAGGGTTCAAAGAGAGCCTTAATCAGGAAGTCCAAAGCGGGAGCGATGAAGATTACAGCCAAAGGTGGAAAAAGTCTCTTCAGTGAGGACCTGCGGCCATATTCGATCTCTCCTTTAACATTACGAAGAAAGAAGAAATACCCTAGGAAGAGCGCAAGCAGAAAGAATGGTGTCAAATATAGTAGAACTCCATAGTAGTCGAGTCCTGCGATTCTTGAAGACACAATTAAGGCTGGAGTCAAAGGATAGATGAGAAATATAACGTGGCGAAACCATACATTCAGGCCACATTTATTCTCCTTTGAAACAGCTTTACCAGCTTTTTCTACCATTGGTGCAGAAAGGAGGGCACCACCTGGCATAGGTAGCATACCTAGAAGTGCGGGGGAAACTGTAAGAATAGCCTTCTTTCCTATTCTGAGATTCCTGACTAGAATATCCATCTGTCCTGTCTCCTTCAGAAGGCCTCCTACAATCGGAATCAATCCCACAGCAAAAGCCAGTAATAATGTTGATGGATCCACAAGGGCAGAAGCAAATAGTAGCCCAATCTCAATTGGAGGTATTGTAAGAATCGCCAGCACAAATGCCCCCAGAAACATGCCTAGAGCGAAATTCCTTCTGCAAACCCATAGGAGCACGAGGAGGGCAAGAAGGAATCCTGTCCAGACTAGAAGTGAAGACATAGTTACTCACTCAACAGCATAGATAACAAACTTACGGAGTTCGCATATCCTTGACGGTGACCTTCCCATTTGGGGAGGATTCCTGTGAAATGATGCAACTAAAGGTGTAAATTCTTGTGCTCTCAAGTAGCCAGCAGTCAGGTGTCAAGCCTGCTTTCATGCAGCATTGACAGAGGAACTCCTCTTCATTCCAGTTCCACTCAACAGGTACTTGGGGAAGGAGGAGACCTTTAGAGTAGCCTCTCTCAACGATGAGTCCATCTTGCCCAACTCGAATCTTTGAAGGATAGTCTGTGGGCTTTTTCACTTCGACCAACTTGGGTGAGGTCAGCACACTCACCTCGAAAATCAGGTGGTCAAGTTCACCGGGTGAAACACGGGGAAAGCGAGGGTCTTGTGTTGCGGAATTGATGGCAGACCCGATAACTCCACGGATTAGGGGTACAGTTGGATAAGGGAGACCGATACAACCTCTGAGCGCCTTATCTCCATGCATAACACTGCTTATGGTCACGAAAACACCACAAGTCTCTTGAAACTTCGATGGGGTGTCGCTTGGAACTGGAGGGATTTCCCCTGTTTCGAGGAATTCCTTCACAGCTTTTCGTGCAAGCTTCACAAGGAAACTTCCTTCCTCGCTAGTCAATTGAAATGGCATGTAGTTTACCTCGAACTCCAAGGAGCATAGTACATAGTATTCCTGAAGTGTGTAACCAAGCTAGGTATTACTAGCAGAAATAAGCTTATGCGTCTGAGTAACACTCCAGAGCGCCCTGATTTGGGACGGAGGTTACACTGGTCTCGCTTGTGCATAGGCTAAAGCTTGATTGCTTCTTCCTTGATTCCTTCTTTTGTGATGGTGAACAAGTCTACGCCATCGCCGCTCATGATGTCTCTACTTACAGCGGACTTTACTGCTCTCGTCACAAGAGCCTTTGCTTCATCAACCGACATATTCTCTTTGTATCCTTCCTCCAGGACTCCAACGGCAATAGCAGCTCCGGAGCCTACAACAGAGAACTTGTCAGGAATTAATGATCCCAGCACGTCCAGTGAAAACAGGGCTGCTCCATCTTCATCGATTCCGCCTATAAGTGTTTGCGTTATGAGTGGAGCCAATCTTCTGTTGAAGAGCAAGTTGGACATCAGTTTGGCTGCTGACTTGACTGGCATGGGTCTCCCAACCTCAAGATTGAAGAGTTTTGCGTAGGCTTCCATCTCGCGAGCTAGTATTTGCATGTCAGACACCAATCCGGCGCATGCTGCGCCTATTCTATCTGATATCTTGAAAATCTTCTTTCCAGCCCGACTGGTTACTAAGTAGCCGTAAGATACCCTCTTTTCCGAAGCTAGGATTACACCACCAGAGAAGATAACGCCAATCGTAGTGGCGCCTGGAATATAGAGATATCGTGATTGTGCTTGTTCATCCATTCTGGTTTCCTCCAGTTCATGCACTAACACGTTAAGAGATTATTAAATCTAACCATGAGGCCACGAATCCCATTATTGAGAAGCCTTTTAGAGGGGACAACCAATAGACATCAGTCTCTGAGGGATAGATGTGAAAGAAAGGTTGCTTGAAGAAGAAATTGGAAATCTCCTGCGGCATCATGGCTTGAAGATAGGTATTGCGGAGTCAGCTACTGGAGGGATGATATCACATAGGATAACAAATGTACCTGGTTGCTCTGAATATTTCGAGGGATCAGTAGTCTCTTACTCTAATCAGATCAAGATGAATCTCTTGGGTGTCAAAGTGAGCACCATCAAATCCTTTGGAGCTGTGAGTTCTGAGACCAGCAAGGAAATGGCAAGTGGGATTAGGAGCACAATGATTGTTGATGTTGGTTTGGCGACTACCGGTATCGCTGGACCACATGGGGGTACTCCAGCTAAACCAGTTGGCCTAGTTTATATTGGACTGGCAATCAATGGCGCTATCGTATCTAGAAGGCACATCTTCCATGGCAATCGCAACGAAAACAAAAGGTCTTTCTCAGATGCTGCCCTGGGAATATTAAATGAGTATCTCCAGAAATTGTAGGTGACTGTCAATACGCCACGCAGAGAGAAAATGGTTATGAATGGTCTTTTCGTGGGGCGATTTCAGCCTTTTCACCTAGGACACCTCGAAGCGGTAAAATGGGTTTTAGAAAGGTGTGAGAAGGTAACAATAGCAGTTGGAAGCTCCCAGGCATCCTTCACTATTAGGAATCCGTTTACATATGAAGAGAGAAAGCATTGGATTAGCAGCTCTCTTAGAGAGGAGGGCATAGAACAAAGGAGATACGAAATCATTGGTGTATCTGACGTCTTTGATTGTGAACGTTGGGTCAAAGATATTCTAGAAAAAGCAGAGTTCCAAACTGTTTACACGAGAAGCCTTTGGGTAAAGGAATGTTTTAATCTCTTCGGAATCCCAGTAATGAGCCATCCATTGTTTGGACGCGTTTCTGCTAGTCGAATCAGGAAAAAAATGAAGGAGGACGCAGGCTGGGAAGACTTCGTCCCTGAAATAGTTAGCCAGTCTATCCGAAGAATCCGCGGTTCAGAACGGTTGCGGAGTTTGGCTGAGGGATGAGACATCCTTGGTTAGACAGATTCTTTAGCCTTCCAGTTTGTGTTCCTACACAATTCTGCATATGCCCAAGACTTGTGCTGATTCTGCATCTTCAGCTTACTGAGAAACACTTATATTCTCCTATTTCTAATTGATATTTATCTAATATAAAACCATAATTATCGAATACATGGAGGGGAATATGGAATTGTCGGAAGAACTGGAGGATGAACTGAAGAGGATGAAGGAAGAGTTGGCAAATATGAAGGAGATGTTGAGCGAAATGTCGGAAAGACTGCGAAAAAGGCCACGCGGTTTCCATATCGATATGGGTGGTAAGATACATGATTATGTCGAGGATGTCATGGAAGGCGTGGCCGAAGGAATCAGTGGTGAGCTTGAGCGATCCGTGTTCATTGGCCCGCACGGAATAAAGGTGTCTAGGGGAAAACGCGAGGAGGACCTAGCTGGTACTGATCCGGTAAAAGCCGCTTCTGCAATGAGTGCTCTCGGGAATGAACATAGGCTGAAGATACTGAGCGAACTCGCATATGGTGGACGATACATTAGTGAGCTTCAGGAGAAGCTCCCTGAAATCACTACCAGCACGCTTTCCAGTCATCTTGATGTCCTTGAGAAAGCCGGTTTGGTGGCTCAGGAAAAGGTTCGAGGGCGGTACCTGATAACCATACCTGGACGAATGGCCCACAAGATGGCCAAGAAAATTGCCAGAGTCATTGAGAAGGAGCTGGAGCCCGAGTGAGGCTGCACCACTTTGAACTCGGTGGCGATCCACAAAAGACCATTGAAGACCTAACCTTGTTTAGAAACGACAGATGCTTGGTAGAACTCTCGAAGCGCACCTTAGCACTCCCTTTGACATTTGACGAAAAGCTTCAAGGATACGTTTTCCACGGAATAGGCAAATTAGTGGTAGACTCGATTGTTGAAACGACGCGTGGAGCGGTTGGCAGACCAACAGTCAAAACTCTAGATCGCCCGTTTTTGATGCTCGGGAGAGCGGAAGATTTGAGGGAAAGCTTGGAACCTGCGGACGCATTAGATCTAC
Source organism: Candidatus Bathyarchaeota archaeon (assembly GCA_020352535.1). Taxonomy (GTDB): domain Archaea; phylum Thermoproteota; class Bathyarchaeia; order Bathyarchaeales; family Bathyarchaeaceae; genus SOJZ01. The sequence continues at coordinate 464,194 of CP070679.1, read as the reverse complement.
GCGAAGTTGGCTATGAGAGCACAACTGAGTTTATTGAAGAAGCATCAGAGTTCTGCGAAGACCTGCTTAAGGAAAGACACACAAATGGAGATTTCGACAGGCAAAGCTCTCATTTGTTTGTGTTTAAAAGTGAAAAAGGCGACTCAGATGTTCTAGTTGCCAAGAAAAAGGGATTTGTATTCAAGTCAGGAAGGAAGATATACGTGTCAAAGGGGAATAAAAGCGTTCTGCAATGTCCTGGCGAGATTGTAGTATCGAAAAAGGGAAAGACTGTAGTCATCGCAAATAATAACATCTTGGTTGAAAGACATGCACCGATGAAAGAGGACTGAAGCACCCGTGAAACAGAGTAGTCTTTCCTCTGCTTCCTACACATTATTCAATTCTGATGGGACGGCATCATGTCAGGAAAACTGTGTTTTGGTTTGTAGGTGGTTCTTAATGTTTGGCTTAGAGATATAGAAGATTCCTCCATCGCTTTGATATTCTACTTGACCTAGGAGATTATAGATAGGTGCACTAGGCGCTAGGAAGCGCTGTGAAAGAGAAAGGAGAGACTTCCTATTCAGGTCCTCTTGTTCTATAAACGTTGAATTACAGATTGAACAATCCACAACTGGCTTCTAGCCTCATCGCTTCTGCCAGCGGCTCAGCATGTTGTTCCCAACACGCTTTATTTCTTTGAACTGGATATTTAAGACTGACAAGTCTTGCCGCATAAAGAGACGATAGTTCCTCTAAGAAATCTCCGAGAGAAGAAATACGGTCAGGTCCTATGCTATCCAAGATTTGACTTGAGTCAGATAGCAGGGCGCCTTGAGGAGCTTGAAGCGCTGGGCGTTAAGGCTCTCGAATTCTCTGGAGAAAGCGGAGTCCTTGACATGCCTGTCTTAGGAAAGGGCTGCGTTGGCATCGTGGTCATAGCTCACACAAACCAGGGAAAAGCTGCGCTGAAAATCCGCAGAGTGGACGCTGATAGAACGGAGATGGAACATGAGGCAAGGATGTTGAGAAGAGCCAATTCCGTCAGAGTTGGACCGACTCTGCTTAATGTAACTGAAGACTTCCTTCTGATGGAATTCATTCAGGGATCACTACTTCCGAAGTGGGTAGAATTAGCCTGTGGAAATGATGTGGTCGGCAGAATTCGGAAGGTTTTGCGATGCATACTAGAGCAATGCTGGAGACTAGATGAAGAAGGTATCGACCATGGAGAGCTTAGCACAGCTCCAAAGCATGTATTGGTTCGTTCGAATGATAAACCCTGCTTAGTTGATTTCGAAACTGCCAGCATCGACCGACGAGTTGCTAACGTAACTTCAATCTGCCACTATCTCTTCATAGGCAGCCATTTTTCCGAGATAATCGAAGCTAAACTCGGGAAAATCAACAAAGCGGACTTACTGAAGGTTTTGAGAATCTACAAGCGTGGAAGTACGCGAAAGCGGTTCGAGAGCGTCTTAGACACCTATGGGCTCCGTAAGGTTTAGAAAGGCAACTGGTATGAGGTTGACTTGCAGAAGCACCGGCTTTTGCCCCATCCCTGTGGGGTCGTGGTCTAGCATGGTCTAAGATTCGCGCCTGGGGCGTGCGAGGTCCGGGGTTCAAATCCCCGCGACCCCACCACGGTGGTCTTAGGGCTAGTATGTTGGCTGGGTTGCGTTTTGTGAAGAGCTTCTAGGAAGCCTAGGAACTCGATATCGGTTTTCCTAGGAATCCTAGCAGGTCCCTAGGACCTCTAGGAACTCTAGGACCTAGGACTTCGGTCCATCAAAGTAAGCCAAAGTTCCTAGAGGCTTTTAGGAGTCAACCTAGGAGGTCTTAAGGGGTTCTAAGCGATCATCCAAGGAGAAGGGGCTGCAGTTCCTAGAGTTTCCTAGGATGGTTCTAGGCTCGTAGCATCAAAGTCTCCTAGAGTTCCTCGGGGTTCCTACACTAGGACCCTGCATATTACGGTGGGGACCTGTAGGTGTAGGAACCAACATTAGAACTGCCCTAGACCCTCTCTAAAACTCGAGGGAGAGAACTTTGGGGCCCTAGGCTAGGATCGCTAGGCTTCCTAGGCTCTGATGGCTTAGCTTTTCCAGGCCTAGGAGACCCACCTATAGCTCCTATGTGCTTGGAATATGCTTCTGAAAGGTGCGAGTAAGGATTCTAAGCTGTAAATGCCTACTAATCTACGTTAGCTCCGCAACATATTTCATCATGCTCATGTTTGTTAACCTGAGGCGATAGATTTGCGGGTTGTCGGGATTCAGGCAAGCCCTAACAAAGATGGGCTGACATCAAAACTTGTCAAAGCGGTCCTGAGGGGGGCCAGAGGTAAGAATGGGGAAACAGAACTTATCCATCTAAACGAACTAAGCCTCAAATCATGCACTGCTTGTGATAGCGGGTGGGGGATATGCAGGGATGAAGGGACCTGCGTCCTCGATGATGGTTTTCAGGGATTGGTTGATAAAATCGCCAAGTGTGATGGATTCGTATTTGCGACTCCTGTCTACTGGCATGATTTGAGTGAGTCTGCTAAGATTTTCTTAGATCGTCTTCGCCGGTGTGAAACTGGTAAGGATTTCCAGACTTTCGCTGGTAAAAAGGCGATCGGCATAGCCTCAGCTGGCGGAAGTGGTCGAGGGGCGGTACGTGCTCTTTACAATCTTGAAGCCTATCTTAGAAGGCTTGATTTTAGCATTCTTGACTTAGTCCCTGTAACGCGATTCTCAAAAGATCATAAACTCAAGATGTTAGAAAGAGTTGGTGAGCTACTCGTTGAAACATATGGGACGTAGTAACACTGTAGTGACGCAGAGTTCTTTCTCGTAATCTGATTTAGGTAATATGGAGGCTTTGTGACTTGGGTAAGTTCGAAACATCGGGAGACGGGCTTCAGGAGATGGAAGAGATTCTGAAGAACGCTGAGGTAGGACGAGTGGCCTTTTGTGATGACTCAGTCCCCTACGTTGTGCCACTGAATTTCCTCTATTATGACGCAAGGATTGCTTTTCACTGTGCTTGGAAAGGGAAGAAACTGGATATCATTCAGAAGAATCCTAATTGCTGCTTCGAGGTTGACGAATTCATGGGTGAGGTTAGCTACCACTATGATGAGCGATGTCATTTAGACTACGATAGCGTCTTGGCTTTTGGCAAAGCTCATGTGGAAAACGATGAAACGGAAAAAACTCGCCTTCTCCAACTCTTTGCTGAGAAATATAGTGAAATCTACAGGAGACCTCTTTCTGAAGGAGGAAAGCGGTTCGGGAAAAGTCGTGTATCTGAGTGCTGTTGCGTGGTGATAAATGTAGAAGAGCTTACAGGTAGGCGAGAAAGGACTCGTGAAGGCAAGCGCAAGAAGATAATGTGGCAGCACAGATTCTAGTACATGTACGCATTTAGGTGTAGGCTCAAAGAAAAATCCCACCAGCAGGGATTTCTCCCTCAGCTAGTCGGCAGAGCTTCGCCTTTCAAAAAAAGCACT
>CP070679.1:447337-460616 GCA_020352535.1 Candidatus Bathyarchaeota archaeon | reverse complement strand
TACCTGACCATTCTGCAACCATACTCCACGACCCAGCCTTGGTCGGAGAGTAGGTATCTGCAAATTCCCCGTAGACGTCAGCGTACACTACTCTTGTCTCATTTGCTTCACTGCAGGTGTAATTCACTATCACCGCCGAGTCACCATGAGAAATCAGCCCGGTGACCACAATCTCCTCCCCATAGAAGAGAGCGGAGTTGGACAATGCGCAGGTTAAGTTACTCGGTTCTTTCACTGCAAAACTACCATGCACTCTGGCATAATTCTCTACCTCGTCAAGCGCCACAATCTCGTAGGTAACTACAGTTCCTGGGGATTGTCTAGGTATTGTTGCCTTGTAGGTCTGATTCTGAGCTAGCGCCATATGAACAGATGACCAAGAAGCCAAATCCGTTGTTGTATAATTTAGCAAAACCTGCTCCAACCCCGATTCAGCATCGTTAGCAACTGCGATTATAGTCGTATTGCTGGTGGAGGGTGCGGTCTCCGGGGGATTCAGTATGTCCAGAGTCGGCGCCTTAAAATCTGTCTTAATTCTGAAATCCACTTCCCCCACGCCATCCTCGCCTATTAGAACAAGGTGATACAGAGTATTACCTATGTCAGGAGAAGTATAGTTGATTAGCATGTCCTGACCTGGATATTCACAACTTGCCATGGCGTCCGCTTGTCTGAATCCACGGCTGTCGAGATTGTACCCCCCATAGATCCCCGAGCGGTTGCCATAGAGCCCAGGCTCCCAAGATAATGGCACATCATTCAGGCTGATGCCTATCTCTTCAGAGGGGTTTGCCATCAGGTAGAGTCGAGCCTCATACATGTCAAGAGTGTCAGGCACATCAATCGAAACCTCCACATGCTGACTCGTTGTGCTAAACTCGTACGCACGACTTGTGTTCTCAACTGGCACATCATCTATCTTGCCAAGAATCTGGCTCTCATACCACTGACCACAGTCAACATGCTCAATCAACATAAAAGTAGCCTCCTCTGCTCCTTGACTCTCTCTAGGATCATTCACAATTAGAAAGCTATGATTACCTGAATTCCGAGGGGTGAAATATGGCTGGTCAACAGTCGTTCCCAGATGCTCTGGTAACCCAGCTGCCTCCGTATGGTACGAGATTTGCTCTTGGAAAGGGTCATACACAAAAATGTCATAGTCTGTCTTGTTGTGTAATGGATCGCTATCTATCCACGCTCCATAGCAGTAGACATGATAAGTATGGTTCGCTTCTAAATTATAGACGTAGGTCCAGTTAGCGCCTATCGAAATCTGAGAAGCATTGATTCTTAAGGGGTAGACTGGCTTACTCACATATATCCACTCTCCAAGGTCATATGGCACAAGTGGCTGACCGGATACACTCGCCAGAAGCGGTGATTCGCATACGAAGCAGAAGCCTAGGAGGAGTAGAACCAAGATTCTGACTCTGAATACTCCTATTCTCAATAATTATGCCCTTCTTTTCGTCAATTGACAGTCTCTGGCAAATCGCCAATGAAAGATGGTTTAAGTTGAAGCAGAAAACGGTTATGAAGAAACAATCCTTATTCTGGATGCTACTCCTACCAAACCTTCTATCTTTCAGGAAGCAGTTGAAGGAGGCGACTTAGAATATACTATTGAGAATCGACTGGATATCAAGCACAAAGAAGATTACCAAGAATAGAACCACGATACCAGAGGTTACAAGCAAGTTCTTCAACGAAAACGGAAGAGAAGACGTCTCCTCAGACCTAGTTTCGATCTCATACTCCCTGATTTCCTCAGTTGTTGAGTCTATTCGGATCTTAGCCATTTTTCCCTTCAGCTCAACTTCGACCAGATATGCCTCTTCACTAGCAGAGACCTTCGTCGGCTTGAGACCCTTGTGACCAAGTCTCTTCAAGAAATCAGTTGCGATAGAGGTGACTTCCTCGGCGTTAGGTTGCCGCACCTCATCTACTATTGCTGACGTCTTCTCTTCTGAGACACTGGACACCTCGACCACTACCTCTTACGTGCATCGAATATTGGTGAACTCATTTTACTTATTATCGATTATGAATCTCAAATCACATTTTTCTGGTTTCTATGATTCAATATAATTCTCCTTTGTCTAACAGATGTACCTCCAGTTTGCTTGTAGGCTCAATTCGCTACAGGTTTTTTGAAGCGGAAAGGTCGACAATGTATTTAAACTTCTCATCAATCTTCTCATCTTTCTTATGATGTACCACGATTTTCTCCGGTACTCCATTATGTATATAGACAATGTATGCAGTGTCCTTGCCAAGTCCTGATCTCTTCAACGTTTCTATGGAACTTTTGACGTTCTCTAGCTGACCAATCTTTTTGTTGATATCCTCGATAGCATCAAACAGTATTTCGGCCTCACCGCTTTTCTGCGCTGAGAGCATTACTCCCTTGACTGATATCCAGTCGGACAGCGATGGCGGCTTCTTCTTGCCTTTTCCACTGCTCTTCGAAGACCTTTGTAGCCGAGTGAAATTCTTGAACCATTCTTCATCGTGATGAGCTTCCTCCACGTCTCTAAGGAATGTCCCTAGCCATTGACTGTAGTCTTCTTTTACAGCTTGGTACTGACCAACGCTTTCATCCACACTTTCATCCAGCTCTCTTAAGGAATAAAAGCTCCGTACTTCTGTCACTAAATTCTCCAAAGTCTATCTAATCCTCCAATCAAGTAATCGTCCCGAACCAGAGCAGCTGTTCGTTTTGAGTTCTATCAAGGGAGTTTACGATATGAGGATTCGTATAGAATGTCATGCTACACACAAACTTCCCCTATAACGACGACTCGGATGAAGTCCCTGTATAGATTTCCAATATGTAGAAGCCTTTCATAACCGTAATATGTGTAGCTGTCGAACGAGGAGTACAGATATCGGAAATCAATTCTGAATCTGAATCGGAATTCCGATTTGCTCAATAATGGTGTAAACATGAAGCGTGACCCCAAGGCTACGACGGTCTTATACGACCAAAAGACGATCGGTCGAATGGCTGGATATAAATTCGTAAAGACTGATAGGGGGCTACATAGCTCTCTTAGCACTATTGAGGGCATGCTTCGGAAATTCGACCTCTCGACGAATGAAATACGGATCTATCTATATCTTGCGAGGTCCGGATTCCCCTGCAAAGCACGTGAGATTTCAGATTCTCTCTCACTCCATAGAACTGAAACCTACAAAATCCTACGGAAGCTAGAGAAACGTGGGCTTATCTCATCAGTCTTTGAGAAGCCAATGAAGTTCTTGGCTGTTCCTTTTGAGAAGACCATAGGCCACCTCATAGAAACCAAGAGAATGCGAATAAGCATGCTGGAAAGAGAAAAGAGTGATCTCCTTGCAGCGTGGTCCTCAATTCCCAAGTTCGACAAAGAGCCAGTTGCAGCAAATGTGTTCCAGATTCTAGAAGGTAAGGAGCAAGTTACTCTAAAACTGAAAGGTATGATAGAAAAAACCCGACAAGAAGTCTGTGTGTTTGCCTCTAGATCGGATCTGATGCGATTCCATTATTGGGGCATCCTAGATGAGCTGGAGGACGCCATGAGAAAAGACGTAGAAATCCGGCTTTTAGCAGACTATTCATCTAAGAGCCGCTTTTTCCTGAACAAAACAAGTCTGTCTCAGAAAAAGTGTGTAAATGCTCCTGAAATCGAAGACCTACCATGTTTCATGATATCTGACCGAAACCAAGTGCTCTTCCGAATCAAAGAAAGCGGTGTCGAGAGTGAAGGGCAGCAAGAGAAAAGAGAAAAGATTAGGTTTCTATGGACAAACTACGACTCCTTCGTTCGAGTCCTTTGGACATTGTTCCCGCTATTGTGGAACACAGAAACGAATGCTTCCCATGTCTTGACCATCTGACAAGAACGCCATCAAGATCAGTAAATTCGTTATTACGAAACCGAATCTGACTTGGAATCTGAATTCGTGTTTCACAACACATATATCATTTCTGCAGACGTAATACACCATAAGCCAATATTATTGGAGAAACAGAAAAAATGAAGAACATCCTGAAAAGCAAGAAGGGACTCAGCACAGTGGTCACCACACTAATCATCCTAGTGATTTCGGTGTTACTAGCGACTGTCGTCACCTACTACGCCATGAACATAGTCGGCACTAGAGTAATCCAAGAAGACGGCCGAATAACACAACTTCACATCTGGGTAAACACCACAACTGGCAGCACCCAGCCCTCAGAGGCTGCTTTCCTCTTCAAGAACACTGGTGGAAGAGACGCGCTGATAGACAAGATTACAGTACGCTACCAAGATATCCCCTGGTCAGACGTATACTACTTCATAACCACTGATACTGTCACACTTGATATGAACTATACCAACGGACCGCTAATCAATGGTATTGTCGTTGATTCCAGAAGCTTCACGCAAGCTACACAGGACATTAGTCTAGAAACTGGGCAGTCATTGCTTGTCTACATAGACGATCCTGATACGATTGATAGCCTTGACATTGGAACACCTGTTCCTATAGGCGTCCACTCAAGCAACGCAATCTACTACAAAGAGACAAACGTTCAAGCGGAAAGTTAGGCCACATCTCCCTCCTTTTTTCTTTTTTATTTTACAGTGGTTCAAGCCACTCTGTTTTTGTAAACGCTCACCTTAGGTCTGCTAGCTATAGGCCAAACAACATGCGAAATCTAGGTATGGCCAACTCATCCTCTCCTTGTCCCTAAGCTTTCTGCTCCACGTATGTAGCATCGGTTTACACACAAATCATCATATTTTCGCCTAAACGAAGTCCTAACAAGAGGATGCCAACGAGAGTGAATGCAATATTACTGAAATGCACCAATGAGAATTCTGCTAGCTACCAGTCCTACCATTCTCTTCTTAGCCTCCCCTCTATCAGTGAGCCTCAAGCTACTCAGCGGACGAGACAGCAAAATCGTCAATCCAAGATTTGGCAGTCAAAGCGAGGAATCGCGATTCCAATAACATTTCTAGTGATGTTTGTTTCTCTCTCGCTGCTAGTCTCAGCCACGTATATTCTGGCAATCAACAGAATAGGTTCTGAGAGCACTTTACTAAAAGTGTCTACAGCAAAACAAGATATGTTTTCGTTAGAGAGCGCCATTGCATCAATCGTGTGGTCTCCAGGTTCTTCGCAAAGCTACTACTTCAGTAATCATGAGGGAGTGCTCAATGTTACCCCGGATGACAAGAGGCTAATCCTGAACATCACGGACTTCTCCTTTTATGACATAGCCTTCAATAGCACAATCGGAAGCATAACATATACACTACCAGCTTCAAATGCTCAGAGTGAAGATTTCTATCCAAAAGGTGACAAACGAGTCATAGTCAACCAAAGCGGATCTACCCTGACTCAGCTTCATCTATTCCGAGATGCAGAATCTCAGCAGATTATTATCAGTTACAGGCCGTTGGCATCCTCTTCTCCTATAGCCTCTGACAATGGGAAACCTGCAAACAGCCTGCGCATTTACATAATCAATCTGAACTCTTCTCAAGCTTTCACCTTCCAGGGAAGCTTCTATGTCCGAATTGGTTGCGTAAACACTACTGCAACCACTAAGGTCTATGACTTTCAGAATCCAATTGAATCTCTTACCGTCAAGTGCAATTTAGACAATGTCTATGGAGCAGTTGCTCTGCCAATCTCTAGCAATGAACAAGGAGCGACTGTCAATCTAGAGCTTGTAACATGCAACATTCAGCTGCGGAGAACGGGGGCTTAACCAAATGCCATCCATATCAATCAGTAACTTCCTTGCCACAATTGCATTGATAGCATCAAGTGCTCTTCTGGTGACCTCGTACAGCTTCTACACTATGACTATCCGGACAATTCCTGAGATTCAGGAGCTTCAAAACATATTAAACCAAGTTGCAGCAAAAGGAGGAGAACTCCTAACCTTTGTCTCTGTTACCAATTCGACAATCCGTCTGCTTCATCAATTGCCTTCAGGAATCGGCAATCAGCAATACTGGATTCAGCTGCGAAACGACTCATCCAGTACTTGGATTGAAGGAGCCCTTGGGCTTCCCGAAGCGCAAGAGACAACCTATCGAATCTTCCTACCCAAGGAAACGGCAGCTTCAGGGCAATATATCGGAGGCTACGGTTTGGCTATATTGGAATGCCGTATGAATTCCTCAACTCCTCATCTCACTCTATCTTCTCTAGGAGGTTAACAACAAATGCACTTTAAACTAAAACCAGGGGGAAAAAACACCAAAGAAGACAAAGAAGAAGGCATATCAGAAGAAGCCCTAATTGGGTATCTAGACATTGAAGGTTGGACAGTTCCTGAAGGATACTTTGAAGTCGAAACATACCCCCTCAAACCTCCATTCTCCTATGCCACTATAGCCCAAAACGAAGATACAGCAGAGTATCTCTACAGCGTCAACGAACTGATTCTCAAGAAGGAAGAGGCAGCCGCCTTCAATAAAATGCGTAACATTCTGGAATACGCGCTAAAAGCCCCGAAGGACGGTGAGAGCCTAACTCATTCATTCCACGAGCAGATGCCAAGAATACTGAACGACCATCCAAAGGTGTTTAGAAACATACCTACAATCGAAACGAAGAAGATACAGTATTACTTGGAACGTGACATTATCGGCTACGGAAAAATCGATCCTCTAATGTTTGACCCCTACATCGAAGACATCAGCTGCAACGGTCCAAGAAAGCCAATGTTCCTATGGCATCGAAACTACGAGAACATCAAGACCAACATACTTTTCCAAAATGAGGAGAAACTAAACAACTTCATTATGCGAATTGTCCACAGAGCTGGAAAACACGTCAGCATTGCCTTCCCAATTGTAGACATCACACTTCCCGGGAAGCATCGTCTGGCAGTCTCATTTGGAACAGAAATCACTCCCACCGGCACAAACTTCACTATACGAAAATTTCGCAAAGACCCATTCACCATAATCGACCTTATCGAAAATGAAACAATCGATGAAACAATAGCAGCATATCTTTGGCTACTGATGGAAACCAAAACGCCGCTCATGGTAATTGGCGCCACAGGCGCGGGAAAAACAACAGCCCTAAACGCAATTGCCTGCTTAATTCGCCCCAACTATAAAATCATAACTGTTGAAGAAGTAGCTGAGATAAACCTACCACACGAAAACTGGAGCTCAACAATTTCCCGCTCCGGATTCGGAGTAGAACAAGAAGGAGAAATCCCGCTTTTTGACCTAGTCAAATCAGCTGTAAGACATCGCCCTGACATCATTATAGTCGGCGAAGTACGTGGGGAGGAAGCCTATGTCCTGTTTCAAGCTCTCTCCACTGGACACGGGGGAGTATGCACTATGCACGCAGAAGATGTAGAGGCTGCTGTGCAAAGGTTGACTCAGCCGCCAATGAATATCCCAGCTTCAATCATTCCATTGATGAGATGTGCAATAATGGTAAAACATGTTCGCAAACCGCTCTTCGTCAAATCCGGGAAGAGACTTTCCAGCAGAAAATTCACAAGAATTTCTGAAATCAAAGGTGTGGATACGATTCAAGATGTTTCGGTTTGGAATGCCTCCTCTGATACATTTCAAAACAACCTCTCAAATAGCTTCCTTCTCAAGAGAATCGCAAAAGATCTGGATATGTCCAACAAGGACCTGATGCAGGAGCTGGAACATCGTAGAAGAGTGTTGCTAGGCATGACAGAACATCATATCAGAGGCTTCCGTGAGGTCAACAATTCTCTAAACAAATATCATCAGAATCCTCGTTTCCTATTTGAAGAAATCTCTCGGACAGAAAGCTGGTAGGTCATCATGCAGACAACAGCAGGAGCAAAAGGGGTGATAAGGCGGCTGTTCACATTTCTGACTACAGATGACTCTCGCCAAATTGACTTGGAACTCCCATACACAATACTGATGTTTGCCTTGATGACAGCAAGCGGAGTCACCCTCTATGAAGCTTGGAAGAAGCTCCGCACAGTCAACCTTCTGCCCAGAACCTGTAACGAGGCAAAAGAAATAGTCAGACGCGTGGAGGTTCTAGCCCGGGATCCGCTAACAGTAATGTATAGAATCGCTGAAGAAACAAAGTCCAAAGCATATCGCGAATTCCTAGTGGGCTATGTTTCAGCAATGAAAAGTGGCGGAAACATATTGTCCTTCTTGAAAAGTAAGCTGACTTCGATTCTTGCTACACGCAGTGCTGCAGCCAAGCAATCTGTTGAAACTCTGGCAACATTAGTAGAAGTCTATACTGTCATGTTAGTTGTGACCCTATGCTGCTACATTCTCTTCATCGTAATGTTTTCCAGCGGAATCTTGAATGTTATGGGCGTTTCAGCCTCGATTGAAGTGTCCCCAGTCACGTATTTCTTGTTCATGTTTCTAACCTCCCTGATTTCCGTCACATTGATGGTGATTGCCCACCTTACTAGAAGAAGCAATCTAGTAGCTCTGAAAAGGCCTTACCTTATCGCTATTTTTCCACTAGTAGGCGTTCTACTCTTCGTCTTGATGATAATGATTTTTCCACAGCTTCAATTCATCGTCGACACTCTTGGGGCTCCCACACTATCTTTGGTTTGCCTACTCATTATATCCGTTCCACCGATATTCAGCTATCGAAGAATCGCGAAGGTTAACTTTGCTGCTGAGGAGGCGATGCCAAGCTTCCTCCGCGATGTGACAGAAGCTCGGAAGACAGGTCTTTCCCCAGAAACATGCATTATTCAAGCCTCAAAGAGAAGAGAGTATGGAAGCTTCTCCAAAGTCCTGCAGTCGGTCAGAAACCAGATTGAATGGGGCGTACCTCTCAGAACAATCTTCAGAAATATTAATGAGCACCTGAAGAGCTGGCCTGTTCTCGTAAACTTTTTCGTTCTGATTGAAAGCATCGAAGTCGGTGGAGGCTCAGCAGCTGCTCTAGAGATCCTAACTGATTATAGTGAGAAGAGTAGAGATGTAGAGAAAACGAAGCGCAACATGCTTAGACCCTACATTCTTCTCTCCTTCATCTGGAGCATTTTGTTGGCATTCACTATGACAACATTAACAATGATTATGAATGCTCTCAATCAGATGACAGTTGTTGGTGTGACACAGATTACCATGGCAATACAGCCAGCGATGGGGCTCTTCTCAGCTGGGGTTGTCTTTCAATGTTGGCTGTCCGGCTTTTTCATGGGTAAAGTTAGCGATGGATCCTTTGCAGCTGGCTTCCGATATTCAGCAATGTTGGCAATCGCAGCTTACATATCACTCCTGCTTTCTCAGAGCCTGCTAGGAGACATGTTCAGCCTGATACCTACCTAGGGAGTCTCTTCTATGCCATCTTCCTCTATCGACACTTTTCTGGCCAGCTCAGTAATGATTGCCTTGGTTCTATCAGCAATGGTCAGCACAACAGAGATCTTACAGCCCTACCTTGGCGACCGTTCACAAAGAACCTTTGCAGAACGCCATTATCAACTTGCTAAATACCTACTTCTGACAACTGGGACTCCCGCAGAATGGGGGTCTTCTCCAGATACTGTACCAACCAGCTTCGGCTTAGCCTTGGCTAACTCTCTCCATCCCTACGAGTTAGACATTGACAAAGTCACAAGATTAAACAACGAAAGCGCCAGCTCATTGACGTACCCTCAACTATTTGCTTCTTCTGGAGTCTATGACGTTGCCCTGAGAATAGAAATCAATACAGTCTTTGACCTTTCAACAACCTTAGTCTCAACTCTGGAAGAAGAGAATGAAACGATATATGACTTCGAGTTATATGCTGAGAGGGCCGGACTCCCGATATCAGCCCAGCTGAAATGCTATATCATAATCCGAGATTACATTCAGAACCTAACTTCTTCCACATCGTCTACAGGAACCGGCTCCCTACAAGTCTCAATTCCCAATTCAAATAATGGAACTGCCTTACTCGTAGCTTTTGCGGAGATACAGCCGGAGATTGTAACCTTCAACGTACATAAGTTTGGCCACAAGTCATCCACTCCTGAGCCCGATGGAACATTCATGCGATTGAACCCCTTGGATTACATGCTAGCTGCATCACTTTTGTATCCTGACGAAGAAGTCCTGAAAGCCCAGATCTTCACATTCAACTACTCTTTCAACCTTACACAGGTTTCTGGAAGCAATCAAACAGCTGAATTCGAAATCCCTCAATTGATAGACTCTAGCCCAATGATATTAGTAATTGCAGGTTTCAATGGGTCTTCTTCCTTCGCTGAATGGGTATCCTACCCACAGGTGCCCCTTGAAATCGGTGCAGACCTTGGAGAATCCGATGTACTCTCATTTCCTTACATCGTTTCAATAAACAACGTGCTCTATGACCTCACTATAGAGTCCGGAGGAATGATAATTGATAACATCCAAAAAAGGACAGATTAAAACCCTTGAAGCCTTCCTCGGAGTAATAATAATCTTCTCAGCGTTAACCCTCTCGGTCATGCTCTCTCCTCAACCTAACAAAAACAATGGACGATCCCTAGATCAAGTAGGGATGCAGACTCTGATTGAGCTTGATATAAATGGAACCTTGGGAAAACTAATCGACGAAGCGAATTCAGCCTCTCTGAGCGAATCTCTAAATGTCTTGCTACCTCTGGGCGTTTCATATAACCTCACTGTCTACGACGCCCAAGGGAACCCACTAAACAACTTAACTGCTACTAACGGCAATCTAGCAGGGCATACAATTGAATCAGTTCACTACCTTTGTGCTAGTCAGAGCTTGAAACCCAAGTGCTACCTCCTTCAGCTACAATTGGCTCTAGCGGGATGAAAGAGTTGATTAAGGAAAAAAACTCAGGCCAAACTCTCATAGTGGCAGTTCTCATCATAGCATTGCTCTTGATTTCGACTGAGCTCTATGTCTATGAGTTCGAGACAACAGTGGACGACAGTAACCCTAATTCCTTCAGTGATTCCATTTTCGCTATCAGGCTTGGCTCTCAACATGTCGTGATAAGCTCACTTGCTAATATCTCCCGGGGGGGATTAACCTCAGTCCTGACAACTAACCTAGAAGACTGGGCTTCGTTTATTGAGGAACAGCGCCAACTCGGTAAGTTCATCTTAGATTTCTCGACAGGAGAAACCCTGCCATACCATTCAGGTATTTGGATTTCTTGGGGAGCAGATGGCGTGGCTACTACAGGAGCTTACGTCAACCTCACCCTCAAATTATCAGATCGGGATCTAGACATCAACACAAAACATATCATAAATGTAACCTCTACGGTTCAAATCCTTGGTACATATCGAGTAATTCAAGGTGGTCACAAACACATCAATGTCACATGCAATGTGCTAAATGAAGGGAAGCCAGCGCTAGCAAAGAACACGATATTATACTATAGGAACGACACAAGCTGGCTGCCAACCACCGCTCAAAACAATTACTCCATCACCAACTATGGCAATGGGACCTATTCGATGACCTTCGAAGCAAACATCACCTCAAGTGATGTTGATGTCTCTTTGCATGTATATGACCAAAGGGGAATACATGCACTGGCCAACGTAACCTGTACTGAGGCTTAGGCCAGCTGAAGGCTTCCGTTCCCTACTTATTCAAGTTGCGTAAAACCCGATGAGGATTCTGCGCAAACGTGTCAAATTCCGTGTGGAGCAACAGGTAGTAATCGAAAACCTTTTTCATCCTTCTGGGAGCCAGGTCACTTGTGAATATCTTGTACATCCTAATGAGCTGAGGCTGAATACGCAGGATGTCTGTAAGCGTTAGCAAACCAAGAAGCTTTCCCTCCTTGATAATAGGCAACTTCTTGATTTTCCTATCAAACATGAACTTTGCTGCTTCTTCAATCTCCATACTTGGCGACACGGACAGAAGAGGCTTTGTCATTATCTGCGAGACTTTTCTCTGCTTATCTTTGCCTGACTTGGCTAAAACCCTCTTCAAAAGGTCTCTTTCTGTCACAATGCCTACAGGTTTTCCTTTTTCTACTACAACCAAACATCCTATTTCGTGCTCATTCATCAGCTTGGCAGCTTTTTTCACCGTTACATCAGTACCGATTGTTATCACACGGTCGACCATGATGTCTTGGACTGCAAGTGACATTATTATCACCACGACATACTAGCTGATTTCCACGATTTAGGTATTATGAATCATCGATTCAGATTACGAGTCTGACTTGGAATAAAGGCTAAAGTTAATTAGGTATTTTATCCTCATTGAAAAACCTGTGGAAACATTCTAGTGTCTGAATCCTTTCCCTGCGCCTTTTCTAGAGGTTGTCCGATGTACATATCTTAATATAAGGAGCACAGCAACCACCCGCAAAAGGAGAAGATTCATCCATAAATCATAAAAAAGGAGATTACGTATAACAAAGCACGAATGTGAAAAGAATGAGAATGAAAGATGTTGATTTCAAGATTCTCGCAGGGCTGATGAAAAACTCCAAGATCAGCGACAGAAAACTAGCAGATCTCATTGGAGTTTCACAACCCACAATCACCAGACGAAGAGCCAGATTAGAAGCGGAACTCTCACTTGACTATACAGTGATTCCAGACTTCTCCAAATTAGGAATAGAAATCATGGCCTTCCACTTCTCTAACTGGAAGGCTGAAGAGTACGACTCGCTGAGTAGAACCAGCGACTTCCAGAAACGAATCGCAGAGTTCATAAAAGGCCAGAACAACATGATCCTCATCTCTTCAGGACAAGGATGTGGACAAAGCAGGGTGGGTGTCTCATTTCATCGTGACTACTCAGAATACGTTGCATATAGAGCTAAGGTTCAGGAGGAGTGGGGTGCTCACCTGGCAAATTATGAGAGTTTCATTATCAGCCTTAAGAGCGACCGAATCTTGAGACCGCTAACCCTCAAGTATCTTGCAGACTATATTCAAAACGGACGCAGCACCTAATCCTCTGACAAGTACATCATCAATGTGTATCCGACTTCAACCCTACCTTTGATCCAGCCAGTATACTCTCCATTCGGAGACGCGCCCATCACGCACCTTAGCAATCCACATGCTTGGCCCATTTAGTCGTGGCTCATTGGAACAGGTAGAGTGGCCTATCATGACTACAGCATTGTCTCTGACTGTTACAGATGTGAATATGTTTCTGTAGTCAGGAGAGCTCGCGAAGAATCCCCTCCAACCCTCTTTAATATTTCTATCAATATCTCCAGAATTATCTGTGAAAGTATGATCATCCGTCATCAACTCCACAAGGCCACGCAAATCCCGTTGGTTAATCTTCTCATTGAACTTCAAAGCGGTCA
>CP070679.1:439395-447237 GCA_020352535.1 Candidatus Bathyarchaeota archaeon | reverse complement strand
GGGTCTCAGGTCAGGTCTTCAGCATCTCCGCCAGCTCAATCAGAATCCCCTTTGCAGAGTGCAGTCTATTCTCACTCTGGTCAAAGATTATTGAGTTGGGGCTGTCTACTATGTCCGCTTCTATCTCGTAGCCTCTATGAATAGGCATATCATGCATAATCCACGCATCACTATTCTTTAGCAGCTCCCTGCTGATCTGGTATGGCTTCATCTGCCTGATCTGTTTTTCCTTCTCCTCCTTAAACTTAGGGTCAAGGAAGAACTCCATGTCTACCCAAGTATCAGTGTAAACGATGTCACTGTCTTGCACGGCTCTCTCAGCATCTAAGGTAGTCTTGTATAAACCAGTTCTCTTAGCCCTAGTAAGCAGCCCCTTATCAACTGCCCATTCATTTACTCTTGGAGTTACAGTGGTGATTTCAATTCCTACTCGAGTGCAACCTTCTATCAAGGAGTTGCAGACGTTGTTGTGGACTCCTACATACACTAGCTTCAAACCTTCCAGGGTTCCCTTCTTCTCCTTGATAGTAACGAGGTCTGAAATGGCTTGACAGGGATGATATTTCTCGCAGCATCCGTTGATGACTGGAACTCTTGACGCTTCCCCCATAATCTGAACATCTGAATGGCGTAGTAAACGTGCCATAATGAAATCGGTATTCCTTGAAAGGTACTTGGTTTCATCCCTGATGTCAGCTAAGGCGAAGTTTGTTGCCCTCCAGTCCAAGAAGACTGCGTGTCCCCCCATCTGAGTCATTGCTACCTCAAAAGATACTCTTGTCCGAGTCGACGTTTTCTGGAAGATCATTGCCAATGATTCATCCGTAAGCTTTGCTCGATATTTAGATGGGTTCTTCTTGATATCTAATGACCTAGCGATTGTCTCTTCTATCTGCGATGTAGTCCAATCTTCTAGAGTCAGCAAATGCATGTTTTCATCAACCTCTGTTCTGCCTAGAAGTCACCAAACCAATTGGTCTACATCCTTAAGACTTTTGGTCTAGATACGCATCTACGTACGCGATATCTACCGCCAGATGTGAAACCTTATCTCCAATCCCATCTATACCTGATTGCCTTGAAGGCATAGCCATGATTCTGATGGTGGCTTCCATCGAAGATGTTGCCGGGATGAACATCGCCCAGCAAATCCTAGATTACTACGATTTTGAGAAACAGCTGGAGGTCTTTCGTTATCAGCCAGTTCATCAGGGAAGCATTCATGGCCAAGAAGTAAAATTGATCTTTACCTCAGAAGAAATCACAGAAACCCAGTTCATCACCGACTTTTTCACTCCCCACCTTCTAATCTTTCTGTCTAGACACGCAAGCGCAAGTAGAATCCCCACACTCTCTGTGCACACACCGGGCAACCTCGGAGAAGCTGAACATGGAGGAATCCCGCGAAAAGTCTCAATCTCCCCAGCGAGTGCAATGAAGGGTACTCTCCTAGAGCTAACCAGAATATGCGAGGAGATGAACCTGGAATACGAGGTCTGCTACGAAGGCACTCATCATGGGCCATCACTTGATGTCCCAACTATGTTTGTGGAGCTAGGTAGCTCACCAGCCCAATGGGCCGATGCACGAGCAGCAGAAGCCGTAGCTCACGCTACAATGATGATGCTGGACCGAAGGGCACGATATCCAGCTGCAATTGGGATCGGCGGGCCACATTATAACAGGAAGTTCACGAGGGCAGCACTCACATCCGAATTGGCCTTTAGCCATATGATTCCCAAGTACGCTGTGCCATATGTGGATACTCCGATGATACGTCAGTGTATTGAACGAACAGTGGAAACCGTTGAACTAGCAATACTTGATTGGAAAGGGATCAAAAGCGCTGATAGAAGCCAAGTGATAAACGCCCTTGACGAGATTGGCGTTCCATGGAAGAGAGAATAACGCATTCAGCACCAATCTACGCGGAGAACCACATGAAAAAATACTCTTTTATACTAGTAGTGTCGTCTGAAAGATGCGAGCAATCATGGGATTACGATCATTTCTTCAATCCAGCGTGCGAATGCTGAAACTCGCCACAAAACCTGGAAGATCTGAGCTGTGGCTATCTGTGAAGATTTGCTTTCTCGGAACTGCAGCTGTTGGCGCCGTAGGCTTCCTCATCCACCTAATAGCTACAATGCTCGGAGAATAAATGCAGACGCTTGAGGCAGTGCTGGCGATGGCGGAAGAGAGCTATGCTCCGATGATATTTGCGGTGCGAACCACAGCTGGACAGGAAAAGAACGTGGCTAGGCTGATAGCTACACGAGTTAAAGCCGGCGAGGTTCCCATCAAAGCTGTTTTGGTCCCCGAAATTCTGAAGGGGTATGTATTCGTTGAAGCTGATGGTCCACACTTCGTTGATAAAGTAATCGCAGGAATCAAGCATGTACGATCGAGAGTCCCCGGAACAGTAAGCTTCTCAGAAGTCGAAAGGTACATCATTGTGAAGCCGGTCATTGCAGAATTGGACTCGGGAGACATTGTTGAGGTCATGGCTGGCCCATTTAAAGGAATGAGAGCAAAGATTACACGAGTTGACCGCACAAAGGAGGATGTAACCCTCGAGTTATTAGAAGCAACATTTACGTTGCCTATCACGGTTCACGCTGATTACGTAAAACCAGTAGAAAAAGCGAGGAAGAATAATGAGTGAGAAGAAGGTTGTTGAAGCTCTAGTGAATGGCGGTCAAGCGACCGCGGGACCTCCATTAGGCCCCGCACTCGGGCCACTTGGCGTCAATGTCCTAGCCATCGTCAACAAGATCAACGAGGTTACGAAGAGCTACGCGGGCATGAAGGTTCCAGTGAAGGTCCTGGTTGACACCGAGACAAAAGAGTTTGAGGTAAATGTTGGTACGCCAACAACATCCGCGTTGATTGTCAGCGAGCTAGGCGTAGCTAAGGGATCTGGAGCCCCGAGCACCGAGAAGATAGGAAACCTTTCCATGAGCCAAGTTATCCGCGTAGCCCAGGTCAAACATGAGAAGGTTCTTGCGAAGACTCTGATGGCAGCAGTCAAAGAGGTATTAGGAAGCTGCGTAAGCATGGGTGTAACGGTTGAAGGCAAGGATCCACGTGAAGTCCAGAAAGACGTGGATGATGGCAAATACGATAAGCTCTTCGAAGAAGAGTAGTACACGTGGCCAGTGATGTCTAGACACGATACTCACTATTTCCATCAACTCATCTCGTAAGAATCTTTTTATAACCGTCGTTAATACGTGTCTGGCACGAGGCCACGACAATGCCTTTGAACGAAAAAGACCTCCTCCAGACGATTAAAGAAGTAAAAGAGAAATCGAAGAAGAGAGGTTTCACTCAATCCATTGACCTCATCATAAACCTCAAGGACATAGACCCCAAGAAGCCTGAGAGTAAAATCCAGGAACTTATTGAACTCCCAAACTCCGCAGGAAAGGAGAACCGCGTATGCGTGGTGGCCTCTGGCGAGATGGCTTTAAAGGCAACCAAAGCCCATGCAGATCTTGTCATCGGAAGAGATGAACTTCAAGCCCTTGCTGGTGACAAAGAAAAGCAGAAGGAGCTGGTGAAATCTTACGACTTCTTCGTAGCAGAAGCCCCGCTTATGCCCCTTGTAGGCAAGATTCTCGGGGCTACGCTAGGCCCAAAAGGAAAAATGCCTACCCCTGTCCCTCCAACAGCAAACATCGCGAATCATATAAAGAGACATCGAAGAATGGTCTCCGTAAGAGTTAGGGGCCAACCGGTCCTACAGTGCCGCGTAGGAACAGAATCTATGACAGATGATAAAATCGCGGAAAACGCTCAAGCAGTGATAGGGCGAATTGAAGGCAAGCTCAAAAGAGGAATGAAAAACATCAAGTCCGTCCACCTGAAAACAACTATGGGATTACCGATTAAAACGAAGATTTAGATGTGAGCGAAGATGATGCGTCAAACGGTGCTGGCGAAAGCTGAAGAAGTCAAAGAGACCAAGACTCGCATACAGCAATACAGCGTTCTCGCAGTTGCCAGCCTGCAAAAGGTGAGAGCTGCCCAACTTCAAGGACTGCGGAGAAAACTGGAGAAGGATGCTCACCTTCAGGTAATCAAGAACAGCGTGGTAAAGAGGGCAATTATCGAGTGCAAGAACAAGCCAGGACTTGAAAACCTTGATGAACATCTAAGCGGAGCTAACATCTTCCTCTTCACCAACCTCAATCCCTTCAGATTAGTCTTGCTTCTCGAAAAAAGCAGGATGAAAGCCACTGCAAAAACTGGCGACATTGCCGCGTTCGACGTCACCGTCCCCGCTGGAAATACGGGCATGCCTCCAGGCCCAGTCATCAGCCAACTAGGCAGCGTAGGCTTGCCCACGAGAATCGAAGCTGGAAGCGTTTGGGTAACTCGTGATACTCTCGTAGCAAAGAAGGGCGATGCGATATCAATGAATCTCGCAAACATTCTCTCCAAGCTAGGAATAAAGCCAGTAGAGATTGGGCTCACTCTGAAAGCGGTGTATGATGATGGTCAGATAATCGCTAGGGACCAGCTTCAAGTGGACCTAAAGGCGGCTCTGCAAAGCCTTAAGGACGCCCACAGTCAAGCGTTCAGTTTAGCACTGCACGCTGCATACCCGCTCCCTGAAAACATCACATCTCTTCTCTACATGGCACACAACCAAGCATATGGCTTGGCCCTCAACGCGGAGATGCCAACTCCTGACACCATACGTGACTTGGCGAGGAAGGCATACGCACAGATGCTAAGCCTGAAGAAGAGACTTGACGCAGCTGATAAAGCGAAACCATCACCCAGTCCGGTTCAGAAAGGTTAAAAAGGGCATTGTGAAAAGAGTGAGAGAGGAAAGTGGGTAGACCATGGAATACGTGTACGCTGCGATGCTACTACACAAGGCAGGAAAGCCTATCGATGAGAAGAGCATTACGCAAGTGCTTAAAGCGGCAGAAATCACCGCGGATCCAGTCAGAGTCAAAGCTCTGGTGGCATCCCTGACAGATGTTGATATTGAGGAAGCAATCAAATCTCCATCAGCGCTGATTGCGCCTGCACAAGCTCCGACAGCAGCTGCTCCTGAAGAGAAACCAGCAGAAGAGACGAAGGAGAAGAAGGAAGAAAAGGAGAAGGAGAAGGAAGAGGAAGCACTCGAAGGACTAGGAGCCCTCTTTGGGTAATACCACTGAAATGTCCGAGTGCTAAAAACCTGTTCAGTCTCCAGAAAAGTCGGATAACTCCAGAATCCTAGCGGTCTTCAATACTCACATTGGGAGACAGTGCCCTGCTTGATATCCGACGGTTAGGATTTATGCAATGGTTAAATGCTTCTTCAACCTGTACCTTCTGAATCAGCAAAGCCTTGGGTATGCGATGGGCTATGAAACGCTTCCCTAAAAACGAGTATCACGTTCCATTCTTTGATGAACTCTCATACATCCGGAAATCCTGCCCGTGCTGTGGAGCTCATTTTTGGACGCAGAATCAGCATCAAGAAACCTGTGGAGAATCAACTCCTGACGGCTGCGCACCGTTGGCCTTCATCAATAATCCACCGACACCTAAACGCTATAATCTGCAAGAGATGCGCGAAGCATTTCTCTCCTTCTTTGAGACGCGTGGGCACGAGAGAATTGCTCCCTACCCAGTTGTATCCAGATGGCGAGATGACCTCTACTTCACCCACGCAAGCATCATCGACTTTCAACCTTATGTTACGAATGGAATAATACCTCCACCCGCTAATCCTTTGGTTATAAGTCAGCCGTGCATCCGATTTATCGATGTAGATAATGTTGGACCAACCTTCGGTCGCCATTTGACCATTTTTGAGATGGGTGGCCATCACGCCTTCAACTACCCAGACAAAGAAGTCTACTGGAAGGATCAAACAGTTCGTTACCATCACGATTTCATCACTAAGAAGTTAGGTGTAAGATCTGAGGAGGTTATCTACAAAGAGGATGTTTGGTCAGGCGGGGGAAACGCGGGACCAGACCTAGAGACAATTGTCCGAGGACTCGAACTCGCCACGCTGGTCTTTATGAAGTTCAAGGTGGAAGATGGCAGATTCATCGAGGTTCCTATCCGCACTGTTGACACTGGATACGGAATTGAGCGCTACACGTGGCTATCGCAGGGAACTATCAGTTGTTTCGATGCAGTATACGGACCGCTATTGAATCAAGTATTGGAGATGGCTGGCATAGATCGAGTTGACGACAAATTACTTGCAAGAATCGCAGAGGCATCGGGTCTGATGAGCGTAGAGAAAACTACGGATCGACAACGCATCTGGGGAAGAGTCGCTGAACAGGTCGAAATGGATTTGAAGGAACTCGCGGCGTTGCTGCTTCCTATCGAAAGCGCCTTCGCAGTCTTGGACCACACAAAGTGTCTGGCTTTCATGCTGGCTGAGGGCGTTGTACCCTCTAATGTTCGAGAAGGATACCTCACTCGACTCGTAATCCGTCGCACCTATCGATTGCTTAAAACGCTCGCAATCACCGAGAAGCTACCGAAAATAATCGAGCGGCAGATTGAGCTTTGGGCACGAGATTTCCCGCTCTTGAAGGAGATGCAAGGGGAAATCTTGGAGATTCTCTCAGTGGAACGAGCCAAGTTTGAGGATACTCTGATGAGAGGCAAGGCTTTGGTAAGAAAAATCAGCAGCGGATTAAAGGCAAGAGGCGTTTCTCAGATTCCACCCGATACGTTGGTTGAGCTCTACGACTCGCATGGTCTTCCCCCTGATGTCGTTAAGGAAACCGCTGAAGACAATGGCGTAGCAGTAGAGGTGCCGGAGAACTTCTATATCATGGTTGCTGAGCGGCATGAGCAAGCGCCTCTCCAGAGCGAAGAAGAGAAGGCGGGAGAAGTAGATGCTGAGGTGTCAGGCCTTCCGAAGACTGAGATGCTATACTATACGGATGCATACCTCACCGAGTTTGAGACACAAGTTCTCCGCGTGATACCTGAGAAACGTGTAGTCTTGGAGAGAACCACTTTCTACCCTGAAGGTGGGGGACAACCAGCTGACTACGGAATCCTCAAGTTCGCTGGCACCAAGGCTGCAGTCGTTGACGTTCAGAAAGTAGGAAATATCATAGTGCATACCCTAGAAGGGCCAGTTCCTGCCGAAGGCGACGTGGTTAGAGGAGTCATCGATTGGAAACGGCGAAACAACCTTATGCAGCAGCATACAGCAACTCACGTTATTATGGGGGCAGCAAAACGTGTTCTCGGAAAACACGTATGGCAATGTGGCGCCCAGAAAGGCTTGGACCACTCAAGACTCGATATTTCCCATTTCCAACGATTAACACCAAAAGAAGTCCAAAGAATTGAGATGTTGGCGAATGAAGTGGTTATGCGACGGATTCCAGTAAAAACATCTTGGTTGCCTCGAGGGACAGCTGAAGAGCGCTATGGCTTTCAGCTCTACCAAGGCGGAGTCGTGCCTGGAAAAGAAATCCGCGTTGTCGAGAGTACAGGATGGGAAGTTGAAGCCTGCGCAGGTACGCACGTGAAGAATACTGGCGAACTAGGATTCATAAAGATAGTCAGAACTGAGAGGATTCAAGACGGCGTCGAACGCATTGTGTTCAGTGCAGGGCTGCCTGCTCTGAGATTCGTACAGGATAACGACCAACAACTCAGCAACCTTTCTTTGATATTGAATGCACCACGCGAGAAACTTGAGAAGACTGCAGAACGCCTCGTGAGAGAGTGGAAGGAGACGCGTCGCAGGGAAAAACAGCTTATCAAAGAAATCGCCCTCAAAGACACACAGATACTCGACACTCAATCAAAAGATGCGAAACCACAGCGAATTGGCCATGTGAACTTTGTAAC
>CP070679.1:428934-439295 GCA_020352535.1 Candidatus Bathyarchaeota archaeon | reverse complement strand
ATTTCAGTCAGACATCCTCATCAAAGATTAGATTCGTAAACATAGAAGGATACACGTTCATCGAGCAGAATCCAGAGAAGGACTCACCGTGGGGAAAGAAAGCTCGAGAAGGACATAAAATCATGTGGGTATGCCGAGGACCCGCCTACCTTTACAATATTATAGATGGACGCTTCTCAGAGCTAAGACGAGGAAGAAGACGAAGGAGTATGGATAAACGAGTAGAACCAAGGGAATCCAGAGAAGAGGAGCGCGTTGAAGCAAGTGGGGCCTATGTCATTCAAGAGCATCAAGCTACTCGTCTCCACTATGACTTGAGGTTGGAGCTCGACGGAGTGTTGAAGAGCTGGGCGATTCCTAAGACACCTCCTACAGAGAGTGGCATAAGGCGGCTAGCTGTTCAGGTCGAAGACCACCCTTTAGAGTATGCCAGTTTTGAGGGTGTAATCCCGGAAGGTCAGTATGGTGCAGGCTCTGTGAAGATTTGGGATAAAGGGCAATACGCTCTGACAAGCAGGAAGGAGAATAAATGGATAGTAGAGATACAAGGGGACCGTCTAAGAGGGGTTTATTGCTTAGTCAGGTTCAAAGGGGAGAAGAACTGGCTGTTTTTCCGGAAGAAAGACTAGACAATCTAGAATGGCGTTCATGCAGCACAACTAGGCATAACCTGGAGTATGGATAATTTCAGAAAAAATGGATTTCAGATGAAAAGTAGACTTGGGTTTCTCCATGCAATAAAATTTCTGTCAAGCGCAACGGCATATCATATTGCAGCCAAGTAATCGAACAGCAACCATGCAACAACCAAGGTTAGAATAATGTTGAACGTTTGCCCCACAACATACAGGTTTACAGGGCGTCCGCCTTGAATCTGCCGCCCCAAGCTTTTGAGATCTGACTCTAATCCGATACTCAGAAATGCAGCTGCAAAGAGAAATGTGCGTATATTGCTTGTGGACCTCAGAATATCGTTGAGAGCAGGTTCACCCATCATTGGAATCAAGATAAAGGATGAGATTAGCGATAAAATCATAAAGGCAATTACGAACTTCGGAAATCTATACCAGATTTCAGCTGGTCCTGGTTTGGTCTTGGCATCCCGTTCTACACGGGTTACCCAAAGGATAGCTACCACAAAGGCGATCAAGCCTATCATGACATTTTGGATGAGCTTCACTACTGTAGCGACTTCCATTGCTTGTTGATTTAACAATTCGCCAGCTGCGACTACAGCACCTGTTGAATCCACTGTTCCACCGATCCAAGCACCGCCTACGACATAACTGATTCCTATAGCTTTGATTAGAGCAGGTAGGCCAAGCAACAGGATGACTGTTGATATCAGTGAAAAGGAGATTGTGAGGGTTAAATGCTCCTTCTTCGCTTTGGTTGCAGCAGCAACAGCGATTGCTGCTGAGACTCCACAGACTGATGTGGCGGAGGCTATGAGTACTGAGAGCGTTTTATCAAGTTTCAAGGTCGAGGTGCCGTATCGATACATGAAGTACAGCACGATTGGAGTCACTCCCCAAGCAAGAATCAAACCTTGAAGCCCTAGATTCAGGATTCGAGAGAATAGGATTTCTGCCCCGAGTAAAACTAGACCCGTTTTTATGTATAATTCTGTCTTCACAGCAGGTTTCAAGAAGGCTGGAAGACCGATTGTGTTACTGATTACTAGGCCGATTGCTAGAGCCCAGAGAACATATTCTAGGCCGTATAAATCTATGAAGTACTGTTGAGATATCAATTGAGCGCACAATCCTAAAATCGACATAACTACGAACGCTGGGGGGAACCGGAGAGGCTTCTTGGACATCAGCAACATACCGATGAAGCCCAGGATCATAACAACGACTAGCACCAAAATGTAGGAAATGAGCGTATAGGTAGGAAGCGCTTCTAGAGGGTTTGCATACCATATTCCAAATTTCGGCGCAACATCGATGAAGCCGAGAAGACAAATCAAGAAGAGCGAGAATCCGAGCCAGCAAGCCCACCAATCCTCTGACCTGACAAGCGGCTCTAAACTGGTCTTGAGAGGCAAAACGAATCTCCTCCAATGGAATAATCGGAAGGTACCTCTATACTTATCGATTCTGCGCGTGTAGCTATTTCTCTGCAAGTATGTTCTTTGATTCCTCAGCTGATCTTTCTAGTCTGTTCTCGCATTCTTTTTGGAGCCAAAGCCATCTTTTTAGGTGCCATTCATTGCTCCATGTTTCTTTCTGCTCTTTCAACCAGTTTTCAATTCCTATGGCTTTTTGCCTACGGAGGTTGTCTATTACTGGTAGGTGATGAAGCCAAACAGGGTTATAACAGAACTGAATGAGTATTGAACAAGGTAGCTCTTCGCAGTCCATACAAGTATCGTGACTTTTCTGCTTAATACAGCATCTATAGATTGCACATCTCTTATGATGTTCTGAAGCAGCACATGTTCCGCAGCTGCAATCACAGCCATGACAGTTCTTATAGACTAGGTAGTCAATGCAAGCTCCACAGTAGAGACCACAAGGTGCTGCCAATTCGCTGTTCCCGGTTTCGCCCAAATGTCTTTCCTCTAAATTGTTCTTTGTTCTAAGTATGCAATGTATACAAAAGAGTTACTCAATGTAAGCGTGCATAGCGGATTCAACCTTATTAGAAACTAGATTCATCACTAATTTCGCAGGCGATTACTCTGATGGAAAATAATATTCTGGTCACAGACTCTTTGGCTGAAACTCTTTGGCGCTTGGAAGAAGTAAGAAGAGGATTCAGACCTCAAGTCAGCACGCAAGTGACCCAGGCCCTTAACTGGGTTCTGTCGAGACAAGGGCTTAAAGGAGCCTATAGAGGTCTTTTTGCGCCGACAGAGAAAGACCTGAAAGGAGTCAAGCTGCTCACAGGTGAAGCGGTATTCTCTGCAGCCCTTCGCCATATATTGGGAGAAGAAGCGCTTAGAACCGTCATTGCTTGGAATCTAGAATCGTCTTCCACTGTAGCAAAAGCAAAAGAAAATTTCAGCAATCTCTTTGAGAAAGCAGGAGACCCACCAGCTAAGACAACTGGCTTCTTCTGCTGTCACCAATGTACTCCAGCCTTTATGAGAACATTAACTTTGGTTAAGCCTCAAGGATGGGAAGTAACTCTTGAAAAGAGCCTAGAGAACATCAGACTTAAACGGACTTCTGATGGTAGGTGGCGCAGTTTTCCATTTTATTACACTTTATTCACTCTTTCAGGGATAGACATGCCTTCTGCAAAGGCAGAACTTAGACACGCCAGCACCGCAGCAAAGAAGGTGATAGGCCGATACCTCGGACAAAAAAGAATACCACGTTTCAGAAGGATCGGTTTGAAAGCATCATTAGATGCTTAGAGCGCACAGTAGCATGTATACTACAATTCTTCTATGTTGAAAAGCTGCGAGTCAAGCATCTGGCTGACTTTCGTCGCGACTTTTTCCATTATCTTTTGGCTCCCTCGCAATTCATCCAGCTTCAAGCTATCAATTGCTTCAGCCTTGGTTTTTACTTGAATGGCCCTTTGTTTTGTGCGAAATGTGGAAGAGATTTCATTGAGGGCTCTTATCTTTATGTTGCCTTTTCCAAGTGTACATCCAGTTGCTACTTGTATGCCATCGGCAACACAGGACAACGGGGGCTTGCTTCCAGTGTTGACAGTGGCAGATAGACCGCTGGAGCCGTCTGAGTTGAGGACCTGTTTTGCCAGCAATCCCATTCGAACACCAATGACCAAATAGGGTCCAAGATGCCCATGAAAATCTGCTGCCGTCTCTATCAAAGCCTTTGACTGTTCATCTATACTTTGTCCCGTCTTCATGCATTCAGCTCCTTCCGATTATTTCAAGTGACTTGGTATTGTTATTCGGGTCTTGAGGACATTAATCAGAACCAATCCGAATACTCCGCCGATAGTGCCACCCACTGCATGCGTTGCAGCGAAGATAATTATTGACCAGAACACGGTGAGATTCATTATGATGCTTCCGATAATCAAGCCTGCTACTCCTGCAGATATTGTGGAAAATGTAATCAAGCATATTACGCTGAGGACTCGTTTGTCAAAGCAATTATCATAACCTATCGTTCTTGTTAGAATGTCGAATAGGATGCTGGCTGCCATGAAGCCAAGCATTTGGAAGCCTCCTTGTAGCACTAAGAGTGTTATCAACGTGACTATGAATCCTGTGAGCGAGGCTGCGCCAAACTTTCTAGTCCACCATCCAACTAGAATCAGCGTTGTGAAGGCAAGGAAATCACAGAGAAGTGGTAGATGAGTCAGTTGCCAAACAACTGGGGCAAATAACCTATTGAGAACCGCCCACAACCCTGCACACATAACTATGGCGATTAACTCTCGAGCATTGAAGTAAGCCATAGGTAGCGCCACGGCTCAGAGATAGAGGTCTAGGAGTCCCCGTCTCACGATTATGTCGATAACGATTGCGCTAATTAGGAATTCTCCGAGGAGATAGCCACCGTTATACAACGCAGAGTAAAGTATCGGGCTCATTTCTGCTGGTGCATAAGCTGAGAAGAACCACACACCAGATAGGAAGTGAAAGAAAAATCGACCAATTACTCCACTGGCAACACCGGCTAAATGATACTTCCTGAAGAAGCCAGCAGCTCCAATGACCCCAAAGGCGAGCGGATAGTCAAGCAAGGCTTGAACCGGGTCAATCACATACCCACCCATCGCGATGTGAACGAGCCCATAGATTAGGCCAGCAAAGGTGCCCCAGCCTGGACCTCGCCGTAAGGCGAACCATATCAATGGCACCATGCCTGCAATAGTGAGTGAACCTCCGTAAGGGAGTTGGAAGATTGGGGGAAGCAGGTCTTTCAGAACGAATGTAAGAGCGATTACATCTACTGCTTCAGTTATAATCTTGGTTGAAACCACAGGTTTATTCATTTATTTCCCTCCGCCAGTATTATCTGGATCAGGTTATAAGGGTCGACGACGCTCTGTATCGTCCTCTCAGCTGGGTTTAGCCCCTAGCTCCCCCTTTTCGGATGGATGTTGTCTGAATTGCCAGTTCTGTTTATAATTTTTTTGGTTTCAGAAGAAAATCCCAGATAATTTCAGGTTTTGGATAGAAGAGTACACGTTATCTTTATACTTGATGGATATGAGATATGACCCATTCACATCCAGGGGGACCAACCTTGAGGCGATTGAGCACTAGAATGATTGCGTTGGCAAGTGTACTTGGCGCGTTAGCTGCAATGTGGGAGGTCTTTCAAGGTCCACCATTTGATATCCCATTTCCATTGTACACAAGAATCTCATGGGATCTAACAGGAGTCCCCATAATACTAAGCACTTTGTTCTACGGAATTACAGCTGGAACCTACACCTGTTTGATTGGGTGCTCCATAATCTTCTTCAGAGGGAATATTGCTGGGGGAGTCTTCAAGTTGATTGCGGAGCTAGCGACTCTTATAGGATTCTCCTTGGTTAAGAGGAGTATCTGGCTCAGAATCACCATTGCCATCATCCTGCGTGTTGTGGTCATGACCATAGGTAACTACTTTCTGCTACCATTCTTCTATGAAATGCAGGAGCCTGTAGTGGTGGGGTTGTTGCTTTTCATCGGGATTTTCAATCTCACTCAAGCCTTAATCAACATTATTCCAGCATACCATATCTTCACAATAGTCGACTCAAAGGTGAAAGCCAGCGTAGACTAACGCTGAATTAAAGACATACTTCGATGCAAATGGTTCTCCTCATGGTGGTGTGTCCTCAGTCAGACTTGACTGCAGATTGAGTTGACCCATATAGTGCGTATGTTGTTCCTTCTATAATCAAAAATACCCAGCGCTAACACGCAGAAATCTAGAAATAATTAATAAGAAAGATGTGGAAATTTCGATGATTAGGCGGCGGTAGCGAAGCCAGGTCAAACGCGGAGGACTCAAGATCATGGTTGATGAGCTATCCTCTCCCGTAGGGGTTCGCCGGTTCGAATCCGGCCCGCCGCACCTCAAAATGTATTGTTGATTTACTCAGAATGGTGGTTCTAAAGGAAACTGAGGGTTTTAACATCCTTAAGGTAGCTCTCAGCGTCAAGATTCCAAGCTTTGATATCGAAGTCACCCCTAGTTGCAGCTAGATCCCTAATGTAATTTCCTGCCTTCTTGCTCTTCCACCATATTTCTCCGTAATCTTGCCTGAGTCGTTCTCGGACTGCAGCTACCCGTAAAGATGCAATCATGTAGCTGGGTGAGTACATGTCGTAGCTGGGCATTACATGGTGAAGCAGCCAGTAGTCTCCAGGAACCTCGATGAAGAACCGCTTGGTCAGTTCTTGCCATCTCTTCGCAGCATCTTCAATGCTATAGCGTTTCTTCCAAAACTCCATCTTCATAATGCTGTTTGCTGCATAGAAGGTCAAGAATGCTAGATTCATGAATCGGCGACGGTCAACGATTTCATTGACCGCTCGATCAACCAGCCCCAGTTCTTGTTTAAGAAATAGTGGCGTATCGAGCATACTCTCAATTAGAATACTGAAGGTTTCAGCCACACTCATAGGAACTACATAGCGCTTCCATACGGAATCATTGGGATTCGCGCTTGCACCATGAATGGCATGCCCAAACTCGTGAAAGATGCTCCCGAAGTCAGTGAACGGCGATACTTTCCGGAAACAGATTCGGATATCATTGGGAATCTGAATTCCAAAGCAGAAGGCACTAGGGCTCTTCTTCTCGCGGTCTTCGGCGTCAACTTTGATTCTTGAGGGGTCAAATCCAAAGGTTACAAGGAACCTTCTGACTTCATCTAATCCATCTATTTTCTCAAAGTGCTTGCCTAG
Organism: Candidatus Bathyarchaeota archaeon; assembly: GCA_020352535.1. Lineage (GTDB taxonomy): Archaea > Thermoproteota > Bathyarchaeia > Bathyarchaeales > Bathyarchaeaceae > SOJZ01. The sequence continues at coordinate 432,457 of CP070679.1, read as the reverse complement.
TGGTCTGTAAATACGACCTCTCCATGTGTAGAAGTCATCATAGTATTCAAAATTCTTCTTCCCTAACACCTTAGCCACAAGGTGTTCCGCTGCAGCTAGAAAGGCATCCCGAGCTCCATCCCCGAGTTTCATGAGTAAGCTATGTAGCTGGTTATACTCTAATCCTTCAAGCTCCAGATAACTATCCAGTGGGGTCAAACTATACCTACTATATATATCCCTTGAGATGCTCATCCGCTTCTCGACAAGTGGAGCTATACTCAAGGCTTTCTTGACGAAATCATCAAATACTTCTTTTCGCTTCGTCGGGTTGTCTGTTATTGAGTTGAATTGGCGCCAAGTTCCCCAGTTCACTGTACGTCCGGCAATCTCATACTTGTCTGTAGATATCTTCTTTACGCGTTGTTCATGGAGTTCAAGCTCCGTCTCCAGCTTTTCAGCAACTGCGATTGCCGCTATAGAAATCAGGTACATGTTTCGTGGCTTTTCAAAATTGGTAAGGAAATCCTGGCTGACCTGAGTAAGCTGCGTAGCCAGATTCTTCATCAAGTCCTTGTCATACGGTAACCCCGCATCCTGATTGTAACTCTGTTCTGAGAACTGAATTCTTAGCTTCTCAAATTTCGATGCAAGCTCTTCGAGTCTCAAACATCCTTTCTCCTGCAAAGCAAGCGAGATGCACAAGTCTACACTTTCGCACAGATATTACGATTTTGGTAGTCGTTGCATTCTGCTCTTGGCTTTGAGCCCAATCGCTGACTTGCATCCATTGAAGCGCTAATCAGTTTTCCAAAACCCTTTATTGTTCAGCTTCTTCCCGACGTACACTAGACTAAGCATTATGGGAACCTCCCAGAATAGACCCATCGTTGTTCCAAGCGCAGCCTGCGAACCTAAACCATAAAGACTGATAGCAGTTGCTATGGCGATTTCAAAGTGGCTGGATGAGCCGATTATCACAGAGATTATAGCCTCTCTATACCTGAACCCTGCAAGTTTAGTGGCAACTAAGTTGATTCCCACTACTATCGCAAATCCAAGCAGCAAAGGAATCGAGACAAGTATCATCTCCCCTGGGTTCTCGATAAGCACATTGCCATTAAGCGAGAAGAGCACAATCAGCGTTGTCAAGAGAGCTAAGATGGCAATCTTACCTACTACAGGCCGGTAAACATCATCGAACCAACTCAAACCCTTCCGACTCACAATGGACCTCTTGGAAATGTAGCCCAAAACCAATGGGATCCCAATAAACATAAAAACCGAGACCAAAAGAGCCAACCGGTCGATCTGGATGTTCTGAATTCCTGTCAGTAGAGAGACGATAGGGACATAGAGAAACATGATTGTGACCGTATTCAAGCTTGTGTTGATGACATTCTGTTCCTGATTTCCCTCAGCAAGAACCCCCCACACCAAGACCATTGCAGTGCAAGGACTAGACCCCAGCAGGATCAGAGATACAATCAACTGGTCATAGCCTGCAAGCAGTACATAGGCTAGAAAGGCAGTCACTAATGGCGCCCAAATCCAGTTCGAGACGAGTGTCAGGATAATCGGCTTGGGATCACGCGCTAGCTTCTTCAACTCGCTAAGTTGCAGGTTCAACAATGCAGGATACATCATCAAGAACAAGCAGATACCAATCGGAATGGATATTCCCGCGACTTGCAGACTGTTAATAGCAATGCCTAAAGCGGGGAAGTACTGGGATAAGAGTAGCCCTAGAACCATGCATAAAGCAACCCATGCTGCAAGGTATTTCTCAAACGTGCCAAGTCCAGAGCTTGCTTCAGCCACGGTCTCACTCTCTGGGCTCGCTTACGGTTACCTGCTAAAAAACCTACCCATCACATAGGCTCCAAGAAACATCGAGGCGATCCCGAGCAGAATGGGAAGGTTACCCACCCCAAGGCTTGCCAATGATGAGCCTGGGCATATCCCCGAAATTCCCCAGCCTACTCCGAATATGGCCGCGCCGATGATAACTCGTCTATTTAAAGCCCGGATTCTTCTCTGAAACTTTCCTCCAAGAGGAGGATTCTTCAACACTAAGGGCACTAGGTTAATGGTAAGCGCCGTCACTAATGCAGATCCACCCAATAGCAGAAGCAGACCATAGTCTTGGAGCTGTAGGAAGCTTAAAACAATCTCTTGTTTTGACATACCACCGAATGCCAGCCCAAAACCGAAGAATAGGCCACCAATGAAGACGAACAGATGCTTCAGCTTCATCAAGCTACCCCCACTGCTTGGAGCACCAACGCCGTCAGTATTCCAACAGCTAGAAATGTGATGACAGCGTAGAAAGAGGATAGAGATAGGGAGCCTAATCCGCTTATACCATGCCCTGAGGTACAACCTTTCGAAAGTCGGGTACCAAAGCCTACCAAGAACCCTCCAAGTAGAAGCCGCCACCACTCTACAGAGGTCGTGAAAAAGCCATCAGGTGTCAATATCGCGTAGATGAAGCCCCCGAGAACTACGGCAATCGCAAAGGTCAGGCGCCATCCTCTCGAATCTCGATATTGTTTCTGCTGGAAATACGGGATCTTTGAGAGGTAAGAGAGGGTTGTGCTAAAGAAGCTACTTTGGGTGGCATGAAGCCCAGTGGTTATATAGATTAGACTGACACCGACTCCTATGAGTACTCCACCGACCAAGTAGGGAAATATGCCTAATGGAAACATAGTTCAAGCTTGGATGTTTTTCGCAGATAAGTCTTTCCGAAGAGATGGGAAGCCTATACATTTACTGAAACTCGCAGGCTATTCACTTTGCCCTAAGAAACGAGGTCCGTGAGGAATGGAACACATTGGACATTCTTGAACATATCCTGCAGCGCTGTAACCCTGCATACCACCTGCAACACTATAGATATCTCTGAATCCTTGTTGAAGGAGAATGCTTGCTGCCAAGCTTGAACGGTTCCCTGAACGACAAATCAGAATCAGTTGTCGATTCTTGTCCAATTCTTTGTGTGGTGTTCTGAGCTCAGGTGCTGGAATGTTGATTGCGCCTTCAATGTGCTTTGTCTCGAATTCACTTCGCGCCCGAACATCAACCAATGTCATGCTCTCTCCTTTGACGATTTTTGTGTGAAGTTCTTCAGCAGAAAGCTGGCCCACATGGTTTGTGAGTAGGCCCTCATTAGCCCACGCGTGCATTCCACCATTAAGAAATCCGACGGTGTTATCTAGACCGACTCGTCGCAGCCAAAGTATGGCATCTTCGGCTCGTACTGATGAGGCGGAGACCAAGAGGATTTCCTTGTCAGGGGGGATAATCCATCCCGCGAATGTGGGGAAATTCCCGCTAAAGTCTATGTTGTATGCGTCGGGGATATGTTGTCCACCAAAGGACTCATAGGAACGCATATCTAAGACAGCAGTTTTCCCTCGATCTGCTGCCTTTCGGAAATCATTTGGGTCAAGCCGAGTGGGCTTTTGTAAATGCTTTATGAGTTTAGGTCCTTTTCTGTTGATTTCCGAGCAGCGGCTGAAGTGATCGGGAACGTCAGGCA
>CP070679.1:420975-428834 GCA_020352535.1 Candidatus Bathyarchaeota archaeon | reverse complement strand
CGGAAAGCCAGATTCCTGGCGGTTGCCTAGTGATTGCCACCAACTTTCCTTCGAAACCGTACGAAGAATCCAGAATGGCTACTACTCGTCGACCTACGTTTCGTTCAAGCATGTGGAAAACTGAGAGCGGTAGCCCTGCATCCGACATTGAGACCACCAGGATACCATATACTTTGGGTTAAAGCCTTATTCTACCTCGACTGATAAGTGCTTCGGAGCTGCTGCCAGGTGTAACGCAGTTACACATCATACGAATATTCGTCTGATGTATCCAGCGTATATGTTGAAAGTAATCACGCCATTTACTGAACGAGTTCTGATTCCAGTCATCCTGCTGATTTCTCTAACGGTCAAAGCTGATTCTGACTTGTGCAACGAACGAAAGATCCTTTCCGTGTATCCTTTATATGTCGGGGTGTCTTGGAGGTAGAACTCGCCCCTAACGCATCTCCTTTCTCCTGCCTTTGTCAAAGCATACTTGTACCTTAACATCTCTAGACCAGCTTGGGAGCCTGTCTACTAAATAATTTCGCTTGGACTTTATTTAAGAGTTATGAAAACACTTCCGCTTATTGACAATAATGTCATACAACCTTGGCATTCAACACTCATCACATTGCTATATGCAACCCCAACCCTTTTGAACTTCATTCCTGACAACTAGTGAACGCACATTAGGCGATGCTCTAAATGGTTTCTAGCAAGTCTCTAGACACTTACATAGGCATGGTAACCAAACGTTATTCCTCGCTTTTCACGCTTTCATCTCGAAGAAAAGGGGTATTCCTACTCTGTGCGCTATGCATCTTTAGCGGCATTCTGACAATTGCACCACTATCCCTCTCTTACCGTGGAGTTGCATTGGGGCTAGCGTTTGGAACAACCAGCTTCCTCCTTGCTATCTCATCAGATCTAATCATCACACACACTCTTATCAAGGAGGATCCTGTCTTCAACCTAAGGCGTTGCCTGTTTCTCTCCCTCTTCTCTAACCTGTTGTGGTTTGGAGTCACCTTTCTCGGTAACATCATCAGCCATCTTTCTGGGAATCCCAGCTTTTGGATTAGGTTTTTTCTTCTAGGTTTTAGCGGTGCGTTTATTCTTCGCCTACTCGTCTTTCGTGCAGCTTCGTCTGTAACTCGGGGTAGAGCCACTATTTCAGCTCTTTTGCAGCCAACCTTGTTGATTGGGCTCGGGCTTTGCACACACTCTATTATAGAGTATGATTTGAAGCTTGTTCCAGTTTTCTTCCTGCTTTCTGTTCCAGCTGCTTGGTTGTCAGTCACCCTTTTTATTCTGCTTCTGAATCGCAATGGATTAGGAGACATTCAGCAGCAACCCCTTTCGCTCTTCAAGGCATTTGTGGCGAATTGGACAGAGAATCTGAATGAGCCGCTTGAGAGCTTCCTCGAGAAGCTTAGCGTTGAAACAGACATAAGCCTTTCATTACTTGGATTCAGATGTGATCAGAAGATAAAAGCGGTTGTTGTTGTTCCGGAATGTCATCCCGGCCCTTTCAGGAATGTCGGCAGTAGCCTTCTCCCATACATGATTCAGAGCACGTTGGAGGATAGGCTGCAGTGTGTTGCTTCTGTGCCTCACGGGCTACTTGGACACGATTTAGACCTTGCCTCTCAGTTTCAAAGCCGAAGAGTTGTGGATAGCGTTCTTTCTAGCATAGGCTTCTCTGACTTCCATTCAGAGGCTACTCCTTTCATCCGAACAAAAGAAGAAGGGGCGACTGCAAGCTGTCAGATACTTGGTGATTGCACACTCATAACGCTGACCCTTGCGCCTAGAACCATGGAGGATTTACCCTCAAACTTGGCTTCTTTCATTATAAGGAAAGTTGAGAATCAAAAATTACCTCCTGCATTGCTGATCGACGCCCACAACAGCATAAATGGGCCCTTTAAGCTTGGTGAGGCAATACAGCCCCTTAGAAAAGCTGCCGCATTGAGCCTTGAAGCAGCATTCTCAAGTAAGCGTTCCTCTTTTAAAATGGGGGCTGCTAGGGTCACCCCGACGGAATTCGGAGTCCACGAAGGCATGGGCCCAGGTGGAATCAGCGCCATTGTGATAGAAGTGGGCGAACAGAGAGCCGCATATATAACTATTGACGGAAACAATATGATATCAGGACTTCGGGAGAAGATTCTAGCAATGCTCAGGGGAATAGGCATTGCCGATGGAGAGGTTTTGACTACTGATACACACGCGGTGACCGGAATCATACCTGCAGCACGTGGCTACCACCCTGTTGGCGAAGTGATAGACCACGCGAAACTAACAAACTATGTTAGGGAAGTTACCCTAAAGGCAGCCGCAAATCTAAGACCAGCACACGCATCAATGCATAGAGCTGCAGCCATAGGCATTGGCGTTATTGGGGAGAAGACCATCAAGAAATTATCCATCATGGTCGATAGTACGATGAAGCGAGCTAGAAGGTTAGCATTGTGTCTCTTCTCAGGGATTGCCATTCTAATGATTAGTTTAGTTGCATTCCTCTGACCCTGAATTATCACATCCGCACCAACACTAATATTGCTGGGCTCTTACCCATACTCATGGAGCTGGGTACAGGTACGCAACAGTCAGGTCATGAAGCTGAATGAGCATGGTTTATGGTGAAGGCTTTGGAAATGGTCTCACAGAAAGGAAAGGAGCGGAAGGGGATGATTACGATTAGCGAAGAGCTGTGCAAGGGTTGTACGCTTTGTGTAGGCGCATGTCCTTTAAGCCTTATTCAACTCGCTAATCGGATTAGCTCCAAAGGTTACTACCCGGTAAAATTCACTGATACAGAAGGGAGGTGCACGGGGTGCGCTCTGTGTGCTATAATGTGTCCTGACGTCGCCATAGAGGTTCATCGAAAGAAAAAACCTGGTGAGAAAGTTTGAGCGAGAAGAAGCTATTAACGGGAAACGAGGCTATTGCTGAAGCTGCTGTTCAAGCAGGGTGCAGACACTACTTTGGCTATCCAATTACCCCCCAAAGCGAGATTCCTGAGTATCTTTCGAAGCGGCTTCCTGAGATAGGGGGCTGTTTCCTCCAAGCGGAAAGTGAAATAGCGTCAATCTACATGGTTTTCGGGGCAGCTGGCGCCGGAGCAAGAGTAATGACATCATCTTCAAGCCCGGGAATCAGCCTGATGCAAGAAGGTATCTCGTATATTTCTGCGGCACAGCTTCCCTGCGTGATTGTAAATATGATGCGTGGAGGACCAGGATTAGGGGGGATTCAGCCATCCCAGTCTGACTACTTCCAGGCAACTAAGGGAGGAGGGCATGGGGATTATCATGTACTTGTGTTAGCACCTTCTACGGTTCAAGAGGCAGCTGATCTGACGATGGAAGCCTTTGATCTAGCAGAGAAATATCGCAATCCGGTGATGATTCTGGGGGATGGCTTTCTTGGCCAAATGATAGAGCCAGTAGAGTTTAGGCAACACCCGTTCACTGACCGCTCAGCTAAGAATTGGATAGTAACTGGCGCAAAGGGACGTCCCCAAAATGTTGTTAAGAGCCTCTACCTCAAACCTGATGTCTTAGAACGCCACAATCTGGAGCTCCATGGTAAATATCAAGAAATGATTGAGAACGAAGTACGCGCTGAGACCTATTTTACAGATGATGCACAAGTCGTTATAGTGGCCTTCGGACTAGTTGCACGCATTGCGAAGACGGCAATTAAGATCCTTCGTGATAGAAACATCAGGGCAGGGCTGATTAGGCCAATTACGCTCTTTCCCTTTCCGTACCGGACTATTGAGAAACTGGCTGAGAGCGTCGACAGGATGTTAGTGGTTGAGATGAATCTGGGCCAGATGGTTGAAGATGTTAAGCTTGGAGCCTGTGGAAAAGCAGATGTGTTGTTCTATGGTAGAGTTGGAGGAATGGTTCCAAGCTACGATGAAATCGTGGCTGAGGTTGAAAAGACTATCAAAGAAAGGAGGGGCGCTTAAGATGGAAAGAATTTTTCAACGCCCGAAGTCCATGTACCAAGTATCAACTCACTACTGTCCCGGATGTGGACATGGAATAGTCCATCGATTAGTAGCTGAAGCGATTGATGAGCTAAGCATCCTGGAAAGAGCTGTTGGAGTAGCGCCTGTAGGATGTTCTGTCCTTCTATATAATTACCTTAATTGCGATATGTATGAAGCGGCCCACGGTAGGGCACCAGCCATTGCAACAGGATGTAAGCGAGTGAATCCGGAGCTTGTTGTCTTCACCTATCAAGGAGACGGCGACTTGGCCTCTATCGGAACAGCTGAAATCATCCACACCGCAGCCCGAGGAGAGAAGATCACTACAATCTTCATCAACAACGCCATCTATGGGATGACTGGAGGGCAGATGGCCCCGACGACGCTTATAGGCCAAAAGACGACAACATCACCGTTTGGACGAGCCTCAGAGGAAACAGGCTATCCTTTGAGGGTGTCGGAGATTCTAGCAACTCTCGATGGAGCAGCGTACATTGCACGAGTGGCAGTGAACAACCCAAAGAACGTTATGCAGGCTAAAAGAGCAATCAAGAAAGCATTTGAGACTCAGATGCTGGGGTTGGGATTCTCTTTGGTAGAGGTTTTATCTCAATGCCCAACGCCTTGGAAGATGTCACCTCAACAAGCAATAAAATGGGTAGAAGAAGAGATGATACCCCATTACCCCCTGGGTGAATTCAAATCTCCTCAAGACGGAGGTAGCAGTAATTGAAGATGCCCTTCTATGAAGACGTCATCCTGGCAGGCTTCGGTGGGCAAGGAATCATGTTCATTGGAAAACTGCTGACTTATGGCTCAATGAAAGAAGGGAGAAACGTGACATGGATCCCTTCGTACGGTCCTGAAATGAGAGGTGGCACCGCTAATTGTACTGTTGTTATCTCTGATGAAGAAATCGGCTCACCGGTCATCACTTCCCCTCACTCCTTAATCGTAATGAATAATCCATCCATGGACGCTTTTGAGCCAAGACTGAAGGATGGCGGAGTATTAGTAGTCAATAGTTCTCTAGTCACTCACAAGGCAAGAAGAAAAGACCTCACGGTGGTTGATGTCCCCGCTAACGAAGCAGCCTCCAAGCTAGGGGATAAAAGAGTCGCAAACATGGTCATGCTGGGGGCATATATTGCATACACAAAGACTGTGTCGAAAGAGGGTATTCTCCAAGGATTGGCGAATCTCTTAGGAGAAGAGAAAAAGCAACTCTTTGAAGTAAATAAGAGAGCCCTCGAGAAAGGAATGGAGTATGGTACATCTAGACTGTTGAAAGACTAGATTAAACCAAGCTTTCTTCCGCCTTCCTCAAACACTCCAACGGCTTTGCTCAGCTGGTCTTCAGTATGTTTTGTGCATAGCTGAACACGGATTCGTGCCTTGTCTCGAGCTACCATTGGGTACACGATAGGAAGCGCGAAGAACCCTCTCTTCCAGATGAACCCTGCCAAATCCTTTGCTCTCTTACTCTCTCCACACATTACTGGTACAATCGGGGTTTCACTGTTTCCAGTATCAAAGCCTAAATCTTGCATTGCCTTTATGAAGTAATTGCGGTTCTCCCAAACTCTCTTCACATGTTGCGGTTCCGACTCAAGAACGCTAATCGCTGCACTGCACGCTGATGCCACGCCAGGTGGGACACCTCCGCTGAGGAGCCATGTTCGTGACTTGTTGTAAGCGAAGCTTCGCAGATCTTCACAGCCTGTAATATGCCCACCTACAACTCCAAAGGCTTTTGAAAATGTTCCCATCTCCACATGCACTTGCTCATGATTAAGGCCAAAGTGATTCACGATGCCTCGACCACCTTTACCAAGCACGCCTTCACCATGTGCATCATCTACATACACGCCTGCGCCATGTTCTTCTGCAATCTTCGCAATTTCGGGTAATGGCGCCAAGTCGCCATCCATACTAAAAACCCCGTCAGTGAAAATCCAGACGTGATTATATGGAGGATCATGTTTCTTGGCTTCGTCCATGACTCGTGTCAGGTCTTCAACGTCTTTGTGCTTAAAGATAGCTCGATCTGCATGACTCAGTCTAACCCCATCAATGATAGAGCCATGATTCAACTCATCGGACACGAAGAGATCTCCTCTTCCACCTAGTTGAGGAACAAGGCCCTCGTTGGCCATGAAACCTGTTGGGTATGTTAATGATGCGGGTGCATTCTTGAAACGTGCTAGGTGACGGTCTAATTCCTCGTGAGCGGTCATGTTGCCAGCGATTGACCGGTCGCTTCCTGCCCCTGCCCCGAATTTCCTAGTTGTTTCAATCATGGCTTCGACGACTTTCGAGTGTGTAGATAGGTTGAGATAGTTGTTGGCGCACAGCATCGTGACTTGTCTACCCGCGATTGTACAGACTGGTTCGCTTGCGGTTTGCAGTTCCTTCAGTTCCCAGTCAAGGCTTTCACGTTTCAAGCGTCGATATTCTTCGCCCATATATTTTGTCGGATGTCGTTTTTCAGACACTTGAACTACCTCTCAGTGAAGAGGTTCAACCTCTCTTTCGGGTTAATAAACATTCTCTTAACATTTCCTAGTTCCACTTAGGCTCAAGCACGACCTTGCCAGCCTGTCTTGAATGAATTGCTTTCATACCTTCTGCTACGTCCCGAATTGGAATTCGATGAGTAATTATCTGGGAGATTTTGCTCTTGAAAGTAGGACTTGAGAGCAATCCCTTCACTTGATACCATGTCTGAAACATCCTTCTACCAGAGATTCCATAGACAGTTGCTGCCTTGAAAATCACTGAATTGTTCAAATCGAATTCCACAGGTTTATCAAATAAGCCTAAAAGAGATACCCTTCCGCCAGGAGTGAGTATTTCAAAGGCTTGTCTGACAGCTGATGGAGCACCTGACATTTCCAGCACCACATCTACTCCGTTACCATCGGTCGCATCTCGTAGAGTCTTAATGATGTTTCCTCCTTCTTCTCTTGCGTTAAGAACCAGGTCTGCCCCCATTTTCTTCGCAAGTTCCATGCGTACCTTGTTGCGCCCGCCACCAGTTGCGAAAATTCGACCTGCCCCGATCTCGTCTAGGACCGCAATGGCCATAAGGCCAATTGGGCCGCAGCCCAGAACAGCCACGCTCTTTCCCACAATGTCTTCAATGTGGTCTCTCGGCAGCGCTGTCTGTACCGCGTTGCCTAGAGGCTCCTGAATAGAGGCTATGACTGAATCTAGTTCAAGGGAATTCTTCCACGCATTCTCTTCAGGTAATATGGCATATTCAGCGAAGACTCCATCGGTATCTACGCCTAGAATCTTCATATTTCTACAGATGTGCATTCGATCGGTTCTGCATTGATAGCAAGTGCCATCAGCAATGTGGGTTTCCGCTGAAACCATATCTCCTACTTGCAGACTGGTCACGTCTTCTCCAATCTCCACTACTTTTCCAGCGAATTCATGACCCATTGTTAGCGGAACCGTTCTTATACGATTCTGTGCCCACTCGTTCCAATCCCAGATATGCACGTCCGTTCCGCAGATTGAGGCCATTTTTGTTTCGACAAGAATCTGCCTACCTTCAATGTTTGGGAGGTCTACTTCTGTAATCTCGGCTTCTGGCTGCCGTTTCCTCTTGACTATTGCTTGCATTTTATTGTCTCTCGGGTTATATACAGATGGTGTGAAAGTTGATTTCCATAGTTGGCTTTATGTTGATTAGTTGTGTTCTATTAAAGGATTGTCTAGAAGTGGCATTACTCTCCATTTATCCTCGCGTACAGGAAGTCATACTGTTTGAGGACGTCTTCTTTATAGGCTTGGGCGACTTCTCAATCCATCTGAACGAAATTAGGCAAGAAGAGAGAATTGCGAGGAAGAGGAAGGA
>CP070679.1:413333-420875 GCA_020352535.1 Candidatus Bathyarchaeota archaeon | reverse complement strand
GGGGTAGATGAGATTACCGATGATGAGATTGCTGGGAAGACGGAGATTCGGCTGAACATCGTCCGCAAAATCCTCTACAAGTTGTATGATTACTCGCTTGTCGCTTTGCGGAGAGCCCGGGATCAGAATACTGGCTGGTTTATTTTTCATTGGAGACTCCAACCGGATCAGCTGGAAGGCTTCATTTTGAATCAGAAGCGGCATGTGCTTGAGAAGCTGCAGAGTAGATTGGATTATGAGAAGAACCATGACTTCTACTACTGTTCCACGCCAGGATGCAACCGAATCCCCTTCGAAGATGCGATGGAACTTGTGTTTCAATGCCCCAACTGCAATAGACCTTTGAATCATTACGAGAACGGGGAGATCGTCGAAGTCCTAGATAAGAAAATTCAGCAGCTGAGGAAGGAGTTAGGTGAATGACCAGCTGCCAACACGGCAGTTGGCCTTAGAACTGCTCTCAGAGACGCGGTGTTCGCGTCGGGTTATCGCGCATTGCAAGACTGTGGCAGCTCTAGCTTTGCGGATTGCAGCTGCCTGCCAGGCGAAAGGGATGCAGGTTGACCTGCAGCTTGTGGAAGCTGGCGCATTGCTCCATGATATTGGCAGGTCTGAGACCCATAATGTGGAGCATGGGATTGTCGGGGCTGAGATTGCTAGAAAGTTGAAGTTGCCTGAATCGATTGTAGCAATTATCGAACGGCATGTTGGCGGGGGGATAGATGTGGATGAGGCGAAGCAGTTGGGGTGGCCACCCAACCGTTATCTTCCGCAGACGCTGGAGGAGAGGATTGTCTGCTATGCGGATAAGCTGATCGAGGGCAATCGACGGGTTCCGATTAAGCGGACGATTGAGAAGCTATCAAAGGAGTTGGGCAGGGATCATCGCTCTCTTGGTCGGATTGAGCAGTTGCATGAAGAGTTCTCGCCATTGCTGGGTGAGATCTAAGGACTAAGAGTATGCAAGTATCTCAAAAGCTGCCAATTCAGTTAGATAGACTCGGATTCAAACGTAGAACCTTGTTGACCTTAATCCAGTTCACAGCGGTTTCTACGCATCCATCACGGAGCAAGGGCACCCCTTGACCAGCCACTCCGAGTCGTTCGCAGACGAAGCTGCCAAGGACCAGCTCTTTCAGGCATGAGACGCCAAGGCAGGCTTTTGGCTTCTCCTTCTGCAGGATTTTGACTGCTACGCTGCCTCCAGGCATGATGAAAACATCTTTGTAGCCGAGTTGCTTGGCCTGAGATGTTATGTCGGGTATCCCGCATTTTCTGCATTGCTGGCATTTGTAGCCGTATTCACTGAGTTGGGCTTGGCATTCTCGGGAGCGGAGGCATTGAGGGAGGAGAAGGACTCGGTCGGAGTAGGGTGTGGCGGCGAATCGTTTTCGAGACGCGTTGTTTTTAGTGTCGATGTAAAGTTGGAGGAGTTCGCGTTCATCTACGCCCATCTTGGCAGCAAGTTGTTCTAGCTTGCCGATGGTTATGCCGCTGAGTTTGGATTTGGCCAGCTTCTTCATCAGTCGGATGACTGAGCTGTTCTTGTTGAGTTTCATGCGTCTCGTAACTCCACTTAGCGTTCGGTGTATAAAAGGTCGATGTAGGAATCCGACTGGACGGAGTCAGCGTCAGGTAGAATTATTCGTCAGTGACTAGTGTTCTTCTTCTCTTTTCGACTGCTTCTTTTGAGATTTTCATGTGCGCGTGCATGCGATTCAATCCAGAATTCCCGCAACCACTCGCATCCGCCCATCGCCCGCCGTCCACCAGCACCCTCGGTGTGTGTAGGATTAGAATTTAATCCCACGTGTACTCTTCGTTCGAATGTCTGGTATTCTTGTTCGAATGGTTCGAATAGTTCGAATTGCTCGAATGTTCGAATGCCCCAGACTCCCAAGTGGGACCTAATGGGTTTTCATGGAACAATACCGGTCATCCCCCTCTAGTTTCTTGATGGACTCAACCATTCAAACAGTAAGACGCGCACATTCGAACAAAACAAACAAGCGAACGCAAAGCATCCCAACATAACCATCACTAACGCATAGTTGAGTTCTAAGGTTCAGACCGCAGCTGTGCTGGTGTGAACTGCATTGCATGGGATTCACAAGTTGACCGTTCTTTCCGTAATTGACCTCGAGCACTATTCGAGCAGAGGACAACCCAGGACGAATTCTCTTGATGGTGGGCCGGGCAGGATTTGAACCTGCGACCTCCGCCGCTCTTCACGCGTAGCGTTTGTAAGGGCGATGTCCAAACCAAGCTAGACGACCGGCCCACAATCCAGTATGCAACGTCAATTGATAAAAAGCTAATCTCTTACCAAGATGTTTCAGGCATCCCGTGAAACTCATATGTGTTGGGTGAGATCCCTGACCTTAGATTGAAAGAAACAAAGAGGCGATACGCACGCTATGTTTTCAGAACTCGGGAAACCCCCCCATCCTTCCGAATTCTTATGACATTCTCAACATAGCTCTCCACCTTCGGCTCATGTGAAACAATTATCGTTTGCGGAATGTTCAGCTCCGCGATTATATCCCTAATCTTGTCCAGCTGGTCATGGCTGAAACCATCTGTCGGCTCATCCAATATGATGATATCGCTTAGCTTAATCTCCTCAATCAACGTGTTAACAACCTTGTTCAAGGCAAGCCGGTAAGCTAGCGCCACTGATGCAGACTCGCCTCCAGATAAATTCTCATACTCTGCCTCATACCCTTCCTGATTTATGATAGGTGCAAAATCATCGTCAATCCTCACATTCAACAATTCATCGTCTATAAGGAGATTAAACCAATCCTTGAATAAGGGGTCAAATCGACGTCTCAGCTCAAGCATAAAGTGTTTCTCAACGGTTCCAGTTAACTCCACAAAGTAGTCTTCGAGCCACGATTCATACTGACTGAGCTTACTATTGAATGCTGCAGCCTCTTCTCTCTTCGCAATCTCCTTCTCAAGCTTCTTTAAGTTCTCTTCTGCCCCTTCTTTCAGGGTTTCATTCCTTGCGATTTCGTTGCTAATATCCCTGAATTTAATATTCAGCTCATCGATCTGCCCATCAATCTTCTTTTTCTTTGTGGTCACTCCCTCTAACTTCTCTAGCTTTTCTTTAAGATCCTGAATCAAGTCTCCTACCTTGCTCAAACTCGTCCTAAGTTTGTCAACCTTTTCGACGTGACTCTTAATCTGATCTTCAAGTCTATTTCGCTCCTTCATCTTCTCATTGTAGTTTCTCAATATTTCTTGATTTTTCTTCAGATCTTCTACTTTCTTCCTGATCTCGTCTAGGTGTTTGTCTACATTCTCCTCAATGGCCTGCTCGGTTGACTTCAAGTCACCCGCTAAGGTTTCAAGTTGGGATTCGAGCTTCTTCACCTCTTGTGTCCCTTCAAGGGCTCTCTCCCGATACTCCTTGATTATTCTATGTTTGTGTTTCTCATCGAGTTTCTTTCCGCAGACAGGGCATACGCTCTTAGCATCAGCTAGTTTCTGCAAGCTTTCATTTAGGCTGTTTGTACTTGCCTGAGCTTCCACGATCCTCTTTCTCATGCCAGCGATTCTGTTTAGGATATCCTCCTTTTCCTGCAGGAGGGTGTTGGTCGCCTTATCCACATCCTGAGGGTTTTTGAGAATCTGTTCCCTTTCTTGCGAATAAGAAGCAATTGACTCCTCTAGCTCTTCTAAAGAGTGTGCTGTTTTTGGCTTAATATGCGCCAAAGCTGCTGTCTTTTCCCGTTTCTTTGCGATTTCGTCCGTTTCTAAATTCATTTGCAGTTCGAGGTTCTTCTGATTCGTATCAGCTTGCCCAAGCTCTTTGTCAAACTTGTTGAAAAGCAGGATTTGCTCCTCTATACTCTTCCTTTTAGCTGTCCAATCCCTTAGTTTTTCTTGTACATTCTTCTCCTGCACCTTCAGGGTCTTTAGCGATATCTTGGCGTTTTCACGCCTTTTCTGTTCAGTTCTCCTTTCGATCCTCTTCTCATCTAGGTCCCTGAAGACTCTGTTAAGTTCTCTCTTCTTGGACCTGACAGCCTTGAGGAAATCGTCAACATTCTCCTTGACTGTTTTATATCGTTCTACGCCGAAGAGCTTTCGGAGTGTATCCAACCGCCTTTCCCTTTCAGCTCTAATTATCTCTTTCATCTCTTCTTGAGGGGTGTATACTGTGAATCTGTAGAGTAGGGACTTCTGCATTTGGAGCAGCTCCGATGGATAGCCTAGTAGGTCGAGAACTCTAGCCTTGAGCTCGGTCGGAGTGCCTTCTCTTCTGACGCCATCTATGATAATAGAGCCAGACTCCTGCCTGACGCCTGAAGGGGTTTTGGTAAGGTTCCTTTCAATCGTCACATCTTTGCCATCTACCGTGAAATTCAGTCTGGTCATCCCATGCTTCTTGCCTCTTCTAAGGAGCGCCTCCCCGCTAAGTTCTCCCCGCTTTATGCCGAACAGTGTAAACTCGATTGCTATGAGGAGACTGGATTTCCCAGAGCCAATATCACCTGATAACAGAACAGATCCTTCTGGAAACCGGACAGATTCTCGTTCGTAACTCCGAATGTTCCGGAGTTCCAGAGAGTTTATCCTCATGCAGTCTTCTCCCACTCATCTTTGATGCCTAGAACAGAGATTATGCTGTTCATCATACGTTCGTTGTAGTTCTTGTTTGTCTCATCGAGCGTCTTGCCTTCAGCCAAGGCTTTCAAGAGGGATTTTGTCAGTCCGACGAGTTCATCGCTCGTTAGCGGACCAAGTTTGCACTGTCCGATGTGCTCTCTAATCAGTCTATCTTCCAAATCTCCTCGTGATGTAGGGCTAACCTTGATTTCCTCAAACTCCTTAGTAGAAAGCTTGCTTGTTCGCTTCTTTACCAGCTGGGCTCCTTTCTCCGTTAGCAGGGAAATCAATCCTCGGAAGTCAATATCAGAGGGTCTCCCGCTTGCAAGGGTTCCTTCAACCCGTAGCAGCACAATCTTGCCTTTGGCATCCGACGTTTCAAAGCGTCTACTGATTTCACCTTCAACATCCTTGGGAGTCTTTCCATCAGCATCAATCCCGAGTGTCAGCACACTATAGATATCCAGCTTCTTCCACTCGGCTTCTAGTTTTCTCCCACTTTTGGTGACTATGTAGAAGCCCCCGCTCGCTAGGCGTTCTAGCTCCCTGAAGTCCGCTGGAAATGTAGGTCCAGGGTAAACAATCTTACCATAGTCTTCCCAGTTGTCTTCCGATTGCTTGTGTATGTGTCCACCGGCATAATAGTCAAAGCCTTTTGGTAGTAGCGATATGGGCATGCTTTCGACTTGTCTGAATATGTCTGGTTTAAGCTCGTCCAATCCTGTATGAAGCATGAATATCTTGAAACCTGTCTCTTGCTGCAAACTTTCATTATCAAGGTTTTGGTAGATTTCGCGCTCGAGAGCCCCCTTCCTCCCAATCAGACCAGTTATCTTCGCTCCTGTCTTTTCATCTGTCACGAATGCGAGGCGTAGCTTTCCCTCTTCAGTATGTTGTCCCTTGGCGACTCTAACAAAAAGCCCAGCCTTCTCCAGTACTCTCAACATCGTCTTCCCTGTTGGTGAAAAGTCGTGAGAGCCCTCAATCACGTAGGATTTAATCCCAGCATCCTTGGCTTCCTTGAACTTAGTAACCGCACGCTCTAGAACCTCGATAGCTGGTCTGCTTGTGTCAAACAGGTCCCCACAGATGAGGATGAAGCCCACTTCTTCCTTAATGCAGATATCAATTGCTCTTTCAAAGCACTGAAGACCGATTTCCTGGAGTGTCGGGTCCCGCCATCCACCGAGATGGCAGTCAGACATGTGGGCAAATTTCATTCAACATCTACACCTTGGAAGCTTCTTCGAACCTCCTGTCTGGTAGCTCCTCTCGCATCCTCCAAGTACGTCTTCACATACTCCTCAAACAGCGGAATCTGTACTGGAACAGCAAACTTCGTAAAGTTGCTACTTACTATTGCCTCTCCAATATCCAGACTTGCTATTGTCCGGCTGTCGTCAGAAAGGTCTTGTGCAGCACTATCGATGATAGCCTTCCGTTCGAGAGCCATCTCATTTCCAAGAATAATCTTCGTGTTCATGTTTGCTAGAATAGGTCGCGGGATTAGACTCGTGAGTTGCGTGATGGCGACTAATCCAACTTTGAATTTCCTCCCCTCTCTGGCCACCGTGCTGTAGATGTTCTCCCCAGAACTAGCCAGCACATCAGCTCCGAGTACTCTGGGTGCCTCCTCAATCACAATACTGACAACAGGCTTCTCATCCAGCATACCAGTTGATTTGTAGCGTTGATATCGATGGAAAACCTCGCCTACCACGATACTCCCGATTAGAAGCTCAGCCTGATCCAGCAGTCGCGACGTGTCCACAATCACGGTCTTCCCAGCTTCAAGCGAGTCAGCGATATCTCTTGTAGTTGTTGTTCCTGCAGAAGCACTGAAAATTCTGTTCCTGCATTGCAGGTTACCTTCATCATCCAGATAGACGCCTAATACGGTGTCAAACTTCCTCCGAAGCACTTGGAGCGTCCTTAAGCCTACGCCTTCAAGTTCTACTCCTCGCACTATGTTCTCAATCCAGCTCTCGTTTCTCTCAAGTGCTCGATTGTAGTGAAGTCTGATGGCATCCCCCTGAGCATCAGAGAAGTAGACGATGCCTTGGAAGTGCCATGGCATTATAGACCGTAGATTCACGACTAGGGTGTTTGCTCCAGATGGTGGGGTAGAAGAGTAGTATAGGAGACCCCTTCCGGACTCGGGGTGATCCTTCAACCCTTTGCCGTGTCTTCCATAGTATTCATCATGAGGGTCGAGTACGAGTACTCCGAAGTCGTCTTCATCAAGGATGCTCCACAAGATGACTTTGACAAGGTTACTCTTCCCTCTGCCTGTAGTAGCCGGGACAACAATATGATGTTTGAAGACGTGAAGACCGCTAAGATTGACGTCGACATCTAAGGCCTTCGACCCACTTCTAACCTTCCCTAGGTAAACGGGATGAGGTGGCTTTGCGAGAAATGTCAAATCATCTTTCGTTACATGCCTAACATTCCCCATAAAGGGAGGAAGAGTCTTAGGAATCCTCACATTATTGGCTTCAACTCTAGCAACCGCTTTGACCTGAGCGAGAACATAGTTCCTCAAGGCTGGATCCATAAAGTCAAGGTCTGCGCCATAACCCTCAAGTTTCATTCCCGAAATCATCTCAAGATGTTTCTCAGGGATCTGGCTGCCGAACACAACGTCATAAACTTGGAGTAACAGTGACGCATTCTTTTGCTTCACTAGAAGAAGGTCGCCAAGCTCTACTTCAACTCCGCTCTTCTGTCGAATCAGGATGCTTCCATGTTTTCCAGCGATTATGCTTCCGACAATCTCCATCTCATTCACCAGCTAGCTTATCCAACACACCATGCGCATCCATGCATTTAACATGTCTCAAGAGGACATCCCAGAGCCCCGCAGCAGCAGACACAGACATAAACTGGACCTCCTTGGAATCCCTCTCATGCCCTGTCACT
>CP070679.1:388105-413233 GCA_020352535.1 Candidatus Bathyarchaeota archaeon | reverse complement strand
GATATTTTCAAAACAAGAGCTACAAGAGTGAAAGCAGCTGCTGAACGGTTAGGCATGCTTTTAGAGACCTTCATCATCATTATGGTTTTGATGTCTCTTTGCTTCTATATCCTGTTCAGCGTTGAGGCAATATATAGTACAGGACTCTCATCGTATTCTACTATGCTCCTGTACACATATGTTTTCACTCCAATGTTATCTGTTGTGTTCATCTATCTTGCTCATAGTATGCAGCCCAAGCCCCCGGTTTCTGATTGGCGCCCTTATAAGGCCTATGCCATCTTTGGATCGGTAGCCATCCTGCTGCTCTTCTTGCTCACGGGATTTTTTGGATTCATCCAGACACCGCTTGATGTAATTACTGGTGTCGTTAATATGCCCACTGCAGTTACGATTTCACTCTTCATTTCAGTAGCCCCCCCTGCAATAATCTACAGTAAAATTGCCACAAAGAAATCAAGCACCGAACGTGGCGTTGCTATCTTCCTTCGAGACCTAACCGAGGTTAGGAAGACCGGTCTATCCCCAGAGAAGTGCATTGAGAACCTTGCAAAACGTGAATATGGTGCATTCAGCAAGGAACTGAAGAAGATTTCATCTCAGATTACTTGGGGTATCCCAATTAGGCGAGTCTTCATGGACTTTCTCAAACGAACGAGGAGCTGGATGACTCAAATCGTCGTATTTCTTCTGGTAGAAGCAATTGACGTAGGCGGCGGAACAATTGCCATGATTGAATCACTTGCCAGATTCAACAACATGACAGAGCAAGTGGAGAAAGAGAAAAAGATGGCTGTTCGCCCATATATTATGGTCCCATATTTTGCTGCTGTTATGCTGGTATCTACAACCATTATGACGCTTGTCTTCACCACGAAGACTCTAGAAGTAGGAGGGACAATAAATATTGACGTTGACTTTCTGACGATGCTCTTCACGGTATCAGGAATTGTTCATTGCTATTTAATCGGCTTAGTTGCTGGAAAAATCACTGAAGAGTCTGTAGCTGCAGGCTTTAAACACGCAGCTCTACTCGTTTTGGTTGCTCTAGTCGCATCGATATTTGCCCCAGTAATACTGGGAGGCATGATCTAGCACAACCAGAACTCCGCTCCTTTCTACTTTTTTCTCCCCCTACGTGTACTGGATTATTTGCTTGGAGCCGATTTGCAGAAGGTAGGGAGTTTCATGGATGGTTTAATTAATAGTATATCGTGAGACAGAATACTTAATATAGAAGCTCGATATATATTATGTATACCAGAACAGCGTGTGGACAGTTACTACATCACAAGGTTGGATTAATGTGAAGGAAATCGCGCGGGTTATGCTTGGCAAGAAAGCGGTCAGCAATGTTGTTTCAGCTGTGATACTGACAGGTGTAGTGATTGCACTAAGCCTAGCAGTGTTTAGCTGGTCTGAAAGCAGGGCTCAAGATTATAGTAGTGAATACGGTGACACAGTTGATGCAGAGACGGCGAAGCTGAAGGAGAAGCTGGCGTTTGAGTACGTTTACTACGCATGCACGGGGGATCTATCGGTTTACCTCTTGAACTATGGCACGATCGATGACATCGAAGTGAAGACTGTTTACGTATATGACAGTGGCGGTGCTCTCTGCTGCGCACCCTTTGTGGGACCACACCTATATGCGTTCCAGAGCTGGGAGGAAATCTCAACCTTGGATCGTGGAGAGGAAGGACGTCTAGTCCTGGAGCTCTCAGCCAGCCTGTTGAACGGTTACTACAATGTTCGAGTTGTGACGGAAAGGGGGGCAACATTTGACACGAACTTCGTGGTTACGTGCACTGATTGAGCGAAGCCGGAAAGGACGGTCCAAAGGCGTATCCACAGTCATTGGTACAATCTTCCTTATTCTGATTGTCCTCATGGTTTCCACAAACGTCATTCTATGGACATTCTCACAGGATGCCCAGTACACGCAAGCTGTACAAGAGGAGAATCAAAAGAACATTGATCGAATGGGTGAAAACGTAATTGCTACAGGCGCTAATTACTCGGTCTCTGGGAACGAGGTCAACGTTGTAGCTACCCTAACCAATGCTGGCTCAATTGGAGCCCGGATAATCAACATATGGGTCTTCGACACGGATCTTACTAATCAAAGGTATACCAACAAGTCACTAGACATAAACTTGAACCCTGGCGATGTACGAAATCTTGTGCGCGATAATAGCATAACTGTAACCCTCCAAGGAGCCCACGAGAACCATACCTTCGTCTCGTGGTTTGTCACAGCAAGAGGAAACACTGTACCGCTTGAATCCCTTGAGGATTATGTACTGGCAGAGCTAGCCCAAGGAATAGGCTCCATCAGCATGGACTTCCCGACATTCAGGTATTATGAAGTAGGACCAGGAGATGTATTAGGTCCACAGCAATATCGCTTCACAATACCAGGTACCAGCGAAACGGTGTTCGGAATATATCTCACCAATCTCGACAAGCGACGGCAGAACATAAATCTGACGGCCCATTCCTGCGTCTGGTTGATAATTCCTGGCAGCGCAACATCAAGCTCATGGCCAATTTGCAATGTAGAGGACAACCACCTGGTTGAATTCGATTACCTGCTACTAGAATATGGAAAGCGAACCCTAGTTTACTTCGGAGGAAATTCGCCTGCCAACCTCAAGAATAACATTGCAGCAGTCAACATTCTCCTGTATGGAACAATCGGAAGTACTGATTACGGACAGAACTTGCCTTTCATTGCACTTTATGTGAGTGGGTAACAACCACAGAGGCTCCTGTGTCTTCCAAGCCTTTCGCTAGACTGTACGCTCATTGCAGGCAACCCCTCGTCTCTCCTAGACATAGAATACAACAGAATCCTAAAGATACGAGTTTAGCCATCGACTCTACAAGTCCGTTCTATACGATCGTGAAACGCCAGCTACGAGATCAATAATATCACGGCTCACAATCTTTGCGCATCGATCAACTCACCCAGGGATAAAGAAGACAGCAATCTAGCGACCTTGCGGGCGCATAGAAGAAAGTTCCATAATCCTCAAATCAGAGGAACTGTTGATAAGAAGTCAGGGGAATGCGAGAGGCTTTGAGAATAAGCCTTGAAAGAGAAAGGAGAGTTTTCTATACACGCATCCCCTTCATCATCTGGTAATTGATAAGCGCTTAGCTTATAAAATTATCTTTTCAAGGCATATTTACCTGCAGCTGATTTGGCGATGCATGCCCTCCAAAGGGTTCCGTAGGTTACAGGATGTCGTATTTCGGATTTTGACATATTTCTAGATTAGGCTTAAGGCTTTTTATGCAACAGTCGCATATCTTACGACAGAACAGAGTGCTTAGTAATAATCTGTAGGAAAGAGGAAGATGGCATGGCGATTACGTGGCACACGCGTGTGAACTGTGGTTTGCTGATGCTTGGCAGAATACAAGCAAGAAGAGCTTCTAGACTGCTAGTAGATAAAAGGGCGGTAAGCAACGTAATCTCTGCTGTCATACTCACAGGTGCAGTCATCGCGTTGAGCTTGGCGGTTTTTAGCTGGTCGGAGAGTAGATCATTGGACTACAGTAGAGAATACGGAGAAACTGTGGATGCCGAAACAGCAAAGCTGAGAGAAAGGCTCGTCTTCGAGTACGTTTCATATAACAACCCAACGCAGGAACTATCGCTCTACATGTTGAATTGCGGAACAGTAGATGATGTGAAAATAAAGGCAATTCACATCACCAAAAGTGCCTTGCTTGAGAGTTTTTCGAATCCAACCCTGAACTTACTCGACGGAACGCAAGCCCCAGATCAGGATTTGGACATTGGGGAAGAGGCATACTTCGTGCTATCTCTTTCCTCTGCCCTATCGAGTGGTTATTACAGCATTGAGATTATAACGGTTAGAGGAGCAACATTTCATGAAGATTTCATTGTCTAGAAGAATTTGGAAGGGACAATCCAAAGGTATGTCAACAGTCATCGGGACAGTGTTTCTGATGTTGATAATATTCATGGTGGCCACAAACGTCCTCTTATGGACGTTTTCACAGAACGCTGAATATAACCAAACAGTGATGGAGATAAATCAGGAAGAAGCTGACAGACGTAATGAGAACGTGGTTTCCTCAAACGCGAGCTACCTAGTTGACGAAGGCAAGGGTCAAGTTAAGGTCGAAGCTGTGCTAAAGAATGCGGGACCTGAAGCAGCTCAGATAATCAACCTATGGGTTTTTGACGCAACTATCCAAAGCTATGGTTTTACAGGGACACTTAGCACGTTGAATCTGAAGCCAGGGGAGGTCCTAGATCTAACAGGGGAATCCTGCATAGCTGTAGCAATTGCCGGAGTAAGCCCTGAAGATGACTTCAACGCATGGTTTGTGACAGCACGAGGAAACACCGTTCCTCTTGAGGAGAATGAGGAGATTGATCAATCTATAATCGTGGCTGATTTGTCTAGAGGAATTGGCTATCTGGCGTTGGAATTCGACGAGTTCCGGTACTTCACCTACGAGTCTCCCCAGAAGCTTGTTGACTATCCAGGCGGCACTCTTGGATTTGACGTGCCGAAAGGGGAATACGTGGCCTTCGGATGCTACCTGACCAATCTTGACCCAATGAGACGCACAATCACCATTGATGCACATTCACTCTTCTGGCAACCGGGACGTGCCGGAATTGCAGAGGGATATTGGTACATCGTGAACGCTGATGCTGATGGAACCATAGTCGGAGCATTTTCATCAGCAACTCTGAGTTACCGAGAGACCAAAATGCTGGTCTTTGCGTCAGATGATGACTTGGAAATAGGAGCATTCAATAGGCAGAAAACCCCAAACGCCCAGACTACAGTAGCCACATTTCTCGTATTGCACGGAACTATAGGGTCCTCACCATACGCCCAGAGCATCCCATTCGTTTCACTCTACTACTACTAGGATTCATCCTTTCAGGGTTCCTTCACAGGAGAGCCCTGACCCTTCCCTCCGCGTACATACTCTCGAATCAACAGTATGATGCGTACTGTCATGGAGGGCAAGAGGGCATAATATGAAAAAATCTAAAGGCATCTTAAAAGCTGAGTCTGCTACCGAACACAACATTATTGCTTTCTGTCACCCAGGGAAAATGGTAGCAACTAATTATGACTATTCTTCCAAGTCCGGTTAACTTCACTAATCTCCCTTCAGTTTCTAGAGGGTTGATAATTACAGGTTCCTAAGAGGAATGATTATGTAGAGCAGTAGATCCGCCTCGTGTGAGAATACCTTCAGAAGACTCAACACACTATTCACTTGCTTATGCGTTAATCCATTGGGAAGACAGCAATATTCCCCCTTTCAGTGACCGCTTTCATAATGTGCTGTCCATACGGTATGATTATGTCATTTCTGTAATAGGGCAGAGTTTCTCCAGCATTTATGAAGATGGTCACGTCATAGGATTCATGAACAGTCGAGTTGTTAATCCATAGTGAAACTAAGTGACATGTTAAAGAACCATTGTTCTTAAATGTGAAAGTTGTGCCTACGGTCTTCACTGGTCTAAGCTCAATCCAATCGGCTTTGAAGGCAAACTGATTGTCTGATGCCTTAACACCTTCAGCTCTAAGCGTCCAGTAGCCGGTAGAGTTTCTAAAGTCAGTCGGATTGATATCGATAATCTGGCTTTTCATTTCGTCTGTGTCTGGAGTACTGGCTGAGGTGTATGTCATATAGCCATTTCCACTTGTGGGATACCCACCAAGCGTGTAGTTGTAAAGCTGGAGCATGACACTCACTGAGCCGATTGTCCAGCTCCCATCAACAGTCCAGTTCAGTTGACTCCAGCTTTCCATGTTACTTGAACCAGTGAACTCAATCGCTGATGTGTATTCATCAGACCAAACATGCAACAGTGTGACATCGATTTCCCAACTATCTTGAGAGGTATCGCCTGTTTCGTTACATCCTTTGAACCTGATTGTGAATGCGGCACTTGTCAACGAAAGTGAAACATTATTCCAATCATTTGCTGTCAAATCCATCAGCAGATTGCTCCATACTGAGCCTGTCCAATAGTCTACGCGTAAATCTTCGGCTCCTGTATCCCCAGCATAAACACAAAGTTCCTCTTCTGTCTCACCGTAATCGACATTTGTCCACTGAACCTCCAAATCAAGCTCATAATTAGCAGGGGGCACATCTTGCAGGAAGTCGGATTCATAAACATACGCCGTTAGTGGCTGAATAGGGTGATTGTTGTGGAACCTAAAACGCATTTTCGTAGTCGATGTTTCAGTGAAAGTCACGTTTACCCAAGCATTCCAAACCCCTGCTCCAGTATACACGTTAACCCATGTACCGTTGTAGATGGAAATTTCAACTTGGTCGATATTGGTGTTTTCTCTTCCGATGTAATATTGAACCTTAGAGCATGGTACTGAACTACGTGTAAGTACCAAATACTGGCTCCAAGTGTAGCCACCGGGTACATTATCTACAGCCCGAGTCCTAGTATCACCGTCATAGGCATAAGTCTCATATGACCACTCATCTCCAGGATCCTCGTATCCGGTCGGTGACAACCATTGTTCTCCACCAGCAGTATTACTCTCAACAATTATGTCTGCCAAAGTATCGGGACCTGTTTGTTGAGCTATGAAACTACTATGCGTTCCCTTGTCTGCGGAGGAGTCCATGTCTGATGTGTTGTTATCTACAATATCAATTGAATCTGCTGAATAGTAGCTTCTGAAGGACATGTAAATGCCATCATTCGTGGTCATGTCTGAAAAATCTCCAGAAATCCAGCTTGTCGATTCCACCAAGTCGAATGCAGTAGCATTGAAGAACCAAGTGTCCCCAACTCGTGATACATCTGCAATTGTAATCCTTTCTTGCATTCGCTCCCAGTCGAACTGGTTCATCTCATAGCTCCACAGAATGACATTCGACGTTATAATTACAACAATGACAAGCCCGAGTACAACTACTATGATGTTGCTCACACCACGACGATTTTGCCATATAGCCCAGAACAAGTGGTTGGCCACCAGACACATTTCCATCCTCTACTCGCCTATCCGTTTGGAAAAACGTTGTGAAACATGAAACAATATTCAGGATTCACTGGCAGCCGTCTAAATGCAATGTGCCTTAGAAACCAAATGCAACCTGAGCAGGCAATGATGCAGGTTGTGGGGTGAGTGGCCCTATAAAATCTTTCGTTCTTCTCGGATTCAGTCCGGTGTGAATCTTTGGAGGGGGTTTTCCTTCAAGACCCGTTGGAGTTGCGAGTAATCCAACCCAGTAAGGTAATCTCCGTAGATCTCGCATCGCCTTGAAATGTTTACCTTCTCAAGCTTCTGAATTACTACTTCTGCCTGATTACCTGAAGAAAGGAGGAGATGGATGTGGAAGGTTGATTCCTTCTTTCCTTGCTTGGTAACCGAAATCCACTTGGTTTCAAGTATCTCCAGAGATTTTTCCTGTAAGCTTGTCAGTACTGCATTATGATCCGAAGCAAAGGCAATGATGTCTATGTCGCTTGATTTGTTAGCGGTTCCTCGCCAGACGCTCCCAATGAGTCGGGGATTATAGGATTGGAGAATTGTCATCAATCGCAGTGCTTCCTCCCGCAGTCTGGCCAATCGTTCAGGTCTTGACGGACCCTCCCGCTCTTCTGCAATTCTGTCAAGTTCCACCGCCACTTCTGCATTGGCTGGAAGGATTCTCACGCTTAACGTTTGGGAAGCTCTGATTTTTGCTTGTTTGTATTCCTTCTCTTGAGATGTATAAAGGAGAATTGCCGCCTCGCGTGCGACTCGCTTTCTTAATTTTTGCAGACGGCTGACTTCCAAGCGATCACCCAGGGGTGCCAAATGCTGGAATCCGCAGACTGCTAGGCAGCAGCTGGTGGCGGGGCGGTGAGTTTAGATTTTCGGATGCCCACGTGGCGTAGGGGGGCGATTTTCTTCGCTTCATTGTAGATATCAGATGCGATCTTTCCTAAAACAACCTCTTGGGCGAACTGATCGAATGTAAGTACGCCTGCCTTTTCTTCAACGATTCTCCGGATAATTCGCCGAATAATCTGCTCTTGAGAGGTTTTGATTCGTGAGAGAGTGAATGCGCAGACTGCTAGTCTCAGTTGGAATCCGTCTTTGGTTGTGACGGTGAGAGTGCCGTCTACACGGGTTGTTCTTCTGCGAACAAGACTTCTTAAATAGTCTTGCGAGTACTCATGGCCTTTGAAGATTGTGTGTGCAATTTTACCCTCAATATCAGTGATGCGGAAAAACATTCGCAGGTATTGGTGAGTGAAATCATCAGTAACGTCATAGAGGGTTGCGTCTACGATTCTTCCAACAAGTTTTGCAGAGTCGTCAGTTGGTAATGTTCCGAGCTCAACTGCGCCGAAGTATGGCGGGGACAATACAGAGTACCAGCTCTTGCCACGCCACTTATCCTTTACACGTCTCTTTCTTTTTGAGGACACGATGAGCGACCCTCTGAACTGGAAACAGTCCGTATAATAGTATTAAAGCTTTAGCGCTTTGGCCACATCACCATCTTGGGGAGTTTGAAGTCACCAAAAGACTCACCTATGTTCTTTGGCCAATCATCCTTGTTGAAGCCATGCTCTGCAAGGAAGGCTGCGACCCATCTGGACAAGCCAAGTCCTGTGCATCCAGTCCATATCTCATGCCCTTTTGCCTCTCGCACGCGGAAGCTATAGATGAATCTAGTCTTGTGCACGAAGCATCCAGCAACCTCTAACCATTCAGCTGTTTCTCTAGGACCACGGTAAGGCATGTATATTTCAAGATCGTATGCAGAGACATTTCGACTATCACTTGTATTGGCAGGTACTTCAGCCTGCCGTAGGTAGAATGGTGTGGCTGCGGTGACCCGCCACTCTAATTCCAGAAGCTTATCAGCAACCTGCACACATTTATCCACAATGCTATCCCGAATATTGACAATCTGATCGGGGATTCCAAGATATGTCAACTCGATGCGCTGAAATTCCTGAACACGAGTAAGCCCTTCTGCCCCGCCTCCTTCCCACCTGTAGGTCCAGCCTGAACAATCATAATGCTTGAAGGGTAGATTTTCGGCTCTCACGGTTTCATGTCCATAGAACTGCCAGAAGGGCTCGCATTGCGCTGGAGATAGGACATAGGTAGGCTCCTTAAGCACTTTCCTGAGCTCATTTGTAGGCACCTTCTTTCTCACCCGAAAGAGCTCTTTGAACTGCGTGAACGCTTCTGGGTCACGAGGTGGGGGACAAACATAGAACATTCCTTCAGGAATGTCATCTAAATAACCTGGCATCTTCTTCATAACTTCAAAGGGGATCAGCTTGGGCAGCATAAATGGCTCGAACCCAAGCTTCGTTGCGACTTCCTCAACCAACATGCTTTTAATGAGTTCAAAGAGTCTGGCGTATGGTGTTGTATATATCCATTGTCCTTTCGCAGGAAACTCCTTGATCCAACCCAGCTCTAAAGCTATCTCCACTGGATCCTTGTTGAATTTAATGGGTTTTTGTGAACCTTGTTGAATAACGGGAAGCCTTCGTTCCTCTGTACCAGCTTTCCTTTCGGTATTTTCCTTTCTCTCAAGCATTTCCTCTGCAAGGCTAATGATTCGATCAGTGACGTTTTCTTTCAACCCGCTCTCACCAAATGGATTGAATATAAGATGCAGAGAATCCTCTTGAGTATCCACATTTTGGATCTCTGGAAGGGCTTCAAGACGAGCTGCAAAATCTTTTGCTGGTTTCTGAGCGATGGGGATGATTACCTCGAATCTTATGATGTTCAATGTCCGTATCCCAATCTTGAATTTGCGGCCTAGCCGTGAAGCCAGCTCTTTCTTGATACGCAGAACAGCTGCAGTTGCCCTTACATAGGCTCCAGATTCTATAGTTACAGTAAGTTCCGAGCCTTTGAGCGACCAGTCGGTGATCCGGGAGGCTTCTTTTTCTTTCCCTGAAGGTGCCCCTCTCTGGAGTAGTGCTTCGTTTGCTTCTGTCACGAACTTTTCTACTTCATTCTTTGCTTCTTCCGCATCCTTACTAAGCATGAGCGTGCAAACCAAACGCATTCCTAATTCGAGTGGCAAGATATCAACACCTTCAACGGAGTGTAACACGGATGCTGTGTATCCAAGCATAAGTGCTTGTGTCTTGCTATCTACACCAGCTATTTAATCTTACAGTCTACTCATACTTCTTTACTGCTGAAAAGGTCTTCTCCGCGATGGAAACGCAGCATAGAAAGTCATCTATTGTTGCCATTAAGGTCTGTAGCTTGCCTTTGGATGTCATCCTAGTGAGTACATCACAGCCTTCTTCCATTGTTTCTATGGCTAGCCCGAGGGGAGCCTTTACATTGTCTGGTGATACGGCCTTGGCTACTGCACCTGCATGACGCCTATCTTCATAACAAAGCCTAATCTCAACTTTCATCTATGTCTCATCTAGCTGCTTCTTTATTAGCTTGTTCACATACTCAATGAATGATTCCAAATTTCTCACTGGGACGTGGGCACCAGCTGCTACGTTATGTCCTCCGCCTCTACCAGAATATTTCTCTGCTGCAATCCGCAAGGCAGCCCCAAGATCCAAACTCTTAGCGCTTAGGAGAGGTCGTGTTCTCGCTGAAATCTTGACCATGTCTTCGCCTGTAACTTTGGAGTATGCAATAATGGGTTTCTCTGGGCTTGAAGAACCAGTCGAAAGAATCGAAGAAAGGGCGCCTATCATCTTGTCATTGATTGGGCCACCTCCTCGAACTACGTGGATGCTGCTCAGCTCTTCTGTACGATCAGGATGTTTCGCCAGCCAGCTTAGGCAGTCGGTGATTGTTCGCCTGTAATCTTTCAAAACATTATTGGCTCTCTCAAGTGCTACGCCTCTATCACCAATGCAGATTGCCACGCCCAGCCCAGCTTTGCCAAGCCGTCCCGTTGCATTTAGGAGGACCGTAAACTCCCGGGCGTTTCTCAGTGGGGTCCAAGGCTCTTCACGAGTTAATGTATAGACATTGCCAATTAAGCCAAGTGCTACTTCGTTAGGAAAATTCTTTGATGCAAGGTGTTCGGCTAGTGCGGAGAAAAGCTTCTTCTTCTCGTCTTCGGAAAGGTTTTTTAGGGTACGCCATCGTTCATCTTTGGTTTTTACTTTGATTCCTAAATCATTGAGAAATGCGTAACATCGATCCTCTTCTCCACTTATGCCTGGTATGAACGGGTTCGTGATGTAGGTCAATGCCTTATGGATTGGACGAGTCTCTCTCCCAAAGAGAAGGAGATCAATTTCTAGCTCGAGGTCACCCGCTTTTACTGCATCATCCACGACTACTTCGTTAAGACCACCGAGCTTCCGCTGGGCGTACTTGTCTTGCAAGTCTCCGAGGGCACCTACTACAGCGTTTGGAGCTAGGTCTACGTTTTCCCTATCAATAGCCTTGGCGACTAAATATGCAACGCCAGCACCACTGAGATCGCAGGATCCATCGATTCCATGGAGGTGTGGATTCACCTGGGTGAATGTCGAGGAGGCTTCTCCAACAGGTTGATGATGGTCCAGAATGAGCAAACGTCTGTCTGAGAGCTTCTCGTTGAGAAGATCTAGGTAGCCACTTCCCAAGTCGGTGAATATAGTCAATGGGGGCTGCTCGTTGGCTATCTCATTGACTAGACGTTCATCAATCCATCTTTCAATCTGGATTCGAAAGGTTCCATTCAAACGATAGAGGGATTTTCCGATAATCCCTGCTGCTGACAGTCCATCTGCATCTAAATGTGACACTACATGAATGACTTCGTCCTTGTCAACACTTTTTCTAATAACTTCAGCAGCATCGGAGGTGCTTGCCAAGAAAGAAGTGATTTGCGCCTTTCTGATTGGCATACGGGATCCCATGCTAAATGGGAGAAGCGATGTTAGCCTTGTACTTCCAGTCAGGGGGCAGCAAACCTTCACGTCTGTAGTACCTTGCAAGCTTATAGATTCTAGCTTCGATTATTTGGAGGGCCCGTTTATTATGTGAGTCTCTTTTATTCTTGCCCATATGAGCATGAAGCCGGGCAGCCTTCTTCAGCAATGTATCTAGGTCTTCTGGAATGGAAGGTGCTAAGCTAACATCTTTCAGAATGCGAGTAACCGTTCGCCCGACGATAGGCTTGACCAGAGGGATACCATGCTGATCACGTAAGATGACGCCAACGGCACTAGGTGCATGTCCTTCTTTTCCCAGTTTTACGACCAAAGCTTCTACCTCCTCGGGAGTATATTTGCACCATCCTGGAGGGCGCTTGCTAACTGGCCTAATCGAGCTTGAGCTACCTTTTTCCTTCTTTCCCAATTCCTATCCTCCAGGCGACTAAAAGAGCGAGAGTTTGCTGATATTTAAAACCTTCGTTGAAGTGCCAGCTCGTGCTAACGAACCGACTTGAACCATTCAGCGAACTTCCTTAAAGCTTGTGCACGATGTGAAAACTCGCCTTTTCTGGCAATAGACATCTCTGCAAAGGTTTCGGTTGGACCGCCTGAGGGCTTGAATATCGGGTCAAAGCCAAAACCTTGATTTCCCCGCCTTTCACAAGAGATTAGGCCATCCACTTGGCCATGGAAACACTCTAGTGGTCCTTCGGGGTCGCAGAAGGAGATAACCGATTTAAAATAAGCGTCTCTCGTCTTGACTCCCTTCATCAGCTTGAGAATCCCTCTAACCCCTATTGTTCGGAAAATGTATGCGGAGTATGGTCCGGGAAATCCGTTTAGGGCCTTTATGAAAAGCCCTGCATCTTCTACAAAGACAGGCAGTCTACATCTCTTACTCGCGTCTAAGGCACTCACTTCGGAAATGGCTTTGAGACTGTCGCTCTGAATCTCTAAGGCTTTTACTCTAAGGAGCGCTACAGCAATGCCAAAATCAGCTAAGACATGACGAGCCTCGTTAAACTTATGCACATTGCCTGTAGCAAAGAAGGCGACTCGCCCTTTTAGGATAGAGCTTGAAGGGGTCACTGGTCCATCTCCTTTCTTTCGGACACATAGCGACCTCGCTTCTCTATAGCCTTAATCTTCTTCAGCACGTTTACTGCTGCCTTGCTCCCCCTGACATCTGCATATCCCTCCATAACCTTGGCGAAGCTTTCTTCTGCGTATTGGTAGTGTGTACTTTGGAAGGCTCGCTTCATGAGATGCAGGTCGACACCCCTCGACTCCAGCTCAGTAGAATGTTCACTCAAGCCAAAATCCACAAAGACGACCCTACCGGCCGGAGTCAGGATCATGTTTGATGTGGTTAGATCTCCATGGATAATTCCATGGTCATGAAGTCGTCCGATCAACCCGCCAATGAGACGGCATAAGCGATGTCTTTTATCTGACGGATAACTATCTAAGACCTGCTTCACCTGTTTGCCATTAATGAACTCCATAATTATCGTCGCTTCTGCTACATCAACTAGGAAGATGGTTGGTGTTGGGACTCCTGCTTCTTTTGCTTTATGGATAATCTGAGGCTCATGGATGGTTCGGTACAGCCTGATTTCCCCGTCTAATTCAGGCACACGATACCGTTTTGGTAATCGCTGTTTCATTATGACTTTTCGGTTATACCAATTCTCCAAGAATAGGCTTGCTTCAGCACCTTTCTTGATGAGCATTTCTCAGTCCCTTACCCACGGAGCGTAGACCTCGTCCAAACGCCACTTCAGCTTGACAAAGCTCTTCTCGATTGGAATCGTCATCCCGTGCTGATAGGCGAGAATTCCAGTCCAAGCAATCATAGCTCCATTGTCCAGTGCGTACTCCTTGGGAATTACACAGAATCTTGCGTCATGCTCATCAGTAATCTGGCTAAGCATCGACTGCAGTCGCTTGTTTGCAGCAACCCCACCCGTCAACAGGACCTCTTTCTTCTCGGTGTGCGCTAGCGCCCTTTCCGTCACCTCTGTAAGCATCGAGAACACCGTCTCCTGTAAACTGAAACACAAGTCCTCAATTGGATATTTCGCTCTTTGAAGTAGCTGAGCTGCTGCAGTGAGAAGTCCGCTGAAGGACAAATCCATGCCTTTAACGATGTAGGGGAGAGAAATAAACGCTTGACCTTGGTTCGCTAGTTTCTCAACCATCGCACCAAGTGGCATACCCTCTTCTGGGTGCAGACCAGCATCTCGAGCAAAGACGTCAAGGCAGTTTCCCACAGCAATGTCCAAGGTTTCCCCAAAAACGCGGTATCTTCCTGCTTCAAAAGCTGAAACAAGCGTGTTTCCACCTGAAACGTATAGAGTAAGCGGGTCCTTGGTTTCTCCGATAAGCTTACCAATCTCAATGTGTGCAACGCAGTGGTTCACTCCTACCAATGGGATTTTCAGGTATGCAGCTAAGGCTCGAGCTGCGGTGGCTCCTGTACGGAGACAGGGACCCATTCCCGGGCCCTGAGAAAAGGCGACCACTCGAATGGCTTGCGGCGTTATTCCTGCCGTCTGAAGGGCTTTCCCCACAACCTCTCCAGCTACTTCAGCATGGTGCCGAGCTGCTTCACGTGGATGAATGCCACCTCTTTCTGGCGTATACGCGCTGATTATGTTTGCGAGGATTTTTCCATCGAAGGAGAGAATGCCTACTCCAAAATCGTCAGCGGTAGACTCGATTCCTAAACAATAAGACATTGTGGAACGACCTGTAGGCATATGCTTTTTCCTTGAGGTTGATGAGCAGTCCTCGCTATACCATGCTCAGCATCAGCGCTATATGTTTTGAGGATTCCGGTTGGGTCTGCAGCCTACGTTTATATCTATGCAACTACAGCATCCAGAGAATTATTACACATCTTTTTATGTTTAGAGATGCATAGCATATAGTGAATTCTGGAGAGCCGGCAGATATGTCTAGGCGGAGCAATCTAGTACATCAGGCTTATCAGCTAATTGCTAACACTGGGGAGAGAGGTGTGCTGCAGTCTGAGCTTTGGAGAAAGCTGAAGGCTACCAGTAGAGAAGGGTCGCGAATAGCACTGAAGCTTGAAAACAGAGGATTCATTCGGCGTGAACGCGAGCTATTTGGCGGACGGTGGACATACCGACTGTATCCGAAAAGGCGCCCAACTTCTATTAACTCTATAGTCAATTGCCCTTGTTTGATGTGCCCAGAGGCTCCTCGTTGTGGAGCCTGGAGCTCAACTTCACCCAGCACATGTGTGAAGCTGACCGAATGGATTTTCGGTCTTATGGAAGGGGAGGTCAACCCTTCGGGTGACAGTTGATCTTGCCTAAGACGTGGGTGAGGGAACGGAAGAAGGAGCATTATTATCGAAAGGCAAAGAAGGAGAAGTTACGCTCACGTGCAGCCTACAAGCTTCTTCAGGTGGCTAGAAAGTACAGGTTCATCAAACCTAATGCCATAATCGTGGATCTAGGGGCAGCCCCGGGCGGTTGGATACAGGCTTGTTTGAGAATAGTCGGGGACGAAGGTCTGGTTCTGGCTGTTGACCTAAAACAGATTGAACCTTTCGATTCCCCTAATGTTCGTACGCTTATCGATGATATAACAAACCCTCAAGCAGTCCATAGCATCAGAGAATTTCTGCCACGACCAGCCGACGTTGTCATCTCCGATGTTTCACCGAATATCTCAGGAATCTGGGAGCTTGATCATTTCAGACAGATCGAGCTTGCTCGATGTTCCTTACACATTGCTAACTCAGTTCTCAGGTCGAAGGGCAACTTATTCGTGAAGGTTTTCCAAGGAAAAGTACTTGATGATTTTGTGCGGGAAGTCAAGCAGAATTTCGCGTCGGTCAGGTTAGTCAAGCCTAAGGCCAGCAGAGCACGAAGTGCTGAGCTGTACGTCTTAGGAATGAGTCTTCGTCGAACTCATTAGGGCTATCCCTTGCGTGCGCATGGATGAGTAGTATAGCTGATTCAAATCTTTCCTGGAAGAAGGCTTGACCGATGAACATCAGATCTTATCCCACAACCTGCAAATCATCAAAGAAACAAACGTGAATTGAGCCAAGGATACATAGGAGTATTACAGGTAATCTATTTTCATTGAGATACCATTCATGAAACGTCAATCTAAGTGTGGGGTAAACGCTGCTTCTTCTATTTGTGCTTCAACAAACAGGCAGATGCTGAGAATCCCCATCCATAGCCCAGCATCAGAATGATATCTCCTTGGGAAAAGCTACTCTTTGATACTGCCTTCTCAAGAATGAAGGGCAAACTTGCCCCTGAAAGATTACCATAGTCTCTGAGTACATCGCGCGACTCGCTAAGCTTTTCAGGTTGAATGCTGTAGCGGTCCGCAATCAAGTCTAGGATTTTTCTGCTTCCAGTGTGGATTACCCATTTCTCTATGGTGTCTAGTGAGTTTTCAACATTTTTCCCGAGTAGTCTCTCCAAAGCCTTGGCGGTGTATTTAACTCCGAGTTTCGGAAGCTTTCCATCAAGGTGTGAGTAGATTCCAAGCTTGAACGGTTCATCGAGAGCTGTGATTCTTGCATAACCAATCATATAGTCGTTCTTTCTCAAGTTTGTGACGTCTACAACTCTGTCGACTGATAGCCCATCTCCATCTTTTGTTACAATGCAGCTAGCTACACCATCTCCGAAGAGGAAGAACTCCATAGTAGCAATCCATTTCCTCAGCTCCATCTGTCGCTTTGTTTTACTAGGTATCAATCGAATCTGGTGGATACCCATAAGATTTCTTAGGCCCCATAGCTGGTTGTTGAGCCAATAGGAATTGACGCCTGAAGAGCATAGTAGGACATTATCATTTGGATGTCTAGCCAAGTGATCATCAGCAAGCTGAAGGGCTTTCGTGAAGGAAGCACAAGCCATTCCTTGAACATTCACATGTTTCATATAGGGGGTGAAGCCGAGCCTGCGGATTAGGAGGTGACTTAGACCGGGACACACGAATGGACATGCATCATAGGTAGTGATGAGGTAGCCTACGTCTTTAGAGGAGAAACCTGCGTTCTGCATCGTGGCTTGGCTTGCCTTGAGACAGAGGTTAACGAGGGCTTTCTCACTAATGAGCGTCTCCTGCTTTCGTTTAGGGGAGATAGGAGTAATAAGCCGTCGTTTCGAGACCCCAAGGTTAATCGCATTTTTTCTCACACTCTCAGGAAGCTCACATGGAAAAGCGTCTGCTAGTTCTTCTGTCGAATACTCAGTTTCAGGCAGGGCTGTCGATAAATGTCGAATCTGCACATCAGTATGGGCACTGCCCCTTATTATAAAAGGTTCTTAACCCTTTGCTGGAGCTAATGGCGGTCTAAGTCGTCAAGTATGTCAGCAGACCTATTTTTGAGTTTTGAGGAAAATCATGAGGCCGCCAATTATGTAGATGGAAGGAAGAGTGGTGACTGGTACCTAGGTTGATTCTTGAAGGAGTTCTAAGATGTCCATTACAGCAATCTTGTCTTCGACATCTAAAACCTTCACAGCGTCCTCTAGAACCGTTATGCAGAATGGGCAAGCTGTGACCAAGGCTTCAACACCCAAGTCTAGAGCTTCTCTGATTCGATTGATGCTGGGCCTTTTTTCCGGAAGTGCCTCTTCGGTCCATACTCGTCCAGCTCCTCCGCCGCAACAGAAGCTGTTCTCTTTTGACCGCTTCATCTCTACGAGTTCAAGGCCGCCAATCGCCTCCAGAATTCGGCGAGGGGCTTCGTATATTTCGTTGCGCTTACCCAGAAAACAGGGGTCGTGGTATGCTGCTTTCTTCTGGAAGGATTTGGTTATCTTCAGTTTTCCCTTCTCAATAGCTTCAGCGACGAACTGGGTATAATGTTGAGTCTGAAGCCCAGCTTCGCTGTAGGGTTTGTCATTTCTGAATGTGCTGTAGCAGTGTGGGGATAAGGTTACAATTCTTTCTGCGTCAAAGCTTCTGAATCTGGAGATGTTGTGTTCAGCCAGAGCCTCGAATAATCCTTTTTCTCCCAGTCGAAGCACATGGTCTCCGCAACACCACTCTTCTGCGCCAAGCGCTGCAAAGTCAGTCCCCAGCTTGTTGAAGAGGGAAGCCATCGACCTCGCCGTTTCCTGATTCCTCGGGTCATAGGCTGCTAAGCAGCAGACAAAGTACAAGATATCAGCTTTGCCAGCTGTAGGTTGTATGCTGACCTTCAAATCTTGGATCCATTCGGTTCGTCTGTTTTGATGGATTCCCAGTGGGTTATGATATTTGAAGACATTTGTAAGCACATCATTAACAGTCCTTGGGATGAAGCCGGTTTCTACAATTAGTCCGCGTTCGGTGATTATGGACGATGAAGAATCAACCTGTTTGGGACAGAGCAGCGTGCAGGATTTGCAGGATGTACAGAGCCATATGTTGTCACGAATCGCCTTCAATCGGGCTTCGGAGCAGCCTTCTCTTGAGTCAGAGATGAATCGATAGTTGGTGGCTAGAGTTGATGGCCCTAGGAATCTATCGTCTATTGCGGCTGGACAGGAAGCGTAGCAAATGGAGCATTTTGTGCAGAGGGTCAAGTCCCAGAACTTCTTGAGGTCTTCCGGTATCTGCATGAACTCATTGAGCTTGTTCCGCTTCTCTCGGGGTTCCATCAGAATTGCGGTGATTCTTTTGTATGTGTCGAAGAATGGTTGAACGTCGACGATTAGGTCTCTCAGGACTGGCATATTAGGGAGAGGCTCTAGAGTGAGTGAGTCAGACTCGAGGTGGAGAACCTGCGTATAGCAAGCTAATAGAGGCGTTCTGTTGACTAAGATTCCACAGCTTCCACACTGCCCCATTCTGCATGAATGCCTGAATGCAAGTGTTTCATCAAAATTGTCCTTGATGAATATCAAAGCATCGAGTAGGGTCATTCCTTTGCGGACTGGCACGTTGTACACTGAGGTATAGTGCTTCTTCTTCTGCGGGTCGAAACGGTTTATAGTGAATTTAACGACCTTATCTGCTTCATGATTCACGGATAGACACCCCTTAATAGGCTCTCGCAGCGGGAGTCCACTTGGTCGTTGTTACGGGGAGATACTCAAGCCGAGGTCCAGTTTTGGCGTAGCTTGCTAGAGTATGTTTAAGCCAATTACCATCATCACGCTTTGGATAATCGAGTCGAGAATGTGCACCCCTCGATTCTGTCCTAGCAAGAGCGCTAGCTATTGTAACTTCCGCTAGATCTAGCGTGAAGTTAAGCTGTAGAGCTGCCACAAGCCCAGTATTGAATGGTCGACCTCCATCTTTAACTCCGATGTTTGCTGCTCTCTCCTTGAGCGCTACGACTCCTTTCAAGGCGTTGTTCAGCCCATCACCAACCCGGAATATCCATACATCTTGACTCATAATCCGACACATATCATCCCGAATCTCCGCGACTTTTTCGTCGCCTTCCTGGCCCAAGATTTCTTCGAAGACTCGTCTTTCCTCAGCCAATACCTTCTTCTTAGGGAGCGCTTGTAAACTTGCAGATGAAGCATGCTTTGCGGCCTCTTCTCCAGCAACTGCTCCAAACACCAAGCAATCAGATGTGGAGTTTGTTCCCAGTCTGTTCGCACCATGTATATTTAAACAGGAGCATTCACCTGCTGCATAGAGTCCGCGCGTAGGAGTCTCCGTTCGTACATTGGCGTGAATTCCACCCATTGAATAATGGGCTGCGGGTCGAATTGGGAGAGGCTCCTTCACAGGATCCACACCCCCAAGTTTGATAGCGACATCGCGAATCAGCGGTAGTCTTTCATCAATCTTCTCCTCACCTAGATGCCTAAGATCCAATGCGATGTAAGGTCCATACGGTCCTTCTATCCCACGACCTTCTTGAAGCTCCATTGTCTCAGCTCTAGATACAATGTCGCGTGGAGCTAACTCCATCTTATCAGGCGCATAATCCTTCATGAAGCGTTCATCATCAGCATTAATCAGGTATCCTCCTTCACCACGTGCTCCCCCCGTTATCAGGATTCCTGATGGAACAAGCCCTGTAGGGTGAAACTGAATGAACTCCATATCTTTCAAAGCGATACCAGCCTGATATGCGATTGCCATCCCATCACCGGTGGAGGTATGCGAAAACGTTGTGAATTCATAGATACGGGCGTAGCCACCGGTTGCCATGATAATTGATTTGGCCCTAAAGGCGTACATCTCACCAGTCTTCAATTTGATAGCTGTCAAACCCGCTGTAATCTTGTCTTTGAGTATTAGAGAAGTAACAAACCATTCGTTGTAGAAATGGATATTTTCATGAATGGTAGCTTTTCCCGCAAGCGTGTGCATTTCATGAAAGCCGGTCATATCGGCCGCGAAGCATGCTCTTGGAAAACTATGACCCCCAAAAGGGCGCTGATTTATGAAACCATCAGCAGTTCTACTCCACGGACACCCCCAATGCTCCAACGTGATTATTTCCCTTGGTGCTTGCCTAACAAAGAATTCTACCGCATCTTGATCTGCAAGGAAATCAGATCCCTTGACTGTATCCCAAGCGTGAAGGTCACAAGAATCGTCTTCTCTGAGGACCGCGGCAGTTCCTCCCTGAGCACATACAGAGTGGGAGCGAACCGGATATAACTTGGAGATAACCGCGACATCAATTCTCTTATTAGCTTCAGCAGCAGCGATCGCAGCCCTCAAACCTGCAATACCAGCACCAACTATAACTATGTCATGAGTCAGCGTCTCCATTCAACTCACCAATCAATTGACTCTTCATGCGGACTAGGAGTTTCTACTGTGGTTCCTGACCGCTTCACCTCTGTAGCCAAGAGGATGCCTAGTCAGATTAGGACCAAGTGCTTGATGAGCTAAATATATCTGTCGCGTGAACAAAAGCATTCAGGGGTTCAACACATGTTTGCTCAACGGATAGACCACATAGGAGTTGCTGTCAAAGGATTGGACGAGGCTATCAAACTGTACCGCGACGTTCTAGGTATGAAGCTTGAGGGAATTCATCACGTGAAGGAGCAGAAGGTGAAGGTTGCTTCCTTCGTGATGGACGGAGAAACAAGAATAGAGTTATTAGAGCCGACAGAGGCAGGAAGCCCAGTCGCCAGATTCATTAAGAAGCATGGCGAGGGTATCCACCATATCGCTTTGAAGGTCAAAGGCATCGAAGAAAGACTGGAAGAACTTCCAAAAAAAGGCTTGAGACTAGTGGATAAAAAAGCTAGAGTTGGCGTCGGAGGAGCAAGAATAGCCTTCATCCATCCGAAGAGCACAGGGAACGTCCTCCTTGAACTTTGTGAGCAGCCCTAGCCGCATTTATCATGGCCGCAAAGATGAAGCTGAACTGGCTCCAAGATAACCTACGAACCAAATACTTAGGAAGAAGCATACTCTTCTCCCGCAAAGTTAACTCCACAAACGATTGGGCTAAGAAACTTGCTAGATACGGAGCACAAGCAGGAACAACAGTAGTTGCAGCAACTCAGACAAAAGGGCACGGAAGGCTTGGTCGGGAGTGGATTTCTCCAGCTGGTGGACTATGGTTCTCTATAATCCTTAGGCCTAAGCTTCTTCCATCGGAAGTAGTCAGGCTCACATTTGTGGCTGGGTTAGCTGTAGCTAAGGTTCTGGACAAAGTGTTAGGTTTAGATGTAGAAACCAAGTGGCCCAATGATTTACTTATTAAAGGACGGAAAATCTGCGGCATCCTCACTGAGATGAATACAAAAGATGAAAATGTGAACTTCGTCGTGATAGGCATTGGAGTTAACATGAACCTCGATGCGAATGCCTTTCCAAGGAAATTACGACAGCAAACAACCTCACTTGAGATAGAGCTTGGTAGAAGAATCCGGTCAGAAGAGCTCCTCAAGAACCTTCTTCAAGAAATGGATACTCTCTTTGAGCATTTGAAGGAAGAGGGATTCGATTCAATCCTAGGAGCATGGAAGCAGTATACTCGATTCTTGGGTCACAGAGTGGAAGTCACGAGCCCCGCGAACCATTCCACGGGTGTAGCGCTTGATGTCGACTGTGACGGATCCCTTCTGCTCAAACTTGATGACGGGGAGATAAGGCGTATCACCGTAGGAGACATATCTTCCCCAACAAGGTAAGAAAAGTCCAAACGATCTAGCCATTTAGGAAGGTAAAATCATCGCTCAAGGCATCCCATATGTTCTAAATACTTGTGAAGCAATATACTTCAAACGCGAGGAACCATGATGAGCACAGCAAAGGAACCATCCGTCGATGACAAGAACAGACAATTGAGAAGGCTAAGAGAAGAAGCCGAGTTGGGTGGCGGTGAGAAGAGAATAGAAGCACAACACAAGAAGGGAAAATTTACTGCCCGAGAGAGAATCAAATTATTACTGGATCCTGACAGCTTCATGGAATTGGACCAATTCGTGGTCCACCAATGCGCCGAACTAGGTATGGCTGAACGGAAAGCCCTGGGAGATGGCGTCGTAACTGGGTATGGTACAATCGATGGAAGGCTCATCTACGTCTTCTCCCAAGATTTCACAGTCTTTGGTGGTTCCCTCGGCGAGATGTTCGCAAGAAAAGTGTGTAAGCTCATGGACTTAGCATTGAAGGTAGGAGCCCCTGTAATTGGCTTGAACGATTCAGGCGGAGCCAGAATCCAAGAAGGTGTAGCAAGCCTTGCTGGATACGGGGATATATTCTTTAGAAATGTGATGGCTTCAGGCGTAGTACCACAGATATCCGCAATTATGGGGCCATGCGCTGGGGGAGCAGTCTACTCACCCGCTCTTACAGACTTCACAATCATGGTAGACAAAACCAGTCACATGTTCATCACCGGTCCCCAAGTAATCAAGAGCGTTGTGGGTCAGAAAGTCTCCTTTGAAGAGCTAGGAGGTGCCCTTGTTCACAGTCAGACAAGCGGCGTCACCCACTTCATCGCAAAGGATGAAGAACACTGCATTCAGATCATCAAGCAGCTTCTGGGATACCTACCATCTAATTACCTGGAGAATCCTCCCATCAGAGAAACCCACGATGACCCAAATCGAACCGATGAAGGACTAGCTGTCATAATCCCGAATGACCCAGACAAACCTTATGATATTAAGGAGGTAATAAGCCTCGTAGTTGATAATGGCGAGTTCCTCGAAATTCAGCCTCTTTGGGCACCTAACATCGTGATTGGGCTTACCCGTTTGAACGGAAGGGCCATAGGAATAGTGGCTAACCAGCCCTCCTACTATGCTGGAGCCTTAGATATCAACTCCTCAGTGAAAGGAGGAAGATTCGTGAGATTCTGCGACGCATTCAACATCCCTATCATAACTTTCGTTGATGTACCAGGCTTCCTTCCCGGACTTGAACAAGAACACGGCGGGATTATCCGCCATGGTTCAAAGCTGCTGTATGCCTATTGTGAAGCCACTGTGCCAAAAATCACGTTAATTGTACGAAAGGCATACGGAGGCGCCTACGACGTTATGGGAAGCAAACACTCAGGCGGTGATATCAACTACGCGTGGCCAACCGCTGAGATAGCAGTAATGGGACCCCATGGAGCCATCAACATCATATTCCGGAAGGAAATAGAAAAAGCGAAAAACCCGAACAAGAAACGCGGAGAACTAGTAGCAGAATATCGCAAGAGGTTTGCCAATCCATACACTGCAGCGCAGAAAGGCTACATTGATGAAGTCATTGAACCCACGGAGACTAGACCAAAGCTAATTAGCGCCCTTGAGATGCTTGCTACGAAAAGAGAGCCCAGACCCATGAAAAAACACGCAAATATTCCATTATAAATCAGGTGTTCACCTTAGCCAGTGCATACAAGAGAAGTGTTTACAGAATCTATAATTCTCCGTATTGAACGATTCTGGAGTAAGGAAGTCCATTTGCGATATCGTTTAATAACTCTCCGAGTTAATCTATCACCCCCGTAGTGAAGGACCATGCGCAAGTCGCTAGCTTCTAGGAATCTACAGAAGATGATAGAAGAGCGCCTTTCAGGCAAAAAACAACGAGTTC
Organism: Candidatus Bathyarchaeota archaeon; assembly: GCA_020352535.1. Taxonomy (GTDB): domain Archaea; phylum Thermoproteota; class Bathyarchaeia; order Bathyarchaeales; family Bathyarchaeaceae; genus SOJZ01. Next base: position 389,301 of record CP070679.1, on the reverse strand, counting down.
TGGTTAGTGACACGACATTTCGCGACGCTCATCAATCATTGATGGCGACCCGAATGCGAACCGACTCTATGATTCCAATAGCCCAAAAGATGGACAGAGTAGGTTTTTTCTCATTTGAGGTCTGGGGAGGAGCAACCTTTGATGTATGTTTACGATATTTAGCCGAGGATCCCTGGGAGCGAATACGTCAGCTTAGACAGTACATTAGCCGAACACCCCTCCAGATGTTGCTGCGCGGACAAAACGTGGTTGGCTATAAGAACTGTCCAGATGATGTAGTAGCAGCATTTGTAAAGAAAGCTGCTGAAAACGGAATCAGCATCTTCCGGATCTTTGATGCCTTGAATGATACAAGAAACATGGAAGCAGCCATAAAGGCCACAAAGAAAGCTGGAGCTCATGCTCAAGGAAGCCTCTGTTACACCATAAGCCCCATTCACACTGTCGAGTACTATCTAGAAATCGCTAGACAACTTGTGGAACTCGACTGTGACTCCATTTGTATCAAAGACATGGCCGGAATGTTAGCGCCACCAGTCGCACAGAAACTTGTGACAGCTCTGAAACGAGAGTTCAAGCTGCCAATCCATCTACACTGTCATAGTACTAGCGGAATGGTAATGATGACTTATATTCGCGCATGCTATGCTGGAGTAGATATAATCGACACAGCTTTCTCACCATTAGCAGGGGGGACCTCCCAACCTCCAATTGAATCAGTCGTTACCGCCTTGAAGGAGACAGAATACGACCCTGGATTTGACCTGAAGCTTCTCAATGAAATCGCAGACTACTTCCGTGACTTGAGAGAAAAGAGCTTCGAACCGTTAAGGCTAATCAATCCCAAGTCTGAACGGATTGACCCCTCAATAATGGTTCATCAGATCCCTGGGGGGATGTTCTCGAATCTTCTGGAGCAGCTCAGAGAGCAGAATGCGCTTGGTAGGCTGAAAGATGTATTGGAGGAAGTTCCAAGAGTTAGGAAGGAATTAGGATATCCACCCTTAGTGACCCCTACAAGCCAACTGGTTGGTACCCAAGCAGTTTTCAACGTTCTCTCTGGCAAGCGCTATAGCATCGTCCCGAAAGAAGTGAAAGACTATGTGAAGGGCCTTTACGGAAAACCTCCTGCCCCAATCAACAAACAGATGATGAGAAGAATCATCGGAAACGAGAAGCCTATAACATGTCGACCA
>CP070679.1:381282-388005 GCA_020352535.1 Candidatus Bathyarchaeota archaeon | reverse complement strand
TAAGCTGATGTTCTGGCGCCCTCAGGTAAGGCAGCTACTAGACTGTAAGGTTCAATGCGCTAGACGAATCGTTGGAAGGTGAAGGCTAGACGATAGGGTCTCCATGAGTTCAGATGGGTTACATCAGTATTTACATTCTGAATGGAGTAGCAGTATCTTGGAATCGAAAGGTTTATATATTAAGACATTTACCCAAGATAACCACGACGGGCCAGATGGGCAGTTTCTGACTCTGAGACTGATGAAGAACCACTAATTGTGACCGGTTTGTCGCAAAACCCTCCGGGAAGGGTGCACACTTGAGCATAAAGAAGGGAAGAACACTTCGGTCAGCAGATCGATGCTCAGAATGCGGAGGTTCGAATCTTGTCCATGACTATGATACGGGCGAGACCGTCTGTGGGGATTGTGGCCTGGTTCTCTATGAGCAGATGATGGATAAGGGACCGGAGTGGCGGGCTTTCACTCAGGAAGAGAAGGCTTCCAGAAGCCGTGTTGGGATTCCCACCTCATATTCCGTGCATGATAAAGGTTTGTCCACCGCCATCGGCCGTGTGGATCGTGATGCTTTTGGGCGAAAACTTCCGCTCTCTACACGGCTTCAAATGTGGCGACTGAGAAAGTGGCAGATACGATCGCGGGTTCATTCTTCGGTGGACCGGAATCTCGCCCAAGCCATGGCAGAGCTTGACCGTCTATGTGATAAGGCGCACATTCCAGGGCCAGTCAAGGAGAAGGCTGCGGTCATCTATCGGAAAGCCCTCGATCGGGGCTTGGTGCGCGGAAGATCTATTGCTGCCATAGCCGCTGCTGCACTGTACGCAGCTTGTCGTAGTACACGGACTCCGCGGACTATACGTGACATCGCTGACATTAGCCTCGTCGACAAAAAGGATGTTGCCCGATGCTATCGACTTCTGCTTCGTGAGCTCGATATGCATATGCCGATCGCAGATCCTTTGACATACATCTCAAAAATTGCAGAAGCAACTGGAATTAGTGGTCAGACGCAAGGGCTAGCGATTAAGATTCTCTCTGATGCCAAGTCTCAGCGTGTGGCATCCGGTAAGGATCCAATGGGTCTAGCAGCTGCGTCACTCTACATCGCCTGCCTACAGACCAATGAAAAGAAGACGCAGAAGGATATTGCCGAGGCAGCTGGTGTGACTGAGGTCACGGTTAGAAATCGCTATAAGAATCTCAAGAGGCAGTTGGGACTCGAGCTTCCTGACTAGTCGGTCTTCTCTTCTTCGATTTCCATCACAATCGAACCATGATATCCGCAGTTTTTACACAAGTATCTTAGAGGTGTTATCCCCAACATGTGGGGGTACGCATCAAGGCCGCTTGTGATTTTCAGCTTCGAGCTGCCACATCGAGGGCAAAGCTTTGCAGTTTGTCCTTTTCGCTTCACTCTGCTGAGTACTTCGAGCAGGTCCCTGAATATATCCACGTTGCCTCTCCTGGCATCACTGAAGTTCGATGTTCTCTTCCAGATACCCCAGTTGCACGAGGTAGGATTGTACCTTCTTCCGATGATCACCCTGTAGCAGTATTTCGCTATGCTTGGCTGTTCCTCCGCATGCACAAAACGCCTTGAGTTTCTGAGCAAGTCGCCCAAGGTCCGTACTCTTGCCATCTATGCCGTCGATGATTGTTACTGCACGTCTCCACTTGCGAAATTCCAGGCGTATTCTGATTCGCTGTTGTTCCTTAGTGATTTCCCTGCAGACACAGATGTCCTGAGGAAGTCCACATACCGGACAGATTTCCGCCATATCACTCACTTACACCTGAAGTTCATGGCTATATAAGATTTTCATCTGGTCTTGCTATGTACTCAGTTCATGTTGGCTTCAGGGTTTAGGCTAAACGCAAACACTTAATAGTATTGAGTTGAGCAGCATAAGACTTTGAGGACGAGGAGGCCAGAGGCTCTTGAAACATAGATGTCCAACCATTATTGGTGCAGGCAGAACCATGTTTGGAGAGCACTATGAACAGGCTCCTCATAAAATGGTGGAAGAAGCAGGGCTAACTGCATTGGGCTCAGCTAACATCGAACGAAAAGATCTTGATGCATGCTACTTCTCAGATTACTTTCTTCAAATCACAAACAAAATCGGGATTGAGGAGGGCTTCCTTTCCGAACTGCTCGAGATACACGTCCCAATGGAAAAAACAAGATCGTTCAGCTCTGCCCTGCTGAACGCGTGCTTAGCAATCCAATCAGGCAAATATGACTTCATCTTGGTTGGCGGTGTAGAAAAGATGACTGACCGCTGGGATAAAATCCGAGATGACCTCATGTTATTGGAGGATCCTTGGAGCTACTATGCAGGATGCACCCCCGAGGCGAATCATGAGCTCATGCTTCGAGAATACATACGGAAGCATCGGATTGCTGGGAAGTCGCTTGACAAGTTGAACATTGGACTAGCGCAGGTGGCCGTCAAGAATCATCAGCACGCACTGAACAACCGATACGCTCAGTATCATCGCAAGATAAACGTGGACGCAGTGCTGAAGGAGCGATCTGCAGCCCAAAAGCCACTTGGACTATACGATTTTTCCCCAATCTCAGATGGGGCTGCAGCTTTGATTCTAGCCAGTCCCCAAGTTGCCAAGGACCACGTGGACATCCCGATATACGTGCCAGGTGTCGCTGGTGCTACCGACTATGTTTCATTTGTCTCGCGGGAGAACAGAACTGGATTCATCGCTAGCGAGATGGCAATGGCAAATGCTATGAAACAGGCTAGGGTCAAGGTTGATGACATTCGATTGGTTGAACTCTACGACCAGTCAACTTTACTAGAGATGATTGCCTTGGAAGACTTGGGCTTCTCCAAGAGAGGGCAAGCTTGGAATGATATTTACAAAAGCTGTGAAGACTATCAAGGATTCTACGAGATTGATGGTCGCCAACTCTTCGTGAACACAAATGGGGGATTAAAAGCTGATGGAAACCCGCTGGGAGCGACAGGCGGGGCTCAAGCCTTCGAAGTTATTATGCAACTCACAGGAACAGCTGGCACTAGACAGGTGGCTACAGACGAGCCTCCGCGACTCGGCTGTATTCTCGAACTCGAGGGATTCGGCACAAAGGCGTACGTTCACATCTTGAGCAGGGATTAATTTGAGCAGTGAACCTGTGGAACGAAGAGCATCCTACATTGGGGATAGGCTCCGAGGCAGTCAATGCAGCATCTGTTCCAAGGAATACTTCCGATACAAAGATTACTGCGGGAGATGTGGCAGGCGAAGCTTTGGTAAGATGAGGGCAATTGACTTCTTCTACGATTGTGGAACCCTTGAGGTTTGCACCCGGATCGACAGGCCTACCAATAAGTTCACAAAACTCGGGCCCTTCATCTATGGCATCGTTGCGTTCCATAATGGAAAGGTGAGAGTTCCAGGCCGGCTGACTGACCTTATACTCAATGGTGTAGAAGTTGATTTATCCAGCTTCGAAGGTAGAAGCGTTGTTCCGCGGTTCCGAAGAAGATATGCCGTGAAGCCAAGTGAGATAATTCCGACGATCTCATTGGCCTTCACATTTGCTGATGAATACTATCCTCATCAGAAGTACACTGTAGCCCGTCCCAAGAAGATGAGTGAGACGCCAGGAATTGTGGGATATGGAGTATACGTTTCAAGGTTTAGGATAAAAGAGCGAGCGATGGAGCGGTCCATACCCTTTATGGATGAGGATGCTATCACAGCTGCAGTCGAAGCGGGAAAGATGGCTCTTATTCATTCGGGTGTAGACTCATCACATGTAGGCAAGGTATATGTCGGCTCAGAATCGAATCCCTACGCTGTCAAGCCTATAGCCTCCAAAGTAGCCCAGGTGCTGAAGCTCGGGGAGGAGGATCAAGCAGATGGTATACAAGCCGTAGATGCGGTTGATACCGAGTTCGCCTGTAAAGCAGCCACAAGCATGTTCAAAGATGCTGTTTCATTAGTACATTATCCTGGGACCGCCACAGCCTACGCCATGGTGATTGGCACCGACAACTCTCAGGCTGCACCTAGAGATGAGCTTGGCGGAGAACTCGACCTCTCAGTTGGATATGGCAGCTCCGCTTTCATCTTCGGCATGCAAGATGTCATTGCTGAGGTGGAAGGCTGGTACTCCTGCACCTCTGATACTCCTGATTTCTGGAGGCGAGGACGTGAATCCTATCCTCGACATGGGGGACGATTCACTGGGAAGCCTGCCTACTTCAAGCATGTGGTGAAAGCCTGTGGACGTTTGATGGAGAAGCTCCACCTTCAAGTGAACGATGTGGACTACTTCGTCTCACACCAGCCCAATGTTGGTTTTCCAACGAGAGTCGCTAAAGAGCTGGGATTCCGAGAAGAACAATACCTCCCTGGTCTCAAGGTCTCGAAATTCGGTAACACCTATTCAGGTGCAGCACCCATCGGTTTAGCTGCTGTTCTAGACTGCGCAAAACCTGATGAACGAATTCTCGTTGTCAGCTATGGATCAGGAGCAGGAAGTGATGCCTATTCCTTGACAACGACGCGTCAGATAAAGGAGAAGAAGTACCGCCAGAAGTTCACTGTCCAGCACCAGGTTGAGAGCAGACACATAGAGTATCTAGATTATGGCACCTACCGGAAGTTTAAGCTCGGTCTTTGAAGTATCCTTGGATTAATTGTCAGTCGTGGGGAGCAGCCATGGAGACTGGACTCAGCTTCATTGTTAACCGGTGAGGTACATCTTTAAGTCTAAAACGGCGATATGTAGGCTCAGCAGGAAGGCTACACGACTTGCCCATCATTTCCGTATTCAAAGCGTTGTATTCACCGTTCAAGGCTTTCAGGGAAATTGTTAAGAAGCCAGATATCAAAGGCCCAATGCTGATTCTGTTGTTAACAGTGCTAGTTACGGCAGGAGCTCAATATGTTAGCGCCTCAAAGATGTTCTTCGAGAATCGAACCCCTGAAACCGACTGGTGGACCGAGGACCTATCACTGTGGGAATCAAATGGTGTGTTGCTAAGAGACACGGACCGCCTGGTGGGCAACTACAGCATGAGCTCTTCTGTTTCTAATGACACTCACCTCTGGATGAGGCTGACTGCTACCGGGTCTTTTGATCTCTCGGGATACCCAGAGTATGAGAGCCTGTCTTTTCGGGTTAGGTGGGAACATCAAGAAGACGAGGTCTCCGACTTGAATGCAACACTGCGACTTTTATCTCACGAGATTCACCATTACTTCGAATATGATTTCAGCCACAACATGACGGAATTGCACAATCGCTGGGGAAACCTAACAGTTCCATCTGTTCTGGGTCAAGGCTGGATTAAGGTGAATTCTCCGGATTGGAAAAATATAACAGGATTTGAATTTCAGCTGGACTGGTCAGCTTCCAACACTGCAAATCCCACTCTCAAGATTGATGACCTATACTTGGGCAAATACGTCTCACCTCTTGAGTCAGATATTCTCGGTGTAATGTTGATTAATGCGCTGACTGGCTCTGCTACAGATTTTATTGTTAGATGGATTCTCTATGCAGGATTGTTCTTGGTGCTGATTAAAATCTTCGAGGGTGAAACCGGACTTTGGCGCGTACTGTTTAATGTTACTGGCTATGTTTTCATAGTCACAATGGTATATATTGCAGTCGATGCGTTGCTGATTAGCTTGCTTCCACCACTAAGTTTTCCGCTGAGAGCTTGGAGCCCAATAGCTGGGGAAGAAGGCATCGGATTTGCGTTGTGGAACCAGACTATTCAAGATGGGTGGGGAATGACGTTGGCCTATAATTCGCGTCGATACCTTCCTTACTTCATACATATGTGGACTACCGCCCTAGGCAGTATAGCTATACACTTCACCCATGACTTCTCATGGAAGAAGGCAATCCCTATCTCAGTGATGGCATATCTGATGCTCGTTTTCGTAAGAGCTCTTCTCCCTATCTAACCTGCTTTTACCTCTACTTGTCAGCAAGTTTACCGACCAATTTAAAAACGGTTCTAGACCAACTTAGAGGCGACATTAACCAGTGATAGCCTTGACGCTGAAACTACATCGCATGCAACTTCCAAGAGAGGTGGTGGTGGGAGATGATACCATCGAGTTGGTGTGGGACATCTGTAGAAGACTGGGCTTTGTAGAATCCGGTCTTGCAGTGACTGGCCCTCATACGCGGGACATCGCATGTGAAAGGATTATCGACTTGCTTGATGATGCAGGGATGAGCGTTGAGCAGGCAATCGTCCAGTCATCCACAATGGAAGATGTCAAGCTGGTTGAGGAAAAGATACGTGAACAACATCCACAGGTGATTCTTGGAGTAGGTGGGGGCATGAAGATAGACGTGGCAAAGCTAAGCTCGGCCCGACAGAATATCCCGTTCATAAGCATCCCCACATCCGCATCTCACGATGGCATCGCTGGCCCTCTTGCGTCAGTTAAGGGGCTTCGTCAGCCTTACTCTGAAATGGCGCAGTCACCTATGGCTATCATCGCAGACACCAGTATTATCACTCAGGCCCCTCATCGTTTCACGGCAAGTGGATGCGGTGACTCGATTTCTAAGTTCACAGCGGTGCGAGATTGGCAGCTAGCCAATCGCATGAAGAATGAGTACTATGGTGGCTACGCAGCAAGCCTTGCTTTGATGAGCGCAAGACTCGTGGCGAAGAATGCAGGCTCTATGAAACGTCGGATTGAGAGTGGCATCAGGGTGCTCTTGGA
>CP070679.1:380166-381182 GCA_020352535.1 Candidatus Bathyarchaeota archaeon | reverse complement strand
TGGGTCCACCTGCGTGCGTCATAGCCACCAAGACAAAATGGAGCGATCGCAGCAACTGCAACGGTGACGAAGACTAGTACGAAGATAATCTTCCTCATACTAGTTCTTTTCTCCTTTGATTTTCTCGCTTAGCACGTCAAATAGGATGGCCACTTTATAGACTACGTAGGACAGAAGGATGATTATTATGAAGATTCCGAAGTCTTGCAGCACCCTCATAAGTTCTGTCAAAGTCACACTCTAAACCCAAGACAAGTATACTAGCATGTGTAGGAATTTAACACTACTTCTTGGTACAAACTGTCCTCAAAGATAGGAATCACCGCGACTATCCTGCGTGTACGCACGATGTAATTGCAGCTTGTTACAGAAGAAATACATTTTAGGGCCCCACTTCTCTACGAGAAGACACCATGAATGTGAAATTGCTGACGCTTGGGGCCCTTTATACCAACTGCTATATTGTAGGTTGTTCTGAAACCAAAGAGGCGCTAGTCATAGATCCAGGATTCTCCGCTTCAGGAGACGCTGAACAGGTCTTAGGAGAGATAGAACAACAGAGTCTCAACGTGAAATATATCGTGAATACTCACGGTCACCCAGACCACATTGAAGGTAATAAAACCGTCAAAGATGCTACTGATGCTCTCATACTGATCCACGAACTTGACTCGCCCATGCTTGGTACGCCAGCAGGACAGTATTCAAGGCTATTGGGCTTCCAAGCAGCTTCGCCACCAGCTGATAGAACCCTCCGTGAAGGTGAAACTGTCCGAATAGGGCATGTCCAGCTAAGAGTTCTTCATACACCGGGTCATAGCAGAGGAAGTATCGCTCTTCTTGGTGAGGATGCTGTCTTCACTGGAGACACATTGTTTGCTGGGTCAATTGGTCGATATGATCTACCTGGAGGTTCCTACAAAGAAATTATGAATTCTATTAGACGACTCACCGCGCTTCCAGATCATTTGGTAGTGTATCCTGGACATGGACCTACATCGCTGATAAGGGTGGAG
>CP070679.1:378990-380066 GCA_020352535.1 Candidatus Bathyarchaeota archaeon | reverse complement strand
TCGCCTAAAGATATTCCAGAGACGGTGACTCAAGCCAGTGCCGCTGCTTCTTGTGTAGGTGAGTTGCTTTCTCCTGTTCGAGGAACCTTGGTGGAGAAGAAGGAGTTCCCAAAAGAATTGGACGTGAGAGGCCAGCCACCTAGGATAGGTGTCTTCGTTTGTCACTGTGGCATTAACATTGGAGGTGTTGTTGATGTTCCAAGCGTGGTAGAGTATGCTCAAAATCTCCCAAACGTAGTCCACGCTTGCGATAACCTCTACACCTGCTCCTCAGACACGCAAGAGCGAATAAAAAAGGATATCCAAGAATACGGCTTAAACAGGGTCATCGTAGCTTCATGTTCACCGCGAACCCATGAACCCCTATTCCAGGAAACGATAAGAGAAGCAGGTCTAAACCGGTATCTCTTTGAGATGGCGAACATTCGCGACCAGTGTTCCTGGGTGCATATGCACGAACACGAATCCGCGACGGAGAAAGCTAAGGACTTGGTTAGGATGGCTGTAGCCAAGACTTTAATGCTTGAGCCCTTGGACAGAATTCTTTTGGATGTTATTCCTAGGGGTCTTGTTGTCGGCGGCGGTTTGTCTGGGATGACAGCAGCTTTGGTTTTGGCTGATCAAGGTTTTGAGGTTTACCTGATAGAGAAAGAGAGGGAACTGGGTGGGTTTCTGCGTAACATTTGCTATACACTAGAAGGTGAAGACCCACAAAGATACTTGAAAAAATTGATTAAGAAGGTTCAGGAAAATCATCTGATTCACACTTTTCTTGGAGCCAATATTGAGGAAATTTCTGGTTATGTGGGAAACTTCAGAACCACCATAACTCAGGGCTTGGAAAAGAAGGGCCTAAATCATGGAATTGTAATCGTGGCCACAGGAGGCGAAGAGTATAGACCAAGCGAGTATCAGTACGGCGTCGACCCTAGAATAATTACTCAGTCAGAGCTTGAGAATCGTCTTTCGACGAGTGACGATGTTGACAAATTAAATTGCGTAGTAATGATTCAATGTGTCGGCTCAAGGGATAATACCCATTTGTATTGTAGCCGTGTATGTTGTGGTGAGGCAGT
>CP070679.1:377735-378890 GCA_020352535.1 Candidatus Bathyarchaeota archaeon | reverse complement strand
TGGCAGTGCATGCATCTCCAGTTAAAGAAACGCCACTTGGTGCTCTTAGTGTTATCATCGTGTTCAAGGTCGAACTTGATGTGGGTATAGGTTTCAAAAGACAGCTTCAGCGGATTGGTCCACTCATTGCTGAATGATGTGGCTTCACCAGGGTGGCCGTTCCAACGTTTGCATGAGACTTGACATGCTCTGCAACCAACACACTTAGCCGGATCCACTAATACTGCATACTCCATTCCGTCAACCTTCTTGAATTATGAGTTTCTTACTTACGACATTGCATGAATATAAAACTAACTGCATAAGACCATTCATCAGTTCTACCCCCATGGCGGTTCCTCAACTCTTAGGGGTTTACAGAAGAAATCATAAGTTTTTGCTTCAGCATCACCTAATGCAAGGACTGCATCGCTATCTGCGTATCCAGGTACGGAGATTCGGACTTTATACGAGCCACTTGGTAGATTTGAAAACTCGTAATAGCCCCTCTCATCGATGTGGCTGTACCTATTAGCCACTGGTATGACAAGAATAGCTGTTCCTTCCAAGTCTACAATCTTTTTCGATTCAGCATCGTAGATGTAACCTTTGATTTTAGCTGTTCCTGTAGCCTTAGATAGCTGAATATCTAGAGATTTCGCTTCTCCTTGTTGTATAGAAACTGTTTTCTTTGCTGATGTGTAACCTTGTAGACTAACTGTAACAGTGTACGTTCCAGCATTAGCGACATTAAGCATAAAGGAGCCATCAGCGAGTGTTCTTGTCTCTAATGAGCCACAAGCGATATGAGCACCCTTTAGACCAGTTCCATCGGATAAGTAGATGCGACCGGAGATTTGCGAAGCTGTTTCTGTCAGGCTACCTGATTTCTCTCGGTTCATCGATTCAAATCTCCGATTGCTAGGTAAATGCAAACTTTGGGTCCGAGAAGGCTATTGGGCTTCCAGTACCCTAAGCCTTCTCAACCTTCACTAGACAAGCCTTAGTTTCAGGGATGTTAGCGCTGACATCCACAGCATCCATTGTAAGCAAGTTTGCACTTGGTCCAGTGCTAAGACCTTTGAAGCCCCAGTGCCACGGCATGGCAACTTCGTGCACTACATTTCCGTTTATTGTGATGGGTTTGATTCGGTCTGTAACCATTGCTTTGACTTT
>CP070679.1:376461-377635 GCA_020352535.1 Candidatus Bathyarchaeota archaeon | reverse complement strand
TTTGGAGATATTAAAGGGAAACTCACGTTTTGTAGTCACAATATGTGACTACGGAAATGTGTGTTCAGACGTGTTTGAAGATATTTCAGGAGCGGCTTCAACAGATAGATTCAATGCAATCTATGACGTTACTGTCCCGGGGATTCGGGAATTCCAGCTAACATAAGTGCATCATAGAATTCCAAGTAGAGAAAGATGTCGTTTCTCAGTCGATTGAAGAGCTTGATTCGAGATCTTATTTTGCTCAAATCCTTATTGTTCATCGTAATCTTGTCATTAAGAAAGCTCTGTATGATTCGTCTTTCACGGTTTGTAAAGACGTAGGTTCTCATGCTAATCCTCACGAGTCTACAATAGAGAAAAATATAAATGCTTCTACCGTTTCGGTTGGACACCCGAGGATATCAACCCAAAAAACAACGAACCTAGCGTTAATTTAAATACTATCGATGGAAACTCATGAAATGCATAAGGTATAAATATCGACTGAAGTCTATCTAAGGTCACTGGGGGAATCTAAGATGTCAAAGAAGATTGCCACCGGAATAAACGGTTTCGATGAACTCGTCGGCGGAGGCATCCCTGAAGGAAGAGTCATCTTGGTCATCGGCGGTCCAGGCACTGGAAAGACAATATTGTGCAGCCAGTTCCTGTACAACGGAATCCAGAAAAAGCAAGAAAATGGCGTTTTCGTGAGCCTAGATGAAAGCAAAGACCACTTCTACTCGGAAATGCAGAAGTTTGGCTGGGATTTCCGCAAGGAGGAGGCTGGGAAGAAGTTCGCGTTCATAGATGCCACACGAATGTCACGAGTTGCCATGCTAAAGGAGAAGATTTACAAAGAGGAGACCCGTAGCCTTCGAGGTAAACGACTATCAGTTGACAAGTTGATTGAGGACCTACAAACCCAAATCGTGCGTGTTAAGGCAAAACGGGTTGTAGTAGACACTCTCGCAGCACTCACTTATCGATTTCCAGACCCCATCGAGCGAAGAACCGCGATTGTGGATTTGATAGAATCACTGGCGGACTTGGGAGTTACAAGCCTAGTGACCACTGAACTAGGCTACCTGGGCCTTGAACGAAATGCTGTCGAAGAAGAGTTTCTAGTTCACGGAGTCATTATGATGCAGACGCTTTTCCAAGGTGGAACCACAACGAGAGCAATACAAGT
>CP070679.1:375184-376361 GCA_020352535.1 Candidatus Bathyarchaeota archaeon | reverse complement strand
TGAGCAAACAACCCGATCAGATTGAGATTGAGGATTTCAACAACTCGACTGCACTAGAATTCGTGAGTACACTCGAGTCCAACGCCGTCTACTACGGAAAGAGCACAGGGTTTTTTGGAAAGTGGGCAGCAGAAAACGGACCTTCTGCAATAGATTGCTTCACCGTATACGAAAGCGTGGTTATTGATAACTCGCTGAAGGCTCAGACCAAATGGGGCGACTCGTTGATTGCCATCTATCCTGAAGGTGGAACTATCGTCTCAGACCACCCCTACGTAATTCTAGATGCTCCCTGGGTCGATTATTGGGAGCGGCTTGCGGCCACCCAATTCCTCTTCTATCTACTCCAGGAAGAACCTCAGAATACCGCCCAAGTCTACGGATTCAGACCGGCCAACCCAAGCGTTCCAATTAATGGGGACATCTTCAATGAACTGAATGGTGTCGAATACGAAGTAGATGTACCCATCTTCAAGCCCTTGTCAGGCGAAGCCACAGAGACCTTATTCACTGTATGGCCTGCCGTGAGAAATCCTGGAGTGTAGCAGTTGGACCAGAGCACTGCAGTCACTGATAGAAGGAAATTAATCGCTAAGGCCGCCATTGCTGGAGTCTTGATAAGCCTTGTTGTCCTCGTCTTCTTGCCAAGTTTCTTCTTGATATCATTCACGTTCACGGAATGGCCAGAAGTTCATACAGAGGTCTTCGCGAATCCCTTTATCGGGGATACAAATTGGAGGGAGATACTAAAGCATCTCGCCCTATCCTTACGTCTAGCCTTTTCAGCGGTGGTGATAGACCTCCTCTTTGGCATTCCTTTAGCCTATATACTAGCCCGTAAGAACTTCTGGGGCAGAGGCTTCATTGAAGACCTCATAACGTTCACCTTAGTAATCCCGACATCTGGCTTCGGCTTCGCCACGGTGATTACATGGACCACGACATCAGGATTAGGATTCTTGATTGGGCGAGGGATAGTGGAGATGGAGTATCTAGTTCCATTCATCAATGTTCCTTTTATGATGTTGATTGTGCATGTTGCTCTGACTTTCCCATATGTTGTGAGGACTCTTCAAGCCAAACTCCTAAGCTTAGAACCAGTTTTTGAGAGGGCATCTAGTACATTAGGTGCTTCTTCTTTGACCACCTTCAGAAAGGTCCTAATTCCGCTGACCAT
>CP070679.1:373902-375084 GCA_020352535.1 Candidatus Bathyarchaeota archaeon | reverse complement strand
CCTAGGACGATTTCAATTATCATTAGGAGTATCATGCCGATGAATTGGGCTCCGAGGGCTCCAAACCAGCCTGAGTCATGATCCCTGATTAGCGAGTATTTGATTGCAGCCAGTAGTATGAAGAAGGAGATGCAGAAAGCAATGAATGGGTCTAGAATGGCGAAGCATACGTCAGAGGCAATATTGGTCAGGATTGAGATTGTAAGGACTGTTAGAAGACTCTTTAGTCCACCTCCGACTACGATTGAACTCGCCGCATACAATGCAATGGTCATGGCTACAACGTTCACTATAGGGACAAGGCTGTAGGAGACTAGGCCGTACGCTGCCAGTGCAACAACCGCCAGCACATAAGCAACAGAATTTACCCCAAATCTCGATGGAATAGATATCTCGTCATTCAACTCCAATCCTCCATTGAAGTAGGTTGTGCAGTGAGAGGAATAAAAGGAGAACTCACATTGTGTAGTCACAACTTGTGACTATGAAGACAGCGCTGATATGATACCCGCGGAAGGTAATCCGAAAAGCGGAGAGGGGTAGATGCTGTATTGCTTGCTGTGCCCATGTATCACGAGTGACAACTTCATCAGATTTGCCAAAGCCTCAGCTAGGAGTACGCTGAAGCTGATCCCTCCGAGCTTTCAGCAAAGTTTGGCTTAGGGCAGCCAAGCTGGGGGAAATCGGACTACTACTGAGTCTGACCCACCAATCGGAGTCCCATCAAAGAGACTTGCTGTCAGCGTGAGGAACGTCGTGTCCAGCGAGAAAGCCCCTTGAGAAACGAGTTCATCCATGCTAAATCGCGCTAGCAGATCAGTATATCCATCTTCGTCAACGTCTTCGTATGAGCACGCTAGCTTTGGTGCGTTTGGACTTCCTTGCAAAGCAACACCAACAGTTACCAGCATGATGGTGACCGGATCTATGTCCATCACGTCGAAAGTGTCACTGCCTAAGATTGCGACTGGTAAGCGACCCCGATTGAGCAGGCCGATGGAATTGGGAAAGCTTCCGGGTTTGATGTCTATCGACACAGAGTGCCTGCTGGTAGTCACTGTCAGTCTTCCGCCCCAGCTTGTTAGCTTACCCGGGTTGCAGCCACCTAGTTGCCCTTCGGCTTGAAGACCTACCTTGTGAGTCCCAGAAATGGGTCCCAGGTCTATGATCACCGAGAGAGGA
>CP070679.1:372619-373802 GCA_020352535.1 Candidatus Bathyarchaeota archaeon | reverse complement strand
GGAGAAGTGCAAGAACGGATGGGTAGAGGTGCTGACATCCAGTGGGAGTCACCTTTTGGCACCATGATGCCTGCTGGGTACGCAATGTTTGCCCGTGCTCATATGCAGAAATATGGGACCACTGAAGAGCAACTAGCAAAGGTCAAGGTTAAGAGCAGTAAGTATTCGCTCTCAAATCCTATGGCCATGTATCGAAGGGCGTTGACTTTGGAAGAATGCTTGAATGCCAGGGTCATTGCCAGCCCTTTGAAGATGTTTGATTGTTGTGCGAACGCTGATGGTGCTTCATGCGTGATTTTGGCAAATGAAGGGAAAGCTAAGAAGATAACTGACACTCCAGTTTGGGTGGCTGGAATAGGCGCTACAAGCGACACCTTGTCAACTACAGCTAGAACCAATCTGACTGGTCTCACATGTGCAGTAGAGGCTGGACGGCAAGCTTACAAGATGGCTCGCATAAAGCCTGGAGATGTGAATGTGGCGGAGGTGCATGACTGTTTTTCGATAGCTGAGATTATGGCATGTGAAAATTTGGGGTTCTGCAAACCTGGCGAGGGTGGCAAGCTGATAGAAGAATCACAAACGTACATCGGAGGGAAAATCCCTGTGAATGTTGACGGAGGATTGTTGTCCAAGGGGCACCCGATAGGGGCTACCGGAGGGTCTCAGATCAGGACAGTTGTGCTCCAGCTCCAAGGAAATGCTGGCAAAACTCAAGTGGATGGTGCTGAGATTGGTTTGGTTCATAACATTGGCGGGAGTGGATTGTATGGAAATGTGACGGTACTGCGAAGGTGATTTTCATGAGTTTTGGTGAGTTTGGGAAGGTAAGCTACGTTTCGGAGACTAAGATAGGAGACTTTGTGAAGTATTTGAAGAAAGGGAAGATTATGGCAACCAGGTGTAGTCGGTGCGGAAGGCTCTACTTCCCTCCTAGGGCTGATTGTCCAGATGACTTGTCATCGGATATGACTTGGCAGCAATTGAGCGGAAGATGCAAACTGCTCACATACACTACAGCATATTTCGCGCCGACAGGCTTCAAGGAGGATTTGCCCTACACTCTTGCCCTAGCAGAGTGTGATGAAGGCGTGAGAGTGTTTGCGTTGTTGAGCAAAGATTTGAAGGAAAAGGAAATCCACAGTGGCATGGATCTCAGGCTTGCCCCGCTACAGTTGCCAAA
>CP070679.1:371336-372519 GCA_020352535.1 Candidatus Bathyarchaeota archaeon | reverse complement strand
TTTTGTGTATAGTTTTCATTTTTCTGATTGTAGTCTTGCCGATTATCGTTGTCCTGAATTCCGTTGTCCTATCTTGGAACCAAGACCCTGATACAGGTAGGGTGGAGGGAAGCGTGGTCTACCAGCTGTTTGGTCCACCCAATTACTTTGCATCATTGTTGAGGGCTACTTCGGTGTCTTTCATATCGGCCTTTGTCGCTACCTATGTGGCTACTTGCATCGCAATTCCGACAGTGTTTCTAATCGAACGGTATAGATTTGGCAGATTCATCAGATCTCTGCTCAGAATCCCATTGATTGTTCCTACTTCAGCTCTTGGCCTATCCATCCTTCTTCTTTGGGGACCTGGAGGCCTAAAGCTAGCTAATCCAGGAATCTGGCTCATAATTCTCACCCACATAGTCTTCTCCGTTCCAGTTGTAGTAGAGCCTATAATCGCGACCTTTGAAGGATCAGAAATTCCTGTGTTTGAGGGTGCAGCACGGACTTTGGGTGCAACACCATACAACACTGCAGAATCCATTTCTCTACCGTTGCTGAAAAGAGGAATTCTAGCAGGCGCCATTCTCGCCTTCACACGTTCGCTAGGCGAAACCGGAGCTACTTTCCTCGTCATGGGAAGCGATGTAACAATCCCGCCGCTGGTGGTAAATATGGTTGAAGCATTGGCGATTCCTGCGGCTCTCTTTGCATCAACCTATTTGATTGCACTCTCTTTTGCCCTTTTGTTAATCTTCAGGATGGTGACAACCCGGTGAAGCGAAAGGGTACGAAGTCAATAAACCTGCAACCTCTGGAGGATGTGTAAAATGCCAAATGTGGAGTTGACAAATGTCAGGAAAACCTTCGAGAAAGGGCGCATAGTCGCTGTGGATCATGTAGACCTAGTTGTACGTGACCAAGAATATTTGACGCTGTTAGGGCCTAGCGGATGCGGCAAGACTACTACCCTGAGAATGATAGCGGGCTTAATTGAGCCTGACAAAGGAGAAGTCCGTATCGATGACCAACTTGTAAGTGGGCATCCACCTGAAGACAGAGATATCGGATATGTGTTTCAGCAATACGCGCTCTTCCCTCACATGGATGTTTGGGATAACGTAACCTATGGACCTAGAGTAAAAGGTCTAGAGGAAGAGAAGAGCGAGAGAATCTGTCGTGAAATGCTTGAGATGGTTAAGCT
>CP070679.1:370029-371236 GCA_020352535.1 Candidatus Bathyarchaeota archaeon | reverse complement strand
CGAAGCCTCCATAGATAAAAGGGGTCACCACGCAGGCGCTGACAAGAAGGTTTCCTAGAAAACCTGTCTGCTTCCCCTTCGTTACATATGCTATAGATACTCCTAACGCCAAAATTGCAGTAATCCCGCAGTACATATTAGTAGCTAAGGCGGTGGCGAGACCTATCACCCCTAGAATGAAGGCTAGAATGACTGACTCATGAGGTTCAACTGCATGGCTTGGAATTGGGCGTTGAGGTTCATTTATCGCGTCAATCTCCCTATCATAATAATCGTTGATAGCCATCGAAGCTGCCGTCAAAGCGAATGATGTCACAAAGGCTAGAACTAAATTTACTGAAAAGCTTGGAAAAGCTACGAATGAAGCGCCTGCAATAACCGCAACTCCCATCATAACGCAGTTTATGGGCCTAATCAGCTGTATGAAAGCTGCTAGTCTACGCATTCAGCTCACGCAAACACACTGTCACTTTACACGGACTATTTCTAGCTTTCTTCCGAGCTCCTACTATTATGGGAGATTTACCTTATCTGAGAGAGCATATAGCCACTGTTTCAAACATAAGGTGGACGAAGCAGGCGTGAGGATACTTTTAGACAATAGCTTCTAAGAGGTATTCCATCGACGACGGGGCCTTGGCGGACCCTCGTCAAATGTTCCGGCTCATTGTATTGCGCTGGCTTAGACTTGAGCGCGGGAGAAGAGGAATGTACCGACACCAATCATTATCATATTAAAGCTTACTAGCACTCCAAGGCTAATCAGCCATCCAAGTGGACCGAGTAATGGTGTTCCAGCTCCTAGAAGGCACCAACGCAGCAATTCAACACCGTAGAACATAGGATCAAAGAGCATTGCCACCTGAAGAGGCTGAGGCACAGCATCTATGGGAAAGAATACGCCAGACAACATGAATAGCGGCCATATCACAAAGGTAGAAAGCAGCTGGAAAGCGTGGAAATCGTTCAGAGTTGATCCAATGGCAACACCCAAGCCAACAAATCCAGTGGCAAGGAGCAGCATGACACCGATTGATGCAACTACGCCAAGAACCAAGAAGTGGGTAGGTGTGAAGGCACCCATGACTCCCGCGACTGCCAACAAGATTATACCCTGAATTGAGGCGGTCACCGCTCCCCCAAAGATCTTACCTAGGATGATACTGGTTCGACTGACCGGGGCCACCAGCATTTCCTTCATGAATCC
>CP070679.1:368703-369929 GCA_020352535.1 Candidatus Bathyarchaeota archaeon | reverse complement strand
CAATCGGGGTTAATCCCTCTCTAAACGCTGTCTTTACGACGACGAACGAGCTGCCCCAAAGCACGATTAGTACAACCATCAGCACCGTGTGGAACAAGCTGATAGCACCGGTTCTCACTTTGGGCACTCCCTCTTGTTCTGTGTACCTAATCTAACCTAAATAATGAGCTATGGGCAATCACCTCACAGTCGAAGATGCGCGAAGAAAGATAGATAAATTCTGACCGCAATGGATGAATGGAGACAAGAATCGTGATAGTTGTGAAATGGCTAGGCCATGCTAGCTTCATCGTCAAAGCTGAGGGGCAGACCATCTACATCGACCCTTACGAAGGCGAATACCATGAAAAGGCTAACTTGGTGTTGGTGACGCATTCTCATCACGACCACTGTGACTCGTCGCAGATTAGCAAGATTCGCGGGAATCATACCATTATTGTTGCTCCCGCTGACTGCGCCTCGACCATTGGAGGTCAAGTACGGACACTCAAGCCTGGGGAGAAAGCTACGTTTGGACCGATAGCCGTGACTGCAACGACCGCTTACAACTCCAAGCGCTTTCGATCCCCTGGAAACCCGTATCATCCTAAAGGCTTCGGCGTGGGCTACCTCATAACCGCAGGTGGAAAAACAGTCTACCATGCTGGTGATACCGACCGGATACCCGAGATGGACCAGCTGGGAAAGGTTGATTTAGCCTTACTTCCGAGTGGCGGCACCTACACCATGGACAACATGGACGCGGTGGAAGCAGCACTCGCCATCACCCCCAAGGTGGTTATCCCCATGCATCGCTGGGACACCGATCCAGCCGAGTTCAAGAAAGGCGTTAAGGCTAAGTCAACAATCAAGGTCGTCACGCTGAATCCTGGGGCTGAATTCAAGCTAGGCTGAGCATCCATACCACTCTGCTACTAAGCCTGCAAGCGCCTAAGTGACCCTGCGCAGAGGGGTCCCGAACCGGTCCCCCGATTGCGGACTAGGATTCAAACAACGATTCTCAGTCTTGAAAACAATATTCAAATCCCGGGAATTCTTGGCACAGCTTAATGACTTCTTTCCTGAGGGTTTCTGGCTTCGTTTTGCTAGCAACCGCACTCCTCATCATCTCAGCCATTCTCAGCATCTCCTCTTCCTTCATCCCTCGCCTAGTCACCTCACATGTGCCAACTCGCACTCCGCAATCCACAATGATGTTCACCCGTTCAAGCTTTTCTGCGACAATT
>CP070679.1:367365-368603 GCA_020352535.1 Candidatus Bathyarchaeota archaeon | reverse complement strand
TCCCATCGCCGCCTTTTGATAAAATGGTACCATCGATGAAACAACATCACGTTTGTCTTGTTCTGTGTAATAATTAGCATGAATGCATTCGATAACTCCTTCATCTCCTCCACGAGAGTAAGTGGGTCTTGGCTCCTCTCGAACTCGCAAAAATTCCAGACTAGATCAAATTTCCCGCTAGTTCTATCTGCCTGTCTCAACTTCTTGACTTGACAACCTAATTTCTCAAACTCCTGATTATTATCACCCATAAGGTCATTAGTAGGGTATTCGCAGACATTTCTGATCCGGTGTTCTGCTACTAGTCTACGTACTAAATTAGAAAAAACGGTTTTTTCATACAGCATTCCAAACTTGGAGTTCTGACCTCTCAGCATATCAATAGATACAGGTGGATTCGTGAAAGCCTTCGGTTTCAGAGAGGCACACATTACAGCCACCCCTGAGTGAAGTACCATTGCACGGTTTTCTTCACGTTTGACTCTGTCTCATGCGGGTGATATCCCAGCTCTTTCACTGCCCGTTTGATGCTGTAATACCATGGTTGGGAGAGTAGTCTGAAGCTAATCTCCAGCGATCTTGCTTTCAAGGCTGGGGCAATAAGACGGTCATAAGCTTCTGCCAATCTTAAGAATGGTGTGAAGGGAATCCTGATGAATCTGAGATTCTCCTCTGCCGAGACCCGTGTAGACTTCACCAAATCCCTGAATCTAATCGGCGATTTATCTGCTGCTATGTAGATTCGCCCCGAGGTATGGTGTTCGACCATCACCCGAGCTAATAATGCAGTCAAGCCATCTATGTGAAGCAAGTGGACTCTATTAGCGCCCTCGCCTACAATTGGAAAGAAGCCGGTTCTAGCGATTCTTGCGACCCTATGCAGGAAACCAGTATCACTTGGGCCATACGTGATTGTCGGTCTGACTATGACCGTGTCTAAAGAGTCCGCATAGCCTTGGATGACCTGTTCAGCCATCATCTTTGATCTGTGATATGAGCTATCAGGGTTGTAAGGGGATTGCTCATCAGCAGGAACCCGGGAAGGTGAAGTTCCATGCACTCCAACGCTGCTTACATAGACAAGCGTTGATACACCAGATTGGAAAGAGAGTTCGGTAAGCCTTCTAGTCGCTTCTACATTAATCCTATAATAGGTCTTCCAAGGAATGCTGAATTCGCCTCGGATAGCGGCAAGGTGGAAGACCACATCCTGCCTATTGACATGCTCTTTTATTGTA
>CP070679.1:366025-367265 GCA_020352535.1 Candidatus Bathyarchaeota archaeon | reverse complement strand
ATGATCACCACTAATGATAGTAATATATTTAGAATCAATCTCTCTACTATTCAACCACCTTCTGCCATAGAAAAGCGTGAGTTTGGTTTCATCTTATTCAAGGAACGAATGATGGTCAGGCACAAAGCCTTCAGAACCGTTGAACGCCTAAGGGATTTCTTGAAAGAGATCGTTCCATCGGATGCTTATTACTCCAGTGCATACTACGAACTGCCTGAAGAAAAGATGGAGGCCAAGGGGCGACTTGGAACGGACCTCATCTTTGACATTGATGCGGACCACATCTCAACTCCCTGTCAGAAGACCCATGATAGATGGATTTGCCGGGGCTGTGGGCATAATAGTAAAGGGTTGCCACCTGAAACCTGCCCTTCTTGTGGATATGAAAAATTCGAAGAAAAAAGTTGGATGTGCGAAATCTGCTTGGATTCTGCAAAAAATGAAACGATAAAGCTTATTGACTTTCTAATGAAAGACTTTGGCTACTCTTCAGAGGAAATTGATGTAAGCTTTTCAGGGCATCGTGGCTATCATGTTAGCGTGGAAAAGAATGAAGTTCATGCGCTTGACCAAGTAGCTCGTAGAGAAATCGTAGATTACATCATAGGAATAGGAATAGAGCCTGAACTCCACGGTCTTAGTGAAAGACCTGAAAGGGGAACGCGCATAATAGCTGGTCCAAGCTTGGATGCCCTTGGATGGAGGGGGAGAATTGCTAGAGGAACCTACGAGCTTCTCCTTTCTTCTGCTCCTCAAGACCTAAGAAATATGGGTATAAAGCCGAAGACCGCATCTGCGATCTCCAAGCACAGCGAGCGTCTACTGAGAAGCTGGAAGGATGAAGGCCCTTGGTCTGTAGTAAGAGACGTAGGTGCTGAGAGTTGGATGAAGCTGGCTCTATACGGAGTTGAGAAGGAATCGGCAAAGATTGACACCGTGGTTACGACTGATATTCATCGTTTGATACGGTTAGAGAATACTTTACACGGAAAAACAGGTTTGAAGAAAGCTAAGGTTGCAGCCACGAGCATTGAGGGCTTTGACCCCTTTGAAAGCGCTGTAGCCTTCAAGAAAGGTACAGCCAAAGTCAAGATTTCTTCTGCTCCTCAATTCCGGCTAGGAGATGAGTCTTACGGACCTTATCAAAATGAAACCGTGGAATTACCTACAGCCGTAGCCTTATTACTTCTGTGCAAGAGAAGAGCTAAGATGGTGTAATGATAATGTACAATGAACTCTA
>CP070679.1:364667-365925 GCA_020352535.1 Candidatus Bathyarchaeota archaeon | reverse complement strand
ATACTCCATGCCAAGCTCAAGATAGAGGTTCTTAAGAATCATCTGTTCTATCACATGTGCCCCTGAACCCAACAACCGCTCTAGACTATAGGTGAACTCCTCTGATTTCTCTACGATCTCTTCCAGCTTCAGTTTGGCTTTGTCTTCGAAATATCCACAGATGATTCTGGATCCTTCCTCCCTGAAGACTTCTTTCATCGTTCTACTCACTATATTTGGTAACAACTCACCAACACCTTTTGTCTCCTTTGCAGCGTCTAACTGTCTCGTCACTGAATCGACTTCCATCGCTCTGCCATTCTACGGTCAGAGTGTTCATAACCTGGTGGCGGATTTAACTTGTATGAACACGAGGTCTGAATCAGGAATATTCAGCTGAGGCATAGCTTCGCCCTCTAGATTGGTTAAGCGAACAGCAACCACAAAGAGCTCATGCTGGCCCTCACCAAATGTTGCCTAACAGCTTCATGTACGCGTATCGTGAAGTTGATTGCACCGACAGCTCTCAGTTTTCCGACTCTACGTATATTTGCTCCTATCTCAAGCGTTTCTGAAGAAGAGAGGTTACAGGCTCATGCCAAGCTATGTATGTATACCATAATCCTAAACGAACTAATGAAGTAATGATTAAATTCGACTCCATTCATGCATAAACCTTAAATTCCTTGTATGATAATGTATTTAATGACACCGTGAAAACCCCCTTGGATGTCCTCTTGGGAGCTTCTCTCCTTTCTCTCACTCTCCCACATAGTGGGATGGCATTCTTGGGGGTTCTTCCATCTATGTGGACCATTAAAGCTCCTTGATTAACTTTGGCTATAACCCAAGATGAGGCTCAAGCGTGAGGTTGGATAGGCCGAAACGAAATCTTATATGCAGCTCAATTGCTCTTGTAGTACCATTAGGGAGTTGACGGGGACATGAGCCCAAAGAAGGATTTCGGGGATATGATTTCTGCCCACATCAAATTTGAGAGAAACACGGAGAGGGAAATCAAAAGGCTGGAAAACAGCATAACGAACTTGGCAGCAAAGCTGTTCCTGGCAGAGATGAGATTTGATACTGAGAAGCACGCAAAAATCCTCCAGACCATGCTGGATGTGATGAAGCAGAAGGACGCTGAAGCAGCCTCTGCGACACTTTGGGAGACTAAGATACATAGTTATGTCGACGCCCTCGTCGCGAAAAGAATGCTGGAAGACCATCTTAAGGTCGAAACGAAGATGTTGAAGCATGTGGAAGATGAAATCAAAGG
>CP070679.1:363308-364567 GCA_020352535.1 Candidatus Bathyarchaeota archaeon | reverse complement strand
GGGACTTGAATTCGGTAACAAGACTCCATTAAGCACCCAGCCTGAAAACATGGAAAGGCTGCAACCTCAAGCACGCGCACCATGAAAAACTTGAATGGCCGCAGAGGGGGGCTTGATCTGTAGGGGGGAACTGCCCCTCCTCCGTTTCAGGCCTTTCCTTTCTCTTTCGGAGGTCGGCAACTCAAGAGGAAGGGTTTGACACGCTTTTGTGGCTTGTGGAGACATTTTCTAGAAGATATTTCTACTAGCGATAGCTAGTCAGTTGCTGAGCGCAAGCTAACAATCTTTGCGTGTGCAGGGTGGCATATCAATCAAGCAGTACCAATTAGAAAAAAATTAATACCAAAATGGAACATCTACACCTTCTACAGGTAATATGGTGTTGTGTTTAGGTCATGGCGTTGTTAATCTGGAGCATACTATTATGGTATGCAAGGATGTTTGTTTCAGGCTTTCTTTGCATCTTAATCGGTTTCATAGGTATAGCTGTACTTGATCGGATAACGGTCGGAATAAAGGAGTTCAAAGTTATCCGTCAGGATGCTGAAGCAACAGCTCTTTTTGTTGGAGGATTCCTCACATTCATCGGCATCGTTATTCACGGTACTGCACTGAATCCAATCTTCTTGAGCCAAGCCATCCTCGTAGGCGCCTATCTGGATTTCCAGAGACTACTAGTAGTACTTGGTAGCGTGTTCGTTAGCCTAGTTTTCGGGTGGATTTTTTACCTTATCTTCGCAAAGATTGCACCTAAAGGCATCGATCTAGATAACATCAGTGAATCACCACGAGCAGTCGGTATCTTCATCTTCTGCTATGAGATATACATGGGTTTAGTGATTCACTCCAGCCTGGCCATACCTCTTTGAGGACGAAAGCTTGAAGCTAAGAGCATTTAGATACGCGACTGCGGGCGTATTCCTTCTGCTTTTGTCCATGGTTGGGGTTCTCGCCCTTCCAAGTGGAAACACCTATCCACCGACCTTCACGAAGAAACAAGGGTACTGGTTTGACAGTTGGGACGTGAGTAGAAATTATGGATATGGGGATGACGGGTACCTTCTCTGGATGATTGCTGAAAGTATGGGATCGAACCGTGAACGCGCATACGAAGTTGGACAACAATTCCTTCAGACACATCCAGCCCGGGTATCCAGAGCTAGAGCAATCCTCGACTACGTTACGACATACATGAAGTACGGGTATGACAGTGAGTACGTGTTTATGGAGAATGTCGCCCAAGAAGAGTGGGCGTGGAA
>CP070679.1:361935-363208 GCA_020352535.1 Candidatus Bathyarchaeota archaeon | reverse complement strand
ACATTCGGGAAACCCAATGAAATGTCCCCTCTGATGCTGACCACCAACTATTCCCTTACCTATTTCACCGTTGAATCTGACCTGAAAAAGTTTGGCGGAGACTACTATCTAGTCGTTGCTGACACTGAAGGGCTCAGTGTTGAAAGCGCTGTAGCTGGAAGATATTTAACAGCAGAACTGATTGCAGAAGCTGTGAAGAAATCCGGAGCAGTAGAGAAGACTAAACATAAACATCTGATTATCCCTGGAAGGGCAGCACGATTGAGTGGGGAGATAGAGGATGAACTAAAGAATGTTGGCCTTCCTGATTGGCGAGTCATGGTTGGCCCCATGGATTCATCAGGGATCGCAAAGTTCCTTGAGGAGTCATGGCCGCCTAAAGAAGATTGATGGACAGGCTGCAAATCTAGGCATTCGACTAATCCAATAAGACTTGGTCTTCCCATCTCGACTCCGTAGTCTCGATTGTGTCATGCGTAGCTTGGGAAGAGCTCCTTTGGACCGGGAATGTAAATCGCTTCTGAGTAAGCTTCAGCGAACATTGCATCTACGAGGAGATCAACGTAGAGCAGATTCCGAGCGATTTCGTCAGCTTCATCTCTCTTCGTAGTGGATAATAGGGTTTCATACGCGCCTGAAAGCGACCCATTTCCTATTGGATGTATCTTCGCATTTGGAAATTCAGGGAAAATCCCAAGTCTTGTTGCATTGTCCAAGTTTGTATATGTACCAAAGGCTCCTGCAAGGTAGAGGTTCTTCACGTCGTAAATGGAAAGCTTGAATTTTCTCATCAAGACTAGAATCCCTCCACATGTCGCCCCCTTCGAGTCCATAATATAATCCATGTCGCGCTGCGTAATCACTATGTCCCGGCTAATCGCAGTTTTCTCTGCAGGAACTACAATGTATTCCAAACCATCTATTCCTTTTCTAACTAGTGGGGTTTGGCGCTCGACAATCTTTCCTCGGAAATCGAGAATCCCAGCTGAGAACATTTCTGCTGCAACATCAATAATTCCTGAGCCACAGATACCCTTCGGAGGTACATTTCCAATGACCTGGTATTCAGCTTCAAAGGATTTGGAGTTAATCTGTACATGTTCTATCCCCCCTCGCATGCCCCGCATCCCGAATCTGATTCCTGCACCTTCGAAAGCCGGACCAGAAGCAACTGAACACGAAACCAGCCAATCTTTGTTACCAAGGATTATTTCGCCATTTGTACCCATGTCGACCAAAAGCGAGATTTCGTCAGAATTGTACATTCCCGAGG
>CP070679.1:360545-361835 GCA_020352535.1 Candidatus Bathyarchaeota archaeon | reverse complement strand
CAATCCGCAACGCCTGGGATTAGTGAGACCGGGATAGACATGAACACATGCAGCACGATACTCTTAATAGGTGCACAGTGTTAAGAAAACGTCCACTATAACCTATTGGAGAACACATATACATGCCAACATGGGTATGCTCAGAATGCAAAAGTGAATATACAAGCAGGTGTCGACAAGCAACATGTGCAAACTGTGGGGCGCCTAAGGAAAAGCACTCAAAGAAAGCATAGGTGCATCAGAAATGGTTGATCACACTATTGTGCATTTCGAGATTCCTGCTGACGACGTGAAGAAACTGAGAAAGTTCTATTCAGAGCTGTTCGGCTGGAAGATTGAGAAGATGCCAGGTTTCATGGAGTACTGGAATGTAGAGACAGTCCCAGTAGATGACAAAGGCGAACCAGTTAGACCAGGAGTCAACGGAGGAATGATGAAGAAACAGAATCCAGAGCACAAGCCAGTGTACTACATTTCGGTTGAGTCTGTGGACGACTATAGCAAGAAGATAGAGAAATTAGGCGGAAAAGTCACGGTGCCAAAGACGGAAATCCCAGGGACTGGCTGGTGGGCATTCGCCCTAGACCCTGAAGGAAACCTCTTCGGCCTCTTTGAGAGCAAGTAACCCGCTGCACAGAGCCAAGTCAGAGAAGACCCAGCATTCGCATCTGTAATAGTTCTCATAAGTAGCGAAAGCTTCGTATGCCTATAAGAAGAAAAGAGCAGTAGGAAAAACGATTTATGCCTTCAGATTCGAAGACTGAGTGATAGCTATGTCAAGGCAGCTGGGAAAAATCGACAAACCCGAAGCCAAGAAGTACAAAGCCGGCAGGAAGCTGTTTTGTGTACCCCTCCTGTTTGCAGGGAAAGAAGCCCCTAAAGAGTACCAGAAGCTATACAATCAATACTGGTCCCAAGTGAAGGAGAGTATAGAGAAGCTGGAGCAGACAGGCAAGGTCAAAAGAATCTATCATGAGGTGATTTTCCAAGCAGGGAAAGACGGCCTAAAATTAATCCAGCCACAGAACAAGAAGAGCCACCAACTCGTTAAATCCAAGATGAACCAAGGTGCATCACTCATAGCTTTAGAAGACAACGCCCTGCTTACCGAGTATCTGGACTGGGGACTCTGCCTCTCAGTAGTCAGAAGCTATGCAGTAGCCAGTCAAATCCAGAAGTTCTATCTTGAAGCCCAAAAGAAAAGGGACGACTCCATAGTGAAGAAGATAGATGAAACCCTCAAAAAGGGCGAAGCAGGCCTTCTACTGATGAAAGATGAAAGCCGAGTCA
>CP070679.1:359106-360445 GCA_020352535.1 Candidatus Bathyarchaeota archaeon | reverse complement strand
AGGTCCTGTAGTTCCGATGCGATGCTCTTCCAGCTGGATGGTAGAACACATATATTTCTAGCATGGCTAAACGTACGTTACTGCAACTGGTGAGTGCTTATGTCGAGAATCAATGTTGCATTGATTGGAGTTGGAAATTGTGCCTCATCGCTAGTCCAAGGAGTTGAATTCTACACTGATATGAAGAGTGAGGAAGAGGCTGTAGGGCTACGGAGCCTGTTCCTCAAAAGCTATCATCCAAGAGACATCAGATTTGTCTCTGCATTCGATATTGAGACCAGAAAAGTTGGGAGCGACTTGTCAGAAGCGATTTTTGCCTCGCCTAATAACACATTAAAGGTTGCCAATGTTCCTGTGCTCAAGGTGAAGGTTCAAAGAGGCCCAGTTCTTGATGGCGTAGGTGCTTCAGTGAAGGACATAATTCAGATAGCCGATTCTCCAGAGGTTGATGTGGTTCAGAAGCTGAGGGAAAGCGGAGCGGAGATAGCTGTCAATCTCCTTCCAAGCGGAGCGATAGAAGCTTCAACGTGGTATGCTGAGAAAGCGCTTGAAGCAGGATGCGCCCTCATCAACGCTACACCAGCTCCAATCGCCTGCAATGTTGGATTGGGCAAGCGCTTCAATGATGCAGGATTGCCGCTTGTAGGTGATGACCTTGTGGATCAGGTGGGTGCTACTGCTCTTCACAAAACTCTACTGAAGCTGCTGGTTGATCGAGGTGTTTCAGTGTGTGAAACCTATCAACTTGATGTTGGTGGGGGTGCTGAATCCCTTGATACACTTGATAGGACAAGGGAGATGAAACGGACTGTGAAAACAAGGGCAGTAAAGACTGTTTTGCCGGACGAAACCTCTGTTGTGGCTGGGTCTACTGATTATGTTGACTTCTTACGAAATCGGCGTGATAGCTACTTTTGGGTAAAGGGATTGTACTTTGGTGCTGTTCCCATGCAACTCGATATGCGTCTCAACACCGTAGATGGCCCTAATGCTGGTTCCGTACTGCTTGATGTAATCCGAGCTGTTAAAATTGCGCTGGATGAAGGGATATCTGGTCCTCTGGTGAGCGTTTCTGCCTACGCTTTTAAGAGTCCCCCACAAATGATGCCGTTGTGTGAAGCTGAGCAGATGTTTCGAGCATTCATTTCAAGTGGACGATGAAGAAACGCGTATACCCTATTACGATTTAGAAGGAAATCCTGGACGAAGCTGCTTAGTTCCGAATTTACTCTTTCTTTTCTTCTGCTTCGATTTCCTCAATTGGCTTTGGGGGTGGTGTTGTAGCCATAGTCCATCCAATCCAGGCTCCAATAACCAACACAGCTATGAACGCTACAAA
>CP070679.1:357652-359006 GCA_020352535.1 Candidatus Bathyarchaeota archaeon | reverse complement strand
GAAGGAACCTTTGGGGCATGGAGAATCGAAGAGTCGTGGGCCCTGTTCGCCTGGACAACGATTGGCCAATATCCAGGAGTGAGTGGTAATGGAACCCTAGCAACTGTGGAGTTCGAAGTCGAAGCAGTGGGAGAATCCATCCTGAAGTTCGAGTTTGGTGACCCCGCGCTAACCTATCTAATAGGCCAACAAGAAGTTCACCCACCGCCACATTTCTACGACATCGAATTTAGCGTAGATGGTGGCTACTTCAGCAACATCATCCTCGCCATCTACACGGACAAGTACACCTACACCTCAGGAGAACCGATGGATCTCGGCTTGCAACTCAACAACCCGATGCCATATCCAATCACCGTCTGCGTTGCAGTCTGGCTAGAACGACCAACCGGTCCAATTGTAGTAATTTTGCATGCCCATGCAATCATGTTGCCAGGAGACTTCAGATACAGCAATCCAAGCTTCCAGTCATTCATACTTCCAGCACTCCCACCTGGCATTTACACATGGCACGCGGCATTGCTAAATCCCTCGACCCATGCAATCTTGATTGAAGATACGGCAGTATGGGAGTTCGTCTAAGCTCCTATACGTGCAGGTTCTAGCAGGCTTTGATCACCCATAGAACCATGTTCCAGTAGCGTCCAGCAGCGTCATACTCAGCTTCAAAGCCTCTCCTCACTTGCTCAACGTCTTCAGTCAACTCACTCTTGCCGGCAACAATCTCATGCAGGGCAACGTAGACCGGATTAACGTAAAGAGCCCAGTCCTCCTTCGTGGAGACAAAGATCCCGCCTATATGGCAGCCATGTCTCTCAATCTGTTGCTGCAGCTCAGATTGTGTCAGAAAGCTATCCTTGTTTTCACCTAGAGCGTTCAAGACTTCAGAGGGAATATGCGCATCCAGCCAAACCGGCTCCGCTAAGATCAGAAAGCCATCGTCAGACATCATATTCCTGAAACGCTTCAAAGCACTGCCTATGCTGCCGTATATATGCGCAATTCCTAGGCCTAAAGAAGCGATCACATCATACGTTCGCTCAACCTTCAGCTCTTTGACATCACAATAGAGGTATCTGGCTTGAGATGAAAGATTCAGCAGCCTAGCACGCGCATTCGCGTATGCGACAAAATCTTTGTTTAGGTCGTAGCCTTCAACTTGAACTCCAAATGCACTCGCCCAGAGTAGGGAGGGCGAGCCTTTCCCGCATCCAAGGTCAAGAACCGTCTTCTTAGGACCTAGTTCTGCGAGCTTTCCAGCTGCAAGCAGCGCGGTCTGAGAAACAGGATTGAGAATGTCCGAATACCTGAAGATTTCATTGTAGGATATTTTCACACGGTTTCTCCCCATAAT
>CP070679.1:356196-357552 GCA_020352535.1 Candidatus Bathyarchaeota archaeon | reverse complement strand
CTTTCATCTATCATGCGCCCAGGCAACGCCAAGAATTATATACACAGTGCAAACACCAATTACGACTATTCCTGAAGAACTTAAAGGAAAGAGGAATCTATGATGGCAGAAACCGAATCAGAAGATAATTCCAAGATATGGACAGGATTCATGAAAAAACATTGGAACATGGTCGCACTAGCTGTAATCGCAGGTGCTTTAGCAGTTGTCGGTGCAATTCTTGTCTACCTATGGTTCGTAGGAGATGCTCAATCAACAGGTTTGGTCCCTACCACTCTAAACTTCTGGACAATGGGTCATATAGTAACCTTCCTGCTGCACCTGATATTCTGGGAACTCCTCTTCATCGGGGTTCCAGTAGTTCTAGCAGCAATAGCAGGTTGGCTATGGTGGAGAAGACTACCTGAAGCAGACAAAGCCTGCATGCGGATGGGTACCCGCTCAAAAGCGACAAGCGAAGGAGGTGGAGGCATATCATTACTGGTTACAATCGCCTTCTGCTTCAAGATTTTCCTTGATGGAAACTGGGATGTCCCCATATCAACCTGGACATTTGATTACCTCGTCTACTCCTGCCTTACAGCTTTGCTCTGGGTCTCAATCATCTTCGGAATTCCTATAGGCTTGGGAATCATCTGGTGGATACACCACGAGATGACGAAGAAGCCCTAGAATCCGCGACGCAGGGAAATGGACTCTAAGAGCAACAATGCCCCAAAGACTGTTACCTCAACGCGCGCCTAGGAGGTGATATAGTGGAAAGCGAAGACTGGGTAATTACCTTCATCTGGCTATTTACAATAATCATCTCCGTCCTACTATTCTGGGTTGGCGAGTCATATGTCGCTGGAATCGGAGGTCCCTACATTGCCTCGGGTCTCCTCTTCTTCATTGCTCTAGTCGCCAGCGCTGCCATACTTCTCCAGAGGAAGAAATGAGGCGTCTCTGTAGAATCAACAATGCTTGGGCTATAGCTGCTAGTGGCACGGCTACCTCAACTCAAACGTCTCTATGGTCTTCAAAGTTGGATAATTCCAAGGCCAATGGGCATCTATCAAATCTATCTTGTCAACTCTCAATTCCCCGAAATCAGTCGTTCTCATCTTATCTAGAGCACGAATCAGCCGGTCGAACCCCTGATCACTCCGGAACTGTGCAATGCTGATATGCGACAAGAGGATTGGATAGTCAAACTTCATCTTCCTCGCCTCTGGAATGGTCTGCAATCCCTTGTTCAACTCCCCGATTCTACCATCATCATGAACCTCTACAAGGACAACTTCAGAGAAAACATTCAGCCTAGGAAGGCGCACACTGAATATACGATGGGCTTGCAGAATTGCTCGGGCTTGATCA
>CP070679.1:354721-356096 GCA_020352535.1 Candidatus Bathyarchaeota archaeon | reverse complement strand
TTCTACTTACGGGCTTGCATACAATCAGCTCATAGACATAGCGATCCTCATTGGTACTGACTTTAATGCCGGAGTGAAGGGAATCGGACCAAAAAGAGCTTTAAAGCTCGTGAGGCAGCATGGCAGCCTTGAAGGATTGCCTAGGAGCATTCGATCAGAGGTTCCAGACAGCTATGGTGAGGTCCGAGCTATTTTCCGAAAACCTAAGGTTACAGCTGACTACAAGCTTGGATATACGGAGCTTCAGGAGCAGAGACTCTACCGCTTTCTCTGTGATCAGCGAGGCTTTTCTGCCAGACGTGTAGAAACCGTTGTGCAACGAATGAAAGAACGTTATTCAAAGAAGGCGCAGACGACCCTAAGAAGATGGGCTCCAAAAGATTGATTAATCGTCTTCAGTGACTAGGTAACATTCAAGGTTCCATATTTACCGACGTTCAGCTGGATTTCTCCCCTGAACGAAGTGATGTATCCATTCTCAATTCTGACAGTGTCGTCAACATTTACTCTTTCGATCTGTTCGTTCCATAAAGTCAGTTTTATCGTTCCGGTCTCGTCACCAATATATGCGTCAGCTACCTGGTACTTCTGATTTCCATATCTTGACTGCACTTCGCGTGGTTCTGACTTTTCAGTTATCTTACCCACGACATTAACTCGCTTCATTCCATCCCGTAGCTCTTCAATCTTCATTGCGTCTTCTCCTGTGTATCTGCTCTCTCCGCAATGGCGAATTTCCTTCCCACACTCACGATTCTCACTCTCATCTGTTCTCCAATCTTTGCTTGCGGTACAAAGATCATGAAATTCTGTATCCTTGCTATCCCGTCACCTCTGTTCCCTATGTCATCTATAGTTACATTGATTTCTTGTCCTCTCTTCACTGGGGCAGGCTGAAAAGGTATCGCGTTGTATTTACGTTCTCTCTTGTGATCCCGTCTTGGTCTAACATGTCTTGGTTTTTCTGCAAGCCTTCTAGGCATCTATCATTTCGCCCTCATCGCAGGGCCAACCTTCCAAACTCAGCACAGTCTTCGCAAAAGCGATTTCGCTAGTTCTGGTTGGCTGGCCAGCGAGTTTGAAGGATTATGGCTGCTGAATATAAGCTTTGCCATATAATGCTTGTAGGACTGAAGACTGCCGACTGCGCCACCAGCCAGCATCAGCAATAGTGGAAGGTGCCTAAAACTTCAGTAGATATCTCTGTATAGAACCGTCAACGTAAAGTTTTTATTAAACATGTTGTGAGTACATTTCGCTTGCTTCTCCCGAAACAAGTCGCTTGTGATATCTAGTTATCCGGGAGGAATAGTAGATGTACAAAAACCTAAATCGTTCAGTATTGAAAGGAACAACAACAGTAGGAGTAATCTGC
>CP070679.1:353197-354621 GCA_020352535.1 Candidatus Bathyarchaeota archaeon | reverse complement strand
GGCCATGACCAGGCAACTGCAACTATAATGGCGATTGTACGCCAGAGTTTTGGGTCGCGTTCGAAGTACCAGCGAATCGCTCGTCCTGTCAGTACGACGCTAACACCTACGACAACGAGGTCTACAGAGCCTGAGATGAACCAGCCAACGAGGCTTGGAAGCATTGTAAGCCATTGGCCTAGCTCTATCGGTGGTTGTTGGATGGCGTTAGCAGCATCGACGCCTCCTAAATAGCAGCCTACAAGGCTCAGTATGATTCCAGCTACTGTAGAATAATTGGCGATCTGAATCGGAAAGGGTGGTGGAGAATATTCACGTATGAACCTGTAGAGATTGAACGTTGCTTTGTCAACTCTAAACCCCCGTATGAGTAGGAAAGACCCACAGACGTTGAGAAAGGCAATCCCGGTATATCGTATCCATCCAGTAATGTACAGGATACCGAGGATAATCATCAGGATTCCGGGTAAACCGAGAAGGATGCGAGAGTAACGTGGGTTCTCCCAAATCATCCGTAGGTATCGAGAGAAAACGGCTGCGGTTTCCTCGATTGATTCGCTGTGGGCGACTACGACTCTTCGAACTGAAGTTACTGGTACCCGTGATTGAATCAATGGCAGAATTGCCTCATCGCTGAAGCCATCTGTAACGAGGATCACATCACTTGCGGGAAAGTTTTCCAGAGTCTCAGTAAGTTCAGATACAAGCTCCCGGTCAGCTCCAACCCCGCCGAGTTCAGAGCCTGCAATTGTAGCGATTTGGAGGGTATCATCTGCTTTGCTTCCTTCCCGTAGATGATCGTAGATTCGAACCGCTTCAAACATGGCATTGGCATCTGGCTCTTCAGGATCACGCAGAGCAAGACTCACCGCCGCGTTGATGTTGTCCTTTCTTCCGAGGACAGGTGTCTTGATCCCGCCTTTGACACCCAAGTCGTCATCTCGGTCTACACATAGGACGAGGATGTGCTCCGACGTTTTCCTAGTACGCTTTGGCATCGTTCTTCCGCTCATTTCATCTGTCAGTTATCACTTGAATCTTGTTGCGTTTCCTTCATTAAACTTCCGTAGCGTTCGATTTTCAGAGCTTCATCAATCATACGATTCCCTGATCGGAGAGGGCCTTGAATTCCTCCCACGTAAGCTTTTCACCCCGTTTTAGCTTCTTCTTGGCTCTTTCCTCAAGCTCCTTCTGTAATCCTTGCCGTCGTTGAGCCTCTTTGGTCTCCTCAATTTGACGTAGCTCTTGTCGCAGCGATTTTATTCTGAATTGGAGGTCCGCCCATTCCTGGGAAGGCTTTTGAACTTGCTGCTTGGCAGCTAAGAATCTCTGATGCGCATCATCTGCTTTCTTCTGGAATGTTAGGATTTGGCTTAATATCTTATGCAACTCTTTATGGAACTGCTGACTCTGCTGGGCCAGCC
>CP070679.1:351669-353097 GCA_020352535.1 Candidatus Bathyarchaeota archaeon | reverse complement strand
TGATACTCCTAATGATAATTGAAATCGTCCTAGGAATGGTCTACCTATTCCCCTTCTAGCTTGGTGAAGACGCATAGCGTACAGCTGAAACTCTATCACAGTCGCTTAGCCCCCACACAAGTCATATATACTATTGAAGATTCTAAATGAATCTCCCGTGATTGGAATGGCTAAACAAGCCCAAACATTGAATTCCTACTATGACTTGCTGATGGAGAAAGCCAAGAGCATACTGGTTCTGGAATCAGTCAGAAGCGTAATCCTTTGGGACATGGACACCAAAATGCCTCCCAAAGGGATAAAGTTACGAAGTCAGCAACTGGCACTGCTAGGCCAAATTGAACACAAAATGTGCACAGATCCAGAGATTGGAAAGCTACTCACGAAGATTCAGAAACACCCAGATTATGCTGCTCTCAGCCACCTACAGAGAAGAAATGTCTATCTAGTTAAGAAGAAACACGACGAAATGACCAAACTACCCGAGAAGCTCGTGGTGGAAACAGAAAAGCAGCGAGCCATCTCTGGGAACATTTGGAAGAAGGCGAAAGCTGCAAAAGACTTCTCTATGTTTAAGCCTGAACTCGAGAAGCTCGTTGACCTCAGAAAGAAAGCTGCCCAAATCCTGATGAAGGTGAAAGGCACAGCTACTCCTTACGATGCACTCATTGACATTTTTGAACCAAAGATGCCCGCAGATGAGATAACAGAAACTTTCGAGGAATTGAGAGATGGACTTGTTAGAATAATAAAGAAGTGCAAAGCAGCACCCAAACAACCAGACGTATCTATTCTCAAGCGCAAGGTTCCTGTGGCAGCTCAACGTAAGATTGCTAATTCACTTGTCAAGTTCATCAAATATGATGTGGACTCCAAGGAAGCTGGAGGTAGAATCGATGAAACTGAACATCCGTTCACTGCTGGATACTACGATGACGTGAGAATCACAACACATTACTACGAAAGCAATTTTGCATCATCGATATTCTCGATCCTACATGAAGCAGGTCACGCTATCTATGACCAGAATCTAAACCCGAAATGGATGTACCAACCTATCGGAGAAGGTTGCTCATATGGATTCCATGAATCCCAATCACGGTTCGTAGAGAACTTTATTGGACGGTCACGCGAGTTCTGGATGTACTACCTCCCAAAGCTGCAGCAGCTCACGGGCGGTGTCTTTTCCGACACAACGGTTGGTCCACTGGTCCACGCTATCAACGAAGTCAAGCCTTCTAAGATTCGTATTGAGGCTGATGAGGTGACCTACTCCCTTCATATAATCATCCGATTCGAGATTGAACGAGACCTGATTAACGGGAAGATTGCAGTGAAGGACCTTCCTCGAATCTGGAATCAAAAGTACAAACAATATCTTGGAGTGGAAATCAATAATGACTCAGAGGGTGTGATGCAGGATGTCCA
>CP070679.1:350138-351569 GCA_020352535.1 Candidatus Bathyarchaeota archaeon | reverse complement strand
CAAGCCAAGAACTGATATATGCTGATCGAGCGTCACAGTGCAGCATCTTGGGTGTCTCATCGGAGTCTTTTACCTTTCTACAAAGTTGAGATGCTTCGTCATATGCTTGGGAAGCCTGAAGCATTCGTTTCTTGAAATCCGACAAGTTACTGGCTTGCTTAGAAGCGCGATGATAGCAGAAACCAATTCGTTGAGAAATCTCAGCAGCTAAGAAAGACTCGGTTCGTTTGCGCCTGGCGGTCGCAGCTTTCTTGTAAAGCTCTACTGCTGCAAGCCAATCACACTCTCTTTCCTGCTTCCTTGCTTCTTGCAAGAGCAGCTGATGGCCTTGCCTTCTTCGTGCTGGCATTCTATATAGTCTCACAAGGTTCTATGTTTATATGTCTACTTGGCATCCGTTCTACAAAAGGAGAAAGGGGATGATATACTGTCTCAACTAGAGACTATGTGGGATCAGGTATTGGGTCTCCATCATCATAGGAATCGCCTGGGAGCAGCCACCAGTCTGAGACATGGAGTCTATGACCATCATGTTCTTGCCTGGCGATGTCTATCTTAAGGTCGTCAAGAGTGTAGCCCTCGCTTGTGAACTTCTTTAATTCTCTGAACTCGAAGAGAATTCTCCAGTAGTCCCCTTCCTTCCAGACATGAGTCCTATGGATGACCTTTTTGTGGTGAACTGGTGTCTTAATCTTTGAGATTAATTGGGCAATTTTTCTTGCATTAGTCTCATTAGCATCCCCAGGACTTAGCACTATTCCTTTCCCGAAACCATGGCTTGACAAATATATTCACCTCCCCAATCTGAATCTATTTCACATACTCAGGATTTAAAGATTTGTAATTCAAAGAAATCTTGACGCAGAATAAGCATAATGTTAACACAACAGGAACAGCTATTATCTATATGATATAGGTTAACACGGTGTGCAAGCGCCAACTTCGTTAAGCTTTATCTCTTCAGAAGAGACTGACTCGGTACTAACCCTTCTGGAAGTCGGAGAACATGAACGCAACAATCGTCTCCTTTGAGAAGAGACCTGAGTATCTCTACTTCGACAGGTTTTTCCAGAATGCCTTCCCACAACTGCTTATCCCAAGAGAGAGAACAGTAACAAAAAAGAGGTGAAACTGTTTCCTGTGTCTTCAAAGCAGCTCGAATCCATGGGCAGTGACAGTATGTCAGCTTCTTCTCCAGCTCTGTCTTCGACTGACTGTGAGCTTTTGGATTGCACGGGACTTTCGTGATGTAGATAGTGTTTCCTCGTCTCTGCGGGTTATCGTAGTATGAAGTGCCACCGTAGGATTTGTCATTGTACATGATTTCCAGAAGCTTGTCGATGTTACCTGACTGCTGGTATTGCGTCCGCAGCTTCTTAATCCGCTTCTTCGGGTATCTATGGGGGCAAGTCCGGATCATTATCTCCTTCG
>CP070679.1:348590-350038 GCA_020352535.1 Candidatus Bathyarchaeota archaeon | reverse complement strand
ATTCAAAGTCAAGGAAAGTCTGGTGCGCTCTAATATTAGCGCATGTTGTTAGTGCTATGCGCACGTGGTTTACATTTGGTCCAAACTCTTCTCTCAGAAAGGTTAGATACTCATCCCAGGAATCCAACGGGTCCGAGTAGTTGCCGTAACCTTGAGGGTCCTCTCCAAACCCTCTCAGGAGTGGCAGGCTCTCAGTAGAGATTCTGGGCATGCTATTCTCAAGAGGGGGCGAAATAGAAGGTGCACGCACGATTTGTTTCGGTAGATACCTCGCAGCGATTTCGTGTTGGACAGTTCGTCTACCCTCTCTCGAAGACATTATTGAAAAGGCTTCATCTGGGCTGTCACCAAGCTGAAAGAAGATCTTATACGGAATGTTGTTATCTTGGAACGCATCGAAGGCTCCCCAACACCAGAAGAAACCCATTTTTCTCTCCTCATCAGGATGTGAATGCTTCAGAAGGTCAAAGTTGATTCCATACTCGGTTACTATAACTGGCTTGCCCCAAGCTCTGCATGATTGGATTTGCGAGGTGTAAGCCCTGTAAGTCTGGTCTCTAACTTCTTCAGCTGAAAGCTCTGTTGGCAACTGTCCGTCACCTTTACCATCAGGAGGATACATGTGCAGTCCAATCCAATCAATACTTTCAAGTATCATCGGGAGATGCTCAGGGTTATGCCAATCTTCGCCATAATGCCAACCACCGATGGAGAGGGGGTGATTGGAATCATACTTCCTGGTGATTGTGGAAACATCCTCTATGAACTGTAGATTGTATTGGTCTGCCAGATTGGGTCTGACATCTATGTCGACGCATGTGATGCGTGAATCATTCTTCAAACCCTCGAGAACTACAGGCAGAAACACGGTTTTGAAATACTCAAGGTCAGCTCCTTCTTCAGTCAGTTCTCTATAACTCCCTAGCCTAGCGTGAACCTTCAACCCGTAAGATTCAGCAATGTCAAGCCTTCTACGATACTCTGTCAAGTAGTTTTGCGGGTCATCGCGTGCCAACCCGCTTTCTAGCCCGTATGTTAGATTACATCCCATTGATGCTAAAAAGTTGAGGGCGCGGGTCGCGTTTTCATCCCATGTTGTCCACGATCCACCACCGTTAAACGCTGGTACGTCCTCCACCACTGTACCATGAGAGGAGACGACGCTTGAGGATGCTACATCAGAAGACATGCTGACTGGGAGGAGCAGTGTTATCAACAGAATACTGATTAAAATGTTAGAAATTAGTGGTTGAGGAGATGGCATACGGAATTATATAGTATCTTAAGACTTAATAAATATTTTCAATAGGTATTACCCCTACACAACACAATAAGAATCCATCTATACTTGAGTATTGAAGAGATGACAGAGCACCCGCCTAAAGACAGTCTAGATAGAATCGCCGAGGATTCTGTACGTGGAAGCTTCTATTTAGTCACTGGAAGCA
>CP070679.1:347041-348490 GCA_020352535.1 Candidatus Bathyarchaeota archaeon | reverse complement strand
GATTAATATCGGCATGAGCTCCACACCCTGCGGTAAAAGGCCTAAGCTTCCTTTCATGCATGCGCTCTCGCAGAACTTGGTGACGTCGTCAGCGTCAACTTTACCCCCGGAGATAACGATGGGGACTGGATCATCGCTGTGTGCCTTCAGTCTGCAGGGCGTGGAGTGGTCTGCTGTGACGCAGATGACAGTGTTTTCCATCGGGGCATCCTTCAGGAGAGGACCAATCAGATATTCGTCGATTAAGGCGATGAGACGAGTTTTACGTTTGGCGTTTCCATCATGGGCTGGCTCATCTGGCCCTTTGATGTGGATGTAGAAGCAATCATAGGCGGGTAGCAGGTCTAGCAGTCTCTCGGCTCTTAACCGGCAATCTTCCTCAAAGTCCTGAGAGGGCTGGGGCAGATCGATTGGATGCATGCCAGCTAGCGTGGATATTCCTCGTTCGACAGGCATGTCAACAAGCGAGACGAATTCGACGTTGTATCGCT
The DNA here is from genome assembly GCA_020352535.1 of Candidatus Bathyarchaeota archaeon. Taxonomy (GTDB): domain Archaea; phylum Thermoproteota; class Bathyarchaeia; order Bathyarchaeales; family Bathyarchaeaceae; genus SOJZ01. The sequence continues at coordinate 347,999 of CP070679.1, read as the reverse complement.
TCCCAATCTTGAAGAAGCGGGGGAGCTGATGACCCGCATCCCTCATGAGAATCGTGTTTGCCTTTAGCCTTCCCTCTGCGACTCGTCTTCTGTTAATCGTATGTCCTTCTAAGATTACGTGGCTTTTCCCGGTGAACTCGTTCACCAATTCAGCTGAAATCTGGGCTGCTTCAGTCTGGTCAAGGGGCTCACACGGTCTCGGCGTCATTTCGACTGCTTCTTCAGCGACGCTGAACTGCTTCGTTCGATGATAGGCGGGATCCGTGTTTGTGATTGCACTTGACAACGCCCCGGTTTTGCTATGTATGACCAGAACTCCTCGGTAGCCTATCGTGTTTCTAAACTCGAAACTCGCTGCGTGAGCCCTCAATCCGACCTGTTTGTTGATGGCTTTGCTCAGCTCTCCTGCTTCCACAGTGCTCAGGTCCCTCCCCACTCGCCGGTCAATAATCTCGTTCCCAGCACCTAGCGTGGCGAAGTTGCATCGTAAGGCGAGGTCACCATCCTTCACATTTACGCCAATACCGACCGCTTCCAAAACCCCTCGACCCGTGGCGTATTTAAAGGGGTCATATCCTAAAATAGAGATGACGGCGACATCGCTTTCCGGGGCGATTCCCTTCCCCACAGTGTACATCATACCGGTTTTCCCACGTTTAGCTAAATGATCCATGTTTGGCGTGTCAGCCACATCAAGTGGTGTTCGGTGTCCCAATTCCTCAACGGGCAAGTCGCCCAGACCATCTATGACCACATAAATCAGCTTCACAAATTCAGCCTCCACACGGCAGATCACCACAGAAGTATTTCATATATTAACAGTGAAAATATAATTTAAGGGAAAACGATGTCAAACGAAATCCGGAAAGACTACCTTCTTGACCGATGGACCATCATTGCATCAGAACGAGCAAAACGTCCCACAGACTTTGCAGGTCGACCATCTCGAACAGCAGAG
>CP070679.1:345464-346941 GCA_020352535.1 Candidatus Bathyarchaeota archaeon | reverse complement strand
AGCCAGCTAAGATTGGAAAGGCTGTTGACAAGCTATCCCACTTCCTTGTAGAGCCCTACATTCCCCACAACAAAGAGAAGGAATACTACGTCGCCATAACCTCTAACAGAGAAGGAGACGCCATACACTTCTCTACTCACGGGGGAGTCGACATCGAAGCAGTCTGGGACACAGTAGTAACCATACAGGTTCCCGTTACAGCTAACATTGATGACGTCAAGATTAGAGAACGACTGCCCAAAGATCTCCCTGATGAAGAAGGAGATGCAGTATCAGCTTTCATTACGGGCCTATTCAAATTCTATACGGATCTCGGTTACGCCTATCTTGAGATAAACCCGTTGGTAGCTACAGAAAAAGGCTTCTTACCTGCAGACACTGTCGCCCGTCTTGATGATACCGCCCAGTTCGCGTGTGGAACAAGGTGGGGTGACATAGAATTCCCTGCCTCCTTCGGTCGAACCCTCACCATCGAGGAGCAGTTCGTAAAAAGCATCGATGAGAAAAGCGGCGCCTCCCTTAAACTCACTGTTCTCAACGAAAAAGGGCGAGTCTGGACAATAGTTGCTGGAGGTGGTGCCAGCGTTGTCTACACCGACACCATCTTCGATTTAGGATTCAAGGATGAACTGGCTAACTATGGAGAATACAGTGGCAATCCGTCAACCGATGAAACGTATCAATATGCAAAGACAATCATCGACCTCATGACCCGGGAAAAAAATCCCCGAGGAAAAATCCTCATCATTGGCGGCGGCATCGCAAATTTCACCGATGTTGCTAAAACATTCACTGGCATAATTAAGGCGCTGAAGGAATACAGACAGAAGCTGATTGACAACAATGTGCGAATATACGTTCGTAGAGGCGGCCCCAACTATCAAGAAGGCCTTAACAACATGAAGGAACTCGGTAAGACGCTTGGAGTTCCTATCAAGGTCTTTGGGCCTGAAGCACATATGACATCGATAGTACCCATGGGACTCGGGACGAAACGGGACGCGTGAGAAGAATGAGCGACTACAAGCTATTTGATAGGAACACCCAATCCCTAATCTTTGGTTATCAGCAACAGGCTATCCAACGGATGCTTGATTTCGACTACGTGTGTGAACGTGAGACTCCCAGCATTGCCGCGATTGTCAACCCAACAAGAAGCGGCTATCACAAATGCTTCTGGGGGCCTACCGAGATTATCCTACCAATGTACACAACCATCGAAGAAGCAGCAAAAAACCATCCAAAAGCGGAAGTGATGATAAACTTCGCATCGTTTAGGTCAGCCTATCCCCGCACAAAAGAAGCTTTTGAGATTGACAGCATCCGTACAGTCGCAATAATCGCGGAAGGGATTCCTGAGAGATATACAAAAGAGCTCATCACAATAGCAAAGCAGAAGAAAAAGTGGATAATCGGTCCAGCCACAGTCGGTGGGATTAAGGGCGGCGTCTTCAAGATAGGAAATACTGGTGGCATG
>CP070679.1:343868-345364 GCA_020352535.1 Candidatus Bathyarchaeota archaeon | reverse complement strand
AAGAAGAAGTGTTTACCCAGTTCTAAACCGAGGGTTTCCGCCAAGGTTTTGTTGTCTGCTTGCGGTTTCAGAGCGGGACATAGTACAACCAAATCGGCACGCAGCTCTCTAATCTTGCCCTTGAAGACGTCGAGGTATCTAACGAGAAGATCCTTCGTTACAGTATCTTCCAAGATTACAGATGGACGTCCATTGATGTATTTGACGCCCCACTCGTCTCGGGCTCTTGTAACAAACTCTTGAAAACGTTTCCCGAATATTCTTAGATCCATGTAGAGGATGTTGACTTCACATCTCGGTTCATGTTCTCTAACCAAGATGGCTTCTTTTGTAGCATACATACAACAAACACTTGAGCAGTATGGCAACCCCTCTTTTCGGGTCCGAGAACCAACACACTGTATGAAGATGATCCGATGCGGATGCTTCTTGTCTGAAGGTCGTAAAAGCTCTCCACGAGTTGGTCCAGAAGCATTGATAAGTCTCTCGAATTCCAAGGATAACAGAACATTTTTGTATCGTCCATAACCATACTCGCTTATTGCCGCTGGATTCCAGAGCTCTAGGCCAGTAGCCAATATTATGCTTGAAACATCGAGTACTAGCTCTTCAGGTTTCTGGCTGAAATCTACTGCTTGCACTGAGCAGACTTTTTCGCATTCATGGCATTCAGAACAACCTCCACAAGCAAGACACCTGCTTGCTTCTTCAACGGCCATTTCCTCTGAGTATCCAAGCAATACTTCCTCAGAGCTTTCAGTTCGCTTTTCAAGAGGAAGAGCTGGAATGGGCTTGCGTTTCCTTTTAAGGATCCCTACCTTCGGAATATTCTCAACCTTGACGTGCTTCTCAGGTCTTCCAACCCGCACATCCATACCTCTTAAGTATCTATGAATTGAAATTGCTGCCTTTTTTCCACATGAAATGGCCGCTATGATGGACGATGGACCTAATGTTGCGTCGCCTCCGGCGAATACACCAGCTACGTTAGACTCGAAGGTCACTGGGTCAATAGGTATGGTTCCCTTGGCTAGCCTAATTGACTCTGGAACAGTTGAAGGATCAACCGTTTGACCGATAGCAACTATCACCGTATCTGCCGGTATGACCTGTTCAGATCCCTCAATTGGGATAGGTCGCCTTCTCCCCGTTTTATCGGGTGGACCAAGGGTCATTTCAAGATATTCCAGGGCTGCAACCTTGCCACTCTTGCTAAGTATAGTTTTGGGAGAAGCAAGAAACTGAATCTTAGTCCCCTCCTTTTCAGCTTCTTCAACTTCGGGTTGATATGCTGGCATCTCAACTCTTGACCGTCTGTAAAGGATAGTCACGCTCTTTGCGCCAAGTCTCAAAGCGGTTCTAGCTGAATCTACAGCGACATCGCCACCGCCAACGACTACAACTGAATTCCCAAGCTTAACTTCCTTTCGCAGGTTCGCACTCCATAGAAAGTCCAGTGCATACTGAACACCAGGCAAATCCTCTCCAGCTATTCC
>CP070679.1:342265-343768 GCA_020352535.1 Candidatus Bathyarchaeota archaeon | reverse complement strand
TTGAGGCCTTTGTTATAGCAGTCTGCGGGTGCATAGAAGTACTAACTAGGATTCTAGAATCAGGAATGTTATAAAAGCCTCCGGACAATATGGCGTTCCGTAATGCTGAGGCAGATCGGTGAAAACGCTTGCATATATTCTTCCCAACCCTACATATGCCCATTCTGGTATCGGCATGCCTATAATGAATAGCTCAGCGATGCCAGAGGAAATGAGCTGCCTATCTAATACGACATGACCGATAGGTACGCAACATTCATCATAGATAGCAAGGGCGAGTGTAGCAGTTCTCGAGGAATAGGCAATGTTCTCCAAAGTTATGTTGAAGCATATGGTCTCACATTTTACAAAATCACTCTTTGAATGACCATTTGAGTCAACCGTCTCCACCAGAGTGATTTCTACCAGCCAGCCGAATTTGAAGGTGCAGTTGTCGATTATCGTACGCTCACATATTTCGAATGATCCGTAGATAGCCCATTTGCCGAAGAGGGTTTCCGCTTCTTTGGATTCGGAGGGTAACTGGAAGGTGGATGCTGCAATACCCTCTGCATTGCTGGCAGCTATCCGGAGAATAACGGTTTCACCAAGTGGATTTCTCACTTCGAAGGTGACTGAGCTATTCTCTATGGGTTCGTGGTTTAAGGATACGTAAGCGTAGAGGGCTACTTCTTCTCCAGGCGCAAAGGCGTCGCTTGACATGTTGACACCTTTCCCGCTGTATGGATCAGGCTGCTGGGTATAAACATCAATCATAGGGTTAGCACACGGTGCACCTGCGTAGATTGTTATTGTTTGGGATGCTCTATCTGAAAGCCCTTCGTTGTCAGTTACTATCAAGACTACTGTGTAGTTGCCTTTGATAGCAAATACATGTGTAGCTATAGAACTGGTCATAACAATGGTTTCGTTATCACCGAAAGACCAAGTGTAGTTTGAGATAGCCCCTCCGTTTGGGGTCGATGCTGAAGCATCAAAAGCTATGGTTTCGTTTACATGTGGATGGAATGGTGTATAGCTGAATGTCGCTTTAGGTCCACTCCTTGCGGTTATCAAGGCAATAGTGGATTCTGCACTTGAGCTTACGTCATCTGTAACCTTCAGGTGAAGTTGATACGATCCTGTGGAGCTTGGAGTGAATGTCCAGTTGCTATATGTAGCACTGGGGATAGCTATCCCGTCTAAGAACCACTGATAAGTATAGGGTATGGTTCCGCCTAACACAGATGATGTGAACGTTTGAGACTGGTTTACACTTATGACTACTGATAGTGGGTGAATGGAGACGCTGAGCGGTGGATTTACGGTGATCGGAATATGGTTGGATTCAGCTGTAGTAGAGCTGTCTATGATCAAGAGATGGGTTTTGTATCGGCCATAAGAAGTTGGGGAGAAAATCCAGGTTGAACTTGTAGCATCGGGAACAGCCACATCATCCAGATACCACTGATAAGCATACGGCGGCGAACCACCCAAAACCGATGATGAAAACATCACAGACTG
>CP070679.1:340660-342165 GCA_020352535.1 Candidatus Bathyarchaeota archaeon | reverse complement strand
CGCGCACACAGAGATTTGAGAAAGAAAACTCCCGAACAACTAGAACATTCTTTCTGAAATATTAAATATGTAAATTAATTATGCTATAGGAGATGTTGATTATGAAAAGGCAAATCCCGATTGTGTGCATAGCAATTCTTATTCTCTCATTCCTTGTGACCGCTGTTTCTGCTGTTCCACCACCAATACATCTCTTGCCTGGCCAGAGGATTAACGTCTTCTCAGGAGACGGTACTGAATTTGAAACAAGCCAGACTACGCATGTGATTCATGGTTGGCGCGTAGCTTGGGGCAGCTTGACAAGACAACAGAAGATAGAGTTCTTGCTAACGGCAGAATTCCATCTGTACATCGATGGAGAGCACATTTACTGGATTGAGTCGGCCTTTTGGCATGATGTTGACGCAGACGAGGTCTACGCGTTTAACTACATTGTATTTAGCCCATTTACTTTTAGCCCTGGTACCTATGAGTTCCGTGGTGTCTGGTACGCTGTAGCTAACGGAATACCTGAATCGTTCGAAAGTACTGTGAAAGTCACTGTTCTGGTCTAGCATGGTATAAGATGCGACTGGCGATGTCTCCCGCACACCCCCTCTTTTTTCTAGGTTAGAAGCACGCACAGCGTCTGCAAAGACTGCGTAGGCAGGAGAAAAGTCGATATAGGCAAAGATGTTTTACCATTTCACTGAACACTATAGATGTTCGAGGTGTAACTAGATTGACGAAATGGGAGTATAGAGTGCTTCCTCTGAGGACAAAGGTTCGCGTGAACTATTTTACAACGGGAAAGAAGCCCACGATTGAAAGCCTCCAAATCGAGTTGAATGCGTTAGGTAAAGATGGATGGGAATTAGTAAGCGTTCAGAATATCCGCTTGGAAGATGGTAGACTGTTTACAGTTGCCTATCTTAAACGGCAGAAACCGTAATCTGAAGCACTTCAACACGCGCGCGTAAAATCTAATAGTAATCAGACAGTTAGCAGTATCTTGGACTGCAGTTGAAGAGGGGACAGGTTCTCGTCGCGTTCTCAATTGTGTGCTTGGTGTTTAGCTTTCTCCCGCGCGCGCAGAGGTTATTGTCTCTTTTCATATCACTTCCTAGGCGAGATTTTTAACAGGATTGTAACAGACTTCGTTTCCGGAAGGTAATAACATAAAAAGAGTCGTTCATGATCCACCAATGTTTTAGTTCTTCTACACCTTCAGGGATCTTGTCGAGTGGTGGTTTACACCCAAATAAGCGATTCTTGCTGATCACCCGTTTACCAAACTCTGTTTTCCTCTGTGTTGGTGATAGACCCTCATCAGAAACAAGGACTAATCCTTCAGGCTTACAGATCCTCAGCATCTCAGAGAAGGCGTAGGGTATATCAGAAAATGTGTTTATCCCACCCGTATGCAAAACTGTGTCAAAGTAGTCATCAGGAAAAGGATATCGTTTGCTGACATCTGCGTGCACTAGAATACAGTTGAGCCCTTTGGCTTCAAGTTTTCTTTTTGC
>CP070679.1:339039-340560 GCA_020352535.1 Candidatus Bathyarchaeota archaeon | reverse complement strand
ATACAGAAGAGCTCCAAACGTATCTTTGAAGACGCAGGCAGCCATCGCTATCAAATTAGGATATGCCTTACAGGTCCGTACACCCTTTCATCATCCTTCACTGGTAGAGATGGCCTACTCTTTAGTAGACTTGGCGAAGCCATCTCTCAGGTGATAGCCGCCTCTCTCTTCAATGACAAATATGGAAGTGTCAGCTTGGTTGTCTTGGATGAACCTGTCTTTGGCTTGCTGGATGACCCATTAATCGATCGGGGATCAGAAAGCCGAGAGCTACTGCTTAGAGCTTGGGAGACCATCTTGCAGAACGCTAGCGTAAAAGGAGCTCAGACTGGCATGCATTTGCACAGCACAGCGGATCAACTCTTCTGGCAGGCAGACTCGTTGAACATTGTCGAATCGCATGTAAAGGATTCTCTATACGAATCAGAGAGAACTAGCAAAAGCCTGGAGTCTACAGACAAGTTCCTCAAAGCGAGCATTTCGATCACTAACTTTGACCAGCTGATTGGAGAAGCCATGCAGACTAGATCACACTCCATGTTGTCTGAATCAGCAAAGGGCGAAGCAATCGCAAAGACATGGAAAAGTCTCAAATCTGGTGAACTCGATCCAAACACATTTCTTGAAACCGCAAAGCTGCTTCAGAAGCGACTAATCAAGCTGGTTAACCGATTTGGGATTGAGAGATTACCATATGCTGGTCCAGAGTGTGGACTGCGCAGCTTTCCCACCTACAAATGTGCACTAGAAAGCCTAAGGCGTGTTTCAAGCGTAGTTAACTCAGCTAACCGAGAAGATGGGCTATCCCCTATGTAGCCAGCATGTCCTCGTCATCATCTCCTCTCAGCCTTCAGGATGTGTTCGCTCTCATTGTGAGGAGGGGCTCTTTCGGCTAGCAGCTTCTCGATTCTTTCAAGACGCTCTTCAACATTCACCAATTGTTCCAATATCTGCTTCAGCACTCGATGGACATCTTCTATTGGAATGGTCGGTACAGGAATCGGAGATGGCCAAGGACGCTCCAGCGGATTATCTGGTCGTCGCGACCATGGAGATTGGTCTCTTGACGTTTTGTGCTTAGTTGCCTTCGGGCTCATGGCTACCCACCATCAAAGCTGTTCCCAATGTTAATAAATGGTCACCTAGATTCTAAAAAGGAATAGATATAAAGAAGCGCTTGAGCATAGCTTTAATCTCAGACTTCGGAGCTAAATTCCGGGCGGAAACGCCCTTTCACATAATATATTCTCAACATCATCTTCCTGTACACCTTTGATAGACATCTACTTCCCTCTGCGACTACATTCCGCAGCATCGGAACATCACAGGCCCTACGACCGCAAGCTTATCCGACATGCATAGATTTATAGTACGAACCAGAGACATTCAACTCTAACCTGTGAGAAATCCATGAAACCTGCAGCTGTAACCTCTGATGTACTCGTGATTGGAAGCGGGATTGCAGGCTTATTCTTCTCCCTGAAAATCGCTGATTCCGCCAATGTAGTGATTATTACTAAG
>CP070679.1:337375-338939 GCA_020352535.1 Candidatus Bathyarchaeota archaeon | reverse complement strand
GGGTGAGAGAATCGGCGATTTTCTCTAGAACGCGAGTCTGCTTCCCCTGCAAGCTCTTATACAACGCCATGGTCGTTGGCTCCGAATCTGTTTGACGCATCTACACTATTGGGGAGATTGTTGGAACTATTAAGTCTTACGATATCCGCATTCATATTCTGGAACCCAGCTAGACCAGCACTACGCAACACCACAACTCCCGTATCAAGTCTTCTGCTTTTAGATCAGGCTTCATCACTTGGTTTACAGCAGAAGGATAGATAGGAGCTCAGCTGGTTCAGCCACCCTTACTAAATATATTATAGAAAAAGGATAGCGCGGATTGCAGGTCAATCGGCGCTTGATCGGCTAGTACAACGATGGGGGCATTCGTGCTCGTGCTTCTTCAACGATTGGGAGCACCGCTCGTAGCTCTCGGAAGTATCTAAGTACTGTTCTACCTCGGTCCGTGATTGCGTAGACAATCCTTTTCTTACCTACGGTTTGCTCTTCCACAAGCTCTTGCTTGATTAGGAAGTTAAGATATTGCTTGAGTACGCTGCAGTTGACGTTTGCCTTGTACATGATATGAGTTAGCTTCAATGGACCCTTCTGCGCTAAAACCCTGAGGATGTCTATGTACATTTCAAGTTTGGATCTTCGCATGACCGAATCCTCTTTTTCATATCTCCCATGGTCTGCGTATAAATGGTTTATGGATTCAAGCTAAAGCTTTCGTGTCAGTAGCGAAGCTTTGCCTGTATGCGTTGAAATACAGCCACACGGTTCTGGAAAGCAGTAATTAGGTCATCAGCCACTATTTGCTGGACTTCTTTTGAAAGAGTGCCCATCTCGTCTTTGAATGCGTCAATCAGCTTGCTTTCGAGGTGTTTTCGCTCCGAGTTTGAATATGGTTTTCTCATTCAGTCTCCTCCGCTCAAGTTCTAGTTGGGTGTTAGACCATTCTGGATTTAACTATCTTATGAATCGGAGATATGAATCTAGAATCTAGTTTTGCATTTAATGTGTAAAATGTGACCTCTGCGACACTTCGGGGCTAGCGAAAGAAGCCACAGAGTTCCATATTGGAGTATGGGCGGTGATCCGCTGTTTTATCCTGAGCCTTGGCAAACAAAGTCTTCATACTGATACTAACATTCGAGAATTGATAACGCCTTTACATCAAGGTTACAGCTTCGAATTAGAGATTAATAGGAAAACGCTTGTGCAACGATATAGTTTCATGATTCGCTACACTTATCTGCCCCAATCTTCAAGTACATAGATACATGGAGCTTGCAACCCAGCAACCCAGATGAGGAGCGAACGATATGGCAAAGAGACAGGGAAAGGATGAAGCTCTCGAGGCCTTAGACTTCATCATAAACATTCTCAAGGAACATGAAAAAGACCTAGACCGTTTGGTGAGCAAGCTGTCAAAGGCCACCGAAAAGTTTGGCAAAACAGGAGAAGTCACCACAAAAGTCGAGAGGATAGAGGAGCGCCTAGCTACTTTGCAGGGTGAAATCAACAACTTCATCAGCTCCATCACTCCGCCGAAAGACGCGCCAAGACCTATCCTATC
>CP070679.1:335704-337275 GCA_020352535.1 Candidatus Bathyarchaeota archaeon | reverse complement strand
ATCTTGGTTGCCCTAACTTTCAAAAGCCCTCTTTGATTAATAGTTGCGCCAATAACCTCGTCGCCCGGTTTTTTCGGCACCGGCATTGACTCCCCAGTCGCCATCGACTCATCAACACCACTCAGACCTTCGACGACCACACCATCGGTAGGTATCTTCTCTCCAGGACGCACAATCATGATCTGGTCAATTCTAACTTGGTCGATAGGGATTTCCACTTCCTTCCCGTCTTGAAGGATTCTTGCGGTCTTTGCCTCTAACTCCAGAAGTCTTCGGATGGCTTGAGAGGCTCTGCCCTTGGCCTTGGCTTCGATGTATCTCCCGGTGAGGTGAAAAGACATGATCATCGCTGCGACTCCTGCATAGTTGGCTATGGCAGTAAAGAAGGACAAGGGGCCTGTCAGGAAGGATGTAAGTGTCCCGAGCATGATGAGCACATCCATATTTGCTGTGAAATGCGTAACAGCCTTCGCAGATGATCGATAGGTGTTCCAGCCTGGATAGAAGAGAACAGGTATTGCGAAAGCGATCATTCCGAGGTTGAACACAGTAGCGTTGGGCCAGCTGATTCCAAATATCATTTCTGGAATCATCCAGACCATAATCGGGATTGTAAACATCCATGCTATGAGGACTCTTCTTTTCGCAGTTGCGAATATCTGAAGTTCTCTTGCTTCCTCCTCCTCATATCGTACTCGCTGATCCTCTCTCCCAAGGACTTGGTATCCCGCGTTTTCTATGATATTTTTGATTCCTTCATACTTGATTTCGGTGGGATTATAGGTGAGTGTTGCCTTTTCGGTCGCTAGATTGACGTTCGCTTCTTTGATGCCTTTCGTCTTTCTTAGGACGCCTTCGACGGTTTGGGCACAAGAGGCGCAGGTCATCCCCCCAATTCTCAGTGTCGTTCGCTGGAGGCTTTCATGTATGTCGTAGCCTGCTTCTCTGATGATTTCAGAGAATTCCTCTATGTTTGCCTTGTCGTCTTGATACTCGATGTACGCGGTTTCGTTTGCGAAGTTGACTACGGCGTTGTCGACGCCCTTAGCTTTCAGTAATTCCTTCTCGATTGTCCGTGCACAAGCAGTGCAATGCATTCCGCTAACTCTGAGCTTGCTCTTCTTCTTGACCATCAAGCTCTTCTCCTGTGCCCAGAATAACTCCTTGAAGCTTGAGTACTCGACTTCTGACAAGCTTCTGTATCTAGATGAGGGATTTAAATATGGACCTGAAGTTAAGGTTTTCAGAAACCGAGCTTGTGCAAGCAAGGTGAAAGCTGGCTGGGAGTTTTATGGTAGACTCTGGAACGTTTGACCCTGATGCATTTTACAGTAGACAAACTGTGTTGCGTGAGCTTGGTCCTAATGGTCAGAGGAAACTGAGAGACTCGCGTGTTGTCGTCGTAGGTCTCGGTGGTCTTGGAAGCATATCAACGCTTTACCTTGCCCTAGCAGGGGTCGGCTATCTACGTTTAGTGGATCAGGACACTGTGGAGCTGCATAACTTGCATCGTCAGGTGCTCTACACAGTAGAGCAGCTGCGGTATCCTAAGGCTGAGATAGCTGCGCAAA
>CP070679.1:334015-335604 GCA_020352535.1 Candidatus Bathyarchaeota archaeon | reverse complement strand
ATCCTACCTGGACCCTCAGTCACTGTTAAGTGTAAACAGTGGGCAGACTTCAGGGCATTTGCTGCTGATGCTGAGACTATATCGTTCCTGTACAAGCAAGAGGAGAGAGTCTTCCAAGCTGACGCCCTGAAGGAGGGAAAGATTCTTACCTATACCGGAGAATTCCCGCATGACTCAGGTGTGCTGAAAATTTGGCTCTCCAGGGAATTGAATGTCCCAGAAGAAAAGATTTTCGAAGGCGCACTGGTTTTGGGTTAGAATGCCTATCTGGTTGTCGCAACGAGATAGTAGATTAGGTAGCTCTTTCACGACCCTGTTGTATGTCGCTGTGTTAGGTAGCTGTTTCTGAAAACCTTTTTATAGTTCTGGATGCATATTCATATATTATCTTAAGATATAAGATATTATGGGGGAGGTTGAGAGTTCTCAGGCAGCTAGGAGTACATGGTGTGGTATTTCATGTTTTAAACCGCTTTCTCCTTTCTCTTTGATGAAGTACTAGGCCATGCTTGGGAGCCATGGGAACCAACAAACGATGAACCCAGTACAAATGGGCAAGGAATATCACTTATAGCGATCTCAGCGTCGAGGAGGAACCGGGTTGAGAGAGGCTTCTATTTTCCAAACTGACGGTGTAGAGTTGATGAAGCTCTTCTCAGTCCCTTATTTTATAGCAGTTTCCATCTAACGTAAAGATCGGAGTACTATTCTCGCCAGCTCGTTTGCCGTCTGCCTTCAACAAGTCTCGAATCTTGGCGTAATTCTGAAGAAACCGCATTCCCTTGGAGGTTACCTTGTAGACTGTCTTCTCGGCGCGGGAATTTGAGACGATGAGCTTTGTTTCAAGAAGGAAGGATAGGTATTCATTTAGCTGAGCAAAACTCAGGTTAGCTTTGTACATGATTTGGGTTTTCAGGCTTCCACTCTTTGCAATGCTCAGGATATCCGCAATGATATACAAACGGTCACGACGTTTACGCGAATTGCTTTCTAAGACTTCTTTCATCATAAATCCTCTTTAGACTTCTTCTATATTATTCGTCTATAGCAATCCTGAGTTGGCTGGTCTAAAAAGGAGTGTTTCAGCAGGAGCCATATTCTCAAACAGGGAATATGGTCCGTTTATCCTCAGAATGGCTAGCCCTATTAGGCACAGAGCGACTTGCTGATATCTCACGATATAATATGTCTCGTGTCGGAATATACATTAATTGCAGATTTACCTTTCTAGGAAATGATAGAGTAGACTAGTATGCAACATCCTTCTCTCTCAGCATCAGTGAATCGAATGGCAAAATGTCATGAATTGGGCAGCTTCAAAGCTGCCCCAAGGCACAGCAGGAGTGAATCATGAACATAAAACAAGCCAGAAAGCAGCTCTTGCTCGGGTGCATTGTGTATCTATTTGCCTCCTCTTGTCAATGGAAGATACGTCATCATCTAGCTGTGGGTGCTTCGACTGAATCGGCCGATGTTGATGTTTATGTTGGGCAGAAGCTGCATGATGGAAAAGGGCATGACCAATCCAGCGATGCCTTTGCACCTCAAGAGACTGTCACCCTCTTCGCAGAGGTTTTGTATAATGGTTC
>CP070679.1:332304-333915 GCA_020352535.1 Candidatus Bathyarchaeota archaeon | reverse complement strand
AGTCAGGTTGAAAGCAGGGATTTCTAAATTACATCTCAATCCTTTTTTGGAGGCCATGACTCTTCTAGGAATTTCGCGATCCCTGATGAATCCATTGGACCTACCATAACACGCCAATCAGGAAGACCAACATTTTTCAGTTCATCTTCTATCTCTCCACTTAGTCTAGCTGCCCTTCCAGGGATAATCAGGTGTTTATGCTTGATCTTCTCTGCAGCTCCGGACTTCTTCACAGCTTCTGCAATCAGCTCTGCGGTTAAATATCTTCCAGCTACAGCACTTTCGACGCTTAGCCCTTCAGTGTCAGCGACGACTAGATAGTAATCTCCACCAAATTTCTTCAGGTCGGATTCGACAGTGAAATAGGTAAGAGAGTAGTTGGTGGTCAACATCAGGGGCGACGTTGCATTGGGTTTCCCAAACGTAAACAGCCCAGCGTCGACTGAAACCGGTTTTCTTGGATCGGTGTAGATATTGAATCTCCAGATGATGGTTGGCAGTTGCACCCATCCGTCCAAGCTATGCATCAAGATTATGTCCGCGTATCTAGACATGAGTAGATTTGTGGCGTAGGCTTCCTTCCAAGCGATTTTCTCCTTTGAATCTTTCTTGTTTAGCCATGCTGTGATGGGGGTTCCGATAATTGGAAAGCCAAACAGGTCATCTCCGCCTTTACTAGCATTTCTCCTGACCATCGTAAAATTGTTGATTGTATCCGATAGTCCCTCATTAACAAATGTTCCCGGGTCAAGCACCAAATCCTCTACTCCATACTCGGTTAACGTCTTGACCAAGGACCTGAGGAGATTGAGGTCATTTGGGGCAAAGACGACGAGGGGGCAGTTGTACATCAGTGCTAGCTCGGCCATGTTCTTCCAGTTGTCCTTAGTTGCAGCGTAGATTAGGGGTCTTCGGTCTTGGACTGCAATGAGTCCGGCTTCCATGACGTTTGGGTCTAGTGCACAGAGGATGAGCGGTAGCTTTGTGGTCTTGGCAACGTTCTCGACAGCGGTCTTGAAGGTTGTTGGATTGTTTGATGTCGATCTGATTGCGACCATATCGAGAGTGAGATTTCTGCCGATGTAGTTGTATGAGAAATTCTCTATTTTCTTCACTCTTTCTAGGAGAGACTCTCCTGGAGATTTGGAATTTAGGGGTAACTCGTCGGTGACGTCAAGGGCTATGGCCACGGGGTTATGGTAGGTGAACTCGTGGCGGTACATGACTAGCTTGCCCCCTACTTTGATGGTGTGATCCCCGGTGCCAATAATTACTTCCTTGATTACTGGGGCGAGCATATCTTGGAGTTTTCTGTAGGCTTTTTCATGCTCTTCTTTTAGGATTGGAAGGCAGCTTTCCAAGGCTACTTCTCTATTGACCAGCTTGGCTGCGAAAGCCATGCAATTCGGCTCCCCGCACTCCTTGCAGTTTGTCCTAGGAAGCAGGTTGTAGACATCAATTGGGCTGAGTTTCATGGCAGCTTTCTTAATTTCCCTCTCGGTCATGTTCATCTCCTCAGATTCTTGCTTTAACCCACTCTGCTATTTCATCGGGTCGGGCTTTGCCTTTTTTCATGAGTTGCTGTATGACCTTTCTCATAGTGGCAATTGC
>CP070679.1:330593-332204 GCA_020352535.1 Candidatus Bathyarchaeota archaeon | reverse complement strand
GATGGGTTTGATTCGGTCTGTAACCATTGCTTTGACTTTAATCCCCGCAGGCTTTCTTGCGGATCTTACAAGCACGTCATCACCTTTACTCACACCTATCTCTTGGGCAAGCTCAGGACTCATCTCAACGAACATTGATGGGTGGGTTTCAACAAGCCAGGGTAGGTTTCTTGTCATTGCTCCAGCCTGCATATGTTCTGCCAGTCTGAAGGTTGTAAGAACGTGAGGGTACTCACTTGCATCTCCTACAACCACAGGGAACCGGTCATCCCACATGGATGGATATTCTGATGCTAAGGATGAATCAGGGCTTTCTAGTGGCTCGTTATGGAGTGGCATTCCGTGGTAGAGTGGGTTTGTGACATCTTTATCGGGCTTCTGCAGTGACTTTGAGAAGATTGCGGCCTTATCGTATCCAAGCCATTTGTCTGGGCTTATAGCAAACCATGTGAAGAAGTAGTCTACACCATGATTACTTTCAGCCTTCTGGTAGAGGATCCGTTGATTAATCATCCAGCTGTAGGCCCAGTTCTTGTAGTAGCCGTACTCTGCGTCTTCGAGGTCAACAGGGTTAGGATCGCGTCTCTTTGCCAGTATACCGTCAAGTTCGGGTCTAAGTTCAGGGTCCCACATGTTCTTGTAGATTACGTTGGCTGCGCTTTGAGGTAGCGTTACGCCACCCACTTGGATGGTTTTAGCTCCAGACTCCTTATAGACCGCTTCGGCGCTGGTTCCGAATCGGGAAGGCCAGGCTGCTTCCGGATCGTTTTGAATAATCTCGGTGCCTATCGCTTTTCGGATGTCAACGCCTTGATGGTCATCCTCATATTTCTCGGAAGGAAGCTTTATGCCTGCAGCTTTTAGAGTTGAACGGATGTTCTGGTACAGTTCGGTCAAGTAGGTCAGTTCAGGTCTGCATTCACCCGGTGGATCTACAGACTTCCAACGCCATTGAATCCATCGTCCTGTGTTGGTAAGGCTTCCGTCTCTCTCGACTTGGGCTGTACCTGGTAGTAGGATGTCAGCGTAATGCGCTGTCTCTGTCTCAAAGAGCTCATTTACAACGAGGAACAAGTCATCACTCTCTAGGGCTTCTCTGACAAGATTGGCATTGGCCACTGAAACTGCAGGATTCTCACCATTGCATATCAGGACCTTGATTGTACCGTCCTTGATTGCTCTAAACAATTGTACAATGGGGTTTCCAAGACCTACTGGTAGGTCGCATACGACCGCCTCGTCTGGGTCGTCTGGATTTTCTCCTGGCCAAGTGCCTACATATATGCCCCAATGGTACTCTAAAGCATTCCATGTTGGGAAGTGTCTAAGGTCGTATCTCTCTGTACTCACATCTGGAGGTGTATATATTTGTCCTCCAGGATAGCCACCGCGTTTCTCAGCGTCTGAATTCTTCCATTTCTGATATCGTCTTACCTCGTCTACCGTCTTGGGTGGCGCTCTGTAACCCATGATCAAGTGGGATAGAAGGTTCATATCAGTAGAGCCCTGCACATTGCTTATACCTCGCAGAGCGTTTACTCCACCTCCGGGTCTTCCCATGTTTCCAAGTACGAGTTGGAGGATTGCTTCAGCTCGAATAGTCTGGGTAGC
>CP070679.1:328867-330493 GCA_020352535.1 Candidatus Bathyarchaeota archaeon | reverse complement strand
CCGGTCATCTTCAAGCTTGAACGCATCAGCTAACCTTCAACCCCACTATGAAGGATTTAATCTGACCAAGTACTGAACATAGGTGAGAACTATGGCTCATGATGAGACAGCATTTGACTTATCCGAACTCTTCCCAAGCGTTACGGACCCTTCTGTCCAGAATGCCATCGACGATATTACCGACAAAGCAAAAGGATTTGCAGGCAAATATCGCACAGAAGTCCGGAACCTCTCAGCAAAGGAACTACTGAGTTGCATAAAAGAGCTCGAAGCCTTCTACGCCGACTTCGATGAAATCTGGTTGTTCGCTGCACTGTCGCATTGGGCCAACATGACCTTGAAAAAGCCTCAACAGCTCTACGACAAGATGAACAAAATCACAGCTGAGATGGACAAACTGCTGGCCTTCTTCGACCTTGAAGTAGGAAAGCTCATTTATGATAAGCCTGAGACTGTCGCAGAGCTGCCCCTCAAAGAGTACAGACACATTCTGGAAAAACTAAGACGAGAAGTCCCCCATCACCTTTCAGAAGTTGAGGAACAGATAATCATCGAAAAAGACCAATATGGAATAAATTCATGGCAACAGCTCCAACGTAAATGGTTGAACACCCGGACGTTTGGAGTAGAAGTAGAAGGTAAGAAGAAAAACCTGTCGTACAGCGAAGCTAATGGCCTACTAACCCATCCCGACAGATCCACCCGAGAATCCGCCAACAAATCTATCTACCGCCTCCTGGATAAGGATGGAGAGATATTTTCATCATCTCTCAGAAACATATGCAATGATTGGTTGAACATATGCAGAAGAAGAAAGTACAATTCACCCATGCATGCCAGCCTGATATACAACGACATCGACAACGAACCCATTGAGACTTTGATGAACGCAGTTGAGAAGCATGTTAACCTCTATCAACGATACCTCTCTTTGAAGGCAAAAATCATGGGGCTACCAAGACTCGGCTGCCACGATATAGCCGCGCCATTACCCGACGCACCGGAAACCTCCTATGATTACAGAACAGCAAAGGCTTTGGTGATAGAGGCTTTCAGCAATTTTGATTCTGACTGCGCCAACACAGCACAGGACATGTTCGCGAGAAGGCACGTGGATGCAACACCAAGATTCGGCAAACGAAATGGTGCTGGCTGCGCCAGCTGGTACAACGGCAAATCTGCGTTTGTGCTCTGTAATTTCAACGAACGTCTAAATGATGTCTACTCCTTAGTCCACGAGATTGGTCATGCCATTCATGCGTATTACTCCGAACGTAACCAGACAATCCTAAACTCAGAGCCCTCACTATTGACAGCAGAAACTGCTTCAAAATTCAGTGAACTCCTGTTGACCGATCTTCTAATCAACAAGTCAAAATCTGCCATCGAGAAGAGGACAATCCTAAGCAGGGGACTGGACACCGCAGGAAACACGATTTTTCAAGTCACCGCCCGCGCCTGGTTCGAACAAAGCCTGTACCGTGCGATTGAGAAAGGAGAATACCTAGACTATGAAAACATCTGCAAATACTGGGAAGCTGCTCGCAACAAAATCTACGGAAAAACTGTAGAATGGTTCCCGGAGATGAAGGCAGAATGGACTATGAAGCCACACTACTACAGACC
>CP070679.1:327109-328767 GCA_020352535.1 Candidatus Bathyarchaeota archaeon | reverse complement strand
ATAAAAAAGGAGGGCGTGGCTGCAAGCCTAGTTCTAAGAGACGTCTAATTCCCTGTGAATCTTGTCTGAATCCAAGGTGTTCTCCATAAACACGCTCAGGCTGTGATTGTTGGTACGTAGAGTTAGCATCTTTGCCTTCTCGCCTTCCAAGGTGACTTTGTATACCCCTCCAAGTTCAAAGGAGCTTGACAAAATCTCTCCAGCATTTAAGACTATCGAGGACAAGACCGCATAGTCAATTATCTTGGTTGGGTCGTTGATATCGATTGACGCAGACTTCTCAGCCCTAAGAATGTAACCGATTATTCCCTTCTTCACCTTTAATCGTCTTAGGCTGTCTTGAAGGCGCTCGATGTCTCGCTCCGTCTGCGGTTCCCTAGGCGCTGCAGGCTCTTGCTTGACGCTAACGGTTTGAGCATTTGGGTCTTCAGTTGTGTCTTCTTCTTTTCTTTTACGGGGCATATTCAAGACCTCATGGCTCTAATGGCTTGATTGTGACGGATTCGCCTTTGTTCACTTCAAGCGCCTTGCAGACTCTGTCAGGTATCCGGATGATTCCCTTTCCTTGAAGGTTTGTGTCAGTTATCTCCTTCACCTTGCATCGCGTTGTCTCTCCATCTGGTGCCTTAATTTCGACTTCGTTAATGTTCTGCCCATTGAAAAGTCCAGACCATTCGCTGAGTAACTTGGGATCAATTTGCACAGTATCCCCAGTGAAGAATCCGCTGAACGCTTCAACCACGAGTTGTTGTGACTGAGTGGATTTGAGGGGGACGGGGTTAATGGTTTCCAGCAGTTTGAGAACGGTCGGAATTATTACCTGTGTGACAGAGCGCAGGATGTTTTCATCTATGTTCTTGGAGGTTGCAGTAACCAGGTACAAGTTGTTGATATGTGAAATGTATACTCGGCCTTGAGCCCCATCGACTGAGAAGCTGCGTAGACCTCCTATCAGCTCTGCCTTTTCGGCTATTTTTTGGAAAGAACTTAGGGTTGTGTTGATTGACATGTTAGCTACTTCTGGATCTCCTGCGATGACAGCGCCGTCCTCTGTGAATATAAAGGAGCTGTTGATGCCCGGGGACACGTTTCGTATCTCAGTTAGCGTGTTCTTTAGAGCTTCAACGTACGCTTCTTTTTCCATTTTGGTTCACTTCGCGAATTGGTTCAGGAAACTTTGAGTAGAATTCTCTCAGGAACACCATCCTTCTCGAGCACCAGGTATTTGATTCCCTCAGTTTCGCCTATTTGGTCCAGCCACTTCAGTGCTTCACGGGACTTCTGTAGAAACAGAAGTTTATCCTGTTGGCTTCTGACGACTTCTTCGATGGCTGTTAGCTCGTGGAACGGGTTGGCATCCAGGACGACGTTGAGGTCTCCAACCGATATCTCTCCGAGTGAGTTCTTCTCTCCAGTTTTTCCAGCCAGCTTTAGGACAACTTCTCTTATCTTCTTT
Organism: Candidatus Bathyarchaeota archaeon; assembly: GCA_020352535.1. Classification (GTDB taxonomy): domain Archaea; phylum Thermoproteota; class Bathyarchaeia; order Bathyarchaeales; family Bathyarchaeaceae; genus SOJZ01. The sequence continues at coordinate 327,311 of CP070679.1, read as the reverse complement.
GACCTCTCAGCTAGAGTGCGTATCTCATCCAGTTGACGCAGATGTTCACCTAATAGGCTCTTTGTTGTTGTTATCTCCTGATCAATAGCCCTTGAGATGTCTACTGCTGATCCGTATTCTCTTAATTCTATTACCATTGGCTTACCTCCAAAGATTATGGAAGGGGCCGGTTTCCCTGCCCCCAATCTCATCATATAGGTTT
>CP070679.1:325343-327009 GCA_020352535.1 Candidatus Bathyarchaeota archaeon | reverse complement strand
TGTGATGACCCATGCAGGTTCGCAAACGATACTGCCCAAGATACCGACCACAGTAAGGCATGCGAATACGAGGACATACGGTGGAGGTAACTGACGCCTGATGTCCATGGGGAGAGAGAGGCTCAAACATCCAGACAGAGCAACAATGACTGTAATGATTGCTAAAGAGACTACAAGGCGGTTCTGTCCTATAGCTTGGGTCAGTCCCACCGACTTTTTGCGGATGTTTCTCAGAGAAAGCGCAAAAGCGGTGAACCAGACAAGGGCAATAGAGAGCCATAAATAGAATTCTACGGTGTAGACGGGATAAATCAGAAATTGTGGCATCTCATACATCCAAGGGCTAATAGTCATCGCTGGCATGAAAGGCAATAGGACTACCGAAATTCCCAATGCCACTATCGTATAGGCTTGCGGAATGAGGGCATACCTGCTATCTGTATTGATTGTTTTTCCTTTGTATTTTCGATATGCCAAAAGGATGATTGCTGCTATAGCTGAGTATAATACTACGTATAAAATTGTGTCAATGATGAAAATCTGCCAAATGAGCCTAAAATCTACTGATGTCACTTGTCCGCCTAGAGTAATTGTTACCCTTCTATACCATCCATGTGGAAATCCATGTTGGGTGATATCGTATTCAGGTATTTCTTCTGGTGGTGTCCCGCGCTCTATACAAAACGGGCCTTCCTGATAATTGACTGTGTTAATGGATGAGGCAGCTGTTGAAGTAACAGAAAGACCGATTACTAGTATGATTAATAGCAAGATTCTCTGGTATTCTCTCAATGCGAATCCCTGTTCTGCCTTCTGTATGCCCAAAAACCAATTGTTCCTATCAATGAATATACGACCCCAAATAGGATTATGTCCCAAACAAATGCGGTCGAATTGAAGTCAAATTCTACTATATACACCTGACCCTCGAGGTGCCATCTGCGTTCGCTAAACCAGCTAAATGGAAATCCGTAGTGGGTTGTGATCCATAAAAGGATATTCTCCTCTGGCGGGTTCACAAGATGGTAATGATAAGAATAGACTACATGGAAAAACGAGGCAGTTGTTGACGCAACAGAAAGCACGATGATTAGAAGCACGATTCTCTGGTATGGTTTCAACGAGAATCCCTGATTTCTGCTTGTAGGTGTGGTGACAGAGGAATATAGTTTCTAACGGTCAGCTGATGTATACGCGTGCACTCAATGCGAGTGGATTGAGCCTTAAGTGAGAGCGAGTCCACATATTATGTGGTGGTTACGGATGTGGCCAAGTGGGATTTCTTGGTTTTTGTATGTCTTGTTGCTTATAGTTGCAGGGCTACTCTTGTTCCACTTTTCAGGTGCTGTGCGTAAGGTCTTATTCTACCTAGAGGATTACCTAGAAGACCGTAAGCGCAAGACGAAAAAGACGTAATGCGAATGCTTGCACGCGCGCCGACCACGCGTTAGAGCTCTCGCATTATCTGTCATCGACGCGCTGATGCGAGAGCTAAGGTAATGGGGGACACCTTTCAGGTTTCCTCCGTTATCGCATCTTGCATTCTCGCCCTGCTCGAATCAGCGTCCGAGATATGCGATGCTCCCCCTTCCCGAGACCACAGCTCAATCCTCATATTAACGCTGCTATGCGTACGATGCAGAAGTAGGCTTCGCGCTCGCAACCC
>CP070679.1:323569-325243 GCA_020352535.1 Candidatus Bathyarchaeota archaeon | reverse complement strand
TTGCATTCTATGCTGGGTGATTTACTTTTTGGTTGTTGTTGTCGGTTCATATATTGTAGATGTTAAGTTCATGACCTTTGCTTTACTCATTGCATTGCCTTTTCCAATAGGCTTCTGCCTTGCCAGCTTCTACAGTACCAAGCTAGAGCCTTCATCAGACAACAAGTAAGACATATGCGGCTCAAGTCCATGCAAATATTGCATCATTTCCTTTTCTTGAACCCTTTCAACCGCCCTTCAAGCAGCAAATCTGCAGCTGAATACGGATCTATCTTCTTCATCATGATTTGTAGAATAAGTTTCTCCAGTTCATCATTATGCTTCAACTCGCCTTTGATCGCTTCAGTCATCTTCTGGATGATTGCTTCAAAGAGTTCTGTTTCAGCTTGTTGTCTTCGTTGTGTCTCCGAGTTTTCGGTCTTTAGATAATCGGAATGCTGGTCTATTAAGTCTAGCAGTTCTGTGATTCCCTCATCTTTTATCGCGATTATCTTTACGACTGGAGGTCTCCATCCTTGTTTCTCTGGAGCCATGTTTAACATAGTCTCGATGTCAATTACCGCCTCATCAGCGTTCTCCCTGTCAGATTTGTTCACGGCAAAGATGTCTCCTATTTCCATTATACCTGCCTTTATTGCTTGTATGTCGTCGCCCATTCCTGGTGCAAGCACGACGACAACGGTGTCGGCGACTTTAATAATGTCAACCTCCGATTGTCCTGCTCCAACGGTTTCTACTATTACTACATCTTTGCCTGATGCGTCTAACACTCTGACAGCGTTCCTAGTCGCCTTCGCGATTCCTCCAAGACTGGCTCTTGAGGCCATGCTTCGGATGAACACTTCCTTGTCAGTGCTCAGTTTCTGCATGCGTATGCGGTCTCCTAGGAATGCACCGCCTGTGAAGGGACTGCTAGGATCTACAGCAATGACGCCGACACGCTTTCCATCTTTGCGGAGGGCTTCGACCAACCCTTGGATTAGTGTGCTCTTTCCAGAGCCTGTTGGTCCAGTTACGCCTAGAACTTGGGCATTGCCTGTGTAGGGGTAGAGCTTGGACATGACTTGTTGGGCTTCAAGTGGGTTGTCTTCTATGAGTGTGATGATCCGCGCTATGGATTTTCGCTCTCCTTTTAAAACCCCGCTGACAAGCTGGCTGAATTGGCTCAATTGTATTCCCGTTTGTCCAAGAAACTCTGGATTACTTCTTACGCGTGTTTTCTTTGATGAAATCTATAATTTTGCCGGTGTGTGTGTCTGGCCCAAATATCGCTGCGATGCCAGCTTTCTTCAACACTGGGATGTCTTCCTCAGGGATGACTCCTCCACCGAGTACTAAAACATCGTCCAATCCCTTTTGTTTCATTAATTTAGTTATTCTTGGAAAGAGGGTCATATGTGCACCTGAAAGGATGCTTAGGGCAACTACATCTGCGTCTTCCTGCAGTGCGGTTTCCACAATCTGTTCTGGCGTCTGCCACAATCCCGTATAGATTACTTCCATCCCAGCGTCTCTGAATGCTCTGGCAATAACCTTTGCTCCTCTATCATGGCTATCAAGACCTGGCTTCGCGACCACAACCCTGATTTTTCCCTTTGAATCCATCTCCAAATCATCTCCTTAAATCACAATCTGCTCTTTATATTCGCCATAGACGTCTCTTAACACGTCGCA
>CP070679.1:321791-323469 GCA_020352535.1 Candidatus Bathyarchaeota archaeon | reverse complement strand
CGGTACCCTCTATTTAGCAGCAGGCTATGATGTAACAATTCTTGAAATGCCTGGACATGCAGCGCTGATGATCTGGCTCCCGGAATATGAAAACGCTAACTTATACTGGGATGTCCCTAACGATGGGCGAGACAGCAGGGGTTGGATCTGGGTAGAAGGAACCGCAGGATCAGCCCATGTATTAGGCGTGACTCCCTCAAGATATTCTTCCTTACAGTTTGTCGAAGCGCAATTCCTTCAAAATTACGATGGGAACTCACTGCTTTTAGGTAGTCTACGGGAACATGAGGGTAACAGAGAGCTTTGCATTATTGCGACGACAACCTATGGTTCAGAGCTTACACCGGAGGTGCAGTTTCTTAGAGGATTCAGAGACAATTTAGTATTGTCGACGTTTGCTGGAAGCCAGTTTATGCAAGCCTTCAATGGATGGTACTACTCGTTTAGCCCAGAAGTAGCAGATGTCATTGCCCAAGAACCAGTGATAAAAGCGACCATGAAGAGTGTTCTTTATCCGCTGTTAGGTGCACTACGCCTGTCTTCTGAAGCCTATAACATCTTTAGTTTCAACCCTGAGCTGGGAGTCGTGATGGCTGGATTGGTAGCGAGTCTTCTAATAGGAATGATATACTTCTCGCCTCCCGCAGCGCTATTGCTATTCTCAATAGATTTGATGCTGGGAAAATCACTGACCCTAAAAGGGACCAAGATTCTGGTTCTTCCGCTTCTTCTAAGCCTTACCTTGATGGCTCTGTGCGAGTTCACTCACCACCAATACATTATGATGGTTTCAACAGTCCTATTCGTTCTCACAGTAATATCAATATCAGCCTTATTCGGTGGTCATGGAATTGTGAACCTACTCAAGAGAACCACAAGAATCGTGCCTAGAGCTTGATGATACCTAGGTTCAGCCACAAACTCGCGAGTAAGCCAAAGACTGCGTACGGGCTCAACCGTTTGGTCTCTTCTCTGCCTGCTTGTGCCCTTGCAGTCGACTGAATAAGATTTTAAGAAATCCTGCTATCAAAGAAAATGCATGTTCTTCTTTCGCTGCAATAAGGAATATTTCTGTGAGTACTCCCGTTCCTAAGCCCAAGAAAATTCCAGAGCGAAGGATTAGGCCCTCCTTTTCTGAGCTTCTGTCGGGGGAGCGGAACACAGCTTGTATCGTTGATATTTCCCAATAAGGCTCGTCCCAATAGTAGATTGGGCTTTCTTGGAGCTCATAGAAAATCCATCTAAACCTTGGATATTCCCCATATTGACTGACTATGTTATCCGGGATTGGAAAGGTTTTGGCCAATTCTAGGAAGGTTCCAGGAACCGTGTAAATCTCGAAGAAGAATACTTCAATGCTGCAGTTGAGTAGCAGAGGTGAATATGGAATCAAGTAGCGGTATTCATCATAGCTGATTTGTACTAGCACTCTCCATTCAAACCAAAATTCTATGAACTCCCAATCTGAGATTAATGAGAAAGAAGTACGGGACAGACTGCTATTATAACTAGGTTCGTCAATGACTGTGATACCAGCCCCCTCTAGCTCTCTTATCTCATATGGGACCTCCATGTGCAGAGTGTAGGGTAAGGAAGCATTTGGTGCATAGAGGCTCATGGAAGTTGTCTTGAACTCGTCCTCGGCAGTTTCATTCACCGCTGTGTAAACGAACTGAGA
>CP070679.1:319959-321691 GCA_020352535.1 Candidatus Bathyarchaeota archaeon | reverse complement strand
AAGGACAAGCCAGGTTGAGCCATCCCGGCTTTCAAGTAGGATTACGAAGCAGACGTTGAGGATGAGACCTGAGTTGGTTACGTTTAATCCAAGCAGCATGGTCTCGCTAGGCGTGTAGAGGGATTTATCTGTGTAAATCGTGACCTCGAGAAGTTGAATCGTAAAATGTCCGACATCGGGCATCCAATCCCAATGAGAAGGAACATCGGCCACAGCACAATCAATAACACCATTCATATGGACATCCGCGAGGTACACACCTACCTCAAACATACTCGAATTGTCTGGAGCATCGAGATAGGCAAGGGATATTGGGTTCTTAGTGTCGAATCCTTCGAGGAATGGATTCCACTTCCACATCCCAAGCTCCTCATATCCAACAATGATCAAGTAGTCTGTCCCGATGCCTGTATCCTGAAATGGATAAATTTCATCCGGCATACCTGTGTCGCGGTTGCGGTCCGCGTCGATGAGGATGCCAGTATTTATCTCATCAATAGTCGTCCAATTTCTATGATGTTCAATCTTGAAGTACATGATTTCCATATGCAATTGCCACCATATGGATTTCAGATCTGTTCCCAATCCTTCGTCTGGGTCATCTGCTAGGAAAATCCAGTCTTCAGCTGGTGGCGATTCTGCGAAAATAGAGACCGATGATGGTGTTGCACTACTCAGGGGCTCCAGAAATGAGAGGGATTGAGAGGCTTTTACGGGTGATGCAAAGGTGATTGGCGCCAAAAGGGTAAGGATAATTAAAACGGAAAATCCTGAGCGCACATACTGCTTGTTCAAGTCTATCACTAGCCCTTTTAGAACAAGAACAGCTCGGAGAAGAAGGCCAATTACTCGCCGCTCCATCAATAAGGTAACTATAGCCCCCTACTAAATCTTGTGTGCCTGAATCTTGTAGGCTAACACACATGGTTATTAAAGGCAAAACTAAAACAATCTAGCTAAAAGGAGACTTGAAGAATGAACCTCGGATTTGATATTGACGGTGTAATCTCAGATTTTGTAGCCTACTTCAAAACCGTTGCGCAGAAACACTACAACCTAACGCTGGATGAAGCTGACATCTACTGCCACGACCTCGATTTCGTGCTAGGAATAAGCAGAGAAGAAAGAAATAAACTCGTCAGAGAGACACTCCTCGGAAACTTGCAGCTAATGAAAGGTGCAAAAGAGACACTGACCAAACTAAGCCTAGAAGGCCACAAGATCGTCATCCTAACCGCTCGTTTCGATGACCTAGTTACTGTTACTGAGGAATGGCTGCAGGAGAAGGGTATTCCGTATACTCAACTGATTCAATCGAAGCAAGGAGAAAAATACCTTGCAGATGTTAACCTTGACATGGTAGTTGAGGATGACCTAGAGGATGCCATCGCCTGGTCAAAGCGAGTAAAAAACGTGCTTCTATACGACCATCCGTGGAATCAATCTCTAAATATCAAGGGATTATTCAAACGGATCTATAGTTGGAATAACATTCGTGCGGAAATTCAGAAACTAGAAAAGGAAAGCTCAAAAACCCCTATGGATAGAGAAGTGTGAACATCAACCAGCGAGACAGCACGATGGACAACTAGTTTTTCACAAGTGATTTCAAGAGGCTTCGCAACTTCTCACCGAGCTGCTGCTGTTCAGCGTATTCCTTATCAGACATCAAAAGCGTTTCAGCGAATTTCTGCACTGTCTGCTTTGTGAGAAAATCTACATCTTCCAAGTC
>CP070679.1:318112-319859 GCA_020352535.1 Candidatus Bathyarchaeota archaeon | reverse complement strand
ACAACTGAAGACCTACACAACGCAAGAGACTTTGCCAGAAACATACTATTCCAACTTGACTAGATCCCCAGCATTGCACGCGGTAATCACGGTAATTCCCACTGCTGCAAACAGGCCCCATCTACCGGGATACTACGCCCACTGCTCCTTCAGTCCAGCGAGTACCTTGGTCTGCTTGGTGATTGCTGGGATAGTCTACTGGTTTGGAAATCGCAGATAGACTCGCTTAGACGTTTCACTGCCCGGCAGTCACAGAAGATTCTCGGTTCTGGCTCCCCACGGTTTGTGCTTGGAGACTAGCTACGCTCATAAGCCCTCTTCAGCCGCAGAATTCTTCGTCGCTTCCTCTCTCGCCCATTCAAGAATGAGGGCTCTCCTTTCTCTTCGCAATTAAGTCAGAAGCGGAGTGTTAAAAGGGATTCTGAAGAAATCTTATGGAACAAAGCTCTATCCTTGATTGAAATACTTAACAGCCATGTAAGCACATGGAGCGTACAATGTGGAGGAGTTTTTGCACAAATAATAAAAACTCAAGAGCCTATACGAATCTAATGCGGTTGAGATGAGATTGAAGGAAGTTGATACCAAGATTATTGCCGGGTTAATGAAGAATTCTAAGGTAAGTGATAGAAAGTTGGCAGATAGCCTTGGAGTTTCTCAGCCCACAATAACCAGAAGAAGAGCTAGACTAGAAGAGGAGCTCTCATTTAATTACACACTGATACCAGATTTTGCCAAGATGGGAATGGAGATCATGGCGTTCCAGTTTGCCCAATGGAAGCCTGAAGCATTTAGGACACCTGATCAGCAGAAGGAATTCACAGAGCGAATCAATGAATACATTGCAGATCATCCTAACCTCATCTTTATCTCGTCAGGACAAGGCTTCGGTATGAGTCGAATGGCCATCTCCATCCATAAATCGTACTCTCATTATGTGCAGTTTGAATCTGAATTCGCTGAGAAGTTTGGGAAGTACGCAATTAGGCGTGAAAGCTTCCTCATCAGCCTTAAGAGTGACAGAATCTCAAGACCGTTGACATTCAAGTATCTAGCGGATTATATAGAGAGGACAAGCAGCCCTTAGCCTACAAGTCAGCCATTCTTGAAATCTCTCTTTTGCCATGTGTACGTACAAAAGAGTAATGAGAAAATCTACTAGGGTGCACGCGCAAACAAATCCTAATATTGGAGCAAAGGAGAAATGCACAATCAAAAGACAACTGAACTAGTTGTGAAAAAATGAGAAAGTTTGAGTTGCAGGCTTTAAGGTGCCCCTTTGATGGTAAGGAACTCAGTATTAAGCAGGAAGAAAAGTGGAAAGGCGAGAATCTACTGGAAGGTAAGCTTGCGTGTGTTGATGGCCATGAGTGGAGCATCACTGAAGGTTTTCCATCCTTAGTTAGCATTGATGAGATTTCAGAGGAAGATCTGAAATGGATAAGCCAATATGATGAACATGCCGAAGAATATGACGAGCAGGTCAAGATCTATGATGATTTTTTGAAGACTGACATAACGAAGGAAAGAGAACAATTATTGAAGACTGTACTACTCAAAGAAAGCTCCAGGATTGTGGATATTAGTATTGGAACGGCTGCCAACTTCATGGCTATGGACAAAGTATTTCCAAACAAAATGAGGAAAGTATCCCTGTATGGCATTGAACTTTCTCGTGGCATGCTGAAGGTAGCAAAAAGAAAACTTGAAGCCAAAGGGCTCAACTGTATTTTAGTGCACGCAGATG
>CP070679.1:316235-318012 GCA_020352535.1 Candidatus Bathyarchaeota archaeon | reverse complement strand
GTGTGTACAGGAGCGAAGCACGAAGAAGATGTCTATCAAGCTGTTAGCAAGCTCCATAAAAGACTTGAAGACGAAGAGCTAATCTATTACGAATGAGGATACGTGAAATAATTTAAACACGCACCCCCTTTCTGCGCGCGCAACGCAAGATAGGCTGAAAGCAGATGCGTGGGTGAAGCTAGCGGGAGAAAGAGGCAGCGCTTTTATCTCAATACTCTCGGGATTCCATAGCCGAATTGCCATCGGTCAGTCTTGGCTACAGCTAAGAACAAGCCAGCCATTTCGCGCGTGCTGATAGTACCCTTTGGATTCTTATGTATGCCTCCTCAGAAAAAGAAAGGGAGGATTGTTTGGCTTGGGTCTAGAGGAGCTTTATTGCTTCTTCTCGCGGGATAGCTACCATCGTTTCCGTCTCGATGATGCCCTGGAAACCGAGAAGTACTTTTGTGGCGTCCTTTTCGGTTGGAGCTTCCATGATTGTGACCGCGTCGTAGCGTCCCATGGTCCAGTAAACACGCATTTTGATGCCTTGTTTCCTTATCCCTTCAAGCATTTTGGTAGCTTTGTCAATGATTTCCTTCTGTGGCGCTTGCTTCCATTTGACGAGAACAATGAAGATCAAACAAACCGCCTTGACTAGCTATTCGAGCAGTGCGAATATTAGCCTTTTGCGCGCGCGCAAGTAGATACTCACGGAGAACCTTATTACTGCCTTCATCTGCCAAGATGATATCAAATGGAAGATATTTTCGCTCTCCTAAAACTTGCTGGAGCATTCGTTGTAGCAATGCTACTGATCCTCGTAGGATATCTTTTCTTAAGAACGAACGCGTTAATCTCAGTTTTGCTAGTGATAATTGCATTAATCCTCGCAATACTCATGCTAGCGAGATATATCATGCGCGTGCCTACGAAAGAAAGAAGATAAGAGTGCCTCGCTGCGCTGCGTAAGTTAATAAGGGAGGGCTGCCACTTCAAGCCTAGGCAGTTAGCGGATTCTGGAAGAGGCAGAACGGTTCCGACGGTTTTGTTTTTTTTGGACAATTCTAGCTGAAGAGATATGAAAGATGAAAAAGAGGTGAATCTATATGTCCCAGAAAACGATGACTGAGATTAAATGTACTAAATGTGGAAATTCTGCGACTGTGCCCTTCAAGCCAACAGCCGGAAAGCCCGTTTACTGCAGGAGTTGTTTCTCAAAAGTCCGGTCCACGCAAGGAACCGAGCCTAGCTCACCACGACAATTCGATATGAAGAACGTATGGGCTATACTCAGAGATGACTGGCACGGACGAAGAGAGAAGAGCTACGACACTCTCTAAGCATCCTAATCCTCCACATGGCATTTCACTATATACCTTCTTCACGAGCACGCGGGTACGCTCACCCATTCTGACTTGGATGTTCTTCCCTATGTGTAGTCAGTTGAAGTGCTCGATCAAGCTTCATGAAGAGGTCTAGCGCGGTCAGACCTCTCTCTGTGACCGCGAAAGCAGTACCTACCCTGCATCTCCTGTTGGCGAGGGCGACTTCTTCGACAAGGCTGTGTTCTGTTAGGAAAGCTAGATGGCGCTTCGCATCAAAACATCCCAGGTTGGTCTCACCCATGATATGAGTTAGTCTCAACGGTCCAAGACGTGAAATAGCTCTGAGAATGTCAATATGCATTTCCAGTCTAGACCTGCGCCACATTAGACGACCCAAACATACTCCGTAGCCTACCTGTATATCCTTTCTGAATTCGCACTCAGAACGTTCTCTAGGGTTTCCACATCGT
>CP070679.1:314256-316135 GCA_020352535.1 Candidatus Bathyarchaeota archaeon | reverse complement strand
GGCTACACGCAATTCGGCAAGTTCTACTTCGCCATGGACTACGTCGACGCTGAACCCACCTGCTACGCAATGTCGTTCTGGGCAGGCACAATCGCAACAAGGGACGGCCATTTCATAAGAACCGACGACGGATATTCGATTGTGGGACCAGACAACTTCTGGCTCACAGTCCCGTAACGACCCAGCGAAACCTAGAGAGCGGATATCAAAACCTCCCTCCTTTTTTCTTGTCTATGCCGCCCATTAATCTGCTTGTACCTGCTTTCCAATTGGTTTCCAGAGAGTGAGAAACATATAATATAGTTCCACAGTCTTAGAGTGACTTGGATACTATATGGTGAAAGCTAAAACCGATGAATACTGAGCTTTCTGGAGCTCAGACCATGCCCTTTCGTAATAGCATCCTGAGAGCCCATTGACAGGTGGAAACAGTGACTTCGATTAGTCCATTTGCAGACTTTCGGAAAGCATGTAAGCTTGTGCTAGAAGATGCCCTAAAGAAGAGGTTTCCGAAGTCTTCTATCTCTACTATCACGTTTGAAATTCCACCTAATCCAGCATTTGGTGAGTTATCATCCTCTATCTGCTTTGAGCTCGCAAAGAAAACTAGAAAGAAGCCCCTCGAGCTAGCTAGACAAGTCGCAGATGCCATTAATACCTCGCAGTCTCCACTGATTCAATCCGTCAATGCAGCAGGCGGAGGATACATCAACTTCAAAGTTGATTTCGCGAAACTTGCATCAATAACCCTCAATTCAGCAAAGGCGCTTGACACAGAATATGGTTATGTGAAGACGGATAACCCTCGTAGAATAATAGTTGAACACACCAGCGTCAACCCCATCTCACCCATCCATGTTGGACATGCAAGAAACCCAGTCCTAGGCGACGCATTAGCACGCATCCTGCAAGCTCTTGGAAACGTAGTTTCACGACATTATTATGTTGATGATGTGGGACGCCAGTCCGCAGTAGCTGCATATGGATATGAAAGGTTGAGCAAGCCTCAACCTGAAGAAAAGCCTGACCACACTATCGGAAGGATTTATACCATAACAAGCTGCATCACCGAAATTCAACGATTAAAAGGAAAAATCAATCAGGCAAAAGAGTCGACATCTGATGAGACTGCAAAGCTGCAGGAGGAGCTTGATGATTGGGCCTCTGCAGCAGTCGACCTCGAAGGTAGATATCCAGAGCTTTTCAATCAACTCCTCACCACCATCAGCAAAGATGAGAGCCCTGAATCAAGAATGACCCAACTATTCCAAGATTATGAAGCAGGCGAAAAGGAGGCAAAGCAGCTAATCAGAAACGTCTGCCAAATTTGCCTTGACGGCTTCAAGGAAACCCTAGGGAAGGCTGGAATCTTCTTGGATTCCTGGGATTGGGAGAGCGACTTCTCTTGGAGCGGTGAAGTAACCCAGACCCTAGACAAGTTGAAGAAGACCAAATACGTCTTTCAAGCTGGCAATGTCCTCGAGTTCGATGCAGAAAAGGTTGCCCAGGACTTGAAGCTCAAGGAACCATTAGGGCTGAGGGAAGACTATGAGATTCCATCCCTAACTTTGGTGCGAGCGGATGGCACCACCTTATACACAACACGAGACATCCCTTATAGCCTGTGGAAATTGCAGCGGGCGGAACAGGTTATCAATGTTGTAGGTATGGAGCAGAAACTCTCTCAACTCCAGCTGAAGCTAGCACTCTACGCCCTAGGACACCAGAAAAAGGCCGAAAACCTTGTCCACTTTGCCTACAACCTTGTCAACCTCCCCGGCTACACAATGTCCAGTCGCCGAGGACGCTACGTGACAATGGATGAGGTCATGGAAGAAGCCGTGAAAAGAGCCTACGAAGAGGTTTCAAAACGTTCACC
>CP070679.1:312210-314156 GCA_020352535.1 Candidatus Bathyarchaeota archaeon | reverse complement strand
AGCATACGGGAAAAGTCCGCTCGGGTGAATGGACTTGGGAAGAGCTCGTAAGACAAGGTTTGGTCGAGTATATTGACGCGGAGGAAGAAGAAAACACGTTTGTGGCGCTGGATTTCGAACATGTTACGCCGGAACACACACATGCAGAGATTGCTCCATATGCAATCTTTGGCATATGTGCGTCGATAATACCATACGCTGAACACAATCAGTCTCCACGTAACTCCTACGAGGCTGCTATGGCCAAGCAAGCGCTAGGAATTGAGGCGACAAACTTCATTCATCGCGTTGACTCACGTTCGCATCTCCTTCATTATCCACAGACGCCTTTGGTCAAGACAAAGCCAATGAGCGTCATAGGATACAACCTAAGACCTTCTGGTCAGAACTGTGTCGTAGCTGTAATATCCTTTGAAGGATACAATATGGAGGACGCTCTTATATTTAATAAAGCGTCCATAGAGAGAGGCTTGGGACGGTCAACGTTCTATCGAATCTACACTGCAGAATGCCGCCGATACCTAGGAGGGCTTAGAGACCGATTTACTATGCCTGAACCAGGCATTAGAGGATATCGCGGAGAACAATACTATCGTCTACTCGAAACGGATGGAATCGTAAGCCAAGAATCCAACGCGGCAGGCGGTGACGTATTGATAGGCAGAACCAGCCCCCCACGATTTCTAGAGGAGTATAAGGAGTTTGAGGTTAAAGGCCCTACAATGAGAGATACCTCAGTGGACGTGAGACCAGCTGAAACGGGAGTCGTGGATGATGTTTTCATCATAAGAACGCGGGAAGGAAGTAAACTAGTCAAAGTCAGGATGCGAGATCAACGTATACCTGAACTTGGAGATAAGTTCGCTTCGAGACATGGACAGAAGGGAGTTGTAGGGATGATTGTCCCTCAAGAAGACATGCCATTCACCGCAGAGGGGGTGGTTCCAGACATCATAATCAACCCTCATGCAATCCCGTCGCGGATGACTGTGGGGCAGTTCCTTGAATCCATGGCAGGAAAGACCGCAGCAGCAAGAGGAAAGTCAGTCGATGGAACGCCATTCATCAATGAAAAGCCCCATGAATTGAAACAGCAACTGGTCAAGTTGGGTTTTGAACATACTGGCCGGGAGATTCTCTATAATGGCGTTACAGGTGAGAAGTTCACTGCGGGAATTTTCATGGGAGTCGTATACTATCAAAAGCTCCACCACATGGTTGCCGATAAAGTCCACGCTAGAGCACGGGGTCAAGTTCAGATGCTCACTCGGCAGCCAACAGAAGGTCGGGCACGAGGTGGCGGCCTCAGGTTTGGGGAGATGGAGAGGGACTGCCTGGTAGGACATGGGGCAGCCATGATGTTGCAGGACCGGCTACTCGAAGAATCGGATAGATACCTTCTCTACATATGTGAGAACTGCGGGTTCATCGCGTTTTACGATATCAAACAACGCAAGTACGTATGCGGAATCTGTGAAGACAGGGCACAGGTTTCACCCGTAGTTGTATCCTACGCATTCAAGCTCCTTCTTCAAGAGATGATGAGCCTCGGAATAGCGCCAAGCTTAAAACTCAAGGAGAGAGCGTGAATTGGCTTTAGAAGCAGTTCACAAGGTTGTGGACGAACTTCGTTTCGGAATACTGGCGCCTCAGGAAATCCGTAGGCTTTCCGTCACAGAAATCCAGACCGCAGATACGTACGATGAGGATGGAGCACCAATTGCACTGGGGCTTATGGACGGTCGATTGGGAACACTTGAACCCAGACAACGGTGCAGAACATGCGGCAACACTGCTATACGATGCCCAGGGCATTTTGGGCATATCGAGCTGGCCGTTCCCATTGTCCACATAGTCTTCAGCAAGATAATCTATAGCCTTCTTGGGGCCATCTGTAGAAACTGCGGGCGAGTCCTGCTATCAACTGATCGCATTGCCAAGATTAA
>CP070679.1:310108-312110 GCA_020352535.1 Candidatus Bathyarchaeota archaeon | reverse complement strand
CGCGAGACTGGTTCAAGCACCGATCATTAAGGAATGCATAGCACACCTGGAGTGTCACCTAGATCAGCAAGTAGCCACAGGTGACCACACGCTTTTCGTAGGCGAGATCCTAGCTGCCTACACTGATCTCGGAATCTTCGATGGAAAGTACAACCTTCGCAGGGTGAAGCCAATCTATCACCTAGGAGGAGACGAGTTCACAACCCTAGTCTCGGAATCAACCACCTTACCATTAGAATCGAGCTAGAAGTGTGAACGTCATGACAAAGCTTCCTGAAGACGTGTTGAAGAAGTATCAACAGGCTGGAAGAATCGCACGGGACGTTCGGGAGTCGATGAAAAGGACAATCTGCGAGGGCATCCAAGTCATCGACATATGCGAAAAAGCCGAGGGATTAATCAGACAGGGCGGAGGGCAACCTGCTTTTCCATGTAACGTGTCTGTAAACGAGGTAGCCGCACACTACACTTCTCCTCCAGAGGATCAGCAACAAATCCCTGCGAAAGGCCTTGTCAAAATAGATCTCGGCGTCAGTATCGATGGATACATTGCTGACACCGCTGTAACAGTTCCCCTTAACCTTGAGCATGACGGGCTTGTAGGGACGGCGGAAGCGGCCTTAGAAAAGGCCGTTGAAGTGCTCCGTCCAGGGTTGTTCACGTCACGGTTTGGATCGATGATAGAGCGAGTGGTTAAGACGAGAGGGTACAAGCCCATATCGAACCTCACGGGTCACTTGATTCAGCGATACGCTCTCCACGCAGGAAAATCCTTACCCAATGTTTTCCACCTCTCCACGTCAAGAGTGAGCTTGGGAGAAGTCTACGGGGTTGAGCCGTTTGTTACGCTTCCTGATGCTGCTGGCCGAGTTAGGAACAGCTCAGAAGCCTACATCTTCCGGTTCGTGAAGCGCAAATCCCTGAAAGGCACCTACGCCAAACCGCTTCTTGACTACATAGAGAAACATCACATCACTCTTCCCTTTGCAAAGCGGTGGCTCACAGGATGTGTGCCTCCCAACTATTTTGAGACAGCTTTCTCAGAGCTTTTATCATCGAAGAGTGTGATGGCTTATCCCGTGTTTGTGGAAGCAAGCGGAAGACCGGTAGCGCAGGCAGAACACACCGTTTTAATCGTAGAAGATGGATGCCAAGTGCTGACCTAGATCCAACGGCGTGGACGCTTCTTCTCCTCAACTTCGCGATAGATGGAGGCAATCATCATCTTCTCTTTGCATTTAGGGCATTCTTCAGTGTCTTTGAAGATGAAGTCTCCGCGTTCAAAATCTCGGATGTTCTTGAATCCGCATTTCTGGCAGAGGATTGTCGTGGCTATTCGTGGCGGTTTGAGGACAAAACGCAACGCTCTTCGTCTCGTCTGAAATACCATGTACGTGAGCAGGGCTAGTCCAGAGACTCCAATCAACATGAAGAAGTGGCCGTTAGCGACCTGCCCAATGTTATAGGCATCAAATGCTTGGAAGAACGCAGCGATTGAGAGGACCAACGTTATGAAGATTATTGCTAGGAAGAACAATGAAAACCTTCTTGCTGGAGACTCTATGTCACTCATTCGTCTCTCCTATTGGCCAATCCCAATCGTGTTTCCGATACCCGCGATTATGAGCGATTCGCCTTTCTTGGTCCGCTCTAGAATCAAACGTTTAATCCGATCAATAGCAACTTCCGCAGCCTCGAACACCTCTTTGCGCATCGGAGAAACCGCGTCGCCAATATCCTCCTTGATAACGACAGCATTAATCGGAATCTTATGTTTGAGGATGGCTTCCTCCACTTTGTACTGCTCAACTCCAGGCCCACCAATCGCCACACCAACACCTTCCGCTACTTCTCCCGGCTTCTCGCCTTCAAGCTTCTGAGCAGCATCAACAGCGATAATTGTTGAGATTTTTCCATTGTTCTCCTCAATTATCTGCTTCATTGCATCTCCTGGTTTGCCCACGTTTCCACCGGGACCCTTCGCCTTCAGAACATATGCTTT
>CP070679.1:307982-310008 GCA_020352535.1 Candidatus Bathyarchaeota archaeon | reverse complement strand
GATAGCCGCTGTCATCCCATTCCTAGGTCTAATGCCTTTTCTTCTATCTCGTCGTAGAAGCGCTCCTGAATCCAATCGTTTGAAGACAAGTCTTGGAGAATCATTGAAGGCCATTGTTTCTTCACGGAGCATGTTGGCTCTTAGCTACCTGCGACTTACTTTCTCTTTCACAAATGCCTTCTTTATCACGCTCTTTGCGGTTTACACTGAGGAAAGCCTTCTCTTCACAGCATCCTTAATCGCATTCTTCTTCGGGATTAAGGGTATCACCAATATGCTCTCTCGCATTCCGTCTGGGAGACTTGCAGACAGAGTTGGATGCAGAAGACCCCTCATCTTGGCCTTCACACTCTTGGCAATAACGTTTCTTATAATCTCAGAAGCACGTGATGTTTACCTTCTGGCATTGGCTATGGTTATTTACGGAGTAGCTCATGGTATGAGGGCTGTTTCGGAATGGTCGATGCTTAGTGAGTGCGCTCCCTCAGAGGCAGGTAGTGTAGCCACTGCCTACTTGTCCACTGTGTTCAATGTTGGCGCAGCCTTTGGCGCGGTGGTAGCTGGAGCTCTTTCAGTGGTTCTTGACGCGCCAATGATTTTCAGACTTGCAACTATTATCGTATTCTCAGGGGTTTTTCCGGTTGGTATGCTAAATACTAGCAAGTCATCTTAACCGATACAGATTGATACGCCTAGATGCTGTCGCGGCTGTGAGTTGGTTCATTTATCGAGGTTACGGTTCAGCAGCCGCTTATGTTCCCAAGCTCTGAAGTCAGTCGGAGGATCGACGACTTCGTTGTCGGGTTTTCGTTGAAGCTCAGCTGCTCCGCTTGAACACCCTGTAACGCATAACCCACAACCAATGCAGTGATCTTCGTCTACTTCCGCACTTGCGTTGTGTTGAGATACTGCATGCACTTGACAGCGTTCTACGCAACAACCACATCCTTGGCACAAGTCAGGGTTGATAGTGGCGTAGTAGTTGGCGTGAGCTACTGAGGCCTTTATGCCAAATTCGGTGATTCCCCGAAGGATTCCACAGCAACATCCACAGCAGTTACAGATATACCCAAAGCCTTCCATCACATTGCTCACAGTATGAACCAAGCCAATGTTCTCAGCCTTATCCAAGAAGTTTAGTGCCTCCTCTTGAGAAATGCTGTTTGGACCTGGAGGACGCTGCGTTGAGGAGAAACTAAGGCACGTACGCACAGGAAAGCTGCATTTACGATCAATATGATCCTGTTGTACTCGACAGATACAGTCGCGGAGCTGGAATGACTTGGCAGCTAGAAGAACCTTCTTGACATCATCGTACGGAAGTATCCACTCTGACTTGACAGCACTCTGGGCAGGAACAACACGGTGGATGGCTGGTCGAGGTTTCATGATGCCAGCAATACCTCCAGCCTCAAAGTACGCCTCGACAAGATGGGCAAACTCATGATCCATGTTTTCCAGCTGGGCCTCATAGATTCCTACTACAAATGGGGCCAGCCTAAACCTAGGCATCCCAGCCTTTCTGCTTGACCAGACAAGCCCACGCTTAACCATCTCGGTCAACCTAGCTTCAGTCATCTCTATGGAGAGGCCTATCCGCCTAGCTATGGTCTCAACAGGCTCCATACTGCCCTGCAACTGACTAGCCAAATGAGCCTCTTCTCTTGAGAAAATCTTCCTCAGAAGAGGGAGTTCAACATTAGAGGGAGTACGGGGAAAGCCGTTGGGAAGTCGATTCAGGGCATTCGCAAGCTGCTCGTATACATCATCCATCATAGTCGGCTACACCAATTGCCCTGGATACTATGGCTCGTAACATCTATCAGAAAGCGCTACATAAACCTAACCAATTTGATTGGATGTACATTAGATGAACTCCAATTGGCAGATTTGGAGGTTCTCTACAACGCGCGCACAAAATCTGCGAGAAAATTAATATCACTTCTGTAGCATCTACATCTGGACGCAGAGGGAAGCAGACGTGTCGAAGAATGAAGAAGCGAAGATAGCCGATGAAAAGACTGCA
>CP070679.1:305849-307882 GCA_020352535.1 Candidatus Bathyarchaeota archaeon | reverse complement strand
AATCATAGTTGTGGAAGAAAACCGCTGTCTTCTCATGCATTAGGGGCTGTGCATTCTCCCAATCACTACTCACTATCTCAAAGGAGTGCCCGCCATCGATGAATATTAGGTCCATTTTGGGCAGCACCTTTAATGCTCGAGGTAAGGCTTCAACAGAATCACCGCGGAAGAGCTGGTATCGACAGCCTGTCTCATCTAATCTCTGTTTAACTTGCTCCAGACTTCCGCCCTGAAAAATGTCAATTCCGTAGTACTCCACCTCCCCAGCTGAAGAGTGTTGGAGGGCAGTCATTATCATTGAATGGGCATTCTTGCCATCTGCAACTCCAATCTCTAAAATTCTCTGGCATGCATTCTTGCATATGTACTTATTGAGAAAAGAATGAGAACCGTATCCTCTTCGAGTGATGCTCATACTGCTCCACGCCTACAATCTTCCACGGATCTCCAAGAGTATTGAGAGAGTGTATACAAACCAGTCTCAAACAACACGCATCTTAGGTTCCTTTCCAACTTCGAGGGTTCGACCTACAAAGTTCAAAACGAACGCTTCAGGGAAGGCTGTCCAAAGACGACTCATCGCCTTGAATCCTGTACAGTGACAAGGAGAGAGTAAATCGAGCTTGAATTTCCGAAGCTCTTGTATCGTCTGATCTAGGTACGCGTCTGACCGTCGGATGAGATGGGTCCCTCCAACCAGCCCATACAAATGCTTCAAACTCCACCTCTTCTGAATGTGCAGAAGCGTATTTATCGGTCCAGCATGAGCACAACCCGTAACCACGCAAGGTCCAACTCCATCAACATCCATCCAAAGCGCCTGATCATCCAATATCTGATCATCAACCTCCTCATCATCAACAACCACAAACAACCGCTCCCCCTCAGAGAGAGGTAGCACATCCTCAAAAGGCGTTACCCGCTCAACCTCACCAGTCGTCCAAACTCCAGGTACAATCTCAACAGGATCAGTTGAGAGTAGAACCTCACCTCCAGCACACTCAATGTCTGCGAGCCCCTCGCCTTCAGGAGCCCCAATCTGACGCCTCTCCCCCGATTTCTCCTCAAAGATTCGGGGAAGAAGCGTATGAGGATGAGCAAAAACCTTCACACCTCCAGCAGCCTTTACAACCTCGACCGTAGCCGCGGTATGATCATGATGCCCATGGCTCAGCACCACGCAATCAATATCGCTCAAATCCACCTCGAAATCCTTCACGTTATGCATCAATGCTTCCTTGTGATCACTCGTGTCGAAAATCAGCTTGCGACTATCACCCTTACTATCGACAAGCTCTAGCAGAAGGGAAAGACCGCCTTGACCTAGACCGCCTAGCGCAGCGAAATTCTCTGCAAGAGTCGTGATCTTCAGCGACTGAACCTTACTCACTGTAACCGCACCTTTGCGAAGATTAGGCATGGTGGATATATAAACGGGAGTAGCTGATTCGCAGCCCTCGCCACAAACCCTAATAGGATTTTGCAGCCTAGGAACAGCCAGCACAATGCCATCATTCATGCTGAAGAAAAGGTTCTTTGAGCAATACAAGTCTGGGAAGAAAGACATAGAATTAAGAAACGTTCAACCACAATGGAAGAATGGCAGCGTCGGAGATGCAGCTGTTCTACTCTGTGGAAGAAACATCTTACGAAAAACCATAGTTAAAATACATAAGGGGTCTCTAGCAAGGATTCTCCTCGATGTAGATTACAGAAGAATCTTCCCCGAATCCAACACGATCTTCGACGCTGTAGATACAACCCGAGAGATATACCCAATAAACATCGAGTTCATGGCCTTTGAGCTCAAATAAGAAGGCAACACCCTATCTGATTAACACTCTAGTTATTGGCTTCAAGATAAAAGATTGGAAATGGGAGTGCTGAGAGGGTACTTACCCTCCCCCTTGATCCTTGACCGTTTATGGCAAGATCCTGTTCAAGCGCTGTATAGGATGTGTTTAGGACTTATCAATCACTGTTCGCGTCAGGATCACTATCTTCGTCACTCTTGCTTCCGTCAAATCCACATG
>CP070679.1:303658-305749 GCA_020352535.1 Candidatus Bathyarchaeota archaeon | reverse complement strand
TGCTTGCCACCTGTTCGTCGGAACATCCAACCACGACGTCTTTGGCTGGGATTTATCATAGACCGATAATCCTTGGATAAGACCAGCTTTTCGGTATAGATTGATTCTGCTGTTTCAGCGGAAGACCAAAGCGTGAACCAGTCGATAAATGAGGGTGTGTGATGGTCGAAGTGATAGTGGCTTACTGTGATGATATCTGCGCGGGAAGCTGCGTCCAAGATCTTGTCTTGACTTGTCTTCATTGCCTCATACTCTTGAGGGTGAGGAGGTAAGCCAAAACGTCTTGGACATAATGAAAGCCCAGCGTCAAAGAGAATCGCTATGTCCGAGGTTTCCATGTAGGTGCACATCGACCTAACACCCAAGCTTTCCGCCGCTAGTGGAACAACCTTGATGGCTTTGAGCATGCCCTTCAACGCACGACCTTCAAGCCATATGCTTTTATTTATCATTTGCTTCCAATTTTGGATAGTGGGCGATGACGACTCTGGCCCCACTGAATTGTGATTGTGATCTTGAGTGCGGAGCCTACTACAAACATTCCCGACTCTCAACATGGGTGGCTCTGTGAATTGTACTTCTCCGAGATTTTGAACCTCAGAGCACGCAGAAGAGATAAATGATTATGGCCAGCAGTACTAGGAACTGATGAACCTTTGAAATGGAAACAAAAAGCAACATGGATCCTCAGAACTAATCTAATTGCCCTCGTGTTCGACACACTGATATTATTTCTGCTTTCCTTGTTTCTAGAGGTCGAAATGTCCACATTGGTTGAAAGCGGCTTTTTTCCTTCAATCCTACTCCTGAATTCCGGTGCCTTGTTCTTAGCTGGTGGATTGATAGCAATGGCTGCATCGTTATTTCCGAGCAAGATCAGGGAGTACGTATTTCATTCTCGTGAGAAATGGTCTCAAGAAGGACAAAGAAAGGGTGAGAGAAGGGCAAACCTCTACATTCTCGCAGGAATCACCCTATTTTTAGAATCCCTTGCCTTAGCTACGCTAATATTATAAAAAGAAAAAATAGAGGGGGAAAGGCTCTGGCTAGAGCCTTCTTCCTAACACGAGTATTGCGATTGCTAACACGACGGCGACAATAAGTGCGGCAACAGCTATGTACATTATCGTGTTCAAGGAACTCTGAAGAGCATCTATGGATGCGGTCTGCTCTGCGATCAAGTCGTTGGTCGGTGCAAACAAGTCGTCAACAGAAGAGACGTTCAGCATTGCTACATACGTCCATTCGGACCCTATAGCTGCCAATCGGTCAAAGAGGTAGTAGTAATATGCGCCAGTACCCGGGGGAGTTGCTGTGAAGCCATACCAGCCGCTTAAATCCGTTGTTGTTCGACCTACAGTCGAAAAGATTTCGTAAGTTGTGTTGTCAGTGACTTCCCTTAACTCGAGTTCTCTGTTCGCCAACGGGTTTCCATTTGCATCGGTAAAGATACCGCTTATGGGGTAAGACATTCCTTGAATGAAAGACGGAAGTGTCGGGGTTGGTGGTGGACCTGGGACTGTATAGCCTGCCATCGCCAAGTAGTCCCTTGCTGTAGCTAGGTCGTAGGATCTGGCAGCTATTGAGGAGTCATAGAATGGATGTGTTGGTAGCCAATATGTGGCCCCTGGCTGTCCAAAACCTGCTAGCAGATTGTCTATGATAAGCTGTCGGGGGATAGCGTAATCGAAAGCTAGTCTTACGTAGCTAGCTGCTTCCGCTGCTCGTGACGGATCAGATTGGCCAAGTGGAGTATCCACGCCCGTACCAAAGATTGGGTGGTTATGATTATAGCCCACTTCTTGTCTGCCTGTACCTTCATGGAGCAATACTTTGCCCCAAGCTGGATCTATTGTCGGTATGTCAACCTGTATCTGGTAGTTAGGATCAAGCATGTCAACTTCTTCATTCTTCAATGCGGCCAGTGCTGGAGTCTTGTCTGCAATGAATCTGATGTAGTAGTCTGTCACTCCAAATAAGCCATCCGCCTCAAGAGCTGATCTGTTCCAGTAGCCGTTATATTTCTCGAGGTGAACGACCTGCGCCACTGGGTCGAAATCTACCCATTTGTATGGACCGGTTCCTACAGGA
>CP070679.1:301457-303558 GCA_020352535.1 Candidatus Bathyarchaeota archaeon | reverse complement strand
CCCATCATATGGGCCATGATCGAGATAGACAACGTCCACGGCGGCTTCGTCCACAAACTAGGCGAAGTTGACCCGAGAGACGTAGAAATCGGCATGCAGGTTGAAGCAGTGTTCAAGAGCAAGAAAGAACGCGAAGGCTCTATGCTCGACATCAAGTACTTCAAGCCTACAAAGTAAGAACCACGATTCAGGGTAGGTCCAGCTTCGAAACATCCCATCCTTCGAGCTTGCCATCAGTCTAGAGCCGCGCGGATAGATCTCCAGTTTCCTAGTGACGCCCGCGGAAAACCCGCGGTTGTTGAATCTACGTAGCCGGGCTAATGCAAACCTTTTTGTGAGGTCACCAGCTAGGTGGGAGTTGGTGCTTTGCCATGAGTGTACTTGCGGATTTCAAGCGTTACCGTGAACGTATGAACGAGCGTATTCTCTCCAGCAGCAATCTGGGCGTCAAACGGTTTTTCGCTTTAGATAGTCAAGCCTATAAGAAAGGAGTTTTGGATGTTAAGACAAAGGAGCTTTTAGGCCTGGTTGCTTCTGTCGTGCTGCGCTGCAATGAATGCGTGACCTACCATGTCATCCGTTGCGTGCAAGAGGATGTTTCCGAGAAGGAGTTCCTCGAGGCGTTGAATGTTGCACTAGTGGGTGGCGGGTCGATCACGATTCCCCACCTACGCAGAGCTGTTGATATGTTTGACCAGTGTCGAGATAAGCAAGAACAGGGTAAGCCTATCGACCTGTAAGCACACCAGGCTCAGGGCTAAACCGAAGCTTACTCTTAAGATTTGAGGGAGGTGCGGAAAGCAATGAATTCATTAGAGCATCTCACGCGGGAAGTAGAAACCATCATAGACAGCGAATTGACTGTAAACGAAAAACTTAGGGCCATCTGCAATCTGCTCAGAGCCCGCGTCTCTCGTTATGACTGGGTCGGATTCTACTTAGTAGACAAAACAAAGCTGAACGAGCTGCTGCTGGGACCTTTTGACGGGGAACCCACCGAACATGCGAGAATCCCATTTGGAAAAGGCATATGTGGTCAAGCTGCACATCGCAGAAAAACCATTGTCGCTCAAGATATCTCACAGGAGTCGAATTACCTGTCGTGCAGCCCAAACGTGAAGTCTGAAATGGTCGTTCCGATATTTAAAAACGGAATAGTCGTGGGAGAACTTGATATAGACTCTCACACCCTATCAGCGTTCACCAGCGAAGATGAATCGGTTCTTCAGAGAATATGCGAAATTATCTCAAGAATTCTGTAGCTTGCTTCCCCTCACAGGATTATTCTGAATCTGCACTGCGTGTCTCCATTGACTATGGACCCCTCAAGTCTGACATCGATAGGTCGTCCTATAGCTCCCTCGAAAAGCGCCTTGATCCACCCCCGGGAGCAGTTGCAGTATACTCCCGAAAGCGCGCCCGTAGGAATCTTGTTTACTTGGGAGCAGTAGCATTTGGGATAGACAATGTAGACATTATTTCCTTCTCTATGTAGATGGCTGTACACTTTTCCGAGCTTATCCAAGAACTCGTCAACGCTTTTTGATTTCCTATAGATGCTTCTCGCTTTCTTCACGAAGCTATCTGATTGGCACTGACGACCACACGGCTCCAATATCTTAGCGATTGTTTCTTCATCCACGTACTCCTCCAATCCAGCCATTAGGCAGGCAATCCATCGTTCGGTACGCTTGCTCATCTACTACACCTCACTGCGACTGGTTAATGATGGTATTGCGTATTTAGCTATACCTCAGTTTCCGCCTGTTTCTCAGCTGAGTTACCAGCTATATTACCATATAGTAACATTTATATATTACTGAATAGTAATTACCTTACAGTAATAGCGGGCACAGCTCATGAAACTGAAACTGCAATTGGTACGAGATGGAAAAGTGGTAAGTGAAATACCGCTTTCACCAACAGACTGGCCCCGGCACCAACTCGAAAATGAATTCAATGCCTTCGAGCAGCATTTCCGTAGGTTTTCCAAAATATTTGCCGCCCTATCTAACGAAACCAGGTTGAGGATGATGAGGCGACTTGTGGAGCAAGAGAGCGGTACAATGAGCTTTGCAGACTTCATGCGCGACCTGGACTT
>CP070679.1:299250-301357 GCA_020352535.1 Candidatus Bathyarchaeota archaeon | reverse complement strand
TGAGTAGTAGCCTTGCTCGTGAAAGCAGGGAGCTTCAATTATGTGGACCATACGATTCTTTCCTACAATCACTCCATTGGAATCTATGATAGGAGAAGCGTCATAGGTTTTGTCTCCATCTCTCTCCAACAGGTTAAGCACAACGACGACTCCATATTCTTTAGCCTTCTGGCAAAATAACCTGGTCGTTGGACCCGGGATTGACTCAGCATACTGAAGAGATTCTGGTGTTGACCGGTGTTGCGGTAGGAAAGAGGTGAAGGCCAGTTCCGGATAGGCTACTAAACTGGCTCCGTGGGAAGCAGCTTCCTCCAACGCCCGAATTCCTCGACTAAGGTTGTCTTGTTTGTCTAGAGTTGTATGTTGCTGAACGAGCGCGATTTGCGTCAGGATCACCCCAGACGAAATCCTGTCTTGCACCAATAACCGTTTCGGATGTCGGTTAGGAGACTATTGGCGAACCGTGGATCTAAGGATCTAGCCTTAGTTTCTGACTAAAGTTACTCGTAGACTTCTCGAATCTCAGGATAGAGAGTCTAGCGCTCTTTTGAAGCTACTTGGCTTCGGTACAATGCCAAACTCACTCATCAGCTTTAGACTCCTAAGTAAGCAATACAGCCTCTGAATATCTCCCTTCTCCAGTAAACCACCTGCTATTTCTGTAAGATGAGTGAGATTAATAATGGCCAAAGGCGACGGTGGAGATTTCCTTATTGGTGACGGAGGACCTAGAAAGACAATTGGTTTCCCTTCTGCAGCCAGTTTGTTAAATTTTCTGACAAAATACCCTACAGTGCTTCTAGGAATGCCGGTATACGATGCTATCTCCTTTACTGTTAGGTCTTTTCCCATTGAAAGCGGTCAACCTCCCTTAGAAACTGAATGGGTTGAAAAGCATCTTATCGGGGAAGTTCTATGTCAGACAGCGACTTAGAAAAGGTGGAGAGATGGCTTAGAAGGAGTATTCTTTTCCCAAACGTGCACTCACGAATTTGAAGAGCTCTATTGCAGGAATCACAGTGAAGGCCACTCCAATCGATACCGCGTATTCAAGCGCCGTCAGGGGAGCTGTGCGCATTAGGGGATTGAAGATTGGCGAGGAAATCACTACGAATAGGAGGATGAACTGTGGTACTACGGCAGCTATCAACCATTTGTTTGATGTAATACCAATCTTGAAGATTGAATACTTCAACGATCGGCATTCAAAACAGACAAAGAGCTCAAACGAGATGAGCGTTGCAAGTGCCATGCTTCGCGCTTTGTCGATGCTTAGTCCGCCATTGTATGCCCAACCATAGACGAAGAGTACGCCAAGGGTTAAGACTATTGTGAGGTA
Organism: Candidatus Bathyarchaeota archaeon; assembly: GCA_020352535.1. Lineage (GTDB taxonomy): Archaea > Thermoproteota > Bathyarchaeia > Bathyarchaeales > Bathyarchaeaceae > SOJZ01. The sequence continues at coordinate 300,018 of CP070679.1, read as the reverse complement.
TAGTAGGTAGCCTTTCATCTCAGCAAATATGCTCTGCTGGGGATCTCTTGGTGGACGATTCATTACATCCTTCGTGGGTGGGTCAACACCTAGGGCCATTGCTGGCAGACCATCGGTGAGGAGATTAACCCATAAGATCTGGGCTGTAAGAAGCGGGATGGCCCATTCTCCAAACCAGAGGAGCCCTGCAAGGAACATGATTAGTATCTCTGCGATGTTGCAGGAGAGTAGGTACATGAGGTATTTTATGATGTTATCAAAGCTTCCTCGACCTTCTCTGATGGCAGCTACGATTGAAGCAAAATTGTCATCAGCTAGAACCATGTCAGAGGCTTCTTTGGTTACTTCAGTCCCTGTAATTCCCATGGCCACTCCGACATCAGCACTTTTGATGGCAGGAGCGTCGTTTATGCCATCTCCCGTCATAACAGCAATCTCGCCTTTACCTTGAAGTGCCTTTATTATTCTCATCTTATGATGTGGGGAGACTCGGGCATAGACGCTTACATCATCAACTGACTTTTGGAACTCTTCGTCACTCATCTTGTCCAATTCTTCGCCAGTCAGAGCTCCACCGCTGATTCCCAGTTCTCGAGCTACAGCCACGGCAGTGAGTTTATGGTCACCTGTAATCATGATTGACCGGATTCCAGCATGTTTGCAGGATTCGACAGCCTTGATTGCTTCTACTCTAGCCGGATCAATCATTCCCTGCAGCCCCACAAAGACCATGTTGTTTTCTACTGTCTTCTCATCATAGTTGCTTAG
>CP070679.1:297028-299150 GCA_020352535.1 Candidatus Bathyarchaeota archaeon | reverse complement strand
GTTGCTAGACTGTGTCGTCTTGGCGCGTTGCTTGCTGCTTTTTTCTTTATAGCTTCTGGCGCATGCTTCGCAGCAAAACGTGTGTTTCTCGCCATTAATAACCGTGTGATGTGCTGCTAGCTCGCAGGCTTCTGATGGCATCTCTCTTTTGCATAATCCGCACTTGATGAGTTTTGTTTTCATCGTTTCACCTCTTCGTCTCCTTGCGTTTTCTGTAGTCTTCTATTGCGGCGTGCAACGCGTCTGCAGCGAGGTTTGAGCAGTGCATCTTGACTTTGGGTAGTCCTCCTAGTGAGGCAGCCACGTCTGAACGGCTGATTTTCTCAGCTTCTGAGATTTCCTTTCCCTTAGCCAACTCTGTTACCATACTGCTAGTAGCTATTGCTGCCCCGCATCCGAAGGTTTTGAATTTGATGTCTTCTATCTGATTGTTTCTGACTTTGATATAGACTGTCATCATGTCCCCGCATACCGGATTTCCTACGGTTCCTACGCCATCAGCGTCTGGAATTTCGCCCATATTACGTGGGTTTCTGAAGTGGTCCATCACTTTCTCGCTGTACAGTTTTTCTCAACTCCGAGGGAGTTAAAGGTGACATCTCTCTTAGTCTTTTAACTATATTGGGCATTATCTGTATCACATAGTTCACTTCCTCTTCTGTATTTCGCTTGCCTAAGGTGAACAAAAGTGAACCGTGAGCCTCTTCATGTTTCAGCCCGATAGCTCCCATTACGTGAGAGGGCTCCAGGGTCTTTGCAGTGCAAGCTGAGCCTGAAGACGCTGCTACTCCATGCATATCCAAGTCCAGCAATAGCGATTCGCCTTCAATGAAGCTAAACCTTACCGCTGCATTATTCGGTAGCCGATTGGCCGAATGTCCATTCAGAAAGGAGTAGGGGATTGGATGGAGTAATCCTTCAATCAGTTTGTCTCTCAGCTTTCTCAATCGCTCGCTTTCAGTGGACATCTCTTCACTTACCAGCTCTGCTGCCTTTCCGAACCCTACTATTCCGGAGAGATTCTCCGTCCCGGACCTTAAACCTCGTTCTTGCCCGCCACCGTGGACTAACGGCTCTAGTCGAGAGCCCCTTCTCGCGTACAGAGCGCCTACACCTTGTGGTCCATATAGATCATTAGATGAGATTGTGAGCAAGTCTATGTTCTCCTTTCCTACGTCAATTGGGATCTGTCCGTTTGCAGCTGTAGCATCAACATGCAGGTACGCATCTGTTCCATGCACGATTTGGCTGATTTCTTTTATTGGCTGAATGGTCCCAATTTCACCATTCGCATACATAATGGAGACGAGGATTGTATCATTGGTCAACTCTCTTTTTAGGCTTTCTAGGTTCACGAAGCCATACTGGTCAACGGGGAGGAAAGTGACCTTGAATCCCTTTGTCATGAGAAATTTGCACGGGTTTAGAACGGACATATGTTCTATACTGGAAGTGATTATATGAGCTCCTCGGTTCTTGTGACGGTAGGCGACCCCTTTGATTGCCATGTTGTTGCTTTCAGTTGCGCCTGAGGTGAAGGTTATTAATTCACCTTCTTTCGCGTTGATCATCTTGCTGATTCTTGTTCTTGCCTGTTCTATAGCTTGTCTTGCTTCTTGACCGGTAGAGTGAACGGAAGATGGGTTACCCAAGCGCAATTTGGCATAGGGTGTCATAGCCTTCAATACGCGGGTGTCAACGGGTCTTCCAGCAGCGTGGTCCAGGTAGATGCGTCTTACCATTGGTATCACAACTCGTTAGTCAGTAAGTTTCCTTCAGTTTTTACCTCGTACTGCTCACTTGACTTTCTTTATTAGTATGTGGACAGTGTTTCCATCCTTGGTGACGCTCACTAGCTCCTGTTCTAGATGTTTCACAAGGCTTCGTATGTCAGCCTCAGCAGCGGGATCGTCGGCTAAGACTTCCAATGTGTCTCCGACGTCAATGGTATCTAACTCCATTCGTGTTCTGAAGACGGGTTCAGGGCAGTACAAGCCTAAGCAGTCCAAGGTTTTGTCAGGATTGGTCATAATGTATCTCCCAAGACATGTTTGCTCAGGTGTGTGTCTAATCTACTTTTCGGAAGCTAGACTTCTGTGCATTGCAGATGGGGCAGGTTTCT
>CP070679.1:294761-296928 GCA_020352535.1 Candidatus Bathyarchaeota archaeon | reverse complement strand
AATTTGGCTACCTGATGGGACCACAGAGACCAAGGTGATCCTGAATAGAGGACGCCGAAGATCACCCTTCATAAATATGGAAGCGTCAAAAGAGATTGCGCAGCAAGTCAGAGGAATGACTCTTCGAGTAGAGTTCGCACGTTGATGGAAGGGCATACATGGAAATTGATCAGCTGGGAGATTGGCGGAGAACTCATTATACAATTGAAGTAAAGCCCGACCTAAACGGGAAAGATGTTGTGGTTCTAGGCTGGATTCGGGATATTCGGGATTTAGGCGGTATACGATTTGTAATACTGGAGGACCGAGAAGGAACCATCCAGATCACAGTGATACGCGGTAAATCGAGTAAGGAAGTGGTTGAAAGAGCCGACTCCCTACTGACCCAGTACAGCATTGGTGTGAAAGGCACAGTGAAAAAGACGAAGATGACTCCTCGAGGAATTGAGATTATCCCACACGAGATTAGAATATTAGGAGTCGCAGAGCACCCACTGCCTTTGGATGTCACTGGTCGAACTCCTGCAGAGATTGACACCCGGCTGAATGCGCGTGTCCTTGACCTACGCCGGGATGAAAGCAGGGCTGTTTTCAGAGTTGAGCACGTTGCATTAGAAACAATGAGGACTTTTCTCTCCGAGAACGGTTTCATTGAAGTGCACACACCGAGGATTATTGCCTCCGCTACGGAAGGCGGTGCAGCGCTCTTTTCTGTTGACTATTTTGGACAAGCAGCCTTCCTGGCTCAAAGCCCTCAGCTGTACAAGGAGCAGCTGGTAGTAGGATTCGAGAAGGTATTCGAGATTGGCCCCTTCTTTAGAGCTGAGGAGTCGCATACAAGGCGGCACTTGAGTGAGTTCATCTCAGTGGATATCGAAGAAGCATTCGCAACATCAACTGATGTCATGAAAGTCTTGGAGGAGCTTGTGCATCGAGTGTGTAAGGCTGTAGCTGAAAAGTGCCACAGAGACCTCGAAATCCTGAAGTACAAAATCGTTGTTCCAGAGATCCCCTTCAAACGGCTTTCCTATGATACGATACTAAAAGAGTTGGAGAAAGACGGAATATCGATTCCTTGGGGTGAGGATATTCCCACTCCTGCTTTCAGGACACTAGGAGAAACTCACCCGTATTTCTACTTCATAACGGATTGGCCAACCAAGTCCAAAGCCTTCTACATAAATCCGCGGACGGATAATCCAGAAGTATCTGAAGGCTTCGACTTGATGTGGCAGTGGGTAGAGCTTGCCTCTGGGGGGACTCGGATTCACTCAAAGAATCTGTTGATTAAGCGATTAAAGGAACAAGGATTGCAGCCTAAGTCCTTCCAGTTTCATCTAGAAGCGTTTAACTATGGAATGCCACCACACGCAGGATGGGCTATCGGATTAGAGAGACTACTCATGATGCTTACAGGGAAGAAGAACATCCGTGATGTTGTCCTATTCCCCAGAGATCGATCTAGGCTCACACCGTAAATCCGTGGTATTAAAACCCGGATTCAATCAAGTTTCTTGGCTTCATGAACTCTCGCAACAGGACTGTAGCGTAAGACCCCCTATATAGCGTGAAACCCAGCTGCACCTCCTGCTTATCGGAAGCTCTTGAATCCTTCGTTACTCTTCCAATCGACAAGTCCATCATTGGGGATAAAGCTGCTCGCAGCCTACCTGGTGCACTTATCTCCGGCATAGCAGTAATGTAGAAATCCCTCTGATTTACACCTTCAGCTTCAGTGACTTCCTGCTCAGCTTCGCCCTGTGCTCCCTCAGATAGGCTTTGCTTGAAGCCTAGAAGCGGAAGAGCTACACACATCTTGTTCTCAGCCAGCTTTCTTCGAATATGGGTGGCGGAATTAGCAGTGACCTGAAGCGATACCTCTGTTGGGAGCCCGCTTTTGTCCAGCTCTACTACGTAGTCACCAACCTGAGCATGCTTAAGTGAGAAGCCTTGCTTGACTCTTCGACTGAGAAGCCTATTGAAAAGAACTGATTGGTACGCTTGAACGAAGATTCTGCGCAGCTTAAGAGGTAACGTTCGAAACGCTCCTACATAATCTCTCGGCTGCTTCGCGAGATGAGTAAGCATTAATCGTTCGTATCTCAGGTGACGAGGAAAATCTCTAAGCCCTTGTTGGAAGTCTCGTGAGTTATGTAGTTGTTGTCGT
>CP070679.1:292485-294661 GCA_020352535.1 Candidatus Bathyarchaeota archaeon | reverse complement strand
CCGACGCCGAGGAGAAGTTCAAGGAGATATCCGAGGCGTACGCTGTTTTATCCGACAAGGAGAAGCGGATGCAATATGATCGGTTTGGACATGCCGGGATAAGCGGTCGATATACACGAGATGATATATTCCGGGGTGCAGACTTCAACACAATCTTCAAAGACCTAGGCTTTGGCTTCGGCGGGGTCGAATCCATTTTTGACATGTTCTTTGGACGTGGCTCCCGCAGAAGATACGGTCCCCGAAAAGGAGCCGACCTACGGTATGATTTGTCAATTACTCTCGAGGACGCTGCATTCGGAAAAGAGATGAGAGTGGAGATTCCAGGCTTCGATACCTGTGACACCTGCCACGGAAGTGGCATGAAACCTGGAAAAGACCGGAAAACCTGTCCAAAATGCAATGGAACAGGCGAAATGCGACGGACAAGACGTTCCGGCTACATGCACTTCACTGAGATTCAAACGTGTGACAAATGCCAGGGAAAGGGAGTGCTAACAGAAAACCTCTGCAACGATTGCCAAGGCACGGGAAACGTTCAGCGTCTCCACAAGATGAAACTAAAGATTCCCCCAGGCATCGATAATGGACATAGCCTACGGTTGGCTGGGCAAGGCAAACCTGGCGACCAAGGCGGTCCCAGAGGAGACACGTATGTTATCGTTCACGTGAAACCTCATGAAATCTTTCGAAGGGAGGGAAGCGACGTTCTCTGTGAAGCTCACATCAGCTTTCCCCAAGCCTCCTTAGGCGCTAAAATTCAAGTTCCAACCCTTGACGGGAAAGCGAAGCTGAAGGTTCCTGCAGGGACTCAGACAGGGACAATCTTCAGGTTACGGGGAAAAGGCGTGCCTCGCCTACACGGATGGGGGCGAGGAGACCAGCTTGTAGGAGTTGTTGTTCAGACTCCTACTAAGCTGACCCGACGTCAAAAGGAGCTTCTAAACGAGCTGTCAAAGGAAATGGAGCATGAAGTTGAGTTCAGGTGAAAGGTTTTCACTGTGGCTTCATGTTTGGTGGAATGCTCTTTCGTTCTCTGCTTTTCCCAACAGGGCAGACACTTGAGCATTCCATACACCATAGTACCGAGTATCGTGAAATCTCGGTCAGATTGTTTTCGCAGTAGCTGAGACAATCTTTCTTGTTGTATTTTCCCGAACTGAGTGCGTTTGCTGGGCAAGCCTTAACGCACATGTTGCATTCTCGGCAGTAATCTACTCCTTCGATGATTTGGTCAGCCTTCAGTGAAGCGTTGGTATTGAGTGCGCGTAAGCGTATTCGTGGACCATATTCTTCTGTTATGAGAAGGTTGTTTTTACCGATGACGCCTAGTCCTGCAAGAACCCCTGCTTCCTTTAGATAGAGCCCAGGCTCGTATGGTGCAGGTTCAGCCCAGAAGCCCTCTTGCTCAAGCATGAGTGAAATGCGCAATGATGTGCCCCGCAGGATTTCATCTTCGAACGCTCGGCTTGGCTTATTCTCGCTCTTCCACGATGGTGTGTGAAGCCACAAGTCTAGGATCTGGTCTTCCATCCATATCCCTAATACTATGACTGTCTTAGTTTCGCTGGGCGGCCGATTACCCTCCCCGTATCGATTGAACCTCTTCGCATCTGCAAATCCGACTAGGTCAGCTCCCCACTTGATGGCCTTTTCTCGAATAAGGCGCCTGAGTTGTCTCAGATTCCTTGGTGGTCCTCTTCTCTGCGACACTCTAACACCTTCCTTCAAAGACTGCTTCCGTGTCACGATGCATTCTGAAGGCTTTTAAGAGTTACACCCATTGAGTATTCAGGCTGCGTCAAGGACATGTTGAAGGTTAAAGATGTAATGGTGACCAATGTAGTAACCGCTGATGTCAGTCTAAGCATCAGGCAGGCAGTTGAACGAATGAACAAACATGAGATTGGTTGCCTAGTTGTATTGGAGAAAGGGCAATACGCTGGAATCCTAACGGAACGTGATGTTCTGAAAAGAGTTGTAGCCAGGGGTCAAAACCCCGAGAAGACACTTGTGGGTGACGTAATGTCCAAGCCTTTGACTGTCGTAGATCCCGATTTAGGCTTGGACGACGCGGTCAAGCTAATGTTTGAGAAGCGAATCAAGAAACTGACAGTAGCGAAGGAGGAGAAGCTCATCGGGCTCATCACAATGACTGACATAGCCAGGACTCATC
>CP070679.1:290146-292385 GCA_020352535.1 Candidatus Bathyarchaeota archaeon | reverse complement strand
AATGACCTAGCTCTTCCCGCATTACGCACATGCTGTTGATCGCCTACTCCTTTATGGTTTCAACAACGCAGCTCATATCTAAGGCTCAATCTGCCTTTTCTTTATGAATAGTAAACCTTTTTATAGGAGCGATGCTGATTGGGCTTTGTCACATTAACTCGGTTGAATTGAAGAAGCTTTTGAAAGCTTTTAGGAGATTTCATACGGAATTTTTTGTGACAGGAGATGTGAAACATATGCAGGTAGAGTACTTTGAAGACTTGCCAATTAGTTCAGAAGTTATGAAAGGTATTGAAGAGCTTGGCTTCGACAACCTTTTCCCAATTCAAGCTCAAGCCATAATGCCGCTACTTAATGGAAAAGACGTCATTGGGCAAGCAAGGACCGGGACAGGAAAGACTGCCGCCTTTGGAATACCTATGATCGAGCGAATCGATTCAGAGACTAAATCTGTACAAGGCTTAGTCTTAGAGCCAACACGTGAGTTAGCTACGCAGGTTGCAGATCACCTGAGATGGCTCAGCAAATATGCTAAATCCAGAATCTTACCCATCTATGGTGGCGTTTCTATTGCGAAACAGATACATGACCTAGAACGAGGTGTACAAATTGTTGTGGGTACGCCTGGTCGAATCATTGACCATCTGAAGCGAGGAACCTTGAATCTAACCTCCGTGAAGATGGTGGTTCTCGACGAAGCTGATCGAATGCTTGACATGGGATTCATAGATGACATAGAATTCATCCTCTCAAAAACTCCATCAGAAAGGCAGACAAGCCTCTTCTCAGCGACAATTGACCAGTCTGTCATGAGAATCTGTAGCAAGTATATGACTGATCCTCAGAAGATACTGGTGAGTAAAGATGAGATTGCTCTCACTCAGATGAGTCAGTACTATATGGTGGTAAACTCTAGGAACAAGCTAAACATCCTTACCAATATACTAACGGAGAATCATATAGAACGAGCCATAATATTCTGCAGAACACGAATAGGTACCAGCAATCTAGCCGAGATGCTAAATATGAGAGGCTTTGATGCTAAGCCCTTGCACGCTGGCTTCACGCAATCTCAAAGAGAGTCTATCCTAGATTCCTTCAGAGAGGGTAAGCTAAGACTGCTTGTAGCAACCGATGTTGCAGCAAGAGGGCTAGACATTCAGGGGATAACACACATCATAAATTATGATATTCCATTGGATGCGTTAGTGTACTTCCACAGAATTGGACGAACCGCGAGGGTCGGGCATGATGGTACCGCAATCTCGCTTGTGGGGTATGGGGAAATCCCGGAATTTAATCGTATAAAGGCTTTGACGAAAACTAACATAGAACAGCTGGAGTGAGCAAACAGTAGACAGACATCAGAAGCGAGAAGAAGAATCCGTTTGCTTCGGGTATGTTTGGATAAGAGCGCTTTGCCTTGACACGCAGCCAAGCTAGTATTCAATTCCCTTTCTGCCAGGCGTGTCTTGAGCATATGGGTGCTTGATTTCTCTCATCTCTGTTACGAGGTCAGCTAAATTTACGACTCTTGAAGGTGCATGGCGACCAGTAAGAATCAATTCTACATGTTTTGGCTTCTTCTGAATGAGTTCAACAGCTTCTTTGATGCCTATTAGTTTCAGATGTAAGGCTACATTTATCTCGTCAAGAATGACAATATCGTATTCGCCATTGGTGATTATTTTTCTGGCAAACTGTAGTGCTTCCTTAGCGCGATTGACATCTTCCTCGAGTGGTTGGTCCTCTCTGATGTATCGACCATGACCAAAGGCCTTTAACTTGAAGTTTGGCAAGTATTTGCTACTTTGGAGTTCTCCATGTATGAAGTCACCGCCTTTGATGAACTGAATCATATAGACCTTGAAGCCCCATCCAATAGCCCGCAAGGCGAGACCGAGAGCGGCAGTGGTCTTTCCTTTTCCGTCTCCAGTGTAGACTTGGACTAGACCAAAGGGCAGTCTGTTAGCCTCTTCAATTTTCCCCTGCATCGCCAATCATCTCGTTTTATTAATGACCCTTAAGCCAAATCCAGAGTTTTAGCTGATTCAACTCGGTAACTGAAATGAGATTACTTGTAGGCCTATAAATAGTGTCTCTTATGGAGCGGACTTGCCTTAGGGGCACACAGATTTTATCTTATGACTGCAGCATATAGTGCGAATGTGGTTTAGATGTTAAAGATAGAGTGGGCTTCTCTTTGTGCCTCACTCCTCCTGATAGGTGTGATTTGGGC
>CP070679.1:287771-290046 GCA_020352535.1 Candidatus Bathyarchaeota archaeon | reverse complement strand
TCCTCTTCAAAAAATCGAAGTAATCCCGCGCTTTGCATTGGCATAGGCGCCTTTTTCTCCCGCTTCTTCTTTCGTTTGCCACTCATGAGCGGTTACCTCTGGGCTTTCGTCCTTTCGTCGATAAGCTGGACGACTACCCTCTAATTAAGCTTGTCCATTCCAAAGTTTTATCTCTCTTAGGGTCGATATTCTGTTGAGTTGTTTCTATGACGACTGCCCGTAAGGACTACGATACAGTCTTTGACCTCTTTAAGCAGCATCATGCCTGGTTTAGAGATGCATTACCACTAATTGCAAGTGAGAATATTCCGAGCCCAGCTGTACGAGAAGCATTAGCAACCGATTTTGGGAATCGATATGCTGAAGGCTGGCCTGAAGAGCGTGTCTACGCAGGCTGTACATACATTGATCAGATGGAGCTCCTCTGCATCAGGCTGATGAAGAAGCTATTCAAAGCGGAGTTTGTGGATGTTCGCCCAATATCTGGTGTTGTCTCAAATCTAGTTCTCTATACCGCATTCACAGACCCTGGCGATGTTATGATGGCTTTGCCAATTCCTTGTGGAGGACATATTAGCATGGGGAAGAAGAGGTTAGGTGGAACTGCAGGCGCTGTTCATGATTTGATAGTAGAGTACCTTGCCTTAGACCATAATGAGCTAAACCTAGATGTGGATAAGACCAAGGATCGAGTTGAGAAACTTGTGCAAAAAGGGAAGCCTCCAAAGCTAGTGCTATTCGGGGGAAGTGTCTTTCCTTTTCCTCACCCCATCCGTGAGTTGGCTGAGACATTTCGTGAGGTTGGGGCAACGATCGCCTATGACGCTGCTCATGTGGCGGGTTTGATTGCGGGTGGATGCTTCCAGGATCCTTTGAGGGAGGGTGTCGACGTAGTCACGCTAAGCACACACAAGACATTATTTGGTCCTCAACATGGTGGCGTGTTATCTTGGGATCGGTATGCAGACAAGATTAAGCGAGCAACGTTTCCTGGACTTGTTAGTAATCATCATCTTCACGCTGTGGCTGGTGTTGCTATCGCTTGTGCTGAGATGATAGAGTTTGGTAAGGCGTATGTAACGCAGACGGTTCGTAATGCAAAAGCTTTCGGGCAGGCATTATACGAGCGTGGGTTTGATGTTTTAGCCCAACATAAGGGGTTTACTGAATCGCACGTGTTTCTTATAGACATCACAAAGTATGGTGATGGTGGCACAATCGAAGAAGAGCTGGAGCGGGCCAACGTCATTCTAAACCGGAATCTGCTGCCTTGGGATATTAAGGCTGGGCGTCACTTTATGCATCCTGGTGGCATTCGTCTGGGTACTTCTGAGGTTACAAGGTTGGGTATGTGTGAGAGCGATATGATTGAGGTTGCTGAGTTCATGAAACGAGTTGTCATTGATAAAGAGGATCCGAATAGTGTGAAGAAGGATGTTACCGAGTTTCGGAGAGAGTTCCAGAAGGTTCACTTCTGCTTCGAGAACACGACGGAAGCGTATAAGTATGTCCGGATTCGCTGAGGTCTATTAAACTACAAGCTATCTAGATTGGCGGCTAGCTAAACCTGTAATATCAGATAGGTCGAGAAGGTGATCAGAAGCACAACTATTTCTTCGGGCTTTCGACTAGAACGTAGATGACAGATCATAGGTGGCTCTACTATGACACATGGTTTGAGAATAGGCTTCATTATGAATCCCATCGCTGGCATGGGGGGTAGAGTTGGACTTAAGGGAACAGATGGGGTTCTCAAGGAAGCTACTAGAATGGGTGCCAAGCCTGTAGCCCCTGACAGAGCATCCGAATTCTTGCGAGGACTCAGGAGTCTCGATATTAAACCACCTATTGAGATTATAACTTGCCCTAAGAGCATGGGCGAAGCCGCGGTCCAGGCCGCGGGGCTGAGAGCCGGAATACTCTCAATGCCCCTGAAGTCTAGGACCACGGCTGAGGACACGCGATTAGCTGTTGAATTAATGCTTGGTTCTGGAGTCGACCTTCTAGTCTTCGTTGGAGGCGATGGGACCGCTAGAGATATTTTGGATGCAATGCGAGGCTTGAAGGAGCCGCCTGTCCTTGGAGTTCCTTCAGGCGTCAAGATGTACAGCGGAATATTTGCCGTGAGTCCGTTGGATGCAGCGGAGATTGTTGGGGCCTTTACTAATGGATTGACAGAAATGAATGACTTCGAGATAATTGATGTGGACGAAACTGCGGTTCGAAGCGATTCCTTCTCAATGAGGTTGTACGGTCTCCTTAGAGGACCTTTTGT
>CP070679.1:285341-287671 GCA_020352535.1 Candidatus Bathyarchaeota archaeon | reverse complement strand
TGGAGCTTCACGTCGGCCAGCTTGACTTTGAGCCCGCGAATCGGTTCTTCGCAGAGCGGTCCGTTTTGGCAGGCCCAGCGAAACCCAGCGATGACCATGTCTCGCGCTTCGCGGAGGAACTGTATCCCCTTTGTTAGATCTATCAGAACGTTCTTATGCTCCTCCAACGCCCATACGTTCCTCGTCTCGTCAGTGGACCAGCCTGCCTCTGACTTGAGCAGACTGCCAATCTTCTTGCGACCCATCTCTTCGCGGATCTCACCGGCCTCAATCAGCTTGAGGGCTTTCTCATCGAGGGGTTCTACTTGTAGCCAGAAGCGGTTGTGCTTGTTTGGGCTCTTTCCCATTGCTTCGACACCTTGTCCACCAGTGCTCTCGCGGTAGACGACGATGGGGCGTGAAGTAAGAATCTCCAGTCCTCCCCCATACTGTTTCAAGAATTTTACTGCAATCTCAAGATGGAGTTCCCCCATTCCGCTGAGTAGATACTCACCAGTCTCCTTGTTTATCGTGCTGACCAAGTTTGGATCATCAATGGCTAGCCGATGCATAAGATCCACGAGTCGAGGTAGCTCCTTGGGATGTTTAGGCTCCACCGCGATTGTGACAACCGGTTCAGAAACATATTTGATGCGCTCAAAAGGCACCATCAAATCCTTGTGTTCGATATCAACAAGGCTCTCACCAGCCCTTGCCAAATCCAATCCCAGTAAAGCTGCAATGTTCCCTGCGTCAATGCGGTTTACTACTTCCCGGAACGCTCCCATATACATGGAGACTTGTTGAGTTCGGTAAGCCTTCTTTGCGCCAACCAGGTATATCTGGTCGCCTTCGTTGATGGTTCCAGAGAACATGCGACCAGTAGCGACCAAGCCAGCGTGAGGATCCATCTGTGCTGAGGTGAAGCAGGCGATTGTTGGTCCGTCGTCATCGCAGTTGAGCATGGCTTTGCCTATCTCCGAATCCAAGTCGCCTTTCCATATTTTGGGGATTCGGTACTTCTGAGCATCCACGGGGTTTGGAAGATTTTTCACGGCCATGTCTAGAATAGCATTGTGAAGCGGGATTGTGTCCGGTAGCTCCTTCCACTTATCTGCATGGTAGGCATCCACGACATCGCTGAATTTAACACCCTTCTGCTGAGCTATACCAACTGTGAAACCCCATTTGTGAAGTGCTGAACCAAAGACAACAGTGCCCTTGGCGGGGTCAACTTTCCACTGGCTCTTATGCTCCTTCTCGCCATACAGGTCGATTAGGTTGTTGAAGTCGCGGATTATGCGAACAAGCTTGTTCTGAACCTCATCGGAGTTGAGCTTTAGCTCCCGTATTAAGCGATCAACTTTATTGATGAATAGGACGGGCTTAACCCGCTCGGATAGGGCTTGACGCGTCACCGTTTCGGTTTGAACCATGACCTCTTCAACCGCGTCTACAACGACTACGACGCCGTCGATAGCTCTGAGCGCTCGTGTAACCTTACCGGTGAAGTCAACATGCCCAGGCGTGTCAATCAGGTTGACCAGGCAGGGTTTGTTCTCGATTTCGTGGAGGAGGGAGATGTTCGCGGTCTTGATGGTGATGCCACGTTTCTGCTCCTCTTCAAGGTAGTCAAGGGCTCGCGCTTCACCTGCGATCTTCGGGGATAGAAGGCCTGCTTCAGCTAATAAGGAGTCAGTCATGGTTGTTTTTCCATGATCGATGTGGGCGATTATTCCAATGTCACGGATATCTTCCTTCTTGTTCATGAGCTTCAGGATGTCACCGGTCTGTCTGAACCTGGGCATTGAGTATCCTCCATTATTGGGAACCAGCATGCTTGTTACAGAGCTGACGTATTAACCTTGCGATGTCATCTTTTCACGATTAAGGCTTGCTGGACGGCTCCATTCAAGCTAGATGGTGTCAAATTTTCTCTTCAGAAGCTTCCAAAGTTTGTCTCCTACATAGTGTAGGTTCTTGGCTACCTTTCCGTGTACAAGCGTATTCACAGCATGCTGGTCGACTAAGGCGATGCCTATCGCAAGGCATTTGTCGAATCGCTCATCGTTGATGAGCAGAGTGGTGCCTTTGTTGAAGTCACCTTCGACGCGGACTACGCCTGGAGCCATGACATCAGCGCCATTGCAGATGTATGGAACAGCCCCCATATTCACTACAATCTTAGGTAGGAATGGGAAGAGTCCTTGGAAGAACAATGTGGGAAGAAGTCGACCACCTTCTTCAATCAAGGTCGGCGTCCCGTTGATGACATATACGCTCGTTGATTCGAGTTCCACCAACTCCACGCGTGGTTCAAGCCCGAAGAAGCTGTCCGGTGCTGTCTTAAC
>CP070679.1:282888-285241 GCA_020352535.1 Candidatus Bathyarchaeota archaeon | reverse complement strand
CAAGAATCCAGAATCTTTCTCCAAGGGAATTGCAGGGCTGTATCAAAGAACTTGAAGCCTGCTACGCTGATTTCGATGAAATCTGGTTATTCTCCGCGTTATCCCATTGGGTTAATATGACTTTAAAGGAGCCTCAGCAGCTCTATGACCGAATGACCAAGGTCGGGGCGGAAATCGAAAAGAAACTGGCCTTCTTCGATCTCGAAGTAGGAAGACTAGTTTATAGCAAGCCAGAGATCATCGATGAGCTCCCCCTCAAAGAATACAAACATGTACTTGAGAAGTTAAGACGAGAAGTTCCCCATCAACTCTCAGAAGCTGAAGAACAGATAATCATCGAAAAAGACCAATTTGGCATCGACGCATGGCAACGACTCCAACGCAAATGGCTCAACACTCGCATGTTCAAGGTGGTAGTCGAAGGCAAGAGGAAAAGCCTCTCGTACAGCGAAGCCAATGGCCTGTTAACCCATCCAGACCGAGATACTCGAGAATCCGCTAGCAAGTCGATCTACAGCCTCTTGGATAAGGATGGAGAAATCTTCTCTGCTGCCCTCAGAAACATATGTAATGACTGGGTAAACGTGTGCAACAGAAGAAAGTACAGCTCTCCTATGCATGCCAGCCTAATCTACAACGACATTGACCCAAAACCTATCGAGTCCTTACTAGAAGCAGTAGAGAAGCATGTCGACCTCTATCAAAGATACCTCAGACTCAAAGCAAGAATCATGGATTTGCCCAAACTTGGCTGTCACGACATAGCTGCCCCTCTGCCTGATGCACCCAAGACCAGATACGACTATGATAGAGCCAAGACTCTAGTGATAGAAGCATTCAACAACTTCGATGCGGAATACTCTCATGCAGTACGAGACATGTTCGCGAGGAGACATATCGATGCGACCCCAAGATTTGGCAAGCGAAACGGTGCAGGATGCGCTGACTGGTACACAGGTAAATCCGCATTTGTGCTCTGCAATTTCAACCAGAGACTAGATGACGTCTACGCCCTAGCTCATGAACTTGGTCATGCCACCCACTCCTACTATTCAGAGCGTAATCAGACAATTCTAAACACGCAGCCCTCACTGTTAATAGCAGAAACCGCATCAAAATTCGGTGAACTCCTGCTCACTGACCTACTGATTAGCAAAGCAGAATCAGCAATAGAGAAGAAGACCATCTTATGCAGAGGACTGGACGCTGCAGGGATAACGATCTTTCAAGTAACCGCTCGCGCCTGGTTCGAACAAAACCTCTACCAGGCAATTGAGAAAGGAGAATACCTCGACTATGAAACCATCTGCAGATACTGGGAAGCTGCTCGTAGTAAAATCTACGGAGAAACAGTAGACTGGTTCAGAGAGATGAAGGCCGAATGGACAATGAAGCCCCACTATTATAGACCTAACTTCAGATTTTACAACTATCCGTACGTCTACGCCCAGCTCTTCGTCTTTGCGCTCTATCAAGAGCACCTCAATCGAGGTAGAGAATTTATGCCAAAATTCAAACGTGCCCTTTCGAGTGGCAGTGCTATATCACCAGTCGAGATCGGGAAGATGGTGGACCAACAAGTCACAAGCCCTGACTTCTGGAAACAAGGTCTAAACCAGTACGAACATTTCATCGAAGAACTAGAGAAAGTCTCCTAACCATCTCACCGCATATATCCTTAACGTATGCGTTGTAGGCTTTAGGACAGTTTCCGTCTCTTAAGGATGAAGACCGACAGCAATGTAACCACAATGAAGACCAATAGTAATGACGAGAACTCTGGAACCACAAACCCGGCTGTCAACTGTATATCGGTATCATCGAGAGCATCGATGCCCACATCATACTGTCCATTCCCATTAACATCAACCACGATATCATATCGACCTACAGTCTCAGGGTTCCCCCAAACCGCAGTCGGAAGAATAGTGCCTGATGGGTCCGATGATACTGTTGTCAACGTATCAGCAACCCTAGTGGGTATCGACAGGCCATTAGTCCAAGGGTCTACATCCTCTACAATGTACAAGTCATAGCTTGTCGAAGAGGAGTAACCGCTTCCGTTCACGTACACTGTCTCACCAAGATTGAAGTCATCTTTCTGAGTACCAGAGGGATTGCAGCTCTCAATGGTAGGTGGCGGCGCGAAACTGAGGTTTGCAAAGGTTAGGACAAGGGCTTGACTTCCTTCGGGGTAGTAGTAATTGGTTGCTGGTGGGGAAGTAAAGTATTGAATCTTGAACCCCACTGTATCGATTGGGGTGCAGCTGAGGTCACTACCATCGTCAACTCCAGCATCGTTACCAATGAAAGGCAACGCAAATTCACATTCCCAATGGTCATCAACCCAACT
>CP070679.1:280330-282788 GCA_020352535.1 Candidatus Bathyarchaeota archaeon | reverse complement strand
GGAATCACTCACAACACGATGGATGGCTTCTTCGCCAACGAACCACCCATCATGATTGGCACTGACATGCCTATGTACTCAGCTGGAATGAACATGACCGTCAGCCTAAACATCAACAATCCACTATCGTCTCCAATTAATGTCTGCGTCGCGGTCTGGCTCGAACGACCCACAGGTCCAATCATCGTCATCCTACATGCCCACGCAGTAACGCTACCAGGAAAGTTCCGATACAGCAACCCCAGCTTCAGCCAATTCACATTACCACCGATACCACCAGGAATCTACAAGTGGCACGCCGCGCTGATGAGCCCTGGTTCCCACGCGATCCTAATCCAGGATATCGCGGAGTGGGAATTCGTCTAACCTAGCAGCAATCGATTCACAGACCCATGTCTGTGCATCATCCCAGCATGCTTTATGCATGCTTACTTCTTTCTATTTTGAGCTAATAGTTGAACTAGAACTATCTTCTAGAACAATAGCGCCGTAAGAAAGATATTTGCAGTTCTTCAGAATCTAGGGTAGCGCTGAAAGAGAAAGGAGAACCAACACATGCGCAGCCGTTCAACACTGTTGATGATAGGTCTGCTGGCAACACTGCTAGTCGGAACACAGCTACCAGCCTCCCTCACCACCAACCCTTTGATAATAGCGGAGCAAGTGAAGATTGCCCCTGCACTCTTCCAGCTTGATGACCCGGAATCCCTTGTGACGGTGCATGTGAAGTTCCCGGAGCCCTACGAGCGCAACATAACGGATGTGGATCCATCCACAGTTTGGCTCGAAGGTGTTATTCCACCACTGAACAACTGGATAACACAGGCACCTCCCGAGTTCGTCGCTCAATTTGACGGTAATTTGGTGGCTTCCATCATCTGGGCGAAAATCTACCACATGGGAGCTACAACACAGAAGAAGGCTGGTACCCCAGTAAAAATTGAACTAGAGATTTCCGGGAACCTTTTCAACGGAACAGGCTGGCAGGGCATTGGACTCATCAAGATACTGATGCCGGAATTATAGGTTAGCCCTCAAACTGAAAACTATGTACAAGGGTTTCTTCATCTTCGATGTATGTGTATCCTTTCGTCGTAGAACTATCCTCTAGAACCGTATCCTACGCGAATCTTAAAGCTAAAACTCACGAAATTAACGAGCTGTCTTTCAGAGATAGAAAGGGGAAAAGAAAATGATTCCAATTCATAAGACAACTGCTTCTCCAACTCCCCTTTGTCTTCATGCCTACAGAAAGCGCAACATGCATCTGTCTTATAGAAGCTAATACGATAACTTTTATATTAGCGCTCCATCAGTCATATATCGTGAGAGAAGATGAGAAAGGGGACAGTCGCCTATTCTGTAGTCCTTCTTCTAATTCTAGCAAGTTTGGTCGCCTTTGCTCCACCAGCTGCAGCAGTTATAGAAGGCAGCATCAAGTGGGATCCATACAAAGTTGACCTATCCCTGCCAAGTCCAAGCACATTCACGGCATTGATTCGGTTTGAGAGCGGTGAAGGCGGAAACCCACGAGACATAAATGCGTCAACAGTGTTACTGGAAGGCTCTCTTGCCCCAGACGCAACCATCTATGTACCAGGAGCCGTAGAGGCCGAGTTCGACGGAACAGGCGTCGTAAACATCTTGTGGGGCGAAATCACACACTTAGGCCAACTTGCACCACCATACAAGATCTGGCTCACAATAACCGGAAAGCTAATAGACTCAGCAGGTGCAACACCGTTCTCATGCACAGGTGAGGTAAAGCTCATCGTCCATCACTCTCCACCGCCACCCTAGACCCGCCTAGCCATCAGATACACCTATTCTCGTAGCGAGAAGCTGACAGAACAGTGTACTATATTGAGATTATAGAAGCCAGTTACTGCACGCTTATAATCCGGAAAATGAATAAAATATGCATGCAACATCGCCCTCAGCAAGTTCTGCTGACCCTACTGCTGATACTAGCACTGCCGACAACGCTTACAATAGGATTCATTCTCCCAGCTAACGCTGCTACACTCCGTGTCCCCTTGGAATACCCAACCATCCAAGCAGCAGTAAACGCTGCTGCGAGTGGAGACATAATCGAAGTTGACGCGGGAACCTACTTCGAAAACGTCATCGTGAACCAGACCGTGACCATCCAAGGCTTCAGCGCCACTAGCACAATCGTGGATGGTGGAGGAACCAACGTGGTCTTCTACATTCAAGAAGATAATGTCGAACTGCGAGACTTGACAATACAAAATGGCGGAACCTACAGTGGCGTCATCATCTACTATCCGAATAATGCCCTCACCATCCGAAACACAAGGATAGTCAATAACGCTGTCGGCATAGTCGTATCTGAAGTTGATGACAACCTCTTCGAGAATAATGTCTTTATCAACAACCAGATGTATGGCATCGACTTGGTCTACTCCAGCAACACCATCATTCGAGATAACCAGAT
>CP070679.1:277748-280230 GCA_020352535.1 Candidatus Bathyarchaeota archaeon | reverse complement strand
TTGCAGTTCACGCAGGGATTTCGGTCAATCTGGCATGCAAGATGACCTATTGTCTCAAGAAGATGGGCGCGATTGCTGAGATGGGAAAGCGAGGAAGAGCACTCTTATTTCGGATTCCTCCTTCAGAGATTAATTCAGATATTCGGACAGAAAGGCGAGAGCGTTGAAAGTGGCAGAGGTTCTCAGCGGGACTTTGCTCTTAATAGTAGGAGTTCTTGCAATCGCTCCGTTTCCTGAGATTGGCTGGCTCTATGAAGAGTTCCCGGAGTTTGCGTTCCTAGGCATAGTTAGTGGCGGAGTCATGAGCATCTTAGGCTGTTACTTCATCATATCTGGCTTCAGATCAACAAAGAAATCTCATAGGGCTGACATACTTGGAAATTCGTGCCTACTTCTTTCTCTTATCACTCTATTTACCGCCTTAGCTATAGAGGATGGAAATTTGGCAACAAGTTCATTGGTTCTGGGTTTCAGCCTGCTGGTTGCTGGAGTGGCTGTAATTTTAGCTGGCCAAAGGAGAAACAAGAAGAAACCCTAGAAGAAGTGTGCACTAACGTCTTACCAATGCCGACGTCGGTCACCACTTAGTTCTCTGGTCAATACGCCTACTAGATCTCTGTGCTTTCTCAGTATTTCATGCCAAGCTTCGCCTTTCTTGGTTTTTCGATAGCCACTTGTCTTGCTTCCTTCAATGAGACCGTTTTCTTTAAGGTATTTTATTACGCTGTCCGTTTGATATGGGTTCCCGGCTCTTCTGTAGATGTCATACCGCAGAGCGTGGCCTCGTTTGGCTTGCATGGACTCGACTATGTCCAAGTATTCTCGAAGTCTTTCCGCTGCTCTTGAGGGAGGGGGGCGTCGAGACCTATGCACTGCTTAGTCCCCAAGCTCTTTCTCAATCTCAACTAGTCTTGAGTATCTGTTCTTGAGTTTGCTATGCCAGTACAACAGGAGAATGCCAAAGGCAACGTAGAATATGGCACCTGGTGTTTCCACAATTGCGTAGAAATAGGTGAGGGTGCTTGCTCCTCCTGTGAGTATTTTATTCCAGTCGGAAATCGCAGTTCCAATCATGATTGCGGAGAAAGCTAGAGTTACCAAGCCTGCTAAGAGATACACAAAGATGCTTCTTCGCATATCTTTTATCATGGTTCGTGCATCACTCCAAAGCTCATCATATAGCGCCTTCAGCTTTGGTAGTTCTTTCTCTTCTTCAGTCAAAATCCTTCTCACCAATGATTACTATAGAAGCTCAGGACATATATGGGTGGCTCTAGACCTAAGAACGTGATAATTTCTAGAAGACAAAGTCAGTGGTGCTGATTTCTGAATAGGCGTTTATGTTCTTGCATCATACACTTGTCCATAACCGCAGTCAGGCCTGCGCTTCGAGCTTTCTCAGCTGCCTGCTCGTTGATTATTCCGAGCTGCATCCAAATGGCTTTGAGCTTCTCATGGAGGTTCTTCAGCGTAATTGCCTGGTCTACTATTGCTGGGATATCCTCTGATGGTCGGAAGATGTCGACAATGTCGATGGTTTTCTGTATCTTATCTGGGAGGTCAAGCAAGGTTTTGTAGCTTCTTTCGCTTAGGATTTCGTCAGCGGAGGGGTTGACGGGCACGATGTGGTAGCCACGGTTCTGTAGGTATTGGGCTACTTCATAGCTTGCTTTCGCTGGGTTTTTAGATAATCCTACTACAGCGACATTTTTGCAGATTGTCAAGATTTCTTTAAGATTTGTGTGTTTCAACTTCCAGCCTCAACAAACGCATGCGTGCTAAATCGGCTATGAGTCTTTCGTTTCGGGTTGGGTTCCCGCGTCTCATAAATAATGTAGACGCCTAATAGCATCCCCGCCATTGCCGGTAGCTGCGTGAGAGTAAGAGGAAGGCGTTGATGGCTGTTGGTTCATCGAGTCCATAAAGAAGAAGCCTAGGTGCTATGATGGAGCCACAGATAATGACTGATGTGCGAGTCAGGTAGTCTCTTTTAGAGATTCTTGTTTCGGTTTCTGTGGGTGTTTCGAAGAGATATAGAAACCTTTTATGAAGGGGGGAGAGATGTATGCAGAATAGTAGAATCCCAGCAGTGAAGTAGATTGCTCACGTAACAACGAGAGGGTGGATATCCCTCAACGCAATCTTATTAAGTATTGAACTCACCCCGAACAGGATTGCTGAAGTAGTAGCTCCTACATATCGCTAACGAAGCCATCAAAGCCATGTCATGCTGGATAGGCCATCATGACGAGGTGTATTTACGAGTGTAATGTTCGGGGTCTTGGACGACTTCAAGCTCGTTGCCATCTGGGTCCAGGAAATCAGCGACGAGGCCGCCCCATAGCGCTTTGGTGGGCTTCCTTGTGAATTCTACTCCTTGTTTCTTGAGCCGTTCATAGAGTGCATGGATATCGTCAGTATCGAAGACTATCCCCGTTCTCTTTCTTCCCTTTGATCCCTTCCCAGTAGCATACAGCCCAAT
>CP070679.1:275161-277648 GCA_020352535.1 Candidatus Bathyarchaeota archaeon | reverse complement strand
AGGAGGGAAAGACTCCAGCAGAGTTCGTTGCACACTGGTATGAGGCAGACCGCAGGGACTTTAAGGACTTGGGAATCTCATTTGACATCTTCCACCAAACCAGCTCAAAAGAGAACATCCAGTTCACCCAGCATATCTTCACCAAGTTATATGAGAAGGGTTTTTTCTTCGAGCGAAGCGTCTCTCAATCGTACTGTGAAGAATGCAAGAAGGTGTTGCCCGACAGGTATGTTAAAGGCACCTGCCCCCACTGTAACGCTCTTGAGCAGTACTCTGATGGATGTGAAGAGTGTGGAAAGGTCCTGCAACCCAGCGAAATTGAAGAGCCCCATTGTGCGATATGTGGCTCAACCCCCTCGAGCAAGGAGAGTCAGCACTACTTCTTCAGGCTTTCCCAGTTTTCAAAGGCTTTGGAGGAGTGGCTGACAGGGAACCCTCACCTCCAATCTGAAGTGAAAAATTATGTGTTGCAGTGGATCAGCGCAGGATTGGAAGATTGGGATGTTACCCGCGACTTGACCTGGGGCGTCCCTATTCCGCTCAGCGAAGCGAAAGGCAAAGTACTCTACAACTGGTTTGACAATCATCTCTGCTACATTTCTACAACACTGAAGTATTTTGCAGATAGAGGAATTGATGGGAGAGAGTTTTGGAACTCCGCGAGAATTTACCATTTCATCGGGAAAGACATCGTTTATCATCATTACCTGTTTCTGCCAGCAATGCGACTTGGAGCAGAGGAGTTTAAGCTCCCTGACTTAATCCCTACTAGAGGGCACCTACTGCTCCACGGCGCAAAGTTCTCCAAGAGTAGAGGATGGTTCGTTAGTCTGAGAGCAGTCCTAAACCTCTTTCCAGCGGACTACCTGAGATACTATTTGACCGCAATCACCCCGTACAGTCAATCCGACGTGAACTTCGATTGGGAGGGGTTTCAAGCGAGAATTAATAATGAACTCATCGCGAATATCGGAAACTTCATTCATCGTACCTTAACCTTCATCTGGTCAAACTACGACGGAAAGGTACCTAAGGCTGAAAACTACGATGCATTGGATACCCAATTCAGAGGGAGAATCGAAAAAGTCGCAAACGATGTTGGGAAAGAAATCGAGATAATCGAGTTGAGCAAAGGATTACGGAAGATACTCGAGTTTTCTGATTTCTGCAACCGATATTTTCAACGGAAAGAACCGTGGGCTAACCGGAAAGAAGCTTCGACCTGCCTTCATCTCTGCGTAAATGCTGTCAAAAGCCTTGCCATTCTACTAGCCCCCTACCTCCCGCTGTCCGCTGAGGTTTTGTGGGAGCAGCTGAAACTAGAGGGCACAGTTCACGAGCAGAAGTGGGACTCAGCGTCAAAGCTATCCTTGAAGGGCGGACAGGAAATCAGCAAGCCAAGAGTGCTGTTCAGGAAGGTTGAAGCGGAAGAAGTCGAGAGAGAGAAGCAGAAGCTGCTGGGGAGAAGCAGAGAGCCATCCTAGCCTAGGACCGCAGCCCGACGATGAATCATTGCCGCTATAAGGGTGATTGAATCGCAGCTTAAGATTGACCTGCACGTGCATACAGACGATTCCAGCGATTCCACAATCTCCCTGAACGAGGTAGTCGCCTACGCTCGGATCCGAGGCTTGGATGGAGTCGCAATAACCAACCATGATAGTACATACGGTGCGTTAGAACTCGCTGAAAGAGCGCCAGAGCTTATTGTCATCTCGGGAGTAGAGGTCTCGACTTCAGGAGGACATGTTATTGCCCTCAACGCGACGAGGCCTATTACCGCGAACCTGAGTCCCTCAGAGACGATTCAAGAGATTCATGAAGCTGGAGGAATCGCAGTGGCTGCTCACCCAACAACAGTCTACAAAGGAATGGGAAGACATGTTAACGGTGGCTTTGATGCCATAGAAGTGGTCAACGCCTCGGCATTCCCTTTCTTCCTCTCAACTCGTCTGAGCCAAAGACTGGCGGTTAGACTTGGACTGCCCCAAACAGGGGGAAGTGACGCACATCATGCTTCAGAAATCGGGTCAGCCTACACGCTTGTTGATGCGACACCTGATGTTGACAGCATTGTACGTGCAATAAAGCAGAACAAGACGGCTCCCATAGGGCAGCCCATCAAATGGAGACAACGATTTGAAAGAGGATGGTTGGGCCTGAAAAGAAGGTTCTAGAACTTGCGCCTCGCACCAAGATATCGAAGGAAAAAGTCAGCCCATAATCACGCTGCCATGTCCATGATGCAAATGCAACCCTTAACACTTTTCACCACATCTCCTCCAGTAATATACATGAAAATCTCGAATGTTTACCTCAAAGGAATCACTGAGGGATGAGGGATCTTATTGGGGAATGGTTCTGGATTTGGAAAGGTAATACTGTTCGGTGAGCATTTCGTTGTATACGGCATTCCAGGAATTGTATCCGCAATAGACCTCACGACGGACGCAATGGTGAGAAGGACGAGAGATGGCCTCGTCATTG
>CP070679.1:272569-275061 GCA_020352535.1 Candidatus Bathyarchaeota archaeon | reverse complement strand
ATTATGTAGCCTAGACCTTGCTCTTCAAGCTTGGCTTTGACGCGCTTTCCTGGAGCGTCTGAAATAATCACACTGGGGACACCACTTTGTGAAAGGCTCTCTCGAACCTTTGTTGGTCCAGGCATTGATGGATTTGGCGATATGGAAATCAAGAGGGCGGGTTTGAACTCAAATATTTTTGGTAGGGCATCTTCAACATCTTCAGCGCTCATCTTTGAGCCTGTGGTAATGGTTCGGACCTTTATGTCTTGACGGTCTGCTAACTCGTCGAGTAGGAGTTCAAATATCGGTGATGTTGCGATGTTGCCGCACTTAAAGACAACGACTTTCACCTGTTGCATATCTAGACACCTAGCGTGAACATTGGCTATCCAGAGTTATAAAAGACTAGTGATTATCAGAACGCTAGAGGTCGATGAAAGTTCAGCCTTGAGGATTAGCTATTAACATATGCCAGTTCAGCTGCAAAACCTTTTAAACTGTAGGATTTCGAGTTATCCTCTCTACGAGAGATGAGCTATGAAGTTTGATAAGGTGAGTTTTGAGGAGACTTTAGGTGCAAATGTTGTTGAAGCCGAGAAATGCGTGGGCTGTGGTGCATGTGTGGTAGTCTGTCCTTTCAGCTGCCTAGAGTACAATGGTGAAGGCCCTGATTTAGTGAAGGAGTGTAGAGTCTGTGGCATTTGCCCTCAGGTCTGTCCTAAATTTGAGTGGTCGCGACCCAAACTCGAGCGGTTTGTGTTTGATAAAGAAGCGAAGGTTGAGGACGAATTCGGAATCTACCGCCAAATCTCTGTTGCCCAAACAACAGATGATAGAACTGCAATGGTTGGTCAGGATGGAGGTGTCGTCTCCACCCTCTTGTCATTTGCACTGAAGTACAGACTCATTGACAGTGCGGTCGTCTCAGGAATCGATCAGCAAAGAGCTCTTTATCCAGTCCCAAGACTTGTCACAACTCCTGAAGAAGTCTTAAGATGCGCTGGAACACGATATTCCTATTCACCCAATATCCTTGCCTTGACAGATGCAATCAAGCAGAAATCTACAAGCGTAGCATTTGTAGGCACCCCATGTCAAATCCGTGCTGTCAGGAAAATGCAGTTAGCCGGTTTGAAGCATAGCAAACCCGTTAAATTCCTGATAGGACTCATGTGTTCCGAGTGCTTCACCTATGATGGGCTTGTGAAAACACATATCACTGGTGCGCTGGGCCTTAATCCAAGCGATGTCAGAAAAGTGAACATCAAAGGAAAAATATTGGTTGAATCAAAAGCTGCAACCAAGACCATCCCTCTTGCGATTGCAAAGAAATACGCTCGAAAGAGTTGCCAGCTCTGTGATGATTTCAGTTCTGAACTCGCTGACATTTCCATGGGAGGACTGGGGTTGAATGGCTGGACATTTACAATTATCCGTACGGAGAAAGGAGAGAAACTCTTCTCAAGTGCCGTAGGCGGTGGATATCTGAACGTTAGATCTGCTGATGAAGAATCATACGCCTTGAATCTGCTAACCAAACTCTCTAAGCGAAAGAGAAAAGCGCTTTAAGTTGGGCGTGTGATTTCACCGATAGCTCGGTCGATCGTAAACAAGTCTAGATTAACATTATTGACTTCTCATATCTGCGAATTAATCAATCGACTGCAAATGACCATATTTGTCCAATTGGTGTATGAGGCAATTCTTATATCATGAACAGCGTTCATTTGAGATTCTAAGGAGTACCCATGCGATGATCATCGTTAAGCAGAAATCCCTCAAGGAAATTTTTGAGATGGCTCGAAAGTTCGAGCGTCTTTTAATTGTTGGGTGCGATGGGTGTGCATCGATTATCCAGGTTGGCGGCGAAAAGCAAGCCAGAGTCTTGAGTACGCTGCTGGAAATGGAAAGAAGATTGAAGAAAGAACAGAATCTCAATGTAAAAGCCACATCTATTCTGCGACAGTGTGACCGTGAGATTGTTACGACTTCGCTTCGCTCAGTGGCAAGCGATTATCCAAGCATCATCTCTCTATCCTGTGGGGTTGGAGTTCAAACTCTAGCGGAGCTATTCCCAGATAAAACCATCATACCAGCAAACGACACTCACTTCATAGGGATGCATGACACTAAAGCTGGTAAGTTTTATGAAATGTGCAGGGCTTGTGGTGATTGTGTCCTCTTTGAAACAGGCGGGATATGCCCGATCACGCTTTGCGCCAAGAGCCTTCTCAATGGGCCTTGTGGCGGGCAGATAAGTGGCAAATGCGAAGTCGGTGCATATACCAGAGATTGCGCTTGGGTCTTAATATATGAGAGACTGAAGCAGCAGGGCAAGCTTAGACTTTTCACCAAGTTTAGGCATTTCCGCCGTAAAAAGCAGCATCATCCAAGGATGCTTGAACTACCTTAGCTTCAGAAACTGGAAGGGTAATGTCTTGAAATCAAAGAGGATTTTCAGCGAATTCATGCGTGCAATAGATGCAGGTCAATTCGTATTCACAGGAGAG
>CP070679.1:269971-272469 GCA_020352535.1 Candidatus Bathyarchaeota archaeon | reverse complement strand
ATTATCGACCTGGGGACTGTAATTATAATGTAGCTAACCCTGAGAAACTGACAAAAGTCCAAAGTGAAGCACTAAAGGTCGTTCAGGAGAAGGTTCTCATGAAATTTGAGTCTACAGGGGTTCAACAAGCAATCAACACTGCCTTCTTCCAGCTCTTGAGTATGATTACGGTCTATCCGGTTGAAGATATCGAACATCTCAGTGACCATGAAGGCAGAGTGCTTCCAGACGCGTATCTCGTCCCCTACGGCACCACAGCACGTCAACTAGCATACATAATTCATACGGATTTGGGAGAAAGCTTCATCTACGCAGTGGAGGCTCATGAGAGGAAGCGAGTGGGGGAAGACTACGTCTTGAAAGATAGAGATGTGGTGTCGATTATAAGCGCGAAGAAGAGAGGATGAAACCTTTGCCAATGTTGAGATACGCCCATCATCCTACTCGGTCACCCGCGAAACGATTAGAGCCTCAACCTGGAGGGATGCCTGGGTATGAGATGTATTAGGCATGAATTGACCCCTGGAATGTCCATGTTTATGAATACCGACCCTACATGAGGATTCTACTGGCCAAAACGTCTCTTTCGTCGCTGATAAGTCCGGACCGCTCGCAACAAGTCGATCCGACGAAACTCAGGCCAATAAACCTCGAGGAAGCAGAGCTCGCTATACGCGCACTGCCAGAGAAAGAATCCACTTAATCGTTCCTCACCTGAAGTCCGAATTATCAGGTCTGGATCTTGTTTTGGCATGTGAGCAGTATACAGATGCTGTTCGAAGATTTCTTCATTAATCTCGTCGGAACGCATGTCTCCGTTCTTCACTTTCTCCGCAATCTCTCTTGCGGCGTCTACGATCTCAGCTCTCCCACCGTAGGCTAGGGCTATATTTAGGAAATGCTTATCATAATTCTTCGTTGCTTCCTCAACTTGCGTAATCGTCTCCTGAAGTTCGGTAGGTAGAAGCCCTGTTCTACCTATGACTTTGACCCGTACCTTTTGGTCGTATATCCGCTTATTAGTTAGAATCTCGCTCAGCTTCTGCTCAGCAAGTTTCATAATCCCGCCGACCTCTTGGAAGGAGCGTTGAAAGTTCTCTGTTGAGAAGGTATAGAGGGTTATGGATTTGACGCCTAGCGCCAAGCACCAGTCCAGCAACTCTTCAACCTTCTCAGCACCCTGTTGATGACCAAACAGTGGGTTCAGTGACAGTCCAGAAGCCCATCGACGGTTTCCATCCAGAATGATAGCAATGTGTTCAGGTTTCATCTCATTCTTCACCTGCTGCCAGAGCCATTTCTCGTAAGCTCGGTAAACGCCAAACAGAGAGAGCAAAGTTCTTAGCATTATCTAGCCTCGAATTTCGCGCCTTCAAGCGCGGAAGCACAGTAGCAACGACGCCGATTTGGCAGATGCCTGATGGTTTCCTTCAGAAGGTGTTGAATTACAGGGAGTTTCACCTTCGCGACCTTCGAAACTTCTTTAGTAGTTAGCCTCTTCTGCATCCCTGTCGCCATATTTGAAACGAAACAGATGGTCGCATAGCAGATTTCGAGCTCACGCGCAAGTACAGCTTCTGGAATCCCGGTCATTCCAACAATGTCACAACCCAACCTTCTGAGCATCTCAATCTCTGCGGGAGTTTCGTAGCGAGGGCCTTCAGTGCAAGCCAGAACAGCTTGATCCGTTATCTCTACGCCTTGGGCTTTTGCCTGCCCTATTAGAAGCGCCCGAATTGTCGGACAGTATAGGTGGGAGACGTCTACATGAGTGACTGGTGCATCATCGTAGAAGGTTAGGTGTCTTAGCTTGGTGAAGTCAACCAGGTCGTGAGGAACCACCAAATCGCCTGGTTTGAGGTGAGGTCTCATAGATCCAACAGCGTTGGTCGCCACAATTCGTTTAACGCCTATCTGATTCAAAGCGAATATGTTAGCTCTGTAGTTCACTCTGTGTGGTGGGAGCATGTGGTTGATGCCGTGGCGAGGTAGAAATGCGGTCGGGCTTCCGTCAATGTGACCTATTGTTATTGGTGGGGGAAGACCGTATGGGGTTCCAACTCGAACCTGCTCAGCATCATTCAGGGTGGCGTCCAGACCTGTTCCCCCGATTATCGCGACTTCAGCTTTTGCTAATCTCTTCAACTTCTTCGTCTTTCTCCCGGAAGTGGGGGGCATATTTCCGATGTAGCAAGAAGGTGGTCAGAACTGCAGCTACTGTTAGGGGGATGCCAACGATAATCGTAGCTACAAGATCACGCACGCGCAGGTCTGTTTGGTAAAGGGGATCGATGAGTATCCTTGATACTTGGTAGAAGATAGGCCATGACCAGGCAACTGCAACTATAATGGCGATTGTACGCCAGAGTTTTGGGTCACGTTCGAAGTACCAGCGAATCGCTCGTCCTGTCAGCACGACGCTAACACCTACCACAACGAGGTCTACGGAGCCTGAGATGAACCAACCAATGAGGCTCGGAAGCATTGTAAGCCATTGG
>CP070679.1:267371-269871 GCA_020352535.1 Candidatus Bathyarchaeota archaeon | reverse complement strand
GAAGTAGGCTATGAAGGAGCGTATCAGGAAGTTGAAGATCCGTCACTTCACTTCAAGATGAAAGCGCGCGATGCGGATAACGAGTATTTTCTTGTATGGACCACCATGCCATTCACGTTAGTCACGGATTTGATGTTGGCTGTTCATCCTGAAGCAGAATATGCCAAAGTGAAAGTCGGTGATGAAACATGGATTCTCGTTAAAGACCGTGTTGACCCGGTCATGCGAGAGCTTGGCATAGCCAACTATCGAATCATTAGCGTTGTATCAGCGAAGGAACTCGAAGGCGTGAAGTACGAGTTTCCATTCCGAGATATCGTTCCTGAACAACGAGAACTAGATGAGCAGCCGCGGATACACACCGTAGTCTGTGAAGACTTTGTTGATGTCAGCACTGCTACTGGAGTAGTCCACTTGTCTCCAGGAAACGGAGAAGAAGACTTTCAAGCTGCACAGAAACGACAAGTATCAATCTATGTGCCATTTGACGACGAATGCCGATTCACAGAAGCAGCAGGCGAATTCGCAGGGATGTTCGCTCGAGACGCAGACTCGAAGGTGGTTGATTTGCTCCGCCAGAAGAACCTGTTGGTATCAGTCAAGATGGTTCAACATGAATACCCTACTTGTTGGCGATCTCACCACAAACTCATATGGCTGGCTAGGAAAGAGTACTTCCTCTGGACAAACAAGGTCAACACCAAGGTTGTCAAAGCAGCGGAGAAAGTCAAGTACTTCTTTGAGAGCCCGAAGAACCGGTTTCTCGCCTTCCTGAGAGAGGGAAAGCCATGGTGTATCTCCCGTGAAAGAGTGTGGGGTGCACCACTTCCCGTATGGGTATGCCAGAAGTGCGGTCATAAAATCGTCATAGGAAGCAAAAAGGAGCTGCTGGAAAGGAACGAGAAGCCAGTAGAAGCCAGTTTCGAACTTCACACGCCATGGGTAGACCGAGTTGTCCTCAGATGCAGTAAATGCAGCGCAGTCATGAAGCGGGAGCCCTTTGTCTTAGATGCCTGGCACAATAGCGGGGCGTCTCCCTATGCACGCTTCACAGACACAGAATTCAAGAAGTACGTACCTGTTGACTTCCTCACCGAAGGGATAGACCAGACGAGGGGATGGGCAAACTCTCTACTGCTTGAGTATGTCATATTGACGGGGAAGGCAGAGGCACCCTACAAGGCCTTCCTCTTTCAAGGCTTAGCCCAAGATGAGAAGGGGAGGAAGATGAGCAAAAGCCTTGGTAACGTGCTGGAAGCCAATGTGGTGCTAGAGACGAACTCAGCAGATGTTTGCCGATACTACATGCTGGGGAAATGCTCCCCTGTGGATACGATAGACTTTGACCTGAAGGAGATGAATAAGCGAACGTATCAAATCCTCGGCACACTCTATCACCTCCATCGATTCTTCATGCAGAACGCGGAGTATGACCGCTTCAACCCGCAGGAGCACACCCTGCAATGGGCTGAGAAGCAAGATGCTCTAGAGAAGCCGGATTACTGGCTCCTCTCCCGAATCCAGCGAACCATCAAAGAGGTCACCCAGAAGCTAGAAACATCAGAGTTCCACTTTGCCCTCTCTGGATTAGAGGAGTTCGTCGTCGACGTTATCAGCCGACAGTATATTCCGATGATCCGTAGAGAGTTGTGGAGTGATGATCCTTCCGCGCTTAACCGGAGATTAGCAGTCTATGCCACGCTCTGGAGTACGTTGAAGACGCTTGTTCTACTCTTCAACCCTGCAACACCCTTCATGAGCGAGTTCATGCATCAACACGTCTACAAGGAATTGGATAGTGAACTCCCTCAATCTGTGAACCTAATGGATTGGCCGGCGCCAGATGAACACCTCCAAGACACTCGATTAGAACAAGAGTTTGAAACCTTGTTTCAGTGCGTTCGACTAGCCTACTCTGCCCGACAAGCGGCAAAGCTGAAACGACGATGGCCTCTCAAGAAAGCCCGGGTAATCACGTCAAAGCAGGAGCAGAAGGCGATGAAATCGCTGGAAAAGCTGTTTCTCGAATTGGCGAATGTGAAGGAAGTCGAGTATCTCGATGCGCTATCAGAAGTGGATTCGAAGCGATGGGTGCAAGCTTCTGAAGACAACCTGCAGGTTCTCCTCGACACGAAGCGAGATAGCAGTCTACTGGGGGCAGGTGTCATGCGTGACATTGCACGGCGAGTTCAAGCTTTGAGGAGAGAACTCGGTTTCAAACCTACTGATATTTTGGCTGCTGTTCATGTTGCGGAGTTGGATGCGAAGAACCTGGCGCTATTAAAGCCGTATCTGACGGATATGGCAGAGCTGGTCCGCACTAAGAAGGCTTCTGCCCATGAAACGCGGGATGCGGTTAAGGTGGAGTGGCACAAGTCAGCCTTTGAAGGCCGAACTATCTACATTGCCATCGAAAAGTAAGAAATCTATGCCTGAATGATGAGCTGGCAGTCAGGTTCTGGCAGTTGCAGGGATTATTGGATGTAGTCAGGAGTCTCTA
>CP070679.1:264749-267271 GCA_020352535.1 Candidatus Bathyarchaeota archaeon | reverse complement strand
ATTCTCTTCAAAGATGGAGGCGCCGAGAAGATTGAGAAGGACAGTACAAATCCCACAATAAACTTGGCCATGCATACTGTTAAATCTGGGGGGCAAGCCCTGGCTTTCGCGGGGACCAGACGAAACTCCGTGAGCCTAGCTAAAAAGATGGCTACAAACATCAAACCCTTCTTATCTACGCCCATGAAACGCTCTTTAGCACAGATTGCTGAGAGTATTCTTGCCGCGGGTGAAAGGACTAGAATCAGCGAGCAACTGTATGAACTTGTCAATAGCGGTGTGGCGTTTCATCATGCTGGATTGGGTGGCGGTCACAGGAAGATAATAGAGGATGCCTTCAGAGAGGGGAAGATAAAGATTTTAACGGCTACTCCCACCTTGGCTTTTGGGGTGAATCTGCCGGCTCGGGTCGTCATCATCAATGAGTATAGGAGATATGAACCCGGTTATGGTTACTATCCAATTCCGGTTCTTGAGTATAAACAGATGGCAGGAAGGGCTGGAAGACCTTGCTACGACAAAGTTGGAGACTCCATTTTAGTGGCTAAGAGTGAAGATGAACGGGATTATCTGATGGAGAGTTACATTCTCGCTGACACGGAGAGAATATGGTCTAAGTTGGCAGTAGAACGGATTCTCAGATCTCATGTCTTAGCTACTATCGCGTCAGATTTTGCTCACAGTGAACAAGGACTGTTCGAGTTTTTCGGCAAGACTTTCTATTCTTATCAGTATGATCCTAGGGCGATAAAAGGCGTTATCGGAAGAAGTTTAGCTTTTCTCTTTACGGAGAGGATGATTGATGGAGCTGGGGACAAGGTTAATGCTACCAAGTTTGGTCGTCGAGTCTCGGAGCTTTACATTGATCCTCTGACAGGAGTGGTGATTCGTGATGCTTTGACTAACCGGGCTGAGAAACTCACTGATGTTAGTTTTCTTCATATGATTGCTCGTACGCCTGATATGTTTCCTAAGCTTCGTCCATATTCTAATGAGATGGATGGGCTTCAGTTTTTTGTTGAGGAGCATCAAGACGAGTTCATGTTTGATATTCCTGCCTTATATCAGGACAGGTTGGCTTTTGAAGAGTTTTTGGGTGAAGTTAAGATCGCTTGTGTCTTGAAGGCTTGGATGGAGGAGACGACTGAGGATGATATGATTGAAAGGTTTAGGGTTCAGCCCGGAGACCTCTACCGTCTAATCCAAACTTCCAAATGGCTAATTCACGCTTCCCACGAATTAGCTATCCTCTTACGCCACAAAGATCTCCTACAGCATTTAGCCAAACTCATGGTGAGAGTTGAGAAGGGAGTGAAACCCGAACTATTGACGTTAGTTAAGCTTGATGGAGTTGGAAGAGTTCGGGCTCGAATCTTATTCAATTCAGGTCTCAAGAACATGCACGACTTGAAGACGATAAATCTGGAGAAGTTAACTGGGTTGCCTCTTATTGGTCCTCGGTTGGCTAAGAAGATTAAAGAGCAGGTGGGGGGCTTCGTTAAGCTAGAGGAGTGGCAGAAACTAAAGAAGCGAGAAGCCGAGGAACAACGAGCCCTAACAGAATACTAATCTGATAAGCCTCTGTCTCGGCGTTCATTTCTAGTCTTTTTCACAACTTGCTCAATCTGTTGTAGAGTGGTGCCTAGATAGTTACGTGGATTCAGGATTTCTTCAATTTCTTTTTTGTTTAATAGTTTTTGTACTACATAGTTTTCCAATAAAGCTATCTTAAATGGTCGCTGTTCAGTGTGGCTTTTGATTGCTAATTCTCTAACCAGTTCATGGGCTTTCTGCCTTCCCATTCCCCTATTTCCCAAGCTAAGCATAACCGCTTCAGACATCATCCGGCCCTGAGTCAACTCCATGTTATGCAACATTCTTTCCTCGTCAACCTCCAACCCCTCCATAACCCTTGTTATCAAAACCAGAATGTAATCGATGAGGATGCATTCTTCCGGAATCACAAAGCGTTCACACGAAGACTGAGTCAGGTCACGTTCATGCCAAGTAGGAATATTCTCCAAAGCTGCAGAAACAAGACTCCTTAAAATTTTAGCTAAACCACAAATCCTCTCACAAATTATTGGATTGCGCTTGTGGGGCATCGTTGAACTGCCTACCTGTTTCCTTCCAAAAGGCTCGAAAGCCTCGCCAATCTCGGGTCTCTGCAATTCCCGAATCTCAGAAGCCATGTTATCTACAGTAGAAGCAGCTATTGCTATGATGCAGGTAAATTCTGCGTAACGGTCTCTCTGATTGATTTGAGTGGAGATGTCAGATGCTTCGATTCCAAGCTTTTTCATTACAAGGTGCTGTATCTTCAGGGCTTTTGGTCCTAATCCCGCCTGAGTTCCGACAGCACCACTCATCTTTCCAACTAATAGGCGTTCTCTGCAGTCTCTGAGACGCTGGATACTCCTGGAGACTTCTCTTGTCCAGACCGCAAATTTGAAGCCTAACGTTGTTGGGAGAGCATGTTGACCGTGGGTTCTGCCCATCATGATGCTCTCCTTAAATTTCTC
>CP070679.1:262089-264649 GCA_020352535.1 Candidatus Bathyarchaeota archaeon | reverse complement strand
CAAGGCTTCTGCACCATGTGCGGTGCTTGTGAAGCTGCTTGCCCAGTACACGCAATCAAGATAGAAGAGGGCAAGCTTCAATCTGTGTACGACTGCGCCCAATACTTGGATCATTGTTCAATCTGCTATGATGTCTGCCCTCATACTGAAGCACTCTTGGTTGAAACCTCGAATATGGGATGCTACAGAGAGGTTCTACTCGGTCAAGCAGTGGAACGCCGTGTGGGTGCTGGTTGTGGTGGCGGTGTCGTTGCAGCCCTATTGACTCATGCCTTAGAGGCGGACATTATTGACAGCGCGGTGTTCTCAGGGACGAAGCTCAAAGTTCCCCTGGAGCTAGAGCCCCTCGTCAGCTCCGCTTCAGATGACCTACTTTCAGCTACTGAAATCCAGTTCTTTCCTTCTGCGGTTGCCAAGACCTTTAGAAGCGCAGTGCTTGAGCATAGGAAGCAGAGAATTGCCTTTGTTGGTGTTCCTTGTCACGTGCTTGCCCTCAGAAAGCTGGAGGCTTGGCAACATAGACTTGCAGAGAACCTCAAGATTGTTATAGGTCTCTTCTGTCTTTGGACCTTCTCTTCAAGTAGGCTTTTTGAGTATCTAGCCAAGAAATTCAACATCAAGGCTTCTGAGATTCAGAGAATATCCCTCGGTAATGAGTATAATATTCACACCAGAAAAGGCATTACTCACATACCGCTCCAAGAAATCAAGCCGAACATTTTGAACAGATGCCGAAGCTGTATTGACTTCTCATCTGAGCTTGCGGACATATCAATTGGAGGGGCTCATCCATTAACCGATTGGTCCACCGTCATAATTCGAACTAGGCGAGGTGAGGACTTCTTCAACAACGCAGTGAAGCACAAGGTGATCAAGACCAAAGAAATAGAGGAAGCCCCCGAAGTTCTTTCCCAAATTATCGGGATGGCGACAAGCAAGAGAGAGGCTGCCTTGAAAGAGGTTAAGAAAAGAAAGCGACTACGTAGGCCAATTCCTCCAGCAATGGAGTCTTTTGTTGATGGCGGGGTTGCTGAAGTCTAGGATAACCGCGTCGTATAGAGTTGAGAGTTGGGGCTGGACTCGCCCTTCCAACCTCTCCGCGACATGCTCTACTCTCCTGCAGCTTTACGCAGTTTTGGCACTAATCTTTCGTAGCCCACAGCCATCAAGTGGATTCCAGCTGCTGTTGTTTTCCTTAGTTCTTTGATAAGTGGCGTGAAGAACTCAAGGTTGATCTCATCATACTTTGGCTTTCTATCTTTCTTGTCCAGTTGCTTTACAGCCTTCAACTTTTCCAGAAAGTCCGTAGGTACAGGTACACCTGGGATGTTTTTATCGAAAAACTCCGCTATAGCATAAGATTTCATTGGAAAGATGCCGACCAGCACTGGGATGTCAAGCCCTTTTACTTCACGTAAGAAGCGTTTGGCAGCTTCTATATCAAAAACGGTTTGTGTTTGAATGAACTCTGCTCCAGCCTCCGCCTTTCTTTGAATTTTCAGAACTTCGGGTGCTAATGGATCGGCATTCGGGTTAGCCGCGACCCCAACATGGAACTTCGGCGGTTTGTGAATGGGATTGCCATAGAGGTCGACGCCTTCATCAACCATTTTACGAATCATGTATGTCAGTTGAGCGGAGTCAAAGTCGAATACTGGTAATGCGTCTGGCATATCTCCAATGGCTGGATGGTCGCCGGTTAAGGCTAGAATGTTCCTTATGCCAAATGCACCAGCACCAAGCAGATCAGAGAATAGCGCGATTGCATTTCGGTCTCGACAGACTAGCTGATAGATCATCTCGATGCCAGTTTCCTTCTGTAGAATGTGAGATGCGGCAAGGCTGCTCATGTACGCGTAAGCTCCTGGACCATCAGTGACATTGCAGGCAACCACATGTCCCTTTATGGTTTTCGCAGCTTCGACAATTTCACTCAGATCGGTCGTCTTTTCTGGTTCTAGTTCTCCTGTGAATACGAATTGACCTGCATCTATTGCGCGCATCAAGTCGCTAAAAATCCGCTTGGATTTCAAAGCATTTCACCTTTCTAGTTTTAAAGGAGCTACGGCAGCTCAAGCTCCTTTGGATGATGTTGCCTATTACGGCGGAAGTGTCTGAACTTGGTGAACAAATCGAGTTTGCCCTGTTGTTCTAACCGCTTCCATATCAAGACCCAGGCACAATCTTTCGTATAAGCACCAACTTCGCATTTACCGCTTATTTGTCCGCCGCAAGGTCCATTGAGCAGGCTCTTGGCGCAGAGCGTTATTGGACATATACCGCCTGTTTCGAAGAGAATGCAGTCGCCGCAGGCTCTACACATTTCATAGAACTTGCTAGCTTTGGTATCGTGCATTCCTATGAATTTTGTATCGTTTGCTGGTATAATGGTCTTGTTTGGAAACAACTCCGCCAGGGTCTGGACTCCAACTCCACAGGACAGAGAGATTATGCATGGATAATCGCTTGCCACTGAGCGAAGCGAAGTTGTCACAATTTCGCGGTCACACTGTCGCAGAATGGATGTAGCCTTTATGTTTGGGTTTTGTTCTTTGTTCAG
>CP070679.1:259415-261989 GCA_020352535.1 Candidatus Bathyarchaeota archaeon | reverse complement strand
AGGGTTTCTAGTTCAATGAGTTCTGGCTTTAGTGGTCGGGAGAGCCCTTTGCTGGGTAGAAATTCCTTTCCAGAAATCGTAAGGTATCGTAGAAGCCTAGGTGTGCCAAAGAGAAGAGAATCATAGTCACGGCTGCTGGCTCCCCAGACATCCCCCCTCTTCGCCATGTAGGATGCTTGGGCCTCAGCTTCCCCTGGTGCTTGTACATAAGGGATTCCCAAGAGTTCAAGGAGCTTTTTGGCGTCTGCTACTAGGGTTTTTGTCAAGCGACTCGTCATTACGGCTTTGGAGGACGCCTTGACATAATCTCCAGCCATAAGTGCTTCCTTCCACTCCCGTTTAGACCTTTCACGGAGCTCTCGTCTTCTATCGAGCTCCTTCTGCTTGAGGGGTGGAGGCTTGCCATCAAAAGCAAAAATCAAGTCGATTCCAAAATCGTGCATTAGACGTGTTGAACGAAACATCAGCCCTGTGAGGTGAGAAGTTATCCGCCCATGCGAATCCATCAGTGGAGTTCCGTTTCGTGTGCGAACTAATGAAAGAAACTGATAGAGTACATTGTTAGCATCAACAGCAAGGCTCTTTCCTCTAAGGTCATTTAGCTGAACTTCTGTTTTGTATATTATCGGTGTAAGGTTTACTCCCAAGCTGAAGACCTTAGTACTCTCTGTATGAGCTGCTAAGATTAATCCTTTGTAGACTAGAAAGTAGAACCTGGAACTATCCTTCTTATCTTCCGGAATCAGAGGCTTTCCAGCTCATGAAAGCGAGACTATCGCTGGCTCCTGTCACTTGAAACTCATGTCTTTTAAAGAACGACACGTTTGTGAATCCTGTGCATAGAGTAATCAGTTTTGACCTGCCTTCTCTGATGATGGCTTGGATTAGGATACTTCCATAGCCCTTTCCACGACAGTCAGGCTTGATGTAGATCTCGTGCAGTCTAGTATGCTCTGCGGTCTCAGAGATTACAGCTCTACCTAGAGTGCAATCTGTTTCATTGAGTAGGCGGTAGACTTTCTGAAGCCCACTGGCTTCCTTGATGACATGCACAGCCGAATTCTCCTTTCCGGAAGATTCCACAGACACACCATGGCTCATTATAAGCCTTTCTCTAGGAAGACTACGGCGTCGTGTGCGCATGCGCCAGAAGCCATTTAAAGTCATTCGTCAGATACTCAAAATCGATGCTTGGGCTAGGCTAGCCAGAGTTACTCACTCTAACTATGAATTTGCTACTAATCACTATACTTCTCCTGATTGCCTATATCATTCTGAAGCGCATAGTCAGACACGAAGTCAAGAAGAGCCTAGAGAAAGCTGAACACACAGAGAAGCAGCAAATATTTAATCCTGAAAATCGCCATAGGTCTGCTGGCTAGACTATGAAAAATAGTCCTCATCCTGATGATAATGTGCAGTATAGTACCAGTTATGTTAATATAAATCATGAAATCATAGGAGAATGCTAAGGCAGCCCGGAAGCTCGTCTAGCCCGGTAGAGAGGAACTAACTCACCGATTGTAGTGGACAAGCATGGCGGGCTTTGGACCCGTCGACGGGAGTTCGAATCTCCCCCGGGCTACCAGTATTTTCACAAAATCTGGAATTCTGTCAATTTTAGCTTGGAACTTAGCTTCTTTCCATCGCTTTCCTTCTAAGTTCAGGGGGAAGCTTCTCGATGGCGTACCTAAGCGCTGTCCTGGGCATCTCATTCGTGTTCTCTAGGACATAGTTAAAAATTCGTTTAGGGTAGTGGTTGCTGGCTTCTTTTAGCATCCATCCATAGCCCTTCTGAACCATTATATCTGAATCAGCTAGAAGGGCATCTGCAGTTCGGAGAACTGCTTCTAGATATTTCTTTCTTCGAACTGAGTAGATTAAGCAGACTGCACTTGCTCTTCTTACCCATCGGCTACTAGATTTCGTCCACTTCTCAGCTTCTTGGACAAGAGTTGGAATCTGATATATTATAGCGCCAAGAGCATGGGTGCACAGGTCATCACAAGCACCCCAGCTATGAACATGCATCGTTAACCAAGCCTTCAGAAGTAGAAAATCAGATAATGTATACCATCTTCTCAGTCGGAAGGCCCAGTCAAATGCTATTGTTCGCTCTTCAGAATAGCCCGATTCGAGCAGGTCATTACATAACTGGAAGATGTCCGTCTTGGGTCTGTATCTGATATTCTGAAAGAATATTGATGAGATCCTCCTTACGGTAGGAGTAGGGATTCCGTAAAGCTTTGGTTGTTCTTGGTAGTGCTTCGCCCACAGAATTCTTTTTCTCTTTTCAACAGGGTTTGCATTGGTTTGGAGCGCACTTCGTATCTCCTCTACAATTGCGGATTCCATCTCTTTTCAGCTCTCCTGCAAAGGCAGGATTCCATACTTCTACTTAGCGAAATGCCACTAAATTGCGCGTGCTAGATTCGGTCAGTCTAAGGCATCATTTGCATAAATAGGTGCTTCTTAGCTGGTTTGAAAAAGGGAAGTTGGATAGGTTGGAGGATTGAGTTGTCTGCTACTTGGCCATTCTGCAGATTTTCTCGATCATTCGAACCATTTTGACTG
>CP070679.1:256737-259315 GCA_020352535.1 Candidatus Bathyarchaeota archaeon | reverse complement strand
TTCAGCTTGCACATGGAAATCCACTTGGCGACCTCAGTAGGCGAATAACGTTTATGCTGATATCTTTCGTCCAGCATCCAAGCTGTCTTGTATACAAGTCCCCGTATCATCTCAAGCTCGGAGTAGTCATCTGCAAGCTCAAACTGGATTCCCTCAAACTTGCCTAGCGGACGTCCAAAGGCCTTCCTTTCCTTGATGTAATCCATTCCGATTTCGAGGGCTCGTTGAGCTGCACCTACGCAGGCAGCTCCAATGAGAATCCTGGCTGCATCAAAGCCCTCCATTGTAAGGTAGAATCCCTTGTCAACTTCGCCTAGGACATGACTCTCGGGAAGTCGAACATCCTTCATCACAAATCCGCCAGTTGAGATTGCCATGCGACCCATGTCGTTGAACCGTTTCGAAACCTCAACACCATCAGCCTTTATTGGAAGATAAAATCCAGTCATACCTCGATGATGGGCACCAGCAGGCGCTGGTGATGTTCGGGCGACCACGAAGAATCCCCCTCCAAGCTTGAGAGCTTCTTCTGTGCCACTAATGTACATCTTCTCCCCATTGAGAATCCACTCATCTCCATCTTTTTCTGCGGTTGATTTGAATGCAGCAACATCAGAGCCTCCCCCCGCTTCGGTTGAAGCAATGCCA
This sequence comes from Candidatus Bathyarchaeota archaeon, assembly GCA_020352535.1. Classification (GTDB taxonomy): domain Archaea; phylum Thermoproteota; class Bathyarchaeia; order Bathyarchaeales; family Bathyarchaeaceae; genus SOJZ01. Next base: position 258,667 of record CP070679.1, on the reverse strand, counting down.
ATGACCGCATTGCCTCGTATTGCTTTCTTGATCACGGCTTCTCGGACTTCTTCTGTGCAGTACTTATCCACCACAAAGCCCCATGACGCCTCCACCAGCCATAATACTGGGATAGCAATGCTAATGTCAGCATAGGCCAGCTCTTCAGCAGCAATACAGGCTGAAACCCAGTTTGCTCCTGAACCACCATGCGCTTCTGGAGCGGTCATAATAAGCAGGCCAAGATCAGCCATCTGCTTGATGATATCCGCAGGAATCTCCTGCTTGGTATCCATCTCCCGGATTCTTTCCATTGACAGATTCTTCGAGCACCACTCTCTCAAAGCTCTTCTAAGGAGCTCTTGCTCCTCTGTGAAGCGGAAATCAACCATACTTTTCACCTAGAGGTGGAAGTCTGTATGATTCAAGCAATATAAGATTTACCAGCAGCCTCTGTGTAGACTTAAATAGTCACAGCCTTTTCTAAACCACAGACAGAAGGAAAGGAGCTTGCAGGCAACATCTCAATCCAATCGCGAAGCGCAAAGTAGGGTCGAGGCTACTCTCAGAGAAGGGCACACACAGTGAAAAAAGTCAAGATCATAATAATGGGAGCAGCTGGAAGAGATTTCCATAATTTTAATGTTCATTTCAGAAGTAAGGATGAATACAAAGTAGTAGCATTCACGGCAACTCAGATACCAGGTATCGAGAAACGAATATACCCGCCGGAACTAGCGGGTTCAAATTATCCTAAAGGCATACCTATCTACCCCGAAGACAAGCTGCCACAGCTCATTAAGGAACACAAAGTGGTCCAAGTAATCTTCGCCTATAGTGACGTCGCTTACAGGTATGTCATGCATAAATCCTCAATCGTAATGGCCCACGGTGCAGATTTCAGATTGATGGGGCCATCATCTACCATGCTCAAATCAAGCGTTCCTGTTGTTTCAGTTTGTGCGGTTAGAACAGGATCAGGAAAAAGCCAAACCTCACGAAAGGTCTCAGCGAGTCTGAGAGAGATGGGGCTCAAAGTGGTTGTTGTACGTCATCCAATGCCCTATGGAGACCTGCGTAAGCAGGCCTGTCAAAGATTCGCATCTTATGAGGACCTCGAAAGGTTCGAATGCACGATTGAAGAACGCGAAGAATACGAGCTTCACATCGCAAAAGGCGTCATTGTCTACGCGGGAGTGGATTATGAGACGATTCTTAGAACAGCTGAAAAGGAGGCAGATATAATCATCTGGGATGGCGGCAACAATGACATGTCGTTCTACAGGTCTGACTTATACATAGTAGTTGTTGACCCACATCGACCAGGAGATGAACTCACATATCACCCTGGCGAAGCAAACCTAAGGATGGCTGATATAGCCGTGATAAACAAAATCGATACCGCGGACCCAAAGAGTATTGCAGCTGTTCGAAGAAACATCAAGGCGGTGAACCCCAACGCCACAATCATAGAAGCTGCCTCACCAATAACCGTGGATAATCCCAACATCATCAAAGGGAAACGCGTGCTGGTAATCGAGGATGGCCCTACGTTAACTCATGGCAACATGGCCTATGGGGCAGGAACCATTGCTTCAGAGATGTTGGGAGCGAGAGAATTGGTTGACCCTCGTCCCTACGCTGTTGGCTCCATCAAGACCGCATTTAATAAGTACAAGCATTTGGGATCCCTGCTTCCTGCTATGGGCTACGGTGAAGCACAAATCAGGGAACTCGAAGAAACCATCAACAAGACACCTTGCGACCTGATTGTAATCGGAACGCCGATTGACCTACGAAAACTCCTTCAGCTAAACAAGCCAGCCATTAGAGTCAGATATGAGCTACAAGAAACTGGCGAAGTAGGGCTAGCAGATATCCTAATGAAACGTTTCTCCAAAGCATAACATCGTAGCTTGGTCAAAGTAAAGAGGCTTAAGATGCAGAAAGG
>CP070679.1:254056-256637 GCA_020352535.1 Candidatus Bathyarchaeota archaeon | reverse complement strand
CAACATCCTCTGTGGGGCTGTCAACTCCTAAGGCAAATGATGCCTCCGCGGAGTCAACCACGAAAACGTAGCCATCAGCCACAACATGGTAATATCCACTCATCGGTATGCTAGGTAGGGTGATTGAAAGGAGCGTTTGGACTGAGCCGTCGAGATCCATCCAGCCTCCAAAGCCATAGACTTTGGCGAAGACTGCGGATTTGGTCACGACTTCCTGCGTATTCAGGGCTGATGCAAAACTTGCCACGGCCACTGATGCCAATACGGCTCCTACCAAGAGAAGTGCGAAAACCTTCTTTCGTCTGTCATTATCCATAGAATCACCTCCCATCCAGCATCTTTTGATATGTCGGTGGAGGTGGTACTAAAGATTTGAGAAAGAAACCTCTATAGCATATCTTGCATTACGAGTATCCTGTGCGCTGAAACGGAGGTGAAGAAGAAAATGCATAACGAATGTGGTTGTGAGTCCCCTCATCACGAGTGGAAGCATGGACATAGGCATGGACATGGGCATAGACATGCGTATCGTAGGCGATTCTTCACAAAAGCAGAAAAAGTGGAGAAACTGAAAAGCTACGCAGAAGAGCTGAAGAAGGAACTGAAGGCAGTCGAGGAGCACATTAAAGAGCTACAGAGCTAAGAGCATGCACGCGCGTGGACTTTGAGGGGAAGAGGGAACATTGTTATATATGTCTAAGGTTTCCCAGACTTATGCGTAAGCAATCTACACCATATTTGGCTGGAGCGTGACCAGACGGATTTCTCGGATGATGTCCCAAGGCCACTCGGATACAAGTACAAGGTTGTGTCAATTAGTCATCTGGGAGCGTTGCAGAAGGATGTAGACCAGCTAAAAAAGAAAGGCAAACTAAGCTGCAACACAACCTACAGGGGATACCTTAAAGATCTGAGATTCGCAATCCCCAAGAACCTACCCGACGCAAAATCCTTGGTAGTTATAGCTGTTCCCTCCCGATTGATGCTAGCGAGATTTCATCTTGATGGAAACGTGTACGACGTTCCGCTTCCTCCAAATTATCACAGATTGACAGATGAATTTCTAGAAAAGACTGTAATGAGTCAGATTATCGGAGGACTGGATGGTTCATATGAAAGAGCAAGGTGGGTACACCTCAAACTGCTTGCAGTGAGAAGCGGACTAGGCAAATATGGACGTAATAATCTTTGCTATGTGGAGGGAATGGGTAGTCTACTAAGGCTTGCCGCTTATTTTACGAACTGCAAGCTTGAAGACAGTTGGGACAACATAAGATTGATGGAGATTTGCCAAAGCTGCAAAGCCTGTAAAATCAGTTGCCCAACTCACTGCATGACTGAAGAAAACTTTGTTATCGATGCAGGAAGGTGTATAAGTCTATACAATGAAGTCGAAGGTAGATTTCCAGAATGGATTAGTCCAAAAGCCCACAACGCTCTAATGGGTTGCATGATATGCCAATCAGTTTGCCCAGCCAACCGCGAGGTTCTCGCTTTGCACAAGAGGCTTGATGACATTACCGAGGAAGAGACTAGCAGAATATTGAAGGGAGAACGTGACCAAGCTCTACTGAACTCGCTAGCCAAGAAGCTGGGAAGTATCTACCCCATTCGATCACCCGAATCCTTCCAGATTCTTGCGAGGAACCTGAGAGCTTTCATCGATGCGCGGGTGTAAAGCTAGCACGCGCATCAAGAAGCACTCGGAGAATATGATTGGGTTGTTAAGAAATTCAGCGATGCGATGTATAAGCCCGAAGAAGGAAAGTTGGGCGTGCATGAAAGCATATATTGCGCTATAAGATTCAAGTGAGATGCGTCAAGAAGGCATGTTCAAGGGGAGTACGATTGAGCCGAAAAACCGAATTGAGTGAAGAGGACCGTGAGTTGATTGAAGCAGCAAAGGAAGCTGCTGATCGGCTACACATTGATGACTTCCATGAAGTCGCAGCCGCCCTTCGAACGACAGATAAGAGGATATTCACTGGGATTCATATAGAAGCGAACGTGGGCTTTGCAGATGTGTGTGGTGAAGTCGCAGCGTTCTGTACAGCAGTCTCGAGTGGACATAGGAACTTTGAGGCCATTGTAGCCGTTTGGGGCGATGGAAAGGGATCCTACAAGCTGCTAAGTCCGTGCGGACGGTGCCGCGAAATCATCAGCGACTTCAATAGAAATATGTGGGTTATCGTTGGCTCTCTAAAGCAGCCTTACAAGATGCGAATCTCTGACCTGCTTCCATTGAAGACAGAATAATCGATTCGCGAGCCCACATAATAATAGTTATACATGTGCATCGGATAGAAGATTTTTCTGAAATCTTAAATCCTTGCTTGCGTCTCTGTTTTGAGGTGTTATTAATATTTCAGCGGGACTTATGCAATAGGATCAAACCTGCGACATTATACTTGTTGGCTGTAGTCTTCTCTGTTTCCCTATTGAGCTCTGCATACGCTAGACCAGCAGAATACTATACCTTTACTGGAGCGGGAAGCAGCATGTATCCCACTATCACTGCTGGAGACCGCGTGACGGTTCGATTCTGCGTGGATGGGGCACAGGTGAACGTGGGAGACATCAT
>CP070679.1:251315-253956 GCA_020352535.1 Candidatus Bathyarchaeota archaeon | reverse complement strand
GCTGAGAACTTTATGATCCAGTCATATTCACCATTAACATAAAGGACATTAACTAGGCGCACATTCTGCTTGTAGGGTTCACCTTTCAACTTCCTATTTACCATCAATCGTGCTAGCTCTTTATTCATCGGCTTCATCTTCAACAATACCATGTACAATACATGGTTTATTTTGCTCTCATCAACAACTGCTGTGTAGCCCCAAATAACATTCCGCCTTTCAAGTTCCCTTCTTCTGCGCCAAACTTTCTGCCTATAGCTCCCTAGCCCCTTCGCAATCTCCCGAGCACTTTTAGTTGGGTCCTTAATGAGAGCCTCTAGCACTTCATCTTCATGATAACTATTGTTACGTTTTGGAATTTTCGAGACCAATTCATTACCACCTGTAACATTAGCTATGAACGAGACTCTATTAGCGTCTCAACAAATAAGCCTTACAGAGATGAGAGAACTGAAAGAGAAGTATGACGGAGAACTTGATTGCGTCAAGGCAATACTGCACCTGCATGAACACAGCAAAGTCACAATGCAGAACCTTAACAAGGCTTTTAGAGAACTCGGTCGCACGCGCGTGGTCAGCAAATGAAAGCTCAGAATGTATGTACGGACACGCGTTTAGATACACCCTATCTCTTGTTTCTTCTGGACACAGGAGCAGTGACAAGCCCGTTTGACGTTTGCCTAGCGCTTAGTGCAGGGTTTCGTGCAGTTATACCCTATGGAGGGGTGACTCCATTAAACGTTCAAAGAATTGTTATGGATAGCATGCTTTTGAGAGGTCCTGAGGCGGTCAAGCACACATGTTTTTTCATTGGGGGAGTCGCTCTCTGCGAAGCTGAAGAGGTATTGAAAGTAGTGAAAGACTCGTTGTTTCCATCGTTTGAAGCTAGCATAGTAATCGATCCAGCAGGAGCCTTCACCACCACAGCAGCTGCTGTAGCAAAAATCGAAGAAGCCCTAGCATCTTTTAGGCTACATGGGCTAAGCAGTTTGGAAACCAAGCAATGCGCTATCCTTGGAACTGGCGTTGTCGGAAGGATCGCTGCAGTCCTTCTTTCCAGACTTGGGTGTGATGTTACTATTGCGAGCCTTGATCCAAAACGCGACCATGGAGAGAAGTATGCAATAGGAGTTGCAGAGTTCCTGGACAATAGATACGGCGTTGTTGTTAAAAGTGTCTTCGCGCCAACGACCAAGAAGCGGCTGGAGGTTATGAAGTCGGCTCAAGTGATATTCTGTGCAGCAGCTCGAGGAGTTCGAATAATAGAGAAAGATCTGCTTAAGAGATTGAAGCCTTCGAAAATCATAGCCGACATTAACGCTACTCCGCCTTTAGGAATCGAGTGCGTAAGGCTTGAAGATGACATGCGTGAAATTATGCCCGGGATTCTCGGCATCGGGGCACTGACAATAGATAAGCTGAAGAACAAGGTGGCGAAGAGAATGCTAGAGGAAGCACGAGTAAATGCAAAAGGCGTGTACAACTACGATTCTGCTTTGATGCTTGCAAGGAAGATTCTTAGAAAGAAGATTCGTCCAAACGATGCACTCGCAAGCGCTACACCAAAACAAACCTTGTGTAGACCATGATTTCAATCATAGGAGCAGGCAAAGTAGGAAGCGCTTCGGCATTCAATGTTTTGAGACTTGGAATCAGCGATGTTGTACTCCTAGATATCGCTGAAGAGCTGGCTAGAGGCGAAGCATTGGATATGATGCAGGCCGCGCCTGCAATAGAGTTTGATGGCTATGTCAAAGGGACGTCCGATTTCAGTGAGATAGGAGGATCAGAGGTTACGGTTATCGTTGCTGGTGCAGGAAGAAAACCTGGAATGACACGTCTTGACCTTGCCAATGTGAATTCTCGAATAGTGAAATCTGTTGTGAAAGAAGTTGTGAAATTCGCTCCTGAATCCAAGATCATGGTTGTCACGAATCCGGTTGATGTAATGACTTATGTAGCCTACAAAGAATCAGGCTTTGAGAGGAACAGGGTTTTTGGGATAGGAAACGTTCTTGATACTATGCGCTTCAGGTCCTATATAGCGGCTGAATTGAATGCTTCTAGAGAGGATATCCGGGCCTTGGTCATCGGCGAGCATGGGGATTCCATGGTCCCACTCGTGGACTACGCCACCGTGTCCGGAATACCGATAAAGACTCTGCTCAGAAAAGACCAAATTGAGAAAATACTGAGCCTTACTAAAACCTCTGGCTCTGAAGTCATAAAACTCAAGAGAGCCACAACTTATGGACCCGCAGTTGTAATAGCCATCACCGTTGATGCAGTCTTAAGAGGTAGAAACAGGGTAATGGGCGTCTCCACTGTCCTGCAGGGTGAATTTGGCCTTTCAGACATCTCCATTGGTGTGCCCGTTATTCTTGGAAAGAATGGCATTGAAAGAATTCTAGAACTCGAACTAAACCCTCAAGCCAAGAAGCAGTTTGGAGAATCAGCGTCAATTATAAAGGACATAACCTACAAATGCACACGCCAGGCACAAGATCAAACTTCAACTCGCACACGTTCCGTACGAGCTAGCTCGAATTTCCAGCACACTGGCTAGCTAGGTAGAAACCAAGAACAATGGACTTAACAACTGCCTAGTCACATAAAGGGTAAGAGTTGTTCTGTGTTGGTT
>CP070679.1:248536-251215 GCA_020352535.1 Candidatus Bathyarchaeota archaeon | reverse complement strand
AACATGTTCTGTTATAATAACTACGGTTTCAATCTGGGCATCTAGAGCCTCGAAAGTAGCATCTGCCACAAAGGGAGCCGGAACAAAGATGATTGAAGCGTTCACGCTGTGTTTCTTTACAGCGTCATCAATTGTATCATAGACTGGAACCCCCTGAACTTGTGCTCCTCCTCTACCCGGCGTGACCCCGGCAACGATTTTTGTCCCGTAGTCAAGCATAAGCTTGGTGTGAAAGCTGCCTTGGGTTCCTGTGATTCCTTGGACTATGATTTTGGTGTCTCTGTTAACAAAGATGCCTATCAGCCTAACCTCCGCTTTTACTAATTCTCACGACCTCTTCAGCAGCCTCTTCCATGCTGTCTAGGACCTGAAGGCCTGCTTGTGTTAACATGCGTTTCCCTTCTACCTCGTTGGTTCCAACCAGCCGTATAACTATCGGTTTAGGAAACCCAGTTCGTTTCTTAGCCTTCAGAATCCCTTGGGCAACCTCATCGCAGCGAGTGATGCCGCCCAGGATATTGATGAGAACAGCTTTGACATGGGGATTTGAGAAGACGAGTGTTAGAGCTGCAGTTATTCTATCGGCTGTCGCACCTCCACCTATGTCGAGAAAGTTCGCAGATCTTCCTCCATACAGCTCGATTGCATCGAGAGTTGCCATCACCAATCCAGCGCCATTTCCAACAACGCCGATGTTTCCATCAAGACTGACATATGCCAATTCCTCTTCCTGGGCTTCAAGTTCTTGCGGGGTCAATTCCTTTTTCGCCCCGCTTGACAACTTTCTGAATTTAGGATGTCGGTAGAGTGCGTTGTCATCGATTATCAATCGCGAATCTACAGCTACGAATTCCCCTTCAGAGGTTTCAACAATAGGGTTCATCTCGGCAAGTTCAGCGTCATAGCTCAAGGCTACCTCATATAGCCTGTAGAAGATTCTTCCTAGGGCTAGCATCTGCTTCCCGCGATAGCCAAGGTTCCTAGCGACGAGTCGGGCGTGATGAGCGCGAAATCCGTGTATCAAGTCGATAGGTACTTTTATGATTTTTTCAGGCGATGCAATGGCCAGTTCTTCTATGTTCACCCCGCCTTCGGAGGAGGCGACGATGACGTAGCGACGAGCTGATTTGTCAATTGTGAATGCGAAGTAGAGTTCTTGGCGAATCGAGATTTCCGCTTCGACAAGCACGTTTTGCGGCTGGATTCCTTTGACCCGAGAGCTCAGTAATTTCTTCGCTGCGCGTTCGGCTTCTCTGGGTGAGTCTGCGAAGAGAATTCCACCTGCTTTTCCTCTTCCAGCGACAGCAACTTGCGCTTTAACGACAACAGGAGTCTGGAGTTGCGTGGCAACCATCCGAGCTTTTACTGGCGAATCTACGAGCCTTCCTGGAGGAGTTGGAATGCCATGCTTTGAGAAGATGGCCTTTGCTTCATATTCAAGGAGTTTCACGTGGGGTTCCTCTCGGCTATTTCAGGGCTTGGATGGTGACATAAGACCTTGTTTCCTGAATCCCCTTTAGCAGGGCGAGTCTTCGAAGGACCTCGTTGAGTTTCCCTTGCTCTACTAGAAGCACTGCATCCATATCTCCCGCTACTCGAAAAACCTGTTGAATCGGTAGGTTTGCCATTTCGTGGTATGCTTCTTCCCTTTTGAGCGGAGAGATTCTGATGAAGATGAAGGCTGGGTTCACTGAAATGCCTAGAGTGTCTAGTCCTTCCTCTGTTATGTCAATGAAGCCTCTGCCAGTGCGAATGCATCCCAAGTCTCGGAGCTTGCGTAGATGGACGTTTAGCGCCTGTCGGCTGATTTGGAGCTGCTTGGCCAATTCGCTTTGTTTTACTTGGATGGTATAGATTGAGGCGGGACTGCCTTGCGCATATATCCTGCGAAGCAAGCGATAAGGTCGCCCTGTTAAGGTCTCTTTGTCCATGGAATTCGCCTTTAGTTAGTTAAAGCGAAACTTTACAATAGTATACTATTTAAGAATTATATGCTCATCCTGCAGCTATCTTCTGAGTCTATGGTATGCGTACTGCGTCACATGATGCTTTGAGGTATGTATCGAAAGCTATTGCTGCAAGACCACAATGTATTTATTCACCGACAAAAATGCATAGGCAGCCATAACATGCAAAGAATGCAAGGAGTGAGGCGGTAATGTCAGAAAGAACCGATGTGTTGATAGGAAGAAAGCCAACTATGAACTACGTCCTAGCCTGCATAACCCTCTTCCATGGCGGGGCCTCTGAAATCAGCGTAAAGGCCAGAGGCAGAGCAATTAGTCGCGCTGTCGATGTCGTAGAGGTCTGCAGACGAAGGTTCTTGCCAAATGTGAAAGTCAAACAGATAGACATTGGCACAGAGCAGTTAGCGCCATTTGAAGAGGGCGGCTCGCCAACCAACGTCAGCACTATTGAGATTCACCTGGCAGAATAAGCAACATGAGAATCCAAAAGGCTCTGCCGCCACCTCCTTTATTTGGTGAGGAGGCTCGCAACCGGAGTGAAGACAGGGCTATGCAACTTCTGCTTAAAAAGCGGAATTCTATGCTCGAAGTGTCAGGCGAAACTGAAGTCAGGAAAAGTAAGTAAGATAGACCTGAAAATAGCTCGCCTGCTTTTGCCTCTTGAGAATAAATATCCTTCCCTTCAGAACGTCAATTTGCACAAGGCTGTAGA
>CP070679.1:245704-248436 GCA_020352535.1 Candidatus Bathyarchaeota archaeon | reverse complement strand
GATGTTACCACATCTAGTGATGAGGATGCTACATTCATATTTGCTGATGACTTTGAAGATGAATCGATTGGTGACCCACCTAGCGTAGACAAATGGGATGTGTTTGGAGTGGGAGCGGTCGATTTTGTGGACATCCAAAACAGGGGTGGAGAGCAGGCGTTACGAGTAGAGGAAAACGAGAACCAGTTCTCCACCTTGGCAAGAACCAAGAATTTCACACCAGGATTCTACTCGGTCACAACTTATCTAGATATGGATACAATTGGCCATGCTTATGCAAGTCAGTATTTCCATACAGTTTGGGACGTACTGCCTATTGCTACGCTAAGAGTCAGTTACATGAGAGCCCTAGAGTATTACAATGGCTATCAGTATCAGCCTTGCGGGATAGATTCTCTGTCCTTGGATACTGAATACAAAATCGAGATTCAGGTAATCGATAACCTGACAATCAAGCTCTTTGTAAATGGCAACAGCGGGACTATGGGATATCGAGGTACTCCAACCAACGGATGCAGGAGCTTTGATCCTTGGTATGCATACTACGGTGAGGATAACAGAAACTATGTTGCGAAGACCTACGTGAGGAAAATTGTAGATCCAGAACCAACTCATGGTGATTGGGGATGTGAAGAGCCTGTGGTGCATGATGTTGCCATTTTATCTATCTCACGGTCGAAGAACATCGTAAGTCAAGGTTTCCCTACCAGAATCAATGTGACATCTCAGAACCAAGGAGGGTGTGCTGAAACCTTCAACATCATTCTCTATGCAAATTCAACTCAAATCAACCAGATGCTAGTCACCTTGGAAAGTGGAAACTCCGTAACCACCACATTCATCTGGGATACTGCAGGCTTTGGACATGGTGACTATGGAATCAGTGCCTACGCTACCCCGCTTCCTTATGAAACGGACCTCGACGACAACACATACACAGATGGCATGATTCGAGTGACTATTCCAGGCGATGTAAACGGAGATGGCAATGTGAATATCGTAGACTTAACGATTGTTGCTATAGCCTATGGATCCTTTAGGGGCGAGCTTGACTACAATCCAGATGCTGATATAGTTGAGAATTACGTAGTGGATATGCAGGACTTGGTAATAGTCGCTAGGCACCTCGGAGAAGCCAGCCCGTAGCCTTGCTGTGTGCGCAGATATTGGAAAGGGCCTCTCCCAAAATACCACAGACTCAAGGTTCACCTAACTAAATTGCATAGGCAGACTGCGCGCGCCTTTATTAGCGTCCATTATCTATGGCTTCCCACAAACTTCGATGATGTTTCCATCAGGATCCTCAAACTGGAAACACGCGGTTTCACCCCCCACAAGTTCAGGGGCTTCTTGAAGAAGCTTGACACCAGCTGCTTTGAGAACGGCATAGGTCTCAGATGCACTTCTTTCAGCTTGCAGGAAGAAGCTTAAACGACTGGTTTGATCATCAATGGACGTCTGACTCTTGCCACCTTCCATATATATGTTGATATCCCCTGACTTAGACTTAAGGAAGCATAGGTTGGGCTCTAAATCTACGGAAAGCTTGAAAGAGAGAACCTCTGTGTAGAACCTTTTTGCCCGCTCCAAGTCGGTAACGTAAACGGCTAGGGCTCTAATACTTTTGAACATTCAATCGCCGAATATTCCATATTCTTATATTACATAAAAGGTCATTTAATCCTCCCACGCGCCCATGAGAAGGCTGTATACGCTACATCCTCTAGCTAACTGAAGGCATAAAATATGAAGGAAAAGGCTGTGAATCTCCAAAGCACACTTGAAGCTCAGAGAAAAATCGGAGACCTCGTAACCAGAACTCCAACCTATCTGTCTAATGTTTTTAGTCAAAGGGCAGGCGCAGAAGTCTACTTAAAGCTTGAATGCTTTCAGCCTGTAGGAGTCTTCAAGGTAAGAGGTGCCATCAACAAGATATCTAGCCTTTCTCCAGCAGAACTAGAAAGAGGCTTGGTCACCGCCTCCTCTGGAAACCACGGATTAGCCGTGGCCTACGCAGCCAAGATCTATGGAGCTAAAACCATGGTTGTTGTACCCGAAAACGCTGTGAAGGAGAAAGTTGAAGCCTTAGAGAGTTATGGGGCTGATATTGTAAAGTATGGAAAGGACTACGATGAAGCGTACTCAAAGGCTCTTGAGATTCAAAAAGAAGCTGGAACAACTCTTGTGCATCCCTTTGAAGATCCTTTCGTAATCGCGGGACAGGGAACCATTGGTTTAGAATTGCTTGAAGATATACCAAATCTGAATACTATAATCGTTCCTGTGGGTGGCGGCGGTCTCATATCCGGAATATCTATCGCCGCGAAAACGTTGAACCCAAAATTAAGGATAGTGGGGGTTCAATCCGAGGGAGCTCCAGCTGTCTACCGATCTTGGAGGGCTGGAAAAATCGTAGAAGTAGATTCTGTTAACACGGTTGCAGACGGTTTAGCTGCTAGGAAACCACTTGACCTAACCTTTGGAATAATCAAGAGATACGTGGATACCGTCCTGTTGGTAAGTGAAGAGGAAATCGGTGAAGCCGTGTTGGCACTTCTACATAACGCTCACATACTGGCTGAACCTTCAGGAGCAGCCTCTCTAGCAGCTCTCCTATTCAAATACCATCCAAAACCTGAAGAGAAAGTCGCAGTGATCATCAGCGGAGCAAACATATCAATAGACTATCTAGCCTCCTTGCTTAAACAAACGTAAAATCTACACAGGTATTG
>CP070679.1:242863-245604 GCA_020352535.1 Candidatus Bathyarchaeota archaeon | reverse complement strand
TGATGAGGGAAGTCTCTAAGTGCTTGTCGGAAGTTCCGTGAGTTTTGCAGTTGTTGTCGAGCCTCTCTGGACTCTCCTAGCTCATGCGGGCTAGACTGAGCAAGATAGATGATTGCAGCTCTCTTCCAGTCTCCTTGGGCGATAGAACGACCGACCAAGTGGGTTATCGGCCTAATAGTTCCAAATCGCTGATGCCCAAAAAAGTTTGGAGCCCCGCCTAAACTCGACAGCTCAACCTCTACCTTCTTGATTTGCTGGTCAATCGTAGAGGGTTCCAGCGATATAGCCCCAATTCGTATGTTAAACCGGTTACCTAAAAGAAGGCGGGAGAAGACGGGAGTTTCAGAGAATCGGATTGGTCGAAGGTCAATACCTCTGATTCTGATTTGCTGGACGTGCTTTGGGCCTACATGAGCGATGCTAATGTGTTGAGCTGTCACTGCATGAGCATCTTTTATCCCCGCTATTTGAACACGCTTGGAAGGTATTCCTAATCGTTTCGCAACCTCTCTAACTGCAAGAAAGGTGTCCCAATTCCTCTTCACCAATACACAGATGAGGTAGCGGCCTCCTCCAGTCAGTGTTTGATCCTCACCCTGTGAAATTAACGCCTTTGAACCATCGGCTAAGACCTCTTCTACAGCGAAATCTTCAGGAAATTCCCGGATTTTTCCTCCTATTCCAGACGCTGAAGAAGCGTAAACCTCCATTCCCAGCTCTCTCTCCAGCATGGGAACACTCACGTGATCTCCTCAAAAAAGGGGGAGGGCCCCTGTTATCCTGTCTACTTGACTTGATGGAGCCGGACCAATTCCCAGACATGTCATACTACCTGGTGGGAGCTCCGTTAATCCTCTATCAGTAATCAAGGCTGATGGAAGTTTCAATTTCTTCGCTTTCCGTTCGAGTTCAAGGAGTTCCTGATCCGAATGCGCCTTCACAGCTATCTTGCACTGCCCTTCTCTCATCCAAGCCCTCCACCAATCCGGCTTCTTCTTTCTCGCGTCTTCAGCAGCAGAAACCGCTGCATGCCCCGCCTGAGCTGCAATCTTTCCCTCACTCATTCCAAGGTCGACCCGCAGAACAATGACCTGCTTATACTTGAACTCGAGCAACGTGAATCCGTACTCCAATTGTTGGCAGAGCTTAAATGTTCATCTCCTATCTTCGGAGTGACGAGAGAAATGCTGATGCGACAAAATATGTTACTGGAATCAGGATTGAAGGATGCAGCATCATACGCATCAACGATCTCCCCTGGAAGTCCAAGTCTCCAGCCTGCCTCAGAATGTTCCTCGTTGCTAATCTCACGCCAAAATCAATAATCCTGTCAATCTCGCTGTCAGACAACTGGTTCAGCAGCCTCCTCAGGTGGAGCATCACAGTCAAATCGAGGCCAATCTCTCTCTTCCACATGGATTCGTACCGCGATAGAGTGGATTCGGAGTAGTCGTCTCTTTGCGAGGCCTCGTAAGCAACTCTTCCGGCAATCCTGGAGCATAGGAGACCGAAGATTACACCGCCGCCTGTGGTAGCTTTTACCTGGGAGGCTACGTCTCCCACAACGAGAAGGCCATTAGCATATGTCCGGGGGATCGCGCCTCCTAACGATATGGGGTGAAAAGTTTGGTGGACGATTTTGCTCCTCCATAATTTCTTAGAGGCTACCGGGTGTTTCTGAATAAACCGCTGCAAATACTTTTGAGGGTTACCCACAGTTGTGGCTAGCCCTATCTTGGCAGTATCTTCTTTCGTTGGGATTATCCACGCAAAGAACCCTGGTGCATATCGTCGCCCCAGATACACTTCAACAGTGTCCATGTCTAACTCATTGACTTCCTCAACTTCGGCAAGAACCGCATTGACTGTCATAGTACGATTGGTCGCTTGCATTCCCATCTGTCTGAGAAGCCTTGATGGGCATCCTTCCGCGTCTACCACTACGCCTGACCTAAGCGTCTGCTTGGTATTTCCGCTCTTGATTTCTACTCCTGTAACATAGCTGGATTCTACAAGCAACGACTCAACCTTGGATCCCAAGAGGAATTGTACACCCGCCCTTAGAGCCAGATTGTATAGATACTTATCCAATAATTCTCGGTCAACGACGCAGGTTACAGGGGCGTTAAAACCCACAGAAAGATGATTGCCACGGGGTGACCAGAATACTACGCCCTTCAGCTTGTTTTGGATGATTCTTGATGGTAGTTGTAGACCTAGACGTCTTAAGCCGGAAAGACTGAGGTGGCCAGCGCAGTGGGCTGGAATGCCAATTTCCTTATGTTCTTCGCAGACTGTAACATCCATGCCTTTTCTTGCCATAGTCAATGCGGAGAATGAGCCACATGGGCCACCGCCGACAACGATAGCATCAGATTTCTCATTCAAACCGATTCCACACAGTATGTCGTGCTATATTCTCGGTCTATCCTGCAAGGCACCACTTTTAGAAGGCGGTTGAGCTTGATAAAAAGATTCTATGCAAGGTGTTACTTAACAGGAGGAGAATCTCTGATTCGCGAGTTGACAGTAGACTTGATTACTTGTTCTCATATACATAACCTTGAAGGTGGATGAACAATCACGTCTGCAGGCAATCTGCGGGGGAATGGATCTGATGGATGCAGTAGTCGTTGATGTTGATGATACGTTGGTCAATACGGTCAGTAGGAGACATGTAGCATGGAGTAGGGTTCTTGGGCGTGAGATTCCCAAAAGTGAGGTGGAGTCTAAGGGTTCCC
>CP070679.1:240020-242763 GCA_020352535.1 Candidatus Bathyarchaeota archaeon | reverse complement strand
GAAGCCTGTGCCTTCTCATCGAGACTCATTACAAGGCGCTCATATATCAGGCACGATAGAATGGTTCCAATTCCGGCGCCCATAATCATGTCTTTCAAAGAGTCCATGGGGTAGTTGAAGTAGGTTACGTCTTCGCTCATGTTTACTCCTACGGTTTCCATGATTTCCCATCCCAGTGCTACGATGGCTAGTGTTGCGAACATGAAAGCCCACATGTACTTTCGATCCCAACCTAGGTATCTTTCCAGAGCAAGTGGTACAATCAAGGCGCCTAGAAGCCACGGAGATGTAATATGAGTCCATGTGTCAACATAGCCTGGAGCAGGCAAGCCTGCTTCATCGGTGAAATTAGGATTCAGATACCAGCCGTAGTGCTGGCTGGCATTCTGGAATGAGATGGCGAAAAGCGCTAGAAGAACGAGGTATACGATGTAGTATACGTTCAGGAAAGTGTATTTTCGAAGCCTCCGTTCTCCAGCTACGTAGAGAATGATGTGAGTCACTATGAGTAGATAAGTTGGAATGAAGACCAAGCCTGTCCCTCCTCCGGGACCAGTGCTTACAGCTAGATATGCATCAATAGGTTTTGTAACGATGAAGTCAACGTACATTTGGAGGTAGTTAGGAGTTTCTTGCCAGACTGAAGCAGGAAATGTGATGTACCAGATGATTGCCAGGACGACGATTACGGCAGAGACAAAGAGAATTGGCACCCAATGCTTGAGGTTCTGGGCTTTATCCATGGATTCAGCCTGCTTTCGCTATTCTTCATTATTGCTTACATGCCAGCAAGGTGCTCCGCGCATTAATATCATAGGGAGTTCTTTTAAGTCTTGTATTCAAGGACGCGGAGAGCTCGATGAAAGAAGGGTTTCCGAATGGACCTATTTTCACATGCGCTTTTAGGTTTCGTCTTAGGTCAGGCCTTATTGTTAGATGCAAACGCCCAGATCATTCTCATAGTATCGAGCGTTGTCCTTGATGTTGATGGCATTTCAATACCAAGATGGAAGGCATGGCCCAATTTTCACCATTCATGGGTGCATTCCATTGTTGGTGCAATACTAGCTTCGTTTGTGATTAGCATAGCATCTATCATGTTTTTGTCACTACCCTTAAAGAGCTTCATACCGCTTGTACTAATCTGTCTCGGAGGGTCCTTCTGTCACGTTTTTCTGGACATGCTCACCACAGGCAGCATCGCAGTTGGCTGGCCAATTTCGAGCAAGAAGGTCGCCTTTAACCTTACACGCTTTGTCGATCCGATATTTCTGGTAGTGCTTCTTGTGGCATCTGTCATCATAATCTATGCGAAGGACAATATAGGGATGATTCAGTCTGTGACAATTCTGGCCATTGTCTTGCTTATCCTGAATTTTGCGATACGACATTATGAAAGGGATGCTGCAATCAAAGTTAGCAAGAGGCTACATGCCGGTGCTGATTCCGAAGCCTTGGCACTGCCAACTCTTCGTCCTGATCGATGGTGGGTCGTCATGAAGACACAATCTGAGAAAGGAGACAACTTTGAAATCTACAGCATTAGTCCGATTGGCAAGAAGATTCTAAGCCACAGCACCGTGAAATGCCCCATCATAGATTATCATGGTAAGACTGAGCTTCCTCTTGAGCCCTCACAAAGAGCTGTTGCACTCTCTACGAGAGATAGACGAGTAGGTCCATTCATTGAGCAATCTCGCCTACCCGCCGTCAAGGTATCCCTCTCTGAGGATGGGGGCACTTGGCTAGTTTTCTGGTATGACGCATTCACACAGTTGAGCGAGGAAGGGGTCAACGGGTTAACCATTAAGGTCGAAGTCGATTAACTCATGCGGCGGATGTTGCGTGCATTTATTGATGCTTCTTAGGCTCAATATCCCGGGTGCGCGTCGTACTCTTATATCTCGCGGCGAGTATTAGTTATTGGGGAAATACCTAGAGCCAAGTAGGTGGGAGGGGCTGTCTTCTCCTTTCTCTTTCAACTTACCTCTCCCACTCCCGATAACGAGAAAAGCAATAAACGAAATGTCATTAAATCAAGAGGAATAGAAAGCAAATCGGAGGATTTCCTTGATCGTCGAAGTCGCGATGAGCTTATCGGGTTTTCTCTTTCTGCTTATTATAATTACACTCGTTGCAGGTGAGAGATTTGGCTATTCAGTAATAAGCGATTTGGACTCAGACACTAAACTACAGGAGATAAGCAAAGATCCGAAAAAATTCAAAATAGGCGCCATGTTAGCGCTCATAGAACATGGAACCATAATTGCACTTGCTATAATGTTGTTTCTTGCTTTTAATCCATATAACATAATACTTGCTGTTATTTGGACCATCTCTCGAATAACAGAAGGCTTGATCAACTTCTATAATGAAAAGAACTACTGGGGGCTACTCAACATAGCAAGACAATACTCAAGCAGTAGTGGCGCTGAAAAAAAATCGTTAAGTGAATTAGGTCGTAGCATTCTCAAAACAAAAAACTCGGTTTTCGCATTCGCACAAATCCTATTCTCAATTGGTACGCTTTCATACTCAATCCTGTTTGCCACCTCTGAAGCTGTACCAGTACCAGCAATCATTGGATGGTTTGGAATCGTTGCCAGCATCCTCTACGGCTTCGGTAATGGGATAATACTTGTAAAACCTAACAAAGCGATGAAGATCTTCAGTGTAGGCCTGTTAATTTTGATTTTTGAAGTAGTCTTAGGAGGATGGCTATTATTTTCTCCACTCACCTAAA
>CP070679.1:237148-239920 GCA_020352535.1 Candidatus Bathyarchaeota archaeon | reverse complement strand
GAACTCAACTCCGAGATTACTATCCCCAAGCATCCCCAATATGTGGGCGCGCTTGGAGCAGCTTTACTTGCGTATGAAGCGGAGGCGAAGTAGATGGGTGAACAATCGAAGGAGTTCTGGCGATGGCGCGAATACCGACATACCGTACCGGACATGGATTGGCAGGACGCCAAGATGATAACCGCTGGTGTAGACATTGGATCTGTAGGAAGCAAATCCGTTATCATGTTGGATGGGAAACTCTATGCCTATGCTGCTATCCGAACAGGTGGCGTCAGCGAAGAAACCGCAATTAGAGTGTTAAACTGGGCCCTCAACGAGACGGGTCTGCAAACCAAGAATCTCCACTGCATTGTTGGCACAGGCTATGGAAGAGTGAATGTTCCTTTTGCTAAGAGAACAATAACTGAGATTGCCTGTCACGCACGTGGAGCTCATTACATCTATGGTCCATCGGTTCGAACTGTCCTCGACATTGGCGGCCAAGACTGCAAGGCCATCCGATGTGACGAGAAAGGTAAGGTCATATCTTTTCTCATGAACGACAAATGCGCTGCGGGAACTGGGAGAGGTCTTGAGGTCTTCGCTGATTTGATTCGAGTTCCAATTGCAGAACTTGGGAAAGCTTCGTTAGATGTGGACAAAGAGCCTGCACCAGTAAGCAACACCTGTGTAATCTTCGCAAAGGCCGAGTCTGTAGCTCTACTTCGTCAAGGTTGGGATAAAGAGAAGGTTGCGGCAGCTTATCACCTTGCTATGGTTAACCGGATAGTAGATCTTCTCACAAAGGTTGGCGTCGAGAAGGACTTCGTGGTAACCGGCGGGGTTGCTAACAATACTGGCATCATCACACGACTCGAGAGAAGCCTTGGCATCACACCATTGAAGCCCAATATAGACCCGATTCTTGCCGGAGCTATGGGTGCTGCATTATTTGCTAAAGCACTGTATGAAAAGCAGATTGGTGCACGATAAGAGGAGAATCCAAGATGCTTGCGCACTACGGCTATAAAGACGGTTCTGGAGACTTCTTCATCATCATAGACACGGACAAATGTGATGGCTGCGGAAAATGCGTAGAAGCCTGCCCCTATGGCGTCCTAGAGCTCATCGAAGACGAATTTGATATCGAAGGGGGATCAATGGCAGCGGTAACTGAAGAACACCGCAAAAAAATCAAGTATAGCTGCGGACCGTGCAAACCTGTCAGCGGTGAGAGAAAACTTCCTTGTGTTCTAGCCTGTAACCCCAAGGCAATCAGCCACTCCTGGTAGGGGACAACGATTTCAAAACCTATCCAACTTGTCATCAACAACACACCAGTCGAGGCTGAAGAAGGCAAGACCATACTTGAAGCCGCAAGGACAGCAGACATCTACATCCCTACAATCTGCTATCACCCAGATCTCCCACCACCCAATCAAGCCCAGTCCACTGAAACAGTCAATCGCGGCGACCAAGCACTCGTGAATGAATCTTCTGAGAAGATGTTTGAAGGCTGCAGATTATGCCTAGTTCAGGTCGAGGGGCAAGCGCACCTAGTTCTATCCTGCTGCACACCGGTTTCTGGGGGCATGAAGATCACCACGGAAAACGAGCAGATTCGAGAAGCAAGAAAGATTGAGCTTAAACGAATCCTAGCCAAGCACCCACACGCCTGTCTAATCTGTGCGCAGAAGGGGGGATGTACCACAGAGCCCTGCTCAACAAACGTGCCCGAAAAGGAACGTTGCTGTCCCCAGTTCGGTAACTGCGAGCTGGAACGGGTTGCAGAGTACATCAGCATACGAGAGGATACTCCACACTATCTCCCACAAGGCTTACCCATAGTTGAGGATGAGCCCCTCTTTCTCCGCGATTACAACTTGTGTATTGGATGTACTCGATGTGTACGAGCTTGTCAAGACCTTCGCGGTGTTAAGGCATTGGGATTCATCTTCCAAGGTGGAGAAGCTGTAGTTGGTTCAATCGGGTCGACTCTGCTGGACTCGGATTGTCGATTCTGTGGAGCTTGTGTGGAAGTCTGCCCAACCGGTGCGTTGAGGGACAAGGAGTTGGAGACTGCAAAACGTGAGGCCGAATTGGTTCCATGTAAATCAGCTTGTCCAGCAGGAGTTGATGTCCCTAGATATGTCCAGCTTGTTTCAGAAGACAGGTTCGCTGAAGCTGCTGCCGTTATAAGAGAGAAACTGCCACTACCGAATGTACTGGCTCATGCTTGCTCTCGTCCATGTGAAACTGTTTGTAGACGGCTGAAGATTAACGAAGCTGTTGGAATTCGTTGGCTAAAACGTTGTGCAATGGAGAACGATGTTGAAGACTGGACAAAGAGGCTGACCGCTGTAAAATCGAGTGGCAAGAAAATCGCTATTGTCGGGTCGGGTCCTGCTGGACTCAGCGCCGCCTACTACTTAGCCAGACTAGGTCATGCAGTCACAATCTTTGAAGCGCGTCCTGAACTTGGAGGGATGATGCGCTATGGCGTTCAGGAGTACCGCCTACCCACGGAGATTGTAGATAAAGACATTCAAGGAATCGCCAATCTCGGTGTTGATATCAAGACAAATATGACCTTGGGAAAGACCCTCACATTTGAAGTGCTTAAAGAGCGGGGATTCGATGCCATTTTACTCGCTGTAGGATTGCACCAAAGCCGCAAGCTCCGAGTTGATGGCGCTAACCTCAGCGGCGTCGTAGGGGGACTTGATTTTCTAAGAGCCTTCAGACTTGGGAAACCGGTTGAGGTAAGCGGTAGAGCCCTAGTTATCGGGG
>CP070679.1:234273-237048 GCA_020352535.1 Candidatus Bathyarchaeota archaeon | reverse complement strand
GGTAGTGTTTGGGTTGGAATGCTCATAGTTGCGTCGCCGCTATGGACTCCCGCATTTTCAACATGCTCAATAACCGCTCCTATCAGTACGTCTTCGCCGTCAGATACGCCGTCGACCTCAACCTCCTTAGCCTTCTCTATGAATTTGGAGATTACGACAGGATGCTCCCGTGAAACTTTGGTTGCCAAGCTAAGATAGTTCTCTAATTCATCTTCAGTGTAGGCAACTCTCATGGCGGATCCTGACAAAACATAGCTTGGACGAATGAGAACAGGATAACCGACCTTTTCAGCGAACTCCTTGAGGTCCCTTGAGGTTGCTAGGTCGCTCCATTCTGGTTGTGGAATTCCAAGATGGTCTAGGAGGGCACTGAACTTTGATCGGTCTTCTGCGCAGTCTATGCTTTGACCAGATGTACCTAGCAGCCTCACACC
This sequence comes from Candidatus Bathyarchaeota archaeon, assembly GCA_020352535.1. Classification (GTDB taxonomy): domain Archaea; phylum Thermoproteota; class Bathyarchaeia; order Bathyarchaeales; family Bathyarchaeaceae; genus SOJZ01. The sequence goes on along the minus strand of CP070679.1, from coordinate 236,614 downwards.
AGAGTTGGCTAGCTTCAAGGATATGTTGTTTGGAATCTGCCCGCCGACGCCTGATATGACACCGAAGGGATTCTCCTTATCATATATGTCTAGAATCCTTTCCAGTGTCAGTTCTTCAAAGTACAGCTTATCGGACATGTCGTAATCCGTTGAGACCGTTTCAGGGTTATAGTTCACCATTATGGCTTCTTCAATACCATTCTTTTTGAGAGCCCAGATGGTATTAACTCCACACCAGTCGAATTCGACGCTTGATCCTATTCTGAAAACGCCGGCTCCAAGAACCATAACTTTGCTCTTATCCGAGTGAAATTCTATGTCATCCGCGTCTCCACCGTAGGTCAAATAGAGATAATTCGTTTTGGCTGGCCATTCAGCGGCCAGCGTATCTATCTGCTTGACCACCGGAAGTATATCCGCTTTCTTTCTCAGTTGTCTTATTGTTGCTTCGTCTATTTGGAGGCAAATGGCGATCTGCGCGTCTGAGAATCCGAGACGTTTTGCTTCTCTAATCTTCTCTAGGGCATCATCATCTACCAAATCAATTGAGCGCAAAACCTTCTCCATATTGACGACGTTTTCGATTTTGTGTAAGAAGAAGGGGTCAATGCCGCTAAGTTGGTAGATCTCTTCGACTGGAATATTTCTTTTAATGGCTTTGACAACTTTGAACAACCTTTCGTCTGTGGGATTGGCTAAGACATCCTTTATCCTCTTTGTTGGTTCATAATTGTCGTCTTCGTGATTGCAGACAAATCCTCGTTTCCCGATGTCTAGCATGCGAATTGCTTTCTGTAATGCTTCTTCAAGGCATTTCCCAATAGCCATCACTTCTCCAACAGACTTCATTTGAGGGCCAATGTGGCGGTCTACGTTTCGGAATTTCTGTAGGTCCCATCTTGGTAACTTGACTACGACATAGTCTAGAGCTGGTTCAAAGCAGGCAGTGGTAACTTCAGTAACCTTGTTAATTAGCTCTGGGAGTAGATAACCAATCGCCAGCTTGCTTGCTATGTAGGCAAGGGGGTAGCCTGTCGCCTTGCTAGCGAGGGCTGAACTTCTTGACATCCTAGCGTTCACTTCAATTGCCCGAATTTCCTCCCGTTTCGGGTTTAAAGCCCACTGAATATTGCACTCACCAACTATGCCCAAATCTCGGATTGCTCTAATGGAAGCTGAACGCAGCAGGTGATATTCACGATTTGTCAATGTCTGGGATGGAGCTACGACGACGGAGTCGCCAGTATGAACTCCCATGGGGTCGATGTTCTCCATGTTACACACAGTTAAGCAGTTATCCGCATAGTCTCGCATAACCTCGTATTCAACTTCTTTCCAATGACCCAAGTACTCTTCTATTAAGACTTGAGAAATCATGCTATTGGCCAAGGCCCGACTAACTATTTTTCGTAGTTCATTTTCATTGTTGGCTACGCCGGATCCTTTGCCGCCTAGGGCATAGGCGATTCGAATGATGGCTGGATATCCTATCTCCTTTGCTACTGTGATGGCTTCTTGGAGAGAAGTTGCAGATTTACTTCTTGGAATTGGAACGCCAGCCTTAATCATTGCTTGCCTAAAGAATTCTCTATCTTCGGTGTCTTCTATCGCTTGGATCGGTGTTCCCAAAACTCTGACCTTGTGTTTTTGGAGTATACCTTTTTTTGCCAGCTGAACTCCGCAATTCAAGGCGGTTTGTCCTCCGAATCCAAGAAGGATTCCATCTGGTCTTTCTTTTTCAACAACCTTTTCGACGTATTCTGGCGTTACAGGTAAGAGGTACACATTTCCAGCCAAGCGGGGGTCGGTCTGGATCGTGGCTATGTTAGGATTGATCAAGACGGTCTCAATACCCTCTTCCCTCAGGGCTTTAAGACATTGACTTCCGGAGTAATCGAACTCTGCGGCTTCTCCAATCTTTATGGCACCGCTTCCGAGCACCAGAATCTTGCGTATCCACTTGAACCTTGGCACCTTCATACCCCCACAAGCTTTAGGAATTCGTCGAAAAGAAACTCTGTGTCGTAAGGACCTGGTGAGGCCTCAGGATGCCACTGAAGGGCAAAGGCCGGTTTACTCCTATGTCTTATTCCTTCGACCGTTTTGTCGTTGGCGTTCAAGAACCAGGTCTCCAAATCGGTTCTCTTCAAGGAGTCCAAGCTAACTGCATATCCGTGGTTCTGAGTGGTGATGTAACCTCTGCCTGTTTCTAGATCGAGTACGGGTTGATTCTGAGATCTGTGGCCGTGCTTCAGTTTGTATGTGTCTCCACCTATGGCTAACGCCAAGATCTGAGTTCCCAGGCATATGCCCATCAACGGGATTCCTTCTTCAACCAATC
>CP070679.1:231388-234173 GCA_020352535.1 Candidatus Bathyarchaeota archaeon | reverse complement strand
CTTCTCCACCAAGGTTCCTCGAACAGGAGAAAGCAACTCACCTACACAAGAAGCAGCGGCACTGGCTTGAGTCACCGTCTCTGGAATATCTTTAGGCGAAGAAGCTGCCCCGCAGACGAATATTCCGGGCTTTGACGTTCTTATAGGTGTGAAAGTTTGGGTCTTAAGGAAACCGTGTTTATCGATTTCAACTCCAAGTTTTTCAGCCAATTCCTCAATGCCATCTGCAGGCCTAATGCCTACTGTGAGAACGACTAAGTCAAACTCTTCTTGTATGAGTTTTCCATCCTCGGATTCATACCTTATTTTTAGGTTTCGAGTTTCTTGGTCTTCTTCCACAGAGGAAACCCTACACCTAACGAATCTCACACCATATTCATTCTTGGCTCTGTCGATGTACTTGTCGAAGTCCTTCCCATACGCTCTAACATCCATTACGAATATTGTGGGCTTAATTTGATTCATGTGCTCTTTTGCTATCACAGCTTCTTTGGTAGCGTACATACAACAAACCGAAGAACAATAATCGCTTCCACACGTGACATCTCGAGAACCCACGCACTGTATGAAGGCAATTTTTCGTGGGATGTCGCCGTCGGACGGGCGAAGAACCATACCAGCGTGTGGACCGCTGGCGCTGAGGAGACGCTCAAACTCGATGCTTGAGACCACGTTCAGGTATCTTCCGTAGCCATACTCCGTTTTAATGCTTGGATCGAATTCGTCAAAACCCGTGCCAATAATTATCGATCCCACATCAAGTTTGACTTCTTCGTCTTTTTCGTCATAATTAATCGCCCCTGCCTTGCAGACTTCTTCACATATACCGCAGCCTAAACACTTTTCCTTGTCGATGATGTAAACCAACGGCACTGCTTGTGGATATTTAACACGGATGGCTCCACCTTTACTTAACCCTTCATTGAATTCATCTATCGCTTCAATTGGACATTTTTGTGCACAATCGCCGCAACCAGTACATTTCTCCTCATCGACAAGCCTTGATCTCTTTGTCAATGTTACCTTGAAGTGTCCTGCTTTCCCATCAATACGTTTTATTTTCGCGTTCGTTACCAGGTTGATATTCTGGTGCCGACCAGCAGCAACGAGTTTGGGTGCGAGAATACACATGGCGCAGTCATTGGTCGGGAACGTCTTGTCGAGTTGAGCCATTGTTCCACCTATACTGGATGAAGAGTCGACAAGATAGACTTTGAAAGCTGAGTCTGCTAGATCAAGTGAGGCTTGGACCCCTGCGATCCCGCCGCCGATAACCATCACAGCCCCATATTTATCCATCGTAGTCACCTCTTCAACACAGTGTATATCGGGGTCATGTCATCCACTCTGTCTACTGCGATTAAGCCTCTGCGTCTTAGAATCACTATATGCTCTAGTATCTCCTTGTTGTCTAGGCCTAGATAATTAGACAAATGCTTGGTCGATGTTGGTTCCTTTTCTAATAAGAGATAAATCCTGTTACGTATGTACTCGGCTGAGAGAGCATCATCCATTATATTGTCGAATTCTTCTTGCGATTTTTCCTCTCCATAGACATTTCCTTCCTCGATAATCTTCCTTTCTTTAGCCACGAGCGCTCGTAGCCTGAAATCTTCCACCACTTTTTTAGCTGCTTGTATATCTTCCATTTTCTTTGAATCTAATTTTTCTTCCCTCAAGGGGGAGGGACCTAGAACCTTGATATGGTTTGTAAAATCTCGGACGACCTCTGCGAATCGAGCTCCCTCAGATGCAGAGACCCATTCAAGGTGTAGGCGTTCTGCAAAGCCTAACGGAGTTATCAATTTCTTAAGCATCTTAATCTTCCGTTCAGCCTCGTAGTTTCCAGTCATGTAATGGCAATCACCGGGATGGCAGCCCATGACAATTACGCCGTCTAAGCCACTGGCTAGTGCATCTAGCACCAAGACGGGGTCTATTCTTCCACTGCACATAACTCGAATCACCCTAAGATTAGGTGGATACTGGATTCGACTTACACCTGCCAAATCGGCGCCAGCATATGAACACCAGTTGCAGAGGAAACCCAATATTTTAGGCTCGAATTTCATATAATCATCCTCTTCAACAAGACACTAGCTTGGGAAATGATTTGTTCATCAGTGAAGTGAGGTATGGCAATCGCTCTTTCAGGGCAACTTGCTGCGCAAAGGCCGCAACCTTTGCAGAGCACTGCCGTAACTTCTGCCACACCTAGCTCATTCTTTGTTATGGCGCTGTAGGGACAAAGTGTTACGCAAGTTCCACATCCTGAGCACATTTTTTCATCAACTGATGCAACGATTCCTTCAGCCTCAATCTTTTCCTTTGATAGAATTGTGCTCGCTCTTGAAACAGCTGCGTACGCTTGAGAAATGCTTTCTTCAATAGATTTTGGGGCGTGAGCCATTCCGCAAACAAAAACTCCGTCTGTGGTAAAATCGACTGGACGCAACTTAGCATGTGCTTCTAAGAAGAAGCCCTCCTCATTTAGAGGAACCTTCAACATCTGGGCCAAACCCTTGTTTTCCTGGGGCGGGACGATGGCAACACTTAGCACCAGTAAATCAGCATCGATTGAGATTTGTTCACCAATTATAGGCTCGTAGACTGAGACGCTTAGAAGTTCTCTTCCATTTTCTGACTTTTTCGCAATGACACAAGGTTTATTGTTCTTGTCGTAACGAACGAAGATTACACCGAGTTCCCGTGCTTTTTCGTAGTAGGTTTCAACTAATCCATAGGTTCTCATGTCCCGGTATAGTATGAATACCTGTGTGTTAGG
>CP070679.1:228496-231288 GCA_020352535.1 Candidatus Bathyarchaeota archaeon | reverse complement strand
GATTCGATGTCGTTGCGTATACCCTCCAGCGGATAACCGGGATGGATTATCCTAGCTGGGTTGACCAGAAGCTTGGTCGACCATTGTCGATGAAGACACTCCGATATGGAAGCTCTAGGGCTCTGAAGGAACCGAACGTCGCGATTGGAACGGAGAATGGGATTCACAACTGCGAATTTGCCGCCTCAGAAGATTACGGGTGTGGCGACGTCTGGATCGGCAACGCCGACCTTGCAAAGGTCTTGACACTCATGCTGAATAAAGGATCATATGGCGGAACAGAAGTCCTCAGAGAAGATCTCTATCACGAAATGATCCGACCCCACTTCGTCGACGATGATGGCTTCAACTATGGCTTAGGCGTAGATATCTATGGAGGCTTTCGTCCCCGCATCCTCGGTCATGGCGGAGGGTCACAGGGCTACGCCAGCACGTTCTACTGGATACCCGAGTCCGATTTTGGCGTGAGTGTCCAGACCAACATGGAATCATACAGTAGCGAGAAGATCAGTCCTCATGCGTTTGGTAGGGATGCACGTGAGCTTCTCCTCAAGGCTAATGGTGCTACACTCATCAGACCTCAGCCTGAAGAGTTTCTGCAGGCAAAAACCAAGACCCCTCACGTAGATGACCTATCCAGGCTAGCGGGATTCTACGCTGGGCTCTGGAACAGCAGCGTTTTCGTCCGATATCGCGATGGCAAGCTCTTCTGGGATATTGGACACCAGAGCGAATTGACACCGAAAGGCAACGGATTCCTCTTACGATCGGGCAACGCGGTCCGATTCAACTTCAAGTCCAAGACAGCGAAACATCCCTTCAGCCTGACCTATGTCAACCCGAGATGGCCTGCGGCCAGACTAAGGCTCTTCCGTGTCCAACCTGTTGAAGCTAACCCTAACGCCCAACTCATCCCTCCTACTCTTGCCGAGAGAATTACGGGACTGTACAAAGCCACCTACTATGGCGTCGAAGTCACCTTCAACGTCGCCAAAGTCGCGGATGGACAGCTCTATGTCCAAACAATCTCTGGCATGACGCCTGCCTACCCTCACGGGTCAATAGATGGCCTGTTCTTCACCCCGAAAGGTGAAGCAGTCTCCTTTGAGACTGACGAGTTATGGGTTGAGAACTGCCGAGGTGTCAAATGGGAGAATCCTGTCGAAGAGCTCAGAATGCTAATGGAAAAGAATCCTAAGCACAGACTGCTCTACAAGTGGCCACTCGATCAGATAGCAGCTCATCTTAAAGAACTAGGGAGAAAGAAAGAGGCGAAGGCGGTTCGAGCGATAAAACGAGAGTTACACTCAAAGAAGAAGTAAGTAAATTCAAATACTCCGAAGTCAATATCCGTTGAATGCTTCGCCACAACATCATTTGCTGCATAGAACATACTTTCTGAAGTTTTAAATGGCTAATTCCAGCATATGCTAAACGGAAGCGAGAAAGGTGAATAGAAAACTAATCTTCGGAGTTGTATTAGTACTGTTCTTAATGGGCATACCTGAATCATTGCTTGCCCTAGGTCCTGCTCAAGCCGCGCCAAGCACAGTTCTCTACATAGAACCCTCAAGCATCGTTGACCTAAATCTAATCCCAGGACACAACTTCACTATAGACTTGATGGTTGCTGATGTAGAATATCTATTTGCTTGGCAGGCGAACATTACCTTTGATCCGAGTGTCATCGAATTTCTCAACGTGACCGAAGGAGGCTTTCTGCAAGACCAACCAGAAGGGTCATTTTTTGCATATGTTGTAGAGAATGCCACTGACGGGTGGATACTCATTGGTGCAACAACTCTGGGCCCATACCAAGGAGCTAGTGGAAGCGGAACTTTAGCCGTAATTGAGTTTCATGTTCTGACATACGGTGACTCTACAATACACATCGTAACGGAGCCTAAATGGTATGATTGGAATGAAAATGGGATCATAGATCCAGGCGAGTTGATATACACGACCATTTTGCAGGGGCAGGATAGCCCCAATCCTCCCCCGAACTTCTACGACATCGAGTTCACAGCTGAAGATGGTTATTTCACTAACGAGGCTTTTGAGACGATATACATCAGATCTGATGGAAGCATCGACCCTCCAACCGCACCAATAGTCAGAGATGGAGATCTCTATACACTTGTTGCTGACATTTTCAGCGAGACAGATGGAATTGTAATTGAGAGAGGTGATATGACGCTGGATGGTGGAGGTTATGGGCTTGTGGGCGCGGATGACCTCTTCTCCAAAGGAATCATATCATACAGCGATAATTTGACAATACGGAACCTTGAGGTTCGGGACTTCCCCTGGGGTATTGATCTTGAGAGCTCGTCTAATCATATTTTCGGGAATAACATCTCAGGGTGTAGGCAGTTTGGAATCAGCCTCTATGGTTCTTCGAATGAGGTCTATGGGAACAATGTCACAGATTGCCAAGAGGGAATCAGCCTCTACCTTTCTCCAGGCAGTAGCGTCTATGAAAACCATGTTGAATTAATTAATCACTATCACATATCACTCTCCGGCTGCTCACACAGCACTGTTCACGGAAACACGATTCTAAATGGGTTGTTCGGCGGATTCTATCTTGGGGACTCCGAAAACTGCACCGTTTATGGAAATAGCCTAGTGGAGAACTATATGTATGGCATTGTGGTGATTCGCGCCATCAATAATGTCATCTACCATAATAACATTATCAACAGCACAACACCGGTGTACAGCTCTGATTCAGCCAATGCTTGGGATAACGGGTATCCCTCTGGCGGGAATTATTGGAGTGACTATACTGG
>CP070679.1:225582-228396 GCA_020352535.1 Candidatus Bathyarchaeota archaeon | reverse complement strand
CTTCTCCACCAAGGTTCCTCGAACAGGAGAAAGCAACTCACCTACACAAGAAGCAGCGGCACTGGCTTGAGTCACCGTCTCTGGAATATCTTTAGGCGAGGAGAACATACCGCATACGAAAACTCCAGGCTTAGAAGTTTCCATAGGGTTGAAAGTTTGGGTTTTGCAGAAACCATACTCATTCAGCTCAATACCAACGTTATTGGCCAATTTCTTAACATTTTCAGAAGGAGTGAACCCAATCGAGAGGACAGCTAGGTCAAATTCTTCTTCAAAGAGTCTTCCATCTTCAGTCTCGTATCTTATTTTTAGATTTTTTGTTTCGGGTATCTCAACTATTCCAGATACTCTGCACCTGACGAATCTTACTCCAGACTCGTTTTTGGCTCTCTCAATGTATTTGTCGAAGTCCTTCCCGTAAGCTCGCAGATCTATGTAGAAAATGGTGGGTTCAATCTGGTTCATGTGTTCCTTAGCTATTACTGCCTCCTTTGTAGCGTACATACAACAAACGGAAGAGCAGTAGTCGTTTCCGCAGGTGATATCTCTTGAACCGACGCACTGGATAAAAGCAATTCTTCTGGGGATGTCTCCGTCCGATGGTCTTTGCACACGTCCCATGAAAGGGCCAGAAGCGCTTAGAGTGCGCTCGAACTCTATGCTTGTGACTACGTTAGAGTATCTCCCATAACCGTACTCGCTCTTCAACTTGGCATCAAATTCCTCAGCGCCAGGGGCTAAGATTACGGCGCCAACGTTCAGTTTCACCTTTTTCTCTTGATCTGAGTAGTCTATTGCGTTGGCCAGACAAACGTTCTTGCAGAGCCCACATCCTATGCACTTTTCCCTGTCAATAATATACACCAATGGAACGGCTTGCGGGTAATCTATGTGGATCACAGCTCTGTCACTCAAGCCTTTGTTGAAGGTGTCTATGGCGTCAACTGGGCAGAACTCGGAACACTCTCCACAACCTGTACACTTCTCAATGTCAACGTATCTTGGGCGTTGTCTGACGGAGACATTGAGGTTGCCTGCCTCTCCAGAGATCTCGGTGACTTCGGAGCAGGTCAGCACCTCAACGTTCAGGTGTCTTCCGCACTCCACTAGCTTTGGGGATAAGATGCACATGGAGCAATCGTTGGTTGGAAAGGTTTTGTCCAATTGCGCCATGACTCCCCCTATAGCCGAGGAGTTGTCCACCACGTAAACTTTGAAACCTGACTCTGCTAGGTCAAGCGCCGCTTGTATTCCTCCGATTCCCCCACCCACAACCAGCACAGAACCAAGTTTCTCGTCTTCAGAAATCGGCTTTTGTGGATTCATCATTTTAGTGTCCCCCTGTCTTTCGATACTTCGGGCTGTTTCCTTCGATTTTCACGACAGAGATCAGCCCATCGCGCTCGAGAGAAACGATGTTTCTCAATACCTCCTTCGGAGAAGCTCCAACTGTTTGAGCTATCTCACTGACGGAGAAAGAGTCTCCTGCGATGGAGAGGAGAATTCTTCTTTTCGCAAATTCTTTTTCGACCGTTCGGAGCATCAACTGATCGAATTCTTCCTGAGAGATTTTCTCCCCGAAAACATTTTCGTTCTCTACAAGCTCCCTTTCTCTACCCACGAGCCATCTGATCCTCTGCAGGGCCAAAGACTCCTTGGCTGCGATCAAGCGGGTCTTCAACTGTTGTGGCTCTAAGTCTGTTTCGTTGCCAAGTGGACCCAGCTTTCTTACTCTTCCAATGAACTCTTTCACTAGGTTTGCAAAACGTTCGCCCTCGGAAGCTGACACCCAGTCGACCAGTAACCGGTCAGGAGACAACCCAAGGGTTTTCAGTATTTTTTTCGTCGTTTTTATTCTCCTTTCTGTGTAGTAATTTCCAGTCATGTAGTGACAATCGCCAGGGTGGCAACCCAGGACCATAGCGCCGTCCAATCCTCGGATGAAAGCTTCGATAACGATGGTTGGGTCAACCCTTGCTGAACACATCACTCTGATAATCCTAACATTTGGAGGATACTGGAAACGGCTAACTCCAGCCAGGTCCGCTCCAGCGTAGGAGCACCAATTGCATAGGAATCCTAGGATATCTGGTTCAAAGCTTTTTTGAAGAGTCATGGTATCGCCTCCGATAGGGGAATTACTTGCGCCAGCAACTGATTATCCGTGAAGTGTTGCATAGTGATTGCCCTCTCGGGGCAACCAGCCCCGCACGCCCCGCAACCCTTGCAGGAGGCGGCTATTACCTTAGCTTTCCTTCCCTTCTCGATTTCTTCGATCCTTATGGCCTTGAAAGGGCAAGTTAGCTCACATAAACCGCAACCTGAGCACTCGTTCTCGTCAACCACTGCAATTAACGGCTCAGTTTTCACATGCCCAACCGATAAAGGTATAGATGCTCGAGAGGCCGCACCATACGCCTGTGAGACGCTCTCGCCGACATTGGCTGGCCAGTGGGCGCAGCCGCACACGAAAATGCCATCCGTTGCGAAGTCGACAGGTCGAAGTTTCACGTGCGCTTCTAAGAAAAAGCCGTACTCATCCACTGGCACTTTCAGTTTCTGCCCGAGATCTGCAGCGTCAGGGTGGGCAACCATTGGGGTCGACAGCACAACGAGATCATAAGGCAGATTAAGCTCTTCGCCCAAGAACTCGTCGAAAACTCTTACTCGCCCATTCTCGAGGACCGGGTGCATTTCCCGTGAGTATTCTATGAAAGTTATCCCTGTTTCTCGCGCTTTTCCATAGTAGTCCTCATGCTTTGTTCCTTGAGTAACAATGTCTCTGTAGAGCATGAAAACCTGAGCGTCTGGATT
>CP070679.1:222642-225482 GCA_020352535.1 Candidatus Bathyarchaeota archaeon | reverse complement strand
GTGGATGAGTATGCCAGTAGCTAGGTCGTGGAAGGCGTCCCATCGTTGATTTGGATTTCTTACCTGTAGATGATAACAGCCGACTTCGCCAACTTTGCTCTCAAAGCTCTCTTCACCAACTTCGTATCTCATTAGATCTGTAGCTGTATTGTTCAGGTAGAATCCCCAACCAGACTCGTTCAAGTTGAAGGTCATAATCTCTCTCACACCGACGTTTTGGGATGGGTCATACCAGTCTTTAACTGGTTCAGGGACAGATCCGTTGAGGTAGAGAAGTTCCACTTGCACATCAGCCTTAGCCACATTCTTACCCACCTCTAGGATAGTCCAATTCCTTATTGCGCTGGTTCTGCAGGCGATTTGACCATCCGAGGTGACTTCTAGAATAAACTCATACTTTGCCTGCATACCAACGAAGAAGACAGGTAATCCGCTGACCGAGGCGACAGGGAACACTCCACTTATCATCAAGATACTGGCAATAACGAGTAGTCTCCTCAACATTAGCCGTCAAAACTACTTGGGTATGCTTCTCTTATCAGACTTCGCGTTTCTCAGGTTCCTTGACTGCGAAGAGCACAATCAAGCTCACCACTATCCCTAATGATAGCGAGAAAGCAAAGGGATATGCGGGTCCTAGATCGTAGAGGAGACCAGCCAAAGCTGATGCGGGAACTGTGGCTAGAACGTTTAAAGTGCCAATGGTGCCCATAATACGACCTCGCTTTTCTTTAGGAATCATGTCCGCCTGCAATGCGCTGTATGCAGGACCAATTAAGCACCCTCCAACACCAAACATGATGAAGACGAGTAGCAGTTGGACGAAGCTGCGGCTGAGTATGAAGAGGACTGTTGAGGGCATGAATATGACGTAAGCGAGTAGGACGCCTTTCTTTCGGGGAATTCGGTCGACAAGCTTGCCAAGGGGAAAGCCACAGATGATTGTAACCGCAATAGAGACTGTATTAACGAGCCCCCAGTCAAAATTGGTTACCCCGACGACATCATTGACATAAAGGGCGGTGAACCACCGGAACATAGGGTCTTCGAAGGCGCTGATCAGGAAGGCGAGAGTCAGGAACTTAAGGCTGGAGGACATGGAGCGCCATGCTTCAGCAATCGAGCCTATTGACTGGGCGAAGGCCTCTTTCATCTCTCCCAGCCGGATCTTGCGGGGTTCCTCTAATGTCTCTTTCAGAAAGAATAATCGGACAAAAGCAGCGGCTAACATGCAGAAGAAGACGATGGTGTAGACGATGCGTGCCCCTGGAATCATGCCCTGCGTCTCCACCAGGAATCCTGCAACCGCAGGTGCGAATATGGTGGGAATGTTGGGAATCACGTTGGTGGCAGCGAAGCCCATACCACGTTTCTCTGGTGGAACCGAATCCGCAAGTATAGCTTGGAGGGCCGGCTGATAGATGAGGCTCAGGTTAGAGATGACCATACCTAGCAGCACGAACCGCCAATCAGGAGCAAAGACATAGAAGAGGAAGGAGATAGCGATCACAAATGTCATCGTTACCGTGATCTGCTTTCTGCCGAACTTGTCCGCGATATAAGCCCCTGGAATCCGGACCAAGCCGAGCATGGCAGCACCGATGGATCCCATCAGCCCAATGATAACAGGAGGCGCCCCAAGCGCTTCGATATACCGGGATTCGAAGGGGAAGACTAATGAGAAGGTGAAATAAACAAAGAGCCAGCTAACTATCAGCGTAAGCAGGTTGCCACGCATAAACGAGAATTCAGCTTTGACCCGTGTTAGGATGCCTTCTGACATCTTTGGCTCACACGCAAACCACATTCTATGCATTTAAACTTCTCTAATTCAAGGAGTGGAGAATGCACTAATGTACTGTATGGCTACGGATAGAATATGTTATTACTGCCTTCTCAGCAAGCCTACTAGTCTCTGTTTTTTCGTGTTATCTGCGTCTAAGCTTGTAGGCAGATCCTGCGATGATCAGTGCCCCAAAGATGATCACTATGATGTAGAATATGTTTCCCCAGAGGTCGATTCCAGTTGCTAAGCTGAATCCCCAAATGATGATGAGAAGACCGAAGATGATTCCTGCAATAGCACCGCCATTGGGGAGACCGAAACACTCATCTTCACGATGTTTTCTTTCTGTCAAAGGCTTCTACCACGAAGAGCCCATATGGATTGTAGCCGTTCAAAAACTTTGGGGTAGAGATTCACCGCTACTAATCCATCACGAATTTCTGAGGGAGTCTAAACATCTGTTTGACTCGGTCAATCTCTTCTCCAATAACCTGGATCTTCTTGAAGTCAGTTATTCCTAGGCCTCGCTGGGCCGCAAGTTGAAGATACTTCACTCGGTGAGGCTCTATGCCCATCACTGCGGTGGCTACGGTGTCGACGGCAACCATGTCTGTGCCTGCGATGATTAGGTTCATCGTGACCGGGGTACCGCTGATTTCATTGACTTCTGCGCCAACAAGCCCATCCACAATGTTGAGTTTCACCTTATCCTTGAAGATGGCGGTCAAGTCAACGATCTTCTCGTTGATCATCCCATGTATAATGCTCTTAGGAAGTACAGCGCCCATCAGGTTCTTCATGGACAAGGTGACGAGGGCCATTGAATGGACTTTCAGTGTGGGAACATTAATGATGCAGGTGCTCTCGAGGACTCGCTTGGCAATCTCTACTCGCTGCAGTCTTAGCGGCTGTGGAATGCGAACCTCGACTCTTGGTTCTTTATTCAAATCTATAAGGGGAATCCGTTGGCGCCTTGCTACTTCTTTGATGCCTGTCACTTCGAATGCCTTTTCAGTGGAGTGGCTAGCCCCACCCTCCCCAATAGCTAGCTGCT
>CP070679.1:219648-222542 GCA_020352535.1 Candidatus Bathyarchaeota archaeon | reverse complement strand
GAGAACGCCTGTCGAGCCAGAGAGGTTAGTGAAGTTACCAGTCTTATTATCAAAAGCGACGGATTCTTCTGCAAGGCTGATTGCCTCTTTCAAGTTTCCTGATCCAATGTGAATTCCTGCTAGGCGTGTCTGCATCCACGATATGTTTTCGATGCTCCCTACCCTCTTGGCTAGTTCATATCCCTTCTCTGCATACTCAAGGTGTTTTTCTGCGGAAGCAATGATAGATAGCCATGTATAGGTGCGGCTGGCCGTCTCCCAATAGCCGTTTTCTAGGGCAATTCCTAAAGCATTTTCGAAGTATTCGATAGCTCTATCAAATTCCCTTGAAGATGCGTATATTGCACCTAAGCTGGCAGAGGAGCTAGCGATGGCTTCTAATGCGTTTAGCTTCTGCGCGAGCTTAAGCGATTTCTCAGCTAATGATAAGGCTTCACTCATGTTACCAGTGATATACAGCATATGTGCTATGTCTTCATAGAGGCTAGCAAGCTCAGTGCTTTTTGGTTCTGCTTCCAGAATTTCCAAAGCTTTACTATGATGGTCTTTTGCCTTGTCAGTATCCCCTATCTCTTCCCAGAGTAGGTTTGCCAGCTTACGATGGATTGCAGAAGCCTTCATTTTCTCATCCAGCTGCTTCCACAAAGATAAGGCCTTATTCCAGTATGTCACGCAAGCGTCGTGTTCTCCGGTAAGGCTTTTGACGTCGCCAAGTTTCTCGAGAACAGTTGCCTTCTGTAGTAGCTGGTCCTGCTTAGTTTCAAGAAGTGAGTATGCGTGTTGGAGGTGAGAGGCAGCCTCACTATTAGCATAGACTTCTGCAGCTTTTTCCCCTGCCTTCAAGGAATAGTCAAGGGCTTTTTCATTATCGCCGCTCTCAAGGAAGTGCAGCGATAATTCCCCCAGATGTTCATTAATGTCTTTGGCATAGACCTTCTCTAGGGCAAGTCCAACAGAATGATGGAGCTTCTTGCTTCGGAGTGGGCTGATTGCCTCATGTAGAACGTCTCGCACTATGATGTCAGCAAAAGAGCATACATTTTCCCTACCTACAGTTTTGCACTCGAGTAATCCTGTCTTTAGCAGGTTTTCGAGGATCTCAAGAAGTTTATCCTCTTTTATGCCGGAGACTCCTTGCAGAGCTTTGAGGGTGAAATCCTTTCCAATGAAGGATGCAAGGGTCAGCACATGTTGGTTATCATCATCCAATCGGCTTGTCCTTGCTTTTATTAAGTTCTTGATAGTTCTTGGGAAGCTGATCTTTGAGACTGATTTGATGTGCCACTTTCCCTGCCTGTAGTCTATGATTTCTCTTTCCTTCAGCGAATTGATGACTTCTTCAACAAAGAATGGGTTTCCCCTTGTCCGTTGGTATACCAGCTTACAGAACTCTCTTGGGATGTCATCTTGCTCTAGTATCCGTTGAATCATCTCCGATATATGATCAAAAGACAGGCGTTTCAGTTGTATGGATTGAGCCAAACGTTCTCGATTTAGCTCGGTAAGAACTGGGAATAGTGAGTGTTGTTCGTCAACAAAAGTATCACGATAAGCGCCTAGGACAAGTAGAGACTCCTTGTAGATGCTGCGTGCTAGATAGTTAAGGAGCAGGAGGGATGATTGATCAGCCCACTGTAAGTCGTCAAGAATTATTAGTAGCGGGGATTCCCGAGAGATGTTGATGATGAAACGGGAGACAGCCTCATAGAACCTATCACGGCTATGCTCCGGATTTAAAGGAAAAGACTCGGGAATCATCTTGAGCTTTTGTCCAAGTTCAGGCACCAGCTTTGACACTTCTATCGGATAGAAACCAGTTACTCTGTACAGCTGTTCAGTGGTGCTGACATCCAAGTAATCTCTGATTAGCTCTTTCCACAGAACATAAGGGGGAACACCATCCATCTTGAATAGTGCCGGGCATCTTCCTGAGAGGACGAGCATGTTATTAGACTGGGCATACGTCCCGAGGTCTCTAGCTAGCTTTGTTTTCCCAATGCCTGCCTCCCCGTGAAGAAGGAGAACACTACCGTGACTATTGATAGCTCTGCTGGCAGCTTCTTTGAGAAGGCGTATCTCTTTAACTCGGTCTACAAGTTTTATCTCTGCACGTGGATGTGCATTCACTAGTTATCTTTCTCCTCTAATCCACCCTTTGATGCCAAGCTCTTTGACGGTAAGAGTAACTGGATCTGGCATGTGAGACTTGGACTGCCCCAATTCGTCGATGAAGAGGACTCGTGGTTGAATCGTGAAGACACCTTTTACGCGTGGTCTGATTGTTATCTTGATGTCCACCGTCTTCAGCGAGTTCAGCCGTCGCCCCCTTAGATCAATATAGCTATCCTCCACCGTATAGCTTTCCGGTATGGCTGTCACATCGAAGCCATCGGGCAGTATGTCAGCGACCTTCACCAATAAAGCTGGCCCTTTGCCTGTATTCACTAGGTCGATATGAAATTCTAACTCGCCCTCTACGTTCACTTCTCCACTTTGAAGTATGAGGTTCGCCTGAACATCAGCATGCTCAAAACGTTCAAGACCAATAGCCTGTTCATGCGTGGGGGCTGGCGTGGCGAAAGAGGTGGTTGCTGACGTGATAGATGGTGCGTGCAGTACCTCTGATAATGATACAGCAAGCTGGCGCTCTTCTCTAACGCTTTCTATAAGGCGTTGGATTTCTTGGTTCTTCTCGGGATGCTTGGCCTTCATGTAGGAGCCTGCTGAGGTTTGAAGGAGTTTCTCAGCCATTTGGTATCTCTGTGTCTTCTTCGCAGGATCGGTTTCGGTCTCTGCATTGTGCATATACACATAGGCATCAAAGAGCCTATGAGTGGCTCTCGCATATTCAGAAGCACTTTTGAACCCAGCTTTAACGTAGTAGTTTGCTGCAG
>CP070679.1:216606-219548 GCA_020352535.1 Candidatus Bathyarchaeota archaeon | reverse complement strand
TATAAAATGAAGTGGGGAGAGGACTTTGGCTTTGACGAAGAAAGGGCGTTAGCAGATGAGTTTGGACCGCTTTTCGTACATACCTATCCTAAGAAGATCAAAGCATTCTATTGCAAGACATACAGAGACAATCCGGAGATGGTTATGTCAGTTGATCTGATTGTGCCAAATATTGGTGAGCTCTCGACAGGCGGGTCTCGTGAAGATGACAAAGAGCAGTTGCTGAAACGACTTGAGGAATTAGGCCTGAAACAAGAAGATTATGAGTGGTATATAGATCTGAGAAGGTATGGAACCGTTCCACACACCGGCTTTGGACTTGGACTTGAACGGCTGCTTGGATGGATACTTTCCTTGGAGAATATTATGGATACTATTCCGTTCCCACGTACAGTCAGGCGATTCTACCCTTAGGCATAGAGACCTGCAATCTCACCTGTTGTGTTTCATCCGTTCGGCAGCGGTTTTGAGTGCTGCAACGCCTGGCAGCTCTTCACCCATAAGGAATTCTATGAGCGCCCCCCCTGCTGTGCTAACATAGCCCATCTTCTCTTTCAGCCCGAGTTGTTCGACTGCTGCAACCGTATGCCCGCCACCGACCAGGGAGAAGGCAGTTGAGGCTGCTACAGCTTCTAAGACTTGTTTGGTTCCTGCCGCGAATTGCGTGTTCTCAAAAACCCCCATGGGACCACTAATAACGATTGATTGCGCTTTCTTCACAATTTCACTATAGTCCTCTATAGTTCTGGATCCTATGTCATATATTGGGAAATTCGTTGGGAGTTCTGTAACGGAAAGCTCTCTCCGCTTCCTATCATCTTCCACAGCCAAGTCGATTGGTACCTTAACTTTGCGAGGGTATTCATTGATAAGTTGCGTTATACCAGGGATAAAGGGAGCGAGTTCTTTCTTCTCCAGGAAAGCCATGTTTGGTGCCCCTAGATCCACGCCTTTTGCAGCGAGGAAAAGGTGACCTACAACACCACCAGCAAGTACATAATCAGCAATCTCATTGTTTAGCACATACTGAGAAATCTTCAGGGCGTCATCAGCCTTCGCTCCTCCGAGAATGTAGACGCAGGGCTTCTCCGGTTTCTCAACGGCTTTGCCCAGCGCCTTGAGTTCTCTCTCCATGATGCGGCCAGCAACACTGGGAAGTACTGCTGTAAATCCTACAATCGAAACATGAGCTCTATGAGCCGCGGCGAAAGCATCACTCACAAATACATCACCAAGTGGTGCAAGGTTCTCCACGAACTCTGTCTTGGCGTGTTCTTCAGGGGAACCCTTCTTTCGTTCGCCAGGAAAGCCTCGAACGTTTTCCAAGACTAGGATATCGCCATCTTCTAAGGCGTTAATATTGGCCCTCGCCTTTTCGCCAAAAAGGTCGTTCACATATTTCACTGGTTTACCAAGGATGCCCCCAAGAGCTTCAGCATGCTGCTTGAGAGGTATGAAGTCAGGTTCGCCTGGGCGTCCTTGATGGGCCAATACAACAACTTTCGCACCTTTCTGGGAAAGGTCTTTTATCGTAGTTTCCCCGTGTGCGCGGATTCTTGTATCTTCTAGAATTGTCTTGTCGTCTGGATTTATGGGGGAATTGAAGTCTACCCTGACGAAGGTCGTCTTCCCTCTTAGGCTTAAATCATCCATGGTTAGGATATCGGTCATACCATCACCTGATTGTCACGCGGAATTACTTCTTTTGAATCCAATCTTTTATGCTTTACTTAAGACTGGTCTGTCCATCCAGAGGGATTTGACGATGTTTCCACAAGTCTTTTTTATACCATATCTCTCTTCTAGCTTGAGCTGAATGTGCATGTGTGAGTTCACAGTCTTCATTGGAAATGAAGTTGTTTGCACCGACGTAGTTTATGTGAAAGCCGAAGCAGATCGAGTGATTGTGAAGGATGCCCTGGGAGCTTCTAAGACGTTTGAGAAATGTCGAATCATCGAGGTTGATGTAGGTTCTGAGCGGCTAGCTCTCGTTTCGACAAAATAGACTAAATGTGACTCAACTCGGGAGATTGTTATGAAAATCGCGGTTTCCGGAAAAGGTGGCGTAGGTAAGACTTTAGTTGCAGGAGCGATGGCGCATTCTTTTGTCAGGAGGGGCTTCAAGACCATTGCCATTGATGCTGACCCCTCCCCTAACCTAGCATTGACGCTGGGCGTGCCGCTGGAAGAGATGCGGCTAATAACGCCGATCTCCGAAAATAAACCGTTGATTGAGTCGAAGACGAGAACCACATATTCTGGTGTCTATCGTCTCTCCTTTGCTGTTGATGATGTTATTAGCGATTTTTCGGTAGAGACACCTTATGGAGTCAATCTTGTTGTGATGGGAACCGTGAAGTCTGTTGGGTCAGGATGCACTTGCCCCGCAAACGCGGTCATTCGGGCATTGCTTCGGCATCTCATCGTTGAAAAAGACGAAGCAGTCGTTGTGGATATGGAAGCGGGAATCGAGCATTTAGGTAGAGGAACCGCGAAGCATGTAGATACGATGTTAGTAGTGGCAAATCCAACCATCAAGTCTCTGGAAATCGCTAGGAAGATCTATCGCTTGGCGGAAACCACGGGCATAAAACAAACATTTCTAGTAGGAAATAAAATCGCCAGCAAAGTCGAAGAAGATGCGGTCCAACGGTTTGCCAAGACAAACAATATGGCACTGATTGATTTGGTTCCATTTGACATGACAGTGGGGCAAGCGGAAATCCAAGGGAGAACGCCTTTAGAGAATCCGGAGACCAAAGCAATCCGAGCTATTGAAGAAATCAGCAGGAAACTTATCCAACGAGAGTAAAGGCGTAGTCAATTATGGGTTCTCCTCAGTAATCCCGAAATTCCATGATGGCTTTTCAAGCTGAATGAGTTGTGAGCCCCAAGTCTTCTCTTACAGGATTAGAAAGCTTAAAATAACGATGGGCATTCTC
>CP070679.1:213477-216506 GCA_020352535.1 Candidatus Bathyarchaeota archaeon | reverse complement strand
ATTTCTTTTTATGTATTCGTGAAGCCCTGTTTTTCGGATCCTGACATAGTTCTTTTATTCCGATGAATTCTAACTATTCCTTCTGAAGGAGCTGCTCCATTGTTTCCGTACGCCCCGCTACTTTGTTGGCTCATTCCAATCCTTGCAGCCTTAATCACGCCGCTATTCGGTGCATTTCGTCGGAGATTCAGCAGCTATCTAGCTGTGTTCTCGATTGGAATGAGCGCTGTTTTCTCGCTCTCCATGATTCCGGACATTTATTTCAACACCGTTGCAGCAGAGCAGTCCTACTACGTTGTTCCTTGGATTTCCAATAGCCTGTTTCAAGTTAGCGTCTACATCGATTCTTTGAGCGTGCTCTTGGCTAGTGTGGTTGCTTGCATAGGACTCCTAGTTACTCTCTTCTCTGTCGCCTACATGCAGAAAGAGAAAAGCCTGGTTAGATTCTGGTTTCTCATCCAGCTTTTCATTGGTGCATACTTGGTTATCGTGATGGCAGAAAACCTTCTCTTCATGTTCATAGGTTGGGAGTTGGTTGGATTATGCTGCACTGGCCTAGCTGCATTCTGGTTTAGCGACTCGGATAAAGCGCATGCAGGCCTTAGAACGTTTATGATTCTCCGCGTTGCTGATGCATTATTACTCGCCTCCCTCCTGATGATTTATGCAACGCCTCCTCATACCCTCAGTCTTGTTGAGCTTGCGAGAAACAGCGGTTGGATGGGAGAATTGGCGAAGTCTGGTTTGCTGTTCGCCACTGCTTTCATGTTCTTTGCGGGGGCTATTGGAAAGGGTGCTCAGTTTCCTCTGCAGGAGTGGCTACCTGATGCACTGGCTGCCTCGCCCTCTTCATTCAACGCTCTAACTGAGTGTCTAGCGGGACCTTTCATTGTGGCGCGGTTTCTTCCAATCTTTCATGGAGGGATAGAATATGGTGGAATGATTGAGTTCTTTCTGGTTATGGCTTTTGTCGGTACACTTACAGCAATTGTTAGTGCGCTTATAGCAGCTGTCCAAACGAATGTTTTCAAGGTTCTGGCTTACTCAATCTCAAGCGTGATTGGATATATGATAGCAGCCTTAGGCTTGGCAGGGCTGATGGTCGACATAAGCGCTGGGTACCTAGCGGGTACCTTCCTTTTGGTTGTAGATGCATTTGTGTCGGCTTTGTTATTCCTCAGCGCAGCGTTCATTTCCTACATAGTAGGCTCGGACAAGCTGCACTCAATGAGTGGATTCAAGAGTCGAATCGCGCACAGGAGCATGGAAGTAGGCGCCCTCGCTGTCGCTGGAATACCACCATTGAGCGGCTTCGTCTGTACGAACTGGGTTCAGACAGTTGCCTTAAGTTTTGCTGAAGAAGCAAGTGCAGGAGGTCAGTATGGAATGACGGTGTCTGGTTACGTAATCTTCTTTCTCTTGATAGGGGGAGGGGGGATAACTGCTTTCTATGGTCTTAGAATGATGGGCCTGATATTCGGGAAAGCTAATCACACTTCAAGAAAGATAATCCCTAGAAGGATTCCATCACTGATGCGCCTCTCCCTCGTTGTTACCTTGGGTGCAACTGCATTTATCGATTTCCTAGCGCTCCTTTTAATCCCGAGTTTTAGCAAGTTTTTCCAGCCACTCCTACAAAGACAGATGTTCTCCAATGTCTTTGAGGTTCTTGACTATGTTATTATCTCGAATAGCACAATCCTGACCTGTGTAGCGGTAGCCATTGGAGGATTCTCTGCATACATACTATACTTCACGCATCGAGTTGACCCAGTCAGGGTGATTGATGAACACTCCTCTCTCAAGAGGATCCATGCGCTTCTCAGAAATAGGTTCTATATCGACACTATCTACTACAGAGTCTTTGCATATCCAGCAATTGCGCTTTCAGAGGAATTGTTCAGGATAGCAGAGTATGAAGGCATAGAAAAGCTGACCTATTCTATTTCAACGCCCCTCAATCGAGTGTCCAAGACCGGTTTCGCGAAGCTCGAGCTTGGAATTATCAACACATTCAACGATTCGATTGGACGATTCTTCAAACGGATATCCATAGCTGCCTATAGAAAGTTAGAGGTTGGAGGAATCAACACATTCAACGATTCGATTGGACGATTCTTCAAACGGATATCCATAGCTGTTTATCAGAAGCTTGAGCTTGGAGGAATCGATACCTTCAACTATCTAGCAGCGAATGCGATAACATCATTCTGTCAACGATTCCGAAAGACACACTCGGGTGTTCTTTCGCATAATATGCTTGCAGTCTCTGTCGGAATCGTGCTTCTAGTGCTCTTAATATTTATATTCGGAGGGCTCACCCCCTAATTCGGAACAATGTTATATCATACTGCCCTCTTGGCAACACTTCTTCCTGCGGTTTTAGGGATAGTCCTCTACCTCGTAGGAAAACGTGCAGGAAAGAGGATTCGATGGCCAGCCACGATAGTAGCCTTTCTACCCGTCCTCCTGATTCTCTCTATGCTGCCAGACCTTATTGGATATTACCAAGGTGATGGGCAGCCAATTTATGTCACATATGGGTGGATCACATCACCAATAGAGGTGGAGTTCGGCTTCTATGTTGATAATATCAGCTTCCCAATAGGCTTAATCATCGCGGTTGTGAGCGCCTTTGCTTGTTTCTACTCCACCAAATACATGGAAGACTACCAAGGACAAGCGGGTTTCTACGCAAATCTCTTGCTCTTTACGTCCGGAATGCTTGGAGTCGTTTTCTCCTCAAACCTCCTTCAATTCTACCTCTTCTGGGAGCTCATGTTAATTCCTTCCTACTTCTTGATAGTCTTCTGGGGAACCGCCAAGAGAGCGTTGACCATTGGATTCAAATATTTCATGTTTACGCATGCCAGTGCATTATGCATGCTTCTAGGAATTCTTTCAATAGGCTCGTACACTGGCACTTTCGACCTAGTCGTACTCTCTGAACGACAAGGAATGATACCTTCTGACCTGGTAATGCTTGTATTCGCTTTGCTACTGATAGGATTCTGTGTGAAGATGGCAAT
>CP070679.1:210308-213377 GCA_020352535.1 Candidatus Bathyarchaeota archaeon | reverse complement strand
TGATGGGTTTGATTCGGTCTGTAACCATTGCTTTGACTTTGATTCCCTCAGGTTTTCGGGCGGATCTTACAAGCACTTCATCGCCTTTGCTTACACCTATCTCTTGGGCTAGCTCAGGGCTCATCTCAACGAACATGGATGGGTGGGTCTCAACAAGCCAAGGTAGATTTCTTGTCATTGCTCCAGCCTGCATGTGTTCTGCCAGTCGGAAGGTTGTAAGAACGTGAGGATATTCACTTGGGTCTCCTACGACCACATGGAATCTGTCATCCCACATGGATGGATATTCTGATGCCAGGGATGAATCAGGGCTTTCTAATGGTTCGTTATGGAGTGGCATTCCGTGATGCAACGGGTTTGTACTTGGTTTTTCAGGTTTGTATAATGGTTTGGAGAAGATTGCAGCTTTGTCGTAGCCTAACCATTTATCCGGGCTAATGGCAAACCATGTGAAGAAATAATCCACACCGTGCTTGCTTTCGCCCTTCTGATATAGGATTCTTTGGTTAATCATCCAGCTGTAGGCCCAATTCTTGTAGTAACCATATGTTGCGTCTTCGAGGTCAACAGGGTTAGGGTCGCGCCTTTTTGCCAGAATACCATCAAGTTCGGGTCTTAGTTCAGGATCCCACATGTTCTTGTAGATCACGTTGGCGGCGCTTTGAGGAAGCGTAACGCCACCCACTTGTATGGTTTTAGCTCCGGACTCTTTATAGATAGCCTCGGCGCTGGTTCCAAATCGGGAAGGCCAGCTTGCTTCTGGATCGTTCTGTATAATCTCTGTGCCTATGGCTTTTCGAATGTCAACACCTGGATGTTCATCCTCATACATCTCGGAAGGAAGCTTTATGCCAGCTGATTTCAGCGTAGCACGAATATTCTCATATAGTTCCGTTAGATAGGTCAACTCGGGCTTGCATTCGCCTGGCGGGTCTACAGATTTCCAACGCCATTGAATCCATCGACCAGTATTGGTAAGACTCCCATCTCTCTCGACTTGTGCTGTACCCGGTAACAGTATATCAGCATACGCTGCTGTCTCTGTTTCGAAGAGTTCATTCACAACAAGGAAAAGATCATCACTTGACAAAGCTTCCCTGACAAGATCGACATTAGCTACCGAAACAGCGGGATTCTCACCATTACATATTAGAACTTTTATTGTTCCATCGCTTATTGCTCTGAACAGCTGCACAATGGGATTTCCAAGACTCATTGGTAGGTCACATATAACTGGTTCATTATCCGGGTCAACGCCGGGCCAAGTGCCTACATACAAGCCCCAGTGGTATTCCAGGGCATTCCAGGTCGGAAAATGCCTAGAATCATATTGCCCTGTGGCAACATCTGGAGCTGTGTATGACTGCCCACCAGGATAACCACCTCGTGTCTGAGCCTCTGAATTCTTCCACTTTTGATATCGTCTTACTTCGTCCACTGTCTTAGGGGGTGCCCTGTAGCCCATGATAAGATGAGATAACAGGTTCATATCAGTTGATCCTTGTACATTGCTAATGCCTCGCAAAGCGTTGACTCCACCTCCTGGCTTGCCCATGTTTCCGAGGACAAGCTGCAATATTGCTTCTGCTCGAATCGTCTGTGTAGCGTTTGTATGCTGAGTGGTCCCCATAGCGTAGTAGATGTTGCCAGGCTTGGCAGAGGTGAATGTTTCAGCAATCTCTTCGAAGTCATCTGCAGGGATACCTGAAATACGTTCTACTTCTTCAGGTGTGTAGTCATCGACAAGGGCTTTCAGCTTGCTGAAAATCGAATCCTGATTTGTCATCCAATCTGATAAGGGTCCAGTACCATCAATTGCGTATGGAGCATTAGTCCTTTCCTCGAGAAATGTCTCGTCAATTCGTTCTGGGTGCTCGTGAAGCACATATCTAATTAGGCCTAGGAAAATCGATGCTTCTGCACCGGATCGATATCGTGCATAGATGTGTGCTTTTGCCCCAGATCGATTGAACCTAGGGTCTAGGACTATAACTTTCGCACCTTTCTCCATGGCATCTGTTACCCACTTGAATTCCATGGTGTGCGATTCAGCTGGATTGCTAACGATAAGGAAGCACCTGCTATTCTTGGCGTCGATTATGTGGTTGGTCATGGCGCCGAAGCCAAATGTGTTGGCAAGTGCAGCCACGGTTGAGGCATGGCATTTCCTTGCTTGGTGTTCGACATTGTTTGACCCGAGAAGGGAAATCAGCTTTCTACCTAGATAGCACTCCTCGTTGTTCCAATACGAAGATCCAAGCCAAGAAATCGGGTTATCCTTGCCATTGTAGTAATAGTCACCATTGTGTTTGTAGGGGTAATCCCCTAAGGCATCCTTGACTTTATCTGCGATTATCTGGTAGGCTTCATCCCAAGTAATCTGTTCCCATCTAGGATCTTCGTTCTCTCCTTTCTGAGGATTAGTCCTTTTCATCGGGTAGAGGACGCGTTGATCACTCGTGACCAGCTGGAAAGTCGCAGCAGCCTTGCTGCATAGGGCACCTCGGTTAATTGGGTGGATAGGATCCCCTTCAATCTCTACGAGTTCGCCTCCCAATGTTGTTACCATTAGACCGCACCCTCCGGCGCAGTATGGACATATGCTGGGAGTTCTCTGCCCTACTCGGTATTTTTCCCATTTTTCACTCGTTGCTTCAGCTGCTGAGGCTTTTACTCCTCCAAGCTTGAGAAGATCTCCGAGCGCAAAGGACGCGACTGATGCTGCTCCGACCGATTTCAAGAACTCTCTTCTATCCAATATCGTACACTCCGAATTATGTTGATTGAAGTAGTCTGTATACTTTAGAAACGATTATAAAGATTGCGGATGAGGAGGGCAACCATGTCGAATTCCCTATTTCTAATGTATTAATGTCCGATTGCATCACCGTGTATATCACTTTGCAGCGCAAGCGAGTATCGATTTGTATGTAAGAAGAAAGGAAGCACACGCACAAATATGATTTATAGCTACACCTGAAAACCCTATTGACAGTCTAGCAGCTAAGACCTGCACAAGTCAACCCCTCGAGAATCCAGAGGGAGACCAATATACAAGGAATGGTGAAT
>CP070679.1:207051-210208 GCA_020352535.1 Candidatus Bathyarchaeota archaeon | reverse complement strand
GTCTGGTACTATTATCTTGTTGCTGTTGCGCTGGTTTTGATCGTTGTGTTGGTATGGTTTAGGGGTTGGGTAGGTCGTGAGGCTGAGCGAGTTCAGGGGGGATGGGAGTCTCTCCTGGACAGGTTGATGGGAAGATATAGATAAAGTACACCCAAATTCTTGATCCCAATCGAAAGACCTTAGACGAACTCACTCAAGAATTATCCAGAAACAACATGGATCTATATTATCGGATACCCGAATACCCCGAGAAACTTTCTGGGGCTTCAATTCTCGTACGCCTCCTCGACGGATTGGGATTTAGATTTCGCTGGTCAACAGAGGGTCTTAGAGAGGAGGACTACAAGTTCAGACCAGCTCCAGACTGCATGAGTTTAGAGGAACTTGTGAGACACATCTGGGGTCTTATTAACTGGGTCTGCAAGTCGATGCAACTCGACAAAATCGGGAAGCATAATGATATCTTAGATGTGAGGAGCAACACACTTGAAATGATTTATACATTGAGAGAAGTTTTGCTTTCTCTGAATGATATAGAACTTGTCGCAATCCAGATTCGGGAAAAGCCATTCTGGCACATTGTCAATGGACCCATTGCAGACGCCCTAACGCACGTCGGGCAGATAAATTCGTTCAGAAGGCTGTCTGGCAATCCTACGCCTAAAGCCCGTGTGTTTAATGGTCTTCCACCAAAGGAAAGGATTGATTCAGAGTTATAGAAGAGACTACGAGGGTCCTAGGCAAGTTGGATATGTTCTGGATTAAATGACAATAATAAAAACATCTTTCACATAGTTTCAATCAACAAGGATTGATATACATGGAGGTCAGACTTGAAAGGCTTTCTGCGATGCGTGCTGCTCATGTACACTCTTTTAGCGAAAGCCCCGAAGAAGATTCATGGACTAAGATTGAGACTTGGGCTAAATCCCAGGGACTTTTCGATGAACACTTAAGGACTCGGGTCTTTGGAAGAAACACCTACCCAACAACCGAGCCTGAGCCTCATGGCTATGAATTTTTCCTTACTGTGGGCAATAACGTGGAGCCAGGAGATGGCATTGACATACTTGAAATCCAAAGTGGTCTATACGCGGTTCTTAGAGTTGAAGGTTTACACAATTTAGGAGAGGCTTGGAAGCGAATGTGGGACTTTATAGAAGTAAGCGAATATGAGCACATTGGCTGGAGGAAAGGTAATTATGGATGGTACGATGGATTCGAAGAAAACTTGACTCCACTTGAAAGGGATCCAGCGAAATGGATTTTTGACGTCTGGGTTCAGCTCAAAGAATAATATGCCATTATTTCTTTGGCTTAAATTTGCGTGCATGAAATCTAGCTTCTGCTTGATATTAAAATGGATAAGATAGGTGAAAAGTAGACAATAATTATACTCTTCCGATTCTCTCTTGCATCAGTTTGAACCGCTTCTCTGAGATATAGTACTTGCCTTTATATTCCATGAACAAACCTGCTTGTCCCATTGGGCCTCGAAGCATCATCTCGAACATAGGTGGAAGACCCAGCTGATCGGGGGACATTGCAGCATCTGGAGACGTGGCTCCATTCTTCAAGAAGACTTCCACTATCTCCATCATTCGTGCGTGGTCCAAACGCGGTCTACCCCCATGACCCATTCCCTGCATTCCTCCATGACCCATCCCCCTCATCCCTAACGGGGGTATCTGAGTTGCAGGTCTTTCCGCGGGCATGAGTTTTATTGGTTCAATATCTCCGTTAGTACCTTTAAACTGACTCATATAGACCCTGTAATAGAACCCCTTCATATTGAGAAGCTCTTCATGTGTACCTCGTTCGATGATCTCGCCATCATTGATAACCAAAACTTTGTCTGCCCTTCGGATGGTACTCAGCCTATGAGCGATTACGAAGCTCGTCCGCCCTCTCATAAGTCTCCGAAATGCCTCCTGAATTTGCACCTCTGTTCGCGTATCAACACTGCTAGTAGCTTCGTCAAGTACAAGTATCGCTGGGTCAGCGACTAAAGCTCTAGCGATGCTGATCAACTGCCTCTGCCCTTGGCTAAGGTTAGCAGCCCTCTCGCTTAGTTCTGTATTATAACCCTTTGGGAGACGTTTTATGAATCCGTCTGCGTTCGCGAGTTCAGCTGCTCGAATGCACTCCTCGTCGGAGGCGTCTAGCCGACCATACCTGATATTATCCATCACAGTTCCGCTAAATAGGAATACATCTTGAAGAACGATTCCTAGCTGC
Source organism: Candidatus Bathyarchaeota archaeon (assembly GCA_020352535.1). Classification (GTDB taxonomy): domain Archaea; phylum Thermoproteota; class Bathyarchaeia; order Bathyarchaeales; family Bathyarchaeaceae; genus SOJZ01. The sequence continues at coordinate 207,970 of CP070679.1, read as the reverse complement.
TTTCTCAGATCGTCTTTCTTGATCCTCCTGATATCGTTATTATCTATCTTTATGCTGCCATCCTTGATATCGTAGAACCTCGTGAGTAAATTCACGATAGTTGTTTTGCCCGCGCCTGTTGGGCCAACGAGGGCGATTGTCTGACCAGGTTCCGCTTTCAGTGAAATGTCTTTGAGGACAGGAATTCCAGGAACATACTCGAAATCTACCTTTTCAAACTCAACATATCCCTCAAAGTCGTCAACGCTAATGGCGTCGTGAGCATCCGTAAGCTCGGGTACGGTATCAATTACCTCGAAGATCCGTTCAGCCCCGGCAAGTGCCGATTGGATGCTATTGTATATGTTAGCAAAATGGCGAAGTGGATCAGCGAATCTGCGGCTGTATGTGATAAATGTAGCTATTGTGCCAACAGTGGCCAGACCCTGTAGGGTCATCCAACTTCCCACTCCAGCAACTACTGCTATATTCGCGTTGCTTAGTATTCCCATAAGAGGGGGAATGAGCATGGCATAGGTCATAGCTCTAATTCCTACCTTTTTAACCGAGTTGTTAGCCTGAACGAACTTTCTGTTCACGGATTCCTGTTGCTCGAAGGCTATTACAACACGCTGACCACTAATGGTCTCCTGCATTATCCCGTTGAGCGAGCCTAGGTTGCTTTGGAGATCTCTGAAACTACTCCGAGTACGACCTGCTACCACCGCTGTTAGGATAACCATGATAGGGAACACTAGAAGACTCGCAAGAGCCAACCAAATATTCAACCTGAACATCAATACAACAATCCCAACCAAAGTGATCAGGTTCCTGATCAACTGGGTCACGTTTTGCGCTAGTGCTGAGCCGATGGCATCTACATCATTGGTCAACCTACTCATTAGATCCCCAGCTGATCTTCTATCGAAAAATCCTAAGC
>CP070679.1:203761-206951 GCA_020352535.1 Candidatus Bathyarchaeota archaeon | reverse complement strand
GCCTTGCATGTCCAACACCTGTATCGGGGTAGCATAGTTTTCCTAGCATAAACTACATGACCACAGCTAGGGCAGAAATAGGAGTTGGTCGAACCAACACTTCTTCTGGCCTTCCCAAGGAGCTCATGTTTCTCCCTCCGGTTTCTTCCTCCTGAAAAGTAGCTCTTCAAGTATGTCGATAAGACTCTTCTAAACTCCCTGCGTCCTCGAAAGTGCTTGAGATGGTGAATGGCTAAGCTGTCTCCAGATCCACACCATTCACAGACCTTGCCCTCTAAGACTTCCTTACGCTTTCTTTTCCAAGAGGAAGTCCGCCATGGCTTAGTCATACATTTTCACGTGCGCCGATTAGAATTCTGCTCTATTCATATTTTCGGAACTGCCAATTATCTTTGCGCTCGATTATGCCCTTTAAGATGGCTCGGGATTTTTCTGAGGGAAGCTGGAGGAATAGCTTTCCCACATGCTTACATAACCTCTTCATTCCCAACCCCTTTCCCCAGTCGTCACAATTATGAGTAATCGTCTGTTCCTTCAAGTCGATCTCTATGATGTAATCTCTTATTGCCGCCTTAATTTCCTCGTCAGTCTCTTTCTTCACTATCAACTCTTCGTTCTTGATTTTTTCTGCACGATTAAGACGGCCTATATCAGTCATCTTTAGGAGTAGGCCTTTCACGCTAGGTGTAGGAACCCCGATACCAAAATCCTCAAGCTTGCGTTCATATACCAAAGGTTTCTCTTCTGTGTTATGCTGGATAATCTTGTCTTTGATGCTGACCTGCTCTGGGCTGGCTGCACTCAGCATTTCTAAGACCTGGATGCAGTTTTCCGGAGCGTAACCGTGGTAATGGTTGTTAAAGTAGCCATAGACTCGTTTGACTTGCTTGCTCACTTTCTTGACTTTTGGAACCCATTCTTCCAGCTCATGCTGGTCATAATGGTAGTTGTACCACGGACGCACGCCCTTTCCATGCCAGCGGATGTAAGCGAAGTCAGCGGTGACCTGAATCTCTGGCGGTAGGAGTGGTTCATCCACTATTGTGTAGGCGACGTTGTACTCTTTCAGGAGCTTCCATGTTTCGTTTCTAAGCCATGAGTGCTCGCGAAATTCGACAGCGAACTCAAGGTCTGATGGAAGCAATGGGAAGAAACTGGCTAGGTTGTCGTAGTCGTGTTCAAAGATGAAGCTGGGTGGAAGCTGAATGAGAATGGCGCCTAGTTTCCGGCTGGTCCGAAGTGGCTCCAGCAGCTCGAGGAATCGCAGCAGGTCATTCTTAATCTTCAAGTCGGGATTCAAATGCTTCTGATGGGTGATGAGCCTGGGCAGCTTGGCAGAGAATTTAAAGCCTTCTGGAGCTGTCCGATAGAAGCCGTAGACAACCGACCGTGAAGGATATGCGTAGAATGTGGAGTTGATTTCAGTAGTTTGGAAAAACCGTGTGTAGTACGAGAGTTTCCTCTTGCTCTCCTCATAGAATGGGCCTACCCACTCCTTGTAGCTCCAACCTGATGTCCCAAGCAGGATATTGTCAAACGCTCCCATAGTAAGTACCTCATCCTAGAGCTCGGACGACTTCCTCCGGGCTGGAATACGTTTTTTCCGGCAACTTCTCCAAGAGCTCGGAGGCTCGCATCCGTTTTTCCTCGGTGAAGTCGATAAGTTTCCATCCTTGATGGCGAATCAGTTTATTCCTGCTACTAGGAAACTGGGCGTCCTCTTGAAGAACTTCGGCTAACGAGCGTGAGCCAACGGATTTTGTAACCATTGGGAACTCTCCTGTGTTCTTGTAGATTTTCAACCGAGTAGCATCTTTATACATCTTAGTGAAGTGGAAGCTGACAGCTGCTTTCTTGTGGCTTCTCTCGGAAGCCTTTCGATCAATTGTCTTCAACTCATCATCCGTAGGCTGGTAGATATTATGGAACCCTTTGCCAAAGAGACGAGAGTAGAGAATATCGGATTTGTACGCAAGCTCTTCATCCTTGGATAGGTCGGTAGAATGTATCATGTTGAGGTCGCGCATAGAATTGATGAAAGCTGGGGAAATCGGCTGATGACTTCTTATTTCCAAGGCGATTCTATGGCTCTTCAGATTAGCTGAGGAAATGAAGTCGCGAATTAATTCTGCGTTGGTTTTCGTTGGCTGGAACTTCGGAGGTGTCTGTATGTGCAGGATCTCAGCTTTCAACGTATCACAGATGTCAATCATATCTGTCAGCGTCTTGTGGGCTTCTGTAGTAGGTTGGAATTTGAATTTATGGCTGAGCGCTCTATGACATCGCACCGAGAATTCGAATTCCGGAGGAACCAGCGTCCGCCATGACTCAACTAGTCGAGGATCGGGAAGCTTGTAGAAGGTTGAATTCACTTCTACGAAATCAAATGCCTTGGAATAGGCAACGAGGGGATGCTGTCCCAAGACCTGAAAGTAAGCCCACCCTCCCGTCCCAATGAGGTAATTCCTCAACAGCAGTCCTCAGTATGCATGCATGCAACCTCTTAAATATGTGACGCGAACAGACAATGTCTCAAAACAGCACAATTGAGGAGAAAGAACTTGGAGCATGAAATCAAGTACAAACCTTCGTATTCGATGCTGGTTGTCAAACTGAAGCCTAATGAGAAAGTGACAGCAGAAGCTGGTGCCATGACTTATATGAACCCGAATATTGGCGTGGAGACACGTAGGCGTGAGAGGAGTATTTTGGGAACTATCGGCTTGAAGCTGCTGGGAGGTCAATCCTTCTTTGTCAATGACTATACAGCTCAGGGAACCCCTGGAGAGGTTGCTTTCGTCTCAGCGCCGGTTGGTGACATCGAGACATTGGATGTCAAACCAAACCAAGGCTACATCATCCAGAGCTCATCATACATAGCGTCTACGCAGAGCGTGGAGCTTGACATCAAATGGCAAGGCTTCACTAAGGGTCTCTTTGGACAAGGCCTCTTCATGATAAGAGTTTCCGGAGATGGAAAGCTCTTCATAAACACCTTCGGAGCCATAGACAAGCACCAGCTCAAGGCAGGTGAAACACTAATTGTTGACAACTTCCACTTGGTCGCTTTCAGCGACACCTGTGACTACAAGGTGAAGAAGTTTGGAGGACTCAAGTCAACCATCCTAGGCGGCGAGGGGCTGGTAACAGAAATCAATGGCCCCGGTGACATATACATCCAGACAAAGAA
>CP070679.1:200361-203661 GCA_020352535.1 Candidatus Bathyarchaeota archaeon | reverse complement strand
AAGATAAGGCAGAACCTGTTCTGGGCGTTCTTCTACAATGTAGTGATGATTCCATTTGCGATGTTGGGCCTCGCACACCCAGTAATTGCCGAAATCGCTATGGCAACCAGCTCGGTAACCGTAGTCACGAATGCAAACCTTCTGAGAAGAGCCAACATCAAACCAGATTACTTGAGAGAGAGATAAAACCGTGGCTTGGGATGTGGTCAGTGGCGTGACTGTAGATGAAAAGAAGGCAAAGTGCAAAGTTACGCAAGTCCACATAAAGACTTAGTAAAGCCTACGAGGGGATGTTAAAGGAGGTCAGCGGATGAGTGTCGAGCTGCCAGAGGCGAAGATTCTCGCGAAGCAGATGAGTAAGGAGCTACTTGGGAAGCGAGTCAAATCCACTCACGTGCAGCACTATGAGAAGCTGCAAAAAATCGGGATGTTGAACAAGGACATCAAAGCCTTCGATCAACTTGTCGACGGCGTAGTAGAATCCACTACATCCCGCGGTAACGGGATAAGATTGAAACTCAACAATGGCGTGAACCTTATTCTCGCCCCCGAGTATGGTGGTCGCATTTTCTTTCACAAGAGCAAGAAGGACGCAACCGGGAAGTTCCACCTGAAGGTCGATTTCGCTGATGATTCAGCGTTGACGGTGCGGCTAACCAGCATGGGACTCATCCACACAATTAGGGATGATGCCCTAGAGCGTTCCTATATCTTCCGACGAGACTTCAATCCTGACGTCCTCTCTCCAATTGACCCAGAGTTCACCTCCGAACGCTTCGCAGAGCTCCTATCAGGAAACAAGCGGATGCTCAAATCCGTACTCGTAGGAAAGGACGCCGTAGTTGTTGGGCTGAGCAACAGCGCGTTTCAGGACATCATCTACAGAGCTAGACTCCACCCAAAGAGAAAAGCCGCAGAGCTAACCAAGGAGGAGACCCAAGCCCTTTACGATGCCGTCACCTATGTGCTTCTAGAGCGAATCCGACTCGGAGGGAAAGACCAATTCCTAGACCTCTACGGAAACCGAGGAAGCTACACGCCGGCTATGGGCCCGAACATGAAGCAATCAACCTGCATGACATGTAAAACCCCAATAGAAAAGCTCAGCTTAGGAGGAGGTCACATATATTTCTGCCCCAAGTGCCAGAAGTAGACCGATACCAGTCAACCTAGCTAAGAAAAGCCTAGGATTAGAAAGCCGAGTATTTTACACGTTAATTGGATGACCACTGCTTATCGTATTTGTGTAGAACAGTTAAACTGTAGTAGAGTTGAACAAGACAACGGAAATACTTATTAAATCTTAATACATAATATATATTAGTGCACCACATAGGAGGCAAGAATCGTGCACAAATCGTGGAGTCTGACCTGTCCTTACAACAACTGTGGAAAAAAGTTCGACCGACTCGTCATGCTGACGGATGCAACGAAGGTCCCTCGTACGACTTACTACGCTTGCCCTCACTGCAAGACCCGAGTCGACGTGTTGGTAGAGGACCAAAGCTTATCTTCAGTCAGGCCTCACGGAAACGGAAAAGATGCGCCCCCAATGGGATGCCAGTTTCACTTTGGATACTTGGCAGAGCTGAAGGAGGAATCCAAAGATTTCCCCACACCGTCTGAATGTCTCGCCTGTCCGCAAATCACCGACTGCCTTCTCAACAATCTCTGATTCGACAGCGGAATCGGTGAAGAAGCGTCTAACACCGGCTGTTGATGATAAGACGCTTGCTCCCATTGGGAGCGCACTGCTTTCCTAGCTAACTTCTTACTTTCTCTTTAGCAATTACCTTTCGGAATGACTTGTCACAGTCATAGCATCGATAATAGCCGATAGTCAGCTTCAGCTGCTCTCCTGTTCTACTCGGTCTACCCGCCATGCTCCAAATCTTCTTAGGTCTTGTAGTGGTCTCGCATCTGGGACACTTCGCCAGAACCGCCCCTTCTGGGAAGCTTACGATCGCGACTAGACGCTTCCTGAGATCTTCGCCAGTATCCTTGAGAGGCTCAATTGTACCAGCGAGTGATGCTGCACCCATTGTGGTACGAATCCACCGCGCGAAGTCACCTCGGTTTTGATGAAATTCTAGGGAGACCACAGGAACTTGTTTGACTTGTTCTAAGAAGTCGCCTAGACTCACCGCGACTTTATGCAATGGTTTACCCAAGTCTTCATAGAAGAAGAAGCCTTTTTCGATGCCAACGGTCTTCTCCGCCATTGTGACGTGTTCCCCTCCAGCAATGTTGCCTTTGGGAGCAGTTCCATGCTCACTCATATATTCCGCCAGAATCTCCTCTCTTCGTTCTTTCGGACGGGAAGTAAACTCCCGCTTATAGTATTTAGTGGCAACTTTACACTCGTCTCCTGAAAAGCCCGTCTCCAAGTATTTCGCAAATGATTGCCTCAGGTTTGAACTATCTCCCACGAATATCAATTGATAGCTCTCGTCGTAGAGCTCATAAACAGCAGCTTCAGCCTGAACGTTCTTTGCTCGCTCGCCCCAAAGATAGAAGCTCCCTGAAATGGTCATACTCAATCACACACATTAATACTGCAGTGATGTCTAATAAGCGATTTTGCCACGCTTGCTCTGACGGTGGCACCGAGAAACGTTCAGCAAGAGCTTACATATTGTTATCTCTGAACGGTTGATATTTGCACGCAGAACAGGAGCTTCTCTCCGCAATAAGGACACATTTTGTATTCCGGCAAGATTGCTTTTCCACACGATGGACATCTCTGGGTGAGGTTCAGGCTTGTATCCAGTTTTCCAAGTTTCGCTCCCAGTGTCATCAGCTCAACTCGCAAAGCATTCACGGTGCTTCCGACACTCTCTGACTGCTTGTTGAGCTTGGTAAGGAGCACGCCGTTAGATGTTACGGAGTCGCTGATCATCTCAAATGCGTCTACACCCGACTCTAAGCGAGAATCAGCGGGATTTTCCTCCAGCTTGGCATCGGAGATCACCTTGTTGATGAAAGTGGCAATTGGATCGTGAAACGCTACAGCACAGCTTATGCCAAAAAGGATAAACGTGAAACCTATTGATGCCCAAAAATAAGATGCAGGGTTTACCTCCCCGAATATGCTACAAACTAACCCATATAGGGGGTTAAGGGTGAGAAGAGAATTCTCGCCTTCAAGGGTGTATAAGAGAGCAGCATCAAACGTGTGCAGAGCTCCCAGAAACGTCAAAAATCCAGATATCCATACGCCGAAACCTTTCTTAGTCGACAATGCAGAACCTTCAAGGTCTACTCTACTGTTCTATAAGATTCTTCTATAAGACACATATT
>CP070679.1:196885-200261 GCA_020352535.1 Candidatus Bathyarchaeota archaeon | reverse complement strand
GCATGGAGTAGGGTTCTTGGGCGTGAAATTCCCAAAGATGAAGTGGAGTCTAAGGGTTCCCTGGAGATTCTTGGGAAGTACGCCTTTTCTGATAGAGAAGTCTGGAGGAAGTTTTGGATGCTTACTCTATGCATCGAAGAAGGCGGAGCGAATCTACTCAGTCTTGACCATCCAATGCCCCACGCTGCACAGGTTCTAAAGGGTTGGGCAGAGACTTTCAAACTTGTTTACCTTACTGGACGAACAGAAAACATGCGGCAACTCACACTAGATGAGCTTAAGAGTTTCGGGTTTCCAACTCAAAGAACGGATTTGGAAATGTTCACGCTGAAAGATTGGATGGACTACTTCTCCTTGCAATCTTCTGTTGTGGAGACTAGGTCTAGATTATTCTCGAAGATATGCAGAAGATACAATGTTATTCGAGTTGTAGACGACTATCCTGGATTTTTCGCTGCCTACAGGAAACACCCTGTTCCGGATAGAATCGGCCTCCTAAGAAGAAAGCGCTATTCACCGCAAGACTACAGGGCCCAAGGGGCTACCAGAGTCATTGAGAACTGGAAGGATTTACTAATTCATTAGAAGTCTAGGGAATGCAGCTCTCCAACACTGTATCCTTATTTATAGCGTTACTGCTTTAGGACAACATTACTGAACAGCTTCTAAGGTGGAGTTGAAATTTGAGTTCCCTCGACTATGAGATTGACCTTCTTTCAAGAATGGTTGCAATAGACACAATTGCAGCTACGAAGAAAGGGTATGACCAGTGCGCGTCACTCATAATGAGTGAAGCCGAGAAATGTTCGTTAGATGCTGAGATTCTAGATGGTGAAAAGGCAGCAAGGGATGGGCTATCCCGTCCAAACGTGATTGTAACTCTCGACGCAGGATCAGATACTACCCTGCTTCTCGAAGCGCACTTCGATGTTGTTCCCCCTGGTGACGGCTGGAATCACCATCCATTCAAACTGACGATTGAGGATGGAAAGGCATACGGTAGAGGTGCAGCCGATAACAAGTCCGGGATAGCAGCAGCCCTCGGAGGTATGCGCCAATTACAGAAGAATAAAGACTTGGACATCAACATCAAGTTAATTGCTAGTGTAGATGAAGAGATTGGTGGAAGGTATGGTGTGGATTACGTTGTCAGCGACTGTGGGGTGCGTGGTGATGCTGCTCTAGTTTTAGACTCCGGTCCTGAACGACTCTTTCTCGGCGCCAGCGGCATCATCTGGGCCAAGATTCTTGTCGAGGGCAAACAGGGGCATGCAGGCTACCCATTCAAGGCTAAAAATGCCATTGACGAAGCCTTCCGACTGATTTCAGAGTTCAACTCCTATAAGCAGATGGTGGAGAAGAAGATGTCTACACTTCAATCTCCCCCGGACTCTCCAAAAGATCGGGTTTGGGGACGGTTCAGCGTAACAATGATTAATGCAGGAGATACGGAGAATATCATCCCGGGAGCTTGTGAGATACGGTTTGACCGGCGTCTGCTCCCTGAGGAGCCTGTAGAAACAGCGGAGCAAGAGCTAATTACATTCTTTGATTCAGCAACAAAGCGAAGTGGTTGCGAAGCAAGAATGGAAATCACAAATAAATTCTCTGGATATTTGACATCACCTGACCTCGTCTTTGTGAAAACAGTCTCGAGGGTGATTGAGAAGACTCTAGGCACAAATCTGTCGATGGCCGGAGAGTTGGGTGGAAATGATGGCAACTTCTTTGCCAAGCACGATATACCTGTCGTCTGTTTTGGCCCCATAAGAACTGGTACCCGGTATCACGGCAAGGACGAATTTGTATACCTAGAAGATCTAAGGAATGTAAGGGACTTCATAGTTAATCTAGGCGAAACCAGAAGAGAAGGTATCACGTCATAATCTAGGTTGCAGAGTTTCCTAGGCGACTCTTGCTAGACCAATCGCGTAGAGCTCCACATTAGCGCCTTTGCAGGATTCTACAACATTCTCATCGTACTGCTGACATACTATCGCCTTTCTAACGTCATCTGCGGAAAGCCTCCGGAAGGAGGCAAAGCTGGCAGCTAACCTACATACCTGGGCTACAGCAATCTCTCTAGCTCGCGTTTCAATCTCTACTACAGTAAACTTGTTTCTTGCGTCTTGAAGAAGGATGTCTATGACCCCGGAGTCAACCTTGACATCTGCGCCTACAAATCGCATTTCACTCTCGATGGTAGCGGGATCATCCGCTAGAATCTTCTGAATAGGATTCTCTAACAAGCCTCTTGCGGCAAGGTGTGCCTTTGGGCCATCTTCTGCTATGCTCTGCAATGCAGGTTCGATGTCTGAGTATGTCGTCCCAAGGAGGTGCGGAAAGACGTTGATAGGCTTCTCGTTGTGTAGTAGAAGGAGTACAGGCGTATTGGTCAAATTTGGATTCTTGTTTTTCGATAAGGGCAAAACCTTGCTTCTAGAGCTGACAATCTTTCCTCTAAGCTGAGGTATGGTGTTACGAATATCTTCTCTTAACTGCTCAACCTGTGAAGAGGAGAGAGTCTGGGATTTGGTTGCATGGCAGTCAACCTGCCACTTGGTCCTAATGTTCTCTAATAGGTGTACAAGTGCTGGAATCTTGTCTGCATATGCTGCATTTTCATCGTAATATAGGAAAAGCTTGTACATGTTGTCTCCTCGTTGAACTATCAATGAGTAGTTGCAGCTTCTTTTCACAAGGGCAATATGAAACTAGACAGATTGCAATTGAACGCTTTCGAAACGCTGGCATAAGAGGTGTGACAACAGCCTTTTTGTCGTTTTGGTTGTAGCAGCATCTTTTGCAGACTCGAGGAATCCACCCAGGCTTTCCTTGGATGACTCTATGTGACCATATTCCTTTGCCTGCAATGCCATCTCGAGTTTGTCCAATCCTTTCACCGCTCTAGACTCAGCGGTCTTTCCTTCTTCATATTCACGCCAAACTCCGTTGTACTTCTCCCTCTGCTTTTCGGGTAAGAGGTGTAAGAGCCTCTTCATCGCTTCTTCTTCCCTCTCCTTTGCCTGAGTAGTCCTCTCTGACGGCGTCAAGTCCCCGGTAATTGCCTCCGGAAGGTCATGGATTAAAGCCATCTGTATCATCTTTAGTGCGTCTAAACCCTCCAAGTCTGAGTGAACCATGCACAAGATCGCGGTTCTGAAGGTATGGTCAGCCACAGATTCTGGCGAATCTACACCGGCTTCCACCCAACCTGACCTAGAAGTCCTCTTCAGCTTCCCCGATACTCTGAAAAAGCTGACGAGGTCTGAAACATCTGACTCTGTTAGTTCAGTCATGTCAATTCATCTACCTAGTGAGATGGTGGCCTAGCTTAATACATTGTTCAAAGATGTGGCGAGAAGATTCTGAAGCA
>CP070679.1:193400-196785 GCA_020352535.1 Candidatus Bathyarchaeota archaeon | reverse complement strand
ATTCAGCTATAGAAAAAGGAAGCCCCAATTCACCTCAAGAGGAATAGCTGTTCGAGGACTGACATGGAAATATGGGGTAGACATCGCGATTAAGGCCTACTCGAATCTCAAGGGGACCAGCCTAGCAATTCTTGGGACAGGCTCTCTTGAAGATTATATGCGTAACTTGGCGCAACGGTGCAGATCTAATGTTACATTTCTTAGCAAGCATGTAAAACACAGCATGATGCCTAGTCTATACAAGGAATACGGCTACTTTGTAGCACCTAGCCGAACAGAAGCTCAAGGAGTAGCCATGTGCGAGGCGATGGCCTGTGGCGTACCGCCAATCGCTGCGAGAGTAGGCGGTATACCTGACTTCGTCAAAGACGGGATTAACGGAATGTTGATTCCTCCTGAGAATCCTGTAGCATTACGGAAGGCGATAAAACGGCTTCTAGTTGATGATCAGTTGTATGCTACGCTTTCAGTGAATGGTGCGAAATATATGAGAGCAAATCTTTCCCACAAGGAAATATACCGAAAGGAGCACCGCATTCTGAGAATGTGCCAAGAACGCTTTACTCCCAAATCATAGCTCGTTGCTATGGGTTCGGGTGCCCCTGCAGAGACAGATAACATTGTTGGATACCTAGAGGTCATTGGTCCTGAAGGCCGTAGGAGGATTAGCGAGGACGTCATCTCCGACCTCCACGTCTGATGATCGTCCGAACACGATTCCAAAACTGCTTCTTCTGCATCTGGTTAACCCAATCTGCAAATTCGCATCTGTCCACCCCTTGATGTACAAGCCATCCTCGAAGCATATTCAAGCCCGCTTTCGGGTCTTTTAGGTATGTTAATACACATCGTCCCAACGCGTATTTCCAGTCATATCCAAGGGCGTACATTGCCTTTCCCCATAGTCTGGCTTTTCCTAGCCGTGTAGGGCGCTGAAGTACGGTGACCACATCTGGGAAGGATCGTGTTTCATAGCCCTGTTGCAGGGCCTTAAAGCATATCCAGTCTTCCCACCCCCACACTACTGGATACGTAAGACCGTTAACCTTTCTCCAGAATCCAGCATCCACAACTCTACCAGACCCTCTTGGATGGTCTTCGAAGTAGGGCTCTCCTTTAGCTCTTCCACTCGCAACAACCACTCTCGGATTCATTATCATCTTCTTCACGATTGTTTCGAAATAATCTCGCTGAAGAATATGGTCTGCATCACACATCAGGACATAGTCCATATCTTTTTTGACCCGTCGGAACCCTTCGTTGCAGACTTCTGCTAGCTCTGGCTTCCCAGCAACACTATACCCACGATCATTCAATCGAATCAGCGTATCTGCATACTTGGCGGCTATTTCACCAGTTCGATCTGATGAGCCATCATCGACCACAATTATTTGGCTTGGAGATATCGTCTGCGCCTTTAGGGCCTTCAAAGTCTTTTCAATAAGCCTCTCTTCGTTGCGGGCACGAGTGACAGTAGCATACTTCATCGTTTTCCCCATGAAGGCTGTCTATTCGCTTAATGTCGTTTCAAAGGCAAAACATAAACATGTCGTATTATCAAAGCTAAGCACCGCCTTAGAAGGGCTCGGGGACACAAAGCTTCTATTAAACTGCCCGTAGCTCATGATAGAACCGAATAGCTCCAGTCTCTTCTCTTTTAGCGACTGCTCGTGATCCTCAACATTACCGCTTTCTAATCCACTTCTTGTAGTTCTGATCTGTTCGAATCGCACCATCCAGTATAGGCGAATCATCCAGTATGAGATTAAGGAAGCCAACGTCTTGGGGCAAGCACTTTCCGTAGATTCCATCTCTTGCTTCAGGAATCTCTATGTTCCATTTGGTGTTGCATGCTTTTCTAACATCATCAAAGTGAATCCCTTTCTCTTCACAGATCATCCTCAACTCCTCGGCAAAGGCTATCTGAGTAAACCTGTACGCATTTTCAGCAATCTTGCATATCTCAGCTGTCTCGATAGTTGGGCAAACATGAAGAGGGATGTCCAATAGTCTATAGAACTTCAAGGCTCTTTCTAGGCTATTACCATCGAGTGCCCCAATTACTCTTGACTGCCTCACCCCATGAATTAAAGGTTCGTCTTCCCAGAATCGATGGGGACAGTGAACCAAAGCTGGCAGCCCATATTTCTCAGCGATTCTACGACAAGTCCCCAAGGTCACCGTGCTCTCTACAGAGATGAGTGCATCATTTGCCTTCTCTGCAATTCTCCTACAGGCAGTCTCTACGTTACTTGAAGGAACCGCAATTATGAAAATGTCAGATTTTGGAACATTCTCCCAATCGGTGAATGTCTGGACATTCTCAATCAAGATCCTTCTTAAATCAAATCCATACACTTGGAAGCCGTGGCTTTGAATGTACTCTGCAACCGGCTGACCAATGATTCCTAGCCCAGCAACACATACCTTCAATGTGCTTCACTTCGCTAAGGTCAAATATAGTACAGAAATAATTTTCTACACTTATACGCTATTTGCTGAGCAGCTTCTGTATTCCTTCCTCAAATGTAGCGCTAGGTTTGAATCCAATTAGGCTATTTGCCTTGGTTATGTCTGCATAGCTGTGCAGAATGTCTCCAACTCGAGACGATGAGAATTCAGGCTTCAGGCCGGTCTTTCCAAGAAGTTCTGTTAAAACGGCTGCAGCCTTAATTATCGTCGTAGGCTTTCCGGTTCCTATGTTGATTACCTCGCCAATACACCTTTGATCCTCTGATGCAAGTATGCAGGCTCTGACAACATCGTCAACATGTACGAAATCTCTGGTTTGGTCTCCATCTCCGAACACAATCGGCGTCTGTCCTTGCTTCAATCTATCGACAAACCGGGTTATCACCCCTCCGTATGGACCACCTGCCTGTCGAGACCCGTATACGTTGAAGAAGCGCAGGCAGATTGTTTTCAGACCATGGGTTCTATACATTACTCTGCAATAGCTCTCAGCAGCGAGCTTTGAGATAGCGTAAGGGGAGAGGGGCATTGCTGGATGTTCTTCGTCTATTGGCAGATATCTAGCTTCACCATACACAGCGCAGGTAGATACGTATACAAACCGTTGAAGCTTGCTGTTTATGCTGGCCTCCAGAAGATTCAGAGTGCCCTTTACATTCACATCGTTGGTGAGCAGTGGGGTTTCTATCGATAGTGCCACGTTGACGATTGCAGCTAGGTGGAAGATGATGTCAACGCCTTGGACTGCTTCTTTGACATCCTTGGAGTTTCGAACATCACCTCTAATCAGGCGAAGGCTTTGCTTGTCGAGGTGAGACTGTAAGTTCTCGGTCTTGCCAGAGTAAAGATTATCCAACACAACTACTTCATGACCTTCCTGGATTAACCGGTCTACCAAGTGGCTTCCTATGAA
>CP070679.1:189907-193300 GCA_020352535.1 Candidatus Bathyarchaeota archaeon | reverse complement strand
ACGTATTGGAATCCGTTTTCTATTAGGCTAGTTGCTTCTCAATGTTGGTGGCTACTAATTGTGAATAATGAGAATAGACGTAAGTGGAAACGACCCTTCGTGGTGCCCCTATGCACGTTTGAAAAAAAAGGGGATGTTGGAGATCTTGTTCTGCTGTTTCAAGTTGTCGGCTAGCTAGACTGGTGTGAGCCAGATGTATTCGGGCCCATAATAGGTATGTCCATCGTCAGTTACGATCCAGTGTCCATCTCGGGAAGCTATTGTTCCAGCAGTGAATCCGAGTTCAAGGCAGCCGTCCTCTCCATCAACAGCATCCGTTGCGAAGTAGAATTTGCCAAACTGTGTATAGCCAAGAACCGTACATGGGTAGCATGGAGATCCTTCAACGTTTTGTATGCCCCATAGCCAGGGTGCCATATCAGTGTTTAAGCTGACTATGTCAATGTAGGGGTTGAGCTGGAAGTCGTACCAGGCTTGCGGAGTGACTTCAGCTTCGCTAGCTTCGGCGATGGATGGTCCGTCTGTAGGCGCTTCCGCTGCTACTGGTGTCAACCAGATGTACTCTGGTGGTGCAATTGTAAGATCATCGGTAATCCTCATCATGTATCCATCTCGCGTTTTGATGTTAATCACCATGAACATCTGGTCATAGTAGATTCCTGCTGGAAAATCGACAGCGATATAGGCATAGCCGTACTGATAGCGGCCTAATACTGGTGCAGTATAGGAAGCTGTTACGCAGATACCGTTTATCCATCCGCCAGGGTTGACATCCATGTGAATAATGTCGGCATACGGACTGATTTGGAAGTGATACTGGAATTGAGGCTCTTCTTTGGCACACAAACCCATAACGCCGCCAATCCACCAGCTGTTAGATCCGTATAGGTTCTGCAGGTGCCATCGAGCATACATGGTGTTGTATTCTACTTCATAATATCGTAATGTGTCTGGAGGCGTTGGAAGGTGCTTGTCATCATCAGAGTCGGTGACATGGACTCCCACGTAATAGTCTGGATCTAAGTCATCATAGTCGTAGCCCCAGCAGGTGATTGCATGGCCGCCGCCTGTATCTGTGTAGATTGCGAGGGTCACACCATATCCTGCATGCAAGTAGGTGTCTATAGCCGCCAGTGCTTGATACTCAGCCCAATTCTCAACGTAGTAGTCGTAGAAATTCTCTGTTGGCCAGAAATTCCCGCCACCAGGCACATCAACATGTGACCACCCGGGGCCAGGTACTATTTCTGTTCCATCAAACCACCAGTTCCAAGCAATATAGGGTAAACTGCCTTCGTCGGTCCAGTGGTCTTGGAAGTGCTGGAACATCTGATCTGTGTTGGACATTCCTCCCGCAAGTCCCCATCCGGTCCATTCCAAGATGTTCGATGCAGCAGCAGCCCAGCATAGCAAGTCATCCTCTGGATCACCAGGTAGCTTCTCAGCATCGCACCATGTACCACCCCAGTCATACCAGATGAAGTAACTGGTTCCAGTGGGAGTGGCGTCTGGGATACTCCGATGCATATAGGTCTCTTGGTCGAAATCCATCTTTCGTCTAGGTTCAGAGTTGATGGTCATAGCTGCTTCAGGCACAATAGTGTATCCACTCGTTATTCCGCTAAGAGCTAGTAACAGTGCCAATCCGATTATCCATAGTATTGTCTTCTTCATCTTCTTCTCCTTCTCCTTCTGTGTCCTAAATCAGATGCTAACTCAACATATAAAACTTCAGAAATAATGTTCTCGGCATTCCATACGCGCGCCAATAAATCCCAGCAATTATGAAGACTCTTATGAAGGATTATACTACTCTTCACGAGTTGTGATCACTTGTCAAAGAAGGGCTCGAAAACAGTTAGCAACTCAATAGAGGAGACTAGACTATACCATACGCGGTATTTGCGAGCTATCAATAGCCCCGTGAGGAGGAAGATTCTTAGAGCTTTGAAAGAGGGTGCTGCGACCGCAGAAGAACTGCAATCAAGCACCGGATTAGATAATGAGACTTTGAAGTGGCATCTAAGCGTGTTAGAACATGGCTTTTGCGTCGAGAAGAACATGGAAAAAGGAAAGCCTGTCTACAAGCTTACCCAAGAAGGCGAAGTTGTCGATTACATGGATTAATTCAAGCGCTCAAGCAGGTGAGTGGCTACTGAGCTTTCCAGAGAGGGTCTACACCGTCGAAGAAGTCAAGAAGGCAGTGGAGCTCATCAGAAAGGGGTACCAACATAACCTAGAACTGAATGGTAGCCCAGATTTCAAGAGCAAAGCCGAGGAAGCCCTACAGCTAATCAAGACCGCAGGATACTACGATTTCTTATCTACCTATATCAGGCAAATACGCGAAAGCGATGGGCTAAGTCAACTACGGGAGACTGAAGTCGCCATATGGACGAACAACATCGTAGTTGCTGACTCAATCGACGCAGCAGGATTGTTCGTGCAGAAAGCGCAGCAGATGAAAGACTTCCTGGAAGGTAAACTCTACTACGAGACAGGCGAGATTCGAGCCGTCGAAAAGCGTATCGAATTCCTGAAGACTCTGAGAGTTAAGAGCAAGAACCCAACAATCAAGAAGAAATGCGAAGAACATCTAAAGCGATGGGTCGAAACCACCTTCCCCTAACAGCTGCAAAAGGTATATCAAGAAAGGTGAAGCATGTTAGGGTTCTGAAGGGTGAGCCAGCTTGGAAGACGAATTTCTCATCTACATTAATGGCAAATACTACCCAAAATCTGAAGCAAAAATCTCCGTCTACGACCACGGCCTCCTATATGGAGATGGCGTCTTTGAAGGAATCCGCGCCTATAGTGGCGTCATCTTCAAGCTGCAAGAACATATCGATAGGCTCTACAATTCCGCCCGTACAATAATGCTTGAGATCCCCTTGACCAAGAGCGAGATGATCCAAGCTATCTTCGAGACCCTTGAAAAGAACAAGCTCAGAGACGCTTACATTCGTCCAATAGTCACACGGGGAGTAGGCGACTTGGGTCTTGACCCGAGAAAATGTGGAAAGCCATCAGTTATCATAATCACTCAACCAATGAAGCCATTGCTAGGAACCGAGGCAAAGGAGAAAGGTCTGACCACGTTGATTGCTTGGGTGAAAAGAGATCCAGTAGACGCTACATCACACGAGATAAAGTCACTGAACTATCTGAACAGCATTTTGGCGAAGCTTGAAGCAAACAACGGTGGCGTAGACGAAGCCATCTGCCTTGACAAAGCAGGATTCGTATGCGAAGGCGTCGCAGAGAACCTCTTCATAGTCAAGGACAGTCAGATATTCACGCCGCCAGCTGCGACTGGCGCATTACCAGGAATCACAAGAAACAGGGTCATGGCATTAGCAGAGCAACTGAAGTATCCGATGACCGAGAGAAACA
>CP070679.1:186389-189807 GCA_020352535.1 Candidatus Bathyarchaeota archaeon | reverse complement strand
GTAGTCGCCTTGGTCTTTCAGAGATTAATGGACTTCAACTATTTCCAATTCTTCGTTCCTGCAGTGGTCGTTATGGGCCTCTTTGTAGCCGCGTTGGACACTGGGAGACGAATATGGCTAGCCATTCGGGAAGGAGTCATCCACTACTATCTATCCTTACCGATCAGCACCAAAGGAGTCGTTATCGCCTACCTGCTTGCAGGGGGACTTGCCGCTTTGGTCTACTCAAGTTCCCTCCTCTTAATAGCGCTTATCGTTCTTCCAGCGCAAGCTATTTGGAGCACATTCATCCTTATGCCATTTCTTTTCATCCTCGCAATGGGTCTAGCAGGCATTGCAGCTACACTTGCAGCCTTGGCTTCAACCCACGGAGAGTTCTTCTTTGCCTACCAGCAAATCGTGCAAGTAGTCCTCCTAACCCTGAGCACAGTGTTCTATCCAATTGAAGTAGTTAGGCAATATCTTCCACCCCTACTGGTCACTGTTGTATCATCTAACCCTCTTAGCCTTGCTGCAGAAGCTATGCGCGAATACACCTTCATAGGAAATCCCATTCAGTCTACGGTTCTGATGAACATCTTCTTTACAAGCTGCCCATTTGCCATCATAGGAGGCTTGGCTTATCTCTGGGCACTCCGAACTATTCAGGTGAAGGGAAAGCTTTAGTCGCTACGCCATGTTGTGTTGTTGAAACGCATTTGGAATTAACTTAAACAATGAAAATGACTGAACTGAACCAAAACAGACGCAAATCAAGGAATAAACTGCTTCTGCACCTCAACAACTTCTCCACTATCCTTCGCTTGTGCATAGCTTTCCAAGAGCTCTCGATTTAGCTCTAAGAAACCCGGTCCCCACTTGAAGATAGAAAGCAGTCGTTCAGCCTTTTGCTTATAACCGATAATACACAACGCAGCCGACAACGCTTCTACAGTACTTAACTTTGTTGGTACACCATAGTTCACAGGGTTTGCTGCAATCAGATAAGGTAAACAACGTGAAGCGGTGTGAGCGAACATGGGCAAGACATCTTTAGCATAAACCCAACTGCAGTCGATTCCCGCTAAGCCATGTCTCTCTATTCGCTCACGATCAGTCCTTGAACAAGCTCTTTTGGAGAAGGGGTTTAAGACCACCATTCCACGTGGGAGTCGTCCTACTCGGTGGACAACTCTGACGAGATTGTGACGCTTAAGCTTCAGTGTAGAGCATTTTTTTGGGTCACATTGCTTTGCCTGATAGACGCATATCCTAATATCCCGTTGAGCCATTCCTTCTTACCTTCGCGTGAGACATTGGATCCTTCATTACCTGAGGAATCCAATCAATGATATCGGTGGAAACCATGTGATTACCCTTCTCCAGCTGTACAAAGTCTCCAGCAGCACCGTTGATAAAGGCACCAGCTACGGCTGCCCTGAAAGGGTCAACTCCTCGTGCTAAGAATCCACCCACTATTCCTGCCAAGACGTCTCCAGTCCCTCCTACTGTCATTCCTGCGTTTCCTGTGAAGTTCAGCTTGACTCGTTCGCCATCTGAAACTACGTCTACAGGACCTTTCAGCAAGATTACGGCCCCCAGTTTTTGCGCGGTCTCCTGCACTTGTTCCGCCCGTTTCCCGAGGTTCTTCGAGGGATGTTTGCCACTTAGCAGTCGATACTCCTCTGCATGCGGAGTT
Source organism: Candidatus Bathyarchaeota archaeon (assembly GCA_020352535.1). Taxonomy (GTDB): domain Archaea; phylum Thermoproteota; class Bathyarchaeia; order Bathyarchaeales; family Bathyarchaeaceae; genus SOJZ01. Next base: position 188,129 of record CP070679.1, on the reverse strand, counting down.
AGAACGAGAGGGGCACTTATCTTTCGTCTGTGCATGGCGAATGCTTTCAAGCCATCAGCATCCAGTAGAAGTGGGGTCTTCTCCTCCTCAATGAAGGCTATTATTCTCATCACAGAGTCCTCAGTATGACTGTGAAGGCCCAAGCCTGGACCTATGACAACGGCAGTGGACAGGCTCACGAAGTCTCTAATATCATCCAGATTATGAGGATTGAGGTGTGCACCTTCAAGCCTTACTGTGATAAGGTTTGGGGACATTGACGCAATGGTCTGAGCTGTCACCTTCGGAGCTGCAATGTAAGCCAGGTCTAATCCTGTGCGTAGGGCTGCCAAACCGACGAGAGCTGGGGCACCTGTGAACACTTCGCTTCCGCCCACGATCAGAAGCTTGCCATAATCACCTTTGTGGGCGTTGGGAGGGCGGTGCTCGTCTAAAATGGAAATGTCGCCTGGGCCTGCGAACTGCTCAAACTCGCGTGGGATGCCTATGCTTCTGACACATAGTTCTCCAACGTGCCCTTTCGCTTTTGCCGTAATCAAGCATGATTTGGTTTCATGAAACGTAACTGTCACATCTGCTTTTATGGTTTCGTCGAAAGGTTCTCCTGAATCAGGATCTAGCCCAGTGGGCACATCGACAGCAACACGAAACGCTTCCATCCCATTGATTCTCCGTACGAGCTGCAGCATTGGTGGTCTTAATCTTCCCTTTGAGCCCATACCAAGGAGGGCATCCACTACAACCTCAGCTTTCACGTTAGGAATCAGCGAAGAGTCATAGACTTCGTGTAGGACAACTGCTTTTCTGAGTGCCTGCAATGCGACCCAGTTCTTCTTTGCTATCGCATTCCTGATGTTTCTCGACTTCCCTGCGAGAATCACACAGACTTTGAAGCCCAAGTATGTAAGATGCCGGGCTACAACGAATCCGTCTCCTCCATTCCCGCCAAGACCACAAAAAATGACCACTCTCGTCTTCTTAGGCGTGAACCGTGTCGCAATCTCATTAGCAACGCTCTGACCGGCGTTCTCCATAAGCTGTAATCTAGTAACTCCAAAGTATTCGGAGTTCAATTCAAGGGCACGCATTTCGAAGTTCGTAATCATTGTACCGAATCTCTTGCCTGATCTCCTCTGCAACCTGGCACAGGAGATAACCATTCGTAAGCAAAAATATTTTAGGGTACAGACCATCATAAGCCATGGAGGAGAACATATGCCAACTGCTTTCGTATTGATAAACACAGAGATAGGCGCAGAAAGTGAAGTTCTTGCAGCACTTAGAAAAGTCAAAGGCGTTGAAGAAGCAAATGCCGTCTATGGCGTCTATGATGTCGTGGCAAAAATCACAGCTGACACGATGGATAAGCTCAAAGAAACAGTAACGTGGCACGTACGAAGACTAGACAAAGTCCGGTCTACATTGACTATGATTGTAATAGAAGGAAAATCTTAGCGCTGCCACCATCTCCCTTTTTTCTTTGGCCGGTAAATACTCAGCCAGTAGGCGAAATCGCCTTTCCGGGTTGAAAGTTCCCACTTGTACTGTAATTGAGGAATACCGCAAATGGTTGAAATGAATGATCGTGATGCACATAGGGCTCGATGATACAGACTCCCCAAAGACAGGATGCACCACCTACATAGCTGCTCTTATTGTCGAGAGGTTGCGCTCCATGGGAGTCTCGTTCATTGACTATCCCAATCTCATTCGACTCAACCCAAATGCCCCGTGGAAGAC
>CP070679.1:182859-186289 GCA_020352535.1 Candidatus Bathyarchaeota archaeon | reverse complement strand
GATGATTAAGATGGTGAAGGACGTTGTAGGTCTTCCCCTAATTGTTGGCGGAGGGATAAAAAATGGAGAGCAAGCGAAGGAAAAGGTAAGGGCTGGGGCTGATATTATAGTTACTGGAAATATTCTTGAAGAGTTTGGAGCAAAAGGTAAAGTAGAGGAATTAGTTAAGCAAGTGAAATGGCATCAAAGGGCTCCGAAGAGGCTTAAACTTGGGTGAATAAGCTTCCAACATGCTCATATGTAATTTGACACGCTCTCCTTTGCCTTGTTAATGTTAGAAAGGCTGAATACTTGTATACTAGACTTTGTAGATGGGAGGGCTGCTTTGGGCATAGCGATGAGCGAAAAGTATCGCCAATACGTGTCTAGAATAGAGCGGAAGCTTTTCGATGTGCTAAAAATCTCGGAAAATGCAAGAGAGAAAGGATTCGACCCTTCTCTCCATCCAGAGCCCAAAGTTGCCAAGGATTTAGCCAAACTTGTAGAAGGACTAGTCGGTCCCAAAGGTGTTGCTCAGAGCATACGAGCCCTCAGCAAGAGACTACCAAGAGAAGAGCTGGCTTTCAAGGTTGCAGAAGAAATCGTATATGGCAAGTTTGACCACATGGAAGGGCGTGAGGCTGCCGAACAAGCGATAAGAACAGCTCTTGCTATCCTAACTGAGGGCATTACCGCAGCCCCTCTACAGGGTGTAGCAAAGGTAGTTCTGAAAGATAATCCTGACCAAACGAAATATCTAGCTATCTATTATGCGGGTCCCATACGCTCCGCAGGAGGTACAGCTCAGGCTCTGAGTTTACTCGTCGGAGACTTCGTTCGACGCTTGCTTGGATTAGATCGTTACAAACCAACCAAAGATGAAATTGCACGATTTGTCGAGGAAATGCGCTTATTCGAGCGGTCAGTAGGTCGGTTCCAATACCATGTTTCTGATGAGGAGCTGGAGAGAGCGTTGGAATCTCTTCCAGTAGAAGTCAACGGTCTTGAATCAGACCCAGTAGAGGTTTCCGCTTACCGTGATCTTCCCCGAATCGAGACAAACCGTGTTCGCGGTGGAGCACTCCGTGTGGTAAATGATGGCGTAATAGGACGTTCAGTAAAAGTCTGGACGATTGTTGAAAAATTAGGAATTAAGGGTTGGGATTGGTTGAGAGATGTTCGTGAAATCAAGCAGAAAGAGAACGCTGGTTTTATGGAGGACGTTATTGCAGGACGCCCGATATTCTCATTTCCTTCTAGTCACGGAGGCTTCAGGCTACGCTACGGACGAGCTAGAAATACGGGGTTAGCAGCAGTAGGGATTCATCCAGCAACTATGATGGTCCTTCAGAACTTCCTCGCAGCAGGCACTCAACTACGTATCGAAGGTCCAGGAAAGTCAGGGGTCGTTCTCCCAGTGGATGCGATAGAGCCTCCTATTGTGCGATTAAGAGATGGGTCTGTGATGCGAGCTTCGCTTGAGAATCTCCCTCAAATCCAAAACGTAGTTGAAAAGATCCTATTCCTTGGTGACATACTCATTGGGTTTGGGGATTTCCTTTACACCAACAAGCCTCTTCTTCCCTCCGGGATTACCGAAGAGTGGTGGTGTCAAGAGCTCTACGCAGCAATTAGCAGTAGATTTGGCGGGAAACTGGAAACGTCTGCTGCAGCTTCAGAGATTGATGTAAAACGTCTAGAGAGTTTCATTGAAAATCCATTCACTGATAAACCAACAACCAAGGAAGCGCTACTGCTAGCTTCAACCCTTGGCGTTCCTCTCCACCCCGCTTTTACCTACTTTTGGTCGCACATTTGCAGTGATGAGCTTCAGCTTCTACGGCGATGGCTTCTAGACTCTCAGAACGAGGATGGAATTAGAGCTACACGTGGCATTTTCGGTATATTAGATGATTCGGTCAAGCAGCTGCTCGATAGAATCTGTATTCCCCATAAGGTTGAGGAACACAAGCTTAGGATAGAAGAGGATGAAGCCTACATTTTAGGGGTTTGTCTTGGTTTAAACTCCCCCGAGATGAGAGTGGATGGATCTAAGCCCGTTCTCGAGAACATCAGAAACCTTTCCGGGATTGACGTCAGAGAGAAAGCTCCAGCCCTCGTAGGTGCAAGGATGGGGCGTCCTGAGAAGGCGAAAAGACGAGAGATGAAACCTTTAGTTCATGTCCTCTTTCCAGTGGGAATTGCTGGAGGACCTCAACGGAACGTTGTAAAAGCACTAGGGAAGCCCATGGTTGAAGTTGACCTTGTGCAGCGGAGCTGTCCCAGGTGTCAAATGAAAACTCGCATGGTAAAATGTCAAAGCTGTGGAGCAGAAACCGACCTCGTAATGTCTTGCCCTCAATGCGGCAAGGTTCTCAAGGAAAACTCTTGTCCAACATGTAAGACCTCGTCAAGAAGCTACAGCAAACAATCTATTGATTTGAAAGAGATGATGAACGCAGCTAGGAAAAAATTGAGCCTTCCCATTCCAGAGCTTATTAAAGGCGTAAAAGGCTTGACTAGTGAGACAAGGACAGCTGAGATTCTTGAAAAAGGCATTCTACGGGCAAAGTACGACCTCTCAGTTTACAAGGATGGAACGATTCGATTTGACGCGACAAACGCTCCGTTAACCCATTTTAAGCCAATAGAAATTGGTGTGCCCATCAAGAAACTTCATCAGTTAGGCTACACTTGTGACTGTCAAGGAAACCTCTTGACCAGCGCCAACCAGGTTTGTGAGCTCAAAGCCCAGGATGTGGTCATTCCAATGAAATGTGCCGAGTATTTCATTCGGGTTGCGAGTTTCCTTGATGATTTACTCGAGAAGATATACACGTTACGTCCATACTATAATGTTAAACGAATTGATGAACTAGTTGGGCACTTGATTGTTGGCTTGGCTCCCCACACATCGGCATGCGTTCTCGGTAGGATAATCGGGTTCACAAACCATAGTGTATGCTACGCTCATATTCTTTGGCATTCCGCGAAGCGCCGCGACTGTGATGGTGATGAAGATGCTTTGATGTTACTTCTAGACGTGACTCTGAATTTTTCCAAGGCCTATCTGCCGGCTCAAATAGGTGGAATAATGGATGCCCCACTCTTTATCATTCCAACCGTGAATCCATTAGAAGTACAACGTCAAGCTCACGAAGTAGATGTTGCCACGAGATACCCGCTAGAATTCTATGAAAAGACTTGGCAGAATGTTATGCCACGCCGTATTAGGGAGCTTATTGACGTAATTGGATCCAGATTGAACAGCGAAGCCCAGCTTCAAGGATTTGGCTACACAATCCCTGTTTCAGACATCACCATTGGAAATCGTGAGAGCATATACAAACGGTTGGGGAAAATGCTCACCAAATTAAGTAGTCAACTCGCCTTAGCGGAGAAAATCTCAGCCGTTGATGCTGAAACTGTGGCGAGAAAAGTTCTAACTACA
>CP070679.1:179260-182759 GCA_020352535.1 Candidatus Bathyarchaeota archaeon | reverse complement strand
CTTGCGACTCCCATCCTTATGAGGGCTTTCGCCTTTTCAGTCGCCCTCTCCCTGTCCTGCATGTGAACCCAAGAGCACTGATCCCTTATGTTGACGAATTGAAAGAGGTAGGGGTTCAGTCCCGCCTCTTTGCACGTTGACCTGAAAAGGGGCTCGTGGGTCCTGGGGGTGCAAGAGGCTACGACCACGCGATTCAGCTTTTTTTCAGCTATGGCGTTTTTTATTTCTGTCAATCCGCCATCGGAGCACGCATACTGATTGTCTTGCGAGAAGACAACGTGAGGCAAGCTCGAGGCATATCCAGCGAGTTCCGGGACGTCGAGAAATCCTCCTATGTTCGTCCCGCAGTGACATACGAAAACGCCCGCCCTAACTTCATTCAAGTCCTATCACTCCATAACAATCTCTGCAGCCCTCTCGGAGGCTCCACTCGCTTGGGTTACAGAATCTGGTATGTCCGTTGGCTCCCGGCAACAACCGCATACGAATATTCCAGGTTTGGTCGTGTCTAGCGGCTTAAGAGGGTCCGTTTTGAAGAATTTAAACTCGTCAAGTTCGATACCTAAGACTTTTGCCAACTCCTCTACGCCTTTTCTCGGCATAAGACTAGTTGCTAAAACCGCCAAATCTACAGTCGTTTTTTTTGTTTTTGAGCTTTGAGGATCTTCATACCAGACTATCGGGTTCTCATTTCGATCTTCAGTTATCTTGGCTACCCTACTTCTTATGTATGATATGTTGTACTCTTGTTCTCCTCTCACTACATACTTTTGGAAACCCTTTCCTGCAGCCCTAAGATCCATGTAAAATATGAGAGACTTTACCTTTGGGTCGTGTTCAAAGGCAAGCATGGCTTCCTTAGTTGCGTGCATACAGCATACGGATGAGCAGTACCGGTTATTCTTTAGATCTCTTGATCCAACACATTGGATGAAAGCGATTGATTCCGCAGGCTTTTTGTCTGAGGGCCTCGTGAGGTGTCCTCCAGTGGGTCCAGAAGCACATATCAGCCTCTCGTACTCCAAAGACGTGATTGCGTTTCTGTATCTCTTGTAGCCATATTGGTGGATTCCGGAAGGATCGAAGGGGTCAAAACCTGTGGCAACGATAATGGCGCCGACGTGTAGAGTTATTTCCATATCTTTCTGCTCAAAGTCGATTGCGTTTTTGGTACAAAATTTCTCGCAGATTTTACAAACTCCTCTCGTTAGGAAAAGGCAGTTTCTTCTGTCGATAGTCATGACCGCTGGAACCCCTTGAAGGTAGTACAGATAAATAGCCTCTCTCTTTCTCAGCCCCATATCAAATTCGTCAAGTACCTTTACGGGGCACTTTACGGCGCATTCTCCACAATTGATACATTCTTTTTCCTTCACGAATCGGGCATACTTGCGTAACTTCACCGAAAAATCTCCAGTCTGGCCTATTACATTTTTAACCTCCGAAAGGGTGTGGAGGGTGATGTTAGGGTGTCTATAACAATCGGCTAGTTTTGGGGCAAGTATACAGATGGAGCAGTCATTGGTAGGGAAGGTTTTATCAAGCTGAGCCATCCTGCCTCCTATGGCTGGCTTCCTCTCAACTAGGTGCACCTTTATTCCCATATCTGCAAGGTCTAGAGCCGCTTGTATTCCCGCTATTCCACCGCCAATAACAAGAACCGCCTTAGACTTTTCCAAGGTTCTTTCCTCCAGCCAACTATGAGAGCCTCTCCTCAGCTCTCATCCTCTTCATTCTAGCGAAGGAGATAATTTTAGCCAACATTTTCTTCTTTGCCATTCTCTCTTCTACCGAATTTTCGAAAGCTCTTTCTTTAATATAGCCGTTACGAAGTGCCCCGTTGTAGACCGAAGCGCCTAATTTGGTTCTTATCAGAGTTGTAGTATATCCATTGGGTGAAGCAAGTCCCCCCACCGAGATATCTGCATATTCGTTGCTGAAATCTTTACATGTAAAGCATGCTGGACGAGCAACTTCATGCACTTCTTCCAATGGGACATGGATTGTCACGCCTCTTGTAAGGGAAATTATGAAATCGTCTTTCATGTTTAATTTAACAATTTTCTCTAAGTTGATGTCGAGTTTCTTCTCCAACATTTCTCTCGCTACATCATCAAAGGAAAAGTTTTCTATGCAAAATAATCCTATCGTATATTTTATAAGGTGAGCTGGGATAATGCCTAGGCACTGCATCTTTCTAATCGAATTGATTTGACAAGGAGTTCCAACTACTGCAATATCATGTAGGTACCCTTTTGCTAGGCTCTTTACTGTGGAAAGGATCGGCGTGTAAGTAGAGTATTTTCCCCCAAGCTCTTCTAGTTGAAGAGATCCTGAGAAAGTAGAGCCTGATGCGTCAATGAGTTCCTCGGAGGTTCTAGCAACCATTGACTCCCTTGCGAAGCGCCCGATCTTCCTTGAAACGATGGCGCCATTTATCAGATTGCGCTCCAGTAAGTATAAGAGAAGAGAAGTCACCACCCCTCCGTCTGTACAAATCTTCTCCACCTCTTTATTTGTTGTTTGAGCCGAGGCTAAACTCAGAAATTCTCCTATTGGAAGCTTCCAACCAAATTTTTCTTGAAGTTCTAAGTTTAGGGTATCTGTTTGGGGGCATATGAGGTAACATATTTTACATTTTAGACAATTATCCTCATTAACATAACGTGGCACTTCATTCTTTCCCATTTCCAGGGCATTGAGTTCTCCTGCTGAGCAAAAGGATACACACCCGCCGCATTTACCACAAATTCCCTTTTCAATTACTTCTCTGGTCAGGTCTTTGAAGGTCTTAGTCTCCTCCGCCATGATAACCCAAACCCTAGAGCGTTAGTATAATTTTAGTGGATTATTTAAGGAATTCTTTTGAATGAAGTGGAGAACAATAAATATAAAGAGGTGATTTAATCCTATAGTTTCCCGTGAAGTAAACAAGTATAGGAACGATTAAACCTTGTCTAAAAAAACGTCTAACAAAATAGTAATTATTGGTGCAAATGCTGCTGGTGTTCATGCAGCAAACGCAGCCCGCAAAACCGATCCGAAAGCCGAAATAACCTTAATAGATGAGGGACCATATCCAGCCTACTCTCGGTGTGGTATACCCTATGTACTTGCGGGTGAAATCGAAAGTTTTGACAACCTTATGGCTTTTCCTCCCTCACACTACAGAATGATGAAATTCAATCTAAGCCTTGAAACTAAGGCTAAGTCCATAAATCCATCTGACATGATTGTTATGGTTGAAGACAAGGAAGGAAACTCTGAGGCAATAGAATATGATTCGTTGATTCTCGCCACTGGAGCTGACCCATTTTTTATACCAATAGAAGGTCACAACCTTCCAGAAGTCTTTGCGATGAGGACAGTAGATGACGGAAAGGCAATTCAAAATGCAATGAAGACGGCTGAGAGCGCTGTTGTTATAGGTGCTGGATTTATTGGCTTAGAAACAGCACATGCATTTGCGCAGAATAAGATTAAGACTACGATAGTAGAA
>CP070679.1:175531-179160 GCA_020352535.1 Candidatus Bathyarchaeota archaeon | reverse complement strand
TGGATATGCTCCCAAATTGACCGGCGGGTTTGAGGGTCAAGACCTAGCGTAGGCTCATCTAAGAAGAGAACTTTGGGGTGGTGGAGTAATCCCCGAGCGATTTCCAATCTCCTTTTCATACCTCCACTATACGTCTTCACCAGGTCTCCTGCCCGATTCGTCAGCTTGACTATCTCCAGCATCTCCTCAATCCTCTGTCTTCGCAGAGTCCGATTAAGTCCATAGAGCCGCCCGTGGAAGTCCAGATTCTCGCGACCAGTTAGTTCTATGTCAAGCGTCGGGTCCTGGAAAACGTAACCAATACTTCGGCGGACTGCATCTGGTTGTTTAGCGATGTCATATCCATCGATAGTCGCAGAGCCTTTGGTCGGCTTCAGCAGCGTTGACAACATGTTTAGTGTGGTAGTCTTCCCAGCTCCGTTGGGACCGAGAAACCCGAGAATCTCCCCTTCCTTCACAGTGAAGCTGATTTCATCAACCGCAACAACGGTGCCGTTGAAAACCTTCTTCAACCCGTCGACTTTGATTGTCTGGATTTCAGCTGAACTCATGCTGCTTGTTCGTCCTTGTTGCCTTGACACCCATGTTTCTGCAGGACCTGTATTTATCCGTTTTACGTTACACCAATAGGGAAGTGATATAAGCTGTGTCAGGAGGAGAAGGATTGTTGGGGAGAAATGTGACCAAGCTAATCCTAGTGGTCACGGCTGTTAGAAGCAAGGAGGAAGCCGTGGAGCTTTCGCGGACCGTGGTGGAAAAGCGAATGGCTGCATGTGCTCAGGTCTTAGGTCCTGTAACTAGCACATATTGGTGGAAAGGCAGAATCGAGACGGTTGAGGAGTGGCTGTGTCTAATGAAGTCTAATGCGGACCTCTATGAAAAGCTGGAATCCACAATTTGTAATATTCATTCTTACGAAGTCCCTGAGATATTCTCTTTGACCGCTACGAGGAGTAACAGGCGCTATCTTGACTGGCTAGAGCGTGAACTCGAGAAATAGCTTATCGTCCCCATTTCAATACAAACTTGGTCAGAAGCTTATACAGTTAGAGTCTAGTCATGGGCTTTTGAAACATCTTTTCACAGCTTCAATTCCGTCCCCTACTATATCAACTTGGTCTATCTCTCCAAGGTCTCTTTCATGCGCCTGTTTGATGTGGTTAATAATATGCGGGTCGAAGCCCATAACTCGGCAGGCAGTAGCGTCAGTAGCAACGGGATCGGTTCCCGCGATGATTGTATCCATCAAAACTGGACTGCCACCTGTAGGTCCTTTCCCCTCCATGCCAACAAATCCATCTATCACAGTGAGGGCTGACTTCAAGACGCTGTTTATGTCTACAATCACCTTGTCGATACCTTTAACATGATACTTGAACTTGAGCTTATCTGGTAGTAGCCCGAACATGTTTTTCATCCCCAAAGTAACTTGAGTCGCGGTGTGAGTCTTCAATTTAGCAGCACTGATGATAGTAGACTCAGCGACTAGACGGGGAACGGTAATTTTCCCTAGAGCAGACCCTTCAGATATAGGAATGTCTACTCTATCCTTGAGATGTCTAAGGTTCACCCATTCCACAGCATTCCTATCGCACATCTCAGCCATTCCCGTGATCTCAAATGCTTTAGTGGCGTTTGTGATGTTAGCATCCGATTCAACTACGAGCACTTCGACGGGAAGTTCCCTCAACTTCAGAATAATGGCTTCGACAACCAGTGGATCCGTCGTTGCCCCAGTATCCCAAGTCTTTGTGGTGATGAAGTTGACTTTTACAAGCACCCTCTTTGCTCTCTTCAGAACTCTCCTATAACTGACGAGGTCAAGAGCCCTGAACACTGGTTCATGCCCTCTACTTCCCTTGGCTATGGCAACTCTTGACAAAGCTATTCTTTCCGATTTAGCGTTGCAGTCCTGCGCCTAACCATCCAGGACTACGTTTTGCTTTGAGTACATATTCACATAATAGTTAAATCCTTACCTTCGTCCTAGTGTAAAGCCAAGATGCAGATATCCGAAATCCACGCCGAGAAGCCGCGAACAGATGTTCCAGAAACGGAAGCTCCAAGCTCGACCGCTCCGGAAACCATCGAGAACTACCTTACTGATGAATCTCGATTGGTTACAGGAGAAGCTAACGCAGTATTCTTTCCACGAACTGAAGCACACGTTACCAAAATCCTCCGCAAAGCCAATGAACAGAAGATCCAGGTAACGATTTCTGGTGCAGGCACCGGCATTACTGGCTCAAGGGTACCTACAGGCGGAATTGTGCTTGCGACGGAAAAGATGACGAAGGTTGCTGATCAGGACTTGAGCGAGGGTCTCACGGAGTACTCCGACCTAGGCGTAGACTATGCTCTGTACATTCTGTACGACAAGGAGGCAGATGAATACGCTGCAATCCTCCCACCAGGTATCTCATTAGAAACGCTGAAGAAAATCCTTGAGGAGAAGAATCTCTGCTACCCCCCTGACACCACCGAGATGACAGCGTTGATTGGTGGAACCGTAGCTACCAACGCGTCAGGTGCACGGACGTTCCATTATGGGTGTACCCGAGACTTCGTCAGACGCCTTCGAGTAGCATTACCCACTGGAGATGTTCTCGACATCAAACGTGGCAAGGTCTTCGCCAACAGAGAAAACGAGTTCCAGGTGATTCTAACATCTGGGAAACGTCTAACAGTGAAGATTCCCTCCTACTCGATGCCAGACATCGAGAAGAACGCTGCTGGGTACTATTCAAAACCAGGCATGGATTTGATAGACCTTTTTATCGGATCTGAAGGAACCTTGGGCGTTATCACCGAAGTCGAGATCCGACTTGAAGCTAAGCCGAAGAGCGTACTCCCAGTCTTTGCCCATTTCTCAAGCGAAAATGATGCCCTACGTTTCGTCAAGAAGCTCCGAACAGCGTCGAAACACAATAGAACTGATGAAGAAGGACTCAACGCTCTATCAATAGAGTTTTTCGACGAACGATCCATCGCGCTGCTACGACAGAAGTATCCTCCATCAAAGATTCCAGAAAAGTCGAAGTCAGCTGTTTTTTTTGAGCAGGAGATTCCGAACGAAAAAGCCTTCAATAAGCTGCTACAAGATGCTGTGACGTTGCTCGAAAGCTGCAACGCGCTTGATACAATGGCCTCTCTCGGGACTGATTGGCTACGAGAAATCAAGGACATTCGACATGCCCTACCCGAGTCAATCAACACAACGGTTCGGTCAAAAGGAGTTCACAAGGTCGCTACAGATATCGCCGTCCCCGAAAGTAGATTTGACGAAATGATGAGCTTCTATCACGAGGTCGGCGAGAAGTCTGGGATTCCATACGCAATCTTCGGTCATGTCGGAAACAACCACCTTCACTTCAACTTCATACCGCAATCTGAACAGGCATTAGCAAGCGCCGTAAGAGCAAGCACCCTCCTTCTCAAGAAGGCAGTAGAGCTGGGTGGCACAATCACCGCGGAGCATGGTGTCGGCAAGAAGAACTATGCAACAAATGGTGAGAAAGGACCCTACCTGGAACTCATGTATGGTATCAAAGGCTTGAAATCCATTGCGGCGATAAAGCATGTATTCGACCCAACCCACATCTTGAACATCGGGAACATCATTCCATTCA
>CP070679.1:171780-175431 GCA_020352535.1 Candidatus Bathyarchaeota archaeon | reverse complement strand
GCTTATAAACCCTCAGATTTATCTCAGAATCTCCTCAGTCAGCGCTTCGGCATCCCTGCGATGGAGCCTGATTGGATGCTTCTAGGCGTAATAGAATTTTCTTTCTGAAGTCTTAGATGAGTCAACGTATAGCTTTGCAGTTCTGTTGGTCCAGTAGAGGTCATACTCACTTGCATGGTGCAATCAGTACTCTTCCTTCTTGTCTATCAATCCGTCTCTTCTTGCCTTGAACATCGCGGTCTTGAACAATATGAGGCCTACAAACACGGTTGCTGTCGCTGTAGCCAATAGGTATAGCAGGTTAAGCTGTGGATCAAAGTTGCCTTGGGGGAGAAATGAGAACCGCACCAGTCGGAGAAAATACGTGACGGGGAGAGCGTTGGAGACGTATTGGCCCCATTGGGGAAGAATTTCGGGGAGGAACACGACGCCGCCGAATAGATAGAGGATGCCGGTCACGTATTCATTTAGGGTGAACTGGACCTTGGAGGTCATGATGTTGATTGCGCAGAGGATGAAGCCTATTGCCATGAAGCAGATTATGCCCAACACGAGGGTTAGGCTCAATAATCCTAGATTGATGTTGAACCAATCGATTTGAATCGGTACGCCTAGGCCATATTGAAATACTATGACTCCAAGTCCAAGGGTCAGCAACAAAGCGATGGAAGCGTTCATCACGCCATTCAATGCGCGTCCAACAATATACACGTGAAGGGAGCCAGGGGTCAAGTAGATGTGCTTCAGTACTTCGTAGTGTGACCTGTCCTCATGGATCAGCATGCTCATCATCATCATGACCTGAACGACGTAGATGAAGAAGCTATTGCCGATAAACAGGTACATGAATAGTTCCGGGTTCACTGTCCCAGAGACGGTGCTGCCGATTAGAAAGATGAATCCTACAATCAGGAGGCCAGCAATCGGCCTGATCAAATAGTAGATCGCAAAGACCAAGGGATCCGCCCAATTGGTCTCAACCTTCCAACCGAGCCAGATAGCCTCTTTGATGGTCCGTAGAGTTGTGCCTATTGCCATCGCAAGGTCAGCCTCCCTTCTTTCTTCCCCAGATTCTCCATAAATCGAAGGGCCAATCTGGCGAGGGGCAACAGTATCGCGGTGAAGATGACAAGTGCGATTATGTTTACCCAAACTTCGCTGATCCCCTGCCCCAGTATCACTACTCTGCGGATTCCATCCAACCCGAAGGTAAGAGGGACTAGTGATGCTAATAGCTGAACGAGGTGGGGGACGACTTGACTCGTTGTGGGATAATAGGTTCCGGAAAGAAATTGAATGGGCTCCTGTAGCAAGTTTGCTGTGTGCCATGCTTCACGTCCATACAACATGAAGAGGGATGAAAACATCATTCCTAAAGCGTAGAGTGACCCTATCGTCAGGAAGAAGATAAGGAGAGCTGCTAGCGGGTCATTTAGTGCGATGGGCACCTGGAATATCAGTACCCCTGCGATGAAGATCGCGACTGCCCGTAGTGCAGTGTTGACGAATCCGCCTATCGCCATGCCTAGTAGAATTGCCATCCGGGAAATGGGTGCTACCAAGTATACCTCCAGGTTTCCAGTTTCTTTTTCCCAGTAGAACTGAGCGGACATGTTCCAGAGTATATTGGCCCAGAAAGCCATCATCGTTCCTCCAATGATAACGAAGCCCGCGTATTCAGGAGGGGCATGGACCATTTTGTAGAGGTAGACATATGCACTCAAGGTGATGACGGGAATGACCATCTCGGCTATGAGCCAGTGAGGTTCACGGTTCCCCCCTTTGATTCTTACCCACAATCTTGCATAGGCAGCCCGTAGATTACGTAATAGATATTCACGTCTCATGAGGAGCCCCCTCCTCGTCTGCAAATCCCCGACCGACCAAGCTTATGTAGACGTCCTCAAGGGTTGGTTCTGCTTGGTTCATCGAGAGGATCTTCAGATTCTGCGCCTCCATCTTTGACATGATTTCCGAAAAGACCTTCTCCTCGGTGACCATCACCTTGAACGTCGTGGTGTCGGTCTGGATGCTTCGCTTCTGCGAGTACCCGATGACCCCCTTCAAATCTTTCACGAAGCCAAAGTCAGCTTGAACCGAGGAAACTTCTGCTTTCATGATGAAGTTCTTCTGTAGTTGCTCCTTGAGCCGTAGTGGGCTATCGCACGCGAGAATCCTGCCGCGGTCGATTATTGCTACTCGATCACACATCTCATCGGCTTCAGCCATGTAATGTGTGGTGAGGAGAACGGTTCCTTTCTTCTCACGCTTCGCCCAATCGACGATATAACCCCTTAGCTTCTGACCTGTCAGAACATCCAAACCTAACGTGGGTTCATCGAGAAACAGCATCTTTGGGTTGTTCAATAATCCTCTTGCCAGGTTCAGCCGTTGCTTATAGCCTGTTGAGAGTTTGGACATGCGAGTCTTCGCATACTCGTCGAATTCAAGGTCTGTCATCAAACGGCGGATCTCCGCCTTGGCAGCCGAGGATGATAGTCCATAGAGTTGGGAGAAGAACCAGAGATTTTCTCCTGCTGTCAGGATTCCATATCCCGGAGTTTCTCCGCCTGAAACGAGGCTGATGATTTCTCTGACCTTGTGAGCCTCTTTGACGACGTTAAAACCCCAGACGTAGGCATCCCCAGTCGTCGGAAGGAGAAGGGTCGTGAGAATCTTGATAAGCGTAGTCTTGCCCGCGCCATTGGGGCCAAGAAGGCCAAAAATCTCCCCCTCTTCAATCGTAATTGAAACTCTGTCGACGGCTTTGACTGGTTTCTGTCGTCCTTTGAATATGCGGACTACATCTCGGGTTTCAACAACATGAGACATGGGCTCACAAGGCGAACAACATGCTAGAATAGATAATTAAGAATTGTGCAAAGTAGCAGCTCAGAAGCGAATGCTCCAAGAATGCAGGCAATTTGATTGGTATTACGCACGCGCAAGTCATTGTTGCTTTTCATTTTTGCTAACCAAATAATATCTTCCGTCCTTTGTTGCAACGACACCAGAAGGTATGATTGTATTGGCACTCATTTTCAGCCACCTTTCATCAAGTTTGAGTTCTTTGGGTGTTTTAGCAGTCTCTTCAGAAGTAGCTCCCGCGTCTTTGAGTGCCTTTTTGGTACGCTCCAATACCCATGCTGCATAGGCTGATACTGCCATTTGAATCACCTCCTTATCCTGTCAATCTAATTTCTCAGTTTTTAACAATTGAGCCTGGAATTACATGTGTTACGTTTCTTTGAGTTTGGAGTTTGGGGATTGATTTTAATCCTTAGCAGTTAGCGTGTGCGAGACTGGAAAGTTACTTCTTTAGTTGACAAGAGATTAGTTGTTATTGCATGCATGCAGAAGATATAATGCGCCTAACTTCTTTCGTTTGACAAATTTGCTTACACTTTATTCTTCGAAAATGAACAAGTCATCGATTGTAGTTTTCAAGGCTTTTGCGACATCATGCGCCAGTTTCAATGACGGATTGTATTTGCCCCTTTCTAGGTAAAGTATAGTCTCTCTTCTAACACCAACCTTCCTTGCAAGGTCCTCCTGTGTCAAGTCATATCGTGCCCTTAATTCCTTCATTCGTGTTTTGAAGGTCATTAGAAGTCGACCTTTCTATTGAAGTACCAACGTAGCCCCAAGAAC
>CP070679.1:167950-171680 GCA_020352535.1 Candidatus Bathyarchaeota archaeon | reverse complement strand
AGATGCAGGGTTTACCTCCCCGAATATGCTACAAACTAATCCATAGAGAGGGTTAAGGGTGAGAAGAGAATTCTCACCTTCGAAAGTATACAAGAGAACAGCATCAAACGTGTGCAGAGCTCCCAGAAATGTCAAAAATCCAGAAATCCAGACTCCGAAACCTTTCTTAGCCGACAATGCGGAACCTTCAAGGTCTACTCTACTGTTCTATAAGATTCTTCTATAAGACACATATTTCCAAAGTTGATATATTGCTGAGAGCGACAAAGCGCTAACAAGATTAATGGTGTTTGAAATGACTCAAGCTCCTCATCAAGACCGCAAGCTATTAGAGGATATGCCTAAAGATCGGTTAATTGACTTGTTTCTGCTGCATATCAGGAACCTATGGAGAGTAGACGGATTGTACTTTCTGGGTATCGAGAAAAAGTTTGGTACGACTGCTGCTGCAGAGATAGATGCTGAGTGCTGGCAGCTGATGGGAAAGTTTGAAGCTAGAGAGCTTAAGAAAGCATTGGGGATAGAAGGCGACAGCATTGCCTCCCTGATGTATGGATTACAGAACACAAGCTGGTCGCTGGATCAAAGAGACAAGGAGACTGAGGTGACAGCGACGAAAGGCGTCTACAGGGTAACGCAGTGTCGAACCCAGCTGACAAGAATTAATAAAAAGCTTGGAGAATTCCCGTGTAAGAATGTCAGGTTAGGTTATTTGAAGAGTTTCACAAAAGAGTTTAATTCCAATATAGAAGTGAAAGCCACGATCTGTCCACCAGGTCGGCATCCTCCAGACGTTTGGTGTGAATGGGAGTTCACACTAAAATCGAAGGAACCAACTGGGTAGTAAGCCTTTACAAACGGTTTCTCGCGGACTACACATCTTGAAGGGCTGCTCCGGAGGACTAAGGAGGTCTCACATAACACCTACTATGCTATCTCGCGCATTTTTGTACGTAGCTGTTTTGTAGCTTCAAGATCGATTCTCATAGGCTTCGAGTCTATGATGACCCCATAGTCGGTTCGAGCTGATTTGAGTGAAACCAGCTCGTTGATGACGTCGATGAGCACAAGTTCAGGGTCTCGCTCAAGTGGATCTCCGTAGCCTCCTCCACCAGGCGTCTTGATTAGGAGTGTGTCGCCTTGCCTCATCGTGACCACGCTTTTTGACTTCAGCTTGATTGTGCGACCATCAGGCTTCTTGAGGAGGTATTCACCCAAAGCTCCAGGCCTTCCACGGAATAATCCCCAGGGAGGAATCTTGACCCGTTCAGCTAAGATTGAAAGAGTGGCAGAAGGGGCGAGGAGTTGCCAGCTGCGAGTGATGCCTACACCACCCCTCCACCGGCCTGGACCACCGCCGTCTCGTCTCAACTCATACGCGAGTACTCGTATGGGGTAGGCTTGCTCAATCGCTTCAATTGGCGTATTCATCGTGTTCGTCATGTGCGTGTGAATCGCGTCAATGCCATCGAATCCGTATCTGCCACCGAAGCCACCAGCAACTGTCTCGTAGAACGACCATGCTTTTCCTGTTTCGGAGTCGGCTCCACCCACGGATATATTGTTCATTGTTCCTTGACAGGCAGCGCAGACTCTCTCCGGAACTAGTCGGGCGCAGGCTTTCATGAGAACATCTACATTTCTTTGAGAGGTTTCCACGTTTCCTCCTGCTACTGGAGCTGGCCTCGTTGGGTTTAGGATAGTCCCCTTAGGGGCGTAGACTTTGATGGGTCTGCAGTAGCCATCGTTTGTTGGAATTGCTGGATTAGTGATGCATTTTAAAGTGTAGTAAACGCCTGAAAGCGTGACTCCCCATACCGCGTTGATTGGGGCATCTACTTGGTTATGTGTACCGGTATAGTCGATCTTCACGGTGTCATCATGAACGGTTATAGCCACCCGTATTCTGACAGGTTCATCATGAATCCCAGTGTCCTCCAAAAAGTCTTCTGCTTCGAACCTTCCCTTCGGCATTTTGGCAATCTCACTCCGCATCATTAGCTCGGAACGGTTCATGATTGTCTCGACAGCGTCATGATACGTGTCCACGCCGTACCTCTCTACAATCTCCACAACCTTCTGTTCGCCCATCAGGTTAGCTGCTATTTGAGCTCGCAAATCCCCCATTCTCACGTCCGGCGTGCGTACATTGCTTAGAATTAGGTTGACAAGATCTTCATCGATGACGCCGGCGTCCACGAACTTCACTGGAGGTATGATGAAGCCTTCCTGACTAAGGTCTGTGGCGTCAGCTGCCATGCTGCCGGGAGCCTTCCCTCCAACATCAGAGTGATGAGCTTTGTTTGCAGCAAAGCCGACCAGCTCGCCTTCTATGAGGATGGGGCTTATCAATGTGATGTCTGGGAGGTGAGTGCCGCTGATGTAGGGATCATTGAGCAGTATCATATCTCCGTCTTCAAGTGTTCCACGATAATATTTCAGTCCTTCTTGGACTGCAAAAATCATGGATCCAAGATGAACCGGTATGTGTTCAGCCTGAGCTGCCAGTCGCTGTTTATGGTCGAAGATTGTGCATGAACAGTCCATCCTTTCCTTGATGTTTGGGGAGTACGCAGCGTTCCTCAGTGCGATTCCCATCTCCTCAGAAGCGTAAGTTAATGCGCCTCTAATCACTTCAACTGTTACTGGATCAGGCGTCAATCATACCAGCTCCTATGGAGGTTATCAAGAGGTTGCCATATCCGTCTACTCTACTGTCCCATCCAGGATAGACGATGGTGGTTGAGTCGTATTGTTCTATTACTGCTGGTCCATAGACAACGTTTCCAGGTTTGAGACACTCTCGGCGATAGACTGGGCATTCATCATAGTCTTTCTCCTTTTCGAAGTAGACCTGCCGCTTGGTCAAGAGGGCGTTTGTAGGTGGCGTGGTCCCTTGGAGTTTCTGTTTTGCTAGTTTAGGCTTTGCGACGATGCCGATTGCCACTAGTCGGGCATTCACCAGCTCGACGCTTTCCTCTCGTGCAGCATATCCGTAGATTGCTTCATGCCTGTCATGAAACCTGGCGATTGCCTTCTCAAATGCTTCAGATCGTGAACTAGAAGTCAGTGGAACAGTGAGCTCGTATCCTTGACCGGCATATCTCATGTCTAGCAGTTGTTGGAACTTGATGGCGTGAGGTTGGATGCCCTGCGATTTGAGTGCTTGTCTCCCAGTAGCCTGCAGCCTTGTGAAGAAAGCTTTAATGGTGCTGGATTTGACATCGTGCGCTGTCATCATGACGGCTCTAGAGAGAGAGTGCCTCAAGTCTGCAGTCAGAAGGCCAAGCGCTGAAAGCAGGCCTGGATGTGGAGGTACGACGATATCTGATATGTGTAGCTCTTCAGCGAGAGCACAGGCATGCATGGGTCCGGCGCCACCGAATGCATTCAACACGAAGCATCGAGGGTCGTGACCTCGTTCTGTTGAGACAATCCGCAGGATCTTTGCCATCGTTGCATTCACTATCTGCACTATTCCAGCGGCAGCTTCGACTAGTCCAAGGTTAGTTTTTCCGCAAATCTGTTTGATCAGGGCCTTCTTTGATGGAAGAGGGTAGACTTTCATTCGGCCTCCAAGCAGGTAGTTGGGGTTCAGTCTCCCAAGAATCAGGTTTGCATCAGTTACTGTTGGCCTCTTGCCCCCTCTTTGGTAGCAGACTGGCCCTGGATTTGCCCCAACGCTCATAGGTCCAACTCGCAAGCCCTTCCCCTCGTCGACCCAAGCTAT
>CP070679.1:163937-167850 GCA_020352535.1 Candidatus Bathyarchaeota archaeon | reverse complement strand
GCAGTCCGCCTTCAGCGCTTTGTGCAAAGCGAGATGGATATGGGAATCCAACCTGTAATTCTTGTGAAAAGAGAGGAACATGCAATCAAGAAGATGCAGGATGAGCCTCCAAGCCCTTGGGCGCCTGGAATGAAAGAAGTCCCGATTGAACACTTTAAGCCTAATCGTCAATTGAGCTATCTGCTTCCCACAGTTTTTGATAAGGTCGGGCTGAAGAAGACTTTCAAGGAGCATAGATGCGATTTCGTACATGGGCATAACGTAGCTTGCGCATACTACTCCTATAGGCTAGGTCTCCCCACCCTATATGACGATTGGGAGTATAACCTGGAGTATTTCGATTATCAGACGAGAACTCACGGTGTTGGGCTCCGACCATTAGGGTCAGCGCTCCTCTCGATCATCAGAAGAATGCGAGCCAAAGAAATCGTGAGGGAACTAATTCAAAACCTTCCAGTGATCGTAACAAACGACGAAGTCAAGCTCCGATATCGCGAACTAGGAGCCAAATCTGTCTGGCGGATTCCGAATGTCCCTCTAGCCTACGAGAGGGAATACGCCTTTGCTGTAGACGTGGAGAAGAGAGAAGAAATTACGACCTGCTATGTCGGGGCTCTATCAGCTGATGAGAGAAGGCTGCTTAGGAACACATCCGGCGTCAGAAGACTCTGGATTGAACAGGATATCGGTGACCTTTTGGTGCTCGAAGGAGAGAACTGCCTTGCTCATCTAGATGTCTTGAGGAAACTTCGAGAATGCCATTTCAACCTTCTCTTCTGGAAACCATTATATGTTCACAGGTACTTCCTTCAGAACAAGGCATTTCTAGCCGCTGTCGTTGGTGTACCAACAATAATCTCCTCCTCTTTGAAGGCTACAATCAAGCTTCTGGGAGAGTATGCCCACCCAGTCAATTCCCTCAGAAACATACCCACCGCAATCAATGCCTATAGCCCCCGAGAATATCTTCTGAATTCAGCGCATATATGGGAGCATTACCAACAAGAAATCAAGGACGCCTACGAGGAGGCTCTCCGAATCTGAGGATGACGTGGATAGTGGAAATTTATCTGCCACTCCGAATGGAGGGCTCAAGTGACGTAGGTGGGCTCGATTCTCCAACTGAGGAGGTGCCGCGAAGTTGGAAAAGATGAAGGATCTCGGAGAAGGAAAAGAATCTGTAATGGTTTGGGAAAGCCATTGGAAGAAAGCCAAAGTGGAAGAATGGGACGATATGTCCGAGACAATTCTAAGAGCCCTACTTCGAGGGGCTGCTGATCTAAAAGGAAAGTTATTCTTAGAAGCAGGAAGCGGTACTGGTAGAATTTCGTTTAGGTTGAAGGAAGATGAGCAAGGAGATGTTATCCTGCTCGATGTCTCCAGAACAGCGATTGGGATGAGTAAGCACTTCTTTGAGAATCGTGGTCAGGCAGGGTACTTTATTCTTGGATCCATCTTCAGGATTCCTATCCAAAGCGATTCGATCGATGTCGTCTGGAACGCTGGAGTTCTTGAGCACTTCACGGAGTATGAGACAAGGCTAGCGATAGGAGAGATGGCAAGGGTTTGCAGGAAGCATGGCGTGCTAATTACTTTGAACCCGTATTCCAAAGCTGTCCTATACCGCATTGGCAAGTGGTTTGCGGAGAAGAGAAAGAGATGGATTTATGGCTTCGAAAGACCCGTAAAATCAATAACTGGTTATCCTGCCGAGGGCTGCACGTGGATAGCGGAATACTCCACCGATTTTGATACATCAATTGGCTTTCTGTCAAGCATACCAAGCCTACGATTCTTCATCCCTCTGCTGCGTCGATTCTTCAAAAGGCTTCCACCGCGCATATTGAACCGTTTTGGTTACCTTCTGGTTTCAATCGCCTCTAAAGGCAAGTAATAGTTGAGACAGCTTCTACGTAGGTCCCTTTGCATCTCCACCAATCCTCAGCATTCTAAGGCCTTAGGCCCATAACGTTCTCTGCACTTAGCACTCCTTATATACCAGCTTCGGAAACTCGATTAGGAACCTCCATCAAACACCAAGTCGTGGCTGCCGTGGAAAACCAGGAGATTAGGCTCAAGTATTCCGGGCTTATCCTGTTTGGGTCTAGGCTTCTTAGCGTTATCACTGGTCTTGCATTCATCCTTATGATCACTCGAAGCGTTTCGGTTGAGGAGTTCGGTATTTGGGGAAATCTCAATGATGTCCTGAGTTACTTCATCCTACTCGCCAACGTGATACCATTTTGGACAACTCGATTCGTAGCTAGAACACACTCTGGAGCAGCTGGGACAGGGCTTATAGCGAACCTGTTTGTCTCCTTTGGGTCAACTACCATCTATCTTGCACTCTTTTCGACCATCCTATCCACTCTGCAGATCAGCGCCAACTACGCGCCATTGTATGGAATAGCAGCTATCCAGATAGTTGAACTCCATATGGTCTCAGCCTTGGAGGCAGTTCTGCACGCGAGGCAGCCTCAAGCTATTGGGTATGGTCTTCTCCTAAACGAAGGCATCAAGGTAATCCTTGGCTTCATTCTAATTTCTCAGTTCAAGCTTGGCTTGCTCGGAGCATTAATCGCGATAGCAGGCTCCCACCTCATCCAGATTGCCTTCTACATAGGAATCGTTGCCAAGGAGCTTAGGGAAGGAGTAAGGTGGACCTACCTAAGAGAGTGGATTAAAGCGTCACTAATCAACATCTATAACATCATAGGGAGCAGAATCGCTGCAATGCCTCTTATCTTGTTGTTCATTCACAGCGAGCTAGCCAGATCATACTATGGAGCCGCATTCACTATCGCTAATGTAGTGACCTACTCGACATTTCTGTCATACGCATTGTATCCTAGACTGTTATCCAAGAGTAACTCGCAAGATGTATCAACGAGCCTTAAAATGGTTCTGATGCCTGCTATTCCAATGACAATTGGAGTCATTGTCCTATCTGACTCCTACTTGACAATTCTTCGTCAAGAATATCTGGAGGCGAGACTGGTCTTAATCATCCTAGCAATCTGGGTTTTCAGCGAAGCCCTCTTACAGGTCTTCCGAGTAGTAGCGCTAGGAACAGAGAAAATTGATGTCAAGGCAAAAATCCCATTTCGACAATTACCAAGGACCAAGTTGTTCCAGATTTTCACAATACCTTACATACAATCCGCCATTACGCTGCCAGCAACGTTTATAATGCTCTCCTTTGCGGATGATAGCTCATTAGTCGCAGCTACGTACCTTGCCATGATTAACCTTATCGTGGGATTAGCCATGCTAGTGGTCACCTATCGTATCTCGCGAAGATGTTTAACTTTCCACTTTCCTTGGAGAAGTATTGAGAAGTATCTGCTGGCTTCTACGGTCATGGCAATGATACTCATTCTGGCTCCACACCCTTCAAGAATCACGTCAACATTGATTCTGACTGGAGTGGGGGGAATCGCATATTTTATCGTACTAGCCCTTTTCGATGTGGACACTAGAGAGCTAATGAAGTCAATCCTAGGCGAGACCAAGGCAAGACTGAGCCAAGAGAAACAGGGCAAGTCATGATGGAGGACCCACGCTAGGCTTCTACTACTCTGTAGCAGCTACCCGTGTAGAATCCTGCACAAATAAAATCCTGGTATGAGCAAGTTTTCCCTTCAGTGACAGGTTGATAGTAGGCTATCGAATCATTCTCTACACAGACGAACGCTCTAGAAGGAGAAGAGGAAGATTTAAGCTCTTGCACTTGAGGTCAAACTGGAATTTCAGCTGCATTTTGGTAGTTTTAATCTGCTGCTATGGGCCCATCTTGAAGGACTTCTTAAGTATAGTCTCCATGATTTCGTGGTGTTTCTTTTCATCATCAGCTATACGTTTGAGAAGAACCTTCAAGGCGTCATCCTTAGCTCCTTTGATTTCATCTTCCACA
>CP070679.1:159922-163837 GCA_020352535.1 Candidatus Bathyarchaeota archaeon | reverse complement strand
TATGCTATCTTGTTGGAAGCTGCCGTTAGCTTCCTCGGCTTTGGGGATGTAAACACCATTACGTGGGGACAAATTCTTCAGGAGAATTTTTCAGAGATGAGGACCGTCTGGTGGGCTGAAATCTTCCCGGGTATAGCCATCTTACTGACTGTATTTGGATTCAACTTGCTTGGAGATGGTCTATCAGACGCCATGAATCCAAGATTGAGGGATTAGGGTGGTCAAGATGGAAGAAGCCCTGCTAAGTATAGAAGGATTGAAAACATACTTCTTCACTGAAGCGGGCGTTGTTAAAGCTGTAGATGGCATTTCCTTCAGCCTAATGAAAGGTGAGTCTTTGGGGCTTGTAGGGGAATCTGGATCTGGAAAGACGGTGACTGCGCTTTCTGTGCTCAGAATAGTCCCGAAGCCAGGAAAAATCACGGGTGGAAAGATAGAGTTCAGTGGCAAAAATCTCCTCAAGAACACTGAAAAGGAGATGCAGCAAATGCGGGGAAGTGAAATTGCCATTATCTTTCAGGACCCTTCATCTTCACTGAATCCTGTCTACACCGTTGAGACCCAACTTACGGATGTTGTGATGGCACATCAAACCGTTTCTAGGAGCGAGGCGAAGAGAAAGGCAATCGAGATTCTTAATTTGGTTGGTATTCCCGAGGCGGAGACCAGAATGCGGGAATATCCACACCAGTTTAGCGGTGGCATGAAACAGCGCGTAGCAATTGCTAGAGCATTAGCCTGTCAGCCTACTCTCTTGTTTGCTGACGAACCGACAACCAACTTAGACGTCACAATCCAAGCACAAGTTCTGAATCTCCTTAATGACTTGAAGAAGAAGCTTGGGATGTCTCTAGTTATGATAACACATGATATGGGAGTCATTGCAGAGATGACCAGTCGGATTGTAGTTTTATATGCTGGTCGGGTGTGCGAAATTGCTGGAACTAACGAGCTCTTTGAACGGCCTAAACACCCGTATACCGAAAGCTTACTCGCAGCTGTTCCACGGCTAGACATGCGGAAAACCCTTAGGGTTATTCCAGGTAACATCCCGAACCTAATTACCCCCCCATCTGGCTGTCGATTCCATCCCCGCTGCAGCTATGCGAAGCCTGCATGCAAGCAGCGCATCCCAATCTTGGAAGAAATTAAACCAAGACACATCATTGCTTGTCACGAATGGCGAAACATTAGCTTAACAGGAGAAAAGGCAGCTGACTGACAGCAATATCATCGAAGTCAAAGACCTAGTCAAATACTTTCCAGTGTATTCTAAAGGCGTGTTGCTCAAGAAGCAGGTCGGCTTTGTACATGCAGTTGACCATATTAGCTTCACCGTAAAGAGGAAGGAAACCTTTGGCCTGGTTGGAGAGAGCGGGTGTGGAAAGACCACTACTGCCAGAGTGATACTGAACCTTATCGAGCCAACATCTGGGGAAGTACTCTTAGGTAAGAAAAATGTTTTTGAGATGTTCAAAGCAGCGAGTAAGGCAAATAAACTAGAACTAAGGCGGAAAATGCAACTGATTTTCCAAAACCCATATGGATCTTTAGATCCACGAATGACAGTTTTCGACATCATTTCAGAGCCATTCATCATTCATAAGCATGTTCCAAAAAGCCAATGGAAAGAAAGAGTCTATGTCCTTCTCAAGCTTGT
Organism: Candidatus Bathyarchaeota archaeon; assembly: GCA_020352535.1. Classification (GTDB taxonomy): domain Archaea; phylum Thermoproteota; class Bathyarchaeia; order Bathyarchaeales; family Bathyarchaeaceae; genus SOJZ01. The sequence goes on along the minus strand of CP070679.1, from coordinate 162,177 downwards.
TGGATTAGAGGAATATCATGCTGAGAGGTACCCTCACGAGTTCAGTGGAGGACAAAGACAAAGAATCTGTATGGCGCGAGCTCTAGCTGTTGAGCCAACATTCCTGATTGCTGATGAACCAGTATCTTCATTAGATGTATCTATCAGGGCTCAGATTCTCAACCTACTTGGTGAACTCCAAGAAAGAATGGGGCTAGCTTACCTGTACATATCCCACGACCTAAGCTCTGTAAGGCAGATCAGTCATAGGGTGGCAGTCATGTATCTAGGCCAAATCGTGGAGCATGCTGGTACAGATGAGCTGTTCAAGAAACGACTCCATCCTTACACTGAAGCATTGGTTAGAGCTGTTCCCATTCCAGATCCAAAGCTGAAGATTAAGAAGATTATACTACCTGGCGAGGTCCCTAGTCCAATTAATCCACCTTCAGGTTGCCGTTTCCACCCAAGATGCCCTAAAGCAGAGAAGATTTGTAGTCAAAAGGAACCTCCAATGGAAGAGCTGAGAAAAGGACACTTTGCAGCCTGCCACTTCCCACTTTTGGACTAGCTCATCTCGCGAGAGCAACCCCGCGAATGAGAAAAATCCCTATAGTCTTTAAGAAGGAGAAAGAAGAATAGAAAATCGGCTTCACTGAGACGACCTAAGAGTTTGAACGGGGCCAAAGCAACAAGGCGATTGTTGTTTCAAGCAACGTAACAGCTCGTTAACTGGTCTACCTCTTAGGGGAGCCATATGATGAATGCGTGCTGACAATGCTCAGACATCTAAGCGTGTTTAAGAATGAAGGCAGACTAGACATTAACTACACACCTTCACGCTTACCTCACAGAGAGTTTCAGCGAAACCTTCTAACTCAATTCTTTCGCTTCGCTATAGAAAATCCAGGAGCAATGACTCAGCGCGTATTAATCACGGGTAATGTTGGAGCTGGAAAAACAGTTCTCGCCCACCATTTTGGACTGGAAATATCAAAAGAAGCCAAGGAGAGAGGAATAAATCTCAACTACGTCCACATCAATTGCCGCCAATGCAGAGGGAACTTATTCATGATCCTCCAGCAAACCGTCCTCCACTTCCATCCACACTTCCCAAAACGAGGTTATTCAGCAGAAGAAACGCTGCAGATGCTCATGCAAATCCTTGATCAGCAAAACGCTTATCTCATCTTGGTTCTGGACGAATTGGAAGCACTTATAGAAGCAGGTGGATCTGAACCGTTATACAAGCTTACACGCATTCAAGAAAGCCATCTCAAGGAACCTCAAAGAGTCTCGCTAATCTGCATTCTTCGAGAACTCAAATATCTGAATATGCTAGATCCCAGTGCTAGAAGCACCCTTCAACGGAACATCATTAAGCTAGAAGATTACTCAACATCTCAGCTTCAAGATATAATTAAAACCCGCGTAAACCTCGCGTTCAGGAATGAAGCAGTTTCCCCATCTACCATACAGTTCATTTCCGAGCTAGCTTCTGCGAAGAACGGCGATGCAAGATACGGAATTGAACTTCTATGGCGCGCAGGCAAGTATGCAGACGCCTTAGAGCTCCCGGAAGTCTCACCCGAGTGCGTACGAAAAGCATCAACAGACGTGTATCCGGTTATCCAGAAAGAAACGGTTACTTCTCTTGGCCTTCACGCAAAGCTGCTGCTCCTCGGCATAGCTAGGTTCTTCAAACATTCGGAAGCGGCCTATCTTTCCATGGGAGAAGCAGAACAGGCTTACAATATCGCATGTGAAGAGTATGACGAGAACAAGAGAGGACATACTCAACTCTGGAAATATGTGAAGCGACTTTCCGCCTTAGGTATTATTAACACGGAGATCTCGACAACAGGGCAACGAGGGAAGACTACCCTCATCAGCCTACCAAGCGTTTCAGCTTCAGATCTTGAGCAAGAATTATCGGAAGTCCTGTCCAGACGAAAGGAAGAAGCCTAGATGGAGATTGAAGACGTTCTATCCTCAAAAGGACGCCTGAGAATCCTCAGAATCCTAGTTGAAATAGAAGAGCTTAACATCTCAGAAATTGCACGTCGTGCAGGCTTGAACTATGCTACAACAAGCCAACATCTGCAAGCCCTCACAAACGCAGAATTGGTGAAACACAAGAGATTCGGAAGAATTCGAATCTTTCGATTCAATGATCAAACCGCGCGAGGTCGGCTTATCAAGAAGTTAATTGAAACTTGGGAAACAGACAAATAGACCTCAGCAGACCATCAAAGCAGTTGACAAGTAGATTCAGG
>CP070679.1:155855-159822 GCA_020352535.1 Candidatus Bathyarchaeota archaeon | reverse complement strand
TTCTCCACCTATCTCAAATTGGGGATTACAACCGAAAGGATTCAGAAATGTCAAGGTGTTTGTGCCCATTGGCGTTTATGACACTATCCCAAAAGGCACTAGGGACGCTGCATTTGCGATTCGCCCAAATGAGCTAAGCCCAGAAGACTGGTGTAACACCTTCGGTCTAGACATGTATAAGAGCCCACAGGGGGCTTTACTGATCGACATAATCAAGGCTATCAATATAGGATACGTTGCAGAAGGACAAGGAAAACGCGAATCAGTACCTCCACAGGATAACTACACAATTGATGACATGAAGCATTGTCTGGAACATAATGTAGAGTTTCCTGGGAAGTATAGGAGCAGCAGCATCCGGGCGCTTGTGATGCACCTTGAAGCAGCTAGAAATTGGGGGATATTCTCAACCACCGCGACCCCAATACAAAGCCTTTCTGCCCCAAATCGAGTAGGAGTAGTAGATGTAAGTTTCCTACCTGATTACTCCCGAGCCCTAGTAGTGGGCATCCTGGCAAGGAAGATTCTGGAGGAGCGAACAAAAATCGCCCGTCATTTCAAGGCTGAGGAGTTGGGAGAAGCGGATCCTAGACAGACGAATGTAGATAAAATTCCTGTAACTTGGCTAATGGTTGATGAAGCGCATGTGTTAGTACCATCCCGAGGAAAGACCGCAGCAAGTGAAGCTCTTGTGGAGTATGCCAAAAGAGGAAGGATGCCTGGTTGCGCTCTCGTCCTTTGTACTCAACAACCCCATGCTACTGACGATCGCATCCTATCTCAGGTTGACGTATTGGTGTGCCACAACCTGAGTTTCAACGATGACATATCAGCCTACAGAGCACGAGCACCCTCGTTTCTACCTTCGGAGCTATCCGACCAGTCATTTGTGCGGAGATTACCAGCAGGCGCCGCTGTCATAGCCGACCAATCCATGACAACAGAAAGAGCATTCGTCATGCAGGTGAGACCACGAGTTAGTGAGCATGCCGGTCGAATCATCCGACCCAAAGTACATGGACCTAAAGAAGTCCTTTCTGAAGATGAAGTAAACTTAGAGGAAGAGAGGGCAGAGGTAGTTCCACAACCAATAAATGTACCTAGAGTCCCCTCTCTGCTTATTCGTAACTCGTTGGCTGCAGACTACTTGAACAGGGTAATTAAGTATCGATTCTCTGAGTATCTGCAGCCTATTGGTGAAAAGAGATTCACTCAAAACTTTACTTTCTTGCTTCCAGAAGTGGAACATGAAATCCTGAGCATCCTACTAGAGCGATTGGCGAGGATATCGTACACAATTGACGAGATAAAGGATATTGATGGAATGCCTGTTGTACTTCTGCATAATGAAGAAGCTAAACTGGTTTTAGCAACCTGTTTAACTGAGAACGCGACAGTGGTGACCTTTAGTTCATCATCCTTGGAAGAGCATTCGCTGGGTGAACAGGCTGAGCTAGTAAGCAGAGTTTTGCGTCAGCAGATTCCTTAGAGTATTCCATACTACCAGCTGTTCGAGGATTTTTACCATGAAGTAGAGACCTTACGTGCTTCATTATACTAGACACCATTGTGCCTTGAATACCCATAGAATCCCTTATTGTTGACATGTAAAGCTAAAAATGAGCATTGACTCACAAACATAAGAAACCGATGGGCAAATAGGCTAGTATATCTGGATATATTAACAAAGTAAATGATTTTCAAGTAAGGTTAGTTAGTGCCTGTTTGCATGCAGGCGACCAACTTGAATGACCTTGAGATTATCCGCAACATAAAACGAGAGCTAATCCGGACACGCAAAGAGATAGAAGCAATGAAAGGAGAAGAAAAGAAAGAAGCATGGAAAGCCTATGCAGACCTCTTGACTAGTCTTGACATAAGCACACTTGACAGTCATCCTCGTTCAAGGCAACCGTTTACCGCAAGCTCGTAGAATTGTCTGGCTAACCTATCGGTTCTTCACAAAGGATTTCTTATTTTAGTTAGCTAACTAGATAAACAGAGCCTATAAGATGTAATTGTTGAGAGTACTATAGGGTAGTCCGAAATGGTAATCTTGACTTTCTATGGTGGCGTCAGTGAAATCGGGGGAAACAAGATTTTACTGATAGATGGAGATACCCGAATCTTCTTAGACTTTGGGCAGTCATTTAATTTCGGTACAAGCTTCTTCACTGGGTGGCTAGCCCCCCGAAAAATCAATGGCTTGAGAGATTATTTTGAGTTTGACCTGCTCCCAAGACTCAAAGGCCTGTACTCTCTGGAACAGTTAAAAACCACTGATCTACCGTACACAAAGCCAAGAATTGATGCCGTCTTTCTTTCTCATGCTCACTTTGATCACATAAACCATATTGAATTTCTCGATTCAGAAATTCCAGTATACCTTGGAGAGGGTACAAAGCTGTTTCTGGAAGCAATGGAAGAAACAAGTAGCTTCTGTGATTATGGAAAGCATAGGTTTCAAACATTTCGAACTGGGGATAGAATAACTATCCAGGATATTGTAGTTGAACCCATCCATGTTGATCATTCAATTCCCGCAGCTTACGGATTCCTAATCCACACATCTGAAGGAACAATTGTGTATACTGGGGACCTTAGAGCGCACGGTCCACGAAAGGATATGACACAGCAGTTTATCGAGAAAGCGCGAGCATCCGAACCAGTTGCCATGATATGTGAGGGAACCAGGGTGGTCGAGAAAGAGAAACGAAGGAACTACTCAGAAGGTCAGGTTCTAGAACTTAGCAACGAAATTGTTTCTTCAACCAAGAAGATTGTGTTTGCCACACACTACAGCAGAGATATGGACAGGCTTCGAACATTCTACACTACTGCAAAGAATAATGACAGAAAGATGGTTGTATCTCCGAAGACTGCTCATCTCCTAGGCAGATTGGTGGAGGACACACGCCTAGACCTACCCAACCCAATCAAGGATGAAAACGTTCAAGTGTACTATAAACGAAAGAAGACCGGCGAGTTCGACGAAAAGGACTATTTTGTATGGGAACGCGAATTCCTAGATAAGAAAGCGACCTATAAATCCATACAGGAGAATCAAGGTAAATTAATTATGGATTTGGATTTCTACCAGTTTGGCGAGCTAATCGATATTAATCCACATCCAGGGAGCCATTTCATCCACAGCATGAGCGAACCGTTCAGCGAAGAGGACATTGAAGATCAAGTTATGCACAACTGGCTAGATCATTTCCAGATGCAGTTTCATCAGCTTCACGCTTCCGGTCACATGAACAAGAGCCAAATCCTGAATATGATCAACTACATTAAACCAGAAAGAGTTTTCCCTATCCATACAGAAAACCAAGACCTGTTTGAAGCGGCAGGCAGTACCGTCCAAGCAATAGCATATGGAAAAGAGTACATGCTGCACTAGGCAGGAATTCTGTTGAAGTCATCCACTGCACAAAATTCAGAAAAAGGGCTTATTTCCGACACAGGCGATTTGTAGAGCAAATTAATCCCTTTAGAAACTAAAGGGGGATTCATGTTGAATTACCATTATCCAGAGAGGGATAAATCTTAGCCTAGGGGAAATAGATTAAAGATTGACGAAAGCGACGATTATGACGAAAATGAAGGAAATGACGATGATATCCTTCGATACACGCGCGAAGCCTAATTACACACTTGAATGAACTGGGGATACAAGGCACAACCAGTCTGACAGGTTGAGGAAGAAATAGGCATGAACAGAGTAGAGAAGTTGCTAGTGAAATTCTACGGATTTGAGGACGCTACTCTGAAGAGATTGAATGGTTACGGAGGGTGTACGAACTTCCAAGTGGATACGGCTCGAGGAGAAAGGTTTGTATTCAAATATTATAGAGCCGAGCCCGGACTGTATGATGTATTGAAGGCAGAGAATCAAGTACTTCTAAAGCTCTCACGCCAAGAGCCCAATTCATACCCTATTCCAATGAGAAGCGTGAAGGGGCAG
>CP070679.1:151750-155755 GCA_020352535.1 Candidatus Bathyarchaeota archaeon | reverse complement strand
TTTCCAATGAATCTTGTAGAGTTCTGTACCAGTTAGCAGATCCTCTTCACGAAAGCGTGCTATCCCTGCGCGTTCTAGTTCACAAGCTATCCAGAATCTGACGTCATACTCTTTTCCTTCTTCAAATGGGCCAACTTCCAAGCCTGCTAGCTCAATCTTTGGGCAGCTTCTATTGATGGCAATCTTGGTCGGCGAATTCTCAAAAATGAAATCTGCATCTTTTATGACCGTTGATGGTTTTACTGACAACAGTAACCCGTACTCCGTAGGAACTAAAGAGAGAGACCGACTTGGTTTTAAGGTTTTATCATTATGGGCAAACACATTTATGACATGTGATTTCCCGAAAAACACTCGGATTGACTGTTATTCAAGATAGTTTCAAGTATGCAATTGACTTCTAGTTCAAGGCTTTCTTCCAGAGGCCTTACACTATAGCTGGTCCATCTTCCTTAGAAACTCTACTTCACTGCTGTCAAGTTGGAGCCAGCGACCTATCGGGGATGACTTCTGCTCTTTCAGAATCGCTCTCACGAATGGGATGAAGTCGAACTTGGCGGTTCTCTTAGATACGTGACATCTTTTCCCAATCTTGGCACAGATTGTGTCGAGGGTAGTTCTCTTGCCTCTTGTCCAAAACAATGTGGATACCTTTGTTGGGAACGATATGAACTCAAACGGTCTGAATGATTGCGGATTGACCGTTGTTGCTTGAGCAAGAAGATTATAGAAGTACTTCAGAAACTTCCAGTTCTCCGTCCCCACTCTTCCTCTGAAGATATCCGCTTTTGACAAGAAGTCATAAGCAACGCTGAGTTCAACCGGATCTTTGTAGCGGAGCGGAAGATTATCATTCACCCTAAGGCTTAGCTCATCATAATCAAGAATTGTATTATCCAGAAAGGTTTTTGTCTCTTTGGGGGACTTTGATGAAAAGATTCCTTTCAACGTTTCATTGATGAGAAGTGTTCTATTTCTAGCGGATAACCTACCTGTATCCTCAAGTCGGAGAACTCTACTTCCACCACACAGAGCTTGTAGATCAGCAATTGCTGATCGTACATCCCCTCTACAATTTTGGGTGATTCTCTCAAGAGCCCCAGATTCTACACTGATCTGTTCCTTTAAACAGATATTCTTCAGCAGTGCGGTTATGAGATTAGCATCTACCACTCGAAATTCAATAAATTGGCAGACCTTCCTCAAAGGGCGAAGTTTTCTATGGTCCGGGTCGTTTGCAGCTAGGACCACTGGTATTTGTGGCCCTTGAATCTCCTTTCGATTTTCTCTCTTCTTGCTCTCCTTTCTAAAGATCTTTACAATAGCCCCAATGCCACCTCTATCTTCTCTGCCAAATATCCCATCAACTTCGTCTAGGAAGAGGAGGCTACCCTCGGTATTGGTAGAGAATCTATCCAAAGCCATAAAAGAGACAGCAGGGCTGGCAATCCTGTCAATTGACTTCTCTGTCCTGGTGTCACTAGCATTCATCTCGATAATCTGAAGCTTATACTCACTTGCTGCTGCATGTACTAGTGTTGTTTTTCCCACTCCAGGGGGTCCGTAGAGCAAAGCACCCCTCTTTCGCCAATGGGAACCTCTTAACCAATCGACAAACGCAGCTTTAGCTCTCTCATTTCCAACTACTTCAGCGACTCTCTTCGGACGATATTTCTCAACCCACATTGACTCGTCTTTCAATTGGTTGACCCTTCACCTTGGTGAACTTGCGAAATCTGGCTAACAAGGCGCTTAGTTGAATATCTGGGCTAGCGCCCTCAGTCAGGCGAAAATCATATTCTCCGATGATGTTAGCGAGTTCAGCCTTCTCCTCTTCTGTGAGATAGGAAACCTTGAACAATTCCCTGTTCATTTGACGCACAATATCTGAACCAGAAAGGCCGAAAGCTCCCATCAGGTTGTACATCATCTTCCTTGCCTTTATGAAGTCACCACCCAGAGCTTCTGAGAGCATGAGCTGAACCTGCTTTGGACTAGCTTCGCCAATGACCTGAAGAACAGTTTTCACATCCACAACATCTCTCGCGTAAGCCGCTGCTGTATGGAGTGCGTTTATTGCACGTCTAAGGTCACCTCCAGAATATTCAGCAATAGCTTCAGCAGCATCTGGAAGCAGAGTAATGTTTTCCCTCCCGGATATATTTCCTAGGTGCTTGACTATATCCGTATCTGCAAGCTTAGAAAAACGAAATATAGCACAGCGACTCTGAATTGGCGCTATAATTTTCCCTGAGTAATTGCAGACGAGAATGAATCTGCAAGTACGCGAGCTGGTCTCAATTATTCTTCTTAGAGCTGTTTGGGCTGTCGAGGTCATTTGGTCGCTCTCATCCAATATGATTATTGCGTATGGGATATCGAATGATGCTCTCCCATAGCGGGAGAAATCTTTGATTCTCTCTCGGACCATCTTGATTCCTCGTTCATCCGATGCATTGAGCTCTAATGTGAATGTTTTCCATTGCGAACCAAGCAGCTGACGAGCAATACATAGTGCCACGGAAGTTTTTCCAGTACCTGGCATTCCTGCAAAAAGCAGGTGCGGCATCGTTTTCGGGGTTTTCAGGAAAGCCTTCAAGCTCTCTACTACATCTTTTAGGTTCACTACCTCATCTAGCGTTTTTGGCCGATATTTCTCAACCCACATTTGGGCAGCTTCGTCTGATTCTCTGGACATTCTTATCAGCAACATCCTTAGTTGGTGTGACTGTGTGCTACCTTAGTCTTTTTTGGAATATTTTAGTCTGATGCACAGGCATCCCACATTTGGATGCCTGAGTATACATAAGGGCTTAAGACGATGATTTCAGAAGTGATGTTGATAGACCGCTATGCGGATCAGGTTATTTTTAAGGCGGGGGGCGCTCCCCTAAGGTTACTAGTATGGAGAGCTCTTGAGAGTCCCTAATGATTGTGATGGTTACTATTTCTCCAGGACGATTGTTTCTCTCCGTATATACAGCTAGGTCATTCAGGGCTCTAACGTTTTGACCATCTATTCCTACAATAATGTCCCCGCCAACTTCGATTTCTCTTCCATCAATTACCGCTGTTTGGCTGCCTCCCCTCAGGCCAGCATCCTCTGCTGGGCTATCAGGAATCACGTCGATTATGAGGAATCCTTGGGGCGTGTCAAGGCCGATATATTGTGCAATGGATAAGTCGACATCGATTCCAGTAACGCCTACCCAGGGATGTATGTAGGTGCCTGTGCTAATCAAATCATCGATTTCTCTTGCTACAGTGTCAGATGGTATGGCGAATCCAACACCGAGGAATGTACCATCTCCTTCCGCAATTATGGCTGTATTGACCCCCACTACTTGACCTTCAGAATCAACCAGCGGACCCCCAGAGTTCCCTGGATTTACTGCAGCATCGACTTGAATAACGTCCACGATACGATAGCGCCCTGGAGCCTCTAAATCCCTTCCTAACGCTGAAACTATGCCTGCAGTAATGGTGTCGCTTAGCCCAAATGGGTTTCCAATTGCGGCTACAGGCTCCCCGACAATGAGCTCGGAGGACTTGCCAAGCGTAATTGGGTGTAACCCTGCAACATGTTGATTTACTTTCACTACCGCCAAGTCGCTATATGGATCTTCGCCGATGAGGTCAGCGTTAGTGATATTTCCATCGAGAAATGTGACTTGTATGGTTTCAGCATCTTCGATTACATGGTAATTCGTTATAATATGCCCGTTGTAGTCGTACACGAATCCTGAGCCCAATCCAAATTCAGTCTGGATAAGTACAACACTGTACTTGGTTTGATTGTAGATTTTTGGCCACGGCATCTGCCCTGTTTGGTTAATGTAGTCTAGTATGTCGATCTGCTGGTCAAGGTTATGAAGCAGTGTCTCTTGAGCTTCCAAGTTCGTCTGCAAGGTCGAAAGTTCTGTCTGTAATGTAGAGAGCTGTGCTTGAATGCCAAGATACATGTATGCGAAGAAGCCAGCGTTAAGGATTAGCAGCCCAATCAAT
>CP070679.1:147393-151650 GCA_020352535.1 Candidatus Bathyarchaeota archaeon | reverse complement strand
ACCCAGCGGGACTCTCCATCGGTCAAGTGCTCCTTCTTCCAGATAGGGGCTTCCTTCTTGTAGCGGTCGACCGCTACCTTCAAGACGGGAAACACATCGTCTCTGTGAGCGCCAGCCACTACGACATAGACGAGGTCATCAGAGACATCGAACTCGCCGACGAAGTGACTGATCTTGACATCTACTATCCCCTTCTTTGTTCGAAGTTCGTTGCAGATTTGGTTGAGAACCTCATCAGCCCTCTCCTCGTAGGCTTCCAGATGTAACTTCTGCACTGCCGCACCTGAGGATTGACCTCGGACGACGCCGACAAAAACTCCAATTGCGCCAGCGTCAGGAAAATCTGGGTGATTTCTGATGGACTTGACCATATCAGAGAGTGAAAGTCCTCCCTTCTGATGGATTCCTACATGCTTAACCAACTAGGCACCCCGCATTACTGAACTCAGGGTCTCTGTAAAATCTTATGTTTGCCGCAGATTTGCAACACTATCCCTATCGCGTCAAATACGCCTGTGTCAGGGAAAAACGGGAAGAATGCGTCTCAGCCCCATTTGATATCTGGTAGGACAAAAAAATCAGGGGGAAATGGGGCTGTATCTCGCTTACTCCTCGCAGCAGTCTTTATACTTCTTCCCGCTACCGCACGGACAGGGGTCATCTGATTTTGTGGTCTTAGCTCCTCCACATCCACATGACAATACTATTCGCCTCCTACCCAGCACTATTGGATTATTGAATATAAACATATTCTTCATGTCCAAGAGGCATGCAGCCTAGCATCATACACAGCACGGAGATATCAGTCACACCATCACTCAGTACCTTTTGCTGTGTCGACCCTCAACCGTCCTATGTTGCTATGACTCAAGAGCGGAAAACCTGGATATCCAGCAAACTTATAAATTCTCAAGGCAAAGGAAGTGGCGCGAAGCCTGTGTATGCAGGGAGTCTGATAATGGCGATGACGGATGAGGAACTGGAGAAGATAAAGCAAGCTAAACTTGAGAAAATGAAGCGTAAGGTATTAGGAGGATCTACCACCCCTGCTACGGACAAGCCTATTGAGGTGACGGATGCCACGCTCAAGGAAATCACGCAAGGGCACGCAGTGGTCGTGGTTGATTGTTGGGCACCTTGGTGTGGACCCTGCCGGATGATTGCTCCAATCATAGAGGAGCTGGCGCGGGATTATACTGGTCGTATCATCTTTGGGAAGCTGAACACTGATGAGAATCCGAATGCAGCCACACAGCACGGGATTATGAGCATTCCCACGCTGCTTATATTCAAGAATGGGCAGCTAGTCGACCGGATTGTCGGTGCTATGCCTAGGCAGATGTTGGAGCCGAAAATAACGCGTCATCTTGAATGATGGCTGATATGCAGCTATCGTTTGCTAGGCTGATTGAGTTCTCTAGTCTTTCTAAAGTATGCCCAGATGACGCCTCCTGATATGACGATGAGTGTTACCAGAGCTGCAATGGGTGTCAGCATATCAGGTGGCTGTGCTTCCCTGATGACTTGGTAGTGGTATTCCTTCTCGGTTGTTATGATGTTATCCGCGTAGTCTTCAGCTGTAAGTATGAACGTTACATCTGTGCCGGCTGGGAACTCTGGGATTGCTGCTTTGTAGATGCTTCCATCCTGCCGGGTCATGTTGACTGGGAATTTTGTGGTGCCGTTTATCGTGTATGTTAGGATCGCATGCTTCACCCCACTTAGGTGATCGGTGATGACAGTTTGTACTTCGACACTAGAGTCGGAGTATACGCTGGTATTAGCTGGATGCTGGGAGACATCCGTTATCATCGGCGGGGATTCATCCTCTCCAATCGTTACTTGGCGGCTAGAATGAGTGTAGGCGAAATAGATCCATCTGTGAGTGGTGTTATCGTGTAACTCAAGATTTGGATGAAGCACATCTGTCTGACTATCGTCAATCACAACCCAGACTTTGTCAAGATTCATGAGCGCATGTGGGATTTGTGCTCTTAGAAAGCCGAAGGCTTGACTGGCAGTCGTGTTGGAGACCCACAATCTGATTGTGCTATTGGATTCGAAGTATCGGAACACGTCTATTGTTGAGTTGGCGATGATGTGGATGCTGAGGCTCAATGCGGTTTCGAATCTTGAATGATTGCCCATCAGAGGATAATGGTCTTGGTTGCCTGCTCCTTTGATGTTGAAGGGGTTGTCTCCTAGCCCGTCTTCTCCACTCTCGTTTCTATCTTGACCCTTAACCAAATCAACCGTGTTGCTGCTGCTCCAGTAGTTTCCGCCTGAAGGATAACCATTGTCCCAGGTGTTGACCTCACCGACACCGATGTCTGCGTGAATAGTATTGTCGATGAAGTTGTTATGGTATATTGTGTTGTAGTCGGATACGTCAAGGTAGATTCCAACTTCGTTATCTTGTATGATGTTGTTTATGATGGTGTTGTTGCTGGATGGGTCACATTGACATACAGCAAGGAGGTAGATGCCGTATTGATTGTCTCTGATGATGTTCCCAGTTATGACGGTGAAGTCGGATTCTGTGATGAAGATGCCCCATGATCCGCTTTGAACAGTCAGCCCTTCTAACCTGACTTTGTCTACTGTTACTTTAACAACCATGCCACCTCCATCGCCATCTATGATGGTTGTGGCGCGGTCTTCTCCAACAAGAGTGAGGGATTTATGCACCTCTATATGTTCATAGTAGGTTCCAGCGTCGATTACGATGGTATGCCCTGTCATGGTTTCAGCTGCATCAATCGCTGTTTGGATATCATCGTAGTCGAGGCTAGTTTCAAGGTTGTGAACTGTGCTAAGCCGCACTGGGTATCCTTCAGCTGTCCAGGTCTGTATTCCACCCAGCATGTTGAAGACGGTGGCGAAGCCATATGTGTCAAGGATTTCAGATGCTATTGCGCTTCGAACGCCGGTCCGACAGTACACTATGATTGGATGGTGTGTATGAGTAGCCAGCTCATCAATCCGCGTCTCCAATTCTGTGTGGGGAATCAAGACGGCATGGTAGATGTGGCCTTCATCATACTCACCTTGACTCCGTACATCCAGAATTACGAGGTTAAGAAAACTGCCGTTCGTCATCATCTTATAGGCTGTATTAACATCGACGCTTAAGTAAGGAGACGCGTAGCCAACTTGCACCTTGCGAAAACTATGGCTGATATGTGACGATGCTAGCACACAGAGTAATATTACAAGGAGGGTCGTCGTTCTTATTCTCATATCACGTCACGGTATGAGGTGGGTCCTTCTTAACGTTACTTGCCCTTGATCGTACTATCTAAACTTTAGACCATCCGCTGACTGATTTGGAAGTCGCAGCAGCGCAGCCTATCCTATCGCCACACACAACACTTAACACTGTCGGCGCGATTTTCTGTTCATCTCCTTGCGGTTCATAGCCATAGCCTTCCGAGGATTAGCCTTCGAAAGGAGGTAGAGGTGCCAGTGGATGGAGATTAAAGGAGTTGTTGACGTCAGTTTCGCGGATTGGGATGGGAAACCATCAACGGTTCTCTTCCTCCCAGACTGTAACCTTCGATGCCCTTACTGTCACAACGTAGCCCTTGTTCTCCACCCAGACACTGAACAGACCATACCCTTCGGACGCGTTGAAGCCTATTTGAAGCGGCAGAAAGGTTGGATTGACGGGGTATGCATCACCGGTGGAGAGCCAACAGTTCATAACGACCTACCGACGCTCTGCTCCCAACTAAAGGAGCTAGGGTTCGCTGTCAAACTAGATACTAACGGCACCAACCCCCTGATGGTGAAAGCCCTCATAGAAGATGAACTTGTCGACTACATAGCTATGGATGTGAAGGCGCCCCTCACCGTGGTGAAGTACTCACAAGCCGTAGGAGTCAACTCGGCGAAGCTGCTGGGAGCCGTGGAGGAGACAATCCACATGCTCCTAGAATCTGGCAGGGACTACGAGCTGCGAACCACGGTGGTCCCTACACTCCATGACGAAGAGGACATCATAGCAATATGTCAGAGCATCAAGGGTTGCAGCAAATACGTGTTACAGCGATTCACTGCCAACGAGTGGAAGGAAACCTTGAACTCAGCCTTCAACACGCTGAAGCCATTCACCGATGAGGCGATGACGAAGTTTCTAGTGCATGCTCGAAAACGGCTTCCTAACGTCAAGCTACGATGATTCGTGGAACATGATGGCTTTGACGCCTCTGTGGCTCAGCTATACTCCCACTCCGCGGCAGCCTCAACCAAAATGAC
>CP070679.1:142949-147293 GCA_020352535.1 Candidatus Bathyarchaeota archaeon | reverse complement strand
ATTATGAGGTCACTTTCTTCTCCGCATCCTTTATGGTAATAAAGCTCATTAATTGGGGAGCGTGTCTTACCATTATTCGCAGTCACAGCAAAGTCTTGAAAGGAAGAGGAGTGAATTCTGGCGAAAAGCCTTGCCTTCAACTCGCGAATGAGATGCAGTGCAGCTATGTTTGCCACAAATCCTATGCCAGGCAACCCTTCAACCAGAACCGGATCTTGTAGAACCGGTTTCTCAAGTGTCTGAACAAAGCAAACCATATTTGATTCTCCCGGAACCAGCACAGTTAAAATGCCATCTTAAAATATAAAACATGTCTTGACGACCCCTGGTGACCTCCACTCATGTCTTTTGAGATACGTGACAGGGACTTACTTGCACGAATAGGTAAACTTGAGACTAAGAGCGGGATAATTGAAACCCCACTGCTATTCCCAGTGATAAATCCTTCTATCCAACCTATCTCACCAAGCGCACTCCAGGAATTATTTCGATGTACATCAGTAATAACTAACGCATACATCATAAAGATGCACTTCCAAGACACTGCAGTCCAACAAGGTATCCATAGCCTTCTAGGCTTTTCCAAAGCGATAATGACAGACTCCGGGGCATACCAGATCCTCACATATGGCGACGTAAAGACAACTGCCAGAGAGATTGTGGAGTACCAAGAAGCCATCAACACCGATATCGCCACAATACTTGATATCCCGACAGGCTGGATGGTTTCTGAGGATCATGCTCGGTGGACAGTTCAAGAGACCTTGAGAAGAGCAAAAGACTTGGTAGATACTAAGAAAAGGGATGACATTCTCTGGGTTGGCCCTGTTCAGGGTGGGAGTTACACCGATTTGGTCGTACAATCAGCCCAGAAAATGGGCAAGCTGCCTTTCGAGATTCACGCTATAGGAAGCCCAACACCAGTTCTTGAGCAGTATCGCTTTGATACCCTTGTTGACATGATTTTAGCAGCGAAGGCGAACCTACCCTTAGACCGACCACTCCACCTTTTCGGAGCTGGCCACCCATTCATGTTTGCCCTGGCAGTAGCATTAGGATGCGATCTTTTCGATTCAGCTGCCTATGCGATCTATGCTCGGAGCAACCGCTACATGACAGAGCAAGGAACCAAGAGACTAGACGAGCTCAGATACTTTCCTTGTTCATGCCCAACATGTGTGAGAAGCAATCCCCAAGATATTATGGTATTGCCAATGGCTGCAAGAGAAAAGGCGCTTGCAATGCACAACCTTTACGTTAGCTTCTCCGAAATCAGTCGGATAAAGCAAGCAATAATCGAAGGTCGGCTTTGGGAACATCTAGAACTTAGAGCTCGTGGACATCCTGCCCTGCTTAAAGCACTTAAGAGCTTGAAGAAACATCGATTGTTCTTCGAGAAGAATAGTCCAGTAACCAAGACTAGCGGCTTGTTTTCTCTCAGCTCGCTCGGACTAACACGCCCTGAAGTCACCAGACATAGAAAGCGGATTTCCGAGAGGTATTCTCCACCAAAAGAAGGAAAAATCCTATTATTGCTACCTCAAACCACCAGAAAGCCATTCCATAAATCAAAAGCACATCAAAAAATCCTAAAACAACTTCACCATAAGCTAGGCTCTGAGATTGACAAGACTCACGTATGCACCTATGCTGCACCATTTGGAGTAGTACCAGCTGAGATTGACCAGGTTTACCATTTATCACAGCACGAAACTGTGACACCGCTCAGCATTGAGAGCATAGACTATGTGGCAGAACAGGTCGCAGAGTACATTTCCACCACGGAATATGAAATGGTAATCCTGTTTCAGGACGTTGAAACATGGAAGATGAAAATAACCGAAGCCTGCAAGAAGGCTTGTCGAGAGAGGCGAATACACATGGAAACATACACGCAGGAGAAAGGAGAATTATGGGCACTGGGACGACTAGCAGATTACACAGAAAACCACAACAAATAAAATAGGTAACGCTGCACAAGTCCTAGAATCAAGCAAGGGGACAGAAAAAATGCCAGAAGAGGTTCTTGACATTGACAAATTTGTAGACTTATCCAGACACGCAGAATTCTGTGATGTTAAAAGGCTGAAAACAACCGTGAAACTCAAACTTCGAACACCCAAGAAACTCTACACACTGAAAACTGATCCATCAAAAGCAGAAGAAATCGTTAAGAAACTTGGATGCGAGATCCGTGAAATCTGAAGAAGTAACCAGCTGAGATTCCATCATTAATCTGCTTCATAGAGAAATCTATGTTTCTTAGTTACTCAGTCGTCGCCTGAGTGAAATCTAGGCCCGAATCCCACGCATTGTATATAACAATGCAATTTTGAGAATTAAGTATGACAGCTAATGACGCATAAGAGTCGTGAACCTAATTAGAGAAAGTTTATTAACATCCAATAGGGCTTACGTTGATAGCACCTCAACAAAATGGTAGAAGAAATACTGAACCTCAGCTTTTCGAGTCGGATGACCACCGACCCATTGGAGGAAACCCAAGTTTGGAAAAAAACAACTCAAACGAAACAGAAATTAACGTGATGTCAAGGCTTGAATTCGGGGGAAACCACTAGGCTTGGAAATCTCACACGAGGATCTTCTACTCCTCCAAAAATCCTTCTTTGAAGAGAAAGGATTGGTAAGACAGCATCTTGACTCATTCAATGAGTTCGTAGAAGAGGGACTCCAAGAAATCGTTGACGAGGTTGGCGAAATCCAAATCGAGATTCCAGAAAGTCCCTACAGGATAAAGCTTGGCAAGCTATGGATTGTAGACCCCCACTCAAGAATCACGGGACCATATATTACGGAGGTCGATGGAACCAACCACGAAATCTATCCATTGGAAACCCGCTTCCGCAATCTGACATATGCTGCTCCCCTTGCGCTTGAAATGACACCAATAGTCGACGACCGAGAGCTAGAAACCGAGTTGGTCCTGATTGGGAATCTCCCGGTTATGCTCAAGTCAAAGCTCTGCGTTCTTTCTGAGCTTCAACCAAAAGAGCTGGTCAGGTTTGGAGAAGACCCGAATGATCCTGGGGGTTACTTCATTGTCAACGGCTCAGAACGAGTCATTGTAGCCCTAGAGGACTTAGCGGCAAATCGCATACTCGTTGACGTGGACACCCGAGGTACGACTCCTGTTTATCAGGCTAAGATATTCTCAACCACATCTGGCTTCAGGGCTAGGATTGAGTTGAGATTGAAGTCTGATGGAGGCGTCTATATTTCTATGCCTGGAGTTCCCACCGAAGTGCCCTTTGTTGTTCTAATGCGAGCACTCGGATTGGAGTCAGACAAAGATATCGCAGATGCCATCTCACCACGGAGGGACATTCAGAATGAGTTAGAAGCATCCTTTGAAAAGGTCATGGGATTCAGCTCTGTGGAAGAGGCTATCATGTTCATTGGAAACCGTGTGGCACATGGGCAGGTTGAAGAATATCGGCGTCAGAAAGCCGAAAGCATTCTTGACCGCAATCTTCTCCCGCACATTAGCCGAACGAGTGAAGAGCGGCGGGAAAAAGCTCTGTTCTTAGGCGAAATGGCTTGTCGAGCTATCGAACTGAAACTCGGAAAGCGTGAATCGGATGACAAAGACCACTTCAAGAACAAACGCCTGAAGCTTGCAGGTCCCTTGCTTGCTGACCTCTTCAGAATTGCCTTCAGAAACCTATACCGTGACATAAAGTACCAACTCGAGAGGATGGGATTCAAGAAGCCGACAATCACGGTCTCCGCTGCGGTTCGTCCTGGCATTATAACTCAACGAGTACAACATGCCCTTGCAACCGGCAACTGGGGAAGAGGACGCGTCGGTATTACTCAGCTACTTGATCGTACAAATCGTGTGTCCACGCTGAGCCACCTGCGAAGACTCCAGTCCCCACTGAGCCGGAGCCAACCAAACTTCGAAGCTCGCGATCTCCATCCGACGCATTGGGGGAGGTTATGTCCTAATGAAACGCCTGAAGGGTCGAACTGTGGTTTGGTGAAGAATCTCGCCCTAGCAGCCCGTATTTCAGTGAGCGTGGATACTGAGCAGGTCAGGCTACTCCTCTATGGAATGGGCGTAATCCCAGTTTATGAAGCGGATGGGACCCTACGATCCTCGGGCGCTAAAGTCTTTGTTGGTGGTCGCCTTGCTGGCTTTTGTTCATCACCAACAGAACTGGTTACTGAACTCAGAGTCAAACGTAGGAAGGGAGAGATATCATCCGAAATCAACATCGCCCACTTCGCAGAGCTGCGAGGAGAGAATGAAGAAATCTATGTCAACTGTGATGAGGGACGGGTACGCAGACCACTTATCATTGTTGAAGATGGCTTACCCAA
>CP070679.1:138429-142849 GCA_020352535.1 Candidatus Bathyarchaeota archaeon | reverse complement strand
GCATCTTAGCTTGCTCAAGAGTTACTTTTCCAGACATTTTCAAATCCTTCCAGGACTACAGATACCCTCGAGATTGTTTCATCTATCGATATTCCGAGCGAGTTATAGACCCACCTATATAAGTAATGATGTTGGAGTGGTCAAGACGCCGCGCGCGCTACTAGTTTGTTGTATAACGTCACGGTCATAGACAATTCCTCTAGTATTCATATGTAACTGGATAGGGAAGAACCCTTAAATTCGAAGTTTCAGGCAACTAGATTAGTTGCTGCAGAGAGAAAACGAGTCATAGCAGGGGCTGACAGCTCCTTGCGGATTCAAGACGATTCCCTTGCACAATCCTTGATAGCATGGCGATGTGAAGGTGGATTGAATTGGAAGAAGGTAACGAAGTCGACGTAGTCGCAGGTATTCTCCGAGTTGCAGCCGAAGGGGCCACGAAGACAGATATCGTGTATAGGTGTAATCTGGATCTCGTGGTAATTGACGACTATTTGTATGCCTTGATGGGGCTGAATCTGCTGAGAAGTGAAGAGAGAGCTGTCTATCGAACCACCGAGAAAGGTTTACGGCTACTACAAGTTTACCATAAGCTGAAGTGGCTTCTGTGGGGTAGAACCTTTGATTTTCTCCTGATTCGCCTATTAGGTCGACTACTTAGCAACCACCAACGACACGAACGTCCTGTATCGCTTGAAGACAGCGGGTAGGGCATTATTGGACAAGCAATCTCTACAGGATCCTCTTAAGAGGTCAACGTATTGACTAGTAGTAGAACCTGAAAAGCCTTAAGCGAGAGCCATGTAGACTCTACGATTATGCTTACCTTTGTTTTCGGTTTTAGTCAGACGGATTTGCCCAACCTCTCTCAGATTTCTTACGTGAGTCCCGCCATCAGCTTGCCTGTCCACACCGACTACCTCAACAACACGAAGATGAGGAATGTTGGGTGGCAGAGCTTTAGCCATCTTCACTACACCAGGAATCTTGAGGGCTTCTTCTCGAGGAAGGTCGTACCATTTCACCGGTATATCTTCATTGAACAAGGCATTGGCCTTTCCGACGTACTCGTTGAGGATTTCTCGATCGTACTTCTCCAAGCTGAAGTCGAAGCGAATCTTATCTTCCTCCAGCTGGTTGCCAGTAACGAGGGCTCCTGTCCCAGTGCATAGAAGCGACGCGAATACGTGCGCTGCGGTATGACTGCGCATAAGCTTGTATCGTCGTTTCCAGTTCAGGATGCACTGGACCGTATCTCCCTCGGCTAGGCCAGCGCCGCTAACCTCATGCGATATCTCACCTGAAAACTTGCCGACATAGACGACGCTAAAGGTTGTGTCACCCTTTCTGAGGTGTCCAGTATCCCACGGTTGACCACCACCTTTGGGATAAAAGATTGTCTGGTTGAGGACAACGTACTTTCCATCCTTGACGGATTTAACAATCGCATCGCACTTCTTCAGGTAGCTGTCTTTCAGATACAGTGCTTCGGTCACGTGGATAACCCACCAGAAGATTAGATTTATGGCTTATAAGGGGAGCTGCATCCAAGATCTCGGTACTGACCTGTAGTGGGCAAGGCTGATTAGGTGAAAGCCAGGCTGAAGGGTTATTGGTACAAGCTAGGAGTGGAACCACCACGAGAGTAGCTCTCAGTCGAGAAATCAAATGATCTGTTGGGCGATTGTCTCTGAGGAACAACTGCCTTGAACAGTAAAGCAGTAAGCAATCCCGCGATGAAGCCGCTGATATGTGCCCAGTACGCTACTCCGCCATAGGGATCAACAACCCCTGAGAAGAATTGAAGAAAGAACCAGAATCCAAGGTAGAATACAGATTTGACTTTCGCTGTAGTAGCGAAATAGCCTAGGAACACCAAGGTGACAACATTTGTCCTTGGGAAGAAGAGGATGTACGCTCCGAGAACACCGGATATGGCGCCAGAAGCCCCGATAGCAGGTACCCAGGCTACAACGGGGTTGAAGAGATATATTATCCAAGCATGTGCGACCCCCGAGACCACTCCAAATGCTAGATACAGAACTAGGAAAGTGACATGTCCAAACCTATCTTCCACGTTGTCTCCAAAGATGAAGAGGTACAACATGTTTCCGACAATGTGCAAGAAGCCACCATGCATGAACATTGAAGTGAGAAGCGTGTAGAGTTGTTCTCCGCGGAGTATGAGGTCGGGAACAGCACCATACGTGAGAATATCTGCCTCAGTGAACCCTCTACTGAGTTGCAGTGCAAACGCAAGAACGTTTGCAGCAATCAGAGTCCAGGTCACGTAGGGTCGAGTCCGTGTTGGATTCTCATCATATAGCGGAAACACAGTGGCCCACTGAACCCAATGGTGAGTCCAATCATAATATATGTCTTGGCATTACTGCGCTACGCGTTCAGGCATCGTTGACTATGTGCAGGCGCTTGAAGGCCAGTATCGCCTTCAGTCTCTTTATGACTGTGATAGCAGGTCTTGTGTTCAGATTCGCCCTTGAAGAATAGCCCAACGCGGAGAAATTACGGGGATACATGGTCTGGTTTCGAAGATGAAAACGAAGAAACGATGGATGCCACATCAGAAGCGGGAGCTTCAGTCTTGATACCAGTGCTGTTGAAATGAGTGCGTACGGCAGGAAAGCCCAAGCTGCCCAGCACCTCAATCACCTGCATCAATGGGGGAATTGGCACTTTCAACCTGTCACAAATCTTGTCGGTGGTATAGTAGGTGACCGGGGCATCCGCCTCACCTTCAATCAGGGATAGCAGCTTAAGAAGCAGCTTTTCATCCGAGTTTCTATGAACAGCATCGGTAATCATCGATGCACAGAAGTCCTTATCGACTAGCCTACCAGTCCACAAAGGACCAGCAACGCTTAGCTTAAACCCGCAATCCGGGCATTTCAGCCTCAATGGAGAAAACATGCCTGCAACCACCTCTCGGTGAAGACACGAAAAGCAGTGAAGGATGTAGCCCATCTGCTGTACACTTCTATCAGATCGTCTAGCACCATACTGGATAAGGGCATACAGCCGGATGTAGTGATCTGTGCTGTGGCTGAATAATACTCGAATCCCGATTCCATGCTTAGCAGCCATCATCGTCAGGCAGCCTGCCAGAAGACGGACTGCCAGCTCATGGCAGTACTCAGTTCGCAATGGACGCCCACCATATTTTCGAATACACGCTTGCAGATGAACGCCGCACAAGGGAGCCATATCCGTTGCTGTCAGGGCGAGTAGGCCATCATTGCGAACCGCTCGAATCGCAGCATCAATGTATGGCGCTGGAGATCCGAAGGGGTCAACATCGATGAGATCAAACCGTTTCCGCGGAGCAGCAAACCGGCTCATGAGGAGATTTGCATCCTCGTTCGTAACACGGATACAATCAGCTAGCTCGTTACGAGCGACATTCAGCTGAGTTAGCTTCGCTGCTTCAGGGTTGATGTCGTTCAGGACGATTTGTATCTCACCATCCACCTCAACTGCAAACCTAACGCCGCGAATTCCACACCCTGCTAAAGGCTCACAAACTGACAACGCTCGCCCTGATGCAGATTGGTACGCTCGTAACGCCAGGACTGCTATATCTCTATTCAGTTTCATAACAGGGTTAAAAAAGACAGGCGCCTTGGATGGCGCATAGTCCCATGGCTTTGTCGCATAAGCTTCAAGCTCTGGTACAACAACACTTACTCTTCCCTCCCTCAGAACTTCCCTGGGAAAGCTGAAAGTAGTTTGCTCCAAGACCCTGTCGACCACAACATTCGTTAGGACCATTCTTTATAATGGTTTGGCGAAGGAAAAGTTCAGGTGGACACAGCTGAAACGACTTGTGTTCGTGACCGGGCGTCCAAACATAGGCAAGACGAGCGTGCTACGTCAAGCTGTGAGCATTCTAGAAACGGATGGCTACACCATCGGAGGAATGATTAGTCGCGAAGTTCGTGATCAAGGTGTCCGTGTGGGCTTTGAAATCGTCAACCTCATCACCCAGCAAAAGGGATGGTTGGCGCACATCAAACAGCCAAGAGGGCCCCGAATCGGTAAGTATCGAGTTAACATGAACGATTTGAATGTCATAGGTGCCACTTCCATTCTGGAGGCGACTTCAGGCGCTGACGTAATTGTAATCGACGAGATTGGGGGCATGGAGCTACGGTCAGCTGAGTTCAGAAAGGCAGCGGATTCAGCGGTGAACAGCAGTAAACCGGTGATAGGAGCCCTCCACTCCACCATTCGAGATCCCCTTATCGACAGCATCAGGTCAAGCTCAGATGCGGAGATACTCGAGGTTACTGTCGAGAACAGGGGAAGCCTACACACCGTCATTGTTGACAGAGTTGCACAATTCTTGGCGAGGTCGTGATTTCACAATTGGGTTGACGGTGGGATGTTTGTATGCGGGTAGCCG
>CP070679.1:133635-138329 GCA_020352535.1 Candidatus Bathyarchaeota archaeon | reverse complement strand
CCTACAAGGCTTGGAATTCTAGAACTACTAGCTAATGGACCAAGAAATGTAACAGAAATCTCAGAGGCTCTAAACCAGAATCAAAGTATGATCTCACACAACCTCAGACCGCTTGAAAGATGTGGTTTCATCTTCTCAGAAAGACGAAATAAAGAGCGATTCTACTCCCTAAACAACGAGACTGTAGGAAAGTTATTCAGAATATTCTCCTACCATGCTAAGAAATACTGTCCCACTGAAGGGAAATGCCTCTCGAATAATGGTTTGAAGAGACGAAAGAAGGAAGATGCCTCGAATCTATTGTATGTGAACCGCCTATAGGAGAGATGGAGTCAATGGTGAAACGGAACATCATCCGAATTGATGAAGATAAATGTACTGGCTGTGGAATCTGTGTAACAGCCTGCGCTGAGGGTGCTCTCAAGATTGTAGATGGAAAGGCCAAACTGGTAAGTGAAATCTACTGTGACGGTCTAGGCGCTTGCCTTCCCGAATGCCCTGAGGGCGCTTTAGCCATTGAAGAGCGAGAGAGCGAGGAGTTTGATGAGGAATCCGTGAAGAAGCATCTGAAAACGCTAGAGTCAATCCCCCAGCCTCATCACTCTCATCCCCACCTTCAAATCTGCCCCTCAGCCCAAGTCATGCATCTCGAAAGACCGTCAAAAGCAAGAGAAGCGGTGAGTGCTCAAAAGAGAAATCCATCCATGTTATCTCACTGGCCAGTCCAGCTGAGACTCCTCCCACCTACCACCTCATTCTTCAAAGATGCAGACTTGCTAGTAGCCGCCGACTGCGTGCCCTTCACTTCGGCCAACTTCCACCAAGACTTTCTACAAGGACGTGCCGTAGTCATTGGGTGCCCTAAATTAGATGATGCCCAATTCTACAAGA
Source organism: Candidatus Bathyarchaeota archaeon (assembly GCA_020352535.1). Classification (GTDB taxonomy): domain Archaea; phylum Thermoproteota; class Bathyarchaeia; order Bathyarchaeales; family Bathyarchaeaceae; genus SOJZ01. The sequence continues at coordinate 137,438 of CP070679.1, read as the reverse complement.
ACAGGTTGACTGAGATCTTCAAGAAGAACAACATCAACAGCATCACCGTGGTCAACATGGAAGTCCCATGCTGCTTTGGGCTGCACAACCTAGTTAAGGAGGCCATAAGTGCTTCCGGCAAGAACATACCGCTTAGGCAGGAAATAATCACAATAAAGGGAGATACTAAAGCTTCCCCTAGTCAGGATGGTAGATGATAATGAGTGACAAAGAGGTCATGAAAGGAACAAGCTCAGTAACATGCCCAGGTATAAAGAAGTTCATCCGTCCCGTACCCGCATACTTCAAATGCCCCAGCTGTGGAGGAAACGTGGAAATCTGGTCTGACGAAGACGCTGGCATATGCATTGCATGCAAAAGGAACATTGACAGACCAGAAAAGCAGCAGTCATGCCTGAACTGGTGTGAATACGCAGACAAATGCAAAGAGATAATCCGCCAACAGAAACACTAGTATGCCACTATGCTAGCTCAACCCATAATAACCATGAGGCTCACATGCTGTCTTCATGCCATGACGAAGGATGGGACAAGATCTACTACCAGCACAACCTTGAAGAACTACCCTGGGAGTTAGGATGACCTCGAGAAATACTAATAGAACTTATAGGCTCTGAACAGATTAGACCAGGAAAAGCATTAGACATCTGCTGCGGAGCTGGCTCAAACCCCATTTACCTCGCAAAACAAGGCTTCAGTGTAACTAGGCTAGACATCTCGGACTATGCAGTAATACACGCCAGAAAGAAAGCGCGTGAATCATATGCTGAAATGGACCTCCTGGTTGGAAGCTTCCTAAGCCTCCCTTTCAAGCAGGCAGAGTTTAATCTTATCTTTGATTTCGGATGTTTCCATCACGTATCCGTCGAGAAGAGAACCCCATTTATCACAGGAGTCCATCGTGTACTAAAGCCAAATGGTACATACGTACTTACCTGTGCGCGCACGCCACCGGAACATACTCAAGATTACTGTAGAACCAGTGGGGAATTATCAAACCTGAAAACAGAATGACGACAGCGATAACTCCTATGGTAGCGGCCTTTTCTACCCTGTTCAGTCTAATCATAGACTTGCGACCTCGATGTAGAGAATCAATATTGTACAAATCACCCCCAGCGAAAGCATAAGAGCCTTCAAGAGATTTCGGCTCTTGAACCCCCACCTCATGAATGAGAACTTGATTTCTATGATAACGTGAACTAGGAGGAGAAGCAGTAATGGCAAGTCCAGTAGTGTATGTAAGTACTGGGCTGTCCAATAGTCAATCCATCCACCAGTAAACGAGCTGACTAGGTTCGGCTTCGTTAGCCCGTAGCCTGTGATGACGAGGAGAATCATAAGTAAGAGGAGAAGCCAAACCATTATTCGGTTTAGTTTCATCAAGTACTGGTCCAAGGTCTTTTTGATGGCGAACCTTCCACAATCAAGTTATGACATATGCCATAATGGAAGTGGTACCATAAAAAGGTTCTGAGTTCACACGCAGAGGTGTAGGCTAGTTAGCTAATGGACAATACATACCTGTGATTCATACAGGTTAAATATTGTAGATTCCGAGAAGGTTTAGTCAAAGGTGTAGCAGACCTTGTTCAGAATGTTAAAGTCAAGAAAGGGAATATCGCCAATCCTGGCAACACTTCTACTAATAGTCATCGCAGTTGCTGCAATAATCATTACCTATGCTTGGGTCATAACCTTCACTGGAAGCACAACGAATCAGGCAGGGATAATGTTGCGGAAAGATGCAGTGTATTGGCAGCTAGGCAACGTTACTCTTTACATACGAAACACCGGCATATCCGATGCAGAGGTCAGTGCCGTCTATATGGGTGAGACAGCTGAGAGCCTTGAAGAGCAGACCCCAACCTATGATCCACCAACAAAGCTTGTGGAGAAGGAAGGTGGGTCAATACTGGAAATCTACGTTACCTATCCATGGACCTCTGGAACAACATATCACTTCAGAGTTGCACCAACAGTTGGTGAGTCGCTCTACTTTCAGGTTGCAGCACCATAGCACTCTCCGACCCTCCCTTGGTCCTCAGAAACTTGATTCTTTGCCACAATCTTTTTACTACTTCTGCATACCATCGTCTCCAGAGTGATACTTGGTGGACTTCTCATGCACGTTGCCTTTGATATCGCCAGAGTGGGGCTTTCTCTAGTCTTCTTGGCGTACGCTTCATGGAGCGACCTAAAAACACGCGAAGTAGGCAATATCGTATGGGCCATCTTTGCACCAATAGCCCTGATACTGACTTTTATCCAGATTCTTTTACTCCCTGATGCTTTGCCCATACCAACTCTCGTCATATCTTTTGCGATAACTTCAGTTGTGTCTATAGCCCTCTTCTACGCGGGAGCCTTCGGAGGAGCAGATGCCAAAGCATTAATCTGCCTAGCCCTTGCCTTGCCATCACACCCAACCGGTCTCTTCCAGCCCTGGATGAGCTTTGGCTATTCGCTCTTCCCGATCACGGTGCTAACCAACGCCGTCCTATTAGCTGCATCTAGCGCAATTTACGCACTACTCCGGAATTGCCTCTGGAAATTCAGGGCTGGTCAGAGCCTCTTCAATGGATTTGAAGAAGAATCTCCCGGGCGAAAGGTCCTAGCACTTCTCAGTGGCTACAAGATAAATGCCAAGAAGCTTGAAAGTATGAACCATATCTTTCCCCTTGAAGACATACAGGAGACTGATACTAGAGAAAACAATAGAAGCCTACTCGTCTTCCCCAAAGATGAGGATAGACAGCCTATTATTGATAGATTGATTAAGGCTAGGCATGAAGGAAAACTTCAGAGTGGCATATGGATTACGCCTGGACTACCCATGCTTATCTTCATCACTGGAGGTTTTATAGCTGCCATTTTCTTTGGAGATCTCATATGGAACCTCCTCAGCCTATTACTCCTGCCATCCTAGCGTTCGGTTGTATATCAACCAAAGGTAGCAGGAATCGCCACGTTTTGTTTAAATAGAGGTTTTCCACTATATGATATATTGAATAGTCACATACAAGACACGCTATGACCCGATTCAACTCTAGGGTGTTGCCTTAGATGCGGATGGACAAAAAACGGTTCAAGAAACTCTTTCCACACCTAGCAGAAGAGATGAACCATAAAGAGTCAAAGGTTACAATAAACTCCATCCGGTCAGGGACCCCAACAGAAGAAACCGCAGCCTATCCTGACAAAACCATAGGATTCATCCCAGACGCAATCGACTTCATTCGTCGATGCGATAATAAAAAGCAGGCGCAAGAAATCATCGACTACCTAAGGACGAGAGGGGAAATCAGCCAGCAATACGCTAAGAAATTAGAGGACCAGCTAAGAAAGAGAGGGGTAAGAAGCTTCGGTCCGAAAAAAGAGGAAGGCTACTACCTCAAAAGGTTCTAAGCTCAATCAACCCATGAACATTAGGCTAAAAGAGCTTAAGACCAAAGCTAAGTAGGAGTAGTGTGCGCGTACGTGCGCTAAGAATCTATCCTTCAGTCAGAACATGCATATTTATGTTTGAGAAGTACCGGAATGCTTTCTTCCCGTATAGTGCCTTTAGCTTGCTGCAAAATGCTTGCAGTGCTTTTACAGTGGTAGCTCCACCAGTTTTCTCATCAAAAGTTATAACTAACTGCCAGCCTTTACTTCGCAGGTAGCCCGTGGGTGTTGCCAAGTCTTCCTCTTTCACACCCTCTAGCTTGACAAGCTTGCAGGTAATCCCAAACTCGGACAAGATCTTGAAGACAACGTTCTCCATGAAGAATTTAGTGGGAGAGCCTTGACTATCATTGTAT
>CP070679.1:128781-133535 GCA_020352535.1 Candidatus Bathyarchaeota archaeon | reverse complement strand
TTGTCTAAGCGGCTCAATGAAATGATCGCGACCACTGATCAAGACTGCATAATTGATGGTCACTATGCAGTTGACACGGTAACACCGGAAGATGTTGACTTTGTATTCGTTCTTAGGCGAAACCCAGATGAGTTGAAGAAGGTGATGGAAACTCGAGGATATAGCAGAAAGAAACTTCAAGAGAATCTTGAAGCAGAGATTTTAGATATCTGCTTATGGGAGGCTGTCTCCTCCTGCGGTCGGGATAAGGTCTGCGAGATTGATGCAACTGGAAAAGCTGTCGAGGATCTTGTGCGGGAGGTTGTTCAGACCTTACAGGGCAAGATAGCATGCAAGGTCGGAGTAGTAGATTGGTTAGGGCAACTTGAAGCAGAAAAGCGACTATCTGAATTTCTGAGTATTTCTTAGGCTAACCTAGGCTCCACATGATTGCACGTCTCGTAAGCAGAGTTATCCCTCGCCTGTTGGCATACGCCTTTGCGTGACCACTGAACTTCTCGGATATCATAATGGGGCTGGAGAAGCCTACGTCTTCTGATGCTTTATCCATGTTTATGATCATATTGACTCCAACTGTTCGACTCCATTCCTTAATCACGACCACATGTTTTTCCTTTCCTTTTCGTATCACAAGGTCAAAGTTGCGGGATAGTCCGGAGAATCCCTCCAAGGTGACATTCTTCTCGATTCTGTAGCCTTTTTGTCGAAAATACTTGTTGGCCACCTCAACTATGGGGGGTTTTACCATAAGCCTAGCGTCCCTTCTCTGACAACGCTCTATGATTATTCTCAATCATATAGTTATCATCTACGATTTAAGACTTGCAGAAGGTTTTTTGTCTGGGGCGCCGTTTTAGCTAGGAGGCGAATCCTTGAAATGTATGTGGTGATTGTCTGCTCCAGGTGCGGACACTACCTGCTTGCCAAGGGCGGTTCAAAGACGCGGCAATGCCCTTATTGTCAAATCCGATTACGTTTAGCGAAAGTGAAGAAGGTGGCTTCCGCCAAGTCCCCTAAGGAAGCTTCTGCACTGATTCGAGCCCTGAAGCAAAGGAGGAGCGAAGTGTTATCAGATCACGGGATAAGTGATACGGACTTCTAACCTTAAATTCAGAGTGTGATTCCATTCGTTTTTTATACAAGTTTAGAGCAGAAACATGGTTCATGGAGGTCTTGCTACATGGTGGAGAGAAATGAGGTCCTAGCGTATATCATTCTGTTCATAGGTGTTGGCCTACTAGTATTCACCTTTATCAGTGCTTATTCACTTCTTGCGGGGCTAGCAACCATTGACCCAATACCCAGTCTGGTCGAGCAATTTGGTGAAGTCTTGGCTCCTTTGATTGAAACCTGCATTCGAATAATGTATCTGGGCATAATGGGCTGGATAGGCTCGATACTGACTATTAGAGGAATCCAGTTTCTTACACAAACCAAGCACCAGAACAAGCAGAAGAAATCCTAGAGGGCAAGTAAACCCTCACTTAGACCGCCACTATTCTTTACGCGATTCCAGTCAGTGTCCTAGGAGGAAAAGCGGATGAGACAAGCGACACGAGCCTTGGGTTGGGCTACTACAATCTTATGGATTGCTGTAGCAGTCTTCATGGGAACATGTTTGTACTCAGCTATGGAGGTAGTTAAGGCAAACATGGGAAGCACCTTGTTGGGGGTCCCAGCGTTCTCATCCTCTAATGGAGCAGCGACAGTCTCGATTCCTTTCTACTTAAGCAATACTGGCTTCTACGATATTTCAGACTTGAATATTTCGACACGGATAACAGAATCCACTGGAAAAGAGGTTTCATCAGCCCAAACACAAGTAGCTCTGATAGCTGCAGGAGACCACATTGAAGATACACATAACATATCCATTGGTCTAGCTCAGATTCTATCCGAGAATCTCACTTATCTCTTGTTCAATAGTGGCAATTTTAGTGTTGAATTCCTTGTAGGCTTAAGGTTTGCATACATCTTTCCCTTTCAGCTTTCTGTAGACACGATAATGCCGTGGGGTGCGCCTTTCAGTAACCTATCTATTGGTGAGCCCACCTTTGACCTCGATAATCGGAATGTTACGATTCCTTACAGCTTCAGAAATGACTCACCGTACTTCGACATAACGGGCACTGTACGTGGCAGTATCTATGACAGAGAGCGCATATTAGTAGGATCCGGGTTGACCGTGTTAGACGCAGGATCCAATGAACCATTTGCCGGTACGCTGGGCATTCAGATTAGTCCGACCGCTGACTTGCCAGGCTTGGTGGAGATGGGTCGGATTAGGCTTCGCTTTGAGACAGCAGGCTTCAGCTTCGATGAGGAGATCAGTTGGGGTGGTACGCCTGACTGAATCAAATAGTAAAAGAGGGTTGGTAGAGAAGATACTGCCGCGTGTCTCAAAAGCTGCTCTAATGGGCTTCATAGCATTCTTCATTTACTACGTGTTGCCAGTCTTTCTAGTTTCATTGCTTCGCGCTCAGAATATCCCTCAGGAGTTCGACCCGTACTTCGCCAGGTACGAAGGCTTAATCTACCTCTTTGCGGCTGTGATGATCTGTTTTGCAGTTGGAATTCAACTCTCCTCCGGTACAATCCTGAAGCACGCCCTTACCATGGCCAAAGTTATTGTACTAATTATATTCTTCATCTATACACTGGATGGCGGCCGTTTGGCTATGGCAATCCCTATGGAAGAGGTGATGATAAGCGTGACAGCTGACCTATCTATTCTTCTCGCGATTCTGATAACCATAGATCTTCTAGGACTCGCGAAGAGCTTGTTTGAGGCAATTGATTTCCTCTCGCAGAAGGCAGTCTTGGAGCCAAAGGGCTCTCAATAAAGGACCGTGGATTCATGAAGCTGCAGGACTACTGTCTTACCATACACACGTGGTGTGCAACCTATTTGCGGTTGTGATTTTGTGCGAGATCGCTGTACGAGAGCTTTTCGAGTTTTGCTCGCTGAATTTCCAACCTTTCAAGTAGGTCATTTAGAACTTGTCGATCTTCATTTAGGGTCTTTACATTACTCGAGACCTTTCTCTCAAACTCGACGAAGCTTCCGAGTTTCTCAACAACGTCCAGATGAATCTGTGTTCCCTTATACCGATAGATTTCTCTCTGCTTTACAACAATTGTTTGAGTTTCTAGAATCTTCTTAAGCAGACTTTTGAAGATTGTGGGCTTCTCAATCTCAAGAATAAAGACGCTACTCCTCTTTGGGCCTACGATGTCTTCCCTTTCATAATAGACTAATTCTGCTACATCTCTTCCGTTCACTTCTCTTAGCTTCAGCCGACCTTTTGGAACTTTGAAGTAGGTATCTGTCTGCCGAATTGTGTCGACGTGGTGCGCTCCTAAACTCAAGGTTTTTCTTCTGACTTGGCCTAGGTCATCAGCTCTCGCCTTTAGCTCAACCATTTTGTATTCAGTTCTGCATAACATTGGAGTAGCCAGCTCTTCTCGGCATCTCATGCAGCATGTTCTACTTATCTTGTTTACCCTGCTTTGGAGGTTTCCGCTAAAGATTTCTGCTGCAATCCTTGCTCATATAAAGCCATATATCACTATTTTGGGTCAAGCATGTGCAAACGTGTTGAGTAGGTGTGGTCTATATGACTCCAATGAAGTCTAAAGAACTGCCTTTGAAACTGGATGAGGCCATTGCTTGGGTTACCCTGGACCCGAGGACTAGGCAGTTCATAGCTGTGAAAGTCCATCAGAAACACCTTCGCTTTTCCTGCCAGCGATGCGCTATCTTTTGCTGCAGACTCGGCGGTCCAAGTCTAGACCACAGTGACATCGCGCGGATAGCAGAACGCGGTCATAGCCTGAAGGACTTTCTTGACCAATCAATCAGAAGCGGGAACAGAGGTTCCAAGGCTCTATCTACCGTTCTCAAGAGCAAGCCTGATGGCTCCTGCATCTTCCTTCGACCCAGCTTCGAGGGAACCTGCCCTGCATGTGCAATCTATGATTCGCGACCATCTCTATGTAAGCTCTACCCCTTCCATCTTGAATTGATAACCCCAACATCTCTTCGATTAGAGATTATTCCTTGCTGCTATGGCCTGAACACCCCAACAGGGGAACTAGTGGATGAAGATTTCATCATTCAGTATTTACGTGAGCCTATCATTGACGCATTAAGGGGTGGCAGTCTCTAGGTAGCTAGCCTTTTCTTGAGCCTAACACCGTCAACACCTTTCGAGTAGTAATTCTTCAACCGCGCTAACTCTGTGTATTCATGCTTACGGTATAGGGAGAGAGCCCCCACGTTCTCTACATCTACCTCAAGAAAACAATCTTTGACATTCTCCTCTTTGAAAAGCCTCTCAAGCTTCGTCAGCAGTTGACACCCAATCCCCTTTCTTCGGTATTTCGTTACAACATCGAGTGTACATACATGACCTATCCTCATCCCTGAAGAATCGTGAATTTGGCCAATAATGAAGCCTACAACCTTTTCATTCACCAATGCAACTAAACTGAGAGAGTTTGGATCTTCCAAAAGAAATGCGATTTGTTTTAATGTATAAGCGTCCTTAGCGAAGCATTCTCTCTCGACTCTGTGGAGAAGGTTCAAGTCATTAGTCGTTGCGTGTCGGATTATCATGTGCACTTCTGTCCCATCACGTCTCTATGGGGAAATAGCATAGGGATTTTCTGTGGCTGTAGGGTCTTCATGGTTTTCAAGCTACTTGCCTATTTAGCGAGCTCGGATGGAATCTAGTATCCTACGTCTCTAAGGT
>CP070679.1:123927-128681 GCA_020352535.1 Candidatus Bathyarchaeota archaeon | reverse complement strand
ACTGAGAAGTCAAGCCCCTTGAGTGCCTGAGTCTTGCCATATCTTTTAATTAGGTTCTGGGTCTCGACAGCATACACATAGTGCATACTCCTGTCTGTTCATAAGGCTTAGACACCAAAGGCAAACAGGTATAAAAACTTGTACATCCAGAATGCTCTGCTAGGGTTTTCACAAGTGTATTTCTCTAGTGCGTTTCTTGGGTGGTCAGGTGAGTTGAGAGCGGAGCAAAGCTGCAGTCTGGTCAATTGATTCGATTTCTTCACTACCTAGAAGTATGAAATCCTGCAACTCAATGGTTTGTCTAGGGAGAAGCAACACTCGTGAGATAATGAATAACTCCAACATCGTGTTTCCTATGTCTAGGGATAGTATCGTGGATCTACTGGTGTTACCAGCGATTACTCCTAATGATTGATTCTTATGCTTGTTGACAACGACAGCCCACCCCTTCTCCTGCTCAATGTTTGAAACTGCGAATCCTTCAGCCCGTTTAAAATGATAGATTGTTTCTCCTTTTGGAAAGACTACATCGTTTTCTTTGAAGACCCCGCCGACATTCGGGGAAATCCAGAGGCAATTATTGAATCTGAAGCTTGCTGATGTTGGATTGTAAAATCTTCGTTTGACTTTGATAATGTTGCTGAAGGGCAAGGTTAGGTAAGCAACTGATCCGTGTATTCCTTTCATTTCCTCTTGTTTTTCTGTTATAGACCTGAATCTAATGCCCTTCCATAACCCTTCTTCAGCTGGCTCGGCAGTGAATATCTCTTCGTGCGTCTTTGACTTCTGAAAGTTAAATTCGTCATCTAAGTAGAACGATCTGACTCCACCTGAATAGTTTTCCAGAAATACTTTTGTCTGGATATTTGGGAAGCTTGTTCCAAGCTGGTTTAGTGAAGAATCTGTTCCTAGAAAGTATAGGCACCCAGCGAAACCGGCGCTAGCCTTGTATTGAAGTAGACCATTCGAAACTTTGAAAATCTCTTTGCCTTGCTCCCTCTTGGTGGTAATCTCTGTGGTTGCGTTTACTTGCTTAGAGGCTACATAGAGGTTTAGTGGGAAATGGTGTTCTTGGTTGGGTGCTGAAAAATCTAGTGATCCACTGAATAATCCTAGCTCAACATTCAATGGGGGTATAATTGTGATGCTGGTACTGAAAGGCTTCTCTGCAGTTACGCCTTGAATCTCGATCCTGTTAGGCTTGGCTTTCCATCCCTTAGGAAGAGCAATGGTTAAGGTGCCACTCGCCGGCTTATTTCTGATATTCAATAGGCTAATTTTAGTCTTCATTTCGTTGTTGTCAAACAACACGCGGTCTACTAGCTTCACATCGAAGAGTGGGTTTGCTGCAGGCGCAAATTCCTCTTCGGGAGAAAGGGTTTTATCAATAAGAGATTTGTATCTTCTTCTAATGGTCCGCCAACTTCCTTTCTGGACTACATAATAGAACGCTGAAGTAGAAGCTGACTTTCCTGGCTTCGTTTTTCCCAGCTTGTATTCCGGCAGAAAGTGTGCTCCCTCTCGAGCTCTGATTTTGTCGAGTTTTTCATTAGTCCATATCTGTCCGAAGCTGAAGCCGTGAATCGTGTTCTCGAAACAGACCCAAGACTCAGCATAATCCTTCGGGTCTGTTGGCAAATCTGATTCAGAAACTGGGAATCCTATCGTATTATGTTTCAGAATTCCAGTGCTAAGCGGGATGACTAGCTTCGAGTAGTCACTCCCAATAGATGTTCTACCAAAGATTCTTGCACTCAGCTCATAGGTTACGTCAGGATTGGTGTTGGTTACTTTAATTTGGTCTTTGATGAGTGAAGAATCGGAGTAGAAGGTTAGTGTTCGTCTCATTCCGACCCCAGGTTTGTCTTGATGCATCCGGGAAAGGACTACCTTCAGACAATCGTGCTCTTTGACAATTTCATACGTGTGATCAACCGGTCTTATGAAGCCGAATGGAGGACCAACTCCAAATCCACCGCGAGTCCAGATTTTTTGGGGCCCCCAATCTGTGTCCTTGTAGGTGATTTCAAGTTGTCCACCTCGGAGGTAGATGGACGCCCTCACATCCTGCTGTTCAATGACTATCGCTTTTCCCTTTTCAGTCTCTTCGATGTAGGAGGTCATGTTTCCTGGCGTCATACATTTGACATGAATTGTCCTTATTCTGGATTGAATTTCAGATTTTCCAATTGTTCCCTTTGCAGATATCTTTAGAGGGATTGTAGATGTTGGCTGGTCCCTTTGAAGCTTTATTTTGGCTTCATAGCCGACGTAGCTCTTGGGCGGAATTTTAACTGGGATTATTGTTTTCTCCAGAGACAGTCGCTCTTGTTCGTCAATCAAACTGACTTTTCCGATAAAGGCTTCTGTTGAGTTGTTATACATGTTGAGTTGGATGGGACCTTCGCTTCCTGGATAGGCGATTATGGATTCAGGTTGGGTTTTAAACTCTAGCGGAGCGAGAATGCGCATGCCAATCTCAAGTGGAATCAACTCACCGTTGATGATGATGTTTGCACTAATGGTCTTCTGTTTCCGCTCAATGCTTGGAACCTCTACTTCTGGACTAACCACGAACCGACTTTGGAGTTCAATAGTTTCTCCAATATTGATGGTGAAAGATTGTTGAGGCTGTTTCGTGAAGTTGAGCCCCTTAAAACCAGAGAGAAGCGCGGAGCCTTGGATGTGTTTCTTAGTGCGGTTCTCGATTATTATCCTGAGATTTTCTTCAATTCCTGCAATTACTTTGTGGCTTTCTAAACTTGCGATTACAGACAAGCGTTCATCTTTCGTGGAATGCCTGATTCCAACAATTGACCGGCCATATCTGTCGATCCAGATCTTTAGGTTATCATCTTTTTCCGAGAATTCGTACTGAAATACATCCATCTCTTTGAGTTTGTCCTCATCAGGAACAAGCTCGAGTTTACGTTTCTGTACAGAATACCAATCGTGCTTCTCTAGGAATTGTTTGGCAAGGGGGAAATTCTTGATTCCAGGGATGTAATCCTGCATTCTAACGCTTGTTTCAGGTATCCAGAACATTCCGCATTTCTTGTACAATGGTACAGCCCTTAGATTTCCAGCCCATGTATCAAGGTCAACACGTCTAAGACCTTTTTGGGCAGCTATCTTCAACGCTTCAAGTATCAGAGCTTTTCCATGGCCTTTTCCAAGATAATCTGGGTGAACGCCCAAGACGCCGATATATGCAGCTTCCGAATCTTCATAGTGCGGGTGTAATGTACAGATTCCAGTGAACTCATTCTTGTATGTGGAAATCAGGATGGAAATGCTTTTGATTGATACTGGAAATGAGTCAAGAACTCTTTCAGCTGTGAAAGGAACGCCTCCTGTGAACCCTCCTGGCCACAGCCCTTCCTTGTCAAATGAGTTGAAGAGGCCTGCTAGCTGGGCAGCGTCTTCCCTCTTAAATTCGATTATCTTGGGTTTGATATTTGATGTCTTGGGCATTCGGGTCGCTCCTCGTATTTTCAACAATCATATCCCAAAGCTTTTGTCAATAGACACAGAATCGAATTAAAAACCTTTCTCGGTGCAATAAGGAGCTCCTTATGATTCTGGGACCGGTGTGGACTCTATTGCGTGTCTTGGTTGCCTAAACAGTTATCAATTGCTAGAAGGCATACAGCACAAGTCGAGGATTAATGAGTAGTAATATTGCTTTGCAGACAGCTATCCCTATTCTGCTTCTGGTTGGCGCTGGTCTTGCTTCAAGAAGATGGGGGCTTTTGAAATCTGGTGATGAGCGCGTGCTTAGCGCCTATATTTATTATTTTGCCCTGCCAGCCTTATTCTTGATTAACATAGCAGAAACGAATCTTGTTGAAGAAGGGACTCTTAGTTTTGTGTCTGCAGGGATTACTCCAGTTTTGATTGTATTGGCAATCTATGTTTCTCTCTACTTCATCCTCCGGTTCTCAGAGAGTAACTTCACGCTTGTCATTTTAAGTACAATCTTCGGGAGTTTAGCTTTCTTTGGGATACCTTTCATATCATTTGCGTATCCTGACGAAGGCGAACATCTAGCAACACTTTCAGCTGCCTCTATAGCTTTAGTGAGCGTCACAATATCCATCTCAATCCTTGAATTACGGGGAACGAATGAGTCCATGCGGTGGAAAGGGATAAAGCATGTAATGAGAAAGCTCTCTAAGAATCCGCTCATAATCTCAATTTTAATAGGCATCCTGTTGTCTCTCATAGGTTTAAGAATCCCTGCTTATGTTTCAACGCCTATTCATACCCTCGGGAGCACAACGTCCCCAGTGGCGATTTTCATGTTGGGTGTTTTCCTTTATGGCAGAAAATACACCAATTTTGGTAAGGCTCTCAAGCTCTGTTTGTTAAGAATGTTGTTCTTACCCATTATTGCCTTTCTAACGACCACTGCATTTGGTTTGCCCGTCGTGGAGAGATCAACGTTAGTCCTCATGCACAGTATGCCAGTTGCCATCTCCATGATAGTCCTCTCAGAACGCTACAACTTCCACAAGGAGACAATAGCCTCGCTGGTTCTGCTTTCCTCATTCAGCGCTATACTCTACCTTAATCTATGGCTACTGATTCTAAATTACTTCTAGAATGCTTACCAGAGAGCTAGAACGAGTAGATTAAGGTAATTCAATCCACTCAATACTGGACAGATTCTTTCAAATTTACCATACAGCAGAAAGAGCTGGTGTGCTGGATGTAACCCGTCTTTATCCTTAGTAATTTCTTATTTTTTGTCA
>CP070679.1:118330-123827 GCA_020352535.1 Candidatus Bathyarchaeota archaeon | reverse complement strand
ACCCTCTTATTGGAGCAAGACGAGAATTTCTAGACCCAATAGAGATGGCGATTTTCAATTCTAACATCATCAAGGTACTCGCTATTACTGGCGCCTACAGAATGGTCTACCGGGAAATTGACAAACTGATTCAGCTAGTTAGAGAAGGAGCGCAACCAATTTTGCCGAAACTGGTAATCAACGCTAATATGATTCGCGACTGCACAGATTTTAAAAATCCCTATGCGAAAGCCAAGGCCTTAGCTGCGTATGAGCTGACTGAGAAGGTCGCCGAGATCAATTATCAAGCGTGTTTCGTGGAGAAAGAGAGCAAACGATACATTCCTCTTGTTGCTTCAGCACACGAGATTGCCCAGACAGCAGCGAGACTAGCGGAAGAAGCGAGGGAGATTGAGAAGTGTAACGACACTTTGCTAAGGAACCCTCACTCAAAATCAGGAGAGCTCAAGACCAAGACCAAGTTGCTGCTTTCTCCAACCTCGACTGGAAAATCCCGCTAAGGCTCGCATACGAAATGACTTAACCCCGTGGATCAGCTTGACGAACGCAGATTACCTCTAATACGAACAGCGCTTCACTCACGAAACAAAGGTGGTCTCTAATGGATTCAATTCAAGTAACTGGAATCAAATCCCTACCTACGATAAAGGCAGGTGACAATTTAGCCGAACTTATATGCAGGGCTGCTGACGGTCAAGGAATACGCTTCCAAAATGGGGATATACTTGTGGTCACGCATGTTATTGTCTCGCGTGCTGAGGGATATATTGTAGACCTTGATAAGGTGACGCCTTCTGTATTTGCCAAATGCATAGCAGAGCAGTATGAGAAAGACCCTGCTTTGGTCGAGCTGGTCCTTCGTGAATCAAAAAGTATCAGACGCATGGGCGATGGAAAACTCATAGCAGAAACCAAGCATGGATTTGTTTGTGCAAATGCAGGAATCGACAAGTCAAATGTACCTGGAGAACGGAATGTAGCTCTGCTTCCTCCAAATCCTGATCGTTCTGCTAGGGAGATTCGAGATGGCGTGCGAGCACTAACGGGCTGTGAAGTCGCTGTCATAATCTCTGACACTCATGGTCGCCCATTGAGAAAAGGCGAAATGAACGTAGCGATTGGAATAGCAGGAATACAAGCCCTTAGGGATAGACGAGGTGAAAGCGACCTTTTTGGGTACGTTCTTAGAGTTAAAGAAACTGCAGTGGTAGACGAGTTGGCTTCGGCGGCTGAGTTGGTAATGGGACAGGCCAGTGAAGGGATTCCTGTAGCCTTGATTCGGGGTTATAATTTCAGGAAGGCTGCAAAGGCGAAGATATCTGACCTTATTCGACCAAGAGAAGAAGACCTCTTCCTCTAGGTCTTTCTGTATGAATACAGTACCGTTGAAAGCATTGCTTAGCATTCGTGGATTCAGCAGTCTCGCGATTGCCACAATTCTCTGAGGATTCTTTGCTGGTCATTCACGATCTTGCTGTCTGCAATCCCTAATTGCATGAATTTTGGAGGTACTGAGTACTAGGCTGAGTGCCCGAATGATTTTGACACAACGAGCATCTCCCTTTAGTTTCTGAAGGGAGTTAGCGTTTTTTTGAATGGGAACTCGGAGGCTATCCTATATGTATCCTATGAGACATATAATCGGCTGAATCTTGAATTTAGAAAATTAATCGTAGCCTTGAGAAAAGGCGTATAATTCGGAGGAATGCCTGAGGGATATTCAATAATTGATTCTGAACCAAGAAGGGAAATGCTCTGTGAGATGGGATTGAGCAGGTCCAAGGCTATGGTTATGAAGATTGAGGGGTTACTATGGTCGGATTTTCTTTACTAGTCCTTTTTATTCCGGCCTCTGCTAAAAGTTTAGGGATTAGTTCTACGTAGTGAACAGACATTATGTGGCAGCCTGCGCACAGGCCAGATTTTTCAAGTTCCTTAATGAACGGTGTAAAGAATCTGATGTTAATTTGATCGTATTGCTTCCTCTTTTCCGATTTGGATATCGGCTGTCCCTTCACTTTTTTCAGCTCTTCTAATAATTCTAGTGGGACTTTGACTCCTGGCACAAACTTGTCGAATTCGGCTGCAACTCGGTAGCTCCTCATGGGAAAGATTCCTACTAATACTGGGACATTGAAGATTCTGAACATCCTTAGGAACTCGATGGTCTTGTCAATATTGTAGCAGACTTGTGTCTGCACGAAATCTGCTCCGTTTTCCACTTTTCGTACAACCTTGAGGATTTCCGGTTCGATGGGATCAGCGTTGGGATTTGCTGCTACACCGACATTGAATTGAGGGTGTGGGCCTTCGATGTCATTGCCATTGAGGTCTTTTCCCTCGTCTACCATCTTCCGAATCATCCCAGTTAGAAGGGTAGCATCTAGATCAAACACTGGTCTTGCGTTCGGCATATCGCCTAATAGTGTGTGATCCCCTGTTAACACCAGTATATTTCTTATTCCTAGAGCTGCAGCTCCAAGCAAGTCGCTGGTCAATGCTATTCGATTTCGGTCTGCACATCTAATCTGACATATAGTTTCCATGCCTGTTTCTTTTTGCACAAGATATGCTGAGACCAAACTGGAGATTGCCACGTATGAGGAGGGATTCTCGGTGACATTGCATGCAGTAACATATCCTTTCAGAGACTTTGCTTCTGCAATTAAACTGGATAAATCCGTTGTTCTTGCAGGTTCAAGCTCTCCTGTGAGTACAAAATCTCCTGAATGGATTTCTTTCATCAGATTCGAGAAGGCCCTTCTCAATATTGTCACCTAATGCTCTTTCGCTGCCTTTGTATCTTCAGGCTTGCCTAGATTCCCTTTATCTGGTTTTTCTTCTGTGGTTTCGACTGTTTTCTCCGTGATTCCAGCCGGTTTGGCTTCCGTTTCCGCTCCCGTTCTTCGAGTAGGAACACCATCTATCCCTCTTGGATATCCCTGTAAACCAAATTGACGCGGTGGCCTTACTCTTCTAAAGAGATCCATTCGTCCGAATTTCTTTAGACGTTCCCATATCAGGAACCATGCACAATCACGTACATAGCCTCCAACCTCGCATTTGCCATCAATCACGCCTCCACAGGGTCCGTTCATCAAGCCTTTTGCACATCGTGTTACGGGGCATATCCCCGCTGTATCTGCCAGGTGGCAGTCCCCGCATGCTCGACATCTTTCGTAATATCGACCTATGCGTTCGACCTTCCCTAGGAAGTGGGTGTTGAGTCCTGGGATGCATGGGACTTCAGCTACTTCAGCTAGAGTTTGGACGCCGGCCCCGCACATGAGGCAGAGAAGAGCATCTATGCCTTTATCCCGTCCTTGTCTCTGAATCTTCCGCCAATCTTTCCTAGCAATACGTTCGTCACATGGTGCTTCAACAACCACTGTGTCAACAAACCATTTTCCCCGAAGCTTGTCAGCCATCTCCTTGACTTGAGTTTCACCACCAGTTTGGACAGTTGTTGAGCATGTTCCACAACCAACAATCATGACATTGGTATAGGGCTCAAGTAACTTTTGGAGGTCTTCAAGACGTTTCTGGGTTGTTATAATCATCCTTTTTCCTCGTTCTGCTTCTTCTCCTATTCGCTTTCTGATGCCTTTCCTCAAATGACTTAGGGGTACTTGAAGGGGAGTGAGAAGAGCTCTTTGGGCGATATTAAGCTTTTGTATTTCATCGAGTTGAGTGGAAATGGTGTGTCTGATGCAGCATGCGTACACCTGTGTTGTTCTACTCTAGGAAAAGGGTAAAATATTACATACGTCATATTGTATGGTGAGAACATGGCTCCAGCCATGAAATCGCAAGTATGAATGTGTGTATTCAGAGATGCAGCTATTTTGGAATCTTCATCCAAAACTCTAGTCCTTATAATTATATTAGCCACATCATCATTACTACACTTTCTCATTGCAAATCCACTGGAGGAAAGCAGTCGTGACAAATGACATTCTGGTTATTGGTGGAGGAATAGCCGGGATAACGGCTGCATTAGATCTTGCTGAACAAGGTCATCAAGTCTACATTGTTGAAAAGGCGCCCTCAATTGGAGGTCGAATGGCCCAGCTTGACAAAACGTTTCCAACGCTTGATTGTTCTATATGTATTCTAGCACCTAAAATGGTTGAAGTTTCACGACATCCAAACATTCAACTTCTTACACACTCACAGGTTAAGAAGGTCGATTCAGACGACAAGGGAAAAACGTTCAGAGTAGAAGTAGAGAAACGATCACGATCCGTTGACGAAGAGAAATGCACTGGATGCAGGATTTGCTCGGAGAAGTGTCCAGTAACGGCACCTAACGAGTTCGAAGAGAAGCTAACAACGCGGAAGGCCATCTACATGCCATTTCCACAGGCAGTACCAGCCATAACAATCATCGACAAGAAGATTTGCCTCTACTACACTAAAGGTGTATGCAAAGTCTGCCAGAAATTCTGTCCAGCAGACGCCATAGACTTTGAACAGCAAGATGAGACAATCAGGCTTGAGGTAGCAGCCATCATCATAGCCACAGGGTTTGATCTACTCGATCCTTCCACCATACCTCAATATGGCTATGGAAGATTTCCCAATGTGTTGACTTCTCTTGAATTCGAAAGGCTAATGAATGCAGCAGGACCAACTGGCGGGGAGATTGTCCGGCTATCAGACAAGAAAGAGCCCAAGAAGCTAGCCTTCATACAATGTGTGGGATCTCGAAATGAGAACATACGACCATATTGCTCCCAATTCTGCTGCACCTATGCCACAAAAGAGGCAATAGTCACAAAAGAGCATAACCCCCGAATAGACATAACGGTTTTCTACAACGATCTTCGAGCATCAGGAAAAGGACACCAAGAATTCGTGAGACGTGCCGCAGAAGAATTTAACATAGAATACATTAAAGGTCTGCCCAGCGAGGTTCAGCTTGATCTTATAACAAGTCGTCTTAAAATTAGATATGCTGATCTTCTTAAGGGCGAAGTGAAAACCGCCTTAGCTGATATGATTGTATTATGCCCAGCTGTTGTCCCGAATAGTGACAGTACGGAGCTAGCAAAGACTTTAGGTGTAGACACAACAGAGTATGGATTTATAAAAGCAATCGATACATCAGCTCCCGTCAATACAACAATCAATGGGATTTATGTATGCGGCGCTTGTGAAGGCCCAAAAGACATATCTCACTCAGTGGCTCAGGCGAGTGCTGCGTCGGCATCCGCGACCTCTCGGACTAAGCTATTTCATGCCGAGACAGAGCGAGTTATTGTTGATGAAAAGCCTGTAGGGGCTATTCCTCGCATTGGGGTTTTTGTCTGCAATTGTGGCATTAACATCGGTAACGTGGTGAATGTGCCTAATGTTGTTGAATTCGCTAGGACGCTGGATGATGTAGTTCATTCTGAGGAGTTTCTGTTTGCTTGTTCTAAGGACGCTCTTGGAAAGATTAAGGATGCCATCCAGGAGCATGATTTGAATCGCGTTGTCGTAGCCTCTTGCACCC
>CP070679.1:112607-118230 GCA_020352535.1 Candidatus Bathyarchaeota archaeon | reverse complement strand
GTGAATAGTCCAGCGTCGACTGAGACTGGTTTTCTTGGATCAGTATAGATATTGAATCTCCAGATGATAGTAGGTAGCTGTACCCACCCATCCAAACTATGCATCAAGACTATGTCTGCATATCGGGAAATCAGGAGATTCGTGGCGTAGGCTTCCTTCCAAGCAGTATTCTCCTTTGTATCTTTCTTGCTTAGCCATGCTGTGATCGGTGTTCCAATGAGTGGAAAGCCAAACAGGTCGTCTCCGCCTTTACACGCGTTTCTTCTGACCATGGTGAAATTGTTGATTGTATCTGATAACCCTTCATGGACGAATGTTCCCG
The DNA here is from genome assembly GCA_020352535.1 of Candidatus Bathyarchaeota archaeon. GTDB lineage: Archaea > Thermoproteota > Bathyarchaeia > Bathyarchaeales > Bathyarchaeaceae > SOJZ01. The sequence continues at coordinate 117,908 of CP070679.1, read as the reverse complement.
GGTCAAGCACAAGATTCTCTACTCCATACTCGATTAGCGTCTTAGCCAAGGATCTGAGAAGGTTAAGGTCGTTTGGCGCAAAGACAACTAGCGGACAGTTGTACATCAACGCGAGCTCAGCCATATTCTTCCAGTTGTCCTTTGTTGCGGCGTAAATCAGAGGTCGTCGGTCTTGAACTGCAATGAGTCCTGCTTCCATGACATTTGGGTCTAGTGCACAGAGGATAAGTGGAAGCTTCGTAGCCTTGGCAACATTCTCCACGCAGGTCTTGAAGGCTGTTGGATCGTTCGATGTTGACCTGATTGCGACCATGTCTAGAGTCAGGTTTCTGCCAATATAATTGTATGAGAAATTCTCGATTTTCTTCACTCTTTCAAGGAGGGACTCTTCCCTTGGAGCCTTAGCTTTCAGCGGTAACTCGTCGGTTACGTCAAGAGCTATGGTAACAGGGTTGTGGTAGGTAAACTCGTGGCGATACATGACCAGCTTACCACCAACCTTGACTGCGTGGTCCCCTGTGCCAACGATTACCTCCTTGATTACGGGAGCGAGCATATCCTGGAGTTTTCTAAAGGCTTTCTCGTGCTCTGCTTTCAGGATTGGGAGGCAACTTTCTAAGGCTACTTCCCTATTGACCAGCTTAGCTGCGAAGGCCATACAATTGGGCTCCCCGCACTCCTTGCAGTTCGTTCTGGGGAGCAGGTTGTAGACATCAATTGGACTGAGTTTCATAGCAGCTTTCTTGATTTCCCTCTCGGTCATTTTCATCTCCTCAGATTCTTTGATTTACCCACTCTGCTATCTCATCGGGTCGGGCCTTACCTCTCTTCATAAGTTGCTGTATGACTTTTCGCATGGTGGCCATTGCATCAGGGTGCATCATCATGAATACATCTACTCCAGCGAGGAGAAGGGCAAGGGCGGTCGTTGTTTCCCACAATGGTCCCCTGAGACGTCTTGGCTCCCAGTCAGGTCCAAGCTTTAGCCATGTTTCTCTTGCAGCCCAGGCGTTTGTGGTTCCTGCTAGAGTTGGGTGTTGTAGCTCTGAGTCTCCCATAAGAGCTGCCATCCTTGCGCGTTCATGAATCGTGAATGAATATTCAAGTCCATAGCCTAGGGCAGCTGTGGTCAAATCCATTGTTACGCTATCTTCTGGTACATAGTCGTAGAGCTTTCGGTTTAGCTCTCTAGCCCGATTCAAGTCTAGAGCTGTGAATGCTAGGACTAGATGTCCATACTTCGCAGCTGCTTTTGCCACCCTTTCTAGTGTACCGGCATCGCTCATATCCAGTGTGAGTGAGCTAAGCAGTACTCTTTCGCCTTCGGCGACTTCGGCAACTTTGGTGAATACTTCAGCGTCTTTTTTTGGATCTCCGCAACCTCCGATAATTAGCGGGACATCTACGGCTTGTAGCACATCCTCCACGGTTTTCGCAGCTTTTGCAGGGGGTGTATCTTTGATAAGCGGATCCGTACTCAGTAGGTGCAGGGTAATCACATCAGCTTCCCATTTGTCAACTGCTATCTTAGCCCATGAAGCTGGATCTCCCCAGAGTTCTTCAACATGCGTTCGAATCGCCTTTGGTAGCCGTACTTGCATGTCAAACGTGTCTACCGTAATCACGGGGGGGTGTGGAGGTGCTTTTTCAAACAGGTAGAAGGCTGGCGTAGTTGCGCCTCCGATTACTACTGGTCTGCCACGGCTCCCTCCATCACGCTTGGAAGCTCCCAGCGTCACTTCCCGTACTCGTCCGGGGTATTCTTGGACGAAAGGAGTGAAAGGTGCTTCTAAAAGCTGGGTAGGCTTCATCTTGGCTGGTGCAAGTGCTGTTGGCGGAGCTGTCATTGGCGCTGCGATTGTTGCTGCTGACTGCAGGATAAGCTCCCCAATGTTAAGCTCGACATCCTCGAGTTCTAATTCTCTCTTTCCATCTATCCCTAGAAGCTCTAGTAACTCAGCGAGTTCACTCGCTGCTCCTTTTTCCTTTTCTCCCTTCTTTCCCAAGGTCTTCACTTCTTCACTTTTCGGATAACTACTTTTTTGGCGTAGATTTTTGCATCCTTGAGTATTATCTCGAACCCACCGGCTGATATTGGGATTCCTGAAATCGGAACTTCCAGCGATGGTACTGCCTGCTCCGCTTCCTCTGCTTTAGGCGCAACTTCAACCGGCATAGCCTTCCATCTTTTGACAACTGGGTGATTTTTCTCCTGAAGGAAGGCTTTTAGTTCATCAAGATTCTTGGCCTCATTCTCCGTAGCTATCTTATCAACCATGTCCTGTGGTATGAAATCCAGGACGCGCTCCTTGATGGTAGCAGGCATCCAGACTATGCGACTCCAGCCATCATCGACTTGTAGAAGTTTGGGCGACCTCATATATTCGATAGAGAGTCCATGGAATCCCTCCACCTGCCGTCCCCCCGCTGTGGAGTCAGCAAGGGTGGAGAATGGAAGACCATTAACAGTAACATCTTTGAAACCTCGATGCACAATTCCTAAGCCGTCAACCTCAGGTATGTAAAAGGCTACGGCCTCAAAGCACCCGCAAGATGTATGGGGATTTTCGAAGGCGGTATATAGACACACGCGGTTAATCTCTCCCATGGTTTTCTCTTTGATGACATCGTTGACTCCTGTATATTCTCCTTTGAAGGGATCAAGGCACTCCCCCTTATCAATAGCAAAAACTGGACCCTTAGGGTCGACTTGTGCTGATGCTCGACCATCAAACCAGCTGATGGATCCGCAGTTAGAGTATCTTTGCGGTGTGATGACACAGCAGTGTGTTGGAGCGAATGATTGACATAAGGTGCATCCATAGAAGGCGTCTGCCTCCTCATCCTTCATTCCGCGAGCTTTGGCGTCGCGAGCTTCGTAGATCTTTATCGCTTCATCATACATTTTCTTGACTTTCTTAGGATCCGTGATGAAGGTGATTTGTATCTTCTCGATGAATGGAAGCTCGCTTTTAAAGAGTCTTTGTAGTACTTTTCCCATTACATGGAAGGAGTTGAAGCCTTTCTTGAAGGATTTCTTGCTCAGTCGAAGCCAGATGTCATAGCGTTGGTTGAGGTGCATAATGCCTTCGATGAAGTTGCAGTATTCATGGATGCGTCGTTCGATTACGCCTTCGAGTTCCTCTTCAACTTTCTTACCTGCGACTTCAATGTATATTCCAAATGGATTTGTGCTTCCTTCTTTCATATCCTTGATGTCAGGTCCAATCACCGAGATTTTTCCATCTTCTATTTCGTCAAGTCCTTTGACTCTCACCAGTTCGAATTTTGCTTCGGCTCGTTCTCCTCCAAGCTCGACTTGCGTATCCTTGAATCTAATTCGTTCTCCTTCGTATACTACTCCGACATCTACCGGAATATCTTCAAACATAGACATTCTACTTTTCTCCTAGTTTCTTTATTATTACTTCAAAACCGTCATTCCAATCTTTGGCTGAAAGGTTTGGAAATGACCATGAGGCATGAGGATTGTAGAATCTGTTGAGGCTTATGGTTTTGAGGTTCTCAGAAAAGTGTTTCAAACCCGCCATAATCACGAAATCCATGTAGTATGGGAGCCCCATAAACATTGCGAGGTCATGCGGTCCTGCTCCATCTATGCCCTTCCATTCAGGGTCTCTGAGTCTGCTTCCAATATCCATTGCTGACATCCAAGAGGTCGGTTGAAATCCTCTCTTGGTAAACTCGCGAATCATATGTGCTGTGGCAACCAGCGGGATTCCTCCGGTTTTACTCAGACGGATTGCGTAATCAATCATTTTTACTTCATCTGAATACTCTTCTGCGGCTTGATGTCCAACGATGAGTAGTGGACGCTTTGCCCTCTTCACCATAGCTACAACCACCTCTGGCTTCATAATAAGCAACGCCTTCTTGGGACCTGCAATCTCAGCTTTCTGCCATGGTTCCGCCTTTGCACTCATCTCAATCACTTTTCCTCTTTCTAATCATTCTGGGTAGGAGTGTTGGGTCTGGGATTAGCCTCTCCTTCCACTCTTTTTCCTTCAAAATTGTGAGAATCTCATCCTTCATGGTGATTGGGATGTCCGCCTTATTTCTGACAAAGAGGTGTATATCGTCAGGCATAACGCCATAGAGACGTTTGTGTAGGTCAATGTAGTGAGTGAGCTTTATAGCTCGACCCTTAGTTGTATCGTTTGGTCTCATACAGAGCTTCGCTATCAGCACGATTGCCTCCTCTTTGGTTTCAGCGGTCGTAAAGAGATGTTCTGGTGCTGGGCCTCCATAGACTTTGTCGCCGGTTCTGGCATTATAGACTAGCCAGTCTTCATCCTTGTCTTTTCTTCCAAGGAGCATCCGTCGATACTTTGATCCATGAGGACCAACGACTACAGGTATTCCGAGTCTCCAGAAACCGGCACCTATTGAGGCAGCTTTCTGAGAATAGGCTCCCCAAGCAAGACCTACTGCTCCTAATCGGTTGTGAATGTAATCAGCAATTTCCTCGTAATTAGCTCGGAGTTTTCTTTTCGCAAAGATATTTGCAATCTTAACCGCGGCTCCAGCAATGTGTGAATTTGCGACACATGAGCCCACATTGAGGATGCCACCTGCTTCAAAACCGCCTGAATACTTTTCATAAAGCGTCTTGCCTTCTTCATCCTTTACCATGGCAATAGACATAGCTGCGCATCCTGAGGCTACAACTATAAACCGCCGTTTAGCGAATTCCTCAGCAATCTCCGCAACCTCCTTCCCACCGTGTGGGTAGTTAGAGCACCCGACTATAGCAACGACTCCAGGAATCTCACCAAGGACCACGGGTCCACCAACTTCCCTTATCTCTACATCTGAGATTGCTCCTCGTCCGACCCGTATCTTGAACTTCTCTTCGACTAACTTCCCTTCTCCAGCTTTTACCATAAAGCTATGTAGGGGCGAGTCGTTGGGGCAAGCGTTGTCACAACGTCCGCAACCAACACATTCCTCTAGAATCTCGGCCAACGGGTTGAGATCTCCTTTAGCTGCCGCCTTTATGGCATCAGGGATGGGTTGATTGTTTGGGCAAGCTCGCATGCATTCGTTGCATCCAGTGCAAGCTTGAGAGGCTGCGATGATTTCCTCAACCTCTGGGATGACTTTGTACTTCTTTCTCTTTGGAGCCACAGCCACCACAGTCTCTACTGCGACTTCTCCAACCTTGTCTGGATCAAGAAGAAGCGCTCCAGGGACCTTTCCGCTTACGAGGTCTGACACCACTTCATTCGTGGGGCTCTTGCCTCTATCTCTTAGTCCTAAGCAGTTCTTTGGACTCGTAGC
>CP070679.1:106732-112507 GCA_020352535.1 Candidatus Bathyarchaeota archaeon | reverse complement strand
AGCATAACTTTTCTTGCGTTTTGGCTCATCAGCCACGAAATTATTTTGGGATAAGTGATGAAGGGGGCAGCGTTCGGATGGTCCGTTGTTAGGAAGACCTTCCACGGGTTGTCGATTAGCAGCGCAAGTTCCAGCCCAATTGACCATTGGGTGGCGTGGACAGGGCTTTTTCGTCTATATCTGAATGGGACAATCCCGCCGCTGGTTTCGGTCTCTACGTCGTGGTTGATCCATTTGTTGTTGGTTAGGTGGTAGAGGCCGTGTTGGAATGGACCATCGGCTGTCATGGTGGTTGTGTCTGTGAAGACGACCTGCCCAAGGTCAAGCGTCACATGGTTGTGATAATTGACATACTTGGAGATTTCTTCGGCTCCGGAGCTGAGTGTCCGCCAATCGTCCCCCTTGTAGGCGCTGAATTGACAGTGAGTGATATGTATGATTGGTTTATCTTCTATAGCCAAATCTTCGACGCATCTCATAGTATCTAATGCTGTGGCATAGTTGCCAGCTTTACCCAGATTGTTCGTGTGTACATGGATAGTGTGAGGTAGATGAAGCAGTTTGTTGACCTTACATAGTCCACGAATGATATCTTTTGGAGTTATATTGAAGTGTGGAACTGGATCATCGATGTTTCTGACGTTCTGTCCAAAGCCCCACGCTTCCAATCCACCTGGATTGACGATTTTGATAGCATAGCCCTTGGTTGCAGCCATTATCCATGCTATGTGGGCTGCACACTCTTCAATCATTCCATCCCGTAGATACTCTAGGGTGAACCACCAATCGCCAAGAAGTGGAAAGCTGGCCTTGTCCAACATAGGCGTGTCGTTGAGTTCCTCGTGAGTATGTCGTGCCTCCAGGGGGGGCATTGAAGGATTCATTATGGTTGTGTAGCCCATTCTGGAGTAGCGGTAGCCAGTGGTAAAAGTGGATGGGACGGAGTAACCCACGCCAGATCGGGTGATAGCTGTCTTTGCTTCCACATCTCGAAAGTGATCTTCAGGTCGCAGAAGTCGACCGGAGTTAACTTCAGCGCCAGCGATATGAGTGTGGACATCTACTCCGCCGGGCATGACCAGTAATCCAGATGCATCGATTACCTTTGCCTTCTTCTCATCCACTCTTTCAACGATTTTCCCATCTGCAACTGCAATATCTGCCTTCTCTCCATCTATGTTATTCAGAGGGTCATAGACGAAGCCGTTCTTGATGACGAGGCGTGTCAATTTGGCTCCCTCTTAAGCCTCCTAACTTCTTGCAGGATTCTTTGCAGTATCTCGACATCGGTAGGGCACGACTTAGGCGGGTCGACAATCTTCTTCAAGGGTAAGGGAACATGGTCCATTCTGTAGGCTGTTCCCTCCGCTTCTATCCCCACGTATGCAGAAGAAAAGACCACATCAGCCATTAATGATGTTGGCGTTGTCTGCGGGTCAATTACGATTAGCGGGTTCTTCACCAGGTTTTGAGCTGCTTTCTTAGGGAAATGGGCAACAGGATCAGATGCTATGACGAGTCCAGCATCTGTTTCCTCTCGGCATAGGATATCAATAACTGTTGTTTCTCCGGGGTTATAGAGGGGATAGCCATGAGAGAAATCAACGGCAAAAGGGTAACCTGTCTGCCAAGTTGATACAACGTTTGCACCAGTTACGTTGAAATGCCCACGCATTGGCATAATCAAGAATTTCGTGTACTGGTTTAAATCGCGTACGAGGCAAATAGCGGAATCAATATTGCGAAGCTTGCCAGGGGTCATCGTTAATCCTTGCCCGAAGAAGATTATCCCCAGCTCACATCCTATCATGGTGTCAGTGACCTCTTCAAGGGTTTCTACAGGCACTCCAGCAACTTGATCCACTTCGAGTTCCTCGTTAGCTACAAGCATGCGGAAAGCTTGCAGAAGCTCATAATCCTTATTGGGCTCGACTTGGAGGAAGTAGTCAGCTGCATCAGCTGAATGGGTTTTCCGAATATCCACGACTACCATCTTTCTTTTCTTCTTTAGCATTGTATAGGGTAGCTCGTAGCTTACTTTAGGGGAGACTTGTGCTTCTCTTCTAAGGATTAGATTAGCAGCTCTTCGAAGTCTCTTCTTTGACAGAGCGCCACCCAACCGCGAGATGTAGGATTTCCAGGTGCTCTTCTGGAATCTGCCATCTGAAAAGGTAGTGTATCTTTCCACGTGGCGAGGGTGTGCACTCCAAGGGTTGCATCCCCAATAGATTATAAGGTCTGCTCTGTGACGAAGCTGTCCTAGGGTTGCAGATGGGATGCCTACGTCCTGAACGCTTAGAATTGAAGGGCCATGGCATATCGTGGTTGTGTTATCGATTACTCCGCCGACCTCTTCAGCTAACTCAATGCCGACACGGATGGCCTCACAGCTTGTAGAGCTCCATCCATATAGTATAGGGTAGGTTGACCCAGCAAGTATCTCAGCGCTCTTCTTGATTGCCTCATCTAAGGATGCTTCAACCAGCTTCCCGTTTTTCCTTATGAGAGGCTTTTCACTTCCACGATTGCAGTAGTCCAAGAACTTTGCAGCGCCAACAGCACACGCATTCTTGACATCTACTATCACGTTGTTTTCGACTATAACTTCGATGTCATCACAAAAAGAGCCACAGACAGGACAGGTAACATGCGAGACTATTGGCACTTCAATTCCTCCTGTAATGCTCCTCAAGAAGAGCAGGCACACTTAATACATCTTCTTTGAAGGCGGGTTCAACCTCAGCAGGAATCCCCTTTAATGAAGGCATCCAGGTTCCATGAGTTTCCGGATCTACAATCAAGCTAGCCCAAGGACCATAAGGGATGAAAATTATGTTGGGATGCGGTGCTGCTAAAGATTCGACTAATCTTAGGACCACTGAACCAAAATTTGTGGTGACCTTTATTTTTTCCGAGCCTTTCATTCTGAGGGTTCGTATGTCTTTAGGGTCCATTTGACAGATAGCAACGTTCTCCCTGTAGTGCTCTGAGAGTTTGCCATGTTCTTTTCCCGTGCCTTGATCAATTGTACGAACGGTTTGTAGTAAGACTCTTAGTTTTGTCATAGCCAGCAGCCACAGAGAGGACCTGTTCTAACATGTCAGTCCGCTTGAAGCGTGTAGTAAGCCTGAATTAGCCTATTAATATTACTCAACTAATGATATTATTAGCCGGCGTGGTGAAATCGACAATTCAATTCTTGAATTGTTCTAGCATTAGGCCTATGCGATTCCCAAAATACTTAGAAATTTGTTCGATCACCCTTGCTGTTGAATTACTTATGTATGGAACCAGCTCTGAGAATTTAACCCTTCAATAGACTCTCTGTACTTAGCCTGTTTCTCATTCAATCGCCTCAAGTAACTTTGCCCTTTCTCCCTAAAAGGGGACGTCTAGATGTCACAGCAGGTCAAGAACGGTGAAATCCCTCTAGAAACTTGAGGATTTAAAAAAAAAGAATCCGCCGGGCGAAATTTCAACGCACGTGGTCAAGTGGTCCTAGGATTGCTGCGAAGTTTCTCCTGTAACTAATCGCGTAAAGTCATCTTCGCCCTCAGCATAGCCCGAAGCGATCAGAACGTCTCCTGCCTTGATTACCGTTTGAGGCTTCGGACGCATCCACTTCCGCCCTCTCCTGACGCTCAAGACCCACATGCCTGTCTCTTCCGGAATCTGGGCACTTCGCAGGGTTTTATTGGCTAAAGATGACTTATCTGATACTTGTACTCGGGCGACTGTCTCTTCAGCTTCTTCAATTGCTAGCTTCAGCACGGGGTGTGGTTCGATTCCCCTTATGACAACGCCGGCCATTTCTGCTGCAGCATCCGCAATCTTCTCGGTGACAACGCCTAATCGAATCAGGCCTAGGAAATCCTTTGATTCTTTTGGTTTGAACCCACTTGAGAGGACCAGAAGCTCAAATTCTGTGTGTAGCTCATCAATATGCTCCTCCAGCTCTTCCACCTCTTCAGCTAGTGGACGGCTATTGAGGAGAAGAGAGGAGTATGCAAGGTCCATCATGAGCTCTGAAGTATCCTTCAGCTCCACGAGTTTGTCCACAATCTTGCCGAATGACCTTTTAGGTGAAGTCATAGTCTAATCCTCCAGCTTCTGGATTGTGCCTTGAGCAAGCTTCTGAAATTCCTCAATCCCCATAGGAGCACCTCTAGCCACCAAAACATCTTCGTTACCAACTATTTCATTCTCTTGTGGGTTGATTAGCCATTCCTTTTCTCGACGAATCGCGATGACATCAACTCCGATCCGCGCTGCTAGTTGCAGGTCTCCCAACTTTCGACCAATCAAGATTGAGCGCGACTGGACTTGAACACGGACTAGTTGTTCCTCAACTCTATGGAAAGCTTCACGCACTATTGGATGAATACCAATTTCCTGCAGCACAATTGCTGCTATGTCAGCTGCTGCATCAGAAATCTTGTTTGCGGCGGCTGCGACCACTGAAACACCGACTAGGGCTTCAGCATCTTCAGCGTCTCTAGCTGCTAACATAGCGTTCATATCAAGAAGATAGGCTAGCGTATCGACGTGTTCTTCCAGTTCTAGGACATCCTCTGCGAGTTCGCGGCTGTGGAAAAGTGCAGCAGAATATGCCAGGTCAATCATCAGTTCGGATATGTCCTTCATCTCAACGAGCAGGTCGCGAACTGCAACGGGTTTATACGAGATATTTTCTATACGCACCAAACTGCTAAGAACTCTCCAAACCCAATACAATCAAGTGTATAGCATTAATTCACGTGGTACTAATAACGCTTTTACTTAAGAAGGGCGCGCAGCTCGGAATAAGCGTAAGTCCCTGTTTGCGCCGAGTAGGGCGATAGATATCGCCCGTCAACTCCTCTTTGTAGCATGTGCATGCTGGCGCCGTCTAATCCCATCCACGATGAGCAGGGCACCTAAGCCCCAGAAAGCAATCGGCAAATCTTCTACGAGGGTTTTCGCCATTGGCGGGGGGTAGACAAGTATCCACAATAGCAGTCTCGACCACCACCATAGGATTAAACCTGCAGTGACCAGAAGCACTCCTAGGCTAATCTCGATATTAGCCAGTCTTTCGTCTTTCATGATAGCATACAGACTAACACCAAGCAGATTTAGTTATGAGTATTATGTCTGTGTACGCATTCATAGAGTCAGTTCTACATAGGGCTCAGTGCGAAGATACTTCAAACCGGTATCTACAGCAACTGTCACAATCTTACTTCCCCGGCCTAATCTCTTAGCTAGCTCTATTGAAGCGGTTACGTTGGCACCAGTTGAGGTCCCCGCAAACACTCCCTCCTCTCGTGCAAGCTTACGAGCCATCTCTTTCGCGTCCTCCTCCTTCACCGCAATAACCTCATCATAGAGCTCCTTTCGCAGTAGCGGTGGAATTGTGCCTATGCCCATACCTTCGATGTGATGCTCCCCGCCTTTCCCTTTAGATATTGCCGGGGACTCAGCAGGTTCAATGACCACTACCCGAATGTCAGGGTTCTTAGCCTTGAGCACTTCAGCAACGCCCATCGCGCACCCAGCCGATCCCACCCCAGCGACAAATGCGTCAACCTTGCCATTGGTCTGGGTCCAGATTTCTTCGCCTATCTTGTTATGACCTTTCAATTGGTGGGGATTGTAGAGCTGATTGGTCCAGTATGTTCTTGGCTTAGAAGCTAGTTGCCTTGCCCTGTCAATCATTCGTGGCACCAAATCAGGTGTGATCCTTTTTCCTTGGCTAGGGACGATGACGACCTCAGCTCCAAACGCTTGCATAGT
>CP070679.1:100607-106632 GCA_020352535.1 Candidatus Bathyarchaeota archaeon | reverse complement strand
TCTCCATCTGCGTTAGGTTGTTGCACCCGCTCTTCGTAATTTCCACAATATCTTCTATCCTCACTCCGCCTATGGTCGGGTCGTACAATCCAGGCTCAATGGTTACTATGCTGTGATTTTTGAGCGGCGACTTGTTGAGTTCGCTAAGGGTTGGGCTTTCATGGATTTGCAGGCCTACTCCGTGACCTAGACCATGGATAAAGCCTCTTTCCACTCGCTTCCCACCTCTTATCGTTTGATATCCAGCCTTCTCTAGAATGCTGCAGCACACGTCATTAACGTCACTACCAGTGACGCCAGAGCGCAGAGCATCCATGGATGCATTCTTAGCATCAGCAACGGCATTGAACATCTTCGTGACTTCAGCTGACGCCTTTCCTCTTACAATGGTTCGTGTCATATCTGACCAGTAACGCTTTGCTTCACTTCGCGGGAAGACGTCTAATATTATCGGGCTGTTTGCTTTGAGTATATCATCTGGGTTGCCTTTGTAATGGGGGTCTGCTCCACGAGGTCCACAGGCAAGGATTAGCTCTTCTTCGCTAACAATTCCTTGGTCAATGAATTTGTGCCCAATAAGCGCCTTCACCATCTTGACAGTTAGTGACTGTTTCTTTCCATCGATTCTAGAAATCAGCATTTCATGTGCTCCTATTTCGGTGTTTGCAATCATTTCTAATGCTTCAGCTGCAGCTTTCTCAGCAAGGCTTTGTACACTTCGAATTTCGTTTACTTCGTCTGAATCTTTGGTTTCCCTAGCTTTCTCGATAACATTGAAGAGTGGATTGATGCTCAGGTCTTCTTTTCTTAGCATATCCGCTGCGATTATCGGAAAATTTGGTGGCACATAGATGTTCGTTCCCTTACCAAACTCTCTTTTCGCCACCTCTGCAATAAATTTTAGGTTACCGAGTCTGGGGTTTTCCGCTGCCATTACAATTTTCGTGAAGTTATAATCCATGTATGATCGCACGTCATTAACAATTGACTCCTTCTGCGCCCGAGGATATTCCATGGAGTTTACGACCAGGATTGGATTTGAATCTACCTTCTTTAGTAAGATAAAACGGTCTGGAGCCAGAAATCTAGTCAGATAGTACATATCGGCATCTCTGTAGCTCTCTGCGTAGAGAATAAGCGCTTCCATACCTCTTTCGGAAAGGATGTTATCAAGTTCTTCTCTCATGTTGGGCAAACCTCGGTTCTGAACCAGCTAGACTCAGACAGTAACTCTGATGCAAGGATAAATGTTACTACGGTCATCTCCACCATCAGCTGGAATAGGGAAGGCGTCTGCTGCACATCGCTAGCTAATGGCTTAGATTTCGATGATAGGTAAATCTTCATAAACATGGAACCTAGTCATCTTCTGACAGGTGAGGAGAAATGACGATTGCTGAATTCTCTTATCAGCTAGGTGCGGTCAAGAAGGGATACAACAACCGCACACTTCATGTAGATCTCGCAGACAGCAGAATCACTAGCAAAGCGGTTTCAGACAGAATGAGAGAGATATTCATTGGGGGGCGTGGTTTCAATCTATGGCTGCTTTGGAACGCATTACCGAAAGACCGAATTATCAAATGGGACGACCCAGAAAACGAGATTTGCATCGCATGTGGACCCCTCGGGGGAACCACGTTCTTCCCTGGAAGTGGAAAAAGCATAGCTACTTCGATTTCGCCACTCACTAATTCCGTGATGGATTCTAATGTCGGTGGATACTTCGGACCCTACCTGAAATTCTCTGGATGGGATGCCTTAGAGATACAAGGAAAGGCAAAGGACGAAACATTACTAGTGATTGACGGGGATGTTGGGAGGGTTACATTGGTTGATGCTAAGGAACTACCATCTGAAACCCACCTTTTAAGTGAGTTATTAACCGAAGAATATGGCAAGGGGAACAGACGTAGCGTCTCAGTAGTCTCCTCTGGTCCAGGAGCTGAACATACCAGATTTGGATGTCTCAACTTCTCTTGGTACGATTCACAACGTAAGGCTGTGCGGACTAAGCAAGCAGGAAGGGGCGGCATAGGCTCAGTTTTTCGTAACAAGAGGCTGAAGGCAATCTTGGCAAAATTCTCCAATCTAAAAGCAGATAGTAATCATCCTGCAGACGATGACTTGCTAAGGCAAGTTGGTCCAGCATATAACAATGAGATTAGAGCTCTTGATCCAAAACAGAATGAGATGGCCATTGTTGGAACCACTCATCTGGTTGATATCATGGATAAATTCGACCTCCTTCCTACCCACAACTTCAAGTTTGGTAGCCACCCCAAAGCATCAAGCCTCAATGCGGAGGTTTATAGAAGAAAATTCCATCCTGGATTTGATGGGTGTTGGGTCGGATGCACTGTTGCCTGTTCACATCTTGTGAAGGACTTTGAGTTAAAGACTGGGCCATTCAAAGGTGAACGAGTGCTTGTAGACGGTCCTGAGTATGAGACCATAGCTGGTCTCGGGAGTAACTGTGGCATCTTTGACGCAGATCATGTGATTGAGATGAATTTTTACTGCGACACCTACGGTTTGTACACCATATCGTTTGGAACTGCAACAGCTTTTGCAATGGAATGTTTTGAGCTCGGGATTATTGACAAGAAGGCTACTGGTGGCCTAAATCTAGAGTTTGGCAATGAAGAGGGTGCAATGGAGTTGGTCCACCAGATGGCTACAGGCGAAGGGTTTGGCGCGGTTGTTGGCCAAGGTGTACGTAGAATGAAGCAGCTCTTTGCGGATAGGTATGGTGCTGATTCGAACCTGTTGCAGGATATTGGAATGGAGGCGAAAGGCTTGGAGTTTTCTGAGTATGTCACAAAAGAGTCGCTTGCGCAGCAGGGTGGATATGGACTGGCTTTGAAAGGTCCACAACACGATGAAGCTTGGCTGATTTTTCTTGATATGGTGCAAGGTTTGATCCCAACGTTTAAGCAGAAGGCTGAGGCCTTACACTGGTTCCCCATGTTTCGCACATGGTTCAGCTTAAATGGGCTGTGTAAGCTTCCATGGAATGATATAATCCCTGAGGATAACAGGAAGAGAGCTGACCCCTCGAAAATCTTGGGGCATGTGGAAAACTATGTGAGCTTCTTCTATGGTGTAACAGGGAGGAAGGTTTCGGAAAGCGACCTGATTTTCATGAGTGAGAGAGTGTATAACTTCCAACGTATTTTCAATCTGAGGATGGGATTTGGGACGCGGGAACACGACAGTATCCCGTATCGGGCTGTTGGCCCAGTTACGAAAGAGGAATATGCGAGCCGTGTGGCACGCTACGATAAGCAGCTGAAGGACAAGGTTGGCTTCGATCCCTCAGGTAAGTCTATCGAAGAGAAGCTCCTAGCTTTACGAAAGCATCGTGAAGGTGAGTACGAGGCTCTGAAGTACGCAGTCTATCAGCGAAGAGGGTGGAACTCAAATGGTGTCCCCACTCTCCAGAAAATAAGGGAACTTGGAATTGGTTTTCCAGATGTAATAGGGCTTGTAGAGCAATTTCAATGAACTCTGCTTTAGATAACGTTTGGAATCATCATTAGGGAGCTATCTATAGAGTAAAAGTCCTTAATTTGATGTTAGAATCGTCGAGGTTTCTTTGGATAGGGCTGAAATGGTGTTCTCGGTTCTCTACTCAGCCAGTCTGTATTCTCATCCAATCGGGAGAGTGAGCGGAGCAAATCGAAGGTTATCCACCGCGAAGCTTCTGGAAAGCGTTGATACTTCCAGATTCCGTAGGGACCTTGAAGTGTCTTCACAAATTTGACATTGTCATCGACTCGACCATCCTCTAGACTTGCACCAATCCGCCATGACAAGTCTAGTAGCTGAGCAACATCATATCTTCTAAAATAGGTGAATCCTCCTCGAGGGGGCTCAACTCCAATGATTCTGGCAACTTCGAATCCCAATGTATGAGCCTGCCGATGCTCATGCGCCAGTAGCAGATCCAATCCGCGCCGTGCAGCCTGACTAGTCCGTCGTTTTGGGTGTAAGGCTAGTGCACTTACAACTGCGGTCGTGTTTGTCCTACACCCGAACTTCGAGTGGGCTAAACGGCGATATCCTGCTGCAAAGATAAGCTTCTGTTGATGCCTTCCGGATGGCCACCCACCTTGGGGGAGCTGTTCCTTCAGCAACCAATCGTAGGCCTTTTCAGCACGATGATCTGCCGCAAAACCCGCCCAAGCAAGCCCAAGCAAAGGTAGTGCTGTCTGGATGGGGATCACATGGTACTTTATCTCAGATCCTGATATCTTTCCTCCATCAAGAAGCGCTCCTTGCTCATCCAGAGGCCAGCCACCATCGCTCTGCTGCTGAGTGAATAGGAACTCAGCACCTCGTTTGACGGCGTCATTATCAGGACCGTATCCAAGATAACCAAGTCCCATAAGAGCTTGTGCCGTCAATCGAACCTTTCCTAGAATAATCCCTCCACCTTCTCCCCCTCGCCATGATCCATCCTCATTCTGCAGTAGAAGAAACTTCTGGACCAAGAGATCCGTTTCCTGAATCTTCCTGAGTTCCTGAACTTCCTTGTCCTCCTCCGAACGGTTCAAGAGATCTCGTAAAACCAGAAGCCGTAAACTAGGTGAAGGATCAGCCAACAGTAATGAAGCCAATGTCATGCTGGAGCCTCCAATACACTTCTAAGATAAGGTGCGGTGGGCGTGTTCATTTTTGATACTTCTTCAGGCGACCCTTTGGCTATGACTCTCCCACCATCAGGTCCACCTCCAGGTCCTAGCTCAATGAGCCAGTCACAACTGGCAAGCACATGTGGATGATGTTCTATCACGATGACCGTGTTTCCTGAGTCGACTAAATGGTTCAGAACGCCTACTAGTCGTGCCACATCTTCCATGTGAAGGCCAACTGTTGGTTCATCTAAGATGAATAAAGTGGGACTATTCGTCTTTTTGCACAGCTCCTTCACTATTTTCAGCCGCTGAGCTTCACCACCAGAGAGAGAATATGCAGGTTGATCCCATACTAGGTAGCCTAGACCTACTTGGCGGGCCACATTCAATGGCCCTGTTATCCGCTTCACGTCTTTGAAAAGGTGCCACACTTCATCCAGGGTCATCATGTTGATCTCTGGCAATGCTACACCCCGATAATGAACCTCCCATGCTTCAGGTCGATAACCAGTACTCCGACAGACTTCACATTCGATGTACTCGTCCGGCAGAAAACCCATCTCAATCCTAATTCGACCATGTCCCTTGCAGGCTGAGCAATGCCTTGTGAGGGCTTGCTCATCCAATCCAAGCGTCTTGGCATCATCGCAGTCTATGTAGAGTTTCTTCACTGGCTCAGTCAGCCCTAGATAGACAGCTGGGCTGCGAATCCCCCTTCTGGACTGATCAATTAGAAGAGCGCGTTTTGGCGCATTCTCGATGGAATCATGTTCACCAGGTTCAAGGGGTTCTCTGGCGAATGATGAGGAATGGATCTTTCTTACTAATGCTCTACCCAGAGTATCGATAAGTAATGTGCTCTTCCCGGAGCCGGAGACGCCACAGACTCCTATTAAGGTTCCTAAAGGTAATCGAATCTCTCCCTCACGTAGATTGTTCGCTCGTGCGCCCGCTATCTTAATCCAACCCTGAGCCTTTCGCCGTTTGCTCTGGGTGATATGGCTCTGGAAAGGTCTTTGCTTGTGCATCAATCTGATCGAGCTGTCCCGTAACCATCGACCGGTGATTGTATTGGCCTTGGCAATCTCCTCGGGTCTTCCTTCTGCAACTATCTCTCCGCCTAAAGCGCCTGCAGTCGGTCCGAAATCGATAACGTGATCAGCTGCTCGGATGAGTAACAAGTCGTGTTCTACAACAATCACGGTGTGTCCTTCATTCCGAAGTTCCAGCAATACCTCTCGAAGTGCATCTAATTCGGATGGATGCAGACCTCGGGAAGGCTCATCAATCAAGATTGTTAGTGCGGTCAACCCACTACCTAGTAGGCTAGCCAATTGGATTCGTTGGGCTTCACCAGCTGACAATGTTCCAGTCGGGCGGTTCAT
>CP070679.1:94221-100507 GCA_020352535.1 Candidatus Bathyarchaeota archaeon | reverse complement strand
CACATTCTTGTTGACGGCTAGGCTTAGCTCTCCTGCTTCCTTGGTCGTCAAATCTCTGCCCACTCGTCGGTCGACAATCTCGTTTCCAACGCCTAGCGTGGCAAAGTTGCATCGGAGGGCGAGGTCACCATCCTTCACGTCTACGCCGACACCGATTGCTTCCAAGACTCCTCGACCGGTAGCATACTTGAAGGGATCATATCCTAGAATGGAGATGACCGCGACATCGCTTTCCGGGGCGATTCCCTTCCCCACTGTGTACATCTTACCGGTCTTTCCATGCTCAGCTAAATAATCCATGTTAGGCGTCTCCGCCGCATCAAGAGGAGTTCTGTGCTCCAACTCTTCTACTGGCAAATCGCCCAGACCATCTATGACCACATAGATCAGCTTCACCAGTTCAACCTCCACACAGCGGGTCGCTGAGAAGTATTTCATATATTAACAGTGAAGATATATTTTGAGGGAGAACGATGTCAAACGAGATTCGGAAAGACTACCTTCTTGATCGATGGACTATAATCGCATCAGAACGGGCAAAACGTCCGACAGACTTTGCAGGTCGACCATCTAGAACAGCAGAAGACAAGGCCTGCCCCTTCTGTCCCGGGAACGAGCAGATGACGCCACCCGCCTATCTTCTCTGTGTTCCTTCAGAAGATGGCGTACGAATGGAGAAGGACTCTGACACAACGAGGACTACGAATTGGCTTGTCCGTTGTATACCCAACCTATACGCTGCACTAACCCCTCGAAAAGCGGTCGATTTTGCTGATGATGGGCTTCTCAGACGACGAGACGGTGTAGGCGCACACGGCGTGATAATCGAGTCACCCAACCACGATGAGCATCCTGGAACCGCACGACTTGAGCAACTCGAGCTGGTAGTGCAAGCCTACATGGACGCGCTGCAGAGCTTCTCAGATTGGGAGTATGTTCAGATATTTAGGAATCATGGAAAGGAAGCTGGTGCTTCGCTTTCCCACGCTCACAGCCAAGTGATTGCGACGCCGATGATTCCGAAACGAGTTTCCGATGAACTCCAAGCATGTCGACGCTGGCTGAAGACTGAAGGCAGTTGCCCCTACTGCAAGATTGTGGAGATAGAGCGGGGTGGTCCTCGGTTCATCTTCGAGAATGAAGGCTTTGTCGCCTTTGCCCCCTGGGCATCAGTCCATCCATTTGAATTCTGGATAGTCCCCATAAGGCATCAGTACACTCTGCTCCAGCTGGATGCAACCGAGAAGAGAGCGTTCTCTCAGATTCTTCGTGCTTGTTTTGGGAGCCTTGCGAACGCTCTAAGCGACCCACCCTACTCCTATGGATTTCACGTCGCGCCCAACCATGGAAATTATAAGTACTTTCATTGGCATCTGGAAGTCTACCCGAAACTTTCAATTCAAGCAGGATTCGAAGACAGCACTGACATGTTCATCAACGTGATGCCACCGGAGACTGCTGCTAAAAGCCTGCGAGCATCATTGCCCAAAATCTAGCCAAAGAAGATGCTAGCTAACTCATAAAACTCCAAATCAACGGTCTTTCTTTTCCCCACGACATCCTTCAGCGGAATAGAGACAATCTTGTTCCCTTGAATGCCCACCATGCAGCCATATTCGCCTTGATGAACCAGGTCGATGGCTGCGATTCCATATCTAGTAGCTAGGATTCGGTCAAACGCGGTTGGAGAGCCACCTCGTTGCAGGTGTCCAAGAACAGCAACCCGCGTTTCAGTGTTGATACGTCGTTCGATCTCCCTACCAATATAATAGCCTACACCACCAAATCTGACATGGCCGAACGCGTCTCTTCCTTTACTATAGAGAATCTCTTTTCCTTCCTTCGGCTTCGCGCCTTCAGCAACGACTACAACGCTGAAATCCTTCCCTCTACTCTGCCTATGCTTGACAACATTACAGATTTCGTCAATGTCAAAGGGCTTCTCCGGGATAAGAATAGCATCAGCGCCACCTGCAAGCCCAGCCTCCAGGGCAATCCACCCCGTATATCTGCCCATTACTTCAAGAATTATCACTCGCTGATGGGATTCCGCAGTTGTATGCAGCCTATCAAGAGTTTCTGTTGCGATTGAGACCGCTGTATTGAAGCCAAATGTGTAGTCTGTGCCGCACAGATCATTATCAATCGTTTTAGGCACTCCAACAACGGGCAATCCAAGTTTGCTGAGTTTGAAGGCTACTCCAAGCGTATCTTCCCCCCCGATGGCTACTACAGCGCTGAGGTCGCTATCCTCCACATTCCGCATGATTTGTTGAGCCTTATTCTTAGGCTTGAATGGATTGGTTCTTGATGTTCCCAGGATGGAGCCTCCGCGAGGTAGTATCCCTGAGGTCTCATCTAGGTCCAGCACAATGAAATCGGCTTCAAGGAGTCCTCGCCACCCATTCTTGATACCTACGATCTCATAATCGTATGTTTGGACTCCTTTCTTCACCACTGCTCTGATTACCGCGTTTATTCCTGGCGCGTCACCGCCTCCGCTTAAAATTCCTACCTTCATCTTTCGTATCCTCCAATTCTAGAGTGCTTTTCCAGAGCTCCCGAAGAGCTGCATCTTCCCTTGGATGACATGTTCCATCGCTTCCTTTGCTGCCCCTAAGACCTTTCTTGGGTCCAATTCACTCGGTGAACTAGCCAGAATCTCCCTAACCGCACCTACAAAGGCCAGTCGCAGGTCAGTATCAATGTTTACCTTGACCACTCCAAGAGATATGGCCTTCTTGACATGTTCATCTGGGATTCCCTGGGCTTCGCTCAGCTCTGCTCCATAGGTAACGGCTTTCTC
Source organism: Candidatus Bathyarchaeota archaeon (assembly GCA_020352535.1). Taxonomy (GTDB): domain Archaea; phylum Thermoproteota; class Bathyarchaeia; order Bathyarchaeales; family Bathyarchaeaceae; genus SOJZ01. The sequence continues at coordinate 97,701 of CP070679.1, read as the reverse complement.
GACCACCCATGACGGAACACCTGACGCCCCATGCAGGACTAAGTGGACCTTGACTTCTCGCCGTATCGCCTTTAGCCTCTCAAAGTCAAGTCTTGGCTTCCCTTTGAACTTGTAGGCTCCATGCGAAGTGCCCAACGCAACTGCGAGCGCATCTACACCAGTCCTGCTCACGAACTCTCCCGCTGCTTCAGGCTCAGTCAGTATCGCCTCCTTCTCCTCCACCGTTGCCTCCTCGACACCAGCAAGCCTACCTATCTCGCCTTCAACAGAGACGCCTCTTGAATGCGCCAGATTGACAGCCTGTTTCGTCAAGGCAATGTTCTTTTCAGGCTCCAGATGCGACCCATCAATCATGACCGATGTGAAGCCAGCGTCAATGCACCGAGAAATCATCGTCAAATCCTTGCCATGGTCCAAATGAAGAGCCATGGGTGTCTGAACCGAATCAGCAGCAATCTTTACGATGTTGGCTAAGTACTGTAAGCCCGCATAATCTATCGTGCTAGGGGTTACCGCCACAATCACGGGTGAGTGCTCCTTGGTCGAGGCAGCAACGATTGCTGAAAGCGTTTCTAGGTTGTGAATGTTGAAGGCGCCGACAGCGTAGCCTTGATTAGTGGCAGTGGACAGAAGCTGGTCGTTGGTTACAAGCATGTTTCCATCTGAGTACGTACTTAGCTGGTAGGATGTTAAAGGATTTTATGTCCTTGGAGGATAACGTGGTTGAGACGAACAGATTGTTGGTATCTCCGGAGGTCCGAAAAGGATAAGTCTTGAGAGCAGGTTTATGGAAGAGCAACCATTGGCGACGGATAGAAGGAAGTACGTAGGAGTATAGGTGAATTATCTTGGTTGACAAGAAGGCGATTAGCCTGCTGAAGGAGCTTTGCGAATCCTTTGGACCAACAGGCTTTGAACGAGAAGCGTCACGAATCATCAAGACATACGTGAAATCTTTTGTAGATGACATAGCCACGGACAAGTTGGGCTCGGTGGTTTTCAAACGACGTGGAACTGCTGACCGACCGCGAGTGCTCCTTGCAGGACATGTCGATGAGGTTGGCTTCGTCATCTCGGGAATCGACAAGAAGACGGGATTCCTGAACTTCAATCCGCTTGGAGGCTGGTGGGATCAAGTGCTTTTGACGCAGCGAGTGATTGTACGAACCCGAAATGGTGATATCCCCGGAGTAATTGCTGCAAAGCCACCGCATCTGATTCCTCTCGAAGAGCAGAAGAAGGTTGTCGAGAAGACTGAGATGTACATAGATGTTGGGGCATCAAGCCAGAAGGAAGCCGAGGAGATGGGCATTAGGATTGGGGACCCCGTGACACCATGGTCACCATTTTCACTGATTAAAGATGGAAAGGTAGCGATGGGAAAGGCGTTTGATGACCGAATCGGCGCGTTAATCGCTATCGAGGCAATCCGCAGGCTCAACGAGGAAAAGGTCAAACATCCAAACACGGTTTTTGGCGCAGCGACAGTTCAGGAGGAGGTGGGTGCACGAGGAGCCATGACCGTGGCTCACATGGTTGACCCTGATGTAGCGATCACACTAGAAGTTGACATCGCTGGAGATGTCCCTGGAATCAAAGCATATGAAGCACCTGCGCGAATGGGCAAAGGACCGTCAATTCTGACATTTGATAAATCAATGATTCCGAATCAACCTTTGAAAGACTTTGTAATCAACACGGCGGAAGAGAAGAAGATCCCCCACCAGCTGTCTCAGGTAGCACGAGGTGGCACTGATGCGGGGAAGATTCATATCAGTCGAGCTGGTTGCCCTAGCATCGTAATCAGCGTCCCAACGCGACACATCCATTCACATGTTGGGTTACTGAGCCTTGAAGATACTGAGAACGCGATAAGACTGACAGTTGAGCTAGTGAAGCGGTTTACCAAGAAAGTTGTGAGCGACTTCACAACCATCTAGCCCCGCTTTTCCAAGCTAACCAGTACAGACTCTCAAAATGAGTATACTTCCAGCTGGAAGATGTGGGGCGACAACTCTTATCTACTGAGCTAGAGGAAAGCTTAACGATTTACACGTGGCGTTACACTTGAGCAGGAAGAAGCGAACCTCGCTGGAAAGGTTTCGACTGAAACGAGCCTTGGACATGCTAGCCTCAAAGGAAGGAAGAGGAACCGAGCTGGTTTCACTATACGTCCCGCCAGGCCGTCAGATTAGCGAGGTTGCTGCGATGCTCAAGCAAGAATATGGCACAGCATCAAACATCAAGTCAACCACCACACGAAAGAATGTTCAAGATGCCATAGTCAAGGTAACTCAACGCCTCAAACTCTTCAGAAAGGTACCTGAGAATGGCCTAATCATCTTCTGTGGAGCCATCCCGCAGAACGGAGGTCCTGGAAGTGAACGCATTGAGACATATGTGATCCCACCACCTCAACCAGTTCAAGTCTACCTCTACCGCTGCGACTCTCGATTTCATACTGAACACTTGCAGGAATTCCTGAAGGAGAGAGAAACCTACGGGGTTATAGTAATTGACACCTCAGCTGCGACCTTTGCTACGATACGTGGGAAACGACTTGAGATTGTTGAAGAGATCACTTCAGGAGTACCCGGGAAGTTTAGGGCAGGAGGCCAGTCAGCAAGAAGATTCGAGCGTCAACGAGAGGCTAAGGTTCAGAACTACCTTAAACGTGCAGGCAAACACGCCAACGACATTTTTCTCCCAATCGATGATTTGAAAGGATTGATTCTTGGCGGTCCTGGGTTCACGAAGTTTGATTTTCAGAAAGGCGGCTATCTTCATCATACGCTGAAGGACAGAGTCGTTGCGACCCTCGACACAGCGTATGTGGGGACGCAGGGTGTAGAGGAGATCGTGGAAAAATCTCCCAAAGTCATGCGGCGCATTCGGTACGTTGAGGAAAAAAAGGTTGTGCAAGACTTTCTCTATGAAGTGGGGCATGATACGGGCTTAGCCACATACGGGGAAAGTGACGTACGGCGACGGTTGGAAGCTGGAATCGTGAAGACCCTGCTGTTCTCGGAAGCTGTCAACCTAGTCCGAGTGACGGTGAAGTGCACAGCTTGTGACTACGTTAAGCACGAGACAATAGAGACTCGGACTCTCCTCAGCTATGAGCAAACTCTCAGTGAACAAGCCTGCCCGAAATGTCAATCAGTATCTCTCTATATAGCTGAGAAGAAAGACCTCATTGACGAGTTTGCGGAGTTAGCTGAAACAGCTGGTTCAGACGTGGAGGTCATCTCAGCTGAAACCGAAGAAGGTGAGATGCTGAAGAGGTCTTTCGGTGGCATTGCTGCGGTTCTTCGCTTCAAACAGAACTAATAGTCAGCAACGTACTGGATATTCGGGTGTCCTTGGACTTTTCTACCCTTACCCGTCTTGGGGGAAATCTCGATTTCTTCTGTTTTGCAGGTTCCAGCGATGTCCTCAACCATTTGTCTTAGAACTTTCTCGCTTTCCCTGTCTCCGGTG
>CP070679.1:87734-94121 GCA_020352535.1 Candidatus Bathyarchaeota archaeon | reverse complement strand
GGGATCAGGCAGGTCCAGCTCATCAAAGAATACCTTTGACATCTCAAAATCATAGTGCTGTCCCGTATGCACTATCTGGAATTCTATCTCATCGTCACTGGCTGCTTTATGGACAATTGAGGCAGACTTGATTATCTGAGGTCTCGCTCCAATGACAAGCATTACCCTCACGTTTTCATGCTCCTCCCGACTCATCTTCCAGAGTGCTAAAGCATTATTTATGTATCAAGATTACGAATTAAGTGCAGGGCACGGATTATGAATAAGGCTTACGTTCATCCATCAGCTATTGTGGACGCGACAGCTGTAATTGGAAATGGGACAAAGATATGGCACTTTGCCCACGTGCGCGAGAATGCTAGGATTGGGCAAGAGTGCGTGTTGGGGCATTCAGTATACGTAGGAATGGGAGTCAATATTGGAAACCACGTGAAGCTGGAGAATCGAGCTACAGTTTATCAGGGTGTTACGATCGAAGACAATGTGTTCATCGGCCCTCACGTCACATTCACAAACGACCTATACCCCAGAAGCCTCGCTGCAGATTGGTCAGTCCGACCGACCCTCGTAAAGAAGGGGTCGTCCATAGGAGCAGGCACTATCATCATATGCGCCATCACAATCGGGGAGTATGCAATGATTGGTGCTGGCAGCACAGTGACAAGAGATATCCCTCCCCACGCACTGGCTTACGGCAACCCAGCTAGAATCCAAGGATTTGTGTGTCAATGCGGTCGACGCCTGACAAAGGCTGGAGAGACTCAGCAGGACGTTTTGATGAATTGCTCCTCCTGCGGAAAAGAGCATAAAATATCCAAGAAGAATTACGCAGAAATAACAAAATAGAGGCTATGTCAAGGTGAAACGGACAATACCTATTGCAAAGCCGACTCTAGGACGAGCAGAAGCAGAAGGCGTCAGAGCAGTTCTCAAATCAGGTATGCTAGCCCAGGGAGAAAAGGTTAGGTCTTTTGAAAACGCCTTCGCAGAGTACATAGCTGTGAAACACGCCATAGCTACTGCAAATGGGACGCTAGCCCTAGACACTGCCCTGAAAGCTCTTCAGCTAACCTCTGGTGACGAGGTGATAGTCCCTGCCTTCTCATTCATCGCAACCGGAAACTGTGTCTTATTTCAAGGGTCAAAACCTGTCTTCGCAGATATTAACAAGAAAACTTTCAATATAGACCCATCAGATGTAAATGAGAAGATAACTGGGAAAACGAAGGCGATAATAGCAGTACACTTGTACGGGCAGCCAGCAGAGATGGAGGAGCTAAGCGAAATCGCTTCCGACAATAGGTTATTCCTGATAGAGGATGCTGCACAAGCCCACGGCGCTGAGTACAAGAAACAAAAAGCTGGAAGCTTAGGGGATGTAGGATGCTTCAGCTTTTATGCCACGAAGAATATCACCACTGGAGAAGGCGGTATGATCGTGACAAACAACGACGAAGTAGACAGAAGGGCTCGCATGCTCAGAAGCCACGGAGAGTCCACGAAGTATCACCACCTGACTCTCGGCTACAATTATCGTATGACGGAGCTAGCCGCTGCTATTGGGCTAGTGCAACTCGGTAGGCTAGATGAAATCAACGGGAAACGGATACAGAACGCAGAGATGCTGAACGAAAAGATTAACAGGATTCGTGGCTTAACCGCTCCATATGTCGACAAACATATGAAACATGTTTTCTATCAGTATGTCATCAGAGTGGAAGCAGACTACCCACTAGAAAGAGACGGACTAGCTAGCCTCCTCAAGAGCAAAGGTATCGGCACTGCGATTCATTACCCTCTACCGATTTATAGACAACCCCTTTATCGAGAGTTGGGCTTTAGCAGTGCGTCTTGTCCAGTCACTGAAGACGCGTGCAAGCGCGTTCTCAGCTTGCCTGTACACCCTTCTGTCACTCGCAGTGATATTCAGTACATTTGCGACGCCTGTGTAGGCTAGGTCATGGAGTCTTGATAAACTTGGAGATTGTCGTTATCGGTATGGGTTATGTAGGCATTCCAGCTGCAGTCATGTTTGCAGATGTTGAGGGATTCACCGTCACAGGGGTGCAGAGAAGATCTAAACGGTCAGGTTGGAAGATTGACTGCCTTAACGCAGGCAAGTGTCCCATAGAAGGCGACGAACCAGGTCTAGCCAAGCTAATCGAGAAAGTTGTCTACAATGGCAGTTTCAGAGTTACAGATGACATCTCTGTCTGCAAGACGGCTGATGCAATTCTCATCGATGTTCAGACACCAGTCGACGAAAACCATGAGCCACGCTATGATTCATTGAAGGAAGTATCCTTGACTGTAGGAAAGCTCATGAAACAAGGTGCAATGATTATAATTGAATCAACCGTAGCACCTGGCACCACAAACTACATGGTCAAACCAATCCTTGAAGAAGCCTCAGAAATGAAAGCAGGCGAGGATTTCAACCTCGTTTACTCTTATGAACGTGTTATGGTAGGTCGACTACTCTACAACCTAGAGCACCTGCCAAGGATTGTTGGCGGATTCACAACCAAATGTGCAGAGCGGGGCGTCAGATTCTACAAAAGAATCAACAAGGCACAGCTGTTTCCAACTGACTGTCTTACTGCTGAGGTAGCCAAAGTCACAGAGAATACTTACCGCGATGTCAACATTGCATTTGCAAACGAAGTTGCAATGGTATGCGAGAGCCTAGGCGTCAACGTACACGAAGTTCGACGTTTTGTGAACTCACTACCATATGAACCGAAAGACCCTGGCAGGAATCCATTCCGCATGATGCACATCCCTGGCGCTGGGGTCGGAGGCCATTGCCTTCCCAAAGACCCATGGCTCTTAAAACACGGGCTTGACTCTTATGGGCGCTTTAAATTCTTGCCAAAAATCATTGTCGACAGCAGAAGAATGAATGATTCTATGCCACAACACATGAAGGACTTGATTGAAGAAGTGCTACAGGAGCAGAATGTCAGGCTTGAAGACGCACGTGTATGTATACTGGGCCTTGCCTTCTTGGGAGACACAAACGACCCAAGAAACACACCGACAAAACCTCTCTATAATCTTCTCAAAGATGCGTGCAAGGACGTGGCCATACATGACCCATACATTAAGGAGTTCGAAGGAATCCTTACATCAGACAACCTAACAGACGCCTTGAAAGACAGAAACTGCCTAGTTCTTGTGACCCGACATAAAGAATATGCCAACATTCAACTGAAGTGGCTGAAAGACATCCTAGCCACCCCGGCATTAGTTGACGGCAGAAATGTCTTCGACCCCGAAGAGTGTCGCAAAGCAGGATTCTCCTATCGTGGTGTAGGCGTGGGTAGTGGCAAGTAAGCCCTACTCATCGGAGCAAGTCACCTAAAGTTATATGCATGGACACAAGATTCTATACCTCTATCTTTAGATGCGGATAGAGATTGCGGAGAATCGTCCAATGAGAGTTGTCGTGACTGGCGCAAACGGATTCGTAGGGCTACACACCGTAAGAGGATTACTTGACGCAGGCTATAATGTGCTGGCTGCAGATATCATCGCTTCCCAACTGAAAGCTAGGTTCGAGGGTGTCAAGAGATGCGAGATAGCGACACTGAACATACTATCAGTCGATATGGAACAGGTCATCAAGAAAGAAGACAAAGTCCTCCACCTTGCAGCTATTGCCCGATTTGACCAAGCACGGCAAAACCCTCAGAAGGCAGTTAGGGTAAATGTTGAGGGAACGCTCAACATCATTCAAGCTTGCATCAAGAAAAAGGCTGAAAGACTCGTTTATGCTTCGACGGGTTCTGTCTATAGCCATGATGTTCCTATTCCTATACGAGAGGATGCTAAAAGAGAGCCAGATAGCATCTATGGCTTAACCAAGAAGCAAGCGGAAGAATGGTTCTTTTCATACTCGAAGAACCTTCCCTACGTAATCTTACGGTACGGCTACGTTTATGGAAAGGATAAAGATTGGGGTGCTGTCGGCGCCTTTTTGAAACGTCTCAAGAAAGGAGAAAGACCTGTAGTGTTTGGTGGAAGACAGACAAATGATTTCATCTATATCAAAGATATTGTGCAAGCGAATCTTTTAGCCCTCGAAACTGAGCACGTTCGCCAAGCATACAATATAGGATCAGGTAGAGCGATTAGCATTAAAGACGTTTGCGAATTATGCATCGCTGCGATGAAGACTAACCTTACGATGGAGCTCAAGCCTGGACGAGCGTTCGATTTCCCAGTATTCGTGTATGATATCTCTAAAGCACAGACCCTTCTAAATTTCGAACCTAAATGGAACCTATCAAAGGGCATAGAAGATGTTCTGAGATCATAGGGCAAGCTCATGTATGTTTCGAAGTTAGCTTCACTAGTCTGCATGGACTGTCTATGTGACTCAGTTGACCGTTGAATTTCATCCCTAGTGCTACCTGATTCAGTATGGCTGAAGCATGCATCTATCACTTATGCATGTGCATTTAGGAAATAAACTATAAGTACGCACCAGAAACCTTTGATTCTCAGCGCATGTCCCGGTATTCACATGCAATACTGAAAAGCAGGAAGGAGAAAGACACTTTGAAGCATGGCTATGCAAGGATGGCTCTAGTAATCTTCCTACTGATTGAGGTTCTCGTAGTCTCTCCAATCCCTTCCACCTTCTCAGACGTCAAAGCTACTCTGCATACCAGCATCACCCATCCAACTGATGATTCATGGATAGAGCTTGAGCGACCACGTTGTATTCATGGAACAGAGAACAAGCTCCATGTAGCAGTTAGTTGCCAAACCGTCGAACGATCATACCTGAAGTTTAATCTAGATTTTCTATCTAGAAATAAGGGCATAGTATCCGCTAAGCTGCATTTGTATTGTGTAGAGACAAATCCCGATTGCATCATACAGATTGACGTGCATGAAACAGACGACAGCTGGGATGAAAACTCTATCAGTTGGCTTAATGCTCCAAGCGTCGGTACGCTGATTGCATCAAACACAACAGTTAACAAGAAAAACACGTTCTACTCATGGGACATCACATCATACGCTCAAATCGAACACCGCCGTGATCAAACACTAAGTGTTGTTGTCAAGCTTCCAGCAGATAACAAAATGATTCAAGATAACTCCTCACGATACGAGCGAATCTTTGCAAGCAAGGAGACCCAGCCAAAACACAAACAACCCTATCTAGAGCTAGTGTGCAAAGAGGTTGAAGCTCCCGTCGCGAACTTCACATTCCTGCCAAGTCGTCCAGTCGCCTATGAACCAATCACTTTCAACGCCTCTTCTTCATTCGACCCCGACGGTCATATCATTAGCTACATGTGGGACTTTGGCGACTCAAACACCACAACACAAACTGACCCCATCATAACACACCTATATCGGGCTCCAGGAACCTATGAAACCAACCTTACAGTCACAGACAACGATGGCTTAACAGGCTTCTTCACAACCATAACAGCTGTCTGTCGCCCAGCTGTCCTCCAAGTTTCTCTTCCGACAGGCAAGGTCGTCGGGCCAAATCTGGACCCCTGGTTGAATAGGGGTTGGCTGCTGAACCTAACAGGTCCAAAACTAGCATTTAGTGTTCAAGTCAAACCAACAAGCGACATCCACCCATCCTACGACACACATCTGATTATGGCTCTCGACGAAGCTGCCCATAAAAACCTAGTTAACCTCACAATTGACGGCGTGACCATGCTGAGCCCCTTCTTTCAGTACGGTACACCTGAGCCTTATGGAATATGGACCTGGCCTGAGGCCATATATCCGACGTGGTTTGATGATGCCAGTCTAAATTTAGGAACAATCCTACCAGGAACAAGCAAGCAAGTCGAAGTCTCAGCAGCCTTCACCGGCTTAGACAGTGTCAGAATACATGTTGATGCCTACGGAAAAGTGGTTTCAGATACACCAACACGAGTTGGTCACATATCTTGGTCTCCCTATACAGAAGACTCTACGGTCCTCTTCACACCGAGACCAACACCTCTTTCTCTCACTATTACTCCCACCTCCTCCGTTATCAGTTTGGGTCAGTCTGTGATGTTTTCATCATCGGTTTTGGGTGGTTCGCCGCCGTATGCTTATCAGTGGTATCTGGATGATGTGGCTGTTCCAGCAGCCACTTCTGCTTCGTGGACGTTTACTCCCACAACAATCGGCCACTACTCGGTCTACCTGAATGTCACTGATAGCATGAGCATAACCGCCAAGTCCAACATCGCTTCGGTACTCGTCAACCCGTTGTTAAAAGCTTCAATCATTCCAGCTTCTATTGTTATGAATGTTGGACAAACTGTAACCTTCACATCATCGGTTTTGGGTGGTTCGCCGCCGTATGCTTATCAGTGGTATCTGGATGATGTGGCTGTTCCCGATGCTACAAGTTCA
>CP070679.1:81087-87634 GCA_020352535.1 Candidatus Bathyarchaeota archaeon | reverse complement strand
ACCTCAGAATCTAGGTTGAGGAAATATCCAACAACAGTCTATGCAACATCCAATACTCCTTTTACTAAATGATTATTGACGCCGACTTAATGGGCCACATCTTCCCAAGGATTGTCAATCTGGTGTTGGCGTCTATGCGTATAGTTTTTATTGTAGAGCTGTCTCTATTGTAGAGTTCGGGAATTACCTAATCACATTGCTGAGGTGATTTCGATGGTCTCCATTCAAGAGCTCGCTAAGACTATTCTGAAGGAAGGGGCGCAAGCGAAGTTTAGGAATGAGAGAAAGGGCTTTGCAAATCTTATTGAGACCATTGCTGCTAGGTTTCCGGGAGCTTTATCTGATGAGCAGACTCTTAATGAGCCCTACAAATCGCTTGCCCTCATGATTACCGTTGGGCAAAGACCGCTAACCTCGTTGCTCATCTTGGAGATTCTACTGGAAAAGGGAGAAGATCCGTCAAATGGGAAGGAAATCGGCGAGATGTTGGCGAGGGCGCTTAAGATTTCCCCAACGTTAACCACAAAAGGTGGTAACTTTAAGGACAGAGTAGGAGACCTCGTCTCAGCGTTTGTGAAACTAGGATTTCTGGAATCTGTTGTCATCGAGAGGCCGGGTCGTCCAAGAGAAGAAGGGTTCCGAATCAGAAAGTCCAACGAAACGGAGGTGAACGCCCTTCTGGATAGCATCAGACTGGGCGAGGGGGTTCTTTCCAGTTCGCAGCCTCTGAAGCTCGAGGACCTGTTCAAAGCAAGATTTGATCGAAGAATCAAACATGTGGTAAAGTCTGGGAGCGAGGAAGAGCAGCAATTTAGCATTGGAAAGATAATGCGATCGCTTCTCGATCCAAAACTAGGTGTCTCATTTGAGACAGCGCTACGAGTGGTTGAGGATATTGAGCCAGAGCTTAAAACCGGGATTAAGACGCTGGATATACAGTCGATGTTGTATAGCGCACTGAAGAACCATGATATGAAAGCTGCGGAGAACTATAGACTTAGCTATCCCGAGATCTTGTCAATGGAAATGAGCAGTGGCGAGGTCAAGACTGTAAATTATCGCTTGGTCAAAGCTCTGATTGACAAGGAAGCCAAGTTGAAGCTGAGAAGCACGACGCTCGATAAGTATGCATCAACCGTGTATAACGTTATAACCAGAAATCCAAAGGACTACCAACGCGAAACTGCAGTCAGAGAGTACATAGATGCCCTAATCCGCTCAGAAAATGTGCAGGTTCGATCCAAAGCAGCCTTTGTGAGAGACCACCTAGAGAATGCGGCGTCAACATTGGAGGGATGCCGAAACTCCCTGCAATCAGATGAGATTGGGCTTGCTAATCGATTCATCAGTCAATTCCTCGAGCAGATATGTCAAGTAATGTTGGTAGAGTTTGGTTATCTACCCTTCAGAGACTTCAAGCAGAACGTAGACTTGATATCAAGCTTGCTCAAGCAGAAGGGGGTGAAAGAAGAACTTAAGAGCGAGCTCCAGTTGAACGACAGAGATCTCTTCCAGTTCCAGCGAATCAAGTTTCTTGTACAGAGAAAAGAAGTCGTAAAAAGAAAGTCATTGGAGAAAATTGTTGATGAAGGGCAAAAGCTTCTTGACCTCTGTGAGAACATCTCAAAGGTTTTCCGTCTAAGCGCTGAACCAAAGCCGCGAGTTCGCTTGGAGGGATCACCTCGACCCCAGATAACCTCTGGGTATGAAGATCTGGACAATGTGCTCCATGGAGGAATCCCAGAAAGATACGCGGTGATTCTAACCTCCCCATCATGCGATGAAAGGGGTCTGCTGATTGAGAACTTCCTTAGAGCAGGTGTAGTGAATGGGCAGACGACCTTTCTCATCACGATTGACGCAAGTGGAGTGGAGACGCTAGTAGAGGAGTCTCCGCCAAACCTGTATGTCATAATATGCAACCCAGAAGCAGACGCGGTCATGAAGAGCTTGCCTCACATCTTCAGGCTTAGAGGCGTTGAGAATCTAACTGAAATTGATATCGCTTTGACATCTGCTCTTCGCGAGCTGGGGCAATCCCCAAAGACTGGGCGACGAGCCTGCATTGAGATTGTCTCCGATGTCTTGCTACAGCATCGAGCGGTCTCCACAAGAAGGTGGCTCACAGCCTTGATTCCTAGGCTTAGATCGCAAGGATTCACCACATTGGCTGTGATGAACCCTCATATGCATTCCTCTCAAGAAGTACAGGCAATCTTGGACTTGTTCCAAGGAGAGATACATATCTACAAGAAGAAGACAGAGAAAGGTCTCAGGCACTTTCTCAGAATCGAGAAGATGTATAACCGGCGGTACTCGGAAGAGGAATTACCTCTTAAAAAGGAGAAAATCAAAACACCAGCTTGATGAAAATATGAACAGCTCTAGATATGTATTATCAACCAAATGGCTGAGAGGCTAGCCAACCAAAATAGAAGACCTAGCATTGTCAGGATTAGTCCTCTAAAAGCCTTCAATCTTCTATCTCCACCTCTAACCTTTCTGACGATGGTGTCTCGCCTGAAAAATCCATTTTCTGTATATTGATAGGTGTCTCGTTCGATGGTAGGAACTGCGGACATGAAGAGTAGGAAGCCTCCAAGAATCACAAGAGAGGTTCCCTCGTAGCCGATTATAAGCGAGTATACTTTCAAATCCACTTGCACGATTCGCAGGATAGGCAAGGCTGCCGCATTCAGGATTAGGAAGAAGGCCAAAATCTTACCGGTAAAGGCGATTGCCCACTGGGCGTCCCCACTAGGCACCGGATTCAGTACTGCTCCCAGCTAGAAGCTATTATTCACCTTTCTCGCTTAGTCTTTGAAAAATCTTGCATATTCTCCAGGAAACTTGAAAAACCTCTCAATGACATTCCCGCATTCAGTGCATTCATAGACCAGTATATCCCCCAATGCTGGGTCAGAGGTTAGACTCTGACTGGTGAACTCCATCTTACCTCCACATTGATCGCAGGTTTTAGGCATCTGGCTATGTTCGCTTCTAATTACTTGTTGGCGAGTGCGCTCACGCTCTTTCGTTTCCTCAAATGGGCTCATCTATATGACCTCCAAGACGTCTACTATCTGCAATCCGACTTATGGCTTATTATGCGCATATAGCAGCCTAGTGGCTAACGTTCGCCTTTCTGCTCCTTCCTTCTGATAATCTTGAGGACTACTCCATCAGAAGTTGGATCCGGACACCGGACAAATTCGGTAGTAACGCCCTCAGGGTCGATTTCTTTTTCGTAGGGTGTGCCATCGTACCTCCAAGGAAGTATACCACCAAATCGGAGAACATGAACCATCCCACTAATGCTATCTAGCAGCCAAGGGCACATTATTCCCCTATCTTCTGGGAACTTCAGTCTATCGCCTACCCTATGATATGCGCAGCCACCACTCTCAAAGACTTCAAATTCGATCGTATATCCCATAGTCGCTTTTCGCCTGTATCCCATTAGATCACCAAGAGATTTAGCACCCCTATCAGGTTCTATCTATTTATCCATATAGTTTCAAGATAATTTGCATTCATAACGCGAACGCATGGCTTCTCTAAGCACTAGAGCAGCACAAACTCGGCCTTAACCTGTTTCAGCGAAATAAGTGAGCTAGTCTTCTCAACCCCTTCTCGAGCGAGAATAGCCTTCAGCAAGTCATAGTAGTCATCTTGGTCCTTTGTCCTTACTTTGAGAATCATATCCCACTCTCCCGCAAGGAGATCCGCACTCTCAACCTCTCCATATCGAGCAATTTCTGTGACGATTGTATCCGGGTCTGCGCCTGCTTTAGAGGTTAGCTTGACAAAGAGATACACACAGAATCCTTCACCAATATTCTTGTAGTCGAAAACTGCCTTGTAAGTCCTAATGGCCCCCTCAGTCTCCAACTTTTTAATGTTGTAGTGAATGGTGGCTGAAGCTTCGCTGATTGTCCTGGCAATTCTGGCTATCTGTGGAGTGCAATAGCCTTGTTTGAACAGCTCAATTAGCTTAGGCCTGATATTTTTCATATTCTTGAATGGTGTTCGGTTTTTAATAGGTTTTTTGTTTGATATTTGAACATCATTCAGACACCCAATTATAGTCGTATCCCTATTGTTAGGGATGGTGATAAGATGCAGAGGTATGAAGGCAAGCTGAGAAGTAGGTCGAGTCTAGGAAAAATACGGATCACTGTGCTCCGACTGTTCAGAATGGGCTCAGAGCTGTCTTTGTCCTCAAACAAGTCAGAAGAATCTGCTCATGCGGTCTCAAATCTGGGCATCAATGATAATCCTCACGGCGAAGTCAGGAATGCCCTGCTTTACTCAGAAATGAGAAAAGGGCAAGCATTGTTGGAATTGCAGAGACACCCATCCATCCGTTAGTACCCCAATCCTCCCTTTTCTCTTAGACTACGGATTTGATTAGCGGATGCATTCTAGAAACTCACGCCAAGCTGACCATGAGGTCATGAAGCTTCACTAAAGATTTCACATAATCTGCTACTACGAGCTTCTTGCCCCGTGGGATTACTGTATGTCCTTCTTCCTCTAGAAGAGTTCTCTGCCCTTCGACCCCACCTGGATATTTCGGGTTGATGACTCCATCAGCTCTTAACACTCGCCAATAGGGGGTAATATCCTTGATTCCTTCTTCTCGCTGTTCATCAGCAGCATGAGCTGCAATTGAGGCGAAGATTCCTGTGGTTATAGGACAGCCTATTGTTGCGTTATGCTTCTTGGCGAGGGCCACGCGAATCTGATTAATTGTCACAAGCTTGCCTCTTGGCACTTGTCTCATCAACGCATCCACTTCTAAGGGTGCTGGAATGACGATAGTACCTTTACCCCATTTCTTACGCATCTTTTTAGTGATTTCCGCTACTCTCGGAAGACCTTTGCTGTTATTCAGCTTCTCAACCCAGCTTTTCTTTTTCCTGATCATACTCTATCCTTCTATCAACTGTCAATCCTTTGCATTGTTGTATAGGATTAACGGTGCTCCTTGCTATGCTGATTGAATGCAAGCCTTTGTACATGCGTGTGGCGACTAGCCGAACAACGCATATACTGCAATCAATGGGGCAAACATTGAAGCTGTCAAGGACATGACGACAAGAAGGGTGTTAATGGATGGTCCAGCAGTATCCTTGAATGGGTCACCGACTGTATCACCAGTGACAGCAGCCTTGTGTGCGTCAGATCCCTTACCCCCAAGGTTTCCGTCTTCAATGTACTTCTTGGCGTTGTCCCACAACCCTCCAGAGTTAGCCATTAAGAGGGCGAAGACCAATCCTGAGAGTATGCTGCCAACCAAGAACCCTCCGAGAGCACTCTTGCCAAGGATAAAGCCTACTATCAACGGCACTATGATGGCTAGGACGCTAGGTAGAATGAGCTCCCTCAACGCGCCTACCGTGGCTATGTCGACGCATTTTGCATAATCTGGTTTCGCCTTCCCCTCTTTCAAGCCCTTGATTTCCCTGAATTGTCGTCTAATTTCATTAATCATCCTGTGAGCATTCCTGCCGACTCCAAGTATAGTCAAGGCTGAGAACAACGGTGGCATAAACGATCCTAGCAACGCACCTGTGAGTACAAATGGGTTCATAAAATCGACGCTCTCTATTCCCACGATCTCCCCGTACGCAGCAAGCAGAGCGATGACGGTCAAACCAGCAGCTCCGATGGCAAACCCCTTAGTAATAGCTTTAGCAGTGTTACCAGCAGCATCAAGCCTGTCAGCAATCTTGATGACTTCCTCACTCAATCCTGATTGCTCTGCAATTCCCTTGGCATTATCAACAATAGGCCCATAGGCATCCGAAGCAACTATCATACCAGTGATCGATAACATTCCAACTGCAGCTATGGAAACACCATACAACCCAGCAAACCAGTAGGAGACTATGGTAGCCACCCCGATACCGATGAGTGGCGGGACGATGCTGATTGAGCCGTAAGAAAATCCAGTTAGAATGTTGATTGCTGTTCCTGTCTTCGACACTTCTGCTGTTGTCAATGCCGGTCCTCTGTCGATTGATGTGTAGTAATCTGATGTTATTCCCAGAACTACTCCGGCAATCAAGCCAGCAATTGTTGCGTAGAAATAGTCCATGCTAACTCCTAAGAAGTAGATTGTTAAGTACGCAAACACGCCAAAAGCTATGCAGGTTATGTATGTACCTCGGTTGAGAGCCGCACCAGGATTGTTTCCTCTGACTCTTACAAGGGCTGTTCCGACTATCGATGCAAATACTCCTGCTGCTGAGAGAAGGAGCGGCAATAAGATACCTGTAACGCCCATAACTACTGCCCCTAGTATCATTGCTGCAACTATGCTGGCAACATAGGAGTCGAAAATGTCTGCGCCCATTCCTGCAACATCGCCAACGTTGTCACCAACATTATCTGCAATGACAGCCGGGTTTCTAGGATCATCCTCTGGAAAGTCCATCTCCACCTTGCCAACCAAGTCAGCACCTATATCAGCTGTCTTTGTGTATATTCCGCCCCCGGCCTTGGCAAAGAGGGCGATTGAGCTTGCCCCAAAACTGAAACC
>CP070679.1:74300-80987 GCA_020352535.1 Candidatus Bathyarchaeota archaeon | reverse complement strand
CAGCTTTTCCACAGACTGACTGCAGCTGGCTGGTATTCCACGTTGAAGGCGGCTATTCTTACACTCATCTTAGTCACACCTTCACAGATGCTGGGCGCTTGACTTTTGTAGCATCCCATTCCTCTCTAAGAATGCTGTAGAGAACTCCGTCTTCCCATTTCCCCCTGATGAAGATGGATTTTCGAATCACCCCTTCCTTCTTGAATCCAGCCTTTTCTAACACCCTTTGAGATGCAATGTTTCTTGGATTGGTCTCAGCTTGAATGCGCACTATCCTTTTTACTCGAAAAAGATAGTCTACAAGAATCTTGACTGCCTCTGTGCAGTAGCCTTTACTTCTCTCGCTTGGAAGCAATCTATAACCGATGAGATAGTGCGGTCCTTTGGGCGAGTGAAAGATATGCCCAATCTTCTTACCGTCTTTCTTCTCAATCATGAACCATTTTTCTTCAGAATCAAGATTGCTATGCCACTTTTCGACTTCTTCACGGGTCACCTGTTCTAGTGGCTCGAATTCACCTGCAAATTCGGGATCATTTGCCCACTTCGTGACTAAAGGCAAATCCTCTTTTTCCATCACCCTTAGGTTCACATTCTTGCCTTCAAGCACATTAACACCACTCACTATGTTTCTAGTTCACTTCTTATGGCTTGTGAGAGAAAACTCAAGCGCGGAGAACGGTTTGAAGGATTTAGGATTTCAACTTTTTGAGCACATAAGCCATATTCTTGCCTAATGTGCTGAAAGTCTTGATTCCTTCCTTGTCTTCCTTGAATTCAGAAGGATTCATGGTATTCGGGTTTACGCCTAAATTCCAATAGTTCGAGCCAACAACATGAATCTGGTTGATCAGAAAGAAGTAGTTGATGCTAGAGAATACATGTGCTGCTCCCGCACGCCTGACAGCGACGACAGCTGCGCCAACCTTGTGTTTATACATATCTCGGTTTGCCTTCCCTACCAACCCCGCCCTTTCAATCAAAGCTTTCAGTCTGGTTGATGTGTCGGAGAAGTAGGTGGGTGATCCAAGTACAATCCCATCAGCATCTAGCATTTTTTGGATATACTCGTTCATCTTGTCCGTTTCTACTGCGCATCTCTTATCTCGATTTTCCATGCATCGATAGCAGGCTATGCAACCTTGGAGTTTTTCCATGCCTATCCAGACTAGCTCGACGTCAATTCCTTCTGCCTTTAGTTCTTCCATCACCACATTCAACGCAGAGTTGGTGACGCCTTCTTTTCTAGGACTTCCGTTAAACAAGACTACTTTCAAACTCGGTGGTCTCTCCTTTCCGGTTGGCTCCTTGGCTAAACACAAGGTATACATTAATATTTTGTGGATGTCCACGGTCGATACGAAGAGGGATTAAAGCAGCTTTATCATTTCTTGGATATTAGTCTCAATAGTTGCAGTATCCGTTGACGAGATACGAGCCCCTCTAACAGCAACTGCTGGACCCACTGTCTTCAATTCAAGCCAGTCACACATAGATCGTAGCCGTTTAATGTCTCCGCTGCCACCATGAGAAACAAAACAGAACACTGGACGCCCTTTCAGAGTTGCTCTTTCCGTAAACAGTTCATCGAAGAAGATTTTCACATAGCCCGATGGAGCACCAAAATAATTCGGTGTACCGATAACGTATCCATCCGCTGCTTTCAAGGCTGCGAAGTCCAGCTCTCTAGCATCCATCAGTCTCACGCTCATTCCATGAGGGCTTAACCTAGAAAAGCTCTCGAGAATTTCCTCCGCTATCTTCTTTGTATTCCCTGTTTTCGAATAGTACACTAGGTACACATTTTTCGTCATCTTCTCTCACTCTCCTTCGTCATTTCAATTCATCCATATTAGGCTTCTAGGTCATGCCCGAGACAGAAACTCGCCTTGAAGTTGTCGGACCTTCAGGTAGGACTGTACAAGCGATCGTATAAGTAAGACTAAATTGGTTTCCATCCTCTACAATAGGTTATGTCAATCACCGGGCTGCATCTTATTCAAACCTATCAATGCAATTTCGAGTGTGATCACTGTTTTGTATGCAGCGGACCAAATGCTAAGGGCGTAATGAGGATTTCTGACTTACGCCAGATTCTCAACGAAGCAAATCGAATTGGAAATATCGGGGGAATATGCTTTGAGGGCGGTGAGCCCTTCCTCTACTATCAAACCATGCTTTGGGGCCTACGCGCAGCTAGAGACTATAATTTCAGAAGGCTCATCGTCACGAATGCTTACTGGGCCACCTCAGTCGAAGACGCGAGAGAATGGCTTATCCCAATTTCAGAGATTGGTATTCATGACTTGGCGATAAGCGATGACGCCTATCACTACGGCGAGACTGAAGAGAACCTTGCCAAGAACGCCTACGAAGCTGCTAAAACCCTCAATTTGCCAGTTGGCAAAATCACCATAGAGGACCCGCGGAAAAGCCTCGACAGAGTTGAGTGGAAAGGCAAACCTGTTGTTGGAGGTAGGGTTCAGTTCAAAGGTCGAGCTGTAGAGAAGCTTGCTGAAGGGATGTCCACAAAACCTTGGACTGAATTTCATAAATGCTCAGGCGAGGATTTCACTAATCAAGGCCGAGTTCACATCGACCCCTTTGGTTATGTTCATGTCTGTCAAGGCATCACAATAGGGAATATGAAGCATACTCCGCTTGCAGAACTGATTACTCGCTTCGATCCGGAAGAGCATCCCATCTGTGCGCCGATTCTTGAAGGTGGTCCAGCAGAGCTTGCTCGGAAATATGGCATAGAACACGAAGAAGAATATATCGATGAATGCCATCTCTGCTATTCTATCCGCTCGAAATTAAGAAGGAGATTCCCTAATATCCTCGCCCCCGACCAGGTGTATGGTGCTTAGAAATCACTGGCCAAGTGAACATTGCCACGACTTAGGTGAATGAGAAATCATGGAAATCAAGATGCGTGATTATCAATGGGGAAAAGACTTCGAGTCGGTGCGACAATTCCTTGCAGACATCTTCCCCATAAGACAGGCTTACACAAACTGGATACCATCAGAGTTAGAGAACCTGAAATTCGGGCCAGGCGGCACAAAATACCGAGACGAGGAGGATGAATATCTAAAGATTTGGGAGGCATCCAATGAGCCTCAAGGCACCCTGAAGATTGTCGCAGTATCCTACACAAAATCCTCTGGAAGCTGCTGGCTCTCTATTCACCCTGATTATATGCCTGCAGCTAAAGAAATCGTGTTATGGATGCGGAATCGGGTGAAGAAGCTGAAGGCAAGCAAGCTTGACGAGGTGAAGATGAGATTCGTTATCGATGACAATGATAAGAGCCTTATCTGTTTAGTATCAGATTTGGGGTTTGAACAAGGCGAAGTTGAGGGAGACAAGCAAATATGGCCTACAGACTTACCAGCCCCAACATATACTCTGCCTGAAGGGTACACGATAAGAAATGCTGTCATAGAGAAGGATTTCCAGGAATATCGGGAGGTTCAGAAGTCGGTCTTTCCCCACATAAAGAGCATGTCCAAGGATATCCTTCGATTATATGCTATGGCTTCCTTCTATCAAGAGGACCTTGACATCGCGGCTATCGACTCGGATGGCAGGTTCGCAGCATTTTGCACAGGCAGAATTGACCCCCTAAGCAGGATTGCAGAACTTGAGCCTGTTGGAACACACCCTGATCATAGAAAGCTGGGATTAGCAAGAGCAGTGATTTGTGAGAGCCTTAAGCGTCTAGAGAAGTATAGGCCATCCGCAGTTGTAGTCTTAGGAGCAGCCCCCACTGATGGTGCCCGACGACTATACAAATCATTGGGATTCGTTAACGAAGGAACACGACATTACTGGTGCCAGCTAATCTAGCACTTTAGTTGGTACACGCAGACGCGAGTGGTCGCATTTGGCTCTACCTACGCACGCTGGGAGGTTCAAGTCTAGACCTTCGCTTAAGTATGAGGGCTGCTGGGATAGCGACGATCAAGGCAATTACTGCTACCAAAACCAGTCCAGGGATTAGGCTGGGAAACCCTGTTGATGGACCGGGTGCTGGCTCCTCAACAATTCCTGAGTAGGCTATGTATGTAGGGTCATGTTCTATTTCGTAGCCTTCATAGGTTGGATAGGCGATGATGTAGAAGTAGTCAGCATAGGTCATGTTGAGTAACTGATTCTTTGCTTGTTCAAACAAGTCTTCATCCATATGAGCTAAGGCTAGAGGTATGTATCTCATCAGGAATGTATGGATACGGAATATTGGGTTCTTGGCAAATCCTTTTCTCTCAGCTGTTCGGGTGACAGCGTTATAGTCTGCGCTTGTCGTTGAGGTGTAGTTGTGCAAGGTGTACTGGCTTTTTGATCCAAAGTCGACATCAAACACCTTTGTACCATCGTCCATAAAGGTTGAAATGGTGTCGTTGCTGACCAGTATCTCATTATCGGTAACATTCTGACCATTGACGCTGCTCTCGGTGGTATGGTCGAGTATTGCAGAAGCCTGGAATAGGACCATACTGGTGCTGATACCCAGTCTCCGCAGAAACTGGTGGACTGTCTCCTCTGAATAGAGTGACTTGTTTAGGCGATAACAGCCTGTGCCGTTGTAATGCACTACTATCGGGATGAACCACCACCACGTGTCTACGACCCAGAGATCGGTGATTCGTCCGATGACATAGTTGCTGGTGATTGTTGCGGTATTGTCATCTGGGTTGAAGGTCAAGTCGTAGGTGAAGGTTAACTTTTCGTAGATGCTGAAGGCTACTGGGATGCTTTTGTAGGAGGAGTTGTTTGGATGAATGTAGACTCGCCACCATATCGAGGTGAGATTGGTATAAGTCATACCCCAATGCCAAGTAAGCTTGTCCTCCGAATGGGTCAATGGTGTGACGATGGTATTGCTGTTCAATCCGGGTCTATCAGTTGTGTCAATCAATGATGACAAGTCAAAGCCCATGTTGAAAGAAGCGTAAAGAGTGTCGTTTCGATCTGGCGAATCAGGATGAACCGTTGTGTCAGCCGTCTCGTTGTAGGCTAGCAGCATAACATATGAGGATGCTATAATGGTGTCTTGACTTTGATTCTCCGCTTTATAATGCATCATGAATGTCTGAATAGGTATTGTACAGGTTAGTTTCCCAAGGGCCATCGTGATATTGGTGAGACCTGCATACAACATCTGTGTCCCGAGGTGGTTCACATAGGTCATAAAGAGATTCGCACGTGCTCCAGCAGGTGGTCTAGGTAATCCATGAGTAGCCGCATAGACATCTACATACTCCAGGTAATCAATGGTCTTAGACCAACTCTCCTCGTTAAAATCATCAGGCAATAGGTAGTCAGCAGATACAGGTAATAAAAGGCAACCAACCAGACTAAGAATGAATAAGATTACACAGGCAAAGGCCCTTTTCAACTCTATACCCTCAAGTTAGCCCAGTAATCTGATGTAAATAGATTAGGCTTGTGAATACAGAATAAGTATTGTGCAGACCAGCTCCAGCGTGCGCCCTACTTGTTGACCTTTTCTTTAGCGAAATCCTCTCTGAGTTTCATCGCAACTTCAATATTCTCTATGACTAAGGCTCCACGATATCCGCAGTTCCTGCACTCCCAAGTAGACCACAACTGTGGCAAACCAGATGCCCAGAACACCTCCGGGGAACCGCATTTCGGGCAGAATTTCATATGTTCCATCACACGTTTCGTATCCGCCTTTCCTTCCTTAGAATTTCTAGTCCCCCACTTTTTCTTCAGCAACTCACCTAATGCTTCAAAATCCCGCTCTTCTGCTTCAGCCCCACAGAGAGGGCAATTAGAACCTTCATCTAGCTGTCCATCATATGCGCATGAAGGATTTGGGCATGTCCATGCTCCCAAGGTCCGTCCCTCGCGTGTGCCATTAGGCTTATCGGAGGGCCAGGCTTATCGCCTCGGTCGGACAAGTTGATAGGCAGAGTCCACATCCGAAGCATTTGGATTGTTCGTAGACTAACCGTCCTTCGCTCATCTGTCTTGCCTGAAAGGCGCATCGCTCCGCACATTTTCCGCATTCTAGGCATCTGCTCCGATTGTGTTCTGCGATGTATTTGGATGTCAGTATCTCCGTATGTACTCCGTTTCTTACTAGGCTTCCGAGGGTGTGGCAACAGCATGGGCAGCAACTGCATATAATGCTTGGTCTGTCCTCCCCCTTCATGGTATAGGCGAGATGTACAAGACCTGCTTCATGGCTTCGTTTGAGCACTTCAATGGCTTCATCAATATTGAGTTCTCTCGAATTTTGGAAATCTTTCTCGGTTAGCTCATCTGCGCTCCAATCCAGACTGATACATACATCTCTAGGGGCGTCGCAGTTATTGTACTCGGTTTTGCAGCCACAGTCTTGGACCGCTATTCGGTTGGCATTTTCTAGGATCGCCTTCATCTCGGAGAAATTGTAGACCTTATGCTCGTATCCGATTTCAATGTTCACTGGGATCGTTACTGCCTTTTCGATGTCGGCTGCAATCTTTTGGACATCTTCGATGGAGTAGAACCTCATGTCCTTGAACTTTGGCGATGTTATTGTGACCTCTCCTACTATTGAGCAAGGCCTCGCTATGCAGGTTTTTTCTTAATGGTTTCTCTCATCCGGTTTCTGATCCACTGTGAGATGTCATTCAAGGCTGGTGGATGAACTAGAAACACGTGGATATCCGC
>CP070679.1:67510-74200 GCA_020352535.1 Candidatus Bathyarchaeota archaeon | reverse complement strand
ACCATTGAGCCTGGATTGTACGACCCGACCATAGGCGGAGTGAGGATTGAAGATATTGTGGAAATTACGAAAAGCGGATGCAGCAACCTAACGCAAATGGAGACCAGATTGGAAGTTTAGGAAAATTAATATCTATCCACCCTTCTCTAATAGTCTCTTCAAACATTCAGACCATCCATAAAGGTGAACCAAATTGAGTTATACAGGAAGAATTCTTCATGTTGACCTAACGAGTGGAAAGACAGCCATAAAGCCTCTGAACATGAAACTGGCCAAGGAATATATCGGAGGCATTGGCCTAGGAATCCGTCTGCTTATAGATCACTCCAAACCAGGAACTGATCCCTTTGACCCCAGCAACCCACTCATATTAGCCACTGGACCGCTTAGCGGAACAATGGCACCCTCAGCAGGCAACAGCTATGCAGTCGTTTCCAAGTCGCCTGCAACGGAGGGAGTGGCGGAGTCGAAAGCTCATGGCTTCTTTGGCGCTGAATTGAAACGTGCGGGATTTGATGCTGTCATCATCACTGGGAAATCAGAGAAGCTAGTCTATATGTGGATTGATGATGATTCAGTCCAACTTCTAAACGCCGACCACCTGCAAGGAAAGTCGCCGCAAGAGACTGAGGAGATTATCAAAGAAGAGCTTGGTGACTACTATGTACGCGTGATGTCAATCG
Source organism: Candidatus Bathyarchaeota archaeon (assembly GCA_020352535.1). Classification (GTDB taxonomy): domain Archaea; phylum Thermoproteota; class Bathyarchaeia; order Bathyarchaeales; family Bathyarchaeaceae; genus SOJZ01. The sequence goes on along the minus strand of CP070679.1, from coordinate 73,517 downwards.
GCGAAGCAGGGGAGAAACTTTCCAGAGTCGCCTGCATCTTGAATGATGAGTTCAGGGCAATTGGACGAACTGGTATGGGAGCTGTAATGGGATCCAAAAACCTGAAGGCTGTTGCTGCTCGTGGTACAAAAGATGTGAACGTAGCGAACCTTGACGAATTTAAAGAGTTTATCAGGATGATACATGAGCGCATGAAAGGACCTAAAACCAGGAAATACAGGACCTTGGGGACTCCGGAAAACGTCCTGGTCATGAATGCTCTGGCTGCTCTGCCCACCCGCAACTTCACGCAAGCAACCTTTGATGGTGCAGAGAAGGTCAGTGGTGAGTACCTGAATGAACGCTACATTAAGAAGATTATCGGATGCGCAACTTGTGGCATGCGTTGCGATCATATTGCATATGTGCCTGAGGGCCCATACAAGGGCACAACGACGCGAGTTGAGTTTGAGTGCCTGTGGGCGCTTGGACCAAACTGTGGTGTTGACCAGCTAGACGCAGTCATCGAAGCAATCAATCAATGCAACTATTATGGTTTGGATGGAATTTCGACAGGTGTAATCGTTAGTTTTGCCATGGACTGCTTCGAAAATGGAATTCTAACTAAGAAAGAAACGGATGGCATAGACCTACACTTTGGCAACCCTGAAGCCCTGATTGAGACTGTGAAGAGAATAGGTTCTCGAAAGGGATGGTTAGGAAATATACTCGCTGAGGGAACAAAGAGGGCTGCAGAGAAGATCGGCAAAGGCGCGGTGAAATATGCAAATCACATCAAAGGTTTAGAACTACCTGGATACGATCTTCGTGGATTGAAGACAGCAGCGTTGGGATTCGCGGTCTCCTTCCGTGGAGCATGTCACCTTAGGTCTGGAGCCTACTCACCAGACATAAAGGGTAGTGTAGACCGCTACAAGCTGGAGAAGGGTCGAGGTAAAATAGTTATGGACCTCGAAGACCAATACAACGTCATAGACTCGCTCATCTTATGCAAGTTCTCGAGAGGAGTGTATTATGATGGACTTGAGGACATGGCTAGATACTACACCTTGGCCACAGGCATTAAGATGTCTGCGGAAGAGCTGCAACAAGCTGGTGAGAGAATAAACAACATCGCACGCCTCTTCAATATTCGAGAGGGAAAGGGGACCAGAAAGAATGATACCTTACCCCCAAAGATAATGACCGTGCCGATACCGGATAAGGGTGCTGCAAAGGGAAGCTGCGTCAATCAGGAGGAGTTTGACATCGGCCTAGACGACTACTACGAAATACGTGGATGGACAAAGAACGGCGTTCCAACCGCGAAGAAGCTTGATGAGCTAGGTCTCAAGACCTTTGCAGGCATTGTCACGAATAAAGCCGGAAAACCGAAGAAAGGAGCAAAATAAGAGGAGTAGATGAAAATGCCAACGACCCATTCCAAGAAATTCGTCTCAGCAGACCCAAACAAATGCGTCGGATGTGCAGTCTGCGAGTACACCTGCTCAATGATGAAGGAGAAGACCTACAACCCAACCAAGTCCAGGATACGCGCTGTGCGACTGAACCCATTCGCCAACCTTGCGGTAACATGCAGGCTCTGCGAAGATCCCCCATGCGTAGCAGCATGTCCAAGAGATGCATTGACGCAATCCGAAGAAACCGGGATAATCTTGGTAGACGAAGATGCTTGCAACGGATGCGGATGGTGCATCGAAGCCTGTGACTATGGGGCGATCATGCTGCACCCAGAGACCAAAGTAGTCTACATATGCGACCTTTGCCAAGAAGAGGGCAAACCACAATGTATCGAATGGTGCCCAGAAGAGGCATTAGACCTTGTTACCTCAGACCTTCTCGCTCAGAAAGCGAGAAGAACAGTTGTAAAGAAGCTCTTCCAAGAAAGCTTGAAGTCTACCTCAGGCTGAACGGATTATTAGCGTGCAATTCACCATCTGCACACGCTGAAAACCAGCAGACTTGATTAACTAAGTTTTCCATTCAGCCATCTTAATGACGCTATTGCAGAATTATCAAGGTTAGAGCTAGAAGAAGGGCAACAGTTGTAATAGTGTCGGCTAACGAACTCTCAATCGGGATTACGAAATTGTCTGGATCCCATCCTCTCCTGTACGTAAGCACCCCGACAGCGAAGGCAATTTCAACCATGGACAGGACCGCTAGGACGTTTGTGATAAGAAGCACTACCAAGAGTCTAGTGAACTCCGCTAAGGATGTCAGGAACATAGTATGAGAGATTATTGCGTATAGTATAAACATCACGAGCGACGCGACCCATGCAGCACCTATTTCATAGGTATGTTTCTTAATGGATGAAAATGATGGTTTGAGTGTGCCTAATACTAGCTTTGTTGTAGCAGTGGAACCGACAATGGATCCTACGCTACCAATAGTATCAATTAGAGCAGGGTAGATGAGGTATATCCCTGGTCTGCTGCCTACTATCGAAGTGATTCTAGTTAGAAACGAACCTGTGATGTTGACAATGAAGGCGACTAGTATAATCGTGAAGAAAGACTCTTTGATGGTTTTAACAAAACCTTCTTCATCAAGGTCGTTCTGCAAGATGTACAGCGCGAGGCAGAAGAAGAAGAGACTAAAGCTGCCTATCAAGTAGCGTCCGACATAATCCCATTTGAAAAAAACCTCAAGCATCAAGATGTAGCATATTGTCACAACAACATCAGCTATTGTGGCAATGATTGGGTAGACTGTGACATCAGGGTCTAGACCACGTTGGAAAGATAAGGTCGAAACAAGAACTGTAATCGGGGAGATGAGGATAAGCGAAAGCGCCATAGTCGATATTACAACACCTAGAATAGTAAACGACTCACCGATATCTACTCCCCAGAAAACCACTCCAAAGATCGTAGCAATCGCTCCGAGCATGATGCTGCTCTCAAGTGTCAAGACGATCGTAGCGCGCCACAACATGTAGAAATTGCGTGTATTCTTAGTGAAGCCTATTCTGATGGTTCCGATGTGCAAGCCTGTGCTAAGGCGACCGCTGAATAAGCCACCTATAACCCCTCTCATGCTTAGGATACCAGGGTAGATGGCTAGTCCCCATGGAGCAAGTGAGAAGGATCCAAAGTACGCAGCAAGCAAGACTCCAGCTAGAATTGCACCTAGATTGAACGATAACGAGAAAGTCGATTGGCGAAAGGCTTGCGTAAATCTGCTAAAATTGATGCTCGGAAGACTCTGGAGGATAACCTGTAGTTTCTGAGTGACTCGGGCTTCTCCTATGATGTTTTGCAGACGCACATGTTTGCTCGTCTTGCTCACTTCCATCGCACACACTCTCCCTCATCTTCACGGTCCTCCGCTCTTCAGTAGAACTTCAATAGGGAAGGTAGAGACCAGACTCATGCGGGTTCTAGGAACATCGCATGCCCTTAATCTGCCAAGTCTCAGCACGATTTCTTAAGCTCCCTACATTCCTGAAGAGTGTCAAAACCTCATGAGCCTGCGTTCTTAAAGGCTTTTTGTTAGATTAGAATCTGAAGAGGTAAGGTTTCGCGTGAGCGGCTATGCTAGTGCCTATTGTGTTGTGGGGAGGAGTCTCAATAGAAGACTGGCTAATTGTGTCTTGGCCTTCAATAGTTCAGCTGTTAGCCCTTCACCAAAGGTTGCATCTTTGGGTTGAATCAGTAGAAGGGCAATCGTAGCATTGGTGGTCTCTGCTAGATATCTGCACATTATCTGAAGAGGCAATGCATGCGTAGACACAACTGACTCGGATCCCACCTGATCTGGCTCAACGAGGACTGAGGCTCCGGGCTTCTGCTTCAGAATGCCTGCGTCTATGAGTAGTACATGTGTCGGTTGGAGTTTAGCTATCTGTCCAATGAAACTCTCCGGAGCTGTTTCACATTCCAGTAGATTGACAAGGGGTCCAGTTCTCCCACGGAGAGTCCGTACGATCTCGACTCCTATAAAATCGTCTCTTCTGATGGGATTCCCGATGCCTGCAATTACGACGCTGTCCGCTTCCGTAAGCCAACTTCGTAGCTTGTCTCTAAGCTTATTAGTGTCTCTTCGGGGCTGATTGCTCATTTGTCAGTTCTCTGGGGGCCTAGATGTGTGGTCTTTGTAATCATTGACTGCAGATACTTGCAACTTCAGCTGCATTGACCCTGAGGTCTCCAAGCGCTAGCTCCTCAGGAGGGATACCCATACTCATCCCTAAGAGTTGAGGATAGTGCAACACAGGGATACCATACTTCTCGTTAAAAGCTCGTTCAATTCTGGGCTGATTGAGATCATACATAATATGGCAGTACGGACACACGGTTATCATTGCCTGTGCTCCCACAGCTTTTACATGACCAAGCTTTTCTCGCGTCAATTGCAGCGGGATCTGTTCATTTACACCAAGTATTGGAGCACCACAGCATTCGGGTTCATCAAGGTAGTTTAGGCATTTAGCCCCGGTTGCTTCAATCAGCTTCTTGAGAATAGTAGGGTTTTCGGGGTCTTCAAGCCCGATGTACTCTTTAGGACGATTAACATGGCAGCCACTATGCTGGACGACTCGAAGCTTATCAAGCTGATTCGTGGCCGCAGCCTTTATCTTTTCGAAGCCAACATCGTTGGCAAGAACATGAATAAGGTGTTTTACCACTGCTGTCCCTTTAGCTTCCATGCCAATCTCTCTTAGGTAATCGTTGACCTTTTCCCTGACATTCTTGTCCGCCTTGAGCTCCTTGTTTACATGGTTCAAGATTCCGAAACATCCGTTGCACAGTGTCATTACTTCCAGATTCTGCTGTTCAGCCAAGTATAAGTTACGAGCTGCTAGTGTGAGCATCATATCATGGTTTACAGGGTCGAGCGGAAATCCACAGCAGTTGAACTCTGGCATCTCTACCAGTTCAACACCAAGCTTCTGCAAGACTTTTCTTGAGGAGACCTCATAGCTTGGGAGCCTGTATGGAATTGCGCATCCTAAGAAGAACAGGTACTTAAGGTCAGCCATTCTATGTCTCCACCTTCTCAAGTGCTTTTGAGAATCCTGTAATATCAAAGAGTTTCGCGATGTTTTTCAGGTTGGCCTTTGGAGGGGGAGGCAGCCCCTTTTGCTGCCTTTTCTTAAGACGCATGTCTGAAATTATGTATGCATATCCTGTCTTTAGGATATTGGAGACTTGAGCAACATAGCCTGCAGGCATATGCCCATGTGCAACAGTGAGGTTTCGAAGAGCCCGTACTATGCTGGCGATTCCCACGTCTTGTGGACAATGGTCGATGCATGTGAAGCATGTGGAACAGAGCCAGATGACATCATCAGAAAGTAGCCTCTCCTTTAGACCCAACTGTGTCATGCGAATGAGCTTCCTAGGTCTGTAAAAATCGTCAAATCGTGCTATTGGACAATCAGCTGTACATGTGCCACACTGAAAACATACGTTAACCTTCTCTGCGCCAGGAAGCTTGCTAATCTCGTATTTGAACTTTGGATCTAGTTCAGTCGTCCGGAGGACTGTCTCATTTTTTTGCGCTTCTTCCTCCGCTTTAGTCAGCTTACTCAAGGTCGTGCCTCCAACCCGTAATCCAGATTCTCTATTCCATCTCCATGTCCCTAATAACGATTACGAAAATAGGGGTGACTCAACGGAAAGATGGCAGCTTGCAGCTATTTATGGATGGCATTCTCTTCGATAGCTTTTTCTGAGGAGTGACTGCTAATGAGAACTGATTTGAGATGCAAGAAGTCCAAATTCTGAAGGTTGACAGCTCCGCAGGAATAGCAAAGTCCACAACAGATTTAGTGGCAGAGGAAACACCGCTCCATATCTTCTTGAACAAAACTCACTTTGTAACCATTCTCTGTACACCGTCATGTCTGAAAGAAATGGCTGTTGGCCACATGCTTTCTGAAGGAATCATCCATCACAACAATGAGATTCGGAGTGTCATTCTCGAAGAAGACAAACAATTGTGCAGAATCCTGTTTGGGTCGAACACTGACATAAGGAAACGAATCGAACTAGCAAAG
>CP070679.1:60592-67410 GCA_020352535.1 Candidatus Bathyarchaeota archaeon | reverse complement strand
TGTACCATGCTGATATCTAAGGATTTAATGACCGTTCCTTTAGGATCAATCCGCTCATCAACCTCGTACCGAAGGCTTCGGGGAATGAGAGTTCGAGGTTTCTGAATGAAAAGGTTGTATAGCTCGGATCGTCTTTGTCGACCAATTGCCAGAACATCTCGGAATCCCTTGGTCGTAATCAGTGCAGTTCGCGGAAGCTCGAGCCCTAGCTGCCCAAGCAGCGAATTCACTGCGATTGTTGTCGCATGAGTAACGGTAGAAATGTTTCCTGGGTCAACTTCTTCGAGGAGCTCCTTGAAGACAGTCATCACTGCTTCTGAAGGGTTTCTCGGCGTGGACGGTACCTTGAAGCTTCGTAGGCGACCATCCGCTTCGTTTAAGGCTACTAGATCTGTGAATGTGCCCCCTATGTCTATGCTAACCCGATATCTAGGCAAGGTTCCAAACCTCTGATTTGGTCGACAATAGCCACCTGAAATGCCCCTGAGGGCTCTTAGGTTGACTCACCATCCTGCAACGTTTTGGCTTGCTAGTCAAGATATGCTCGCATATCTTCAGTCACAGCGGATGGAACAGGCATATCTTTCATGGTCATCAATCCAGGCGGCGCGTTGATAACCTTCGGAATGGAGTTCACGACTATCGCGACTGTACCATGGTCACCATGGATACATGGAGCGATTTTTTCAGTGATGTTCGGTACACCATTGATTGTGATTGCATCGTATTCCTCTTCAGCTCCTAAATACGCCTGAAAATCGAGTGTAATCACCTCTTTCCCATCCTTTATACACTTGACGGACTGGTGCAAACCAGCGACTTGACCGGTTTCCACCTTGATAACTTGGCTTTCAACTGGCACCTGGGCAATCACCGGTGTGATTGGTTGCACATCAATCCGGTCAAGTTTCCATTTCAAGGCGTTGGCAATCATAGAGGCTGACTCAGCTAGGCCAACGTGCCCTGTAATCGCTTCAACCCGTAATCGCTCGTTGAACTCGTCGACGGTGAGTCCTGCACCAATCTTCCTCTGGAACGGCTCTCGTCTTGTGGCTGCATTCATTACTCGCATCACCCTGATTTGATCAATCCGCGTGCATACACAAGTAAAGGTGATGACGAGCGTATCCATGAGAAAACCGGGGTTTATGCCAGTTCCCAGAACGGTTACCCCATTGTTCCTCGCTAGCTCATCAAGCCTATGGGCAAGCTCAGGTTCAGCAATATATGGATACGAGAGCTCTTCACAGGTGGATATCACGTTTGCCTGATGATTTATCGCTGAGGCTATTTGTGGGTAGGCCTGTCGAAGATACGATTGGGTTGAGTGAATCACCACGTCAACGTTTGCTTTAGAGAGCACATCATCAGGGTCATCAGCGACCTTAACGTCTAAGAGCCTGTTAATGTCCAGTGCTTCTCCAAGGTCTTTTCCAATCTTCGACTCATCCACGTCAATGGCGCCTACGACTTCTACCCCTTCCTTCTTCAACAGTGACCTGCCAATTCGGGCCCCCATTGCTCCGACTCCGTAAAGAGCTATCCTTATGGTCTCCATTGCTGCCTCTTTCCACGTCATGTTTGCAGCCAATACTAATATAGGTATATCCAAATCATCGCGCAAGAGTAATCAGAGAGAGCCAATTGGTGAATACAGGTCTTGCATTTAGAGTCCCCATATTCCTTCTGAGATATCAAGATTCTATTTTGATGCGATGAAGCGGTCGCTAGGAAAGGCAAATCTTATAGAAAAGTGGTTGAAGGACAATATCATGGTGAGAAGATGATTGTCGGCGTGATGGCGGATACTCACGATCATCTGTTACTTGTGGACAAAGCGGTGAGACGACTGAATAAAGAAGGAATAGAGCTTGTGATACACGCTGGAGACTATGTTGCTGGTTTCGTGATACCGCATCTCACATCCTTGAAGGCTAATCTGCTCGGAATTCTTGGTAACAATGATGGCGATCATGAGGTGTTGAGAGAGAAGTTTGAGGAAGCCGGCTTTGATTTATGTGGGACCTTCGCTGAAACGAAGGCGGATGGCTTGAGGATTGCAGTCGTGCATGGTAAAGATGTGGCGCGCCTTCATTCGCTCATCAACGCTGCAAATTATGACGTAGTCGTGCATGGTCATACACATCAGGCAACAGTTCATCGAGAGGGACGATTGCTTATCGTAAATCCTGGCGAAGTCTGTGGATATCTCACTGGAAAATCAACTATCGCTATATTGAACACAGAGACACGCGATGCGCATGTGGTCTCGTTGGGGTGAATGGTAAGGTCCAAGCGTGCATGGAGTCCTACGAGAATGGTGATTCGGTTACCTGTTGTCTATAGACACTAACCCTTCTTCCTCTCAGCGATTATTCTTTCGATTGCATCTTTGACTGCAAGGTTCGCTTTTTCCGAGTTAGAATGTTCGCTTTGCTTCGAGCGAACTATATCGAAGGCCTCCTTCGAGGAGTTGATATTGAGCTCTTCCCCAGTAGCAGTTCTTGACAGGTATCTGGCTGCTCTCAGCACTTCGCCATTCAACCTGGAATCTGTGATATCAGCTAGGTGGCAGATCAGCGCTTCGATTGTACGAGGCCAGATAGGCCCTGCGCTACCGCCATGATGAGCACCGACTATATGAACCAAGTCAAGAGGAAATCCCATTCGAATCATCTTCGAGACAGCAAGCGTAAGGTGATCTAATCGGTCAGCCAAAGGAGCTGTGGCGTAAGTTCCATCTTCCATCCGCTCATAGGTTAAAGGCTTGAAAATATCGTGAAGAAGCATTCCAGCAATCACCAAATCTCTATCGACCTTGCCACCATAGATTCTTTCGACAATCTTGCATAGTCCTAGAGCAATCTCAGTTGAAGCCTCCATATGTTCAAGGAGTCCTCCTGAGTAGCTGTGATGGTGCGATAGGCCGGCAGGCGATACAGCCAAAGGCAAACCCGTATACTCTCTCTCACCTATTCTGATTGTAGGCTTCTCGATGAGCTGAGTCACTTTCTCTCTGAGGGATTTGTCTTGGATCTTAGCAGCAATCTTTGAGAGCTCAGAACTCAAACTTCAACCTCCTTTGCTCTACACGCTGTACGAGTTATATCAATCTGCTTGTCGGTGGCTCATATGCTCAAAGATGTGATGAAGTCTGCTAAGACGAGCTTTGCGCTTAGAGAAGGCGGCCTAGATCATCAGGGAATCTAGCAGATGGTTATTGATAGCTTTGCCACTTGTTCTCAAGCTTTGGATCTTGAATCGTCTTCATAACGTAGTCTGCAAATTCTGCACCTGTAGCGCCATCGGATCTTCCGGTTATGCCAAGTCTTTTCTCGTATTGGCTGCAGATGTCAAGAGCCATCTCCAGTTTCTTGGCTTTGTCTATGAAACCTATATGATTTAGAAGCATAACCACGGCTCTGATGATGCTGGAAGGGTCTGCATACGCGGCTCTTCCTTCTTCTACCATCCGTGGGGCTGTGCCATGTATTGCTTCGAACATGGCGTATCGCCGACCTATATTGGCGCTTCCGGCTGTTCCTACGCCGCCTTGAAACTCTGCAGCCTCATCCGTGATGATGTCGCCATAAAGGTTGGGCAGGACTACAACTCGAAATTGGGTTCTTCTCTTGGGGTCTACGAGCTTGGCTGTCATGATATCAATGAACCAGTCGTCCCACTCCACCTCGGGATAATCTTTAGCCACCTGCTCTGCGATGCTGAGGAATTTCCCATCTGTTGTCTTGACGACATTGGCTTTTGTCACCACAGTGACTTTGTTAATCTTGTGTCTTCTGGCGTAGTCAAATGCCATCCGAATTATCCGTTCACTGCCTTGACTTGTTATGACCTTGAAGTCGATGGCCAAATCCTCGGTAACGTTTATGCCCTTCCTTCCGAGGATGTAGGCACCTTCAGTGTTTTCCCGGAAGAAAATCCAGTCAATTCCCTCCTTAGGAACTTTCACAGGTCGTACATTGGCAAAGAGGTCGAGTTCGCGTCGCATGGAAACGTTGGCGCTTTCAATGTTTGGCCATCCATCTCCTTTCTTAGGAGTATAGGTTGGTCCTTTGAGTAGGACATGGCATCTTTTAATCTGCTCTAAAATCTGATCAGGTATTGCTTTCATCGCTCTTGCGCGGTTCTCAATAGTCAATCCCTCGATGACTCTGAGTTCAACCTTCTTGTTCGCAAGTTCCTCGCTAAGTAGAAACTCCAGGATCCGCTTCGATTCCTTCGTGATGTTAGGGCCGATTCCGTCACCACCAATTATTCCCATCACTATTGGTGCTAGTCGGGTGTAGTCTATCCACTCTTCTGCTCTCTTCATACGTTCTACTCTTTCAAGCTGCTCCGTAATTATCTGTCCAAAGTGCTCTTTTGCATTCTCAATCTCGCTCTTCATTTCTTGTTCCTCCACTTCTTTGCTTCTCGCTCTAACTCCTCTTTTTGAGGGGGAGAGTAAAGGATATCATCCCACGGATGTCGATACAGCTCTGTCTTAAGTCGTTTTTGGTCGAGTATATGGCCCATGAATCCTATACTCCGTCCAAGGACAAACAGACCGTTTAGCGCCCCAGTTTCGATGATATCGTTAATCTCCTTCTCCGAGAATCCTAGGCTATTGAGGAGGTCGAGGAATAGGACGCCTACACATCCATCAACATTTAGTATCAGGTTATCCCGCTTCGCTGTGGTGATCTTTTCTACACCTAGAGCGTAGTCTAGGTATGCTGTTTTCGGAAACTGATCTTTGGCATACCTTTTCAGCATCTCGACCCTCTTATCGGGATTTATCACTGATTTCACGCGGTGGCCAATTCCTGGAATCAGGATGTTCATCGCTTTCATCTCATTCACCATCGTTTCCGGGTTTTTCCGCTCATCGTGGAACCTCTTAAACCAGTGAGCTGCTCCGTCGATGGCTCCACCAAAACGTGGCCCGATTGTTAGCAGTCCACTGACTAGAGAGGAAATGAGGTCTTTGCCGGCTCGCGTGGCTATAATTGCGTTATGAGCGCCTGAAACGGCTGGGCCGTGATCCGCTACTATCTGTAGCACCAGTTCGATGAAGCCACAGGCCCATTTCGGGAATTTCTTCTTGAACCACAGGAGGCCGATGACTCCGCCGATTCCGTAGCTGTCGTCTATGACCTCAGTCAATGGGATTCCAGCATACAGAGGTTGATCACCGCGTTCATCAGTAATCGTGCTGATGAAGTGCGTGGGCATCCTAATTCGCCCTTCAGCAAGAGCCCGGCTCAAGTCCATGGGTGTTACACGTGGGCTTCGATCAGGCTTAGGCTTAACCTTACCTGCTTTCACTAGTGTGTTGAAGGTGTCTTTGATTCTATCGCCGAGGTCATCGAAGGAGTCTGGCACGACTGCACCTGCTGCTTTCAAGGCCGCATTCTTGGCATCAGCGGTCTCCAAGTCTGTTCTAGCTTTAGCTCCTGCATGCCCAAACTGAACCCCGGTTGGGAACATCTTGGAGCAGGTTCCTATGCACCACGCCACCAATGGCTTGGTGATCTCATTCTTCTTCAATCCTTCCACAATGTCATATTCGTCTCTACCTCCGACCTCTCCAAGGAGGACTATCATCGCAACGTCGGGGTCTTTCTCATACCTCATAACGTGTTCTTTGAATGTGCTTCCGGGGTAGAGGTCTCCGCCGATGGCTATGCCCTCATAGACGCCGTCGCTGTTTCGGGAGATGATGTTGTTCAGCTCGTTTAGTAAGCCCCCGGATTTGGATACGAAGGCAACGCTACCAGGTCGATGCAGGCGGGACGCTACTATGTTGTCTATCATGCCACCAGTATTTCCTATCTTGAAGACGCCGCCCTTAATCCCACCGACTGTGGCTGGACCGATTATCCATTTTTTCTTCTGTTTTGCTATTGCGATGAGCTCTTTTGTATATCTCTCAGGAATCCCTTCCGCGATTATTGCGACGGTGCGGATGCTGTCAATCTCAAAAGCTTCTTTTGTGCGGGGATAAGCTGACCTGAATGATGCAAAGTTTATCATCACTTCTGCTTTTGGATGGTTTTTTGCTGCTTCTTCGATGGTTGTGTACATTGGTAGGATAATTTCGGTAGGTCCCCAGAAGCATTTGTGATAACCGCTTCTTGTTGGGTTGACAATCGCGGCAATGCTGGGAGTCTCACGTTCACACACGTAGTCGAAGTCAAGCATCCGTTGGATAGCCCGTTGCTGATAGCCAAAGACTAGGGATTGAGTGTTCTTATCAAATAGCTTGTAATCGCTCATTCTTCTCACGCGTCCTGTTTCGTCCCGAGTCCCATAGGTACTATCGATGTCATATGTGCTTCAGGTCCGAAGACCTTGATGGGGACTCCAAGCGTCTTACCGAGTTCCTTCATGTTCTTGAGTCCTTCTTGATAGTTGGGTCCGCCTCTGCGAACGTATATTCGCACGTTATTGTCGATCAGCTTCTGCTTGTATTCCTTCAGCGCCTTGATTATGCCAGTGAATGTTTTAGCTACATCTGTGAAATTTGCGATGCCGCCACCAATGATGAGGATTTTACCTTTGGGATTTTTCTTCCGGGTCATGAGGTCGATGATTGTCTTTGCATATTGATACGTTTCATCGGTTGATGGATTGCCACTGTATTCTCCATAGTTAGCCAGTTCGTCCTTGAATCCTAAATCGAAGATTGTGTCTGTATAGACAACGCTGGCACCGCCTCCAGCAACTATTGTCCAGACTCGACCTTCTTCGTTGAGAACAGTGAGTTTAAGGGAGGCGCCGCTTTTCTCATCGATGCTCTTTATGAACCGCTCCTC
>CP070679.1:53668-60492 GCA_020352535.1 Candidatus Bathyarchaeota archaeon | reverse complement strand
GATTAAATCCGCCATAGTCTAAGATGGCTTGATGCGATTGGGTGAAACCTAGCTGCGGGCACACAACTGGAAATCCGAGGTCATTCAGAGCATGCGCTAGGGTCTGTGAATTAGCAATCACTTGTTTGGCGTAGCCTTCACCAAACTCTCGTAGTTCAGCCAACGCGAGGGTGAGCGCTGCGATCCTGTTCCAATGTGCATTATCTACGATAGCTGGATAGACTCTGCTTTGCATCAGCTCTCCGTGCTGTTCGTCAGCCAGAATTATACCTCCTTGCGGTCCGAAGAGAGTCTTATGTGTTGAGCCAAACAAGGCAGAGGCACCTTCTCTTAGAGGATCCTGAAATTCACCTCCACCAATAAGCCCCATCACATGTGAACCATCGAAGCCTACAATTGCACCTACTTCACGGGCAACTCCTGCCAATTCCCGGACGGGGTGGGGGAAGGCAATCAAGCTTGCTCCAAACACTACAAGCCTAGGCTTCTTGCCAATAATTGTCTCCTTCGCTTCTTCAATATCTATATTCCTATTGTGCCTTGAATAGGGGAAGGGCACGGTTTTAAGGTCGAAGAGTCCGGCTAATCCACTTCTCCAAAGTCCAGGGTATCCTCCATCTTCAGGGGACACGCACATCAACGTATCTCCTGGCTGAGCGAAGCTGACGAGGAAGATTAGGTCCGAGATATGTCCAGATAGTGGCCGCAAATCAGCGATTTTAACCCTGAAGATTTCCTTGGCTATCTCTTCCCCGTAACACTCGATTTTGTCGATGAAGCTTGTTCCCATGTAGAAGCGATCACGGGTGGTGTATCTGTGCCCTAGATCTGAGGAGAGTAGCGTTCGGACAGCAGGGCTCATGACGTTCTCTGATGGGATGAGATTCAAACATTGCTTCTCACGCCACTCTTGATGGCCTTCAACCAAGCCCATGATTTCATCAAGCATATCGACAACCCGTGTCCAGGCAATATTCTGTTTCTACGCACTTAAGCAGTTCTTCCTGCGTAGCCCATATCCCACTCGGAGTTCCCGCTCGAGCTTATCCTGACTCTAGTGTAAACGTGCAAAACTTCCTAGTGATTCAGAATCTATTTATAGCGTAAGTCTTCCGCTACTAGTCATAAAAGCAAGTCCTTTAAAATGCGTATGGTGGCCCTACAAGTGACTGATGTCTGCCTGCTATTTGAGGTTCATCAACCCTTTCGGCTCAACCGCAATTTCCATCAGGATGTACTAGGTCGCCAAGGAGTTTCTAAAGCAGAGCTTTTTGACCTGTACTTTGACCATGGATTGAATCGCCACATCTTTGAGAGGGCGGTAAGGAAATGCTACTTCCCATCAAACGACATTATACTTGAGCAGATTGATGCCTACAAGAACGATCGACGACGATTCAAGGTAGCCTATGGGATTTCTGGTGTCTTCATCGAACAGTGTGAGCGATGGAACACTGATCTTCTTGATTCCTTCAAGCAACTTGTGGCCTCTGGCTGTGTGGAGCTTCTGGATCAGCCCTACTATCACTCCCTTTCCAGCTTGTATGGGATAGATCGTTCAGAATTTGTAGACCAGATCTGCATGCATCGTCAGCTCATGAAAGATCTTCTCGGCTATGAGCCACGGATTGTTGAAAACACGGAGTGCTTGTACAACAACGCGATTGGAGCAACTGTTGAAGGTCTAGGTTATGAAGCAATGGTTACCGAAGGGACTGAGCGAATCATTGGCCTGAAAAGCCCGAACCATGTCTACCAAGCCAAGGGTATGGCCCTTCGCATCTTGCTCCGTAACTATCGATTGTCCGATGACATCGGGTTCCGCTTCTCCTCAACCCGGTGGAAAGAGTGGCCCTTGACAGCCGATAAATATGCAAGTTGGCTAGCGTCAACTCCAGGGCAAACCATCACCCTCTTCGTCGATTATGAGACCTTTGGTGAACACCACTGGCCCGAGAGCGGGATTCACGAATTCTTGAGGTGGCTGCCTCGAGAGGTGATGAAATGGGGGCATCTTCAGTGGAGCACTCCTTCAGAAGTGATTCGCCGATATGAACCAATCGGGGAGATTGATGTAAGTGTCTTCAACACCATCTCTTGGGCAGACCTTGAACGAGACCCGAGTGCGTGGTTGAACAATTCTATGCAACAAGCTTGTTACAGGTCTTTGAAACGGCTAGAGCAACCAGTCAAGACAACCGGCGACAAGGAGCTACTGAGGTTCTGGCGTTACCTTCAGATGAGTGACCACTTATACTACATGAGCATCAAGGGCGGAGGCTCCGGAGACGTACATAGCTACTTCAATCCGTGCGGCAGCGCAGTCGAAGCTTTTACAACGTACTCACGAATCATCCAAGACCTTGAGCTACGAGTTATGCTGGAACTGGAGCGTCCTGAGCTCAGGGCACACCGAATCCTACGTCAGCTTCCTAGTGAGAGGGGATTTAATTTCTTCCAGGAGTCCGCCCGTCCAAGCCCAAAAACTGCCTGCAGCCTAGTCGAATTCAGTTCCGCAATCAAGCTCGTAGCTCCGAAGTCGATTCGTTTTCATATTGAACGAGGAGACTTTGAGAGGTGGGTTCGCGAAACCATCGGAGATGAGGAGTTAGCCGCCAAGATAGCCACCCTCCCCTATAGAGGTCTACGCAGCAATAGACTTCGTAGAAGGCTGCTTGAGATTGTTGAGAAAAGGGTCACCCAGTTGCAGAAGCAGGTAGCTAAGGTCACCTCACGATCAAATGATACACATTCACTATCCTGTCAGGAGGTAGTAGCATGAATGTAGATAAGATGAGGTGTTTCATTCCTGTCGGTGGGCAAGCAGAGCGGCTGAAACCCTTAACCCATGATGTATCAAAGCCCTGCGTCAGATTCTTGAATAGATCACTCATCGAATTTTCAATGGTGGAGTTGGCTGAGCAAGGGCTACGGCACTTCATTTTTGGAGAGTGTGGCTTCACCAACTATTCTAATCTCTTCGACCAGTATGGCGAAGGTGTCGGATTTTCTGCCAAGTACCAGATTTCACCAAGGGTACACATCAAACACCAACCGAACCTCGATGATTTGGGCAGTGCTGATTCTTATCGGCTTAACATGAAGTACTACAATGTTGATGACCCTGTCCTCGTCGTCCAAGGCGACAACCTCTTCGATATCGATTTGGATGGTTTGATCAAGAAACATGAAGAGAACGGTGCATTACTGACCATTGCTCTCACGAGGGTTGAAAACCCTACAGGATATGGCATTGCTGAATTGAGCGGGAAGATGCGGATTGAAAGATTCGTGGAGAAGCCTCCACCAGGAAAAGCCCCTAGCAATCTGGCAAATGCTGGCATCTACCTTCTGTCACCTGAAGTTAGAAAGATAGCAGAAAGCAGAGAGGTCGATGACATAGTGGAACGGCGGAAGAGGCTTGACTTCGGCTTTGACTTCATTCCCTACATGGTAAACCAAGGGTTTCCCGTCTATGGTTACGAGCTTAAAGCGTGGTTCGATGTTGGTAGCCCCAAGAACTACTTGAAAGCTATGCACAACGTTCTCTGCGGAAAGATAGATATGCGAATCTCGGAGAAGCGAATTCTACCAGATAGAGACATCTGGGTCCAGGGATATAGCGAAGACTCCATGATAAGGCGAAGAGAGATAATCCAGAAGATTGAAGCTGGCAAACTCTTCATCAACGGGGCTACGCTGATTGGTCGGCACGCTCGGATCGGAGATGACTCCGCAATCTGCGACTCCAACATCGATAACTTCTGCATTCTAGGTGAACGCGTTGACATTCGAGGCTCAGCTATTCTGGATGCTGCTAAGATAGGCAACTCAACTCGTATCTCGGACAGCATTCTCGGGAGGAAGGTTGTTGTGGAGTCAACTGATAGTCGACCTACAACAATCGAGTCAACCTCAGTCATCGGAAACGCGGTTCACATCGGCGAAGGCTGCAAGATTACTGAAACGAAGATTAATCCGAACCTTACGATTCCGCCAGGCATGAACTATGTGAAGCAGATTCTCCAAAGCCCAAGTGATGTCGCTCAACTCGGAACCTGAAAAACACATCAGTCGTGCAAGGGCATCCGCAGAACCGCTAGTGGCAAACGCTGATGATACCCCGAAAAAATCCAACAGGAAGTCCATCAGCACATAAACATATAAGGCCTATACCCGGCAAATCTAGCAAGCAACAACGGCGATAAGACGGTTCTTGCCGGTGCGTTCAATTGAATATCTGTATGGCTACCTGGGAGTTTCCACCTCGAATCGTCGGTGGCATTGCCCGCCACTGTGAGGGCCTAGCTAAAGCGCTGATTCGAAGCGGCCATGAAGTCCATGTCATCACGCTAGACCTTCCCGGAATCCCATACTATGCAGAACTCGATGGTGTGAAGGTTCATCGTACAGCAGTTCAGCTGGGGCATCCTGATTTTCTTACTTGGGCCCTCCTCTTCAATCACTTCATGGAGAAGAAGATGGCTGCGATAAGCCAGGAGATTGATTTTGACATCATCCATGTCCACGATTGGCTAGCTGCCTTCGCGGGGATATCTTTCAAGCACTACCTAAGAAAACCGATGATCACCACTATTCATGCCACTGAAATCGGGCGAGCCCAGGGCCTTCACAGTCCTAGCTCGTTGGCCATTGATGGCGTGGAATGGTGGTCAACATATGAGGCAAGCAAGGTTATCGTGACAAGTAGCTCGATGAAAGATGAGGTCTGTGAACACTTCAGACTACCTCCAGAGAAGGTGGAAATCATCCCAAACGGGATTGACCTGAGCAAGTATGACATATCAGTTGATCGGCAAATGGTAAGAAACCGCTATGGTATCAACACCAACGAAAAACTCGTCCTCTGCTTAGGCCGATTGGTTCCTCAGAAGGGGATGGAATACTTGATTCGAGCCACCCCCACGATTCGTCAACGGTTCCCCGGAACTAGATTCGTGATTGTCGGTGATGGCTGGCTACGTGGTCATCTTGAAAGCCTCGCACGGTCGACGAAATGCTCTGACAGCATCACGTTTACAGGCTTCATTCCTGATGGAGAGGTTGTAGCGTTGCTGAGACAGGCAGATGTCTTGGTTGTTCCATCTGTCTATGAACCGTTTGGCATCGTAGCCTTGGAAGGAATGGCTGCAGGCGTCCCCGTCGTCGCAAGCCAAGTAGGCGGCTTAGGAGAAGTGATTGAACATGATCGAACCGGGATTTCCGTTCATCCAAGGAATCCTGACTCGATTGCCTGGGGCGTAGCCCGGGTTTTGTCGGATCCAAAACATTCAGCCTGGCTAACGGAAAACGCTAGAGAGTTGGTGCAAAAGACTTATAGTTGGGATGCAATCGCTACTAGAACCGTTGAGGTATGTGAAGGCGTGATAGGATAGAAAGCTGACATGAATTCTTCATTCGACACTTCGTATGACCGTACGATGCCTGAAGAGTTTCGGCTCCTCTGTATGCTGCATAACATCGGGGCGACAACATCGGAGAAGTCACTGCCGATTGATAGAATCTCTGAATGGACCCGAATGGAGACCTCGGTTGTTCAACTTCAGCTTCAGAAGCTGGTTGAACTAGACTTCGTGCACTGCACCGAGACCGAAGGGATTAGTAAGTATCACATCACGTTGAATGGCATTAGAAAGGTTTTAAGCACCTATTCCTAACATTGCGACGCTGGTTTCAGGTTGTTGAGCCTTTCGTAATCAGATCGTTATAGAGCCCAGCTGTCTTCGTGGCTGAAGCGTCCCACGTGAATTTCTGAAGCACAATTCGCCTTCCGTTCTTCCCCAGCTGGACTTTTCGCTGAGGATCTTGAACCGCGTTTACGATTCCCCAAGCAATGTCCTCTGGACTGCTCGGATTTATGTGAAAACCACATTGGTCTGAGCCATTTGGTATGACGATTTCTTTCATGCCACTGGCATCTGTTGCCCCAACCACCACAGGCTTTTCCATGCTCATCGCTTCCAACGCGACGATTCCAAATGGTTCGTACAAGCTTGGAAAGATTGCTACATCGCATGCGGCGTAGTGGGTGATGCGTTCTTGTTCTGGCACGAATTCAAAGCGGAACTTTACGGCGTCCTTTAGCTTGTACTTCTCAACTAGCGCTTCCAAGTAGCCCTGCATTCCGCCGAGCCCAACGACTACGAGCTTGACGTTTGGAACCTTCTTCAAGACGTATGGCATCGCTGCAATCAGGTTATCTACACCTTTAACGCCTACGAGCCGACCGATAAAGAGCGCCATCGACTCGTTCTCTCCGATGTTGTAGAATCTTCTCAGCTCTTTGATCTTCTCTTGGCTTACCTGTTCCGGGTTGTACTTCTCTGGGTCAACTCCGTTATAGCAGACCTTGATCTTCTCAGCTGGAAACCCAAGTCTGGTCAATTCGTTCTTCATCATATAGGAGACTGTGATAATTCTATCCGCGATTTGACCACCACGATACTCGATGTTGCTGACAACATCTGAACCGTTCCCCAAGGTTCGTCCTTTTTCAGTGGAATGAACATGGAAGACGAGAGGTAATCCTAGTTCTCTTTTGATTGCTATGCCAGCCATGACGGAAAGCCAGTCGTGAGCCACCACTAAATCATACTTGAACTTCTCCTTTCGAACAAGCTCGTTCGCTATTTTCGAAGCGCTCAAGTAGTTGTAGACGAGTAGCTTTGAGAATAGTTTGATGCCTCTGCCCCATTTCTTGACATCTTCAGCGACTACATCTGGGAGGGAATCTGACACGTCGATGTCGACGGGCCTATGGATTTCAATCCCGCGCCACAGCTCCCGTGTTGGTAGACTTCCCG
>CP070679.1:46213-53568 GCA_020352535.1 Candidatus Bathyarchaeota archaeon | reverse complement strand
GGGCTTAACTGGCCAATGGGACCATTAAGGCTAGTTGACTATCTCGGCTTGGATACCACCCTAGCTATATCTGAAGTCTTGAAGAACGACCTCGACCCAAAGTATAGTCCAAGCCCACTACTTCGGCAGATGGTTCGAGCTGGACTACTTGGTAGGAAAGCAGGGAAGGGTTTCTACGACTGGACAAAGCGGTGAAGAACCTATGGGTTTCAAGAATTTGTTGTACGAGAAGAAGAATGGAGTAGCCACCATAACAATCAATCGACCAAATGCCCTTAACGCGCTGAATGCAGAGACCATCCCAGAGTTTTTCTCTAGTCTTGAAGATGCGGAGAAAGATAACAACGTCAGAGTGATAGTGATTACGGGAGCTGGTGAGAAAGCCTTCTGCGCTGGATTGGATCTCAAAACGGTGCGAGACATCAGTGTGGTGAAGGCCGTGGAAATGTCAAGACTTGGACAGAAGATGACAGTGAGGCTTGAAGAGCTTGGAAAGCCGGTGATTGCTGCAATCAATGGCTATGCTCTTGGCGGTGGCATAGAGCTTGCCATGGCCTGTGACATCAGAATTGCCTCAGAAAACGCCCGAATCGGGCAGACTGAAGTGAATGTCGGGTTGATCCCTGGGTGGGGAGGAACGCAACGTTTACCTCGTCTTGTCGGACGAGGAAGAGCCAAGGAATTGATATTCACCGGGAAGATGATTGATGCGAAGACGGCAGAGAGCATTGGCTTAGTCAATATGGTTGTACCTGCAGACAAGCTGAGATCAACCGTTGAGGAGCTTGCTGAAGTCATAATGAGTAAGCCTCCAATCGCAATCAGGTTGTCTAAGGAACTGATTAACAGAAGTATTGAAGCAGATTTGGGAATAGGGTTGGTTCATGAAGCTGAGGCCTTCGGAATTCTCTCATCTACAGAAGATTATAGAGAAGGAGTCTCAGCTTTCATCGAGAAGCGTAAGCCCAAGTACCAAGGCCAGTAGTTAGGGATTTTTAATGAACCAAGTTGCCATCGTGGCTGGCGGCGAAGCCAAGGCAGGTCGAAGAGCCGCAAGCTGGAGAGAGCTCGTTCAAGAAGCAGGCAAAGCCTTGTTTGAGGATGTCAACAACCTCGCTCCAAAGGATGTTGACTCTCTCTTTGTAGGCGCAGCTCAGCCAGAACGGTTCGCCTTTCAATCGTATGTAGCCCCGCTGGTTGCCGAACACCTCGGAATAATCCCCAGAAAGGTTATTGCGAGGACAGAACTCGCCTGCGTCTCTGGTCAAGCTGCAATCCGATATGCCTGGAACTGCGTTGCTTCAGGCATGTCAGACATCGCTGTAGCCATTGGAGTCGAGAAGATGTACCAGCCAGATATGGCAGAAGCTCAGACTACTATGACATGTGTTCTGGATCGGGAATGGGATGGTATCAACTGCTTCTCGGCACCTCCGATCTTCGCCGTAACAGCGCAGCGACACATGTACGAGTTTGGAACAACCCAAGAGCAGATGGCCCTGGTCTCCGTGAAGAACCACCATTATTCATCGCTGAATCCGATTGCCCATCTGAGGAAAGAGGTTACCATTGAGGATGTACTAAAGTCTCCTGTTGTTGCACCACCGCTGCATCTCTTTGACTGCTGCCCTATGACAGATGGGTCGGCAGGCATCATTCTCGTTCGGGCAGAAGAGGCGAAAAAGTACACGGATACGCCAATGCATCTAATTGGTTCAGGGCAATGCGCCATTGGCAACGCTGTCAACAATTTGGCCAGCTTGACTGATTGGGTGCCTCTTCGACGTGCTGCTGAGGAGGCGTGGAGAACCGCTAAGATCAGCAAGGATGACGTAGATATTGCGGAAGTTCACGATTGCTTTACAATCTCCGAGATCATGGAGTATGAGGGGTTGGGATTCTGTGAGAAGGGCAGAGGTGGCAAGTTCATTGAAGATGGTGAACCTTACATCGGTGGTAAGGTTGCAGTGAACCCGAGCGGTGGAATAATGGGTTGTGGACATCCGCTAGGAGCAACCTCTATCTATCACACATTTGAGTTGCTGAAGCAGTTCCGAGGGGATGTGGATCAAGGCAGATATGTCAAAGGTGCTGAGATTGGGATTCAACACAGCTTAAGCGGAGCTGCGAATCAGCATTCAATACTGGTCTGTTCGAGGGAGCCAAGATGAGCAAGGTGAAAGTCGAGAAGATCAAGCGACCAGAAAAGATTGGTCTCCCATTCATGCTAGACTTCTATCCTTTGCAAGATGAGAAATACACTCGAATCAGTCAATTCTTTAAGAATCTGAAGGACGGTCACCTCACAACGACAAAGTGTGAGAAGTGCAAGGAAGTACTGTGGCCTCCCCGAATCATATGTCCCCACTGCCATACCGAAGACCTCAAGTGGATTGACTTGGGAACTGAAGGCGAAGTGCATGCTTTTACCGAGATAACCCTTGGCGCGCCCCTCGGCTTCGTTGAAGATACACCCTTCTGCACAGGCATTGTTCAAATCGGTGGTTTGCTCATATCTGCCCGAATTGATGACGTGAGATATGAGGACCTGAAGATTGGAGATAAAGTTAGGCTGAAGATTGTTGAGTTACCAGATCAGAGAGTCTTCTTCCGATTCAGTAAATCAAAGAACGAATAGCCATCGATTCTTGCGGAAAAGGTGCAATGTTGACTGAGAGCTGTTTTAATGATCCTAAGCATCAACCAACTCCCGAGGAGATTCGATTAGCCCTAGGTCCTGTCTTCCCACTCTGGGAACGCTTAACTCACTTTATTGAAACATCCTATAGTATAGAGGGACAATGGAGTACATGGGGCCCATCTAAAGCTGGATGGAATCTCCGCTACCGACGAAAGGGCAAATCTCTGACTGCATTGCATCCTCAGCGAGAACGAATTCTTGTGCAGGTTGTACTCGGTAAGGCTCAGGCTGAAAGGGCTTTGCAGCTTGAGCTTGGAGAGAAGGTTTCACGGATGCTACGGGAGGCTCCGCAGCTGCGGGATGGGAGGTGGCTATTCATTCCCGTGACCAGCTCATCAGACGCTGAGGATGTGGAGAAGCTGATGTTGATGAAGATGCGTCCGCCCCGAAAATCATTATAGGCGCTCAGTGGATATCACCTGAGTCAGCACCGTTGTGCTGAATAATGAGGTTTTAGGATGATACAGAAACAGGCTTTCGGGCGTACAGGACATCAAAGTACACGCGTTATCTTCGGGAGCTATGCGCTGAGCAAGGCGACTCAGACTGAGGCGAACCAAGCTTTGACCCTCCTGCAGAAGTATGGTGTGAATCACATTGATACTGCGCCGATGTATGGTAACGCTGAGAAGGTCATCGGACCTTGGTTAACCAAGCATCGAAGCGACTTCTTCATTGCCACGAAGACTCGTAGACGCTCACGCCAAGGCGCCTTGGATAATTTAGAGCGGTCGTTGAAACGGTTGCATGTCGACTGCATCGATCTCTGGCAGATGCATGGCTTAACCGGTCCAGCAGGCTGGGAGACAGTGATGGGCCCTGACGGAGCCTTAGAAGCTTTCATTGAAGCGCGAGACACAGGCTTGGTGCGGTTTCTAGGTGTTACAGGGCACGGGGTGAAGGCACCTGCAATGCACATACGCAGCTTGGAGCGTTTCGATTTCGATTCGGTTCTACTTCCATACAACTATTTGCTTATGCAGAATCCTCAATATGCAGCGGACTTTAACACGTTGATTGAGATATGTCGAAGGCGAAATGTTGCCATACAAACCATAAAGTCCGTTGCTCTACGACCCTGGGGTGGTCGACCTAAGACTTACAATACCTACTTCTATGAACCGCTCGAGACGCCAAAGACAATTGAGAAGTCGGTGCATTGGGCATTAGGGTTCTCCGAGAGTTTCATAATCACAGCAGGCGACATTCGCTTGTTGCCCAAGATGTTAGATGCTGCTACCCGGTTTGAGAAACGCCCACCTGATAGTGAAATGAACGCTATTGTTGACAGTGTGGGCATGCAACCCGTCTTCTCCTGAGCATAGTGCATCTCAGTCGCAACTGCTATCACCTATCCACACGTAGGAAGGCCTAGTAAGGTCTTTGATGGGTCCAGAAAGAAACCCATATCTATGTGCAGCAGGCGCATTCTTCTTTCCCGGGCTGGAACAGGTTTATTGCGGAAGAATCTTGAGAGGCGTCACCTTCCTGATTCCAGCAATTCTCCTCACAATCCCCTATGGCCTAATGGCATTGACTGTTCATCTAGGCTTCCCTGGAGTGGATTGGTGGACCTATTGGGCCTCCCTGATCACACCGATTTCGAAAGTTGTCGATTTTGCTGTCAGGGTTATTGCTGCCTATGACGCCATCAAGGTCGCCAAGCTGACCAGAACTGACTAACCTAGACATTAGTATGCTGCTATGACTCCTAAGAGTAACAAGACCGCCTGGAAAAAGAAAAGGGAGGAGGATTTAGGGCAAGGCGACAGGAAGGAGTATGAACGCGATACCTAGCAACAAGCCTAAGACGATTGCTATTATAACGAAGAGGATTACTGCTATTATCGCTATGGCAAAGGCCATTAACCATCCACAGTCGAAGAAGTGTTTGATCAGCGCAAGCCAGATTATGAACATCAATATGGCTGAAACTAAGCCGCCCACAAAGGAGCCGACGACTGCACCTATAATCGTGCCTAAGAGGATTATCCAGACAGCATCAAGGAATTTCGCCTTCTCTTTACCCACCAAAGCTCGCCCAGCGAGCCAAAGCACAGGAGCAAGAATGATCGTGCCTACAACGATCTGCACTGCCAGTGTATAAAGGTCCATTTCCATAGCCTCCGTTGTCCTATTCAGGTCAATCGATTTTTAAGACTATGGGTGCATACGAGTGCGTATCAAATCCTGTTTGAGGCTTTCAGGCAGTTCGTTTTAAGAAACGAATTGACCTTTGAAGCAATCAGAATAGCTAGAAGCAGCGAGCTGAAAAGAACTGCAATCTTATATTCAAACGGAATAGCAAGAAAGATTATGACAAATCCGGCGACCGCAATTGCTCCAGAAGCAACCAGGAGCTTCTTCGGTCCAAATCGCCCCAGTCTTTGAATCGTGTTTTTCACATTAGTCTCTCTATCGACACCAAAATCTCGAAGCTCGAAGAGTACTTCAACCATCAGTGAGAAAGGTATGATTATCATAAGGAAAGGAATGGTGAATACATCAATCGGTCGGAATGTAGAGTATGTCATGAAAAACTGGAGGACACCCAAGCATAATATGTGGGAAATCAAGTCGGCGTAGGGTATAGACTTGAGTCTTACTGGTCTCCAAGAATAGAGAAATCCTATGAGCCCAAGGACCAAACCGAAGAAGGAGGCTAAGGGTCCAATAAGCGACAAGATGAATAATCCGATCGAGAGAAGGGCGAAGCTAATTAAATATCCCTTTATTACTGAAAGGTCGCCATTGGTGATTGGGTTTCTTAACCGCTTCTCGAGGATGGTATAGTCGTCTGATGCGTCTTCAACATCGTTGAATGCATACACAAAGGCTGTCAGGAAGAGGTTGGCAAGAAAGACCAACGCCGTTTTGATGGAGAGAAGATCTTGTGGAGCAATCAGGCATATTACTGCTATGATTGAGAAGAGAGTGTACGAATAAGCCTTTGCTCGTGTCAGCCGTAGGATGGCTTGCAGATGCTGGAACATGATGCTCTCTACCTGTCCTACGGTTCACATTAAATGCTTTACTCTTCTGCAGTTATGCTGACAAGGATTTCAGCGAGAATGGCTTGACTACTAATTCAGGTCGGGTCAAGCTGATCATGAAGGTCGGCATCTCTCTGAGGTCTGGCTGCCAGTCCTTTCGAATCTTGTCAATCAACCTAGAGAAGTCAGCGTAGCTCTTGTGCACAGACACCATGAGAGCATCCATTCCTAGGCCTTCACCGTCACCTGCGAATATTACGCTTGACTGCTTCGCTGCCCATTTTCGGCCTTGTTCTATCAGCTCAGGTCTTCTTTCCGAGAATCGGAGAAGTGTGAAAGCGAGAATGGTATAACCCATTTTGGATAGGCTAGGGATTACAGTAAACTCTTTTATCACGCCCTCGGTGACGAGTCGACTTCGCGTTCGGGTCACAGTTGGCTGTGACACTCCTAGAAGCTCTGCAATCTCGCGGTCACTCCTCTTAGAGTTCTTCAGCAACTCAGCGAGAAGATTTTTCATCGTTTTCCTCATCATAATGGCTCCTAAACGGTTTGCTCAATTCAGGCATAGTTACTAATGACCTGCGTTTTAACGCTTTCTTCTTCTGTCGGTCCCAGTTCCTCCTCTGCTCAGCTCGCATAAATCTTAAGCGAAGATCTAAGTAAATTAAGGATCATGTCGAAGATATCCAACGCTGAAGCCAAAGCAGCAGTTGGCAAGTCGCTTGCGCTTGCTTCGGTAATGCTGACGCTGCAGATGGTGATTTTCTACGTATCTGCTGGTCATGGCGTGGGGTTCAGACCGTGGCTCTTCTTTGCAGCTTCTGTTGTACATTATACCATAAGCGTTGTAGTGCAGTACAAGCTCAACCCAGGGTTGCTTGCCCAAAGACTCAGGATAAGACGAAAAGGATCAAAGGCATGGGATGAGATATTGATGCGGGTAGCCAATCTCACAGTGCTCATTGCTGTTCCGGCTATGGCCGGTCTAGATCTTGGCAGGTATCACTGGTCAAATCTCCATGAGCTATTTGTGCTGCTGGGCTTTGCACTCTTCGGGGCTTCGACACTTTTCCTCAACTGGGCTATGGCAGTCAACCCGCATTTTGAGCCAACTGTTAGGATTCAGAAAAATAGAGGACACAAAGTGATTTCAGGTGGTCCGTATCAGATTGTGCGGCATCCGGGCTATTTAGCAGGGATTCTGTTCACATTGTCGATTCCGCTCATCATGGGATCGGTCTTCACATTCGTACCAGTTGGGGTCTACATCGTCTTGTTTGTAACGCGCACGTGGCTGGAAGACCGGACGCTTCAGCGAGAGCTTGATGGATACTCAGACTATGCAAAGCAAGTGAGATACCGATTGTTTCCAGGTGTTTGGTAGGACATGTCTGACTGCCCCGTGTTTAGGAAAAGGTCCAAGGCTGACGCATTTATGCGAGAGCGTATTGAACGTAGATTCTCGGATGTATGGAAAGCTCGGAACAGCATCAGGCCAGCAATAGCAGTTGACTCGATGGAAGACTGGGCTAAAGGAAGGAAACACTATCTGACTTTCCTCATACGAGTTAGAGAGGAGAAGCTGATTGAGAAGATAGCCGATATTCAGGATAGGTTATCGACGATTCCTTGTGTTGACCCATTCCCAGAAGAGTACT
>CP070679.1:38476-46113 GCA_020352535.1 Candidatus Bathyarchaeota archaeon | reverse complement strand
TTGATTTGTATGTTGTTTGCTGGCAAATTCGGGACAAAATCCCTAATCAGTCCCTAGTCTAAATCAATGTTAGCGCAGGACCAGCACTGCAAGACTTGGCAGCGACACAACTCCCATTCGATTATTTGGAGTAGCGCTGGGAAAGACATCTGTGACTGGGTTAACTGAATAACACAAACACACCATGACCTATGTCGGGCATAACCCATGTTGAACACTAGGCTGTAATCTTGTACAGCTTCATGCCTTTTACCGAGACTGTGGATGCCTTCGGCTCTACTATGATTTCAGCTCCTCGAAAAATTGATGAAGTAGTTACCACAATCCTAATTCTCTGGGGATGCCTATAATGGACAGCATGACCTCTTCGATAATAGATGAGCTAGCCAAGACAAATACTCCTATAAACATTGAATCTTACTACGGCAAGATTGAGAATATCCTAACATTACGGTATGACCCATCTGGATCCACAATCCTCCCAAAGCTGAGCTGGGAGAACTTCATTGAATATCCTGGGCTGTCGTCCCATTGTGTGGGTTCTCTCCTAGAAGGTGCTATAAGAAGGACCATCGAAGTGAACAAGCCGAAACGAGTGGGCATGGGCATAAGCGGCGGCGTCGACAGCACAACGATTTTGTCACTGACTAGAAAATGCTTTCCAAATCTTGACATCAAAACCTTCTGCATAACGTTTGGTGATGACACGAAAGAGGCGGAAACAGCTCTCCATGTGTCTGAGCTCTATTCAACTGATCACAAGCATATCCATATAGAGAATCCCTTCACAGAGTTACCAACACAGATTAGTATAGTTGATGAACCGAGATGGAACCTCTACCCTTACTTCTTATTCAAAGAAGCGTCAAGAGACTGTGACCTGTTGCTCACGGGTGATGGTGGCGACGAGCTATTCGGCGGATATGTGTTTAGGTACAACCATATCTTCGCCAACACCACTCCTTCACTCGTACAAAGGTACCTTGAAGCCCATAATAGAGACTGGGTGCCTGACCAGGAAGACCTCTTCGCTATTGCCTTCAGCTGGGATGAAATCCACACGATCTTATCCCCTTACTTCAATACGCCCTTGCCAACTCTCGGCGAAATCTTCCTAGCTGATTACAATGGAAAGCTCCTCCATGACTTTACACCTGTGAGCGCGTGTTTCTCCAAACACTTCGGGATTAGGACCATAGCCCCCATGTTAGAACCTGAAGTACTCTATACTGCCACTCACATTCCATACAGCCTAAAGTATGACCGGAGGAACAACCTGGGTAAAATCATTCTACGACAGATATTGATTGAAAACTTCGGGCACAAACCAGCTACACAAGGGAAGATAGGCTGGGGCATGGATATTGTTGAGATGTGGGATAAACACGTCAAAAGCATGTGTCATGATGCTTTCAGCTCCTCGCGGATTATCGATTTAAAGATCATCAATGAGGAATGGCTCAGCAAGGGCTTGAAAGAAGCCAATGCACATAACCTACGATACATCAGTAAAATGCTTGGCCTACTAGCGCTTGAGCTATGGCTTCGATGGAAAGCCTTGTGAAAGAACTGAAAGGTCTACCCGCCGTCTTGAGGAAGCCAAGAACGAGCAATCATATGATATACCAATGAAGTGGGGAAATGCGGATAGTCCACGTGTTGAACTTGGCTAACGATGCCTTCAGCATTGTCAAGCCGCTACGGAAACAGGGGATTGACGCGGACCTAATCATCAAGTCAGACGACTTTGGCATGGGGCTGCCAATGTGGGAAGAGCTAGAAATCGATATGGACCCTTACAGCTTTGACCTGAAGACTGCCTTGAAGGAATATGACCTTCCAGAATGGATGCGAGTCTGGTGGGTCGACAACGAGTCACCGATGCACAGTGTTCTATCGCTTTTTCGCATGGTGAAAGGCTATGACCTACTGCACCTACACTCGATTTCCCCTATGTATCTCCAGTTTGCCTGCAAACAATTTATAATTCATGAAGCTGGTTGGATTCGTCGGCTGGTGACAAGAGATTCAGGAGAAGAAAGACTCGGAAGGCGAGCGTATTCATATGCTGCCTGTGTTGTCATGACGAACCCCGACACGTATGCTCTACTCCGGATGCTCAAATATAGGGAAGCAGTATTCATTCCATTTGTCATCGACACAGAACAATACAAACCGATGAGTGTAGAGAAAACTGAGGATTTGCTGTTCTTCCATCCCGCAAGACATGTATGGGATGTGAAAGGCAATGATAAACTACTCAAAGCCTTCAGAGCCTTCATCGAATCGGGCTATAAAGCCAAGCTACGCTTGGTCGATTGGGGATACTCAGAGGATGTGTCCAAAGCTCGGGCATTCCTGAGAAAGTCTAAGCTGAACAAATATGTAGAATGGGTTAGCCCCTATTCAAAACCTGCATTAAGAAGAGCTTATAGCGAAGTCGACGTCGTCTTCGACCAGTTTGTACTTGGAAGTGGTGGAACCACCTGCTACGAAGCTATGGCATGCGAGGTACCAGTTGTCATCCATTTGAATGAATGGAACAGAGAGTGCTTTGGTGAGATGCCTCCAGTCGTCGAAGCGAGAACAATCGAAGACATATACGAAGCTATGGTGCTCCTTTCAGATCAGCAGGTAAGAAAACGAGTTGGCGCCAAAGAAAGAGACTTCGTCCTCAAACACAACCATCCAGATGTGGTGGCAGGCCAGCTAACCAATTTGTACGAAAGGATTCTAAGTTGACAGATAAGCCAAGTCGAAAGCAGCCACTGGGAAGAATAATGGGGAAACCCTACCCATTTATAATAGCTGGAATAGTGCTTGTAAGGATACTCTCCGCTTTTCCTGAATCCTTATCACTCCAACTGACAGATATCCTAGAATCCTTAGCAAAGCCATTTGTGAGAAGAACCTAGAAATTAAGGTCAGGAGAAAACGCGTAAGCTGACAAGCCCTGAAAGGATCATGAGGATGGAAACCTATTTACTCTAGGTCGGGGTGTTGATTTCCAAAACTCAGAGAATCTTCAAGAGGACGATGCGAAGTGAAAAGAGTTCTGGTTACTGGCGGAGCGGGTTTCATAGGAAGCCACCTAGTAGAGAAGCTTGTAAGCTTGAGTCATGATGTCACCGTTTTAGATGACCTGAGCAACGGAGATCTTGAGAAACTCAGAAACGTGCGGGACGCAATCACCTTTCTTAAGCATGATATCTCTAAGCGAACTCGCCTTGAAGGATTAGATGCAATCTACCACTTAGCCTGCTTCCCGCGAAGCAGAAGCTTCCAGAATCCCCAAAGAGATGTTGAAGTGAACGTCGTCGGAATGATTAATGTGTTAGAGCTGGCGCGAAGAAACAATGCGAAAGTAGTCTTCAGCTCAAACTCCGGAATCTATGACACCTCCAGAATCCCCATAGATGAGCACTCCCCTGACAAGCCTAAGACTCCATACGACCTCGATAAGCTTCAAGCAGAACAGTATATGAAGCTCTATGGAGACACATTTGCGGTAAAATCAGTGATCTTCCGTTTTGCCACAGTCTTCGGAGATCGCCAAAGCATCTCCCCAGAATGGAAACCCGTAGTGATGGAGTTCATATCGAAATTGCAGAAAGAGCAGAAACCCACGATATACTGGGACGGAGAACAGACACGAGACTTCATCCATGTAGACGACATCGTAGAGGCCCTCCTCCTAGCCCTTGAGAGTGATGGTGCAAATGGCGAAACGATGATTCTAGGCTCTGGAAGCGAAACAAGCATAAATGAACTCTACCATTCTATAGGCCATCTACTTAAGACCAGCATTGAACCAACGCGGAAGCCCAAGCAGCTTGGAGACATAAGGCGGATGCGCTATAACTGCGCAAAAGCGGAGAAGATTCTTGGTTGGAAGCCCAGAATATCCCTCGACGAAGGATTACGACGGACAATTTCGAGCACGCAGAATGTTCCTTAAGTAGTCGTATAGATGGATGTCAGCAATTAGAGAAATTTGTAGGCTTCATAGCAAATCCGTCTCATTAAAGTCTATATGACACAACCATCTACTCTCTGTTCATGGCTGAATTCGACTACCAATTCGAGAACCTTCCTAGCAAGAATACAGAATACAGCTCAGCCCGAATCAGAGAGCTTGAACAGCTCACCCAGCTTGACAGAGGATTTTTCGAAGGAAAGCTCTGCTTAGATGCTGGATGCGGAAATGGGCGATACACTTGGGCGATGCTCCAAATAGGTGCTGAAGTTCATTCGATTGACATAAGCCCTAAGGCCATCGAGAAGTGTAGACAAGTAAACCCCAGCAGCTGTGTTCAAGACATAATGACCCTGCAAGCCAACCCCATATACGATTTTGTGTTATGCTGGGGCGTCTTGCATCACTTGGCAAATCCACGCGACGCCTTCAAGAAAGTGGTG
Organism: Candidatus Bathyarchaeota archaeon; assembly: GCA_020352535.1. Lineage (GTDB taxonomy): Archaea > Thermoproteota > Bathyarchaeia > Bathyarchaeales > Bathyarchaeaceae > SOJZ01. Next base: position 41,694 of record CP070679.1, on the reverse strand, counting down.
CACCAAGTCAAGCTTGGCGGCACATTGCATATCATGGTATACCACGCGAAGACACAGCGACGATACAAAAAGCTTCGCGAGCAATGGCGAAGACTTGACGAGAAGGAGAGACTCGAACTTTGCTCCAAGCTTGCTGATGAGAAGGGCGGTGACATCCATGGATGGTATGACGCGTTGAACCCCCGATACAATTGGGGCTACCGACCAGGGGAGATTCGAAAGTGGTTCCGACAAGAAGGCTTTGTGGAGATTACCCTGACCCAGAAGTACAATATCAACATGAGAGGGCAAAGAGCCTTCCTAGATGTTTGACCTCGAATCCTAGACTAAATTTTGAACGTATCCCACCATACGAGCCTTCTGCCACCTCTTGATGTACGCTGCGACATCTTCATCATATGCACCATGTGTTTCTGTGATGTACCCAAGCAGCATAGCGAGGGCCAGCGTAGGCCTGGAGAAGAGCCTAAGGCATCTCAGCCAAGCGTAGGGCTTCCAGTACCCCAGTCTTCTCATTGACTTACCTATTTCCAGCCCACCCTGTTCACTCCCCCAACGCCTTTTGATGAATGTACCACGAGTAACCTTAGAAGGCGTCGCAATGATTTTCACAGAATACCCGAGGGAGAGCGCCTTGAACACGAAATACGCCTCCCATCCATTGATGTAAGGATACCTCCAAGATACTTGACTTAAAAAATCTCGAGAGATTAAACGTCCGCTCCCAGACGGGAAGATTCGCTGTTCTCCACTAATGTAACCACTCGAAATTGCCAACGTTGAATCGCTCTGCATCTCATCCAAAAGCTTTTCCAAATAGGATCCGGACAGAATATGATCTGCGCCTACAACTAAGACGTAGTCTGCCTTGAGTCTCCGGCATTCTCTCAAGCCTGCATTGTGTACTTGGGATAGTTCTGGGCTTTCAACCAGAGTTCTTCCTCGGTCTTTGAGTTTGACAACAATACATCCTTTCTTTCTTCCAATCTTTCCTGTACGGTCTGTAGAGCCATCATCAATCAGTATCACGTTGTCTGGGCTTCGAGTTTGGCCTAGGAGGGCATCCAAGCATCCGGGCAAGTGCTTTTCTTCATTCCGTGCTGGGATGTAAGCGCAAACTCTGGTCGGCATTCTTGTCCACCTTTCCTAATTTCCAGCTTCAGTTAGATGCCATGATTGAGTAGACGTGTTGTGATAGCTGCTTCTTCGGGGCATTCGTTGCTTTGAATGTTATAACGACGAACATTCTTTCACTTCACTCGAGACAATGTTAGCCTTTTTCGACAAGTGTTTCAGCCCTTAGATGCGTCTCTGGAGGTTCTGCTCCTACATCTTCGGATTATAGTCTTGGAGCATCTTTCTAATCCCTTCCTCTAATCCTGTTTTCGGTTTGTAGCCAAAAGCTCGTTCAGCTCTCTTTATATCTGCATAGCTGTGTTGGATGTCACCGACTCTTGGTGGCCGATGCTCGGGTTTCATCTCGGTTTTTCCATATAATCCAATGATAAGCTCTGCAAGCTTGTTGATAGTAGTTGGTTTTCCGGCACCTATATTGAAGGTTTGTCCCTCCCAATCTCGCTGTCTCAGGATAAGCATGCATGCTTCGAGTACATCTTCTACATAAACGAAGTCTCGAGTCTGCCTACCGGTTCCATGGATCACTGGGGGCTTGCCATGTCTAAGATTATCGATGAATTGAGTTATTACGCCACCATACGGGCCAACGGGCTGTCTGGGCCCATAGACGTTGAAGAGTCGTAGACAGATTGTCTCCAAGCCATGAATATCATGGAAGATTTGGCAGTGCTTTTCAGCACTGAACTTCGAGATGCCATAAGGCGATGTGGGCTTGATTGGGCTGCATTCATCTATCGGCAAGTGAGCTGTTTCACCGTACACTGCACAGGTAGATACGAATAGAAACCGTTGAGCATTCATTTTCGCACTCGCCTTCAGAAGATTTAGTGTGCCCCTTACATTCACATCGTTTGTGAGTAGCGGGTCACCTATAGATAATGGTATGTTAACTATTGCGGCCAAGTGGAAGATAATGTCAACACCGCGGACTGCTTCCTTGATGTCTTTCCGTGTTCGGACATCACCTTTAATCAGGTGGAAACCTGGCTTGTCAAAGTGAGATTGCAGATTCTCGGTTCTACCAGCGTAGAGATTGTCCAGCACAACCACATCGTGGCGCTCCTTAATCAGCCGGTCTACCAAATGGCTTCCTATGAAACCCGCTCCGCCAGTAACCAGAGCTTTCAACTTCTGCAATTAGACCCTCCAATCACTTCTAACAGCTCAGACCTTAAAACTGTGTAGCGAATAGGTGAACACTCATCAGCCCTTATCCGACAACTCTAGAATTAAGGCAGCCAGCCTCTTTGCTCCATCCCTTAGTTCTGGAGGATTCCTGTTCTCTACTGCTTTCACAGCGGTCAGGATGTTCTCCGACGTTACATCGGTGATGAACACAGCATCCAACTTTCGAGCCAAGTGCTCCGCGTCTTCTGCCCCAACGGTTCTTGTCCACTCAGGGTTAAGGACGAGTACTGTAGGTTTCCTGTAAAGTGCTGCAGCCTCCAATGCGGTCAGCCCGAAATGTGTTATTACAACTCGAGCGCCAGCTAGCAACTCATGGAATCTCTCGGAGGTGGCGAAAACCTTCCATTCTGGATGTTTCTTTGCATATGGTTCTGGGTTGATAGGGCCCGTCTGCAAGACCACATTGTGCAGGCTGCTATCTGATATGGCATCAAAGAGAAGCTTATGTCCATAAGTGCCACCAGTGACTAGGATGTATCCCTCGTCCTCTGAGACGGCAACTGGCTCGGGGAGAATCGGACCGACAACTACACCGTTGAGCAGCTTCTTCTGTTCCTCCCAGTGCAAAGCCGTAATTGCAGCAAAAGGTTGCAGCAAACGCGCGGTTTTCGATGGCCTTGAGAAACGAACTGGGCTTTCGATGTTGACAACAGGAATTCTCCTTACCCATGCTATTATTGCTGGCGGAACGCAAAAGTTGCTCCCAGCGCTTACTACAACATCAAACCGGCTTGAAACAGATGAGACTGAGCCTACTAGTGCTTCCAGAAGATTGGCTGCAAACATATGCATCGAGGTCTTCGGTCCTCGAGGTTTTCTGAGAAACTTCACTTCGCCGAATCTAGCCAGTCTTCTCTCGCTCAAAGCGTCTCCCTTGGGCACTAGGAAAAACA
>CP070679.1:29788-38376 GCA_020352535.1 Candidatus Bathyarchaeota archaeon | reverse complement strand
GAATCTACCGGAATATCATCGCGTCCTCCGAAGAAATTCGAATCCGCGCTCTCAACAGCATCCAACATTCTCAGGATCGCTTCAACAGAAAGCTCCGGAGAACAAACATTCGACTACTTCAACATCTTCATTGCCCCTTTTATCCAAGGTCTTCCTGAGGAACAAATCCGGGAATCTCTACGCACCTTCATTGTCAACCTTAATCAGCCCTCGTCCAGCAGAGATTTTCCCATTAGAGTATCCCTAGGCTTGGAACTCGTTGTGCCAGACTTCCTTACGAAGAAGAAGGCTATCGGGCCAAGCGGGAAAAGGATTAATCGGTATGAAGATTATGCTGAGGAAATCCTCCTGATAGCATCTCTACTCTCTGAACTCGTATCTGCAGATGACCAGAAGAAGCCGGTTTCCAATCCAAGCCTAATCGTGAAGCTACGATCAAAAGTGATAGAAGAGAAAGAGAGTTTGGCAGCACTTGAACAATTCCATCAGCTTGCTGCAGAGAGGGGGCTTCCCTACTTCGCGAACCTTCAATCAGAGAGTCATAGGCACACGTCCTATACAGCGACAGGAAGTAGGTTTGTGGCGGATTGGACTGGTGACTGGGAGCTAGACACCCTACAGACAGGAAGCATCGATAATGTCTCATTGAATCTAGCGAGGGCATCATACGATGCGGAAGGAAGCCAAGATAGCTTCTTCCAGCTTCTAGATGAACGAATAGAGATGGCGCGCCGCGCATTAGAAATAAAGTACCGAACACTAAGACAGCGCGTACGAGAAGGACTACTCCCATTCCTCAGCCAAGAGATAGGCGGTAACCGTTACTTCAGACTTGAGAATGCGACTCGTCTTATCAGTATCGTTGGTCTGAGCGAGACAGTAGAATCGTTTATTGACAAGCCTATGCACCTTGATGAAGCAAATGGTTTTCTAGACACGCTTCTCGGACAACTCAGCAAAGGCGTACTGAACCACGCCAAGAAGCCAGAAACTCGCCTGGTCCCATCCACAGTCTCCAGCCTAATTGCGAAAGAGAGATTAGCGGAACTTGATATCGAGCATTGCGGTTGGGAGAAGGTCCGCGTTCAAGGTAGCAAGGAACAGCCCTATTACGCGGATATGGTTGCCTTACCTTTGGTGGACAAGGGTGTTTGGAGGAAACGAATGCGCATTGAGGAGAAGCTGAATAGATTCGCTTCAGGAAGCCATCTCACTCGCCTACAACTCCCGGATGCTGGGCAAGATCCAGATGAGCTTCTATCAGTCACAAGGGAAATTATGGGGGGATATGAGGTAGGGCTTTTCACCTACACGAGGAATCTCACCTATTGCGCTAACTGCCAAAAAACTTTTTATGGGGACCTACCGAAATGTTCGCGCTGCGGATCAACAGATATACTGATTTCTACAAAGTCATCTCATCGAAGCATTTCCTAGCACCATTTTTAAAATCAGTCGAGATTTAGGCTTCAAGTACTCGAGTATTATACATGTCAATTCCGAACTTAGTTTCGTACAAAATTTTATACAAACTATCTAAAAATATAAAATAGAAATATCCTCTACTTGTGTTATCCTTGCGTTGCGAGGGATTCTTGTGGACTCTCTAACAAATCCGGAATACATTCTCGAACATCCACAGAGAAATGGCAGAATCATAGTCTACACGTCTAATGGGTGTCCCAGATGTACAATGCTCAAAGAGTGGCTGAAGAACAGTGATAGAGAATTTGAGGAGAAAGATCTAGAAGACGTGGACGTGATGGCTGATTTGGTCATGAGAAACGCGGTTGTTCTCTCAGCTCCTGCTCTAGAAGTTGAAGAAATCGTTTACGGAGAAGAACAGATTTTCAACCAAGATGGCCGACTCAACGGTAAGCTTTTGCATATTCTAGAAGGAAAGTAGATGGGGACTAGCGAGCCAGCTTTCGAAAAGACTCAACCAGAAGTCCGAAGAACAGATGGATTCATCGTTCCTTGGAATCGAGATGCTATCATCAGTCAACTTCTGACAGAAACCAAGCTTGCTAAGGAATTCTATGGGGTAAGACCGATAAGTAAGGAAGAAGCTGAGGAGATAGCCGTCGATGTCGAGAAGAGAATCTTTGACTCGAAGCTTGGATTTGTGAGTGGCCCACTCATAAGAGAGATGGTGAACAGTACTTTACTCGACAGGTCTAATGAAAGACCAGAGTATTCTATCTACAGAAATCTCTTAACCCGTGTAGGAACGCCTGTCTATGACTCCTACCTGATTGATGTAGGGCACGGCTTCAAGGCCAAGGAAAATGCAAATCTGCAACCAAACCCTGAAACCGCGCATAAGAGAAAAGCAGATTGGGTTTCTGAAGAAGAGTACTTACTACTTATGCCCCCAAAGCTTGCTGATGCCCACCTGTCAGGAGACCTGCATATACATGACCTCGAGTATTTTGGGACAAGACCATTCTGTCAGGATTGGGACCTCCGTTATTTCTTCTACTATGGATTAATGCCAGATGGAATCGGCACCAGAACCAGCGTTGCTGGCCCAGCTAAGCACGCTGAGGTAGCAATACTCCACACCGCAAAGATTCTTGCGTCCGCACAGACCAACTTTGCTGGTGGTGAAGGATTCTACAATTTCCTGGTCTTCCTAGCACCGTACATGAGAGGGCTGAACTACAAGAGGGCAAGGCAGCTGATGCAGATGATGTTCTTCGAATACACTCAAGCGTACGTAGCTAGAGGGGGTCAACTCGTCTTTAGTAATATTCAGGTTCAGCCTGGAGTCCCTGAACTCTGGAGAAATGTTCCTATTGTTGCAAGGGGAAAAGTCGGGCCCGATGTTTACGGCGACTATGAGGATGAGGTTCGCCTTTTGTTCAAGGCGCTGTATGACGTCGCATACGAAGGGGATTACTGGGGGAAACCGTTTAACTTCCCAAAACTGGAGAACACTCTGAGCCCAGAATTCTTCAAGCCTGAATATGACGACTTTTGGTTAGATGTTCACAGAGTTGTAGCTAAATTTGGAATACCTTACTTCGATAATCTGATGCCAGCGTACAGAGGATACGGCAAGGGAGTGTCATGCTACCAGTGTTGTGCTTACTGCTTTGTCGAAACCCCAGAGGACAGCCCAGACTTCAAGGACAAGCTCTACTTCAACGATGGAAAGCACTTCACAATGGGGAGCTGGCAGGTTGTAAGTCTGAACCTCCCAAGGATTGCTTACAAGGCTAATGGAGAAGATGAGAAACTCTTTGAAGAAAGCCGGAGATTGATGGACTCTGCAGTTGAAGTGTTCAAGATTAAGAAGAAGTGGATGAACCTTGTGGCGAAACATAATCGAATTCCCTTCGCAACGCAACGTCCTCTAGATCCAAAAACCGGTAAGAAAGGAACTCCCGCAGTAGACTTTGATGGATTGACTTTTACGATAGGCTTGGTTGGCGGAAATGAGATGGCCCAGTGGCATACGGGATACCAGCTTCATGAGAATGCTGAAGCGATTCGTATCCTAGTGAAACTGATTCTTGAGATGCAGAAATACAAGAAAGTGCTTGAGGAGAAGACCGGCCTTAAACTTGCGTTGGCCAGAACGCCTGCTGAATCTACAGCACAAACCTTCGCGGTAGCAGACATTCTGATGGAGGATTATCGAGATAAAGCAGAGAGGCTTGTTAGAGGAGACGTTCAGGAGGCAAAGTCACTGCTTACCAAGAGGGAAAGCGATGCTCCAATCTACTACAGCAACGGGACACATTTGGATGTCGGGGCGAAGGTTAGCCTACTAGATAGAATAGATATCGAACAGAAGTTCTTCCCACTTCTAAACGGAGGAGACATGCTTCATGTGTGGCTAGGAGACGCTTCTCCGGATCCAGAAGCCCTCTATACATTAACTAAGCGAATAGCTACAAAGACTCATGTAGGCTATTATGCCTACACAAAAGATCTGACAGTCTGCAATGATTGTGGACGTGTTTCACCATCCATCAACGGGGGATGCCCGAATTGTGGATCCACAAATGTGGAATGGTGGTCCAGAGTAACGGGTTACTATCAAGCAGTGAGTGGGTGGAATAGGGGAAAGGTAAAGGAGCTCCAAGATCGGCATCGATACCTAGTGTAGGTCGATTTCTTTTCAGTCAGCTTCGTTACTAGGATGTTGGATAGTTATTCGGCTGCGCCTAGAATCAGAGCTAGCAGAGCCATTCTGACGATAATACCGTTTCTAACCTGCTGGAAATATCGGGCGTGTGGAGTAGTATCTATGTCGCTGGCGATCTCATCGATTCTTGGAAGCGGATGCATTATGACGAGAGCATCCTTCACGCCTGCCAACATGTCATGGTCAATCCGGTAGGCACCTTTTACTTTGGCATACTCCGCCATGTCCGCAAATCGCTCCTTTTGGATTCTGGTCATGTAGAGCACATCTATCTCAGGCAGGACTTTACTTACATCGGTTCCTTCAGTTACCTTAATCTCCTTCCTGATTGTATCCAATACTTCTCTACGCATTCGGAGAAGCTCAGGGGATATGAGGTGCAGTCTTACATCATAGAGGGAGAGCGCATATGCGAGAGAGTGGACCGTGCGTCCATAGCGTAGATCGCCGGTTAAGGCGATGTTTAATCCATCGATTTGGCCCTTTTCTTTTAGGATTGTGTATAGGTCGAGTAGGGCTTGCGTTGGGTGTTCTTCGGCTCCTGAGCCAGCGTTGATGACGGGAATTTGGGCGAACTCAGCTGCAAGTCGTGCTGCTCCTTCTAAGGGGTGGCGTAGGATAAGGGTGTCTGCATAATTTTCGACTACACGGACGGTATCAGCGAGGTTTTCGCCCTTCTTGACTGATGCGCCCTCTGGTCCAGCAAATCCGATTGCAGTACCGCCGAGTCGGTGCATAGCTGCCTCAAAGCTTAATCGAGTCCTAGTGCTTGGCTCAAAGAATAATGTAGCTAACATCTTTCCATGAAGCATGTCGGAGCCGCTTTTCTCTAATGGCTCTATTGCTTCGGAGGTCTGGAGGATGTAGTCGATTTCGTTTCTCGTGAAATCCTTGATGGAGATTATGTCTCGTCTCTCAAACCTCAAGTTTGGCACCAAACATGTTTTTAGGAGGTGACAAATAACTCTTTTACCCGAGAGCCTCGAAGATGCTCCGATAGGATGGGTGTTTGTGGCTAGGAAGACTTTGTGGGTAGCGAAGATTAAGAATGGATCAGTGATTGATCATATCACCCGGGGACATGCACTGGATATTGTCAAGATCTTGGGAATTACTGGTCGTGCTGAAGGCGTTGTTACGGTAGCGATGAATGTGCCGAGTAAGAAGCTTGGAGTGAAGGATATGGTTAAAGTTGAGGGCAGAGAGTTGAGCGCCAAAGAGGTTGATAAGATTGCGTTACTCGCCCCGCAAGCTTCAATCAATATTGTCAGAGATTATAAGGTTGTGGAGAAACAGCATGTCAAGCTACCTTCAGTCATAAGTGGAATTGCGCGTTGTGCGAATCCGTCATGCATTTCAAATAGCAATGAGCCGGTGGAAGCGAGGTTCTACGTGGAGAGTGAGGATCCGCTATACATGCGATGCCATTACTGCAGCTACATTATGGAGAAGAAGGACGTTTTGAAGCAGTTCTAGAAGTAGAAGCGTTCGCTATGGTACCAGTGGCATAACTTGCTAGGCCATTCATCAGCTAGATCTTCAGGTATCCTTTTCTTCTCAGCCATTCAACTTGATTTCTCTTGTACCGCCACAGAATGTCGCCGCGCTTGTCGGATTGGAAATCCCATGGAGAGACCAATACTACATCGCCGATTCGAATCCACGCTCGCCTCTTCATCTTTCCGCGGATTCTGCAGAGGCGTTCATGGCCATCCTGACATTTCACCAGAATCCTATCGAAGCCAAGCATCTTCTCTGCGATGCCGAGAACATCGGTGGTTTCCGGTAGGATCATATCCTTGAGTTCTTCTTCGCTCTTGACCTTCCGTTTCCCCACGATGAGACCTCTATGTTGCTTCGCTTACATGGGAGTGCTTTGCTTAAATGTGTTCGGGAAGAGCCGAGATACGCCAGCAAGAAGCAATGACAGAACAGGGCTTTAGAACCTACGCCCTATACAGATTCAGAGCTACAATTAAGATGGATTCCCACTTATCGCAGTGTAATATGAAAGGGTGGCTTTCAACTTCTTGTTTGCAGCAGAAGGATAGCTCTGGCGAGGTCGCCATCAGTCTCTTCTAGGGCGTTCTTCGCCTCGTCGAGGCTCTTTCCAGTCTGATCCGCGACAAGCTGGATGTCCTCCTCCGGAATCACCACCTTCTTCGCTACCTTAGTGACCTGGATTTCCCGCTCGGTAATCTTACCTCCGGTCACCTGGAAGATTTTCTGACCCTGCATCTCAAGCACAGCAACTTCTGGGCCTTCTACGATAATCTCCTTTTCGCTTGTTTTCAGTATGACTTCTTGAACATCTGGCATCTCGCCCATATTCAAGCCCATGCGTTGCATCATTCGTTTGGCGTGTCTTGGACTTACTTTTCTTCTGCGCAACAAGAGCTCCCTCAGCTTCTATGCATTATTCTGGTCTTGCACTCTTTAGCTTTCTTCATCTGCACCCCGTCGTACTCGTACAGCTACGCCGCGCTTGAACGCTTTCATCTCTGCTCCTGTTAGCAACGCGCGTCCAACTGCTAGCACTGTCCGCGTTTTGTCGATGACAGTCACTTCCTCTTGTGGTCGAATCTCTTCATCAGCATCGACTACATGCTTTGCGAAGACGCTTCTGCCTTGAGCCACAAATTGTGCTGCTTCCTCCTGAATCATGACCCATAGCCTAGGGGATTCCGCATGCTCCATCAGTCGTTTTCCTCCAGCGATGCTTAAGGAGAAGAGGCCGTCTGTTGGGCGTAATGTGGCTAATCGATCTTTGTCTAGGTAGACATATCGGATTCTTCCAGTGCTTCTCGAGTGTACAATTCGGACGTTGTCCGGAAAGAGTAGCTCCCCAACGCCTTTTCCGAGTTGATAGTTAGCTATGCTTCTGATTTTCTGGAGGTCCCCAACGCCGTCAGGCATTCTTCCACCATGCCGGTTCGACAACTATAAACAATAGTGTGCTAAAAACAGTTTGGGGTGACTCACATAGTCAGATGCGAGGTTTGTGGTCGTCGAATACTGGGCAAACCATTTAAGACTATGATTGACCGTGCGCGAATGATTACGTGCAAAGCCTGTGCCAAGCTGGGTTCAGCGTATCGAGAACCGCTGCCTACACGTTCTCTGAGGAGTCCTGCTGCGTCAATCAGATCTGCCCAAGTCCTTCCGAAGAAGACACCCGCTCCTGCTTTGACTGTGACCTTGGAGGTCGCTGAGGATTCGGGACGCCGCGTGAGGAGTGCGCGAGAAAAGGCTGGATTGAGTCATGAGGACTTGGGGCGCAAGATCAGAGAGAAGGTGTCGGTGCTCCGGAAGATTGAGAGTGGAAAGATGATCCCTGATCACGTGCTTGCGGGGAAGCTGGCACGTGCATTAAAGATTGAGCTGCTTGTACCGCCATCTGAGCCTAAAATTCCTTCTTCGGCTTCACCTTCACCTCGAGAGGTTACCATGGGAGAGTTTATGCGTTTGAAGAAGAAGGCGGAGGGAACAGGGGAACGAAAGCCCTCATCGTCCAGCGGAGACTGAGGTCTGATTCCTCTGGCCTCGATGAACTGCGTAGTTTAGCGGAGTCAGCAGGCTATACTGTTGTTGGCAGGATAGAGCAGGTTGCTAGGCCGAATCCTCGCTATCAAGTCGGAGTCGGCAAAGTCAAAGAACTTGCTGAGCAGGTTCAGCAGAAGAAGGCAGATAGGATACTCTTTGACAATGAGTTGAAGCCAGTTCAAGCTTACAACTTGGCTAAGGAGACTGGTGTTGAAGCGATTGACCGGTTCCAGCTGATTCTCGAAATCTTCGCCAAGAGAGCTTCAACTTTAGAGTCTAAACTGCAGATTCAATTGGCTAAGCTGCGATACGAGCTTCCTCGAGCGAAAGACAAGGTGAGGTTGGCCAGATTGATGGAGCAGCCTGGCTTTCATGGGTTGGGAAGATATGAGGTAGACCTATACTTCGAAACTGTTAGGCGTGGGCTCGCTAGCATACGAACCAAGTTGAAGCGGATTCGGAAGAAGCGGCGCCTTCACCGGGCGCATCGGCTGGAGCTGGGTTTCTCTTCAGTCTCCCTTGCTGGTTATTCGAACGCGGGTAAGAGCTCTCTCTTCAACGCGCTTGCGGAGGAGGAGACCCTCGTTGACCCGAATCTGTTTACTACCTTGTCTACGACAACCCGGGTCGTGAACATTGCTAGTAAGAAGATTCTGCTGACGGATACTGTAGGCTTCATCGATCGTCTGCCGCTCACGCTTATTGAGGCTTTCCAGTCGACCCTTGAAGAGGCCATCTTCGCCGACTTGATTCTCCTAGTTGTTGATGCGAGTGAACCTTCTACGATGATAGACGATAAGATATCTTGTTGCCATGACACCCTTCAGAAGATTGGGGCAACAGGCGTGCCAATGGTTACTGTGTTGAACAAGATTGATTTGCTCTCACC
>CP070679.1:18002-29688 GCA_020352535.1 Candidatus Bathyarchaeota archaeon | reverse complement strand
CGGTGTGCAGGCAAAGGCGATAAGAATTGCGAATTCGTCTTTGCGAAGCAATAGGCCTAGAAGCAGCCCGATTAATTTGAGAGGAGCCTGACGGTTCTACAGTACTAGGGAGAGAGATGACAGAGCCCCGTGAATTAGTCGGTAAGGCAAATTAAATACACCAAGACTACAGGACGAGGCCTATAACATCCTGATTCTCAAATGCCAAATGGAAACACTTAAACTCCAAACGACAATCAGACTATTGAGGAGATTTACCTTGTCAGGTTTTGGAAAGGCAGTTGACAGAGTCGTTGATAAAGTCAAGGGAAGTGGTGACCAAGGCGAGAAAACGGAAGCCATATCGAATGCGGCACCCACCAAAGTCTACCTGAGGGCCTTGCCACTACGAACTCTGGATGACGTAAACATAATCAAACGGGAGGTCAAATCAGGAAATATCCTCATCTTAAGAGTTAGTCCCATTGCCAAGAAGAACGTCAAGGATATCAAACGTGCAGTGAACGAGCTTTGCAGATTCACCGAATCAGTTGGAGGAGACATTGCTCGATTGGGTGAGGAACGGGTTGTCATCACGCCATCTTTTGTGAGGATATGGCGCGAGAAAAGCGCGGTCTCAGGAGAAGAGACAGCAACAGCAGCATAGCTTGGACCGCTTATTATCAATCTCCTCATTATATGTTCGATAGAATGCTACTCTTCCCGAAGCTGCAAATGGTTCAGCTCTTCTTGAGTGAGTAAGCACACGCATTGGAAGAGCCAGGTAGCAATAGCACCTACTTTTAAGAGATGATAGAGGAATAGATTTGTAAGCAGGTTTGCAGCATCTTCACGGGTGGTTAGCCTTATGACCAGAATTGCCCTTGTAGCGGATAGGAGAACTGCTACAAGCTTTAAGCTTGCTGGATTAGAGAGCGTTCATCGCGTGGAGAACGCTGCCGAAGCCGAGAAGTGCATTCGTGACCTTCTGGAGAAATCTGACTTGACGATTATCCTTGTTACAGAGGGCTTAGTTGACCAGATCCATGAGCTGATTGAGGAAATCGGTGATAGGAAATACCCTTTGGTTGTTCCTATACCAAGCGCAGAGGGCGCAGCCACTATGAAAAGAGATCTAATTATCGATTTAATCAAACGCAAGGCAGGGATTGAGGTCAAGCTTTAGTAGATTTGAGTAGAGCAAGAAAGGTGATTTGTTTGTCAAGTGTTGGTACAATCTCGAGGGTCGCTGGTCCATTCCTCATCGCTAGAGGAATGGGCGGATCACGAATGTACGAACTTGTGAAGGTAGGCGAAGTCGGCCTAATTGGGGAGATAGTTCGTCTTGATGGCGAAAGAGCGGCAATACAGGCTTACGAAGAGACTGTGGGGATAAAACCTGGTGAAAAGGTTGTGGGAACTGGTAAACCTCTATCCGTTGAACTGGGTCCAGGACTAATCGGACAAATATATGACGGGATACAGCGACCGCTCTCCGTTATTCAGGATATGATTGGCCCAAGAATCCGTAGAGGAGTAACACCACCAGCCTTAGACCGGAAGAAGAAGTGGGTCTTCCACCCTGAAGCAAAGAAAAAGGCAAAGCTCTTGAGTGGAGATACAATCGGGATAGTCCAGGAGACTCCCCTAGTCAAGCATTTGATTCTTGTTCCTCCAAGCATTAGGGATGGCACAATAGAGAGCATTGCCCCTGAAGGTGAATACAGCCTAACCGATCCAATAGCCGAGATCAGAACCGTGAATAGTCTGGAAAAACTTTACCTAACGCATACGTGGCCTGTAAGACAACCACGACCCTACAAAACAATGTTGCCTACAGATGTCCCATTGTTGACCGGTCAAAGAATAATCGATGCATTCTTTCCTCCAGCCAAGGGTGGCACAGCCACAATACCAGGAGGATTCGGAGCAGGAAAGACAGTTATGCTTCAATCACTTGCGCAATGGGCTGATGCAGACATTGTCATCCTTGTAGGTTGTGGTGAACGAGGGAACGAGATGGCAGATGTCATTGAGAAGTTTCCAAGGCTGAAGGACCATCGGTCAGGAAGATTACTTATGGACAGAACGACTATTGTAGCGAATACCTCAGACATGCCAATCGCTGCAAGAGAAGCAAGCATCTACACAGCTATAACTCTAGCTGAGTACTATCGAGATATGGGCTATGATGTCGCAGTGATGGCTGATTCAACATCAAGATGGGCTGAAGCCCTTCGTGAGATATCTGGTCGGCTAGAAGAGATGCCTGGAGAGGAGGGATACCCGGCTTACCTCGCTTCAAGACTCGCTGAATTTTATGCGCGGGCTGGACGCGTCACCACACAAGGTCGCGAGAAGCGGCAGGGATCAGTCACAGCAATAGGGGCTGTCTCACCTCCAGGAGGAGACTTCTCAGAACCCGTTACAGGGCATACACTTCGATTGACTAGAGTGTTCTGGGCACTCGATTTCGCCTTAGCCCACCGACGCCACTTTCCAGCAATCAACTGGTTCATGAGTTATTCTGAGTACATGCGCTCATTCGAAAGCTGGTACGAGAATGTTGGTACCGACTGGCCAAGACTCCGAGAAGAAGCTATGTCCTTGCTAAAAGAGGAAGAGGAGCTCAAAGAGGTTGTATCTTTGGTCGGAGCAGAGATTCTAGGCGATAAGCAACGTTGTGTCTTCGAAGCTGCTAAGATGCTGAAAGAGTATTTTCTACTACAGAATGCTTTTCATCCTGTTGATATGTTTTGTCCCATCAACAAGACATATCATATGCTTCGCCTAATACTGGAGTTTTATGAGAAGGCAAAGCAAGCCGTAGGTTTGAACATTCCCCTAACTCAGGTGCTTTCCCTCGGAGTCAGGGAAGATCTCGCCCGAATGAAGATTGTGCGCTCTGAAGAGTTTGAGAAGGCTAGCAAGGAAATCACTAGGAAAATGAACGAACAGTTCCAGCAGCTTACGAGGGCAGCAGAGGGCGAATCGATATGAGCGTGACTGCTAGAACTGGTCGAAAGTTCTTCACAATACGGGAGATTTCTGGTCCGCTGCTCTTTGTAGAGGCTGCAAGCGGTGTTGGCTATGGTGAGCTTCTGGAAGTTCATACTCCTGATGGGGAAGAAAGAACAGGGCAAGTTATTGATGTGAGTGAAGGAGTCACTATTGTTCAAGTTTTTCAGGGGACCTCTGACCTTGATGTCAATGCATCAGCTGTACGCTTCACTGGTGAAACTCTCAAACTACCTGTTTCAATGGATATACTTGGGAGAGTGTTTACCGGAGGCGGTAAGGTCGCTGATGGAGGCCCAAAAATAATTCCTGAGGATTACTGGGACATTCATGGCGCTCCTATCAACCCCTATTCAAGAGAACACCCAACTGACTTTATTCAAACTGGAATCTCTGTGATTGACTGCATGAATCCGCTAGTGCGGGGGCAGAAACTTCCTCTATTCTCAGGATCTGGCCTACCGCACAAGCTTATAGCCTCTCAGATAGTCAGACAAGCAAAAGTGAGAGGACAAGAAGAAGCATTTACTATAGTCTTCGCCGCAATGGGCATAACTGCTGATGAAGCTAGGTTCTTTAAAGAAGACTTCATGACCATGGGCGTGCTCAATCGAGTTGCAATATTCATTAATTTGGCTGAAGACCCAGCCATCGAAAGAATCCTCACTCCCAGACTTGCACTCACAGCAGCCGAGTACCTTGCATTCGAGCAGGGCATGCATGTCCTCGCAATCCTGATTGACATGACAAACTATTGTGAGGCGCTGCGTGAAATCTCAGCTGCTCGCATGGAAATCCCTGGCAGACGGGGTTATCCAGGATACATGTATACAGACCTGGCAAGCATATATGAAAGAGCGGGAAGGATCCGAGGAAAAGAAGGATCTATAACCCAAATGCCCATTTTGACGATGCCCGACGATGATATCACCCATCCAATTCCAGATCTAACGGGCTACATTACGGAGGGCCAAATCATCTTAGATAGGAAAATTCACAAAACAGGTCTATACCCACCCATCGATCCTCTGCCATCACTCTCTAGACTCATGGATAAAGGAATTGGACCTGGAAAAACAAGAGAAGACCATAAACAGCTTTCTGACCAGCTCTACTATGCCTATGCTGAAGGAAAGGTCCTCCGAGAGACAGCTTTAGTTTCAGGGGAAGCCGCGTTAACTAAGGTCGACAAACTCTATCTGCAATTCGCTGACAGCTTTGAGAGAGAATTCATAGGCCAAGGGCCAAATGAAGACCGAGACATAGAAAAGACCCTTAGCCTAGGTTGGGAGCTTTTATCAGTACTCCCTGAGTCTGAGTTTGCTAGAATTGACCCTGATATCATAGAGAAGTACTATCCAAAGAGCAAGCGCAGGGATGTTGAAGAGAGCATTGTCAGTTGAGCTCACAGGCATACATCCTACACGTTTAGAGCTGCTAAGACTTCGACGACGGAAGAAGATGGCAGAAGGGATAGTTGACATCCTCAAAAAAGACCTTGATGCATTGACAGTTACGCTTTTCGAATATCTGAAGCAGATACCAGCTTTACGAGATGAAATGCGTAATGGTTTTGCAGAAGCCTACGACCTATTCGTCGAGGCAGAGATGCTCGCTGGTCCTAGGAAAATCGAAGAAATCTCTCTTGTTTCTCAATCAGTCGATTTAAATGTCAACATAGCAGCGGAAGAAGGCATTCTTGGGCTCTCCCTCCCTACTCTTCAACTTGCAGAAAGAGCAGCTAGCACCTTCAAGCCGCGCTTTAGTCTCGTAGACACCCCAGCAAAGCTGGACGAGTCTACTCTGAAGATTGAGGGAGCATTGACTCAGGCCATCAAACTTGCGGAAATCGAGGCTTCAATGCGAGAGATCCTTGAAGCTATTTCCGTCAAGAAACGACAGATAAACAGAATTCAGTATAAGATTCTCCCACAACTCGATGCTGCAATACGATATATCGGGCTGATACTTGAAGAAACTGAACGGCAAGATGCAATACGCGTAAGAGTATTGCAGAGAAAGAGAAAGGAGCGAGCCTTGAAGGCAGATTGAGTTACCAGTATGTAGGTAGTTTGGTGGTTTTGAATGGGCGTTTGGAAGTACAAAGGCTTCACGCACAAGGTCATCGTCCGCAAGCTTGGGCTAATTAAACAGAAGGATATGACTGAGCTAGCTGGACGAAGCCTTCAAGATATCTTCCCAATGCTGAAACGCACGTCTTACCAGACGGAAATTTCAGAGATTCCTGTTGAGCAGCGCAATGCAGTGACCCTGGAAAGAGCTTTCCTGAGAAACCTCACAAAGGCTTACCAAGACATTATGAAACAATCGCCAAAAGATATTGCGGCCCTGGTCTCTACGATTCTCCTGAAAATCGAAGTCAACAATGTGAAAACCTTGCTTAGGGCAAAAGCTGCGGAACTTGGGGTAGGTGAAGCTATGAGATTGCTTACACCTGGCGGAAGACTAGATGATGAAAAATGCCAAAGGATTTTACACGAGTGTGATAGTATTCCTGATGTGGTAGAGTCTCTTGCGGATTTGGGATATAAGGCAGTTCTTGAAGAAGCACTGTCTGAGTATGAGAGAACAGGGGTCTTCCTTCTGTTCGAAATGGCTCTGGACAAATATGTGTACAATGAGATGTGGACTGCTACTAGAAAGCTCAAAGGCCTAGATGGAAAGATTGCACGAACGGTTATTGGAATTGAACTAGACTCGATAAACATCAAGACCATTCTACGATGCAAAGCATTAGGGATTAGTGAGGAGCAAACACGACATTGCCTTGTGGCAGGATCCGAGATTCTTGGTGAAAAGGAATTGGAGGAGGCCCTGGGAGCTGCTGATTTAAAATCCTCTATTGAGTACTTGAGGAAGGCAGTAGAAATTACAGGAGCTAGAGACTACAAGCGTTTATTGATGAATGCTCAATATGAGTATGATACGACCCAATTACTATCACGACTAGAAACTACTCTCGATCAAGGCCTGCTTACTACTAGTTTGAAGATGGTGAAGAGATATACTCCTTACTACAATATTGGATTGATACTTGCCTTTCTAAACTTGAAATGGTTCGAAGTAAGGAACCTAATTGCTGTCACAAGAGGAGTCGAAGCAGGATTCTCGCCAGAGAAGATAGAGAAGCTACTAGTCCTTCCTCGATGATGATTCCTCTAAAATGTGTTCCCTATTCTCTACAAGCCAGATTCAGAGAGCCACTTACCTGTGATGCCTTTTGGAGCGCCTGTGAATCCAATCTTTCAAGGCTTGGCCAGTCTCCACTCTTTCCAGCGACTTGAGCTCATAGAGAGATGGAGGTAATTCGACGCGAATAGCTTTTCGCGTGCGTGTGGAAAATCCCTGCAATGCCTGCGTAATGCGACTCTTTAGAGTGTTGATACCAGCGCGTTTGCGGAAGATAGCCTCTTGTTTGCTCTCGCCATGAATTCGCTTCAGGATTCCTATCTGTCGTAGTTTCGATTTAATAACGCCCATTTTTCTCCTAATCTGAAGCCTAGATGCACTATGTTTCTCGGATTTTAGTCTATGCTCTAGTCTGCTTAGTTCTCTCCTCAGTCTAATTGATTCAGCCAGATGTGGATAACGCCGAGAAAAGGGCTGGTATTCAGCAACCTCGACGATTGACCGGTCAAGCCGCAGTCGCATGAACTTCTCGTAGTAAGAACGATACTTCGCCTTTTCTTTCATCAGGCTCGTTTCCAGGTATGGACTGAATGTACTATATCTGACCAATAATCATGAACGCAATCAGCAAACCGTATATTGCTAAGGCCTCAGAGAGGACTACTCCTATAACATTCGATGAGAAAGTCTCAGCTCTCTCAGCCGTGGCTCCGATCAACGAGGATCCACAATAACCAATCCCAGCTGCAGCCGAAACTGCTGCAACAGCAATGATTACACCTGAAATGAGAGCCTTGTATGCAGCTTCAATCGTTGTGATATTGGGTAGTTGGGATAGAAGCATAAAGGCAATAAGCAAACCGTAGATTGCTAACGCTTCGCCTAACACGACCGTAATAATCAGCCTACTAAGTAACTCGGGTTTCTCCGTTCCAACCCCAGCTAGTGCAGTCCCGCAGACTATGATAGCAAAAGCTGCAGAGATGAGAGGTCCACCAATCGCCAGAGCTATCCCCATCAGACTGATTAGACCGGGATCCATTTCAATACCTTCCTGGCTTATTGAGTACTTCTAAATGGTTTAAAAGGAATTCCCTCTCCTGAGTGAAATTTCGAGAACCATTCAACCCAATGGAGACGGAGAGTATGTACAAACACAACCAGCCCCTCGATAATCATTACAAGGATTGTACCCGTAGCGATTATAGGAATGCTCTGAATCGGAAAGTGACCATGTTCAACTCCACCCAACACTAGGAACATATAGTTCATTGCACTGTGAATAAGACCTAAGGCCATGAGTCGACCATAAGACATGGAGTGACTCAGAGTTTCAGCGAAAACCTCAACAGTGAACCCAATCCCTTCCATAAAACCTTCAGCCCTCGCGGTGAATCCTAGTATAAGAACCAAAGGAAGTACGATTAGCCCCGCAAGCATCAAGTTGCCCTCAGCAAACCACATTGAAATATTGGATATACCACCCCAGTATACCCACATGAACATACTACCCCAAAGCAACCATAACCAGCAAATCGGTATTGGAGCAAGCTTATGGTGCCCGTGTTTTATTTCATTCAAAAACCTCAGAACCAGTCCCAAGCTTGTATGGATTGCTCCAACAAGTATGGCAAACCTCAAGATTCTCATAGGCTCATGAGTTGGCTCAAATCCTCCAAAATAAAAGGGTCCAATTCTACCTAGCGATATCGGGTGAATTACACCAGATGGACCGAAAAACTCTCCAAAGAGGAAACCGAAAAATATCGCTGAAATCCCCAGAAACACGAACATCTCACCACTGACAAGGAGATATTGTACTATATCCCCGACTTCCTCTAAGTTGACCCTTCGTCGGTACAAAGTCAACAGAATCCCAATAATCACGAATATCGCGCCCTGTCCAACATCTGCAAACATGATCCCAAAAAGAACAGGAAACGTTATTGCGAGAAGACGAATGGGGTTGATATCTCCATATGACGGATATCCGAATGCATAGACCAGCTTCTCAAAGGCTGTTATGTAGCTTGGAACTGGCTTGAACAATATAGGCAGTTTGTCATCCCGAGCAGGAGATTCATCAGCAACTATACTGTTACCGCCTGTGACTTTTTTTATCCTTTCTGTCACTTCTGACACATTGTACTCAGGCACCCAAGCCTCAAAGTAGATGGTCTTAGCGCTCTTAACGAATTTCTCTTCTTCTCTGGCTATGCCTTTTTCTTTCTCTACAGTCTTCCGCAAAGTCAGAAGTTTCTTACGTATTTCCTCGAGTTCAGTCTCTAGCCCAATTGAGTCGCTTACTGCGCTGATGAGCTGTCTTAAGGTCAAGAGATGCTCTATGAAAAGCCTTTCACTTTCAGTGACAGAGTTTCGGAGTCCGAAGAGTCTGCTGCCGAAGTCTATCTTGTCTTGGATTATTAGGTTTTTCATTCTTTGCATCAATGAAAAACTGTCTGTCAAATCCGTGGTCTCTGTCGCTTTCTCAACCTCAGACAATTCTCTTTCTACTCTAGCTAGAACATCGGGTATCGGCTTCTCCAGTGTAACCTGCTTCACTTCTACTTCTTCCGGCTTCACTCCGAAGGCTTCAATCATCTGATCGATTCGTGAAGCTAAAGCCAAACATTTCGAAAGCGTTTCAACAGGTAATTTTGCCAGCTCTTGCTCAACTTCAGCTAGAACATCGCACACCGGCTCATCCGTAATCAGTACAACTTCTGAAGGTGGTCCTTCGCTTGTTAGACCGAGATGCTCAAACGAGAGCTCGATTTTTGAAAGAAGGTCCGAACAAGTTGCTAGAGCCTCTGTCTGTACTATGCGAGAAACTGTGACTCCTCTGTCAACCTCCAGCTTCTCGGGCATATGAATAAACTGAACTAAACCTTTCTCACCAAGAGATTCTACAACAGCATCAACATCACCTTCAAGGATAATAGCCTTGAGTTTTCGTATCTCTGCCATGAGAATCCCCTTTCAATGGCGCGATTCACGTGTGAGCGCGCGTGTGTATAAAGTTTTCGCGTATGTTTGACATCTTTGACCCCTTCAATAGCTTTAGAGCTGAGGAAAACTCTTAAAGCTCTTCACTCAAAATTAAGCGTGCTCTGGTGGAAACCTTGCTCAAAGCCTTCAAGACGGTTATAGATAAGGAGCAAGAAGCCCATAGGATCATCCGAGAGGCCCAGGTGCAGGCAGAGAAGATTATGAGTGACGCACAGAAAAAAGCAGAGGAGGCCTACAAGAAAACCTATGAACAGACCGTCACCAAGGCAAAGCGTAGATCTAAAGAACTACGAAGACGAGCAAAGGAAGAGGCTGAGCATGAAGCGGAGATTTTTCTTCCCCGCGCCGAACAACAAATCAAGGAAATCAAGAGGAAAGCAAAGGAAAGATTCGATGAAGCGGTCAGCTCCGTTCTGGATGAAATCCTATCTTAGGTGAGTGGAATCATGGAATCGTCAGTGCAGAAATTTACTGATCGAATCCTCAAAGATGCAAGAGAAGAAGCGAAAGCCATCGTGACCCAAGCAGAGAAATCTGCTGAAATGCTACTGGAAAATCGAAAGCAATCAGGCCGGCAAAAGGCAGAGGAAGATGTGTACGCGCTACTGAAAAGAGCTGAAAGCGAGGCCGAGATTATTAAAGGGAGAGTAGCCACTGAAACTAGAAGAGAGGCTGGTTGGCTCGTTCTGTCTAATAAAGAGCAATTGGTTACGAATGTTTTGGATGAGGTGAAATGCAGACTCGGGAAGCTACAGAAGTCCAAGAGATACACCCCAATTCTTGAGAGAATTATTATCAATGCTGGAACTGCCTTAGGAGGCGGAAGGCTAGAAGTCATGTTGAGCAAAGACGATTTGGCGCTACCCTTGAAAACTGACACATTAGCCAAAGCAATAGCCAGAGAAACCGGCGTCGAGACGCATCTTAAGTTTTCGAAGAAGAGTGTTGAGGCTTTGGGTGGCTCGATAGTAAAAACGCCGGATAGTAAGGTAATTGTGGACAACACTTTTGAGGCCATACTCAAGCGACGAGAGAAAGAGCTGAGATTCAAAGCTTCACGAATTCTATTCCAGGAATAAGCCAACGCCTAGTCGACTCCACAAATCTTTCGCTATTTCCTTCGTAGCTACTTAGCGGAGCCGTATAGTCTCTAGGATTTCAGGTGCCAATGCTTCGATATTGTATCTTCTTCGCAGGAAGTTGGCGAGGCCAAAGCATTTGGCTCGTTCACCATGGCAGGTCATGACACGCTCAGGCTTCGGCGCTAGTCGACGAACATAGTTCACAATCTGCCGCCGATCTGAGTGCCCAGAGAACCCATGAATAGTCTCAACCCCCATCCTCGACTTGATAATCTCCATCTTTCCTTCGTTACTCACTATGGGTGTTTCTCCAATACCCTTCTGGACCTTGCGACCCCGTGTTCCTTCAATCTGGTAGCTGACAAAGACAATCGTGTTACGTTCGTCCGGGGCTAAACGTCTAAAGTAGTCTATCACAGGACCACCTTCCAACATCCCCGAGGTTGCCATGATTATACACTGCTCACCATCTACGATTTCTTCTCGAGCGCTCGGATGTTCCACGATTGTGAAGTAGTCAGATTGGAAGGGGTTCATGCCTTCGTGAAGAATACTATTTCGTACTTCCCTAGCTAGGAACTCAGGATAGGCTGTGTGGACAGCTGTTGCTTCAGAAATCATGCCTTCAATGAAGACTGGAGCTTCTTTCATCAGTCCTCGTCGCATATATCCGTCGATAACTAGCATAATCTCTTGGGCTCTTCCAACTGCGGGAACAGGAATCAAGACCTTGCCCCCTCCATCTAGTGTCTGGTTAATGACTGCCGTTAGTCTTTCTTCAACCTCGCCTCTTGGAGGCATCACATCTTGCGGGGCGCCATAGGTACTTTCTGTTATTACTGTTTCAACCCTCGGGAATTCGGCAACTGCGGGTTCAAGAAGCATCGTTCTGCCATATTTGTAGTCACCGGTATAGACGATGTTGTGTAAGCCTTCCCCAACATGTAAGTGAGAAATTGACGAGCCCAAGATATGCCCTGCATTATGAAGAGTCAAACGGACATCTGGAGCTATGTCAGTCACAGTTCCATATCGCAGAGGGATTGTGTGAAGCACTGTCTCCCGTACATCTTTCTGGTCGTAGGGTGGAATCGTTCCCTGTTTATCAGCTACATCAAGATAGTCCAGTTGGAGAAGTGTCATAAGATTGGATGTAGGCGCTGAGCAATAAACAGGACCATCGTATCCATATTTGAAGAGAAAAGGCAGAAAACCACAATGGTCCAAATGCGAGTGGCTTACCACCACTGCGTCCAAGGTGCTTAGATCAAAGGGTGGAGTATCAATTCTCGGGAAAGCGGAAAGCGAATCTGAAGAACCAGGATTTATACCACAATCCAGGAGGACCTGGCTTTCCCTCGTTTGTACAAGCAAGGCGGATCGTCCTACCTGCTGACAGCCGCCTAAAGCTGATATTCGAACGTCTCCGACATCATAAATCATCGGTC
>CP070679.1:0-17902 GCA_020352535.1 Candidatus Bathyarchaeota archaeon | reverse complement strand
GGAAGAACAATGTGGGAAGAAGTCGACCACCTTCTTCAATCAAGGTCGGCGTCCCGTTGATGACATACACG
Source organism: Candidatus Bathyarchaeota archaeon (assembly GCA_020352535.1). Lineage (GTDB taxonomy): Archaea > Thermoproteota > Bathyarchaeia > Bathyarchaeales > Bathyarchaeaceae > SOJZ01. The sequence continues at coordinate 17,831 of CP070679.1, read as the reverse complement.
CTCGTTGATTCGAGTTCCACCAACTCCACGCGTGGTTCAAGCCCGAAGAAGCTGTCCGGTGCTGTCTTAACGCTTCTAGCGAACTCTTCTACTATCCGCTTCGCCTCCTTTTCCCTAAGAAAATGTCGATTGGAGCGCTTATTCATCAACTGCAGCCTCAGGTCAAGATATCGTGCTCTCTGTTATGCTTGCTTGTAAGAGTTTTCCAAGGGGGAAGCTCATGTTGCCGTCTAAACGACGATTTTGATGTAGCTTAAGATTGCGGCTGAGGATGGACAACATGTGAATCACGACATTCTCAGCCATTGCGATTCATAGGGATACATTTAAATCATTCACGTTCAGAACCTATAAAAGACACGCGCCCAAGTGCACAGTGCGAGATGACACTCATGAGCGAAATGACGAGCAGAGTCCTGGAGGAAAGCCTTGGAAAGACTGTTCTGGTGCGATTGAAAGGCGGAAAGAGCCTACGGGGAAGACTGAAAGGGTTTGACCAGCATTTGAATCTGGTGCTTGAGGAGACAGAAGACAACACAGACAAAGCTGATGTCAGGAGTCTGGGCACAATCGTCGTCCGCGGAGATAACGTCGTTATCGTCTCACCACCGCCTAGGTGAGGGTTTTGGGAACGAGCAAGGGCACCCCATCGTTTGGGAAGCGTGGCAGAAAGACACTTCACATCCGCTGTAGACGTTGTGGTCGACGCGCGTATCATGTAAGAAATAGGCAATGTGCTGCTTGTGGTTATGGAGCCTCGGCGAAGATTAGGCGGTTTTCGTGGCAAACAAAGACTCTGAGTCGGCAACGACTCCGCTAAACCCTAGGTATTCCCCTTCAGCCTGTAGGCTTTAAGCGTCAAGGTCGGTTTGCATCATGGGATCCTGAGGATTGAGGATTCAATAAAGTTTTTATCTATCCATTTTAGTCTAGTAGAAACCACGAAGTCCGAATCAACAGATTACAGATAGCATTTGGAGGCGATATTGGCGATGGTGAGAAAGGCGCGTATCCGACTCTCGAGTACTGACTATAAGAAGTTGGAGGGAGTCTGTGGAGAGTTGAAAGCCATTGCTGAGAAGACCGGTGTCAAGATGAAAGGCCCCTTCCCACTACCGACAAAACGGCTTCGAGTTCCGGTGCGAAAGACGCCTTGTGGACAGGGAACTGCCACCTGGGATAGATGGGAAATGCGTATCCACAAACGCCTCATCGATGTTGACGCTGAGGAACGCGTCATGCGTCGAATAATGAGGATTCGTGTTCCCGAAGAAGTGTTCGTGAGCATCGAACTGATGTAGGATGCCGATCCGAGAGGTAGCTCATCTTCTTGAAATGGAGTTCAGTGTTTACCTGTACGCTTAGATAGGCAGGTTATTGCGGTTTTAGCAGGTTCCACGCCTAAGCCTTTAGTATCGGTTGGGCTGATTTACTGAGAGAGGATGAGGACGAAGTGGGCTGCATCATATGCAAGTTGATTAGCGAAGAAATCGAAGTGACGAAGGTCTATGAAGATGATGTTGTAGTGGCTGTGATGGATATTCAGCCCATCAATCCAGGTCATCTCTTCATCGCGCCTAAGAGACACATCGAGTCAATATCAGAGCTCGATGAAGAGGTAGGCTCGCATGTATTCAAAACAGCAACCAGGATGACGAACGCGCTGCGAAGATCCGGGTTGAAGTGTGATGGCGTTAACCTCCTCTTAGCGGATGGGGGTTCTGCAGGACAGGAAATCCCGCACATCCATCTTCACGTTATTCCACGGATTCGGATGGATGGGTCAGGCTTCAAGTTCCGTAAAGGCTCAATCCGACCACCGGATAGAAAGGAACTTGAGCGGATAGCCGGCTTGCTCAGAAGAGCCTTTGGTTGAGCCTGAGCGCTGACCAGCTTGCTCCTCGCGTGGTCAGACCAGTATTTACTATTCAGTTTATCCTAGCCAGGAAATGTAAATCCAGGCTGCTAGCAAGAATGACATCATGAAGGCTCCTAACCACACAGCTTTGTTCCACGATAGAACCTTCAGCCCATCCAGCATGCCCAGCGGAATCAGATTGAAGGTCGAGATGAAGGCGTTTATCCATGCGCCAAACACTGCAACGGATACGAGGCCGGTTGGTAGGGGGGAGGTAGTTGAAGCAGCGCCTATGAAGAAGATGGAGAGCACGATGTTGACCAGCGATCCTGAGAGAGCCGTCTTTCCGACTACGTCTCTGGTTGCGTGACCCATAATCATCACAGCACCGGGTGATATAATCTTGAATGAAGGGAGAACCATTGACAGGAGTGTGATGAGGGCTCCTGATGGAGTCAGCCGAAACTCTGCCCAAAGCCCATACCGTTGAGCGGTTAGCTTGTGAGCAAGCTCGTGCAAAATGAAAGACAGGGTCAGTACCAACGCAAGACCTACCAGCGTTTCTCCCCTGATGAAACCCATTAAACGCATAGATAATCCAACTCCCGTAACCAGCAGCGACCCGATGGCTAGATGTTTGAGCTCGCGCAGACTGAACTGGAAAGCCCGAGATGAAGGGGAAGACTGGGTATATCTCGTTGTGAACTCGTACTGTGTTGTTGTAGGCGTTTCAACAGTTACCGGCGTAGCTTCCTCGCGTTTGGTCATCACCCGCCAGTATTCTGGACATGAGTGATTCTCGGGTAGACGATGTTCGCTGCAGAACTGTTGATGGCAGTAAGGGCATCTGAAGGGGAGAACGACTTCGCCTTGGCAATGATGGCAGTTCATCTTCGCAATTCCTGCTTGGGGAAAGCTGTCTTAACAGCGCTGTGGCTGGCAGCTGCTACCTGCTGGTCAGAGTATAGGCTAGAAAGAAAGTCATTGTACTGATGTCTCGCCTCTGACAGGGGGTTTCGACTAACCATCCTAGGCGTGTGCCGGATCATCGAGGAGAGGTTGGGATGTTTTCTCACACAAGGACCTCAGCGTCTTTTTTGAGAAGGGCTGCTTTGTCGGTTCTCTCCCAGGTAAAGTCTGGGTCGTTACGTCCGAACTGCCCAAAAACTGCGGCTTTCCGATAGATGGGTCGAAGCAGATTCAAGTGTTGGATGATTGCTTCAGGTCGCATATCGAAGTGTTTCTTGACCAACGTCAGTATGTGTTCATCTGGGATTTTCCCAGTGCCAAAGGTGTTAATCATTACTGAGACGGGTTGGGCAACGCCGATTGCATAAGAGATTTGAACCTCACACATCTCTGCTAGGCCTGCAGCCACAACGTTCTTTGCGATGTATCTAGCCATGTAGCAGCCTGATCGGTCAACCTTTGATGGATCCTTTCCTGAGAAGCATCCACCGCCATGGCTGCCCACGCCGCCATAGGTATCCACGATTATCTTCCTCCCGGTTAGGCCGGAATCTGCTAAGGTGCCGCCAATCACGAACCTTCCTGTTTCATTGATATAGTACTTTGTTTCGCTGTCAAGCATCTCCCGGGGTATGACCTTTTTTATGACCTGATTGATAATGTCCGCTTTCATCCTGCTCCGATCGACCGACTCTACATGTTGGGCAGCAATAACAACCGCGGCAACTCTTTTGGGTTTCCCCTTGAAGTATTCAATCGTCACTTGCGACTTGCCATCAGGCCGTAGGTATTGAAGAATCTTCTTCTTTCTACACTCCGAAAGTCGCCTTACCAAGTGATGGGCAAGCATTATTGGCAGTGGCATTAGCTCCTCTGTCTCGTTTGATGCGTAGCCGAACATCATTCCTTGATCCCCTGCGCCTTGCTCATGGGTTTCGGTTGCATTGACACCCATAGCGATGTCTGGTGACTGCTCTGTTATCGATGTCAGTACGCCGCATGTTTCCCAATCCATCCCATCTTTGGCGTCATTCAACCCGATCTCCTTCAGCGTTCTTCGGACAATCCAAGGGATGTTTACATAGCAGGAGGTGGTAATCTGACCCGTAACAACCACGTTTCCCTGCATCACCAAGGTTTCGCAGTCCACCCTAGCCTTAGGGTCTTTAGCCAGAATCGCGTCGAGGACTGCATCGGATATCTGATCTGCTACTTTATCTGGGTGTCCTTCTGCGACAGACTCTGATGTAAACAGGTAACTTCCGTTGTTCATCATTCGAATCGCCTAACCCCTTTGACCATGTAGCCCTTTAATAGTTTCTTATGCAGCTATTCGAGCGGCATATTGGCTGAATGTTCGATGATTTCTCAGGCGTTCAGATTAGACTTCATCCGTTATCTGCGGGGATACGCTGATGTTAGTGAAAGCTTCTGATTATCCTCAAGATGGGCGTCTACGAAGGGCGCATGGAGAAGGATGCGTCCTGCGCGATCTGCCGCTGGTCCTCTGCTAGCCGCCCAAAGATGTTTTCGACGAGTTCCTTTCCATGAGTGAGTCTGCCTACTTCGTGATGACTACCATTTGTTATTGACGCAATTCTCTGTGTGACTGTGAATCCGTATGTTTCTCTCCCGTAGAAGTGGGGATTCGTATTCACCACAACGGTGTAGATGCCTTCCTTGCTAATCATCCTTGAGACGGCCATAACATCCCGCACCGCCAAATCCTCGTATTCTCTAACTGCGATGCCTATGGCATCGAAGGTTCTAGCTTCATTGGTTTCTAGGCTCTTATGGAGTGGAACGTTGGCGCTACCATCAGTTATGATGACCATGACGGGGGTTGTTGATCGATCTCGCCGTTTGGCTTCTTTCAAAACCTCCCAGGCTTTCAGCATTCCTGCTGCCAGTGGAGTGAAGCCGCTGATCCTTAATCCCAACAGCTTGTTAGCGACAACCCGCAGGTTGGTTATCGGATGCTGAGCGACGATTGCTCCGGTCTCTTTGAGGGCTACAACCCCTACTTTGTCTCTGTATCGATATGCGTCTTTGTGGAGTTTTAGGATGGCTTCTTTCACTTCGTCGATGCTGAACAGCATGGATCCACTCAAGTCAATAATGAACACGATGGTCATAGGCGCCTTATAGAGCCGCACCTTCTCGCGGACATCCTCCATGCAGATTTGAAGGGCCGTCTTGAGTGGTCGAGGTCTTTTGCCTTGCTTCTTGGCAGCTGCCCGGATTGTGGCAGGTAGATGCACATCCCGCGGGGGACCATGGGGGAGTCGCCACCCAAACGACCGGCCGCGATGCAGTGTAGTCACAGTCGTAGCTCTCTTGCCTGCTGAGCTACTCACATGTTTCGCGGTCTTCTTCATCCTAAAGAGGAGTTTGAAAGGCGCGAGTGCAGCTCCTTTCACCCGATCAAGCAGGGAGATCCCCTCAGCTAGCTCTGGCGGTCGTAACGCGGAGCTGACCGTAGGAAGAGCTTTAATCTCGCCTTTTCCTGGAACGGGTTCCTTGTACGTTTTGCCACGTAATTTCTTGGACCCTTTGGTAACACCATCTGTAACAGGCGCGTCCTTTGGGGCCTTTTTCAGTCTCCTGCCAAAGCCGAAAACTGGGCTGAGTCTGCTAAGGAACGCGAACATTCGGGCACGAAGCTTACTGCGCTTCTTCTTGACAGCTTCTTCATCCTGGTCGCTAGCATCTTGCTTCGCCCATATCATAGTTCGCCCTTTAGGTTTTCTTTGGCTTTGTGGGTCATCGGTTTTGGATGACTCTGTTTCCTCAAGATATCGAACCTCTTTGACCTTCGCCATGAAGACCTTGGAGATTTCCTCTGGAGTAGGGGCTTCGAGGAACCCGCTTTCTCGTGTTCTGTGACCTAAGGCTAACTCAGCAGCTACGAGGACATCGTCCTTTGTAGCCTTCAACCTGCTTTCAAAGGCTGCGAGTGTTCGAGCCGCCTTGTTAATCACGATGTCAGGTCGCATGCCATCCACTTTCAGGTCCAAACAGGTTTGGCATATCGCTTCAAGAAGGGCGTCTGGGGTCTCGACGCTTGGGAGAATATGTCTTGCATGAGCTATTCTGGTTCTCAGCTCTTCTTGGCCAGCATTGTGTTTCTCTCTGAACCTTTCAGGGTCTTCCTCGAACTCAATGTTCCGTCGCACGATTTCCATTCGATCCTGGACTGAGGCGATTTTTTCGACGCCGATTGAAAGTGGGAAACGGTCGAGGAGCTGTGGCCTAAGCTCACCTTCCTCAGGGTTCATTGTGCCTATGAATATAAAGCGGGATGGATGGCTGACTGAAATGCCTTCGCGTTCAACAACGTTCCAACCTGTTGCTGCAGCATCCAGCAAGTCATCAGCAATATGATCTGGCAGCAGGTTTACTTCATCAACATATAGGATGTTTTGGTTCGCATCTGCCAGCACACCAGGTTCGAGGGCTTCTACCCCAAGTCTGATTGCCTTTTCAACATCGAGGCTGCCTACAACTCGGTCTTCGGTTGCGCCGAGTGGAAGATTGATGACTGCCATGTCTTTCTCCTGCTCGGGTAATCCATGCCTCGTGCGGTAGCGTTTGAGGCACTTGGGACACATGTTGGAGGGATCTCGTGGGTTGCAGTTGAAGGGGCAGTCTTTCACTACATTTATCTTAGGTAGAACGTTGGTCAATCCTCGAACAACCGTCGTCTTTCCGGATCCTTTGGGGCCTCGGATGAGGACGCCACCGATTTTCGGGTTGATGGCGTTGATGATTATTGCTAGCTTCAGCTTCTCGAGGGAGACGATGGCTGAGAATGGGTATACTATCCTTCGCTGTATACGACAGCCTCCTCGTGTATTATAGAATCGCAGAGGATAATATAAGATAGCCTTCTGATGCTAGTGGACTCTGTCGTGGTGGGGCTTGATTACCACTTTTAGTGATTTATCGGCATCTGCAACTAATCGGAAGCCTCTTTCAATCTCAGCTAGACTTAATCGATGGGTTATCATGGCGTGGACATCGAGCGTATGGGATTGTATTAGTCTAATAGCCTCTTTGAGGTCTTCAGGAGCGGCTGCATAGGTCGTGGTCAGAGTCATCTGCTTTTCCCAAAACTCGTTGAAAGGGAGGGAGAGGTTCACCCCTGGTGTTGTGGGAGCAAAGAATAGAATTGTACCTCCAGCGTCGATACATTGCAGGGCTTGTTGGAGAGCGGATCGCGATCCTGTGCAGACGACAATTCGATCTGCAAGCCTGCCATCATTCGCTGCTTTCACGCGGGCTGGTACATCATTCTCGGCATGTATCGCAATGCTTGCACCCAGTTTTCGTGCTGCGTCTAAACGATATTCGCTGATATCCGTCGCAATCACTCGTGTAACTCCTTTTGCGCAGGCTAGCTGAATGTGAAGTAGGCCTGAAACGCCGCTGCCGATCACCAGCAAAGTATGATGTGATCGTATGCCTGCTCGCCTCTGCCCGCGTATAACGCAGCCGAGGGGCTCGATTAGGGTGCCCTCATCGAAGGAAATCTCATCTGGCAACCGAAATGTTCCGTGCTCAACGTTTAGGGCTGGTACGCGTGTAAACTCGGAGAATCCACCCGGATCGAGATTCGTGGTGTGGAGGGTTTCGCATACGGTTTGCTGGTCATCATGGCAATGATGGCATGCATTGCAGGGGACATGATGAGATACCATAATTCGGTCTCCACGGGCAAAGCCTCGAATGTTCGCTCCAGCCTCTTCTATGGTTCCTGTAAGTTCATGACCAAGCACCCTTGGCGCGGTCTTGATGCGATACCATTCCATTACATCGCTACCACAGATGCCACAGGCCATGACTTTTACCAGAAGTTCGTTGGGATTAATCCTCGGTGTTTGAAGCGTCTTGATGCGAATGTCCTTGTTGTTACGGTATATCGCTGCTCGCATGGTATCTGCAGCTACCTCATCACTTTGTGCTTTAGATCCTCGAAGAGCGTGGTTGCTTCTTCTGCGGTAGCCTTTCCATGTACTATGGCTCGAATGGATTTAATCATGGCAACTGGGTAAGCATTCTTCCAGATGTTCCTTCCCAGGTTTACGCCTATGGCGCCTTTCTGCATACCATCAGCGACAAACTCGAAGACCTCCCGTTCCGTATCCACTCTCGGTCCCCCAGCCATTACTACGGGAACAGGACAGCCATCCACAACCTTGTCGAAGTTTTCGCACCAATAGGTCTTCACGACCCTTGCCCCCAGCTCTGCCGCGATTCGGCAGGACAGGGAAAGATAGCGAGCATCCCTCTTCTCCAACTCCTTGCCTACTGCAGTGACAGCCATGACAGGGATTCCGTATTCTTCAGCCTCATCCACAAGCTGGGCGAGATTCAGTAGAGTTTCATGTTCATACTTGCTTCCAACAAAGATGGAGAGGCCTACGGCTGATGCGTTGAGGCGAATGGCTTCCCTCATCGATGTGGTTATTCCTTCATGGGCTAAGTCGTCTCCGACCATGCTTGTGCCTCCTGAAACCCGTAGAATGATTGGGAGTTTATTGTCTGCGTCTATGCAGGAACGGAGTACCCCCCGTGTAACGAAAATCGCATCGCAGTAGGGAAGAAGTGGTTTGATGGTTTCCCCTGGCTTCTCCAACTTCGTGGTTGGACCTTGGAAGTACCCATGATCGATTGGCAGGAACAGGCAATGACCATCTTTTTGTATCAACCTTGCTAACCGGTTTCGGATGCCCCAGCTCAAACTTGTCCTTCCTAAGTCAGAGTGGGTCTCTAAGGTCAAAAGGTTTTCCGATTTCCCTATGGTCGGTGACTAGTCGGAGAGATCCCATCAGTATAGTATGGGCTATAGAAGGAGAAATCGATGGTGTCGCTCCACAACCAAACTTTAAATATCGCTGCAAAGTCTCTGGTTAGACGGCGCCGCTGTCATGCCGCCGTACACGCAGCGTGAGCGTGGACGAAAGCTCAGTTAGGTAGAGCAACTGACTTTAGTAGATGTCCCTGCTAGAGGTTGAAGCTGTTAACCAGTTGGTCGACGGTCCGAGTCCGTCCGGCGGCGCCAGAACGATTCCTTATTCTGCCCTTGCCAGAAGGAGGGCAACGCCGACCGCTACAAGCACAAATCCAGCAGCTAGAAAGACTCCTGAGAAGGATTCGATGTATCCGGATGGTAGACCAATGGCGGTGAAGTAGAGGGTCACTGCACCAATCAGGAGGACAATCAATCCTGACAGTTTCTCAGCAATTGCTAATCCAGTACCGATCTCCTCGCTCATCTTCGACCCCTCGGGCTGTTGGCTTACTTCAGGTTGGTGAAGCGAAGCTTCAGCTTTATTTAATTTTCGATGCCACAGTAACCTGTGATGAAGTCATGGAGTCGCCTTCAGCTTTGCAGGTAGGTACTCATCACCGATGTAGGTCAAGTCGTATGCACATGTATATGCCGGGGACAAGCTTAGACATGGATAGCCAACTGATTTAGTCAAGAACTATCGCTATGCTACAACACACCGTGTTCTCTCAGTTTGTCGGGAAGATACGTCTCAGCTAGGAATTTATACGAGTGGCGACTCAGCGCTTCGATTTCTGATTTCTGCTGCCTTCTTAAGAAGAGTTTCAACTCTTTTTGCCAGAATTCATCCTTGAACCAAGGGTATTTCAGCATATCCTCTGCTCTTTTTAAGTCGGCTTTCTCGGCCTTTAGCAATCCCTCTTTTGGGATTCGATATTTGTAGATGTCGCTTGCACTGATTCCGATGAACCTTGCTTTGGGGCATGCCAGCATCTCGAATGTATAGGCCAGGCTCATACTGCCAAACCTGTAGACAGAATATATGTGCCACCCATATGGGTCTGCATCGCAGCATACGAACACGGGTAGGCCCAATTCCTCATTGAGCCTTTTAACCATCCGTCTTGTTCCTCGATCAGGTTGGCCTCCACCTTCAACCATTATCGCGTTGTGTTTCTTCCACCACCGCCCATAATTGAGTCTCTGGAAAGCAGTTCCTTTCTCAATGACCAATACAAATTTTGCACTGGTGTCCAGAAATTCTACGTCATCAACCATGCTTGGGATTGACCAAGCTCCATCACCTTGCTTTGAGCAGGGTATCACATCCCCTCGGGATTTGATTGTCAAAGGACCCACTAGGCTTCCTTTTGCATCAGCTATGATGCCCATTTGCTCTCGCAGCAATCCTGTCATAACTTCGAGATCCTGGATTATTACGTTAGACTCTTCTTGAGACTTCAGAGTCTTTTGCGAAGATCCAGTCATTGGAGAAACGTTCGCGTAGTAAACATCCCTTAAGGTTACGACTTGGCCTTCTCTCTTAGCCTCGATGATGCTGTTAGCAATTAGTACTGTCTGCATGAATGGGCGAATCTCTGAAAGCTTGCTCATTCTTCGCGTTGTCTTTTTACTGCCTAGTTTCAGGAGTTTAGCGTTTTCATCGAAATCAACATTCTCCATAGATCTGGATAGGATTTCAAGCTCTGGGACTTGTCCTTTCTGTAGTTGGCGCAGAATTGGTTCGCCTATCTTGGTTCGTATAATACTTGCTGTTTGATTTCTTGCCAATTCGCTTTGTTCGCTCATTTCACTGCCTCTTCAATGTAATGTCAATAAGGTTTTGAATCTCGTCTTGGGGTAGACCAACTATCCCACCTACAGAACGCGATATAATAGGCCCATAGATGTCATAGATTCCCAGCCTTTTTCTCTGGCTTTCGGCGTATTCTCGCTTTGTCAGAAAACGCTGGAGTTGGCGTGCAACCTCACGGATGCCGTTCAGAATCTCCTTCTTAACCTCTGGTCTATCCGCGATGAACTCCTTACCAACAGTTTTGTATGGAACTTTTGTACTGCATACATGGGTCAGAATAATGATAGGGGTTTCAGGAGAAACCTTGTACCTTCGCCAGTTGATAGATCGGATGACACTCACTGAAACATCGCTGGCCTCATCATACAATAGGGGAATCCTGTTGGCGAACCGATAAACCTGAATGTCGTTCCTCTTCGGTATGTTTCCGCCATAAGCAATTGCAGTTTCTACAACAAATGGATGCCCCGAATATGTTGCGGGTCTGCGTTGGCGTACTGCAGCAAATGCTGGCTTCAGCTCCTTCAGGATACCTGTTTTCAACAGCTCCTCCCCCAACGGGGACAAGCAGCTTGCATCCGGTGGGAGGAACCCATTGAATCTCTTCATCATCTGTACGAGCTTCACTACCTCTTGAGGCTTCATCTTCTTAGGGTTTCTTTTCTCCCTTATTCCCGAGAACTCCAAAAAACGACGGGCAATGTTCTCTCCTACCCTATGAAAATGGGTTTTCATGAACTCCAAGATGTTCCGGCAAGGAGTAACTCGTATGAGCCTTTGAATGTTCTCAACATCAACTCCGTATGGATGAGGTAATGTTTCCTTCGGTGGTGGCGGCATCTCAGCAGTGCCCCGGGTAAATCGGTAAAACATGCCTTTTGGGTCAGTGAAGATTATGTTCGCATATGGCGTAACCAATGCAGTCTGCTTTAGATACTCGAGAATCTTTGACTTAGCCCTGTAATAATCGCCTTCTAGGCAGAATTCGACGATTGTACCATGCCACCTCTCTCGATTCAGATAGTCTTTCCGTTCCATGATTAGCGGTCGATTTCTTTGTATGTCTATCATAAGTTTATACCCGTGGATTCTAGGCGTACCTGTGCTGGAGGCAATAAAAACTGGTTTGTGAGTTGTAATTTGGCCATAGAGAACCGCCATTTTTCCTCCAAGACCAAACGTACCCCTTGTTTGCTTCAACTTGTATTTTGACCCGTACAGGACTTGACCGAATGCTGAAGGTATGTGCCGCGGTGGAATGCCAGAGCCGTTGTCTTCCACCCGCATCTTATAAACCGCAACCTCCTCAGTCTCCGCTCCGTCTTCTTGAGAGAGTCGAACGTAGATGTCTGGAGGTATGTTGGATAGGTCAGAAGCATCGAGGGCATTTTCCACGAGTTCCCTTAAGGAGGAAAAGATTGCTCTAGCAGGATTAGTGAAGCCTGCAATGTCTCGGTTTCGGTAAAAGAAATCCGCAGCACTGATTTCCTCAAAGGATTGAGCCACTTAATTGGTCTCCTCTCGCTTAAGCGTCGGCTGTTTGCGCTTTGTGCTCTTCAGATATGGGCTCTTGCTTTTTAATTTAACCGAATAAAAAAAATGCAAGTTACAGATTATTGAGCACTATCTTTAAAATATATCTAGAAATGTATCATATACACGTTTAAACTAGGCTAGAAGTTTTGAATGATAATAAATTGCATATCAAGTGTGGGTCGAGGTCACGCATGCTCATCTCCGAGCTTGTCGCGGGAAGGCTCCCAGAGCTCCAGTTTCCTCTTTTTTAGGCCACGCCTTTTCCGATGTAGGAATCGGTAGACCGTCCGATGTTGGCTTCCCCTTAGGAACATCAGGATTGCCTCCTTCGCAATCTCCGTCTGCTCAATGTCCCCAATAATGGAGACGGTGTGTCCAAACACCGAGATTCCAGCCTCAGTCAGCTCCTCAAGAATTCTTCGGGTCTTCCCCTCTTTTCCAATGACCCGTCCCTTCAGTCGTTTCATATCTGACAGGGACTTGCCAATAATCTCTCGCAGGTCAATCACTGTTAAGGTGGCTTCGTCATCCCAGATTAGCCTGGACGCGTGGTCTGGGGAAAAGCCTCTACCAATTGCGGTGATTACCTCTTTGGCTCGGAAGAGAAGGGAAGGATCCTGAGCAGCTGATGACAATGCAATCTTGACATCACCTGTCTGGCTATCGACAGCAAGAGTGGCTGAAAGCTTCTTCTCGATGAAGGCTTTCACAGAGCCATCGGGTCCGAGAAGTGCGCCAATGCGCTCCCGAGGGATTCGGACGTAAACGCTTGCACTAGCCACTCACAATCCTCCTGTACATGGCGTCCACAGACCCTGCAGCTAGCAGTCTCTCTTCAGACGTATTTAACCTTTCAAAGTAGCGATGAAGGTTTTCTAGGTCTCTCCGTAGAAATTGGTCAGCCATGGGATGCTTGGTGGATACAGCCTGTGAAACGTCGAAGAGAACTGGCTTGGTCCTCCACATCATGATATTATACTCGCTTAAGTCAGCATGTACCAACTCAGCTTCGCGATACAACTTCTTCACGAAAACCAGAATTTGACGGTAGATTCTAGTAGGATTTGACAGCACGGCTTCTTTCAGTATAGGTGCACTGACTCCGTTCTGCCCTATGAACTCCATGACAAGTACGTTCTTGCTTACAGCAATAGGCCTGGGAACTCTGACTCCAGCCGCATACGCGCTATGCAGATTTTTAAACTCCTTGCGAGCCCATGCGTAGACGAGGGACCTAGAGTCTCTCCGAACATGAGTGAATCGCGGGTCACCTTCAATATAGGGGAGCATACCTTTTCGGAACTCTGAGGAAATCGTTAGGTAAATCTTGACTGCCAACTCTGCCTTATCAGGATCTCTTCCCCAATAAATCCGAGCTTCTTTTCCAGCCTTCACAACACCATGAATCTCATCGATTATGCCCTTGTTCAGGAAGCCATAGATGGTCATCAACGTGGAGCGGTCAAGAACCTCTTCAAGAACTTCGAGTTCTTCACTCCGCTTCTCTTTCATCAGCCGCTTAGTCTCATACAACTTCTCCTTACGGAGAAGCTTCTTGTCTACTTTTCTCCGAAACGACACTAGCCTTCCTCATCGAGCAGATACTTGGGCATTCCTCCAGCCTCTTCAGCCCACGATACGCCAGTAGCCAGGAACTGTCTCAACATGGCTTCTATAACCTAACAATCTGTGCGTGTGGAATACCCGATATCTCCAGAATCGCATCTGGATGAATCAAACCGTTTTCAAGTGCTTTCGCGACTATGTTTCGTCCCACCATGTTCACAATGGCGGACTGCTTCATAAGCATAATTGCCTCGTCAACGCTCATCCGTGATCCCATGTAGAACTCCTTTCGAATCTCGAAGACCAACCTCTCATCCCTAAATGTCTTTCCTAGTAAATTGACATCACATGTGGCCAAGAGCGTATATCGACCACGTCGCTGCAGATTTACGTAGACTTCCAATCTAAGCCCTTACACTGACCTTGCTGATGATCTTGCGCCACAAGCCTCACATATCAAGAAGCATAGGCGTTTCTCTCTGACGATTTTTGTGTCGGGGCTTTTGCAGACAGGACAGGTAACAAACTCGTCAACGTACCTTTTGAGAAGTCGCTCAAACGTATCATAGGAGAACTTTCCTTGAAAGACCACACGCGACTTATCCGTGGTTCCAGCAGTAGCCATCTCTCTCGAGAGGAACTTTAGCAAGTGATGAGCGTCTCTGTTGAGGACATCGCATGTTTCTTTATAGTTACGGAAAACCGTGCGCATACCCACCACATGGCAACGAGGCCTGGGAATCTCAAATCGCTTGTGTTTCAACGATCCTGAAGGAAGCTGGGATCGCGCTCGTTTCAGCATCTCCTCATAATCTGTCTTCATTGGCTTGGTTTCCTCACGGGCTTCTCAGGTTGACAATCGATTAATCCCTTTTAGGAGTTTCTATTGTCTACCACTTGAAGAACTAACAGGACTGGCAGCTCAATCAGGGATGTCGACGCCGCTTTCCGAGAATATTGAGCCTCTGACAGGATGCTGACGCTGTAGCCTCCTAGAATACGAAGCCTTCGACGGAGTGACCCTTGACAAAGCTTAAAGAAAACGACCTAGAAGATAGTTCTAACGCTTAGTGGTGAGAAGGTGTGAGTAAAGCCTCTGTCCACCCATACATCCCAAACTCGGTTCAAGAAATCAAGGACGCGATGATACGAGAAGTGGGAGTCAGCAGAATCGAGGATCTCTATTCTGATGTACCACGGAAATATTGGCTGCAGAGAAGACTAGCGCTCCCACGCGGCAAATCAGAGCAGGAGATCAGACGACTAGTTGAAAAGACCTTGGCTAAAAATAGAACTATCCAAGACATGCCTATCTTCCTTGGCGCTGGCTGCTCACCGCATTATGTACCTGCTGCTGTTGAAGCCATTGTCCAGCGGACCGAGCTCTTCTCGTCCTATACGCCATATCAACCAGAGGTCTCTCAAGGGATGTTGCAGGCGCTGTTTGAGTATCAAAGCATGATTTGTGCGATCACCGCAACAGAGGTGGCAAACTGCTCCATGTATGATTGGGCGTCTGCACTTGGAGAAGCGGTACGAATGGCTACTCGTTTGACCCATCGAGCTGAAGCTTTAGTGCCTAGAATTATCCATCCTGAAAGAATGATGACGTTGGCAGCCTATACCAAGCCTGCCGGCATCGTCGTCAATCCTATTGGCTATGAAGCAGAAACTGGATTGCTTGACATTGAGGAGCTGAGGGCGAATATCACGGAGAGGACAGCTGCTGTGTATATCGAGAATCCAACCTTCCTAGGTCTTATCGAGACACATGTTGACAAAATTGCCGAGATTGCGCATGACCACGGGGCTTTGTTCATCGTGGGAGTTGACCCACTTTCCCTTGGAGTCTTGAGACCCCCAGGGGAATACGACGCGGATATCGTGGTTGGTGAAGGACAGGCCCTCGGGAACCCAATGAACTATGGTGGACCAATGCTTGGGATATTTGCATGTCGGGATGACATGCAGCTGATTAGGCAGATGCCAGGTCGCACCATTGGTATGACACGCACTGTTGACGGAAAGCAGAGGGGATTCTGCATGGCTCTACAGACTAGAGAGCAACATATCAGAAGAGAGAGGGCCACATCCAACATTTGCTCTAATGAGTCTCTATGCGCAGTCGCTGCTGCAGTGTACCTTGCCCTTCTGGGACCCACTGGGTTGCGAGAGCTGGGTGAGACCATCATGTGCAAGACACGCTACGCAATGAATAGGATAGCGGAGGTAGATGGAGTCAATATACCCTTGTTCACATCGCCACACTTTAAAGAATTCACTGTGAACTTCGACCAAGCAGGAAAGACCGTGCACGACGTGCATGAAAGCCTCCTCCAGCATCAAATTCACGGTGGCAAAAGCCTCTGCCAGGACTTTCCAGAATTTGGTGAAACTGCCCTGTACTGCACCACCGAGATACACTCGAAGGAGGATATCGATCGCCTCGGTCAAACTTTGAAGATGATTCTCGGAGGGAAATCATAGATGTTCAGACAGGCTCGATGGAATGAACGATTAATCTTCGAGCTGGGTTGGCCAGGAAGAAGAGGCTACGTAGTTCCCAAAGTTGAGAAGGAGATCCTCGAAGCAGTTGGAGGTTTAAAGACCCTTCTACCTCAAGAGCTGCAACGAAGAACGCCGCCACAACTACCAGAACTCTCGGAGGCTGAGGTTGTAAGACACTACATCCGCTTATCTGAGATGAATTACGGAGTTGATTCTGGCTTTTACCCTTTGGGAAGCTGCACTATGAAGTACAATCCAAAGGTTGATGAAGTCATAGCAAAATCCCCTCATATCACGATGACCCATCCCTATCAAGATGAACGAACAGTTCAGGGTACGCTTGAAATCTTGTACCTGCTTGCCAACTGGCTTGCTGAGATTACGGGGACATTTGAGGTGAGCTTGCAGCCAGCAGCAGGAGCTCATGGGGAATTCCTCGGGACTTTAATCATGCGGGCCTTTCATAAATCAAACGATGAGTTGGAGAAGCGAACAGAACTCATAGTGCCCGACTCAGCCCATGGCACTAATCCCGCGAGCGGGGCGATGGGTGGATTCAAAGTTCTAGTCGTTCCTTCTGATGAGGAGGGCTGTGTCGATCTGGATGCGTTGGAATCGGCTGTTTCGGAACGGACCGCAGGATTGATGTTGACTAACCCTAACACGCTGGGAATCTTCGAGAAGAATATTGAGAGGATTTCGGAGATAGTGCACAAGGCAGGGGGACTGCTCTACTACGATGGAGCAAACCTCAACGCAATTCTTGGGAAAGCCAGACCTGGCGACATGGGATTCGACATTGTCCACATGAACATCCATAAGACATTCGGAACTCCTCATGGTGGTGGAGGACCAGGATCTGGGCCAATCGGGGTTTCCAAGAGCCTCGAAAGGTTTTTGCCCATCCCGAGAATTCTGTTTGATGGGCATCGATATCATCTAGACTATGACAAGCCACACAGCGTTGGAAAGATTCGGAGTTTTTATGGAAACACTGGCGTCTTGCTGAGAGCTTTTACCTATATTCTCAGCTTGGGCGCCGAAGGGTTAGAAGCAGCTGCAGAAGTCTCTGTATTGAATGCTAATTACGTGATGAAGAAGCTGATGAAGATTCGTGGTCTAGATCTACCATACGCCCTAGAGAGACCCCGGAAACATGAGTGCGTCATTAGCTGTAAGCGACTTCAGAGGGAGACTGGCATCCGCGCATTGGATGTGTCTAAGCGTATTCTTGATTATGGTATGCATTCGCCAACAACGTATTTCCCGCTCATAGTCGATGAAGCCCTGATGATTGAGCCTACCGAGTCTTTCGAGAAGAAGGAGCTAGATAGGTTTGTCAACATAGTACAGAATATCTCCTCTGAAGCCTATTCGACGCCAGATGTTGTCTTGAAAGCTCCGCAGAACACTGCGATAACACGGCTGGACGAAGCGAAAGCGTCACATCCTCGTACAATGGCGTTGAGCTGGATTATGTACCAGAAGAGGAATCTATGACCGACATGGGAATCAAGCAATTTCGGCTTCAAGATAGGTAGGAAAGGCTCTTAACGCCCGGACATTCACGAAACGCCCCAGCAAAGCCTTGCTACTTTTCACCACAAATGGCTTGTAGGCGAAGTTCCGCCCAATCCATGACATTGACTTTGTCCCCTTTTCATCAATAAGTACTTCACCTTCCCAACCTACCCAATCTCGATTTCTCTCAAGAGAAACATCTCTAGCCAACTCTGCTATTTCTTTACTTCTTTTCTTCACCTCCATAGGTGGAAGCTGTTTCA